>NZ_JAFBDS010000001.1 GCF_016908375.1 Amphibacillus cookii
TCTTAGTTCACGTGATAAAACCCATGTTTATTCACAGCCATCTACGAGCTCTAGTGCATTAAGATCCTATAGCCCGGGTCGCCTTTTGCAGTACAGGACCCTTTCTGCCAACTGGTATGAAGCGATTGTGATTATCAATGGGCAACAACAGACAGGGTACATTCATAAGGATCATGTTGAAACCTTTGACCGCTCTAATCAGCAATCACTGCAGGGTCTTAGTTCACGTGATAAAACCCATGTTTATTCACAGCCATCTACGAGCTCTAGTGCATTAAGATCCTATAGCCCGGGTCGCCTTTTGCAGTACAAAACCCTTTCTGCCAACTGGTATGAAGCGATTGTGATTATCAATGGGCAACAACAGACAGGGTACATTCATAAGGATCATGTTGAAACCTTTGATCGCTCTAATCAGCAATCACTGCAGGGTCTTAGTTTACGTGATAAAACCCATGTTTATTCACAGCCATCTACGAGCTCTAGTGCATTAAGATCCTATAGCCCGGGTCGCCTCTTGCAGTACAGAACCCTTTCTGCCAACTGGTATGAAGCGATTGTGATTATCAATGGGCAACAACAGACAGGGTACATTCATAAGGATCATGTTGAAACACTTGATTTATCTAATCAGCAGTCACTAGAAGGTATTGCATTAAAGCAAACCCATGTTTATTCAGCACCTTCAAAAAATTCCAACGTTTTGCGGTCTTATCAATCAGGGCATGTTCTGATGTACAAAACATACTCTAACGAATGGTATCAAGCGCTTGTGATCATCGATGGGCAGCGAAGAACTGGATATATTCATAAAAATGATGTTGAAACAATCTCTGACACCCAGGAATCTCTAACCGGTTATGCAGATAAGTCTACCACTAACGTCTATTCAAGAGCATCAAGAGATTCTAGCACTTTAAGATCCTATTCTAGAGGGCAATCCTTGCAGTTCAAAACATTCTCGTCTGAATGGTATCAAGCAATTGTGATCATTAATGGGCAACAAAGAACTGGATATATTCATAAAAATGATGTCAGATTCGATCCGATCACAAACATCCATTATACTAATTACAACTATACGTTTAGTAGTATGATAGATATTCAGATGACCCGTAGCCCACAAGCAAATGGTACAGGGACCATTGATGCAGGTAGAAACTTAGTTGAATACTATGCGAATCCTTCTAACTTTAGAGAAGGAGAAAACGGCTTCTATCAATTCCTTGTTCTATCTTCACCTGCAGGGTTAAACGCCAGTGAAGTCAATCGTTCAATTTTAAATAGTTCAACAGGAACTTTGGCTGGGACAGCTGGTGCATTTATAGAGGCTGCAAACCGTTTTAATATCAATGAAGCTTATCTTATTGCTCATGCATTGCACGAAACAGGAAATGGTTCTTCAGCGTTAGCTCAAGGTGTTACCGTAAATGGTAGAAAAGTATATAATATGTATGGTACAGCTGCTTACGACGGTTCTGCTGTTTCTAGTGGTGCTCAATATGCCTATAATAAAGGTTGGTTTACCCCTGAAGCTGCGATTATTGGGGGGGCAGAATTTGTTGCCAGAAATTATATTAGTGTTGGACAAGACACATTATATAAAATGAGATGGAATCCTGGTAATCCTGGACACCATCAGTATGCAACACATGTTGCCTGGGCACAGATACCAACAAATAGAATTGCAAACATTTACAATTCTTTAGATAATTATTTACTAAAATTTGATGTGCCACAGTTCCAGAATCAACCTGGCTATAGTGGTCCCAATCCACCACCCAATGTAATTGAATTCACTGATTTTCCTAGTGGTTCTGTTGGTATTACTACTGGTACAGGTGTCAGATTCAGATCAGTACCTTCTACCGCTTCTAATAGTACAATTATTACGACTATAGCGGATAGAAACACTAGATTAGAGTTGTTAGGTACAAATAATAAAGGCTGGTACAAAGCTATCTACAATGGAACTGAAGGTTGGATTTCTGAACAATATGTTAATGCTCTTAATGTGTTGCAAATCACTGCAACCAGTTTAAATGTTAGAAGTGGTCCTAGTACAAGCAACACGATTGTTGGCAATTTAAATAATGGTAATGTAGTAAGAGGTGTACTGGATTCCAATGATAATTTAGTTACATCAAATGGATGGTATCAAATTCATTTTGAAAATAGTCAGGCTTGGATTAGCGCTGGTTCAAATCATCAATACCTTAGCATTCGTTAATTCAAACATTTCTTAAATAAACCTGTAAAGAAATATAAAATTATATTTCTTTACAGGTTTTTTAGGCTCTGTTATTTATGTTTGGGTTATGAAAATTTAAACAAAATAACGCGCAAGCTCTAGAGCTCGTTATAGTCTTTGTTATAAAAAGCGCTTAAGAGGTTTTGATACAGCTCATAGTTAACTTACAGTTCAGCATCGTGCCAATAGAACTGGCCAAACAGTCGGTAGTGCTTATACTCTGTATGGGAGGCGTGATTGAAGTAACAGTCGCCAGTAACCTTTTAGCTAGCGATACGTTTTACATCTTCACCGTTAGACGTATTAAAGATATGGATAGCCTTAACCCGCGTCTGATTCATTGAACGATGTGAAAACGATCAATGATGATGTCTGCGTTAGGAAAGCGTTTCTTAATAATATTAACGTAAGCCGCAACCATATCAATGGTGACAGTCTTTACTTTTGTGCGCTGTTCTAGAGTGTAGTAGGTGATAAAATGACCTTTGATTGTACGGTCAACTCGATGAGGGAGAATATCAGGAAATTTCCCTTGATTCCCCATCAATATAAATTAACGCCATGGTCCTTTCGTATACTTAAATTTATCCAATGACAAGTGTACTGGTAACTTTATCTCATACGTTTGTGTTTACTTTCGACGTCCAGGTTGTTTCGTGGTTAAAATTAATTCTACAGGGAAATTTACTTGTTTTCTATCTATAAACAGAAAAATGGTATCGGTGAATGCTTTTGATGATCAAGCAATAACTTCATCAAAAGCATTCACCGATACCAAATATTGTACAGGGTAAAAAACAGCCCTCACCTTTTAAAGAACAGGAGAAGGCCGTTATATTTAAAGATTTGATTTATTTGAATTTTCATTTTATCTATTGCTAATAATATTAAGGTGTCAGATTAGTTTCATTTTGATTCTCTAAGTAAGCATTGTCTGTTCCAAATTGCTCTGTTTTGTCCATTAAGTCTAAATGTGTCTTTAATATCGTTTTAACCTCAGCTAAATGGGGTTCATCGAGTTGATAATAATAAATATTTTGACCAACTGAATTCTCTAAATAAAGATCACTACCTTCAAGGTTTAAGGTTTCAACATTTAAATCACCAGAAATACCATACGAAATAAAACTTGTCATTTCATTAAAAGTTAAATTAGTGGCCATATTGTCACCAACGGCATCAATGATGTTCCCTAATCGATTGACAGAACCTATTGATACCGCTTTGTCTAAAATTGATTCCATGATCATTTGTTGACGACGACCACGTTCAATATCACTATCCAATTTTCTTGTCCGTGCTAAAGCTAAAGCTTCTTCTCCATTAACTTCCTGTTTTCCAGGGAATAGATGGATAGTATTTTTTTGGTCATTAGAATCCATTTCAGTAAATTCATAAGGTACGTCAACGTTTATTCCACCTAAAGCATCGACGACATCAACAAAAGCATGAAAGTCAAGGCGGACAAAGTAATCAACTGGGATATCTAGAAAGCCTTCAACGGCATCAATGGTAGCACGAGAACCACCTCTAGCATGGGCATGCGTTATTTTGTCATTATAACCTACTTCTGGAATATAGACGTATGAATCACGAGGAATACTAAGTAATTTTACGCTATTCTCGTCTTTATTTAATGTTGCTAATACTAACGCATCTGAGAGTGCATTGCCTTCATTATCTCTATGTTCACTTTGATCGATACCAATAAACAAAATCGATACATGATCTTTTCCGGGATCAACATCAATGTCACGCAATTCTGAACGGTCTCTGCCATCATCTTCATAGGCATTGTCTACAGCAGTTTGTGCTCGATTTAGCATATTTAAGGCGTAAACAGATGTGGCCGTAACCAACAGTAAAATCGGTACTAATATAAATAAAATCAGCTTTCGCTTGCGACTTCTTTTTTTAACTTGTCTTTTCATTGCTCGTGATCTAGCTTGATTATTTTTTTTCATCATTAATCCCCTTAACTTAACAAAATACATAACACTAACAACTATTGTACTATTATTAAAATGAAAGGTAAATTGGTTTATTCATATATTTAATAGTTGTAACAAATTTGTAAAGTTCTACACTATTAGTCTCTTGTTTTATGATAAAAGTTACAAGGTTTTTATATTAGTAAGTTTTCAATAAATGGTAATGAAAAGGTTAGTGGTTTTGTTAACAGCGTTTTTAGTTTACCCTTCTTGACCGTATTTAATCAATAACCCAATATAAACCATCATGGTAATTGATACAGATAAAGCGGCAAATAAATAAATGAATTGATAACCGAGTAATGAGGCGATCAAACCAAATAGCATCGCACCAGCACCAACACCTAAATCAAATGCGCCAAAAAAAGTTGCATTGGCCATCCCACGCCGCTGAGTTGGCGCTGCGTTAATGGCCCAAGCTTGAAGTGCAGGTTGAATACTGCCGAATCCTAGACCATATAATGCACCTGCGACGAGTAAGGCCCAGCTTCCAGGTAACCAATACAGCTTAAGCATCGCTAACACGACTAAAACTGCACCTGGTAAAAAAACATAAATATGCCCTTTTAGGTCATACAACTTGCCACAGAATGTTTTAGAAATCAACAAAGCAATAGCGTAGCATAAGAAATAGAGTTCAATCCCTTGGACGCCTTGTTGGTTAGTATATAATGGAAGAAAAGATGTGATCCCCCCAAAAGTAACCGTGACAAAGAACAGCAATACAGAGGGTTTAACAGCACTTTTTTCAAAAATATCAAATTTTACAGTTGTCGATTTATTGGGCATGGCTTCAACTTTTTTATAATTAATTTGTGTCGCTAGTAAGATAGCAATCAGTCCAAGTGATGCGATAATTAAAAAAAGTGGGGTAAAGTTAAGCGTCCCTGCCAGCGTTAATCCAAGTGTAGGTCCGATAGCAAGCGCAAGATTTCCTGAAAAACCAAAATAAGCCATCCCTTCACCACGTCGGTTAAGTGGTGTGAAATCAGTAACGATCGTTCCGGTCGCAGTGGTAGATAATCCCCAACCAACCCCTTGAACGAGACGCATGATAAGGAGAAATGCGATGGTAGGAACGATCGCATAGGAACCAACAGACAGGACGAAAATAGCCAGACCTGTCATATAGATAATTTGTCTACCTTTTGATTCAAGTGCATGTCCTGCATAAGGTCGAAACAATAAAGATGAAAATGTAAAAATACCTGTTATTAAACCAATCATTTGATCAGTGCCACCAAGCTCTTGAACAAAAAGAGGAATCGTGGGTAAAGTCATTTGAAAGCCCAAAAAAATAAAGAAATTTGCTACACAAATAAGGGCAAAATCTTTCGTCCATATTTTTTCGGCATTTATTTGTAAAGCCATATAGACACTCCTATTAATTATTCGTTATACGAAGTATAGTATATATCAATAGGAACAAAAAGAAAACTGTCGAACCGATTCTATTTTTGTCAAAAGTCTCGCTTTTTTCTACTTTCATCGCTATAATGAAAAAATCGTAGCATTAAAGGAGGTAATAATAATAGTTAACCGTGACCCTCAACATATTCAATTAGGGATTCTTCTCCCGCGATTGGATCGATATGGTGCGCATTATCAAAGGTTAAGTGTTCTACTTAAGGCTTACCAACATCAGTATCAACGTCGACTTAACTTAGAAACCCGTTATCCATATTTAAAATTTAATTATAGTGAAGTTGTCGATGCGCTTCTCATTACACCAACTGTACTATTTATCATTGACCCACAAGCTAATCGAAAATTCATTTCGATTAAATCACGGCTCCCCTCAACTTTGAATGTTCCGATCCACCCGTTATCCGATCCTTTTTGTGATATCGCCTCAATTGCTCACCACTATCAAACGGTTTATCTTTCTCCAACTGAACTTAGGTATATCAAGCAAATCTTCACTCAGAAAAATAGTTGCAATCGGATCATCTCCACATATCACGTTCCTGACACAGCAATTAAGAAAGGGGTTTGGTGTCCAAATTGTCGAACAGTTATGTTAACTTATCAGCAACAAGCTTGGTCGTGTCCGAACTGTCATCATTACTATCCACATGCTTATGTTAATACCCTCAGAGAATTTGCTATCCTTTATGGTCCACATTTGTCATTAAGCCAGCTTTATCAATGCCTTGGTTTACCTTCAGAACAATCAATTGTTCCGCTGATTCGTGAAGCTAAATTACCTTATATCACAAAAGCTAACCAACCTATTTATTGCTTAAATCGGTTATTTAGAAAGGATCAGTATTAAGATGATTGAAACTATATTGACATTAGAGCAAACGGAGCTTCTTCAGCAATTAGAAGTTGTCAGTAGACGTTATCAGAAGCGAGATCAACGCATTGAACGTATTCAAGATCATTATCGAAGGGAGAAAGCAGGATTTAATGGAGAGAAGCAGCTGGATTATTATTTGAAATTGACATCCTTCAGTCAAGCGTGTCAACTTGCTAGTTTACGTTTGCGGAGGGGTGATCACTATTTTCAAATGGATCGCTTAATATTAACGAGAGCTGCTTGTTACGTCATTGAAGTAAAGCATTTAAGCGGACACGTTTCATTTAACAAGGCACGACAATTCATTCAGCTATACAATGGCAACGAGAGAAGTTTTCCCGACCCCTTAACCCAAGCACAACTACAAAGTAACCAACTAGCGATGTTATTGAGTGACTTAGGTTATGCCCAACGACCGATCCATCCTATTGTCGTATTTAGTCACGATAATGTGATTTTAAATGATAGTGAGCCTGAAGATTGCATTTTGATCCAGCAGTTACCTGAAAGGTTAACCGTGTTAAATCAACGTTATGAAGTGATAACAACGTTTAATCAAATCAGAAAGCTGGCTAATCATCTCAAGCAATTACATGTTAGAAAGCAAGAAGATGTGCTGACGAGATTCGATATTGATTTCAGTGAAATTCAAGTTGGCGTTCACTGCAGGCATTGCAAAAAAGGATTGGTTAAGCGGGTACATGGAACATGGAAATGTCCGATATGTGAGATGAAAGATGATGATGCTCATATAGATGCATTAATTGATTATCGAAAGTTAATTTCACGATATATAACAAATAAACAAGCACGTTACTTTTTAAAAGTCGACTCCCCTTATACGATCAGACGATTACTCTTGAAAGCACAGCTGCCTTTTCAAGGAAAAGGCAAGCAAACACGATATGATTTGAATCCACTGGTATAAGTCATTAATTTTTCGTGCGATCGCATGAAAGATAGGAAATTCGCATGAAAGATAGGAAATTCGCACGAAAGGAAAGAGCGATCGCATGAAAGATAGGAAATTCGCATGAAAGGAAGGAGCGATCGCACGAAAGATGAGAAATTCGCACGAAAGGAAGGAGCAATCGCATGAAAAAAGGAACTGGCTTAAGCCAGTTCCGCAATTTCGTTTAAATCAATAATACGTTGGTTTCGACTGCCGCGAAAATCAAGACTGAGATCACGTTCAGCCAAGATAAATGGTCCATCTACTAGGACGTCGCATTGTTTTAATAATTTCGTATAATCGCCACCTAATTCTAGGAGTTGCTCAAGTGTGTAACCCGTATATGCCCAAATGTTTTTCCCGTTTTCTCGTAATCGTTTAGCGACTTCAGCAACTTCACCTGCTTGGAAGAAAGGGTCGCCACCAGATAAGGTAACATCACATAAAGGATTGCTCATTACCTCAGCAACAATTTCATCAGCTGACATTTCACTACCATTGCGAATATTCCAGCTTTCTGGATTGTGACATCCTTTGCAAAAATGTGGACAGCCAGCAAAGAAGATGACCGTTCGCATCCCTTCACCGTCAACAACAGAGTCATGCAATATATTCAATACACGCATAAAATCACTTACCTTGGTGTTTAACGCGTTGGCTTTCTTCAGCTCGTTTTGCGGTGTTCCATTTTTTCATGTCACCCACGAGATAGCCGGTAATTCGCCGGATACGCTCAATCTTCTCTTCATCAGCATTATCGCAACTTGGACAGCTTTGGTTAATAATGCCTGTATAGCCACAGTCATTACAGCGATCGACAGGGTGATTAATTGACCCATAGCCAAAATCATGTTCAGCCATCGCTTTGACAAGTGTATCGAGTGCTTTTATATTTTTGGTGACGTCCCCATCACATTCGATATATGAAATGTGACCACCGTTACAGATTTTATGGAAGGGGCCTTCAAGACGAATTTTATCGATCGCTCGAATTTGATAATAAACGGGAATGTGGAACGAGTTTGTATAATAGTCACGCTCTGTAACCCCTGGAATAATACCAAAGCTTTCACGATCTTTTTTCGTAAAGCGACCTGATAAACCTTCTGCTGGTGTGGCAATTAATGAAAAGTTTAAGTCATATAGATCAGAAGCTTGGTCAACGCGTTCGCGCATAAATTGAACGATTTGATAACCGAGTTGATAAGCGCGGTCTGACTGGCCATGATGCTCACCTATTAACGCGACTAATGCTTCAGCTAGTCCGATAAATCCGACACTAAGTGTCCCTTGCTTAAGGACTTCTTCAAGTGTGTCAGTTGGTTTTAACTGTTCACTTCCTTTCCATACACCTTGACCATATAAAAAGGAAAAATGCTGGGCTTGTTTTTGTGCTTGAAATTCAAAGCGTTCTAACAGTTGTTTAACTACGAGATCAACATAATGACCAAGCTGATCAAAGAAGCCGTCAACGGTTTGTGAAACAAGGGCCATTTTAACAAGGTTAATCGATGTAAACGACAAGTTGCCTCGTTGAATACTATTTTCATCACCATGACGATTAGCCATTACCCGTGTTCGACATCCCATGTAAGATACTTCTGATTCTGGTGTACCATCATAATGTTGGACATTCACACTTGAATCAATAAAGCTAAAGTTAGGAAATAGTCGCTTCGCAGTTGTTTCCAGTGCAAGCTGATATAAATCGTAGTTTGGATCTTCTTCTTGGAAATTGCATCCTTTTTTCATTTTAAAAATTTGAATAGGGAAGATCGGTGTTTCGCCATTTCCAAGTCCAGCTTTTGTTGCGCGCAATAAATTTTTAACAAGCATGCGTCCTTCCTTGGACGTATCTGTTCCATAATTGACAGAGACAAATGGAACTTGTCCGCCACCGCGTGAGTGCATGGAGTTACAATTATGTACGAACGCTTCGCAAGCTTGATAGACATCACGATCAGCCTCTTGCCAAGCTGTTGCTTCAAGTTCATTTTGATCCCATTCGATCGGATAATTTGCTAAACGACGCTTATGTTTTAAATAAGACTTGCGTACATATGGAGCTAAGTCATAATCAAACATCGGATAGCTTTGGCCACCGTGTTGCATGTTTTGATTAGATTGAAAAATAATAGAAGACAATGCCATTGCACTGACAATATCAGCAGGTTCTCGCATATAACCGTGCCCAGTATTAAAGCCATCTTTTAAAATGGCACCAAGCGGAATTTGTGCACATGTGGTTGTTCCTGTCGGCATAAAGTCGAGGTCATGCGGGTGAATGAAATTATTATTCATTGCCTCAACCACATCTGAGCTCAATAATTCACTTTTGGCATAATGCTTAGCTGCCTCAGAGCCAAACTTAGACATTTGCCCCATTGGGGATTGGCCATCGACATTGGCATTTTCCTGTATTAAGTCTTGATTACTAGCATCGACAATCTCGCTAAGAGCCATCATTAATTGATCATTGCTTCGATTTGTCATTGTTGGTGTTTGCATACCATCCACTCCTGACACTATATATTGTATAAAATAAAAGGTTCCAACACAACATCTTGTATTGAAACCTAGTTTAGCATATTCGTTTTTCTCTGAACAGTTGCATAAATCACAAAAAATGATCAATAATCATTAAAATCCAACAGTGCCAATCTTTCACGCGATTGTGACAATTTTGTGTCTAATAGAATTACTATAAAACGAACCTCCAAGTAGCGGGAGGCGTTCTTCTCCCACTGCTTGGTCGTTGAGCTAGCGTCCGTTAGCACCCGCCTAAATAGATGAGCGCTGCTCTCTATTTTACGACGGGCAGTTATCTGTGATAAATAAAAGCACTTGTTAATTAAAGACCGAATGGTGTATTGAGAAAGCTATAAAAGAAACTAGCAACAATGAGTTCTCCGAATAATAAAATGAGAATATATAAGCCGACATAAAATAAGAGAACCATATAAGTCACGTCTGTTTTTCTTTTGTGATCATAAACTTCTCTAAGAACAAAGAACTGGCTGACAGTATGAATTAGAAAAATCAATAGAGAAAAATAAATCAGCAGGTTACTTAGCTCATAACTACCTAATAAAGTGATTAGTAATGAGACAAGGGCGATCGCTGTTGGTAACACTTGCAAAGCTGCGAAATGGGTTAATGTTTTGATGTAGCTTACCTTTATTTTAAATAATGCCATGATTCCAAATGTAATAAGGATCATAAGTGCAAAAGTAATAACCGTATAAAAAAATGACTTCATCCCTAAATCCCAGAATGATGGAGTTAAAAAACCATATGTTTGATTTAAGACGACAAGATAGGATTGTAATGCGAACAAGAAAGCAAATAATACAAGTGTAATTATACCATTAATCGTATCATCTCGTTGGTCGGTCATTCGAAGACTTGTTTGAAAAGGTTGCTTAATTGCATTAAGAGCAAACTGCCAATATTTCTGACCTACATCTTTACTCGTTGCTAGGAAAGCATTTTCTGTTGCCGTTTGATTTTGCTGCTCCGCTTGTTGCTGAGAACCTGTTTCTACATTATCTTGTTGATTGACTTCGCTTGCTGGTGTATGAACAACAGGTGCTTGCTCTGTTGCTGTTTCCTCTTGAACTTTTGCCCCACAATGGGTGCAAAAAACGGCATCTTCGTCAAGAGTTGCTTGACATTTAGGACACTTCATAACTTCATCTCTCTCCTTTTAAAAAATTAATGACTTTGCCTATTATAGCGAAAAATAACGATCTAATCTAGCATTAAATTAGTCATGGGTAATCTGTTCAAGGTTTGATCTGTCAAAACTGTATTTTAGCCAGTAATCATGAATGAGCCACTGGTCTTGTGCTTGATCATAGATCAGATCAAGTTGAACAGTATTTTCCACAGCTTCTAGATCTTGTTCCGCTAAGTCATCTTCAGACTCAGCTTCTGCAATTTGAAAGTGATATTCAACATCAACATCTGTATAGAACCTTTGCTCGTCTTCATCGTACCAAACGTAAAAGCTGTCTAAATCAATTAGCGTCTCAATATGAGATCCGTGCCAATAAAGGTCATTGTCGATCATATCCTCAATACTATCAATCAAATATTCATCTAGTACCCACTCATCTGTTACATTAAAATAATCAGGGTCGCGTTCAACATGTGCCTCAATAAATTCTGTGCCAAATTGATCAACCACTTCAATTATCGACGTCTTAGCTGCTTCATCTAAGGGTGAGTCAACATCTAAGTACACAATCCGTGCGTCAACTGAACTTTGCTCGGATTGGACTTCTCCCCAAGGAAAAGATAATGTCGCATAAGCTGAGTTAACTTTATCGAATGAAATGGGACGATAGCTATATTGATCATCAAGCTCCACTTCTTGATCGTCAATATAGTATTGTATCTCTTCAGCAATTAAGCTATAGTCAACAGAGAATTGTACAGAGTCACTTGAGAAGTATAACTCGATATAAGGATCATCTTGATTGAAAAGTTCCAATTCTCTAGCATCAGTTAAATAGGCAAACTCACTTTCGAATTCGGCTTCGAGAAAATACAGTCCCGGTAATAGTGGGCCAATATCGATCGTTTGATTGTCTTGATCGGTTGTTGCCACTGTTTCACCATTTAGTTGAATCACTGTATCGGCGTAATCTGCATCGACGCTTATCGTGATCGGTTTAACAACGATTTGATAGCGATTAAAGAAAAACATTGAGTCTTCCTGAATATCAAATGGCAAAAAGTTATTTAAGTCATCTTCAAGTTCACCGTTATATTTCAGGCGGAGGTTGTCGGCTAACATACTTGAATCCATCTGATACTCTTCAAGATATTCGAACAAGCGTTCAATACGATCTGCATCAATTTCTAAATCTTGATTATTCGTTGTGAGTATAGACGCTAGTGCGTCGGCATCACGCTCAGTTATTGCTGTTTCAAATTGATTAATCAAACGATCGACACTCATAAACTGCTGCCCTATTTGATAGATTGCAATGAAAATAATAATAATAGCGATAAGCGAAAAGCCAATGACTTTTTGTTTTTTACTTGCTTGTTTGATTTTTTTACTGATCGATTGTTTTTGCTCGCCTGTCGTCAGCGCTTGCTGAACGGTCTGAATAGCGGCCCCACAGCTCTTACAAAAATGATCGTGTTCATTAAGCTGTTGACCACAATGTTTACAAAAATTCATTTCATCATCCTTTGCTAAAAATAGTAATCATTGGTGCTGTTCTAAAGAAGTAGGGCGCCCTAAAAAGTAACCTTGCCCACAATGAACACCAAGTTGGCAAGCCAGTTTATATTCTTGATTCGTTTCAATGCCTTCTAAAATTAAACCAATCCCCTGGCTTTCACTGTAATCCCTGAAAAATTGAATCAATGCTTTCTTTTTACTCGATTTTTGAAGTTGTGCGCTGAATAACCGATCCAATTTAATGTAGTCAAAATCAAGGCCAATCATGACATCAAAATTAGCATAACCTTTACCTAAATCATCTAAAGCAAAGTAAAGTCCTGTTGTTTTGAGTTGATTGATTCGATAGTAGAGGTTAGCTAACTGATCCATACGCTCAGACTCAGAGATTTCAAGCACAATTTGACTCGCTAATAATTGATGGTGTTCAAGCGCTTGTTCAATAAAAGCAGGAAAGCGATCGTTAACTAATGTAGAGGGCAATACATTAACGAATAGTCGATCTTGATCTTGACTAATGGTCGAAGCAGCAAAGGTAGCGATTGCCTTTTTTATAGAAGCCGTATCAAGCTGATACAATCGTCCACTACGTCTGGCCGCTTCAAATGCTAATTCAGGATTTGGGAAATCAGTCGATCTTAATAATGCTTCAACTCCTAAACGTTTATTAGTCTGAAGATAATAAATCGGTTGAAAATGATGGTAAAATTTCTGCTCGTCAATAAAACGATCAATCAACATATTTAGCGCCCCCTGAGCCTTTTTTTTACAACTATGTATAATAAAACTATGCACCATTACAAGTATACCAAAATCATTCAGATTTCCAATAAAATCGACAAAATAAGAACAATTTACCCATTATTCTTCTGGTGCTTATGACTTAAGTCATCTTTTTTTATTACAGATAACGACCCGTAAAACGCCTACCTCAAATATTCAGCATAGATAACCTATTTAGGCAGGAACTAACTGATTCCTTCAACTACCAATTTAGTTGTAACGCTCACTGAATGAAGTTTCATTTAATGTTTGACAGTGTTAATTTTAAAAATGACTAATATACCCCCCAATTCGACAATTAATTATGCTATAATGTTTTCTGTGTAATAGAATCATTGATGAATAAAGCAGGAAATGATAGAGAAAGCGTTTAAGCAGGAGGACTTTTTATATGGAGGAAACTATCTCACTAAAAGAAATCGTCCAAGTCATTAGAAAGCGACTCGGTCTTATTTTATCATTAACCATTGGAGCTACACTGATTAGCGGATTGGTGACGATTTTCTTTATTACGCCAATTTATCAGGCGAACTCACAATTTTTAGTTAATCAAAATAATGCACAAACCGAGTCAGCGGTTGAGTTAAATGACATACGGACAAATGTTGAACTAATTAATACTTACAATGTCATTATTAAGAGTAATCGCATATTAAATGAAGTGATTAATGAATTAGATTTAACCATTTCCTCGAATGTATTAAGTGATAAATTATCAGTAGGGAATGAAGATAATTCACAAGTTGTTACGGTGACGGCGACAGACCCTGATCCAGCGATGGCGGTCACGATTGCGAATACCGTTGTTGAAGTTTTTCAAGATCAGATTGATGAGCTGATGAAGGTGGATAATGTCAGCATTTTAAATGAAGCGCAATTATCTGCTAATCCATCACCGGTTAGTCCAAATCTCACATTAAATGCGGCAATTGCCTTTGTATTAGGAGCTATGGTAGGTGTAGGTCTTGCCTTTTTGCTGGAGTTTTTAGACACTTCTGTGAAAACAGAAGACGATGTAGAAAAAGTACTGTCCTTACCAGTTATCGGTGTTGTCTCACACATAAACGATCGTGATTTGGCTGTGTCAAGTCATGTAGCGGCACGAACGACCAGAGAGAGGGGAAGTCTACATGGCAAAGCGAAAAAAACTAGTTAATAATAATGTACGCCATTTAATTACAAAGCTTAATCCGCGTTCACCGATATCTGAACAATACCGGACAATTAGAACGAACTTGCAATTTGCTGCAGTAGATGAAACCCTTGATACGATGCTTGTAACATCAGCTGGCCCTTCTGAAGGGAAATCATCAACGGTCGCTAATTTAGCGATAGTTTTTGCTCAGCAAGAAAAGAAAGTCTTGCTTGTCGATGCTGACATGCGCAAGCCGACAGTGCATTACACTTTCCGTGTTGATAATCGGCGAGGATTAAGCAGTGTATTAGTAGGGGAGATGTCCTTACTTGAAGCGCTAACGAAGTCGGATGTTGATGGGTTAGATATTCTATCTTCCGGTCCGATTCCACCAAACCCGTCAGAATTACTCGGTTCAAAGGCGATGAAACAAGTTATTGAAGAAGCGAAGGGCCATTATGACTTGATTATTTTTGATACGCCACCAGTTTTAGCTGTGACCGATGCACAAATTTTAGCGAATGTGGTAGATGGCTCCTTACTTGTCGTGCGAAGTAAACAAACCGATCAAGACTCAGCAATGAAGGCGAAAGAACTACTTGAACCCGCCAAGTCAAAGTTATTAGGTGTTGTCCTTAATGATCGGGAAGTTACGAAGAATCAGTATTATTATTACGGAGAATAGAAAATACGATCATTGATGGTCATACAAAGTTAAAAAGATAAAACAAAGGCTCTCACTATCAAAAGATAGTGAGAGCCTTCGTATTAAATCAAAAATATCCTTTTCATTTGATCATATTTATCACCGATAAACGTCCGTCAATCACCCGACTTTAATATAGATAGCATAGCTTATTTATTTAGACGCGTGATAACGGCCGCCACTAATGTCCTGATTTACTTACCAAACAAATCATTGAAGGTTCGTTTTCTTTGCTAGTTTAAAATGATGGTCAGTTGATCTGCTCTAACATCTTGATGTGATAAGGTAAGTGGAAAGATATTTTGATTTGAGCTTATTTGATCGTTGCGTCTTATCTAAGGTTTCGGTATAATGAAAATAACAAAAAAAGTATATGATACAAGCCTTCAAGGGGAGCTGAATTGGTCAGCTGAGATTGAACACGTTATGTTCTGACCCTATGAACCTGTTAGTTAGTACTAGCGTAGGGATGGTGGCTTTTTTGATGGCACGAATGAAGCAATGTAAGTGGGTCCTCCATCAGGAAGCATCCCCTAGGCATTGCTTTTTTTGTGTGCGCTAGAAAGTGTTGTACTTTCTAAGTGTAAATAGATAAATGCAGTTTTTTATAAAGATAAGTGCATCTGCATTTTTCAAATTGTCAGATTTACTGCTTAGCTTGGCAAATTTATTAACGATTTAGGAGGAAAAGCCATTGCAATCAAAACAAACATTATTTTTAATTGAAATTGCTGTTTTTACAGCACTTGCACTTGCTTTAGACTTATTACCTTTTCTAGCATTTAAAATATGGCCGCAAGGTGGATCGGTGTCATTTGCGATGATCCCGATTTTTATTGTTGCTTTTCGTTGGGGATTAAAAGGTGGTTTACTTGCAGGATTTCTTTTTGGGTTGTTACAAATCGCAACAGGCACGGCTTGGATTGCCCATCCTGTTCAAGGCGCTCTAGATTACCCTGTTGCCTTCACCGTACTTGGCTTAGCCGGTCTCTTTGCGCCTGCGGTCCAGTCAGCTTTGAAAAATGACAATACAAAACGCTTTATTGGTATGGTAACACTAGGTGTGCTTGTCGGCATTTTATTACGGTTTGTTGCCCACTATTTAGCAGGTGTCGTTTTTTTTGAATCATTAATTGATGGGATGAACATTTGGGTCTACTCACTTGTTTATAATGGCTCATACTTGTTGCCATCTTTCTTTATCAACGTACTTGCTGTGAGCTTCTTGTTCAATAAGCGACCGAATCTAGTCGCAACAACTGCTTAAATTCCGGTTATCCTCATAGGACCCGTAAGATCTGAGAACTGCCTAATTACAGGTGGTTCTTTTTTTAATCTAAGTTTTTCGAGCGAACGCACGACAAACGAGGAAATCGCATGAAAGGATTGAGCGAACGCACGAAAAAAGCGAGTGTTCGCGCGTAAAAAAGTATTCTGGCAAGAAAGATGACAGCTCTGAGCAGGAAAGTTATATATGGTAGATTATTTACTTATTTCGGGGTTTGTGGTAGATTCTTAAGTAATGAGTAAAAAGAACTATTTAATTTGAAAAATAGAAAATTTGGATGATATGATTTTTAATTGGAGGCTGTTATAATATGTTAAATATAGCAGTTTTGCTTTCTTAGTTTACAATTCGACTTATACATCGATTAGAAATGTAATAAGTTTTGTTTAAGAATGGAAAGAATTCAGACACGAGGATGTTTTCCATGATTGATACACATTGTCACCTGTTTCCAACTTTGATGATAGATCCATGCTTATGGAAGAAAATGTTATAATAGGGAGAATTGCTACGAGTGAAGGTGCTGATATGATTATAGCTACTGCACCATAAGCGTAGTCATTTTAACAATCTAAAAGCCAACATATCTAGAGGAAACTCGTTTATTAAATGATCGCTTAGAGGCTGAAGGGATAAAAGTAACCGTGATACCTGGACAAGAAGTTTATCTCTATCATGATATGATTAGAGATCACGAGCGCGGTCACTTATTAGAGATTAATCGAAATAGCAGTCATATCTATATTGAATTACCTTTTGAGGCGATTCCCCGCGCAATTGAAACGGCTATTATTTGAGCTGAAAGTTCATGGTTTGACGCCAATTGTAACGCAACCTGAGCGAAATAACACATTCTATCCACACCCAATCTACTCTATGAATGGATATTGGCGCAAGTTTTAAAACAAAGTCTTACTTGAAAGTATGGCAAAAAAGTTAAAAACTTCGTAGCAGAAATACGAGATGCAGAACTTGCTCACTTAATAGATTCAGGTGTCTGACTCACCCTTCTGTATAGAGGAAGCTGATCAGCTCATTAAAAAACAGCATGGCGGTCGAGGCTTAATACTCTAAATGAATGCTTCAGCTTTAGTTGATGGGCAGATGCTTGAGGTTGAACAGCCTCAGCGTTTTAAAAAAAGGAAGTTGTTTGATTTATTTTAGGTTACTTAGAAGTATGGAGTGAATTAGTTAGTAAATTAAGCTTATTCTACCATTAATTTTAATACATTCAACGATTAAAAAGAGTTAACTGAGGTTTCAATTACTGAAGGAAACTGCTATACTTTTAGTGTTGACCTCAAACGAAACCAAATAAAGTCAAACGAAAGGGGAGTGTTGCATTTGATCGACATACACTGTCATATATTACCCGGAATTGATGATGGGGCAAAGCAGCTTGAGGACAGTTTAGCCATGGCGAAGGAAGCTGTTTGTCAAGGGGTTCATACGATTATTGCAACACCTCATCATAAAAATGGTCAGTATGAAAATAATAAGCTATCAATCTTACAACATGTTAAACAATTGAACGCAAAAATTAATGAAGCTGATATTCCATTAACGATTTTACCGGGACAAGAAATACGAATTTATGGGGAAATGGTTGAAGATTTCGAGCGAGGCGAATTATTAACTCTAAATGAGACAAGTCAATATGCATTTGTTGAATTACCTACTAACCATGTGCCAAGGTATACAGAAAAGCTATTATTCGATTTGCAAGTGAATAATATAACACCAATTATTGTTCATCCAGAACGGAATACAGAATTATTAGAACATCCTAATCACCTTTATGATTTCGTTCGTAATGGGGTGTTAACACAAGTGACTGCAGCAAGTCTTGTTGGTAAATTTGGTAAGAAGATTAAGAAATTTTCTCATGAATTAATTGAAACGAATTTAACACATTTTATTGCTTCAGATGCGCATAATCTCAAATCACGAAGCTTTATGATGGCGGAAGCAACGGAGCAATTCAAGGACTTGTATGGTCAACACTACTTATATACATTTATGGAAAATGCACAACTGTTAATAGATGGCGAAACGATTTATGTTGATGAGCCACATCGGATTACAAAGAAAAAGTTTCTCGGTCTATTTTAAAACGATACCTTTCGGTAAAGGAGCTAATATATAATGAAGAAAGTCAAAAAAGCAATTATTCCAGCCGCAGGTTTAGGGACTCGCTTTTTACCGGCAACGAAGGCCATGCCAAAAGAAATGTTGCCAATTGTTGATAAACCAACGATTCAATACATTGTTGAAGAGGCGGTTGCTTCAGGAATTGAGGATATTATTATTGTAACAGGTAAAGGAAAGCGCGCAATTGAAGACCATTTTGATTTCGCACCAGAACTTGAGCAAAATTTAAAAGAAAAGAATAAACTTAATTTATTGCATAAAGTTGAGCAGTCAACGAATTTGGCTGATATACATTATATACGTCAAAAGGAACCGAAAGGCTTAGGTCACGCCGTCTGGTGTGCGCGTAAGTTTATTGGCGATGAACCATTTGCTGTCCTTCTAGGTGACGACATTGTCCAAAGTGATGTGCCATGCTTAAAACAGTTGATTAATCAATATGAAGAAACAGAATCATCAGTGATTGGTGTGCAACAAGTACCAGAAGACCGCACGAATCGCTATGGCATTGTTGATCCAGGTGATAAAAATGGCCGTCGCTATCAAGTTAATCACTTTGTTGAAAAACCAGCATTGGGTACAGCGCCATCTAACCTAGCGATTATGGGACGCTATGTTTTCACACCAGAAATCTTTCGCTTCTTAGATCGTCAGCAAATTGGTGCTGGAGGGGAGATTCAGTTAACCGATGCGATTCAAATGTTAAATGAAATCCAAAAGGTTTACGCCTATGATTTTCAAGGGCATCGTTTTGATGTGGGTGAACAGCTTGGTTTTGTTCAAACAACGATTGAATTTGCTTTACAAGATAAAGAGATTGGTGAGGATGTCAAGAAGATGTTACTTGAATTGACAGAGCAGTTTAAAGTGAAGCAATAATTAAAATGATTTAGTTGCAGGAATTGTGCTGCATTCTCTTCATATCCATAAAGATGAATTTATTAAAAGGAGCTCGTCCTATGTCCTATCGAAATCGGATGATTTTACTTATTCTATTAGATACACTAGTTGTTGGATCAACAATTATTGTAGCATCGTGGATTGTCTATCCATCGATGACAGTTTGGTCATCCACTACCGTATTTGCAAGTATGCTAGCATTATTGATCTTTCACCATATATATGCATTCTTATTTAAACTTTATCATAAAGTCTGGGCTTATGCGAGTGTGAATGAGCTTAAAGCAATTGTCTATGCTGTCTCTCTATCTGTGATTTCAACAGCTATTATTCAATTTTTTATTAATAACTTTACTGTTTATCGGCGCGCATTGATTGTGACTTGGTTGTTACATGTGACTTTTATCGGTGGGTCACGCTTCATTTGGCGCTTATTTAGAGATCGCTACATTAGTTCAGATAAGAAGCGGAAACGGACATTAATTGTTGGTGCTGGTGCTGCAGGCGCGATGATTGCCCGTCAATTAACAACAGGACCTAGCGGTTCTGATCTTTATCCGGTGGCTTTTGTAGATGACGACCTCTTTAAACAAAAAATGCACCTCTTTAATATCCGAGTCGCTGGAACAACTGCTGATATCGCAAAAGTGGTTGAAATGAAAAAAATTGATCATATTATTATTGCGATCCCTTCATTGCGCAACGGTGAGCTGACTGAAATTATAGCAAGCTGTAATGAAACAGAAGCAAAGGTGCAAATTTTGCCGAAAATTGAAGATATTGCGACGGGGCGTGTATCAGTTAAGGCATTGCGTAATGTTGATGTAGAAGATGTATTAGGGCGCCCACCCGTTGAGTTGGATATTCAAGCGATCTCACAATATGTTTCTTGTCATACGATAATGGTCACAGGAGCCGGGGGATCAATTGGCTCGGAAATTTGTCGGCAATTGATGCGTTTTAATCCAGGTCGAATCCTATTAGTCGGACATGGTGAATTTAGTATCTATTCGATTGATATGGAGTTACGCCAAGTTTTTGCTGGAACAGAAACGGAGATCGTTCCAATAATCGGCGATGTTCAAGATCGGGCGCGGATGTTTGAGATTGTTAGTGACTATCAACCGAGCATCATTTATCATGCCGCTGCCCATAAACATGTACCATTGATGGAATATAATCCACATGAAGCCATTAAGAATAACGTGATTGGTACAAAAAATGTTGCCGAAGCTGCTGACACTTATAATATTGATACCTTTGTCCTTGTTTCAACAGATAAGGCGGTTAATCCAACTAATGTGATGGGAGCAACAAAACGGATTGCTGAAATGGTGATTCAGGATTTAGCAGCCAAGAGTGAAACCAAGTTTGTTGCCGTTCGATTTGGTAATGTACTCGGCAGTCGTGGCTCGGTTATTCCACTGTTTAAAAAACAGATTGCCAATGGAGGCCCTGTCACCGTCACGCATCCAGATATGACCCGTTATTTTATGACCATACCAGAAGCATCGCGTTTAGTTATTCAAGCAGGCACACTAGCCAAAGGTGGCGAAATTTTTGTGCTAGATATGGGCGAACCTGTTAAAATTGTTGACTTAGCAAAAAACATTATTAAACTATCAGGCTATACACTAGAAGATATCCCAATAGAATTCACCGGCATTCGACCGGGTGAGAAGATGTATGAAGAATTACTTGATGATGATGAAATACACCCCGGAGAAATTTATAAAAAGATCTATGTTGGGCGCACAAGAGCAGTCGATACCAATGAATTATTACGATTAATTGACCAATTTGATCAATATAATCAACAACAGCTGAAAGATGAACTTATGCGGATCGTCTATGCGGATCAGGAAGTTAAATCGAGCATTTCTTAAACGTTTTAAAGGAGATGATCACCATGTACATCAAAATTAAAAGATTAGTAGATATCACCTTAGCCATGGTCGGCCTTATCCTACTTGTGCCTGTGTTTCTTGTTCTTATCATTGGAATTAAAATCGATTCAAAAGGTCCTATTCTATTTAGACAGAAGCGAATAGGTAAAGATAAAGTGCCCTTTCATATCTTAAAATTCAGAACGATGCGGATAGATACACCTAAAGATACACCAACACATCTTTTAGCTGATCCCACCCAATACATTACGACAATGGGCAAGTTTTTGCGTAAAACAAGTCTTGATGAATTACCACAAATCTTTAATATTTTAGCTGGACAAATGGCGATCGTTGGTCCGCGCCCCGCGTTATGGAACCAATATGACTTAATTGAAGAACGCGATAAGTACAATGTCCATGATGTGCTTCCTGGCTTAACCGGTTGGGCACAAATTAATGGGCGTGACGAATTGCCAATAGAGGTAAAAGCTCGTCTAGACGGTGAATATATTAAAAATTTCGGAGTGAAAATGGATCTGAAATGCTTTTTCGGGACCTTCCTCTCAGTATTAAGAAGTGATGGCGTCGTTGAAGGCGGAACAGGCAAGACTGAACAGGCAGAACAAAAAGCGAAGGAGTCCATCTAACGATGAAGCGCATTTTAATTACAGGTAAAAACAGTTATATTGGCAACAGCTTAACGCACTGGCTAGCCCAATATCCCGATGATTATCAGATCAATAGCTTAGATATGCGAGACGACAAGTGGAAAGAAGCGGACTTCTCTCCCTATGATGTCGTCTTTCACGTTGCCGGGATTGCGCATGTATCGAGAGATCCAAAACTACAAGATTTATATTATAAAGTCAATCGCGATCTAACGATTGAAACCGCCAAAAAAGCTAAAGCAGAAGGCGTAAAACAATTTATCTTTATGAGCAGTATTATTGTATATGGTGATAGCTCCAAAGAGATGCAAGTCATCACTAGAGAAACGAAGCCTAATCCAAGTAATTTCTATGGTGACAGTAAACTTCAAGCAGAAGAAGGTATCATGTCGATCTCAGATGAGCAGTTTAAAGTGATGATTTTGCGTCCACCAATGATTTATGGGAAAGGTTCAAAAGGAAATTATCCGAAGCTAGCCAAAGTAGCACGAAAACTACCGTTTTTCCCTAATATCGATAACCAACGAAGCATGTTGCATATCGATAACTTAACCGAATTTTTACGTCTAGTGATTGACCATGAGGAATCCGGGTTATTCTTTCCGCAAAATAAAGCATACGTTAAGACAAGTGAGATGGTAAGTTTAATTGCAGAAACACATGGAAAGCACATCAGATTAATAAAAATATTTAATCCATTAATCAAACCATTTATTAATCGAATCCAACTTGTCAATAAAGTGTTTGGTAATCTTGTGTATGAGCAGGCGATTAGTGACTATAAACATGAATACCAAGTCAATGATTTAAAAACATCGATTCGAGTAACAGAGAGTGGGTAATAGGTTGGATCAGAAGTATAGCGTATTAATGTCTCTATATTATAAAGAAAAATCAGAATATCTTACAAAAAGTATTGATAGTATGTTAGAACAAACAGTCAAACCTGATGAAATCATTATTGTGAAAGATGGAGAGTTAACTCAGGAATTAGAAGACATACTTTCAATTTATCATAGAAAGTTTAGTTCCCTTATCAAATTGGTTCCACTAGAAACTAATGTGGGTCTTGGCAAAGCTTTAGACATAGGTTTGAACTACTGTTCAAATCAACTAGTGGCAAGAATGGATACTGATGATATTTCACTACCAGAGCGCTGTGAAAAACAGTTGAAAATGTTTCAAGAAAATAGTGAATTAAGTATTGTAGGAGCAATGATTGATGAGTTTTATGAGAAACCTTCTAATGTTGTATCTTCAAGGGTTGTACCTACAAGTCACAAAGATATTGTTGCATTCATTAAGAGAAGAAGTCCTTTTAACCACCCTACTGTCATGTTTAAGAAAGACGCAGTTATTAGTAGTGGAGGGTACGGTAATCTAAGAAGAAAGCAAGATTTAGACTTATTTTCCCGGATGATTAATAAAGGCCACAAGGCTGCTAATATTGATGAATCTTTACTTTTGTTCAGATCGAATGAAGATAATTTTAAACGAAGAAAAAGTTGGTCTTACTGTAAAAGTTATATCGATGTTCAGTATACTATATGGAGACGAGGGCATTGTTCACTAATTGATTTAATGGTGGTTACTAGTGGACAATTATTTATGTTTGTGGCACCCATGTGGATGTTAAAATACTTTTCTAGCAAATATTTAAGACAACAAAAATGAATTAGCTAGTATGCTTATGGATAAGGATGATTTGATTTGAAATATTTAATAATAGATAACATGGTATACGGTGGTGCGGAACGCCAAGCAACTTATTTAATTAACAATGGTATTTTTGATAAAGTAATCCTTTTAGAGGATGAAGTAAAGTACAAATTGAATAATAAAACTCCTTGTGAAACTATGAATTCAAAGATTATTAAATTATATTTACGCCCTTACAAAGATAATAAAAGTATCAATCAATTAATAACTAAGTTTAGTAATAAAGATATAGTAGTATCTTTTTTGGAAAGAAGTAACATTATAAATATAAGAGTTGCACAAAAAACTAATCACAAAGTTATAATATCTGTGAGGAATTATCTATCAGAAAGATATGCTCATTTTAAATATGTTTATAGGATGCACTTAATAAAAAAATATTATCCTAAAGCTGATAAAATAATTGTTAATTCTAATGAATCGAAAGAAGATCTAATTAGGAACTTTAATATAGAAGCTGAAAAAATAAAGGTTATTTATAATATTATTGATTTAGAAAATGTGGATAAGTTGAAGACAGAAAAGATAAATCCTGCTCATGCTCAAATTTTTAAAAACCCTGTTATTATAAATGTAGGATCATTAATACCTCAAAAAGCCCAAATACAATTGATTGAGGCATTTTCTGAAATTAAAAAGGAATACCCTGATTATAAAATGGTTATAATCGGAAGTGGTGGTTTAGAAAAGAAAATTAAAAAAACTATTTTCAAATTAAATTTAGAAAATGAAGTTTTTTTGTTAGGAAATATAGAAAATCCGTTTAAATACATATATAAATCCAATATGTTCATTTTAAATTCTGAATTTGAAGGTTTTCCTAATGTATTGTTAGAATCAATAGCTCTTGGTATCCCCATAATCAGCAAAAATTGTTTATCAGGACCGAAAGAGCTCATGGATGTTCCGGATTATGATAACAGCAATATAGAATTAACTAAATATGGTTTTATATTCCCTAAGAAATCCTCTTACAAAAATAGTTATGAGAAAGAATTATTTTTTTTAATAAGAAGTATGTGTAGTCTAATTGATATGTATCACAATGATAAAAATTCACTCCATGAGATGAAAAAAAAATGTAAAGAGAAGGCAGAGCAGTTTTCAAAGAAAATCATTTTAGAACAATGGAAAAATGAATTGAGTTCTAAAAATAAACTCGTTAATTAAATGTCTAGTAGAGTAGGTGTAAATATGAGTGAGCGGATTGATATTTTTATTAGTTCATTAGGTGGTGGAGGGGCAGAAAGAGTGTGTGTCACTATTGTTAATGGGTTAATTAACTTGGGTTATGATGTAAGGTTAGTGGTTTTAGGATTGAAAGATAATGACTATAAAAAACACTTAAATGATAAGGTTACATTTAAGAATTTGAATAAAAATCACAGTAGAAAAGCTATTTTTTCTATTTATAAATACTGTAAAAAAGAATGTCCCCAAAAAATTCTAGTGTTTAATCATCAATTAGCTATAATATTAATGATATTAAAGTTTTTTATGAGGAATGAGCTTAAAGTGGTTTCTAGAAATATAAACACCTTATCAATGAAATCTAAAAAAGAAAAATCTCTTTGGCATAAGTATATTGTTAATATAATAATTAAAAAGTTATATAAAAATGTAGATATGGTTATAGCGCAATCAATTGGAATGAAAGAAGATTTGGTATCTAATTACAATTTCCCTAAAGAAAAAGTAGTTGTTATTAATAACCCTGTTAATCAAATATTTGAAGAGAAGACAAATTTAAAATTAGAAACGATAAGTGAATCACAGAATGGAAAAGAGATTCTTTTTGTAGGAAGATTAGTGGAACAAAAAGGGTTGAGTTATTTAATAGAAGCCTTTCAAATGTCACTTAAAACTATACCAGATTTAACTTTAAGGATTGTAGGTGATGGACCTCTTGAAAGTTCATTAAAGAAAGAAATAAAAAAATTAGGCATGGAAGATTCAGTAATATTTACTGGTTTTAGCAATGATATAAAACGATATTATTTAAATACGAACCTCACTGTGCTGTCTTCATTATTTGAGGGATTTCCAAACGTGTTAATAGAATCTATATCACTTGGTACTCCTGTAGTGGCATTTGATTGTCCATCGGGACCTTCTGAGATAATAATAGATGATATTAATGGCTATTTATCAGAATACCTAAACACTACCGATCTTTCTACAAAAATAAATAAAGCTCTGAATAAAACATGGGATATAAATAAAATAAAAGAATCAGGTCGAAGATTTTCTAGTGAATATGTTGTTAAAAAATATGCAAAAGAACTTGGGAGAGTTTGAAATAGATGAATGAACAAACAAATGATAAAAACACTAAGTATATATTGTTTAGTATATTGTTATTAGCAATAATTTCATCTTCAGTCATGAGGGGTAATTCAATATTTTATCTAAATTGGTTATTAGGAGCTATTGTAATTATTTTGTTTACATTCAATTCAATTAGAATTAAAAAAATTTACATTAAAACAATTGTAGTTTGGTTAATACTCTCTCTATGGCTTATGTTATCCTTTATTAGTAGCACTTTCAGATGCTTATATAAAAAAATAAAAAACTGTAGTGATAGAAGTGTGTGCAGAAGTTTTTAAAGAACTCTCAATCTCTTTTATATTATATAAGTATAAATTATATAACTGTCGACGAGGTGTAAGATGAAATATCTCCATGTATTTTCAGGTGATGAAAATCAAAAGTTTTCGTCACCATTTATTGCATTTATAAAAGATAATTTTGATACTAAAGAGCACAGATTTTTAATACAGGTAAGTAAAGAACAAAAGTTAAGTGCAGAGTTAAAACGCTTTAATACAATATCTGCTAATTTTAAAGGCGCAATCGGTTTATTAAAAGAAATAAGGAAAGCGGAGAAAGTTTATTTTCATGGATTAAATTTAAGTAAATACTCTTTAGCAATTCTCTCATGTCAACAAAAGCAACTGCAAAAGTGTAACTGGATAATATGGGGAGGAGATCTTTATCAATATCACTATAGAGACAAGTCTTTTCAAGCTAAGATAAAAGAAATATTTAGAAAAGGCATAATAAGAAATATCGGTGGTTTGATTACTCACCTGTACGGTGATTACGAGCTAGCTAAGAAATGGTATGGAGCTAAGGGGAATTATTACTACTCCTTTATATATCCAAGTAATTTATACAAAGAGATCGATTTAAATAAAATAAACAAAGAGGAAGGAAGGATATACATTCAGGTTGGTAATTCTGCTGATTCCACAAATGAACATATTGAAGTTTTTGAGAAATTGGCTAAATTTAAAAATGAAAACATTGAAATTATTTGCCCGTTATCATATTCTGGAAAACAAGAATATGTAAATGAAGTTATTGATAAAGGAATGGAAATATTCGGAGAAGGTCGATTTTTACCAATATTAGAATTTATGCTCTATGAAGACTATCTTAACTTATTAGGAAAAGTAGATGTTGCTATCTTTAATCATAGAAGACAGAGAGGTTTAGGTAATATCTCAACTCTATTGAGTCTAGGAAAGAAAGTTTACATTCGTGAGGAAATTACTACTTGGAGTTTCTGTGAGGACCATGGACTGGTTGTATATAGTGCAAATAATGATTTTAAGGATGTCTTGGAACCTATCTCTACCACTGATATAGAGAAAAATCATAAATTAATGAAAGAACAGTTCTCAAAGGAAAAATTGGTTAGCGATTGGAAGAAAATTTTCTTATCTTAAAAAAATATTACTTAGAAAGAATGGATTTTTATGAAAAAAATGCAATGGGACTCTGTTTTTTGGGGAATTGATATTTTTCACCTAACTAAAATTGAGACTTTAGAATTTGATCAAGTGATGGATAAAAATTTTTTAATTCAAGCTCTACCGAATGTAAGTGATTTAACCTTTATCCATGAGTTAGAAGACAATAACTTTAAATTTCAAGAAAGTAAAATTACTTTTATAAAGAGAAATGAAGAATTAAAAATAGATTTTTCACAATTTAAGCCGCTATTAGCATCTGAACTTAAACCTTATAAAGAATATTTCTTTCAACTATATGGGGGAAATAGCAGATTTAATGTGTTTTCACATAAAAAAGTGAATGAATTTTATTATCAATGGCTAGTTAACAGTTCATCTGGAAAAATGGATGATGAATGTATAGGTTTTTATGTAAATGGTAAGCTGGCAGCTTTCGTAACGTATAAGATAAACAAAAACTGTATTGATATAGGACTGTTGGGTGTGTTTCCGGATTATAGAGGACAGGGCATATCTCAATCTTTACTAAGTTATATTGATAGATTAGCTGTTGATTCTTCAATTGAATATATTCGGGTATCAACTCAGGGGAGAAATACAAATGCCATTAACGCTTATATTAAATATGGTTTTCAAATTAAAAGTATTGATCACTGGTATTACTATATTAAAGGAGAATTAAAATGATTCCATTTAACAAACCACCAGTAACTGGAAAGGAATTGAAATATATTAATGAAATAATTAACTTAAATAATAAATTTAGTGGGGATGGGAAATATACTAAGTGTTGCAATGAATGGTTTGAGCATACTTTTAAAACGCCCAAAGCACTTTTAACGACTTCGTGTACTCATGCCTTGGAGATGGCAGCTATGCTTATAGATATTAAGCCAGGAGATGAAGTGATTGCACCATCATATACATTTGTATCAACAGTTAATGCTTTTGTATTACGTGGTGCAAAAATAATTTTTGTTGATATAAGACCAGATACCATGAATATTGATGAGAATTTAATTGAAGCAGCCATTACAGATAAGACAAAAGCAATTATTCCAGTACATTACGCAGGTATAGCTTGCGAAATGGATGTTATTATGAGCTTAGCAGATAAGTACGGTATATATGTTATAGAAGATGCTGCACAAGGTGTAATGTCTACCTATAAAGGAAAAGCATTAGGTACGATAGGGGATATTGGATGCTTTAGTTTTCATGACACAAAAAATTATACAATGGGGGAAGGCGGAGCGATACTAATCCAAAATGAAAAATTTTTTGAGCGCGCTGAGATTATCCGAGAGAAGGGGACAAACCGTAGCAAGTTTGTTCGTGGTCAAATAGATAAGTATACATGGGTAGATTTAGGTAGCTCATATCTTCCTAGTGAATTAAATGCAGCTTTTTTATTTGCTCAATTACAAGTAGCGAATAAAATTAATGATGATCGTCTTCGTAGTTGGCATATCTATTATGAAGGGTTACAAGAGCTTGAGACAAAAAATTTAATAGAGTTACCGACTATACCAAAAAGTTGTGAACATAATGCTCATATGTTCTATATAAAGTGTCGAGATATTAATCAAAGAGCGGAATTGATAGAATATCTAAAATCTAAAAGCATACAAACGGCATTTCATTATATCCCCTTGCACTCAGCAGCGGCAGGAAGTAAATTCGGAGTCTTTTTAAATGAAGATTCGTATACGACTAGTCATAGCGAGAGATTGTTAAGATTACCAATGTATTATAATATTAGTGAGACAGACATTCTTGAAGTGGTTTTATCTATAAAGGAGTTTTTTATTAACAAAATCAGCATTGATTAAGTCTACTGAGTAGTACTAGATTAGGAGTAGGATTAAGTGAAGAAATTAGCCGAATTGTTAGAAAATAAATTCATTAAAAATATTATGTTAATTATAAGTGGTACAGCATTTGCACAAGTTCTTTCTATTCTAACATCTCCAATAATTACAAGAATTTATCCACCAAATGAATATGGTGTGCTATCTGTATATATTTCAGTATTAACGATCTTAAGCATTAGCTCTTCTTTAGATTATCAAAAAGCAATTCCAATTGCTAAAGATGATAGTTCGGCAGTTAATCTATTGACCATATCATTGGCTGTATTATTAATCTTTACTCTAAGTCTGCTAGTCGTCTTGTTTTTATGGGGAGAATATTTGATTAGCTTACTGAATAGTGAAGTGTTAATTAAGTATATGTACTTTATTCCCTTGGGGGTTTTATTCTTAGGTTTACATAATATTGTTTTGCAATGGTCATTACGTATAAAAGAATTTAAAATAATCACTATTACACACATCATCAGAAGCATAACGTCAGCTATTGGGAAAATTAGTTTAGGTTTAATTGGTTTCGGCCCCTCAGGATTAATTTTAGGACATATAGTAGGACAAAGTGGTGGAATTACACGTCTTTCTTCCCCACTAATAAAAAAAAGGAAAGTATTTATACATGCGATCAAAATAAGAGAAATGAAGAAGTTAGCAGTTCGATATGTTAAGTTTCCACTATATTCAGCGCCTAGCAATTATATATATACTGCTGGGGTTCAAGCACCCATAATTATATTAACTGCGTTTTTTGATACAGCAATAGCAGGATTTTATGGATTAGCAAATTCAATTGTTAATTTACCAATTAGCCTATTGGCAAAATCAGTTTCACAAGTTTTTTATTCAGAAGTTGCTAGTATCGGTAAAAGTAATCCTAAAAAAATAAAAAAACTGTCACTAAGCCTTTCAATAAAATTAGCTCTTATTGGTTTAGTTCCATTACTTGCCTTTGTTATATTTGGTCCTTGGTTATTTAGTATTGTGTATGGGGATAACTGGTATACTGCAGGTGAATATGCTCGAATATTGTCATTTGTTGCATATGCTCATTTTATAATATTGCCGATAGGTCGTATATTAGAGGTTATTGAGAAACAAAACATTGGTTTAATTATTAACATTACAAGATTAATCATGATTGTAGCTGTCTTTGTTGTTGCATATTCATTGAATTTAAAACCTTTTTATACATTAACTATATTTGCGATTATAAGTACACTAAGTTATGTAAGTTTATTTGCTATTATTCAGATTATTCTAAAGAGGGAAATAAAAGTTAGGGACAAGCATATTGAATAGGAGCATGATAAAATGAAAGGAATTATATTAGCGGGCGGATCTGGAACACGCCTTTATCCATTAACAAAAGCAGTATCAAAGCAAATACTCCCAGTATATGACAAGCCGATGATTTACTACCCATTATCAGTTTTAATGTTAGCGGGTATAAAAGAAGTTTTAATTATATCGACGCCAAGAGACGTTAAAGTTTTTGAGGAACTCTTGGGTGACGGTAGTGATATAGGTATGTCATTTAAATATACTGTACAAGAAAAACCAAATGGGTTAGCAGAAGCGTTTATTATCGGCGAAACATTTATTGGTGATTCTCCGGTTGCTCTTGTTTTAGGAGATAATATCTTTTACGGTTCAAACTTTGGTAACCGTCTTATGGAAGCAGCGAAACTAGAAGAAGGAGCAACTATCTTTGGGTGTTTCGTAAAAGACCCTAGATCTTATGGTGTTGTAGAGGTTGACGAAGACTTAAAGGCTATTTCGATTGAGGAAAAGCCTGCTAAACCGAAATCTTCATATGCAGTTCCAGGTCTTTATTTCTTTGATAATAGTGTAGTTGATGTTGCAAAGCAAGTAAAACCATCCGCTAGAGGAGAGAAAGAAATTACCTCAGTCATTAATCACTATCTTAACAGAGGTACCCTAAATGTTGAGCTTGCAGGGCGAGGGTTAGCCTGGTTAGATACAGGAACACATGAATCACTTCTAGAAGCCTCTAATTTTGTGGAGGTAGTTCAAAAACGTCAAGGTCTCTATATTGCTTGCATAGAAGAGATTGCTTTTCTTAAAGGATATATTGATAGAGAACAATTAAATAAGTTGGCTAAACCATTAATGAAAACTGAATATGGTCAATACTTGAATGAAATTGGTAGTGCAAATAACGACAAGGGGGTATAGAACGTGAAAGTTCTTATTACTGGAGGAGCAGGTTTTATTGGCGGTAATTTTGTTCATTACATGTTAAATAAGTACCCGCAGTATGAGATATTTAACTTAGACTATTTAACTTACGCAGGAGATTTAACAAAGCATAAAGAAATTGAGAAGAATAATAATTACCATTTTATAAAAGCGGATATTTCTGATCACGAGGTAATTATAGATTTATTTAATAAAAATCACTTTGATTACGTCATACATTTTGCCGCGGAGAGTCATGTTGATCGATCAATTGCCGATCCAGGTATCTTTATACAAACTAATGTAAGAGGAACACAGATACTTTTAGATGCAGCTAAAAATGCATCAATAACAAAATTTGTTCATATATCCACTGATGAGGTATATGGTGAACTGGATTTTGATCCGGATACTTTTTTTACAGAAGAAACTCATTTACAACCGAACAGTCCATACAGTGCGAGTAAGGCTTCTTCTGATCTGTTGGTAAGAGCTTATCATGAAACGTATAATTTACCTATAAATATCACCCGCTGCTCAAATAACTATGGCCCTTATCATTTTCCGGAAAAGTTAATTCCGTTAACTATATCACGCGCTCTAAATGATGAAAAGGTACCTGTATATGGTACAGGAGAAAACGTTAGAGATTGGTTACATGTATATGATCATTGTGCTGCAATTGATTTAGTTATGCATCAGGGGGTAATTGGTGATGTATATAATGTGGGAGGGCATAATGAGCGAACGAATCTTGATATTGTTAAGACTATAATAAAAGAATTAGGAAAATCAGAAGAGTTGATTCAGTTTGTTCAAGATCGGTTAGGACATGATAAAAGGTATGCAATTGATTCGACTAAATTGAAGAAACTTGGATGGAGACCCGAATATAATTTTGAAACAGGGATATCACAAACTATTAAATGGTATTTGGATAACGAAAAATGGTGGAAGGAAATTATTTCTGGAGAATATCAAACATATTTCGAAAAACAATACAAGATCCATTTCTAATTTGGGTTTCTTTTTTGCAAAGATGTGTTGAATGCATGTAAAGTGAGAAACCAATATTGTCTCTTATGTATATTGATTATTTTTTAATTATTATATTAAAATTTATATAGCTAATTGATGATCATTTAGATTACATGTATATCAGTTTCAGCTTTGTTTAAGAAATAAGAAACTTTTAACCTTTTGAGGAGTTATTTATATATGGAAAAAAAGATTAAACCTTATAAAAAAATGTTCTTACCAAGGCTCACACCAAATACTATTATTAACATTGGAGTATCAGTAGTCATTCTAGTATTGTTCATATTACTAGATGTTATAGATTTTAAAGCAAACTCAACCTTAGCCACAAGTTTTTACGGGCTTAGTAATTTATTTTTATTATGGACAATATTTGAAATTGCATCTAAGAAAAATAATTATTATATTTTATTTCTCTTTTTCATAGGTCTTCCTATTCAAAATTGGATAAGTTATACAGGTAATACTTGGGCGATTATTATATATCCTTTTTTACTTAATTATACTTTTATAGCTGTTTTAATTTTAGTTATTCGCATACTAAATTCTTTTAAGCAAACTGTCAGAATAGATTATAAAACTGTAGTTGTATTTAATGGTATATTAATAATATCGATCATTTCATTGCTTAATTCAAAAGATATTTATATAACAATAAATAGTATAATATACGCACTTATTATACCGTTTATAGTGTGTTTGTTAACTATAAATATAGCAAATAAGAAAAAAGACATGCTCATTATATATGAATATATTGTCTTCTCTTTATTCTTTTATAATATTGTAAATTATATTCTTAATAGAACTTTACTTGCAAGTGAGTCCATCAGGTCTTCGGGAGGGATTTATGAGAATCCGAATTACGAAGCACCACTTCTATTAATTTCTGTTTTTTTGTCAGTATTTCTTCTGTATTTTTTTAAAAAAAATTACAACAGATTTGAAGTGTTTTATCTTGTATCTCTTGTCTTTTCTTTATACTTATTATTATCTTCAGGTTCAAGAACATCTTTCATGGCACTAATAATTGGTCTGTTCATATTTTATTGTCAATTACCACGTACAAATAAAAAAATAACAGCTTCTATGATAATTGCTATTTTGACTTTAGTCATTTTTAGTTTCTTTGATATGGATTTTATATTACGAAATTCTTCTTTTTCAACTTTTCAAAGATTGTTTGAAACTTCCAGTGGCCTTAATGTAGGTGCGAGAGAAACTATATGGTATGATTCCATAAACTATATTAAAGAAAATAATTTTATAATAACTGGAAATGGTTTTGGGATTTATTTATTTGAAGAAATAGGCTGGAATTCATCTCATAACTCATTTTTGTATCTCTCTATGCAAATAGGTGTAATAGGGTCTTTATTGTATCACTATCTTATAATTAGAGGCATTAAAATAAGAAGTCTTTTTATAAAAAATTTGAATAGGAATATTTCAGGCATAGTATTGATGGTGATACTTATTCAGTGGACTATAACCGGAAATGGTTTCCAATGGTATGCAATGGATCAAACGACTCCAAATATCGGTGTGCATTTGGATGTTGTTTATATTTGGTTGTTGATTGGGATGGCATATGCTTCAAAAAAATTTGAAGTTTAAATCTGTTTTTTATTTAAGACTTGTACTCACCTCTAAAATATGGTGAACAGGTTTGCTCAAATAATTACCGTCATTTTTTAGATAATTTACAACAAAGGAGTTAGTGTATGAATATATTAGTCACAGGCGCTGCCGGTTTTATCGGCATGCACCTTTCAAAAAAATTATTAGATAACGGTCATCGTGTCATTGGCTATGATAATGTCAATGATTATTATGATGTTCAATTAAAGCGGGATCGACTTGCGTTGCTTGCTTCGTATCAAGACTTTGTTTTTTATGAAGCGGGTTTGGAAGATCGACAAGCTTTAAATCAAGTGTTTGAAAATGATGATATCGATGTTATTATCAATCTTGCGGCCCAGGCCGGTGTGCGTTATAGTTTAGAAAACCCACATGTTTATGCTGAATCCAATGTCGTTGGTTTTGTCAACATCCTTGAAGCGGCTCGACACTATCAAGTGAAGAACTTGATTTATGCATCTTCAAGTTCAGTCTACGGTGCCAATGTGAAGATGCCGTTCTCGACGGATGATGAAGTCAATCATCCGGTTAGTTTATATGCGGCGACGAAGAAATCTAATGAACTGATGGCACATACATATAGTCATTTGTATAATATACCGACGACTGGACTTCGTTTCTTTACCGTTTATGGACCGATGGGAAGACCGGATATGGCTTACTTTTCGTTTACGAAAAAGATCTTGGCCGGTGAGGCGATAAAAATCTTTAATAATGGTGAGATGATGCGTGATTTTACTTATGTTGATGATATTGTCGATGGGATTGTAAAGCTAATTGATCAGCCGCCAAAAGCTAATCCGGATTTTGACCGTGAACATCCAAAACCAAGTGCAAGCTATGCGCCGTATCGTTTGTATAATATTGGCAATAATCAACCCGTCAAGTTGATGAACTTTATTGAAACACTTGAAAAACATCTTGGAATGACAGCGAAGAAAGAATTTTTACCGATGCAGCCTGGTGATGTCAAAGCAACGTATGCTGATATTGAACCATTACAAAAAGCAACAAGTTTTAAACCAACGACAACGATTGATCAAGGCTTAAAGCAGTTTGTTGATTGGTATATGGAATACTACCATAACACTTAAGGAAGGTGTACCGAATGAAAATTGCAGTAGCAGGAACAGGGTATGTAGGCTTATCTAATGCTGTTCTTTTAGCACAACATCATCAAGTGGTTGCATTCGATATTGTGCAAGAAAAAGTAGATATGATTACTAAAAAGCAATCGCCGATTGTTGATGCAGAGATTGAAGACTTTCTAACGAATAAAGAATTGAATTTAACAGCAACAACGAATGCATCAGAAGCTTATCAAGGTGCAGATTATATCATTATCTCAACACCAACAAATTATGACGAGAAGAAAAATTTTTTTGATACAAGTACGGTTGAACACGTGATTCAGGATGTGATTGATATTAATCCACAGGCAACGATGGTGATTAAATCAACGGTTCCAGTGGGTTATACCTTAGAAGTTAGAGCAAAATTTAAAACAGAAAATATCATTTTCTCACCTGAATTTTTACGTGAAGGACAAGCGCTTTATGATAATTTACATCCATCACGTATTGTCGTTGGTGAACAATCTCAGCGTGCTAAGGTATTTGCTGATCTATTAGTCGAAGGTGCGATTAAGGAGAACATCGAAGTTTTATTCACTGACTCAACAGAAGCAGAAGCGATTAAACTGTTTGCAAATACATACTTAGCGTTACGCGTTTCATTCTTTAATGAATTAGATACCTATGCAGAGGTGCGTGGTTTAAATACAAAACAGATTATTGAAGGGATTGGTCTTGATCCAAGGATTGGTACCCATTACAATAATCCCTCATTTGGTTATGGTGGTTATTGCCTACCGAAAGATACGAAACAATTGTTAGCGAACTATCAGGATGTGCCAAATAATATTATCGGTGCCATTGTTGATGCTAACCGTACGCGTAAAGACCATATTGCCGATAGCATTATTGCTAGACAACCTGAAATCGTTGGTATTTATCGTTTAACGATGAAAACAGACTCCGACAACTTTAGACAATCAGCGATTCAAGGTGTGATGAAACGCTTGAAAGCTAAAGGAATTGAAGTTGTCGTTTATGAGCCTGTCTTACAAAAAGATATGTTTTATCACTCGCGTGTTATCAAAGACCTTGATGAATTTAAGCAGTTATCTGACGTGATTGTTACTAATCGATTAACTGAAGATATAAAAGATGTTACAGATAAAGTTTATACGAGGGACTTGTTTAGTCGTGATTAATAGAGTATTAATAGCTCATACCTGATTAATGGGTGTGAGCTATTTGATGTTTAACTTTAAATCAGTAATAATTTAATATTTAATGTGAATAGTAAGCAAAGGTTTGGTACAATAAGAACGGAAAATAGTAAAAATCAAGGAGCATAAAAATGAATTCACAAAAATGGAATCATGCGGAAATATTCGAAATTTCACAGAAAAATAATGGTTATCGAATAAAAGTACCGATTAAGGAAAAGGCAATTGATGCCCATCACTATTTCATATTAATTTGTCGTAATGATGGTTCAGAAACAGTTATTTTACCGAATGTTATTGGAGAAGAGAATTCATTCAAACTATTTGAATTCATCTTAGACCCAGATCAGATAGAAGACTCAGCTAAGCATATTTTTAATAACCATATCTTTGATTTGTTTTTTGTGATTGAAGAAGACCAAGAAAATATTAAAAGAAAAAGAATAAAAAGTGATTTCAAACATTATCGATACTTAGCATTAAGTTTAGAAAAAGAAAAGAAGCTATTTTATCCCTATACAACGGGTAAAGGGAATCTTTCTTTCAGGTACAATGATTACAAACTCTTTGCAGAGATCGACAAACTAATGTTAGACAACAATGGGAAAGTCTCGCTATCTGGGTTAATCAACTTTCCTCCACTATATCAAGAAGATGAATACACTTTTGGAGGTATGCGGTTAGTTGTTAAAAATAATTTGAATGAAGATGAGATTAATGTGCCACTAGATCCAGAAAAAAGAAGAGATATCCATTTAAACGTCAATGATCATCTAAAAATTAATAATACCATTAATGGTTTTAGGGGTGAATTTGATCCTGTTAAGTATTTTAATAAAGATCTATTAAAAAATATTTATTTTAGCTTCTATATTGATTTAGAATATAAGGTTAATGGAGATCAGGAAGTAATTAGGAGTATTAGAGTAAAGTGTTCGCATCAAACCAATATACCTAAGCGCTTAATTTCTAAATTGGATAACGATAAAGTTAAATTCTTACTTAGGAAAACGAAAAGAGCACATTACTTATCTTTGAGTATTACAAGATATAGTCTGATTAGAGAGTTGAAACGAAATATTCAGAGAGAATGGACCAGAGTTAGAAGAAGTAAATCTCTTTTAAGATTATATAAGAGCGTATTTAATTTTATTGGTATGCTTCCTAATACTAAAAATAAGGTGATTGTGTTTGAGAGTTTTATGGGTAAGCAATATAGTGATAATCCAAGAGCGATTTATGAATATATGCTTGAGCATCATCCAGAATATAAAATGTATTGGAGTGCAGACCGTAGAAATGTGTATAAGTTTAAAGGAAAAAACCTTAACTATATTAGACGTTTTTCTGTTAAATGGCTGATTCAGATGACAAGGGCACGCTATTGGGTGGTAAACGCTCGGATGCCGCTATGGATCAAAAAACCTAAACGGACTATTTATCTTCAAACATGGCACGGTACACCATTAAAAAGGTTAGGGATAGATATTGATGAAGTTCAAATGCCTGGTACAAATTCAGAGCGATATCGAGCGAACTTTATGAGAGCAGTGTCAAAATGGGATTACTTAATTTCACCAAATCCCTATTCTACTGAAATTTTCAGGCGTGCTTTCCAATTTGATAAAACAATGATTGAATCTGGTTATCCGAGAAATGATATCCTTGTTAATCATAATAATACGTCAATGATCAATAAGCTAAAAGATAAAAACAACTTGCCTAAAGATAAAAAGATTATATTATATGCTCCGACTTGGAGAGATAATCAATTTTATGCTAAAGGTAAATATAAGTTTAATCTCGAATTTGATCTCGATCAGATGCAAGAAAGCTTGAGTGATCAGTATATTATCTTGTTAAGAATGCATTATCTCATAGCAGAAAATCTGGATATCTCCTCATATGAAGGTTTTGTTTATGACTTTTCACATTATGAAGATATACGTGAGCTCTATCTGTTGTCAGATATATTAATTACCGATTATTCTTCTGTATTCTTTGATTACGCAAACTTAAAGCGCCCCATGTTATTTTTTGTCTATGATATTGAAGATTATCGCGATAATTTAAGAGGTTTCTACTTTGATTTTGAAAAGAAAGCACCAGGGCCACTTGTTAAAAAAACCGAGGAAATTATTGATTATATTAAACGAATTGATAAAGAGGGTTATCAATTTGGTAAGAAAGAAGAGGAGTTCTATAACAAGTTCTGCTCATTAGAAAACGGGACATCTTCTGAAACTGTTGTTAAAGAAGTGTTTGACTTAGATAGGTAAATACCAAATATAGTTTAGGCTCCTTTATCTAATGGTTGTATAATATTTGATGTTGGTGAAGAGAAATCCTCATTTCATGATTATGTGAAACCAGGATCAAAATTCACTGGCGTCTTTTCTATTATATAGATAGAAAACAAGTGCGTTTCCCTGTAGAATTAAAGTCGACGAAAACCAATCCAGGAGGGAACGCACTTGTCATACTCTCATGATATTAGAATGCTACTGGATATTCAAGACTTAATATAACGAACCTTCAATCAGTGTGCGAAGAACGAAAACTCCAACTGATTGAAGGTTCGTTTTATCCGCCTACTTACTGTAGTAGCGTGCAAAACTACGATAGGAATAGGGAACCCTTTGGTTGGTATCACATTCAGCTTCATAATTATGGTGAAGAAGTGAAAGTGTCACATTGGGCTTCACTAACTCTTCATGAATATAATCAACGTTCACAGGTCGCCTTCCAGCTCCCTCTATAGTCTTTTCAGGAAAGAGAAATTCCTCAATTGATCCGGCATTTCGTCCTCCAAGGGGCATCCAAATCCTTTTTTTTCAGCCAATTCAAAGACTTTTGTTGCTTTTTGGAAAAATATAACATACTTGAGGCAATCTCTCTTCCACTGGTTCTCTCATGGTGCAATTCTAGAATCCTTAGATAATGAATCAAACAAAAACATCCTATAAAAAGTGTCACACCATAAGTGTGCTCACTAATTATATAGGAGGTTTGTAGTGGCAAACAGCCTGGCGCTAAGTGGCAAAATAGTTGTCATATGGTAGTAAATAATATGGCATAATTGGTGAATTACAGTGACAGTAATCACTGAAAGGGTATCGCATCAATAGACATCGAATAAAAGCTTTATAAATAATAAAATAGTCTTAGTAGTATTGATTGGTATACCAAACAGATATATAATAAATGAACATTGTCGAAAAAACAAGTATTTTAGTTGTTTTTGTAAAAATATGTTGATGTAAATTAGAGGGGGATTTTAGTGTATTGTAAAAAATGCGGTTCAAAAAATGAACATAAGGGAAAGTTCTGTAACAAGTGTGGTGTTCCCCTAACTCAAGTGCAAGTGGAAAGGGAACAAGAAAGTGGGGAGATAACGAAAAAACAAAGTGTAACGCCACCACCCCAGCCAAAATCGCCGATGTCTAAAAGAAATAAGTTGATTATTAGTGCTGTCCTTTCTTTGATCTTATTACTCTTTATCAGTTATCGAATGTTGGACAACTATTACGCAGAGGATGCTCAAATTGATAGACTTATAGCATCAATACAAAATCGAGAGTCAAGTGATTTGGTTAAGCAGCTTGTCACATATGATCCGAGTTTTGAGGTGACGGAAGAATCTATTGCACCTTATATGGATTATTTAAATGATAATAATGAGTATTTAAGTCGTTTAGTTGAACGAATGAGGAATAGAAATGATGCATTTAATTCAAGTAATGAGCTATACATAGAACAGGAAGGCTCGCATTTTGGCTTGTTTGATCGCTATCAATTAGTGATGAATCCTGTTTACTTAGCCATTGAATCATCAATTGATGGAGCCGTCATTGCAATTAATGATGAAGAAGCGGGTATTTATTATGCTGATGACTTGGTTTCTGTGGGTCCTGTTGCGCCAGGGCGTTACCAATTTAGCGCTGCTGTTGATTCAGATATCCCCTTAGAAAATGTGAAGACAGAAGATATTTTATCGAGTTCTGATACTTATTTAGTAACCATTCCTTTAAGAAGCATTCTTTTTTCAGTCACATCGGATATAGAAGATGCGACGGTTTATCTAGATGACGTTGAAATTGGCAAATTATCAGATGGAGAGGGGCAATTTGGACCTTTGCCGTTAAATGATAATAGTTTACTTCAATTGAAGAAAGCGTACGAATCAGAAACCCTGGCATCTGAACCTATCCATGTGACAGAATATCAGGATGATTATCATATCTTATTTGAACTTGCCAATGTTGAATCTGCTCAATCCACATTGAATGCACTTTATCGAGATGTAGGCTACTTAATAAGTTGGGGGGAGACGGATTCTAGATTATCGGATATACAGGCTCTACTTGTAGATGGTCGTGATAACAGTTTATACCAGACATTTAATAATACAGCCGATCGATATAATGATGACGAAGAAGTACAAAGCGTTAATTATACAGCTAGTATTCAAGAATTTGAGCAACTTGATATCTATGATTATGCTGTCATTTATGAATTAGATGTTGAAACACGTCATTATTATGGAGCTAGTCAAGATGATTATACGCAAACATTAACATTTGAGGCGATCATGGTCTATGATGATGAAGACCAAATTTTAAAATTAAAATCAGCTGATCTTATTGATTAGGTAATCACAAAAAAGTAAAGCGAGCGCGTAAAGTTCTCGTTGTATAGACGCTAGACTTAGACGAAATGGAAAACAAAAGTAACGATAAATGACAACAGGAACATTAATGCATGAAGTTAAATAATATGAAGCATTTTAATAGGAGATTGAACATGGAAGACGAGCAAAAGTACTGTAAGGCGTGTGGTTTAAAACAAGCAATAGAAAATGATTTCTGTATTGAATGTGGTGATCAATTCATTGCAGAGCAGGTAGATCAAGCTGAATTTTCTAGTCAAGAAACATTTACACCAGAAAACAACAAGCGTTCACTTAATAATATCATTAACCTCATTAAAACAAACAAGAAAGTATCTTTTTTAATCATTGCTTTTGCAATTGTTGGACTTGGATTTTTTATTTTTTGGGGATCACATCCACTTCAAGGAACTTGGGGAGCGTATGAAACGCATGCTAACGATTACCAAGAAAAAATTACTGTAGAAATTAGTCGAAGAGGAAATGTCGAACTAGTATTGGAATCACAAGGTGGTAATCAGTTAAGTTCTACGATCTCGTTCTCTGTAGCTAAAGATGACGAGGGATCAACTAGAGATTATACGGTGTTTTATATAGATGAATTTGAAGAACTGACTTACAACGCAGAAAACGGTCAGCATATCACTATAACAGGCGATGTAATAAGTGAATCGTTTAGAGAGCTTAATATACCTATTGTCAATGATTTGGGATTCATATTATATCATAATACTGAAGGTGACGAAAAATCAATTGAGTTAACCCTAACAGGTGCTGGTATTACACTAAATCAGCAATAGTATCTTGATATTTTGTCTGGTGCTATTATTACGTCTCCTGTTCATATGGCTAAGCAGTGTTAAAAGTGGATTCTCATTTGGATGAGTCGCAGCTACGCATTAATCAAGTTTCTATAGCAAAACAAATGATTCGTGGAATTTTTTAATTATAATATTTAACCGTTTTTCTATTATCGCAGATAACCAACCGTAAAACACCTCCCTCAAAATAGAGAGTAGAGCAAATCGGTAGAGGTGGGTGAAAACGGGCACTAATGTCCTGATTGCAGGTTCGTTTTATCAAAACAGATGACGTTGGTTTTACACACCAACGTCATTTTTGATAGAATCAAACAACAAAATGTTCAATTGGTCAAATGACTATTTCAACTAAGTGCAAACGGTGAAGGATTATAAGTGACAACCGATTATATATTTAATAGTGATAGTTAATGACTCCGATAACGCATAATCCCTCTAGTCATCCAAAATAAAGGCTAAATACAGTTTTACATAGTCGTTTATATCTTTAGGGTCGTAGCCAGTATAGTCTTTCAGTTTATTGAGTCGATATTGGAAAGTATTTTTATGAATAAATAAAGTTTCACAGCTTTTGTTAATACTTTTGTTGTTCGCTCCATAGGTTAATAAAATCTCTTTAAGTGTTTCACGTTCCTTTTCTGGTATAGATCCGAGAACCTTATCGACAAATGCCGTTTTTGCTTCTGTTTTCATTGTTGTGACGAGCAGGCCTAGATCCATGTCTTGATAAAGGACGATTGTTTGAGCTTCTACTAATGCCCATGCTGAGGCATGCTCTGCTTGCTTAAAGTGTTGATAAATCGTGACAGCGGCGTTTTTCATTGGGCTTATACCAAAGTGATAGTTTAATTTTAATTCTTGAAACAGGAAATGATTTAATTTATTAAGTTCACGAGTTACGGTCGTCACAAGATCGGTTTTAAATAATAGATATACAGTATCTTGTAATACCGTATAATGGCACGACTGATTATTGGTAAAATAATGGTCGAGCCCATGATAGACATGTTCTTGATTACAGAAATACGATGAAGGTTTGCCAACGACACAGGTATAATTGAGTGATCGATCAAAGTCAAGTAAGCTGAGTTGTGTTTTTGTCTGTTCATCCCACTGCTTATGTTGCCGTAGTGTTTCGATTAATAGCCGGTCCTGTTCACGTTTTTGGAAAGATAACGTATTTAAATAATTTTCCTTTATTAAGATCTCTGTCATTTTCTTAATAATTTCCCCATATTTCTCGACTTCTTCTTTTTCACCAGTAATGCCAATAACGCCAATGGTCTCGGTTTCCATTCTAACAGGAATATTAATCCCCTTTTTTGTACCGGTGAACTGTTGATCATATTCAATAATAAGATTTTGATCGGTTTCAATGACTGTTTTGGCCCCGCCATGAAAATTACCGATTCTATCTGGGTCAGTACTGGCAATAATGATCCCTTTTTGATTCATATAATTAACTTCTTGATTAATAATTTGCTTCATTTGTTCAACAATTTCTTGTGCTAATGTTACACTAACGTTCATCTGCGTTCCCCCCTTTGCTGCTTTTGTTCTCCATCTCATTTATCATCACTTAAGTTGATTCGTCAATGAAAAAGCGTAAGCGCGTTCAATCTTATAGGCTCAATAGATATATGAAAAGTTATAAATACTAGCTATTTGTTCTGGGTACCTAAAATATTGTGTTATTATTCACAAATATCAGTATAGAAAATATATCTATTGAATGCAAGGATATTGTAAACTTAGCATTGTAGTAAACGTTTACATGATGAGGAGGATGACAACGATGGGTGTTGAAATTGGCGCATTAGGAGCTATCGTGGGGCTACTTGTTGCGATTGGCTTGATTTTTCTAAAAACCCCACCTGTATATGGTTTAATTATTGGTGCTTTAGTAGGCGGATTAGTTGGAGGTGCTTCGTTACCGGAGACCGTTGAGTTAATGATAGGTGGCGCGCAAGGTATGATGACAGCTATTTTAAGAATACTAGCCGCTGGGATATTGGCTGGTGTTTTAATTACGACTGGTGCTGCTGAATCAATTGCGCAAACGATTATTGAAAAAATTGGTGAAACGCGTGCCTTGTTTGCTTTAGGATTGGCTACGCTACTATTAACAGCTGTTGGTGTGTTTATTGATATTGCGGTCATTACCGTTGCACCGATCGCTTTAGTTATCGCAAAGAAAGCAAATATTAGTAAAACAGCGATATTACTAGCGATGATTGGGGGTGGCAAGGCTGGAAATGTGATGTCACCTAATCCTAATACGATTGCTATTTCAGAAGCGTTTGATGCCCCGCTTACTTCGGTTATGCTTGCGGGTGTGATTCCCGGTTTAGTTGGATTATTTGTTACTTATTTTATTGCAAAGCGATTAACCAACAAAGGTGTTAAAATCTCAGATAGCGATTTAAAAAATAATGATCAAGCGAATAAGCAACTACCGAGCTTCTTTCGTGCGATGACGGCGCCACTTGTTGCTGTACTGTTGTTATCGTTACGACCATTATTTAATGTGATAATCGATCCGATGATTGCATTGCCTATCGGTGGTTTAGTTGGTTCGTTGGTGATGGGAAAAGTTAAGGGCATTTTAGGACAGGCGCAATTTGGCTTGCAGAAGATGTCTAACGTTGCGATTCTACTTATTGGTACGGGAACAATTGCTGGTATTATTCAACATTCAACATTAGGTACATTATTAATAGACGGGGTCTCAACATTAGGTTTACCGATTTTCTTACTTGCCCCATTATCAGGGGTGTTAATGTCAGCTGCAACTGCTTCGACAACATCAGGAGCGATTGTCGCGAGTTCAGTCTTTAGTCAACCGTTACTAGATTCAGGGTTTAGTGCACTTGGCGGTGCTGCGATGGTTCATACTGGGGCAACCGTTCTCGATCATTTACCACACGGGAGCTTTTTCCATGCAACGGGTGGTAGTGTATTAATGGGCTTTAAAGAACGTTTAAAGCTTGTGCCTTATGAATCATTAATTGGTTTCGTACTTATGCTTATATCGATTCTACTTTATGGCGTGATGGGCATAGGTTAATAGATTAAAAAGGGGGATGAATCAAATGCATATCGTTATTGCACCTGACTCGTTTAAAGAAAGTTTAACCGCTTACCAAGCGGCGACTGCGATTGAGCAAGGTATTTTAGCAATTGATCAAACGACAACGATTACAAAAGTGCCAATGGCAGATGGTGGTGAAGGAACCGTTCAATCGCTTGTTGATGCGACAGGGGGTACATTAAAACAGTTAACTGTCCAAGGACCAAGACAAGCCCCAGTTGAAGCGTTTTACGGTTTGTCGGGTGATGGTAAAGTCGCTGTTATTGAAATGGCAGCTGCAAGCGGTTTAGATAAATTAACAGTCGCTGAAAGAAATCCAGAAGAAACAACGACATATGGTGTTGGGGAATTAATTAAAGATGCACTTGATGCTGGTGTTGAAGAAATATTACTCGGTATTGGTGGTAGTGCAACCAATGACGGTGGTGCTGGAATGGTTGTCGCTTTAGGAGGGCAACTGTTAAATAAAGCAGGTGAGCCTATTGTTCCAACCGGTGGTGGCTTGAGTGAGCTGGCAACGATTGATCTCAGTCAGCTTCATCCACGCATTCCAGATGTCACGTTTAATGTGGCGTGTGATGTTGATAATCCACTGACAGGTCCACAAGGTGCTTCAGCGATATATGGACCGCAAAAAGGAGCGACAGAACAACAAATTGAACGGCTTGATCAGAACTTAACGCATTATGCCAAAGTGATCGAAACAGTAACAGGAAAAGCTGTTGATCAAGTGCCAGGGGCTGGTGCTGCAGGTGGTTTAGGTGCTGGATTACTAGCGTTTTTAGGTGCCGAATTAAAAAGAGGTGGCGATTTGATGGTCGAATTGTTAAATCTTGAAACAAAGATTAAACAAGCTGATTTAGTCATTACTGGTGAAGGTGGCATCAATCATCAAACCATTTATGGCAAGACACCGATTGCGGTAAGTAAAGTTGCCAAAAAGTATCACAAGCCTGTTATTGTGCTTTCTGGTTGTATTAATAGTGGATTTGAATCCGTTTACGATCACGGTGTTGATGCGGTATTTAGTATTATTCCAGAATTAACAACATTAGAGGAAGCCTTACAACGTGGAAGTGAGAATCTTACGCGAACGGCTCGTAATGTGATGGCGGTACTAAAGTTATCCCAATGATTATTGATATTGCAGATAAGCAAAAGTCAGATAACGGCATCGATAGCGTGAACACGTCGATGTCGTTTTTAAATGGATCATAACACCTTTTAAAATCACAAAAAAGTCTAAAATAATTACCTTGATAATATCGGTTATTATTAACTCTTTCTTCCATTCCATCACGTAATCGCTCTGCATTTAACCGTTTCATTGGATTAACCTCACTTGAATGACAAGGAAATGAAGCATGCTTTGTTTTGATATTTCTCATCATAGTTCACCACCCTTGTTTGTTGAGTTTCTTTCTCCTATCCGTTTTATCACAGATACTCGTCCGTAAACCAGCCACCTCAAAAAGAGAGAACAAAGCTAAATCTATTTAGATGAGTGACAACAGACGCTAATGTTCTGATTCACTCAACGAACCCGCAATCAGTGGGAGGAGAACGACAATGCTTCACTGATGGAAGTTTCGTTTTATTGCTTCAAAACGCCTACTAAAATCATTGACTTCTAATCGTTTGTCTATTATAGTTATATACATAAGTATATAACCGATTTACCGGATAACTTAATGATAACTCTAAACGATTGAAGGGATAAACATGAGTGCACCTTTTGAACAAGATAAGCCGATCTATGTGCAAATCCGTGAGAAAATTGAAGATCAGATTATTAACGATCAATTAAAGGAAGGGGAACAAGCACCTTCCACTAATCAATTGGTTAACTTTTATAAAATAAATCACGCGACCGTTACAAAGGGCGTCAACCAATTGGTTGAGGAAGAAATTTTGTATAAAAAAAGGGGGATTGGTATGTTTGTTACAGCCGGAGCAAAAGAAAAACTAATCGAAAAGAGGAAGGCAACTTTTGTTGATGATTATGTTCGGAAGCTAGTTCGCGAAGCAGATAAATTAGGTATAACAGAAAGTGAAGTTGTTGGCTATATAAAATATGTAAAAGGGCGTGATAGAGAATGAATGTCAAAGCAGAACGGTTATCTTTAACTTATGGCAAGCATGAGGCGCTTAAACAGGTGAGTTTTGAATTAGATAGTAAAAAGATATATGGGTTGCTTGGAAGAAATGGTGCGGGCAAAACATCGTTGTTATCGATTATTGCTTCCTTTATAAAACCAAGTTCAGGTGAGCTTACCATTAATGGTGAAGTTCCTTTTGAAAATGCTGACATCATGCAACAAGTAGCGCTTCTTTATAATAAAGACTATCAAGATGAGACCGACAATATTAAAGATATGTTGAGCAACATTGAACGTTATCGTCCACAATTTGATCGAGACTATGCTGATGCTTTGATTAAGACCTTCAAGTTGGATGTAAACAAACCGATTAGTAAGCTTTCTAAAGGGATGCAAGCTGCTCTAAATGTAACGATAGGATTGGCAACACGCGCTCCAATCACGATATTTGATGAAGTATATCTTGGGATGGATGCACCAGCGCGTGAGCTTTTTTATAAAGCGTTATTAAAAGATCAAGAAAACCATCCACGGATGGTGATCTTATCCACCCATCTCGTTTCGGAAATGGATTACCTTTTTGATGACGTTATTTTAATACATGAAGGAAATATTTTACTTCATGAGGACTATCACTCACTTATTGAAAAAGGGGTCAACATTACCGGTGATGCAGATGCCGTTGATTCATTTGTTCAAGGCAAGACCGCGCTCCGAACCGAACAACTTGGGCATACCAAATCGGTTATGCTTTATGGAGAACTTACTGAGGCAGAGGAACGGCTAGCTATAAGTGAAGGGCTTGAAATAGGGCCAGTGGCGTTACAAGATTTGTTTATCCATTTAACAGAGGAGGAACAGCAATGAAGAAACCTTTAATCTACCTAAAAGTAACTAAAGACCTATTTGTTGCTCAACTTATGTGGGCGCTTGGTTTTTTAGGTGTCATGTTGGTGATTCAAATCATTAAAACAGTCATCGCATCTACTCAAGGTAATGAGGTTGAGAGTTATTACCATTCTACCTTTGTGGCCAGTCACATATTTATGCTGATTATTGGCATGATAGCCATTACTTTTTTGCCTTATTTTATTGAATTAGGTGTGACAAGAAGAGATTACTATAAAGGGACATTTCTTGCCACGCTTGGATTATCGTTGGTGATGCCGATCTTGACCACGCTTGTTACAAAGGTCGAACAATTGATTTTCCGTTATTTAGCTATACCAACAAAAGAAATGGCCATTAATGAAATAATATTAGATACTGAACGAGATTTTATTGGTGACATCGTTCAATCAGCAATTATATCTCCTTTTGTTGATCCACAGACCAACCCTTGGCTAGCAATTTTCATTTTTAGTATTCACGCATTGATCTATTATTTAGTGGGTTGGTTCATTAGTGCAAGTTTTCGCCAACATATGATTGTGGGTCTGCTATCTATTGCTGTATCTATTATTTTAATAAGATTAGAGGATTTATTATTTAGAGTGTCGCTTGACTTACCACTACCGAGTGGGCCACTTACGATGGACTTTCTACCATCAGGCGTTTCTGGATTGGGGATTGTGTTGATTATCGGATTATTAGCCTGGTTAATTCGCCAACTAACAAAAAATATGACGATAAAAATTTAACATTCTAGATGAATGCTGAAGATACCAGATTTTCGGTTTTATACTATTTGACGTGGTGAAGGGAATTCTCCATTTCATGCGTTTGTAAAATAGGGGTAGACTTTTGTTAACGTCTTTTCTATTTCTTTAAAAATAGAAATGGGTTCGGTCATCCAGTGATTCGATTTCCGCAGGCACGGCTTCAGCTCGTGCTATTCCTGCAGGATCCTGACCGAACCCGTATGAATTCACGTGTAGATAGACATTCAAATTAAGTTAAGATCTATTGAATCGAAATCAGTCCAAAATGCACCTAACCAATCAAACATTCAAGCAGCATAATCCGACTTGAATGTTTGTGAAATTCATCTATAAAATTGCCGGCAAAAATTCTCACCAACGTCATTTGACAAAGAATCAGATTTTCGGCAACTTTAAATCGGCGTCAGATTATATTAAAAAAGTTCTGTTTAATGTAAACAGGACTTTTTTGTTGTTGAGAAATCGGTACCTATAACAAAGGTATGACTAAATGTGTCCGATTTAAAATACACTACTAAATAGTTTAAATTGATAGCGGTTTCGACAAAATGTTTTAAAAATTTACAAAATTGTCTAGTAAACGATAAAGCAGCAATGTTACTATATAGATAGTTGCGCTTTCTATAAAAGCGTGCAGACCAACATTAGAAACAGAGATAAGGAGAGGGAATATGACAGAGGAAGTAACCCATAATGAACAAGAACAAGCAAAAAGCAAAAAGAAAATTTTGATAGCAGCAGGGGCGGTGATGTTGTTAGCTATTGTCATTTTTTTCGTTTTTTTCTCATCATCACCAAAAGAAAAATATTTTTTAGCTGAACGTAACTACTATCAACAGCTACAAGATGAATTTGAGGCGCGTTATGCTGAAGAGTTGGCTTGGTACGAGCATAGTCAGAATAACGCTATTGAATCAACGTTACAATTGGCGCTTAATTTACCTGAAAGTTATGGCTATGGTATCGATGGGTCATTTACCGAGTTATTAAACAGCATGGAAATCACAATTACTGGTGCATTAGATCGAGAGGAAGAGAAAATTTTAGGTGAAGTCAGTGGTGAGTTAGCGGGTATTGAAGTTGATGGATTAGATGTTTACATAGAAGGAAATCAATTGTATTATAACATGCCTTTTACCGACGACACATTAATGATTGACGGTAATAAATATGGTGAGTTCATGTCAAATCTAAATCCTTATTATGAAGGTGAAGATGAGTTAGATTTTAGCTTTTTATTCGACACAGACAATTATTTTCTAATATCTGAGGAAGACCTTGACTATATTCAAGCAGAATATATCGATTATCTTTATCAAGCGATTCCAGAAGAAGCATTTGACGTATCCGATGAAACGATCACTTTAGGTGATCAAGAAGTAAAGACTGAGAAGATTGACATGCACTTGTCAGATGAAGTGGTTCAAGGCATTTTGAACGACTTGCTTGATAAGCTTGAGGCTGATCAGCGTTTAGAAGATATTATGATAGATATGATGGTCGAGCAACAGTCAATGAGTATGACACCATTTAGTTATCCAATGGGATCTATGGAAGATATTTATCGAGATGCTTATCAAGAGATGATCACAACGTTGCGTTATCAGTTGGAAGAAGTGTATCTCCCGGGACAATTACGATCTACGATTTGGGTTTATAATGATATTATTGTGAATCGTGAATTTGTTTTTGATATTTATAATACTGAATATGATGTAACCGAGTCTTTAGAAATTAATGGAACGCATGATATTACAAGTGAAGAGCAACGGATTGATTACTTAATGACGGTGACCGATCATTGGGGCGATCAAGGGACATTAGGGATAGAAGCAAATTTAATGCGAGACGAAAATGGCTTTAAAGATGAAATGATCCTATCATTGGATGATCAAGGTCAGCTTATCATTGAATTGGATGAACAAAATGAAGATGATGGAACGAAATCATTTGATCGTCGCTTTGCCCTTGAAAGTGCAGGGATGTCAATAGGTTCATTAACTTGGCATGGTCAGTCTAACTTTGATAATGATATTATGAGTGCAGAGCACCATTTTTCTTTAGCGGAAGAAATGTATGGTTATACGGAACTATTTGGTCTAACGGTTAATCAAGAAGAAAAAACAATAGGTGGTATTGAGCAACCACCGACGAATGAATTGAAAGTATTAACAGATATGGATGCTGATCAGCTATACGATTATGTTGAATCAGAACTGTCTGTACAAGCAGAAAATTGGCTGCAACAATTTATGTTTGAATCTTTATATTAGGAATTATTTAGCGGGTGAAGCAGATGGATGGTTTTCGAATCGTTTCAGTGTTAATAAGAAATCATTTCAAGCGATTAAAGGGGAAGTGGCTGTCACTTCCTCTTGTTTTGCTTGCTCCGATTATTCTTTTAAGTGTCATCGGTTATTTGGTCATTGCTATAGTTGAGCAACCTACGCAGCAGCCAATTCATGTCGGTATCGTTAATTTGGATCAAACGGATCAAACAAATCTGCTTGTGCACGTCATGGAAGAGGTTTCTAAGTCGATTGATTACATTGATCTTACCTCATATCAAGAAAGTGATGCTGAAGCGGCAATCGCCGCAGAGCAACTCGATGCATATCTTTATTTCCCTAGGCAGTTTTTCTCGTCATTACTTCGTGGAGAATCGGTGGAGCTAGAGGTTGTGGGTCATCCGAATAAAAGGTTAGAAGGTCAGCTTGTCCAAGGATTTGTTGACAATATCGGTGATTATATTGAAAGTGCGCAAGCCAATATATTAACGGTTGATTATTATGCAAGCACGTTGTTGGCAGAAGAAGAACGGCAATTGTTATTGTTTGAACAGTTCCAATCTTTTTTCTTTCATGCTTTAGCAAAGGATCAAGCCTTACAAGAACATGAAGTACAAATTAGTCTATATCATTCGCCACTTGTTTATTTCACTATCGCGATTTGGTTTGTATTAATAACGATCTGGTTGTTTAGCTTATATATTATTTTGCACAAAAACGAAGATCGTCGGATGAAAAAGCGAATGATATTATATGGTTTAACCGATTTGCATGAAGCAATTGCGTTGCTTATTACACTGTTGTTAATCATGATCGTGTTAGCGATCAGCTCATTTGCTCTCATCCATTATTGGTTACCGTTATCTTTAGCCACTGATCAATTATGGTTCATCGCTTTATTGGTCGGTTTGTACATCTTTATCTTTTCAGAGCTATTCATATTAATTGATTATTTACCATTGAGTCAGAGGTTAAAGCTAATCATCCAAATGTTAGCTATGGTTGGCATGCTATTGCTTAGCGGTGCAACCATTCCGCAAGCTTATTTTCCTGTGTCTATTCAAGATGAAGTGGGCTATCTCTTTGCTAACCATGTGTTTACTTGGTTAGAACAAATTATTTTACATGGTCGCTTTCATGCAGAATTTGCTTTACTTTATGGATGTAGTCTCATAGGTATCTTCTTAATGGTTACGGGTTCAGTGATAAGGGGGCGAGTTAAATGATGCAGTTATGCATAGCACGACTGATGCTCTGGAAACAACATGTGCTCAGTTATCTATTTTGGCTCTGGCTTCCGTTAATTGGGACGTTATTGTTTGTCCCGTTCATACAGGATGTGAGCGATGAATTCCTTGTCCCGATTGGTATTGTGCTTGAAGAGGAAACGGAATTGGCACAACAGTTATACCAAACCATTGCACAAGTAGATACAGTTAATGCTGAACAGTTTGAAGAACGAGAGGCAATTCGCCGTTTAAACCGCAATCAATTAGATAGTGTCTACCTTATTCCTGAAGGTTATCAAGAGCGGATTGAACATGGTGAACAACGGCATTTGGTTGAGGCATATTATACCGAGCACTCACTTGCCTATCCTTATGTAAAAGAATTGGTTACCTCTACTATCTTGGCGGATACAGGCAAAGTTAAAGCAGAATCAGCTGTGGTTGGTCTTGCGGAAGCTCATCAACAACCAGATAAGTGGAACAGTGATGAGATTTTAGCTACCGCTGAACAGTTTTATCAAGCCTCTTCCATTCTGTCAACAGACCTTACGATAAGCGGTGAAGATCAGTCGCTTGCTGAGCATGATGAACTCAAGCTATATTGGCAAGTATGGGTACTCCTTAGTACGTTATCAACCTTGTTTCTATTTGATTGGATCATCACTGAAAAAAGCCAACATGTGCGGATTCGTTTTCAATATATGAAAGTGAGTTATCGTTGCTTTTTACTGATCAGCTTGATGATGCTGCTGATAATGTTGTTGCTTGTTGATGGGCTGACGCTTGTGGTTTTAAATGTTTATCGTGGAGAACAGCTTAGCATACTAACACTGTTCAGCTATCGGGTTATGATCGCTGTCTTCTCGTTTTTATTAGCTATGATTTGGAAAAATCGCTATCTTTATCAAGCGACAGCCATTAGTTTTGTCTTATGGCTAACGCTGATCAATAGCTCTTTTAAAATAGAAGGAGAGGGTCATCAATTGATTCAATCGATGCTGCCGTTAAATCCATTACGTGCCTTTTTAAATGATCAAGCCTCATGGCGTGGATTAATGTTGGCTGTGGTTGGTTTAGTCTTGTGGTATGCTAAAGAAGGAGGCTTTTATGCTCGAAATAAGAGAAGTAACTAAAAAATATGGGAGAAAACACGTTTTAGATCGAATCAATTATCAAATTAGTCGAGGTGAAGTGATCGGTTTAATTGGTGAGAATGGCGCTGGGAAATCAACGTTATTGCAAATACTAGCTACCCTCATGTCACCAACTTCGGGGCAAGTACTCTTGCATCAACAACCTTATCGCAAACATGTTAAACAGATACGAAAAAAAATCGGCTATGTGCCACAAGATATTGCTTTGTGGGAAGACTTATCCGTTAAAGACAACATGGTCTTTTTTGAAAAGTTGTCTTGGGTAAACAAAACAGAGCAACAATTGAAGCGGATTTGTACAGATATGCAACTTAATCAATGGGAAGAAAAGGTGAAAAACTTATCAGGTGGTATGAAAAGAAAGCTTAATCTTGCCATTAGTTTAATTCACGAACCAGAGCTGCTGTTATTGGATGAGCCTACGGTAGGTATTGATCTTAAGTCCCGGGTAGAAATTAATGGATATCTTAAAGGGTTAGCCAAACAAAAAGGAACAATTATTGTGTATACTTCTCATGATATGAACGAAATAAAAGAGCTGTGTGATCGTACGCTTATCATTGGTGACGATCCGTTTTATCACGACATACTTGACCGTTAATCCGACTTTATCCCAATTCGATCAAAGTTTATGTCATAGTTGACGTTAATCGTGATTTGTGAAAACAATTGTTGCCAGTTTGTGTTTGTTTGTACATGTGTATCCCAATATTCGGGGAGCCTTGCTCTAACCTGTTCACCAAAGCCAAAGACATCTGTTTGCTCTTGTTGCATTTGTTGTAGAAACAACTTGGTGTCCTTTTCCATGATTTTTTCAGTTTGTTGATTTAATCGTTCGACATCTTCGGCTCTATTTAGTTCAATCGCGTCTGATTTTTCTCTAATTTCAGCATGTACACTGACATGCACGTCAATTTTAGGTCGACCATTATCAAGTTCAATCTGATAATCGACATCGCGATGTCTTGACATGGCTAAAACATGACCGTCCTCAATTGGGAACATAATGTTCGCTCCACTCGGATTAAATCCGGTCACGGCATTATAAATCACTACTTGATAAGGCTCAATCATATTGATCAGTTTTGTTCCTTTAAAATAGGCCATCCCACCGATTCGAATATTATTGTCATCAATTTCAATATAAGGGAGCATGGCTTCTTCACCTAAACTTTTTTGGTTAATCCAAAAATCGCCGAGTCGTTTTTCAGGAAATTTACCTAATTCTACAGCGTGGTCTAATGTGGTTGATAAATAGATGGCAGGAATTTGCTCGAGTTTAGGTGAGACAGCCATTGTAGTAGCCGCATCCCCTTTAGATATAGCGAGCCAAATCGTTCTTCTAATTTCATTGCGACGTTGGAAATAATCATCGATGTCTGCTAATCCTTCTTTAGCTGTCGCATCGGATACAATGATGACTTGCAGGTGGCCAAAGAAAAGCTCATGGGCTAATTTTTGTTGAATACTTTGAAGCGCAGCACCAATCGTGTAGCCATATCCTTCAACCACCCAGACATTATCATCAACAGATCCACCTGTTCCACCTTCCTCAGGTCCTAAGGCCACTTGACCAGGAACGGCTAATTGTGCCGTTATTTTATATAATCCTTCTATATTTTCCAAACGGTATTCGGGGTGCGTAATGTAATCTTCTTCAATCTCATGATGATCGGCTTGATCAATTGCTAGGCCCACAACGGTGGCGCGCAATTCAATTTCAACCTGATCCCAACAGCCACTAAGGAGGAGCAGACAAGGAACTATGACGATACAGATTATTTTATCAAGGTATTTCATTTGCTGCCCTCCTTTTTTTAAATAAAGTCATGATCACTAAGATAAGGAATAAGCTAGTCGTTATCAGCAATGTTATTCGTCCGATTTGCTGCATAAATTCATACAGTTGTACATGATTATCAAAAGCAAGTGCCATAAAAAAAAAGGCGGGTAAGAACAAATAGGCTAATTTAGTGTGTTTAATATAAAAGCTTTGAGCAAAGAAGGAAGTCGCAATCAAATAGCCGCTGAAAATCGTTGTAAATCCGGTAACCACCCAAAATAAAATAAAGAAGACATCCAATCTTTGTAATGGTGGAATAGCTAATCTTATTGTTCGAGTTAAGGCTAAAACAGGCCATACTTCATCTTTTATTTGTTCTGTACCAAATACGGCATACGTGACTGTCGTCATTAACATAATCATGATGGTAATGATCATCCAACCGATCATCCCACCTTTTAAAGCTTTTTTGGGATTATTCATATTTGGAATGACTAAAAATAATGTAAATAAACCAATTTGAAAAAAAGGTAGGATGATGATATCGGTACTTGTTTTGAGAATTGAGCTCAATGTTATTTCATTTCCTAAAACTGGGAGTATATAGGTGTAATCAATATTAGGTAAAGAAAAGCTAATCAATAAAAGTCCAGGAATAATAATAAATGGGAAATAATAATAGTTAATATAACCATAGTCGATTAGCGATTTTTTTGTTGAAAGGGCTACAGTTAAGACTAAGACAAAAATGGTAACCAGAAGTGGCGTTTTTCTTAATAAAGTGGTGGCCATGACCTCTGTAAATTCTCGAATAATAACTGAAGTTAGAATAATATATTGTATCGAAAAGCTAATACTGATAAGTCTTCCTAAAGTTTTTCCGAGATGGAGAGAGGTTATTTCAAAGAAATTGCGTTGAGGATATGCTGATGTTATGAAAATAATAGCCAATAGCAAAATAAAAAACAAGATTAAGCCAATAAAGGTTGCCAAAATACCGGCTGTGCCGGCGCTTGATGCGCCCCAACGTGGTAGAGATAGCACACTAATGCCAATGGTGCTATTGACAAGAATGCAAACATATTGCAGCATTGTGATTTGATCACCCTTTGCTTTCATTAGGACACCCTCTCGTATCATATGTTTAGGCTTTTTTTTTCGCCTATTAATTCTCACTTATTTTTCTGAATAACAGCTTTGCTAGCGCGTTATCTTTCACTGGTGGCTGGCGCTTTTCACGACCATGGTGAGCTTCCTCACTCACCAGTTCATCTCGCTACGGGGATCAAGACTCATGCTATTCCTGTAGGATTGCAGATCACTCAATTAAACCCACTCGTACCACAGGTCTTTGTTTGAATGAGTGACTTACTTGAGTCTTTGTCTGTGTTTCGTATTGAGGGCATCTGGACGATATTTTAACCAACGTAACGGGGTTCGTATAATCGCATCTTTAAGATCATTCCAATTCCCCGGAGAGAGTGGTTGTAAATAGGGCACACCAAAGGAACGGAGCGAAAGTAAATGGTTAGAAATAATAATCCAGCTGATCATAAAACCATATAAGCCTAGTATAGTTGTCATAGCTAACATTGGGAAGCGCAATAACCGTAAGGCGATCGCGATATTGTAGCTCGGTGTGGCAAACGATCCGATCGTCGTTAATGCAATAATAACCACGGTTAATGGGCTGACAAATCCGGCTTCAACAGCGGCTTGTCCAACGACAAGGACACCGACAATGCTTAAAGCAGCACCAACCTGTTTTGGCATCCGAATGGTCGCTTCTCGTAAAATTTCCATGGCAATTTCCATGATAAATATCTCAAGAAATAGTGGGAAAGGCACACCAGTGCGCCCCGTTGTTATCGCGATCGCAAATCGAGTTGGAATTAATTCCGGGTGAAAAGAGATCGCTGCTAAGTAAAGTGACGGCATAATTAATGACAGTACTAAAGAGATAAGCCGAATCACCCGAGTGGCTGAACTTATTAGAAAGTGTTCATTGTAATCTTCAGGTGTATGCAAAAATTGTGTAATCGTTGCTGGTGCAATCAAACCAAAAGGTGAACCATCAACAATTATAACGACTCGACCTTCTAACAAGTTCCCAACAACGACATCTGGTCTTTCAGTATATTGTATTTGTGGGAATGGCGATTTAGGGGCATCCCGAAGGTGCTCTTCGAGATAACCAGCGTCAAGTATACGATCAGTCTTGATTTGGTTTAAACGGTCAATAACACTTTCAAGTAAACTTGGATTTACAATCGAATCTAAATAAAAAACAGCTACTTTTGACTGGGTCAGTTGCCCAATATTCAATGACTTAATCCGCAGGGAAGAAACAGGAAGGCGAAATCGAATTAAGGAAATATTTGTTGATAGCGATTCGATAAATCCATCTCGTGGACCACGAACCACTTGTTCAGATTCAGGTTGGCTAATGCTACGTTCAGCCACATCAAATGTATCAAGAGCAAAAGCAAGCTTAACTTGATCGACTAAAACAATCGTATAACCTCGTAAAATATGATCAATAATAGATGTCCATTTTGTTTCTTCACTGCCCTGCGTTTGATAAATGAGTTCTTCGTAGATCACTGTTTTGATCTGTTCGAAATTGAGCGTTTCAAATGAATAGCCGGATTGTTGATTCATCAAAGGTTTAAGGATATCTTGATTGATGCCTTTCTTATCGACAATACTATTTAAATAAATAATAGCTGCAGGATATTTGCCAATCAATTTAAAGGGACGAACAGTGAAGTCACTATCCCCATTAAATAAACTCTCTAACTTATTAATATTTATAGATAGGTTAGGATCGACCTCTCTCTCGCCTTGTTTAAGCATTGTATTTAGTTGATCCGTTTGTTTAACATTGGATCGCGCTTTTTTTCGAGCCATTATAAATACCCCTAACATGAGATCTGTGTGATTGCGCCCAGACCAACGGGCAGAAAAAAAGTCATCGCTATTAGTATGGACGAATGGAAACATACTATGCGTTAATAAGAAAAAGTGAGCTCAGAGATATTCTAAATCGACACGTTGTTAAAGGAGATCACGACTAGCGGAAAAGAGGATTGATTGTTTAAAAGATAAGCAATGTAAGAATTCAAATGTTTTTCGGCATTTTCCAGGTTATAACGTTAGATAAAAAAGAAAAAAGAACATCTACAGTTGCTCGATTTTGTAGATGTTCTATCATGGGAATTGTGATTTCTCTATGTGTGTTTCATCTTATTTCCGTTTTCTCCATTCATTTAATTTCCTTGTCACATCAATACTGGGGATGAAATAGGCATTCTGAAGTTCAGTGACAAATAAATGTCCACTATGTTTAGTTGTTTCTAAGATGTGTCGTGTTGGGATTGGAAAATAATAAAAACTGATCGGACTATAGAGCATAGCTACTTCTTCACCGAAATCATCATCATGATAAATGGCAAGTGCTATTAAATTGCATTTTTGTTTTATCATCCGAACACACCTCACTTTTAAAGTTTGTTTTATCATAGCATGTTTTACAAAAATTTGATAGTATTTCCTTGATATAGTAAATGTAAAATATCACATGTTGATGTGTTGACACCTATTTTAAGCGTCACTTTAATAATATTTTTTTAATTAAACTTAGTTTATCGAGTAGACAAACAATATATATTTTGCTATGATGTAAGCGTATTCAAACATTAAGGAAGAGAAAGGGGTATCGATTTGCAAAAGTTTAACGTGTCTATTATTAAGTGGTTAGGGTTAGCTATGCTGTTTTTTCTAGTTGGTTGTGGGCAAGCGGTTGATCAAGATGTTGGTGGGGAGGATCTTGAATTAGAAGGTGGGGAAGATGCTGATTTAACGATTGGCCTATCAGTAGCTGATTTAACACTCGAACGTTGGCAGCATGATCGTGATATTTTTGTAGAAAAAGCTGAAGAATTAGGAGCAAATGTACTTGTTCAATCAGCGGATGGACAAGACGAAAGACAGCTATCACAAATTCAGAATATGCTTTCGCAAGGGATAGATGTTCTTGTTATTATTGCTAATAACTCTGATGCGTTAAGTCCTGTTGTTGAACAAGCGAATGAAGAAGGAATTCCTGTTGTCGCCTATGATCGATTAATTAATAATGCACATGTTGATGCCTATGTCTCATTTGATAACGTAAGGGTTGGAGAAATGCAAGCGGAATACTTAGTTGAAAATGTACCGAACGGAAAATACTTCTTGTTGGGAGGAGCACCAACAGATAATAATGCCCACATGTTTAGAGAAGGTCAGATGAACGTTTTAGATCCACTTATTGATAGCGGTGATATAGAAGTTGTTGGAGATCAGTGGGCTGATGGATGGTCAGCCGAAAATGCACTTAGCATTGTTGAAAACGCCTTAACCTCTAATAATAACGATATTGATGCGATTGTAGCGACAAATGATAGTACGGCTGGAGGTGCGATACAAGCATTAAGTGCTCAAAATTTAGCTGGAGAAGTTGCTATTTCTGGTCAAGATGCTGATTTAGCAGCCGTACAAAGAATTGCTGAAGGAACGCAATCGATGACGATTTATAAACCGATTCGCGCGATCGCCACAAGAAATGCCGAAGTTGCTGTTCAGTTGGCGAACGGAGAGGCATTGCAAGTTGATGAAACCGTAAATAATGAGACAACAGATGTTCCTTTTATAAAATTAGACCCTATTCCTGTCACACAAGATAATATTATCGATACGATTATTGCAGATGAATTCCATAGTTATGATGATATCTATCGCAATGTTCCAGAGCAAGATAGACCTGAACAACCATAGAACAATGTATAACCCAAATGAGGGGGATTTATCTTCTTCTTTGGTTTTGCGTTAGAACATATAAATAGTTGTAATGTTACCACGGATAACCGTCCGTCAACCGTATAATGGAGACAGTGGTCCATCTATCTAGGCGAGACGATGACGGACGGTCATGTCCTGATTCACTCAACGAACTATCCGTGGATGGGTAAGGTCGTAGACTAAAACCGCCACGTCCTGTGGCAACGTCTGCATGACCTACATCCTGTAGCCCTCCGTCCACGGATTGAAGGTTCGTTTTATAGGCCAGGATCAAGGATTTCGTTCGTAATATAAAGCTTGTCAATAAAGGCGGTGAAAAATAGTGAGTCAATATGCGTTAGAAATGAAGCAGATCACAAAAACATTTCCAGGTGTAAAGGCATTGGACCGTGTGAGCTTTTCTGTAAAAAAGGGAGAGATTCATGCATTGTGTGGTGAAAATGGTGCAGGGAAATCAACATTAATGAAAGTATTAAGTGGGGTGTACCCGACAGGAAACTATCATGGGGATATTTTCATAAATGGTCAACCGGTAGCATTTAGGGATATAAAAGGGTCTCAAGACGCAGGTGTAGCCATTATTTATCAGGAATTAGCTTTAGTACCAGAAATGACAGTAGCAGAAAATATTTTTTTAAGTCATGAGCGGATGAAAAAGCCTGTTATTGATTGGCATAGCCTCTATGCTGAAGCACAATATTGGCTTGAACAAATCGGTTTAAAAGTTGATCCTCAAATGCGAGTCAGTGATTTAACCGTTGGAAAACAACAACTTATTGAAATTGTTAAAGCGCTAACAAAGAAAGCCGATATTCTTATTTTAGACGAACCGACTGCAGCATTAACCGAGAGCGATGTTGACGTGTTGATGCGCCTATTAAGAGCACTTAAAAGCAAAGGTGTAACATGTATTTATATATCTCATAAGCTCGGTGAAGTGCTAGAGATAGCTGATTCAGTGACGGTGTTACGTGATGGAAAAACCGTTAGTACAGATCCGATTGATGTGTTAACAGAAGATAAAATTGTTTCGAAAATGGTCGGGAGAGCACTTACTGAATTTTTCCCCTATCAAGCACATCAAATTGGAGAAGAAGTTTTAACGGTTCAAGATTATCAATTTAAGCATGGTTTGACGGGAGATTTGCTTGTCAAACATGCGTCCTTTAGTCTGCGCGCAGGTGAAATTCTTGGTGTTGCTGGTTTAATGGGCGCTGGACGAACAGAGTTGTTTACAAGTTTGTTTGGTGGCTATCCCGGAGAGTCATCAGGGCAGGTTGTTATCTCTGGTGAAGCAGTTAATATTAGAAAACCTTCAGACGCCATTGCAAAAGGTTTAGCTTATGTGTCAGAGGATCGTAAAAAATATGGGCTAGTCATGGGGATGGAAATCTCGAAAAATTCAACGTTGGCTGCTCTGAAAAAAGTGATGCCGAATCACTTAATTGATCGAACGTTGGAAGTGAAGAGGGCTGAAGAGTTAACGAAAAAAATGCGATTAAAATCGCATTCGTTAGAAGCCGATGTTTCACAATTAAGTGGTGGAAATCAGCAGAAAGTTGTTTTAAGTAAATGGTTATTTACCGATCCGAAAATCTTGGTCTTAGATGAGCCAACAAGAGGGATAGATGTTGGTGCTAAATATGAAATTTATAAAATTATTAATGAATTAGCGGCTCAAGGTGTTGCAGTGGTTATCATTTCTTCAGAATTACCTGAAGTGTTAGGAATGTCTGATCGGATCATGGTAATGTCTGAAGGTGAAGTCACTGGTCACTTGAGTAGGACAGAAGCAACACAAGAGAAGATTATGACCTATGCCACGCTAAGGAGGGGTAAAAATGAAGCAGTTAAATCATCAGGACACTGAACAAAAGCCGAAAATAGACATTAGCTTAAATGTACAAGCGTATACTTTAATCATTGCATTAATAGCGATTGCGCTTATTTTTAGTTTATTTACAGGTGGAGAGTTTCTATCACCTCGTAACTTATCCAATTTATTTAATCAAATGGCAGTTATCTCTGTCTTATCGATTGGGATGACCTTAATTATTGTTTCTGGACATATTGATTTATCAGTTGGCTCACTAGCTGGCTTAGCGGGTGGAATCGCAGCGATCCTCCAGGTTTGGTATGGATGGGGAACGGTGTCTGTTATTGCGGTTGGTATTATTGCTGGTGCATTACTTGGGTTGTGGCAAGGTTGGTGGGTGGCATATCGTGCTGTACCGGCCTTTATCGTTACGTTAGGTGGTCAACTCATCTTTCGCGGGATATTAATTGGCATAAGTCAAGGGCGAACGATAGCTCCTTTAGAACCAAGCTTCCGCTTTATTTCAAATAGCTATCTTCCATATAGTTTGGGTTATCTTCTTGCGATAGTTATGGTTGCTCTATTCTTTTTCTTAACATGGAAAGATCGGATCAAACGAAATAAGTTAGCGCTCCAGCTTGCTTCACCACTTGTTGACTATGGGAAAGTGACAATTTATGGTGCAGGAATTCTCTTGATTACATTTATGTTAAGTCTTTATTATGGGGTGCCTTTACCGATGCTGATTGTTGTCTTCTTTGGTGGTTTATTCATTTTTATTTCGAATAAAACCGCATTTGGACGCTATATCTATGCTATCGGTGGCAATGAAGAAGCGGCAGCACTCTCAGGAATCAATATTAAACGTCATACGCTTTATGTCTTTGTATTAATGGGGGCTTTGGCTGGTTTAGCTGGTATTATGCTAACCAGTCGATTAAATGCTGCCACGGTAAGCGCTGGTGATATGTATGAACTCGATGCGATTGCCGCTTGTGTCATTGGTGGTGCAAGCTTAACAGGTGGGAAAGGAAAAATAGTTGGTGCCATTATCGGCGCGTTAATTATGGCGAGTATCGATAATGGGATGAGCATGATGAACATCCAAACATTTTGGCAATATATTGTGAAAGGTCTCATTTTAATCGTAGCGGTGTGGGTTGACATTTCAAATAAGAAACAGACAGCCTAAAGTTAGCAAAGTATAAAATGCTAAGGATAAGAAAAGCTAATCCATTCGCTAGAACACAGGCGAATGGGATTGTTCGTAGTGATGGAAATAAAATAGGCGAAATGACGGTCTTTGAGCGGGGAAAGGGGTTGGGACAAAAGCGTCATTAGAAAGGTAAAATCCGAACATAAATATCTGAGGACAGATGACGTTCGGAAAAATACTTCGCTTTCACTCTCCCAAGCACAAGGGAGACATCTTGGTAAACCTAGTGTCTCCCTAGCCGTGGGCACGACTTCGGGCCTACAGGATGTAGGTCAATTAGACGTTGTCACACGAGGTGACGGGTTTAGTCTAATATTCCACTGTGTGCGCTTCACACAGTGGATCTTCAGCTCGTGCTATTCCCACAGGATAAGGAAAGCCTCGTCGGTCATACATCGCACGAAGAAAATCGTTCTTTATTTTCGAGGAGTCTTCGTATTTTTCCTGCACTTTGTCCAGATTGTTCGGATTTTCATTACTTCTTTTTGGTTTTGTCTCAGCCTCTTTTGTTATTTATCAAAATTAACTAGTTGAAACAAAGAAATTTTATCTTTTTTCTAACTGACAACTATACTTACTTTTGATGGGTAGCGAAAACGAATACGGCTTACCTTGAATGATCACAATAAAAGCTCTAATAATTCTTGTTCAGAGACATTTTCGTATCCTCTAAAACGAGTTATCCCCGAACCCAATAATGGTATAACAATGGTACTCCCACCATATATAATATCAATTTCATTCCAAAATTCTAATAAGCATCCTATGAAATCTTGCATTGAAAGATACGCCCTATTTTTTTCATCGAAACGAGAAAATGCAGTTAAAAGATATTCATTTTGATATTGAAATATACTTCCTAGCTTATATCGCGTTTTTTTCCCTAATAAACGATCATTGCTTTCTCTTAGCACTTCTCTTGTAAATGTAAATCATTATATTATTTGTTCATCAAATAATGGAATATCATCAATGTAGTTATTTATAAAAAAATTTCCCATCTTACGAAGCGATAGAGATATTTCGTATGTTCTCCGACTAGTAAAATAAAAAACTTACTATTCGACATACGTTCCCGCAAGGTTCTTTTTATTGTTTCTTCTGTACTTGTATCAAGTGCATTATTAATATCATGAATAATCATCAACCCTGAATTAATAAGAGAATTTATTGATAAAATTGTCGTTTACCAAGCAGAAAACGTAAACGGTAAAAACGATCAACACATACAAATCTACTACAACTACATCGGAGTAATTGAAATAGAACCAAATGTGAAAGTACAAATGAGTTGATTGGAACGTAAGGTGGCGACTCCAGCGGGAATAGCATGAGTCTTGAGACCCCGCAGGAAGTGATTTTCTTCCGAGGAGGCTCAAGCCATGCCCGCGGAAAGCGTCCACCTGAAGAGGAAATCAACGGGGTTAGAAAGCATAACAAAAGGCATAGCCGCAACATTTACGACTATGCCAATTTTTAAAAAGTTATTCATCACTACTAGCACCACACGAATGGATGTTTTTTTAAAAGTTATCTGCAAGGGTTTGAATCTGCTGTTTAGATAATTGTGGGGTTGAAAAGGATTGGATTAGCTCAGGAAGCTGATCATAATGGGTCACTTGTTTTGCTTTAATCAGTGGTTGGTCGATAACCAATTCAGCATTATTCGCAAAGGCAACCATAACATGGATGTATGTTTCTTTTATACCTAAGTGTTTTGCCATTGTGGAAATAAGCGTTGGTTGTTGTTTAATTGGATTTGGAAACGTTTGTTTCTGTTTCTTTAGTTGACAGGTCCATTCCTGATCGGATGAACCACCATAGATGGTACCGTGTTGGTTTACACGTTTAATGATGAAAATACCGTAAACGGAGAGAACAACATGATCAATTTGGGTTTGCTCGTCTAGCTTAACATTCGAGATGGTTTGGTAAATATGTTGATCAAGTTGCTGAAGCTTTTGTTCAACGTAACGTGAACCGACTTTTTTTCTAAATTTTGTGTATAAGGCACTTAGTCCAGTAATAATAGCTAAACCCACAAAAACTTCAAGCCCAGACATATAGATTCCTCCTATAAAATGAGTTGCTTCAATTTTACATTTATCACAGATAACCGTTCGTAAACCCCTCACCTCAAAATAGAGAACAGAGGTCAATCGTTTGGGTGATAACGAACGCTCATGTCTTGATTTACTCAACTAACCATCAAACGAATACGCCGACTGATTGAAGGTTCGTTTTATCCACTTTCAAAAAATATATGGAGAAAACTATTCATGATCGAAAGAGAATTTTCAACAGTATTAAGGCTAGTTTAACATTTTGATATATTAATTACTATGGCTACCGAATATAGGTTTGTAAAATTATTTCACCATATATCAATCCCATCCTTCCTAAATTGGGAAGGTGAGCACTTTCTTTGTTTTTTAAACGTCCGAATAAAATAGCTTTGGTTATCAAAACCAACATCCATTGCGACTTCAATGATTTTTTTATCTGTTTTTTTCAGTAATTCACAAGCTTTATTAATTCTTACTGAATTGACATATTCAATCGGTGTCATACGCACGATTGATTTGAAAAAGCGACTAAAATGCCCTTCACTCATTTGTGCTTGCTCAGCAAGCTTGGCTATCGTTATTTGCTGATCAAGATGGTTATCAACATATTGCATAATCGCTTTAATAATATTTAATTTATTTGCGACTTCTGGTGATACATGGTGGACGTTTTGTGAGTTATCACGAAGAAGATCAGCTAGAATTAAGTATAAATAGCCTTTCACTTCCATTTCAAAACCATACGCTTTATTGAAATACGTATCGAGTAATTGTTGCAATAGCACTTTTGCTCTTGGTGTTTGCAGGCGTTTAAATGGCGGAAAGTCAATAGCATGTAAGTGGTCAAGGTATTCATTATCAATTAAGTCAAAGGTAAAGCTTTTGATTAAGTTCAGGTGAAAAACAATTGCGTGTAACTTGAATGACCTCCCTTTTACTGGGTAGGCACCATGAAGTTCCTCGCAGCGAATGGAGCAGATATCTCCTTGCTTCAAATCATAATGATTGGTGCCAACTTGAAAGGTTATTTCACCTTCTTCTAAGTAAAGAAATTCAAATTCAGGATGCCAATGTAAATTAAAAATCACTTCACCATCCAGATAGTCAACCGTGTACACTCGAATTGGGAACATCGTATCACCATGCATGCGATTCTCTAACAAAATTGAGGCTTCCATAATCACCCTCCAAAAAATATCATAATTGTGCAACAAAAGATTGTAATTGTACAATAAAATCTCTTATTCAGTCAGTATAATATTAAATATATCAAAATGAAAGGGTTTACAAAAAAGTTAGTGAAAAAGTTTTGCTAGGAGGATAAAATGAAATTTACAGATGGTTTTTGGTTAACGAAACAGGGTTATCAGATTAATCATCCGTATATGGTTAGAGATTTCAATATTTCCCGGGAAAAAGTGACTTTATACGCCCCTTGTCAATATATCGCTCACCGAGGAAATACGCTAAATATTGCTTCATTAACCATTGAGATCAGTTCACCATTGGCGGATGTATTTCAAATTAAGGCTTGGCATCATAAAGGGGCGATTAATCCCAACCCTGCATTTGAGCTGAATAAACAGGAGCTTGCTTTAACGGTCGATCAACAGGATAATTATTTGGAGGTGAAATCCGGTGAAACCGTGGTCAGAGTTGAATATGATCCTTTTCACATCTATTTCTATGACCAGACCAAACAATTAACGGAGGTTAATCTAAAAGGTCTTGCTTGGATTAAAGGTCCGAATCAATCCACGTATATGCGTGGTCAATTAAATTTAGCTGTAGGTGAGCAAATTTATGGTTTAGGTGAACGCTTTAGTCCATTTATTAAAAATGGGCAAGTCGTTGATATTTGGAATCAAGATGGGGGGACGAGTTCTGAACAAGCATATAAAAACGTACCATTCTTTTTAAGTAATCAAGGGTATGGTGTATTGGTCAATCATCCAGATAAAGTTAGTTTTGAAGTAGGGATTGAAGCAGTTTCGAAAACACAATTTAGCTTAGAAGGCGAGGTGTTAGATTACTTTGTCATCAATGGAAAGGACTTGCAAGATGTCTACCGCAATTATACAAGCTTAACAGGTAAACCTGCTCTCCCACCCGCATGGTCATATGGCTTGTGGTTAACGACTTCATTCACAACGAATTATGATGAAGAAACCGTAAATCATTTTGTTGATGGTATGGCTGAACGGGATATACCTTTACGTGTCTTTCATTTTGATTGCTTTTGGATGAAAGAGTTTGAATGGAGTAATTTCGAATGGGATCATGATTTATTCCCAGAACCTGAAAAAATGTTACAACGCTTAAAAAAGAAAGGTTTACAAATTAGTGTATGGATTAATCCATATATTGCAGAAAAGTCGAAGTTATTTGACGAAGCTGCAGAAAATGATTTTTTATTGAAGCGCGCTGATGGATCGATTTGGCAATGGGATTTATGGCAAGCAGGTATGGGGATCGTTGATTTTTCAAATCCAAAGGCCTGCGCATGGTACCAGCAAAAATTAAAAGCATTATTAGATATGGGTGTAGATACCTTTAAAACGGATTTTGGTGAGCGAATCCCGACAGATGTTGTCTATTATGATGGTTCTGATTCAAACAAAATGCATAACTATTATAGCTATCTCTATAATAAACTTGTTTTTGATTTGTTAAAAGCAGAACGTGGTGAAAATGAGGCTGTTTTATTTGCACGCGCTGCAACAGCAGGTGGTCAACAGTTTCCTGTCCATTGGGGTGGAGATTGTGATGCTACGTATGAGTCAATGGCTGAAAGTTTAAGAGGCGGCTTGTCACTTGCCTTGTCTGGATTTGGCTATTGGAGTCATGATATTGGTGGTTTTGAGAACACGTCTACACCCGATTTATTTAAACGATGGACAGCGTTTGGACTATTATCGACCCATTCTCGGTTACATGGCTCGACATCTTATCGTGTTCCTTGGGTGTTTGACCAGGAAGCGGTTGACGTCACTCGTTACTTCGCTAAGTTAAAAAATACGTTAATGCCGTATTTATTTGGACAATCGGTGGACAATCATCAAACAGGGTTACCGGTAATGCGTCCGTTGTTACTCGATTTTTCTGAAGATTTGACGACACATTATCTGGATCGTCAATATATGCTTGGTTCTTCATTATTGGTTGCACCTATCTTTAATTCAGATGGAAAAGCCTCCTATTATTTACCTGAGGGTAAGTGGACGCACTTACTAACAGGTGAAGTTGTCAGAGGTGGGGGTTGGCATCATGATCAATATGACTACTTTAACTTACCGTTGTATGTAAGGGAGCATACGATCTTAATCACAGGCTATCGTGATGATGTACCCGATTATGACTACACGTATCAACCGACATTCACACTTTACCAATTGCAAGAAGGGAAGCCAGCACATGCATGGCTTGTTGATCAAAAAGGTGACGAAAAAGGTCATGTGACCGCCTGTCTTGATCATCAAGTGATTTATATTGAAACAGACATGGAAGCTTTACATTATCAAATCGTTTGTCATGATCAAAACATTCAATCATGTACGCGTGGAGAATTAAAACAAAATCAAGCAGGTCAGTCTGTCATTTCTCTTTATGGTTCACAGAAACTAGAGCTTAATCTGTAAGGTTAGTTACTCAACTTTCTCATTTGAATTTTCAGGTTCAGCCAAGATAGCATAAGGGTAAATATTGTCTTTGAATATAGATTTTCGATTTAGACGCGCAGGTGAGCTATGTCCTGATTTCCGTGGGTGTGGCTTGAGCTACTCCCACAGGTGTCACATATATCTCACCTGCTAAATAGTGCTTTATTTCATGCGATTGGGCTTAATCAGGAAATCGCATGAATCCGCTATCGCACGAAAAGTGAGAAATTCGCAAGAAAGCTAGTTACGATCGCACGCAAAGTGGAAATCGCACGAAAGCTAGTTGCGATCGCACGCAAAGTGAGGAAATCGCATGAAAATTAGTTCCGATCGCATGCAAAGTGAGGAAATCACATGAAAATTAGTTCCGATCGCATGCCGTCTGAACCCCCAGTCTAAGTGGAGATAAGCAAGGGGTGAGACTTCTGCGGGAATAGGATGAGCTGAAGATCCACTTGAGGCGTGAGCTTTGCTTCACACAGTGGAATATTAGACTAAACCCGTCACCTCGTGTGACAACGTCTAATTGACCTACATCCTGTAGGCCCGAGGCCATCCCCGCGAAAAGCGAATCCCTTGCTTTTCGAAACGAAATAACGTTCTTAACGTATGAGAAGGTCACATGCGGCACATCGATGCAAAAGTAAAGTCAACAAGTCTATTGAATACGATCAAGGTTGAATGACGATTTTCAGTGTTTGAAAGTTGAGTGATTAGAAAGGTTTGCTAAAAGCTAGTACGTATAATTACTATTATGTTAGAAATGTAAAATAAGTGGTAAAGGGAAGCGGTAGTTTATCTCTTTGGCGAAGTTCATATTTATTTAGGAGGGTGTTTATAATGAAACGTTTATTTACATCAATAGGGATTTTAAGTTTAACATTACTAATAGCTGCAGGGTGTGGATCTGGTGACAATGGCGGTGCTGATGGTGAGGATGTTACCATTTCTGTTTTTAACATAAAAGTGGAAACCCGAGATCAATTGGAAGCGCTTATTGCTACCTATGAGGATGAGCACCCGCATGTCAATATCGATTTAACAACGGTTGGTGGCGGGGAAGATGCCCCTTCTGCTTTACAAGCAAGGTTTGCATCTGGTGAAGATCCTAATATTATTACGCTCGGTGGTCTTTCAGATGTTGAAACCTATCAAGATTATTTGACCGATGTTTCTGATATGGAAGCAGCGCAAACCGCAATTGAAGGCACACTAGAAGGTGCAACATTGGATGGCACACCATATGGAATCCCGCTGAATATTGAGGGGTTTGGTTGGATGATCAATCGAGAAATTTTCAATCAAGCGGGTGTTAATCCAGACGCCATCGATTCTTATCAGGATTTTGTTTCAGCAGTGGAGACGATTGATAGTCAAAAAGAGGAATTGGGATTGGAAGCTGTCTTTGCTTTTAGTGGTGCAGAGGATTGGGTAGTCAGTCAATTTAGCGCCCATTTTAGTTCGGCAGAGTTTAACCATAGTGTGATCGAGGGTTATGGGGCAGAATCATTAACGTATCAGTATGGTGATCGCTTGCAAGATTATACAGATCTTATTAATCAATATAATGTTCAGCCGATTTTATCATTAGATTATAGTACGTCAGTCGAAGATTTATTTGTCAATGACCGGGCAGCAATTATACACCAAGGAAATTGGATTATCCCAACATTAATGGATATTGATCCAGACTTTGTTGCTGATAAATTAGGTATTCTCCCACTCTTTATCGAGTCAGATGACCAAGGTGTCATTGCGGCTGGGCCATCGTGGTTCTGGGGTGTTAACGGGCAGAAGTCAGAGGCTGAAATTGAAGCATCGAAAGACTTTCTAGATTGGATGTATACATCAGAGTATGGAAAAGAGATGATTATGACTGATTTTCGCTATATTCCTGCACACGAAGACTATGATTCAGATTTAATTCAAGATGAACTGTCACAAGAAATCTACCAAACATTATTAAATGATGAGACAGCAATTTGGGCTAACAATCTCTATCCTGATGGTTTCTTTAATACCGTCTTGTTTCCAGAGTTTCAGAAATATTTAAATGGTGATATGAGTTGGGACGACTTTAAAGAAGTGACGCGTACACAATATTCACAAATGCGATAATTGGTGGTTAAGTCGGAGTATTTGCGCTTCGACTCCACCTCTTTCTTTAATATTCTCACCCTAGTAAACTGATAAAGTTTAGGTGCGATAAAAAGATAAAAATGTTTTTTGCAGTGTTATCACAGCTAACCGTCCGTAAAACGCCCGCCTCAAAATAGAGAGTAGAGCCCATCTATTTAGGCGGGAGCTAACGGATGCTAATGTCCTGATTCTCTCAACGATCCATTAGCAAAATGAAAACTAAAGGTTCGTTTTATAAAAAATTGGTAACGTAGGCAATTGATGTTGAGGAAAGGTTAGATCTTAAGAGACAACAAGACCGATTTCGATGCCGTCCATTTAAGCGTGCATCCGAATTCTCTAAGGTGGTGTAAAAGTGAAGTTCAAAAAATCGACTTATTGGTTATTTCTATTACCGTGTTTACTTGCGATTACGTTCGTCATTATTGTGCCTTTTGTACAAGGTATCTATTATTCACTTACAGATTATAATGGTTTTCAAATCTCAAGTTTTGTAGGTTTTGATAATTATCGCCGTTTATTTACCGATCAAAATTTTTTAAATAGTTTGCGTTTTACAGCAGGCTTTTCAATTGCTTCTATAATTGGAATTAATGTTATTGGGCTTGCTTTTGCTCTATTAGTCACACAGAAGTCAAACAAAGTAAGTACCGTGTTTAGAACCATTTACTTTATGCCTAACTTGATTGGCGGTATTATCCTCGGTTTTATTTGGCAGTTTATCTTTATTCGTGCATTTGATGGTCTCGCACAATTGACAGGGTGGGGGATTTTTAATGACTGGTTGGCTAGTACCCGAACGGGTTTTTGGGGATTGGTTATTCTATTTGTTTGGCAAATGAGTGGTTATATTATGGTTATCTATATTTCATTTCTAAATAATGTACCGAAAGAACTGCTTGAGGCATCAACGATTGATGGTGCTAATGCGTGGCAACGTTTTCGTCATGTTAAATTCCCGCTGATTGCACCAGCGTTTACGATTAGTCTTTTTTTAACATTATCTAATGCCTTTAAAGTGTATGATCAAAATATGGCATTAACAGGCGGTGGGCCGTTTGGTTCAACTGAAATGGTAACGATGAATATTTACAATTCCGCTTTTATGACACGAGAGATGGGCTATGCGCAGGCTAAAGCAGTAATTTTCTTGATCGTTGTTGCGACAATTTCTGTGATTCAGATTTATTTCACACGTAAGCGGGAGGTCGATTTATAATGAATGACAAAAGCTATTCTCGTTACTCGTTTATGGTCATTGGCGGATTAACCTGTTTATTATGGATCTATCCGTTTTATCTTGTAATTGTCAACTCTTTTAAAACAAGAGGTGAAATCTTTACAAGTCCATTGAATTTGCCGATCGATGCTACGCTAGCTAACTATCCGGTCGCTTTTGCAAGACTCGATTTTATCCAAAGTTTCTTCAACTCTACAATTGTGACTGCAGGTAGTATTGCTTTAATTGTCTTTTGTACGTCTATGGCTGCTTATGCTTTATCAAGACGTCCTTCAAAGACAAGTTCAATGATCTACTTTATTTTTGCGATCTTGATGCTTGTTCCCTTTCAATCGATTATGATTCCACTTATCGCGATATTCGGTAAGGTGGATATGCTTAACCGAACGGGTTTGGCTATTATGTATTTAGGATTAGGCTCAAGTTTGGCGATTTTTTTATACTTTGGTGCCTTAAGAGGTATACCTAAAGCTTTGGATGAGGCAGCAATTATGGATGGCTGTAATAGGTTTCAAGTCTATTGGTACATCATGTTCCCAATGTTGAAGTCAACGACAGTAACCGTTATTGTATTAAATGCGATTTGGTTTTGGAACGATTATCTATTACCATCCCTGGTCATTAATCGAGCAGGCATGCATACGATCCCATTAAGAACATTTTACTTCTTTGGAGAGTATTCGAGACAATGGAACCTAGCTTTAGCCGGGTTAGTGCTTGCGATTATCCCAATTATTATCCTTTATATGTTTTTGCAAAAATATATTATTAAAGGTATTTCAGATGGGTCCGTCAAGTAAACTGCCAATGCGTAATTTCACCTAGCTAAATAAAATGCTTAATCAATATGGCAGTTGTATAAAAAATGGGGCAATGTCCATTACACAATTTACTGAAAGACATATACTACTGGTGAAATGACTTAAAGGAGGTTATTATCATGAGTGGTTGCCACACAGCTGCACCTGCTCCTGCTGGTTTCGGTGGAGGTTTTGCACTTTTAATTGTGCTATTCATTTTGTTAATTATCATTGGAGCGTCATTCTATGGCGGATGGGGTTATTAAGTTCTAAGTATATGAACAAAACAGCCTTTAAAACAAACTTCTTTTCACATTGAAAAGAGGTTTGTTTTTTGGGGAATGGATGTGTTCGATCATATAAGGTTAAAAATAAATTGTTGAGTTAGACAAGCTTTTGTTATAGATGATTTTTTAATTCGACTCTAAGCCAATTATGAGATTGATTCTATTATAAAAAACACTTATGAATTAAAAATGTAGAAGCTCTGTGTTTGCGTGAAAATGTAAATATGTTACCATTAATGTATAGTATTGTTAAGCTCTGATTAACTTCTAGCTAGTGGAACGAATAGCACAACAACGAATTCTTTTTATCAAGAATGGACCGTTACGCTTACTGGGACCATTCATTATAATACAGTGACGAATCAAATCACCTCTGCTCCATCGCCTAGTCTTTTCTTTAGCTCGTGCTGATTGGGGAGCGATGTTTAATCCGGAATTAGATAATATCAGTACTAATAGTTCAATCTCAGGAGGGACAGTAACACATTCAGCAACATATAGAATGCGCGGTACTCTTGGAGTGGAATTAGGCTCATTACCAGTAGGATGGCCTTTAGATTATGGAAGTCATAGTCACAGTATAACGCATAGCATGAATTAGGGGTTGATATTCATTCACTTAGATAAATTAAGTAATCGTTTTGAATAGCGTTAATGCACGAGTTTCTGAAAACAGAAACAGTTCTGATCGTCCCGGAAAATAAGTCTGTTAAAGGACATGACAAACGGTTGGTTAGCAACTGGAAATTGTGATATATTTTCAATATCACAATTGACTTGTGTAATTTTTCCTCCATTTTATGTTATAATAATAGTAACAACATACGTTTATAAAGAGTGGACGAGAGAACTGGCTCTATGACTCCACGGCAACCTGCTTGTGTAAGGTGCCCCGACCAGCAAAGCTTGAGTGCTTTGGATGATGACAAATACGTAGGAATTGCACCTCTTTTATCATCAACTAAAGAGGTGTTTTTTTCGGTTCGTCACTCTTTAGCGTTGTTGTATATAATAAGAAGGAGTGATTTTATTGGAACGAACAAGCGTTAAGGAGCAACAGATGCTATTTGAAGCCGTTATTGGCGCTGTCGCTCAAATTTTTGCCGAACTCGAAGAAGATTACAGCTTTGATTTGAGGAAATCACCTTATGAACAGGATATTTACCAGCTTGTAATTATAGACGATTGCTATCGTCACTTTAAACTCGCCTTATCAGTTGAACATATTAGACAATTAAGTCAAGAATCTGGGGTACTTGAGCGGTTTATTCGTCGCCACCTTAATAAGCAAGGCTTTTACTTACCAGATGATCCTCTTTACACTGCATCCAATCATGCAAGTGGTGAATAGTATTAAAGAGAATGTTTAGGCATTCTCTTTTTTGAATGGTATAGATGAGTAACTCCTTCAAGTGAACTTAAAGCGTTCCTTTATTTCTATGGCTATAATTAAAGCTCTATACAATTTAACTTTTCTTCGCTATCATAAAAGTATAATAGAAATCGTAGCTGAAAATGGGGGTCATGTAGTGGACGGACGCATACGTAAAATGTTGGTGAAGTTGGCGGAATCAAATCGGCCTGTCACAAGTAAAGAGCTAGCTACAGAGTTACAAGTAAGTACAAAGACCATTCAAAATGATATGAAATCGATTCATGAGCTTATTCCTACTGATGTTGCAGAAGTAGTATCTCATAGAGGGAAAGGCTATCAATTGCATATTATTAATCAGCAGTCTTTTAAACAACACTTAAATGATAGCGATTACATTCATGAGTGCGAAACATTTCAAGATCGTGTCCATTACATTATGGAGCGGTTACTCATGACTTGTGATTACATTAAATTAGAAGCATTAGCTGATGAATTGTTTGTGACCAGATCAGCGTTGAAAAATGAATTTAAAGAGGTAAGGCGAATTCTTGATAAATATAACTTATCATTGGAAACGAAACCTTATTATGGAACAAAGATTATCGGTTCAGAGTTTAATATTCGCTATTGTATCTCTGAATATATCTTTAATCAAAAAAGCGATTTGATTGAGCATGATGAAGAATGGGTTGAAATTATTTCTTTTGAAAAATTGGCGGAAATAAAAGAAGTTGTTTTGGGCAAGTTGCGTATTAACCGGATTTACATTTCTGATATTAGCTTACAGAACTTAATCACACATATTGCGATTTCATGCAAAAGAATTGAAGGTGGTTACAGTATTTCTGATTCGGTTAAAACGATTGATGTTAATGTATTAAAGAGTAAGGAATATCTGGTTGCCCTTGATATTATTCATGAACTTGGGAATCGGTTCTCAATTATTTTTTCTGAAGAAGAAGTGCTCTATTTAACGATGCACTTGCAAGGAACCAAACTGGTGAATCCAGTTGCTGAGTCAGAAACCTTTAAAGAAGTTATTGATCAAGAGATTGACAAACTTGTTACTTGTTTGCTTGAGCATATTAATAATAAATATGGATTAGACTTATTGAGCGATGACGATTTAGTAAAAGGGTTAGCCTTACACCTCAAGCCTGCTATTAATCGCTACCGTTATCAGATGAATATTCGAAATCCAATGTTAGAAGATATTAAAGGACAGTATCCGTTCTCTTTTGAGATCGCCTTAAGTTGTTCAAAAGTGATTAAAGAACGAATGGCAGTTGACATTGACGAGAATGAGGTGGGCTATCTTGCTCTACATATTGAAGCCGCCCAAGAACGTCAACAGCATTTGTACAATCATGCACCACGTTGTTTAATTGTTTGTGCCACAGGCCTTGGGACAGCACAATTATTACTTTATAAATTAAAGAGCGAACTTGGCCATAAATTAAATATTGTCGGAACAACCGAATATTACAATTTATTTAACGAAACGTTGTCTGACATTGATCTAGTGATTAGTACAATTTCTATTAAAGAGAAATTAGATGTGCCCGTCGTGCATGTGAGTACGATTTTAGGGAATCGAGATGTTAATAAGATTGAAACGCTGCTCATAGATGGTTTTAATACCGTGAATCAATATTTGCGTGAGCCATATATCTATTTGAGAAAAGATTTAAAGACGCAGGAAGATGTATTGAAATATATGGTTGACGATCTTGTTTGCCATCAATTGGTGACCCCTACCTATTTTTCATCTGTAGTGGAAAGGGAAAAGCTTTCAACGACGGCATTTGGTAATCTCGTCGCGATCCCTCATGCGATTGATCCGCAAACATCTGAAACTTTTTGGTCGTTAATGACATTGGAAGACCCGATTCAATGGGGTGGCAAGCCGGTTCAATTGGTTTTAATGCTTCATATAATGAAAGATAACAAAACAAACTTACAAAAAATGTATCAAGTGATTATGCAATTATTGAATAATAAAGAATCGGTGCAAGCGATGATTCGGTGTAAAAGTAAAAAGCAATTACAAATGTTGATTCGCCAACTGTAGACAAAGGATAAGCAATATCCTTTGTCTTTTTTTCGGTTGCCAACGGAAAATCCAAACCTACAAATGTATACGCTTACATAATAAAATGTAGTTAAGAGATAGAAAGGGGGACGAAAAATGGAGCTATATGAAGAAAGTTTTACATTGATTTTACATGCGGGAAATGCGAGTTCAAAAGCTCAGATGGCTATTCAAGAAGCAAGAGAGCATCATTTTACTGAAGCAGAAAAACTGATTGAAGAAGGTGCTAAAGAATTACGTCTTGCTCACGATAGTCAAACACAACTAATTCAAAAGGAGGCGAATGGTGAACAAACAAAATTGAGTATTCTATTGGTTCATGCTCAAGATCATTTAACAACAGCGATGATTAATATCGCCCATGCAGAAGAGTTCCTTCATATCTACAAACAATTAGCAGGATTAAAAAAGGAGGAGAATGAATAATGAGAATTATGTTAGCCTGTGCAGCCGGAATGTCGACAAGTATCTTGGTTTCGAAAATGGAAGAAGCAGCAAAACAACAAGGTAAAGACTATAAGATTTGGGCAATTGACCAAAGTCTAATTGAAGATGAACTTGGTAACTTCGATGTGTTATTGTTGGGGCCTCAAGTTCAACATACGAAGCGAAAAGTGACGCGTTTAGTTGGTGATCGTGCCCCTGTCGCGGTTATTAAACCCGTTGATTATGGAAGAGGAGACGGTGCAGCAGTTCTACAATTTGCTGAAGAATTGATAGAAAAGGGGGAATAAAAAATGGCCTTTGTCGAAAAATTTTCTGATGGGCTTAACATTGTAGCAGAAAAAGTTGATGAAAATAAATATTTAAATTCAATCAAAACAACGTTTACGATCTATTTACCATTCATTATCATTGGTTCTTTTGCCTTGCTATTTAACACGATATTAACGAGTGAAACAACAGGTCTTGCTCGAATTGAGTTTTTTAGTTTTTTAACGGGAATTGCGCCAGCCTTTAATGCGATTAACTTTGCAACGATGAATATTATGACGTTGGCGATTGTATTTATTCTCGGGATGACACTTGCTAAGCGGAATAAGCAAAATGAAATGCTTTGTGGTCTTATCTCATTAACCGCCTATGTAACGGTAATTCCGCAAAGTCTCACCCATGTTATTGAAGGCGCTGAAGAAGTGATTGCCGGTTTACCAGTAGGTGGTATTAATGCTTCCGGTTTATTTATTGGAATGATATTAACGATTTTAGTTGTTGAATTATTTAGTAAGTTGATCAGCTTTGATAAATTAAGAATTAAAATGCCTGCTCAAGTGCCGGCAGCGATAGCGAATTCTTTTAATGCTTTGATTCCAATGATGATTACGTTATTGATTACAGCAATTGGTGGACGGATTTTCGTCAATATGACGGATACCTATATTAATGAATACATTTATGAAATTTTACAAGCACCATTAGAAGGGCTATTCCAAAATCCAATCGGTATTATGTTTATCGTATTTATTAGCCAGCTATTCTGGCTTTTAGGAATTCATGGTGGATTGATTGTTTCACCGATTCGAAACCCATTAGCGATTGCTGCCTTAGCAGCTAATATTGCTGCTGTTCAACAGGGTTTGGAACCGACACAATCTGTAACGATGGGATTTTGGATGGTATTTGTTGTACCAGGTGGTGCCGGTTTAACACTCTGTTTAATTATTGCGAGCTTAATTAGTTCTAAACGAAAGGATCATCGAGCGATCTCTAAGACAGCACTATTACCAGGTCTATTTGGGATCAGTGAGCCGGTTGTATTTGGGATGCCACTTATTTTAAATCCAACTTTTGCGATTCCGTTTACATTAGCCTCAGTTATGTCAACAGGTATCGGATTATTCGCGATAAATATTGGTTTTATTACACCGAATATAGTCGACGTACCGTTTGGTATCCCGCTTGGTTTAAGTGCATTTCTTGGCTTTGGTCTAAACGGTGTTATTGTTCAATTAATCATTCTTGCTTTAGGTACATTATTCTATATTCCATTTGTTTGGCTTGCCAATAGACAAATGAAGATGGAGATGGCTAAATAATTAATCAAGAGGGGGACTGTATATGACAAAAAATTATTTTCCAGACGATTTTCTTTGGGGAGGTGCGATCGCAGCTAATCAAGCTGAAGGTGCATGGGATAAAGATGGTAAAGGGATGTCCGTTGCTGATGTGGCAACATTTAAACCCAAGGTAGCAGTAGAAAATTATAAAGCACAATGGCATGTTGGTCTTGAGGGTATAAAAGCCGCAAAGCTTACAGATGATACGGTTTATTATCCTAAACGGCGCGGCATTGATTTTTATCATCGCTATAAAGAAGATCTTGGGCTTTTTGCAGAAATGGGCTTTAATGTCTTACGTGTTTCGATTGCTTGGACCCGGCTGTTTCCAAAAGGGACTGAAAGCACACCGAATCCAAAAGGGTTAGCCTATTATAAAGCACTATTTACTGAGATGAAGCGACTTGGCATTGAACCGCTAGTGACTTTATCCCATTATGAGATGCCATTGTATTTAGTTGAGGAATATGATGGATGGGCTTCTCGCGATGTCATTGATATGTTTGTGAAATACTGTAAAGTGGTTTTTGAGGAATATAAAGGGCTCGTTAACTATTGGCTGACGTTTAATGAGATTGATAGTGTGTTCAGACACCCTTTCACCACAGCAGGTGTCGTAGAGGAGAAATATGCTGATAAGAAGCAGGCAGAAGAAGCGATTTATCAAGCCTTGCATCACCAATTTGTTGCGGCTGCTTTAGCCAAAAAGCATCTAAATCAAATCATCCCAGGTGCAAAGATGGGCTGTATGCTAACGAAAGTTGTTCACTATCCTGAAACATGTAATCCTGAGGATATTTTATTAGCACAACAGGAAAATCGAAGTAATATGTTTGCATCTGATGTGCAAATACTTGGGGAGTACCCGCAGCATGTTTTAAATTATTTAGATGATCAGGGTTTTAATGTCACCATGACGGAACAAGATTTGAGCTTAATTAAACATCATACCGTTGATTATTTATCTTTAAGTTATTATATGTCAATCGTAACCTCGATTCATGCAGACCAAAGGGAGAAAGTAAGCGGGAACTTAACCAGTGGTGTAAAGAATCCCCACTTATCCACTTCAGAATGGGGCTGGCAAATTGACCCGATCGGTCTACGTGTAGGCTTAATAGATTTGTATGATCGCTATCGTATCCCTTTATTTATCGTTGAAAACGGGATGGGTGCTAAAGATGAGATTGAGCAAGATGGAACAATTAATGATGATTACCGAATTAATTACTTTCAATCACACATTGAGCAAATGCATTTAGCGATTAAAGATGGTGTCGATCTAATGGGCTACACTTCATGGGGCTGTATTGATATTGTTAGTGCATCAACCTCGCAAATGACCAAACGTTATGGCTTTATCTATGTTGATGCGGATGATTATGGGGAAGGTAGCTATCAAAGAAAGAAGAAAAAGTCTTTCTATTGGTACAAGAAAGTGATCGAAACCAATGGGGCGGATTTATCTAACTAAACTTTCGTAGACTGAAAATAGTCATTCAACCTTGATCGTGTTCAATAGACGCGGTATGCAATAATGCTTGTTGATTTTACCTATGCATGGATGTGTCCGCCTGCGACCTTCTCATACGTTTAATACGTTTAGAATGTTGTTTCGTTCCGAAAAGCAAGGGATTCGCTTTTCGCGGGGATGGCCTCGGGCCTACAGGATGTAGGTCAATTAGACGTTGTCACACGAGGTGACGGGTTTAGTCTAATATTCCACTGTGTGAAGCAAAAATCACGCCTCAAGTGGATCTTCAGCTCATCCTATTCCCGCAGAAGTCTCACCCTTTACTTTTCTCCACTTAGACGGGTGGTTCATACGGAATGCGTAACCCCAACCGCACGAAATAAATTGAAGAAGAAGTTCTTAATTCTGAGACACCATTCCGATGTACGTCCACGGATTGAAATGGCGTTTGATGAGATCTTGAAAGACAACCATTATTAAGATAGATATTACTATTTAGTAGGTGAGATATGTGTAGACACCTGTGGGAGCAGCTCAAGACACATCCACATAAAGCGGAACATAGCTTACCTTCGCGTCTAAAACATAAATCTATATTCAAACGCAACGCTTATATTAATATTAGGTTTATCTTGGCTGAACCTAAAAATTCAAATGACAAAGTTGAGTATCTAATTAAAAACATTTCATTTTGGCATAGGGCATTTAGCTCTATGCTGTTTTTTGTATCTTGGGAAGCATAAAGGTCTAATAAGAGCAGGCAAACGAATCGATTAGTTAAGATCATTTAACGCGTTAAATAACTACACTAACCCATGTTAAACTTTTACCCATTCAATAAACCTAGGTCATCGGACCTTAGTGAAGATTTAGCCCTATAACTCCCCTACTTTAGTCATATTCAAAAATTACCCATTAAACCTGTATAATGGAAAGGTATGTTTATCATAGATAGACTTCCGTAAATTTCCACCATAAAATGGAGAGCAGAAGTCAATTTATTTAGTCGTGAGCTAACAGGAAGCTAATGTCCAGATTCACTCAATGACCAATCCGTGGGTAAAGAAAACACTCACTAATTGAAGGTTCGTTTTATATCGAATGACATAATTAATCTAAACAACCATACAAATTTTAGTATAAAAAAGGGGGCAACTTAGATGGGGAATTATAGTGCTGATCGTGATGAATTAAACCAGCGTCTGAAGGAATATGACGATGTAGCAGAAGCGTGGAATGAAAGTGAAGCCAAATTTTCTAGAAGCTATGATGGAATATATGATAGGGTTAATATAGAAACGGATATGGAAAAAAATGCGGTTAAGAATTATTGGAACGGCATGGTGAGTGCAGATGAGAAAGCAGCTAAAGGATTTAAGGAAGTCACGCGTGGTTTGTCTAATTTAAATGCGACAATGGATGCGTTTATTGAGGAGTTAGGTTCAGGCGGAACCAACCTTGATAAATTGAATTTAACACGGTTGCAAGAAGCAGTTTTTTCTGATGATGCTCTCTTTGCTACCATTTTAGCAAAGATGGAAGCAGGAGTTTCCATGACGTCTTCTGAACAAGAGCTATTGTATCAATATTTACAAAATCACTATTTAACAGATGAGAAAAGGGAGCAAATTAACGCTCTTATTAACATGTTAACAGAACAAAATGTAGATGAACTGCAATCCCATTTGAATGATCATGTTCTTGTTTCTGAAGAAACGTTAATTTCTGAAATAGCTCTTATTGAAGCCTACTTATATAGTGGTAATCTGAGAGTGACTGATTATATGAAGGTGGAATCTGATCGATTAGGTCTGGAAAATACATCTTATATTAAAAGATTGATAATGTATAAAAAAATGCTAAAGGAACACAAAAAAAATATAGAACAAATTAATCTTGAAGCAGGTGGAGATCTCCCGTTTTTAGTGCAGGTTAACGATCTTTCATTAGCAGAGGTAAATAATCGAGTACATGTTATAAATTCAGAATTAATAGTTAGCATTTCTAAATATGCTAATGAAGAGGTGAGAGAATCGTTTCTTGATCTGCAACAACCGATTCCAAATACTTCATTGGTTGATGTTAATGTCACTTATTACATGGGTGATAATGCGGTCTCAAACTTGAATAGTGATGATACTGCTGAGATGGAGGAATATAAGCGTAAACATGCCACTTACTTTATTGGTGGTAAAGTTGTGGAATTGGCTATGGATATTACAACAAAATCAGTATTTCAACCTGTCGTTCTGATAAATGAATACCAATCAGAAAAACAAGAGCTAAACAAACAAATTACAATTGGAAATGCCACTTCGAGTGCATCCAATTTAAATATGGAAATGGTAATCGTAGAAAGTGGTTATTTTAATGAAAATGATACGTGGGTAGAAGTTTTACCGACTAATTCAACATATGCCATTTTAGAGCGCTGGGAGCAGACACATCAGATGAACTCGGATATCCCGTTTCCGAAGGAGTATATTGATCAGCAACAATGGGATAAGGTGAGTGACTTTTATAATGATTCTACGGATCAGTTTGAAGCGGTTCATAACAGCTTAAGTAACTATATTAAATCAGCTTATTTACCAAAGGATAAAGAAATTGAAGAGATAATTAAAAATAATATTGAATAGAGGATGAAGACTAATGAGGGTTTCGCTAAAGTATAAAGTGTTGATAATTTTGGTGTTATCCGTAATTATTGGTGTTGCTCTTTATTATTACGGAACAAAAGCCAGACAGGAACAAGCCACTGGTGAAGCATTAAAAGATTACAGTTATATCGCACGTGAATATGCATTAGATGCGATCTATAAAAGTAAAGAGTTCCCAGTAGAAGTTGAGTTGTATCCGTCTGCTTATACAGAAGCGATTCTTGAGAGGTGGAAAGCTATTTCAGAGCGTTACCCAGAACTGGACTATCCTGAATCAGCGATTGAAGCTAGAGACTGGATTGAAGTGCATAAGGCGTTTGAAGATACGGATTTACTAAAGGATGTAATCAGAAAGATGTATAAGGACGCAACCATTGCCTATGAGGGTTTAGGAGGGAGTTATATCACCTTACTAGATTATATTTTTTACAAAAAATATGAACCCTCAAACATGGAAGATATAGTCATTGATCTAGGAATCGAACCGCCTAGGGAAGAAGAATAATTTCAAAAGAAATAGCTAGTCTATGGGAGGGATCACGTTGAAAAAAAGAATAACAGTGATTATTGTAACAGTTATCGCCCTGCTCACTATTGTCAGCTACTTAATGTTTCAATGGTTAAACGATAATCAAGATATTGAAGAAGCCATTGAACAAGAGTTCCGTACCTTAAGGCAGTATGTCGAAGATGTTTATGCGATCGAATATCTAGATGATGATCGGGCGTTGGTTTTTTATAGTTGGGATTTCCCAGTCTTTTATAATTTCGGTGTAATGGAATTAGAAAAAACGTGGCGAGGTTGGCAATTTGTTGAATCAATAAGCAATCGGATTGAAGTAGAAAATGCTTGGGTGAAGGGTGTATATGCTGAAATTACCGATTACGTTATTTTAAGAGGACCAATGTGGGCAGGTATAGATGAAATCGAGATTATCACTGATGATGGCAGAGAGTACCGACCGGAGATTGGTAGAGCAGAGTGGCAGATGTGGTATCTTATTTTAGAAGATGAGCCTTTTGAAGAAGCGACATTTATTTTATATGACAGTGATGGTGAAGTGCTTCGGGAAGAAGTGCTTCAATTTGACTTAAATTGGCCGGAGTGAGGGTAAAACACTTTTAATTTTTAGAGCATAGAATCAGAGGGCTTGGTAACTGATGTGTGGTTAATAAGTTTTTTATATGGTATAAGACTAAGTTCTTAGCTGTTTTATATAAATGGAAATATCATACTTATGTCATATTGAAGCGGTTGATGGTGAATGAAATCACTATATTAAATCAGGTTTTATATCAGAAAATATGGATATTGAAGCTGTGATTGCAAATTATGCTGAATAGAGGATGAGAAGTGATGAAGCTTTCATTAAAGTATAAAGTGTTGATGATTGTTATATTATCCGTATTTACTGCTTTTTCACTTTATTATTTCGTAACAAAGCTCCAACAAGAGCAAGCTGTTACTGAAGCACTAATTGACTACAGAAATATTACGCGTGAATACGGATTAGACGCGGTTTATAAAAGTAAAGAGTATCCAATTGAAGTCGAGCTATATCCGACAGCACATACAGAAGCGATTCTTGAGAGATGGAAAGCGATTTCTGAGCGTTACCCTGAGCTTGACTATCCTAAGGCAGCGATCGAAGCAGAAGATTGGCTTACAGTGGAAGAGTCACTTGAAGATACGGATGTACTGAAAGAAGTAGTAGATCAAATGTACGAGGATTCAACGATCCCTCCAGAAGGAGCAGGGGCTAGTTTTACAACTCTTTTTAACTACATTAAGTACCATCAATATGATACGCAGTATATTGAAGAGGTATTGATTGATTTAGGGATCGAACCCCTTAAAGAAACAGATTAAAATTAAAGACTAGCTCATCTATTGGAGGGGATCGTGTGAAAAAAAAGAAAGTAATAATTGTTACAATGACTATTATCTTGCTAATCGTTATTAGTTACTTTGGTTTTCAATTAGTAAATCAAAATCAAGATATTGAAGATGCCATTGAACAAGAGTTGTACGAATTAAAGCATACTGTAGAAGATATCTATGCGATTGAATTTCTAGATGATGATCGAGTACTGGTTTTCTATAGTTGGAGTTTTCCGGATTATTCTAATTTTGGTGTGATGGAATTAGAAAAAACATGGCGAGGTTGGCAATTTGTTGAAGCTGTTAGTAACCGAATGGAAATGAAAAACGCTTGGTTAAAGGGAGTATATGTTAAAATTGGTGATCGCGCTATTTTAAGAGGACCTACGTGGGCAAGTGTAGCTAAGATTGAAATTATCACTGGTGATGGCAGAGAATACCGACCAGAGATTGGTAAAGCAGAGCGTAATATCTGGTATCTTATTTTAGACGATGCTCCTTTTGAAGAAGCAACATTCATTTTATATGATAACGATGGTGAAGTGCTTCATGAAGAAGTGCTTGAATTTGACTTGAATTGGCCGGAGTGAGGACAAAACACCCTTAACATTTAGAGCAATCAAACTAATAAATAGAATCAGAAGGACTTGGTAACTGATGTTTGGTTACTAAGTTTTTTGTATGGCATAGGACTAAGTTCTTAGCTGGTTTATATAAATAGAAATAGCATATTCAAGCGTTGATGGTGAATGAAATGACTATATTAAATTTGGTTATCTATCAGAAGAAGTAACCATTGAAGATCGGATTGCAAATAATGTGGAATAGAGGATGGTGAGTATGAATCTATCATTAAAATATAAAGTGTTAATGATTGTTGTGCTATTAATGTTTATTGGTATTTTTCTTTATTATTACGGAACAAAAGCCAGACAGGAACAAGCCGCTACTGAAGAACTAATTGATTACAACTATATTATACGTGAATATGGATTAGACGCGGTTTATAAAAGTAAAGAGGATCCAATAGAGATAGAGGTATATCCATCGGCTTATACAGAAGCGATTCTTAATAGGTGGAAAGAAATAAATATCTAACCGTTACCCTGAGCTTGACTATCCTGAGGCAGCGATCGAAGCAGAGGATTGGCTTACAGTGGAAGAATCTCTTGAAGATACGGATGTGCTACGAGAAGTAGTGGATCAAATGTACGAAGATTCAACGATTCCTCCAGAAGGAGCAGGGGCTAGTTTTACAACTCTTTTTAACTATATTAAGTACCATCAATATGATACGCAGTATATTGAAGAGGTATTGATTGATTTAGGAATCGAACCCTCTAAAGAAACAGACTAATATTAAAGACTAGCTTATCTATTGGAGGGGATTGTGTGAAAAAAAAGAAAGTAATAATGGTTACAATGACCATTATATTGTTAATCGTTATTTGTTACTTTGCTTTTCAATTCGTAAACCAAAATCAAGATATTGAAGATGCCATTGAACAAGAGTTTCGTTCATTAAGAATTTATATGGAAGAAATTTATGCAATTGAATTTCTTGATGACGATCGGGCAATGGTTTTTTACAGTTGGGCTCATCCAGATTTCTCTAATTTCGGTGTGATGGAATTAGAAAAAACGTGGAGAGGTTGGCAATTTGTTGAAGCGATTAGCAATCGAATGGAAAGAAAAAATGCTTGGTTGAAGGGTGTATATGCTGAAATTACCGATCACGCGATTTTAAGAGGACCAACATGGGCAAGTGTAGATAAAATTGTAATCATTACTGATGATGGCAGAGAGTATACCCCAGAGCTTGGTAAGGCAGAGCGTCAGATCTGGTATCTTATTTTAGAAGATGAGCCCTTTGAAGAAGCAACATTCATTTTATATGATAGCGATGGCGAAGTGCTTCGGGAAGAAGTGCTGCAATTTGACTTGAATAGCTAGTTGTTAGTTGGAGGGATCGCGTTGAAAAAAAGAATAACAGTGATTATTGTAACAGTTATCGCCCTGCTCACTATTGTCAGTTACTTAATATCTGAACGATTAAATGCTTATCAAGATATTGAAGAAGTCATTGAACAAGAGTTCCGTACCTTAAGGCAATATGTCGAGGATGTCTATGCGATTGAATTTCTAGATGACGATCGGGCATTGGTTTTTTATAGTTGGGATTTCCCAGCCTTTTATAATTTCGGTGTGATGGAATTAGAAAAAACATGGAGAGGTTGGCAATTTGTTGAAGCAATAAGCAATCGGATGGAAAGGAAACGCGCTTGGCTGAAGGGAACGTATGCTGAAATTGGTGATCACGCAATTTTAAGAGGACCAACATGGGCAAGTGTAGATAAGATTGAAATTATCACTGCTGATGGCAGAGAGTATATCCCAGAGCTTGGTAGAGCAGAGTGGCAGATGTGGTATCTTATTTTAGAAGATGAGCCTTTTGAAGAAGCGACATTTATTTTATATGACAGTGATGGTGAAGTGCTTAAGGAAGAAGTGCTTGAATTTGACTTAAATTGGCCAGAGTGAGGGAAAAACACTTTTAATTTTTAGAGCATAGAATCAGAGGGCTTGGTAACTGATGTGTGGTTAATAAGTTTTTTGTATGGTATAGGACTAAGTTCTTAGCTGTTTTATATAAATGGAAATATCATACTTATGTCATATTGAAGAGGTTGATGGTGAATGAAGTCACTATATTAAATTTGGTTATCTATCAGAAGAAGTAACCATTGAAGATCTGATTGAAAATAATGTGGAATAGAGGATGGTGAGCAATGAATCTATCATTAAAATATAAAGTGTTGATGATTTTTATGTTATTAGTGTTTATTGGTGTTTTTCTTTATTATTATGGGGCGAAAGTCAGACAGGAAGAAGCTGATGCTGAAGCGCTAAGAGATTATAGTTATATTGTACGCGAATATGCTTTAGACGCGGTATATAAAAGCAAGGAGAACCCAGTTGAAGTAGAATTATATCCGTCAGCGTACACAGAAGCGATTCTTGAGAGGTGGAAAGCTATTTCAGATCGTTATCCTGAATTTGAGTATCCGGAAGCCGCAATTGAAGAAGGGGATTGGTTTAAAGTTAATCGTGTAATTAAAGATGCTGAAATGCTAAAGGATACAGTAGACAAAATGTATGAAGATGCAACGGTAGAATTTGAGGGATTAAAAGGTAGCTTTACCACTTTACTTGATTATATTTTCTACCAAAAATATGAACCCTCAAACATAGAAGATATACTTATTGATTTAGGCTTTGAATCACCTAGGGAAGAAGAATGATTTTCAAGAAAATAGTTAGTTATTGCTGGAGGGATCGCATTGAAAAAAAGAATCATAGTTAGTACTGTAATAGTTGTTTTCGCCCTACTCACTATTGTCAGCTACTTCATGTTTCAATGGTTAAACGATAATCAAGATATTGAGGATGTTATTAAACAAGAATTTCGTTCTTTAGGGCAGTATGTTGAAAATGTATATGCAATTGAATATCCAGATGATGATCGGGCGTTGATTTTTTATAGTTGGTCTCATCCAGATTTCTCTAACTTTGGTGTGATGGAATTAGAAAAAACATGGAGGGGTTGGCAATTTGTTGAAGCAATAAGCAATCGAATGGAAAGAAAAAATGCTTGGTTAAAAGGTGTATATGCAGAAATTGGTGATCACGCTATTTTAAGAGGACCAACATGGGCAAATGTAGATAAGATTGAAATTATCACTGATGATGGCAGAGAGTATATCCCGGATATTGGTAAATCAGAGTGGCATATGTGGTATCTTATTTTAGAAGATGAACCCTTTGAAGAAGCAACATTCATTTTATATGATAGCGATGGTGAAGTCCTTTGGGAAGAAGTACTTCAATTTGACTTAAATTTGCTGGAGTGAGGATAAAGCATCTTTATCAAGAACAGCAATCAATAAATATAATCAGGGGGGACTTGGTAACTGATGTTTGGTTACTAAGTTTTTTGTATGGCATAGGACTAAGTTCTTAGCTACTTTGTATAAATGGAAATATCATACTTATGTCATATTCAAGTGGTTGATGGTGAATGAAGTCACTATATTAAATTTGGTTATCTATCAGAAGAAGTAACCATTGAAGAGTTGATTGACAAATAATACGGAATAGAGGATGGTGAGTATGAATCTATCATTAAAGTATAGAGTGTTAATGATTGTTGTGTTCGCGATATTTATTGGTGTATTTCTTTATTATTACGGAACAAAAGCCAGACAGGAGCAAGCTGTTGCAGAAGAGCTAAGAGAATATAGTTATATCGCACGTGAATATGCATTAGATGCGATTTATAAAAGTACAGAGTTCCCAGTAGAAGTTGAGCTATATCCATCAGCGCATACAGAAGCGATTCTTGAGCGATGGAAAGCTATTTCAGATCGTTACCCAGAACTGGACTATCCTGAAGCAGCGATTGAAGCAAGAGATTGGATTGAGGTGCATAAGTCGTTTGAGGATACAGACTTACTAAATGGTGTAATCAGAAAGATGTATAAGGACGCAACCGTTACCTCTGAGGGTTTAGGGGTGAGTTATATCACTTTACTTGATTATATTTTTTACCAAAAATATGAGGCCTCAAACATTGAAGATGTAGTCATTGATCTGGGGATCGAACCGTCTAGGGAAGAAGAATAATGTCAAAAGAAATAGCTAGTCTATGGGAGGGATCACGTTGAAAAAAAGAATAACAGTGATTATTGTAACAGTTATCACCCTGCTCACTATTGTTAGTTACCTAATATTTCAAATGTTAACTGATGATCAAGATATCGAGGAGGTTATTAAACAAGAATTTCGTTCTTTGGGACAATATGTTGAAAATGTTTATTCGATTGAATATCTAGATGATGATCGGGTGTTAATATTTTATAGTTGGAGTTATCCAGAATACTCTAATTTAGGTGTTTTGGAATTAGAGAAAACATGGCGGGGTTGGCAATTTGTTGAAGCAATAAGCAATCGGATTGAGATTGAAAATGCTTGGTTGAAAGGTGTATATGCTGAAATTACCGATCACGTTATTTTAAGAGGTACTGTAACAGCAGCGGTAGAAGAAATTGTGCTTATCACTGATGATGGTAGAGAGTATTGTCCCTCGGTGGGTAAAGCAGAGCGGAATATGTGGTATCTTATTTTAGAAGATGAGCCCTTTGAAGAAGCGACATTTATTTTATTTGATAGAAATGGAGAAGTAATTCGAGAAGAAGTGCTGCAATTTGATTTGAATAGCTAGTTATTAGTTGGAGGGATCACGTTGAAAAAAAGAATCATAGTGATTATTGTAACAGTTATCACCCTGCTCACTATTGGCAGTTACTTAATATCTGAACGATTAAATGCTTATCAAGATATTGAAGAAGTCATTGAACAAGAGTTCCGTACCTTAAGGCAGTATGTCGAGGATGTCTATGCGATTGAATATCTAGATGATGATCGGGCATTGGTTTTTTATAGTTGGGATTTCCCAGCTTATTATAATTTCGGTGTGATGGAATTAGAAAAAACATGGCGGGGGTGGCAATTTGTTGAAGCGATTAGTAATCGTATGGAAAGGAAAACAGCTTGGGTGAAGGGGACTTATGCTGAAATTACCGATCGCGTCATTTTAAGAGGCCCGGTGTCGGGAAATGCAGAAGAGATTGTGATTATCACTGATGATGGCAGAGAGTACCGACCGGAGATTGGTAGAGCAGAGTGGCAGATGTGGTATCTTATTTTAGAAGATGAGCCTTTTGAAGAAGCGACATTTATTTTATATGACAGTGATGGTGAAGTGCTTCGGGAAGAAGTGCTTCAATTTGACTTAAATTGGCCGGAGTGAGGGTAAAACACTTTTAATTTTTAGAGCAATCAAATGAATTAATAGAATCAGGGGACTTGGTAACGGATATAAAGTTACTGAGTTTTTTGTTATTAATAGATAAAATAACTCTTGGTATAAAGAGATTTAATGTTAAGAACGGGATGGATATAGTTAAAAGTTTTGTCATTTGTGCTTATCATAAAATTTGATTTTTATATTACCTGTGCAACCATAAGCGATTATCAATCGTCGAATAGATAAAATGAAGGGGGGGTAATAAATGGCTGATACAGACATGATCGATCAGTCCATAACGTTTAATTCAAAGGTACAATGGTTTGAGGAAATTATGGATACATATGGAACATTGAAGTTTCGTTTTATTATTCATACACAACGATATAATGCCAACCATTCATCACAGCCCCATTTAAATCCGTTAAATTCCCCTCACTATCCTTAATCACAGCACGCCGTTTTCTTACATCATGATATAGCAGTTCATTTGCCTTTAACAAAGCATGTTTCAATGTGGCGCCATTAAATAGTTCAATGCGCTGGTTATTGACGTAAACGGTCATCATGTGATCAGCTCCTTATGCTATAATTATACCTTTTTTCATAATAGATACATAACTTTTACAGTTATTTTATATTATTTTTACAATAGTCTGGTAAACTTTAAGTGATGAAAATAAATGGAATGGGAGTGGGTTAAAGACATGCAAGTCAAGCGATTGTTGGAGAAAGGGTGCGCACTGATATTAATTGTTGTGATGCTGTTCGGATTATTTACCTTTAATATGCCAGTTGTCAGCCATGCTGAAGAAGATGAGCTCATAGAGTTAAAGGTTTTGCATACGAATGATATCCATGCTCGAATTAATGACTTTGGAAAAATGGCCGCTTACATTAAAGCAGAAAGGGAAGTAGCCAGTCACTCACTTTATTTAGATGCGGGTGACATCTTTAGTGGTAACCCGGTAGTAGACTTGCAGTATGGTTTGCCGATTGTGGAATTGTTGAATCATATCGACTTGCAAGCGATGGCGATTGGTAACCATGAATTTGATTATGGGCAAGAAGAGACAGTGAAACGGATTGAACAAGCTAACTTTCCATGGTTAAGTGCGAATATGGTGGTGGGTAACGATACGTTAGTCGATTTCCCCCAACCTGAACTCTATCATATTTTTGACGTTGATGGCTTAACGGTGGGTGTTTTATCGTTAACAGAAACGCCTCCGTCAACAGCACCTGTTAATGTGGTAGGAATGCACTTCGAAGATCCAATTGAAACAGCTAAAGACTATCAGTATTTAGTAGAGCAGACTGATATTTTAATTGCACTAACGCATATTGGCTATAACGTGGATCGTCAACTTGCAGAAGAAGTGGACTTTTTTGATTTGATTATTGGTGGTCATTCACACACAACGTTAAATCAGCCTGCTGTTGTTAATGGGACGCCGATTGTACAAACCGGTGGCAACGGTGAGAATATTGGGAATGTGATTCTATCTTTTAATCCGTCAACAGGCGAAGTAGAAGCAGTTGAAGGCTTTTTACAAAATGTGAGTGCTTTAACAGAAGTTGATAGTGAAATTCAAGCGATGGTCGATCAATATAATGAAGAAATGGACGAGTTATTGTCTGAAGAAATTGGTTATACCGAGACAGGATTAAATCGTAGTGGGAGCACAGATACATCACTAGGTAACTTCTGGACAGATGCGATGCGACATCACACGGGTGCGGATGTGGCTTTAACTAATAATGGCGGCATTCGAGCAAATATTGCTGTGGGTCCGATTACCGTACATGATATTTATACGATTGAACCTTTTGCAAATGAAATGATGACTTATGAGATGACTGGAGCAGCATTGAAAGATGTGATTCAATTTTCATATGAACGGCGACAATCAATAGATTTGCAGAGTTCAGGCTTGCATTATACGATTTTAACCAATAATACAGGATGTTATGTTGATGCTGAGCTTTATATAGAGGATGAACCGATAGATCCAGATGCGACTTATACCGTTGCGGTTAGTGACTACATTGGTACCGGTGGAAGTGGTTATGATTTCCAAGGTGCGGTATTAGACGCTTTAACCGGTATGATGACAGATGCGATGCTGACGTATGCAAAGTATTTAACCGCAAATGATCAAATGATTAATTACAGTGCCAATGAGCGAATTGCGATTGAAGTGACCGATGCACCTATAGAAGGTGAACCGATTGGATCGACTGAATATGGCTTGTCTTCAGTCAATAATCGTGATGGAGATTCAGGTCTAGGAAATCTATATACAGATGCTGTTCGTGCAGAAACAGGGGCTGATTTTGCTTTATTAAATGGCTCATCCGTTAATGGTAATATTCCAGCGGGCGTGATCACTGATAGTCAAATTGAATTTTTAGATCAATATAGTAATAGAATTGAGGTTGTAAAGACAGATCTTGATCGTCTAAAAGATGTGATTTTAACACAGTCAAATTACCATGGTGGTGTTGATATTCAAGTGTCTGGCATACATTATCAATTGATTAAAGAAGGGAATCAATTTGTTGATGTTTCGTTTACATCACCAGATGGTAGCCCGCTTGACGAGGCGAAGGAATATATAGTTGCGTACAATGATTATATGCATGGCAGTAACTTTTACAACCTAGGTGCTGAGACGGTCGTGGGGGAATATCCCCTCGTTTGGCAATCAATAGTAGATTATATCAGGTCATATGATGGCCCAATTGATTATCAAGAAGGTTCTCGCATTACGATTGACCAATCAGAAGGTGATCAAGAATTTATCACAGTGGCTGAAGCCATTGCAAACAATCAAGGGATAGCAACGGTTCAAGGCTATATTGTCGGTACAATGACCGGGAACTTTGATGGCCCTTTTGTTAATACCAATATGATGCTCGCCGATTCTCCTGATGAGCGAAACATGGATCATATTTTACCTGTTCAATTACCAAATAACGATATTCGAGCAGATCTTAATTTAGTTGATCACCCAGATAACTTAGGTAAACACATTCAGATCACGGGTGATTTAGCCAATTATTTTTCGGTACCAGGATTAAGAAGCCCAACTAGCTATCGGTTTGTTGAAGAAATTGAAGAACCCGAACTTGATTTAATTAGTATTGCTGAAGCAAGGGCTGCTAGTAATGGTGAACAAGTGAAAGTTGAAGGTATAGCTACAACAAATAGTGGTAGTTGGGGTGGTGCTGGTTTCTATTTGCAAGATGAGACAGCTGGCATTTATGTTTATCAAACTGAGCTAGATATTGAAGCTGGTGATCAAATTGTATTAACGGGTAGCAAAAATGTTTTTAATGGCGAGGTGCAAATCTCAGACGTTAAGAACCTTGATATTGTCGGGCAAACGCCGACGCCTGATCCCATTCATTTAATGCCGAATCAGCTCTCATCAGCCAATCAAGGCCAACTTGTTCAAATAGAGGGGGCAACCATATCAAATTTAAATGAAGTGAATCAATATGGAACGTTTGAATTTAATGCAACGGTTAATGATCAATCTGTGTTAGTTCGTGTCGATAACCGGACAGGACTCAATTATGATGATTTTCATTTTGAAGTGGGTGATCAAGTCATCATTACTGGTATTTCCAGTATATATCAAGATACGATTCAGCTTAAGCCCCGAGGTACTGAGGATATTATTGCATTTAAAGAAGACGAGTTAGCAGTAGATGTCGAAGCGGACGTCAGTGTTGATCAAAATCGACTGGTCATTGAAGGTGATTCGATTGCACGCCTTGCTGAAGGTGGTAGACTAACGATTGATTTAGCCGACTTTAATTTGGATCGTTATCGAATCGAATTGACAGCCGAACAATTAGCGGATCTCGTCAGCAAAAAGGCGACGCTTAGTGTAGTGGCTCAGGATATTCAGTTAAATATCCCAATGGTTAATTTCACAGACAACACCACCTTTGCATTAACCATTGAAAAAATTACTGGCATTGATAATCGATTAAGTCCGGTTTACCAATTCACGATAGAAGATGGTGACGAGTTGATTACATCATTTGAAGAAGGCATTACACTATCTTTTGCTGTTGATACAAATGAAGTGGATAACCAAGAGGATTTGAAAATTTTCTATTTAAATGATCAAGAGAATTGGGAGCTAGTGGGCGGTGAGTACGAAGATGGTTATGTCACTGCAATAACCGATCACTTTAGCGTATTTACGGTATGGGATCAAACCGCAGCAAGTACGCCTAATAATGATGAAGAGCAAATCATGACTAATGATGATCAAGAACAGCTGATAGACGATGATTCAGGCAGCACACCTCAATTAGAAGATGTGTCTAAAGATCGTGTCGATGTTACACATATCCTACCAGAAACAGCGACGACAACATTTAATTGGTTGCTACTTGGCTTTGTTTTAATGATGAGCGGGATCGTATTGATCATGCTTCGTTCGACTAAAAGTGTGATCATAGACTAATTTTAATATTGAGAAACACCTCTCACTTTCATAAGTATTTAGCTTGTTAAACCAAATACTTGAATGTTGAGAGGTGTAATTTTTTGAAAAAGGATGGTTTATTAATTTGTAACCGGTGATCCTGTTACGGTATTGCCTTGTCGCATGACTTGATATTCAATCACTTCACCACTCCAGAAATGTAACCGGATTAAAATCGGTTCATTGTGACGGATCTCATCGAATAACCGACTATGCTGATCCCACTCATTGTATGTGAAAACAACCCTATTTTGATCATAATCAGGAGAAAAGACATAGCCGAATTCTTTATAAGTCGTCCAATTCTGTGGTCCGGCCGCTTCACCATGTAGATAGAGTGCTTCCATTGTAGCTAATTGATCACCGTTAAATTGAGTTGGGATATGAAAAGTTCGATAATCACCGCTATTGGCTTGAACAGTTGGTCTATCATAAACAGTTAAGTTAACTTTCCAAGCTGCTCCTTGATCAAAATGGAGTTCAAGTGTTGCACGGGTTCCTAACTGATTCAGGTTGATAAATGGGCTGAGTGCCTGGTGCTTGAGTGTTAATTGATCACCGTTTAATGCGTAATCATTGCTGGCTGATAACCGCTGTCCATTTATTTTAATTGATTCAAGGGTGCGGCCATTTAGATTAAGATTTAATGTCTGATCGGTGAGAGGCTCACCTTGCTTGAAGTAAATAAAGTCAGCTTCGGCTGTAGCTGATCGACCGCTCCAGCTTGCTTTCATGACTTGATATAAGTCGGGATCAGACCATTGAAAAGACGTTCTACCGAAATGTTGGCCATTATCCCATAACATATGAACAAACGCTTTTTCCTTTGCATAATGGATCATATATTCGAAAAATTTTAACTTCTCACCTTGTTGAATCGTATTGAGATCGGTATCAAATCCAAGCAAGCCAAATTCGCCAACGATGACAGGAATACCTTGTGCAGTAAAACGGTTGTGAACGCGGTCGAACGCGTCGTGCATATGATTAATCGACTCATGATCAAACCTTGTTACGCCTGCAATATTAACGCTAAACGGCCAAAATCCATAATAATGAATGGTGGCCATCATATTTGGATCTTGCTTGCTATTAATCCAATTTGATAAACCATTTACTTTCTCTGGCTCCGCTCCTGTGTCTAGTGTTGGAATCACAAGTGGGCGCATGTGATTAAGCCCACCGGAGTTTCTAACAATTTGATGAAATTCATCATTTAATCGATCGAGATATTGTTGTGAAGTAGACGGGTCTGCATTGAATCGTGGCTCATTAATACTTTCAAACATCAGCTCAATCGGATAATCTTTGAAATGATCGGCAAGTTGTTCCCAAATCGCCTGAAAACGTGCAACAGTTTGTTGCTGATTGTTAGCCATACCCGATTCAAGCCAAATCCAGGAGTCATGATGAACATTGATCATCACTTTCATTCCTGTATCAAGCGACCAATCAACGGCCTGTGTGACACGATCAAGAAAATCCTGATTAATGGTGTAATCTGGTGCATGTCCCATTCGCTGATCAAAGGTGACTGGAATACGAATGCTGTTATAACCTTGTGCGGCAATTTGATCAATTAATGCTTGTGTCACAGGAGGGTTTCCCCAGGCCGTTTCATCTTGGCCAACTGCATCAAAGGAGTTACCAAGATTCCAGCCGGGCTGCATGTCTTGGGCATACGCTTCAATATCAAGTGAATCATCTGCAGAAACAATTGGAGTAGGTAAGATAAGTAACAGGAACAATAAACTAACGACAGTAAAGTTTTTCTTCATTACTTGATCTTCCTTTCGATTTTATTTTGAAGGCAAGAACAGCGTCACGTATTCGATACCTCCTTTCGATTGATTGTTAAGCGTTTCAACAAAAAAGATATGCATGTGGAAGAAAGCGTGATGTAAGAGGAACAGTAGGAAAGCAAGAAAAGCGCATCTTAATAACGGAAAACGCTTACACAAATAAATTAACACAAGTTATCTATTAAAAAAACCATCATAACTAGACTAAAAAAACATGCAATCCGAGCTATTTGTGTCGTTTTGGATAGCTTTTAATGAGAAAAAATAAAAAACAGATTGGGACAAAAGAGTAATTAGAAAGTAATCCAAATATCAATATCTAAGCAATATATAACACTCTGGCAAACCCTTCACTTTCCTCGGGCCTGCAGGCTGTAAGTAGGTTAGATGTTGACACACGAGGTGACGAGTTTAGTCTAACCTTCAACTAAGTAAAGTAAGCATAGCTTCCCGAGTCGGTCTTCAGCCGTGCTGGGACTGTGTCGCCCCATCGAAAAGATTTGTTTACCCGGGATCTATGTGTTTTAGCTTCGTTTTGTTTAAATCATTCGGATTTTAACTTCTTCTGTTTAGTCTTGTCCCATCCCCATTGGATCATGGTTAAATCGTCCATTGATCTGAGACAATAGCGACCAAGCGCCATAAACCTAATGCATTTTCCTCAAATACGAGGTGTACGCTTTCCCAATCGATATTGCCTTCTTCTTCAGAACCTTGATGATGATATTCAACAACTGTGGCCTCTGGGAATGCTTCTTCCAAGTTATTTAACACATTACCATGCTGATTATAGTGATTAATGAAAACTTCATCGGGTTCGATTAATCTACTTACATCGACAAATGCTTCAATATATTCTGTCGCTGTTAATTCGATTGGTTGTCCACTGCCATCATGCTGTCCCCAAGTATAGGTGTGATCATCTTGAGCAAATTGGGCAATCTCATCTTGATCAAAGATAAGATCTTGATCACTAACATTGACATAAGGCGAGAATAGCACACCTTGATCCTCGTCAGCGAATGCTGCTAATTGTTGATAATCGTTGTCCGCTATCGCTTGAATAACCTGATCAGCCGTTTCTTCAACAGAAGGCGGCTCGATTTCATGCTGTTGTAGATCAGCGACTAACCATTGGTCTTCAATCCATTCCACATGGTAGATCAATTCAACGTGTCCGATAATTGCATTTGTTTTTTGTTGGGTGATTGTATAATGATCTTCACTTATTTCTTCAACATCATAGTTTTCTTCTGGGTCAATGAGAACAACGCCATCCATTGGCACAAGGTAGATGCCATCATCATGATCTTGGACATACATATCTTGAACGGATTGGGCGTGTTGCTCTGTCATGATGGTGGTGAGGTGTCTATCGACATCATCGAGAGATTCGAAGTTGGTTAAATATTGGCCATCATTACGGTCATCAATGATTTCTCTGTATGCAGATCGATAATCTGTGATGATTTGATTGGCTAGATCATCAGATAATGGTTCGATAGCGCTATCTGGCTGATCATCAATCACTTCTTGTTTGTTCTCATCTCGGTCAGATTGCTGATCAACTTGTTTTTCCTGATTATCATTGAATAGAAAAGGTACCGTTAAAATCAATAGAACAGCAAAAACAAGCAAACCGATAATCACACCCATAGTTTTTTTATTTGACATGGTATCCCCCTTACGCTTTTACTATCGTGTTTCCACTTTTATAAATAATTAAACTCCTTACTTCGCAGAAATATGTGGTTATTTTTGGTTGCAAATAAAATCTATTTATTTGGCGTATTTAAGCCCTGTGCCTTAATTATATGTATCCTTAATGCTACTTAGTGAATTTTCAGAAGCAAATACTTTACTCGTTTTACATTCAACCGGGTTTTTAAAGTAAAGGTGATATTTATATAAATAAGCACAAACGCGTTGGACCCGTCTTTTTGACATGGGAATTCTTAATACTTTGCCGTTTGTATATTGGATGATGGCCTCTTTTTCTCGTTCATCAATATACTTAATGTGTTTCGTGATAATCCATACACATTGATCTTGACGTGGAGAATGGGTGGCAAAAGCATAGAGATCATATGCTGGATTAATTGGGATTGGAGGATTTTGTTTTAGTTTAAACAAGGCTTGCATGGCTGTAGCTCTTCCTTGATACGAGGATCCGTTTTGAATACAAGCCTGTTCGATGATGTGTTGGACAGATTGCATCACATAACGTGTACCTTTAAGTTCTTCAATTTCAGTGTTTGCGATCGCTTGATAAGCTGAGCGAATATATAAGGTTTGATCTGTGATCGTATAAAATGAATTAATTGGATATATAAGATCTACCCCCTAAATATATTTCAATCGTTAATATGACCTATTTTTGATTATCTCATAGTTAAAAAGTATTGGATATTTTGAACTTGTTTTTTATGTGATCAAAGATTATTTGGTTTGATAGGGCAACTACAAATTAAATGAAATCAAGCAAGGTTAGGGGGAGATGCTTTTTACATGTCTGCTTCATTTAGAAGCTTTGGATCAACGAGAAGGGTGAATGAGCAAACTCAACTTTCCCATCTGAATTTTCAGGTTCAGCCATGATGGTATAAGGGTAACCCTCATATTAAATATGAGCGTTGCCTTTGAATATAGATTTTCGATTGATTATATACCTTTCGTTTTAGACGCGCAGGTGAGCTATGTTCTACTTTCCGCGATCGCACGAAAAGTGAGAAATTCGCATGAAAGCGAGTTGCGATCGCACGAAAACCGAGGAAATCGCATGAAAGCGAGTTACGATCGCACGAAAACCGAGAAATTCGCATGAAAGCGAGTTACGATCGCACGAAAAGTAAGAAAATCGCATGAAAGCGAGTTGCGATCGCACGAAAAATAGGAAAATCGCATGAAAATTAGTTGCGATCGCACGAAAAGTAAGAAAATCGCATGAAAACGAGTTGCGATCGCACGAAAAGTGAGAAATTCGCATGAAAGCGAGTTGCGATCGCACGAAAACCGAGGAAATCGCATGAAAGCGAGTTACGATCGCACGAAAACCGAGAAATTCGCATGAAAGCGAGTTACGATCGCACGAAAAGCGAGGAAATCGCATGAAAGCTGGTTGCGATCGCACGAAAAGTAAGAAATTTGCATGAAAGCGAGTTGCGATCGCACGAAAAATGGAGAAATCACATTTCGTATGAACCCCCAGTCTAAGTGGAGATAAGCAAGAGGTGAGACTTCTGCGGGAATAGGATGAGCTCCGCGAAAAGCGAATTCCTTGCTTTTCGGAACGAAATAATGTGCTTAACGTACGAGAAGGTTGAATGACTATAAAACACCTCAATATTTGTTGTGGTGTGATTGAATGGGAAACACTAACGAAAAAGAGATGTCTTTTATCATAAATAACTGTTCGTAAAACACCCACCGAAAATAGAGAGTAGAACTCATCTATTTAGGGGGTGATAACGACCGCAATGTCCTGCTTCACTAAACAAACGGGAAGAACGGCACCACCCACTGAAACGCATATATCAAGTTTCTCCAATCTTTAAAGTATTAAAAGGGTTTGTACATGGAAATATAACTGCACACTTAGATCCACTTTGTCAGCCATTGGCTTCCTAAATATGAATGGTTAAAAATTAGCAAAGCAGATATAAGTTTTTTAGTTAATACTATACCTTCACATTACCAAAGGGATTTCTTTTTAACATGAAAAATCCGATAATAAGCGTACCTACCTCAACAAATATTACAGTGAGCCATATACCGCTCTCACCAAAAAGTAGGGGAAGTATCGCTAAGCCTATAAGGGTTGAAACTAAACTTCTAAATAATGTAAGAATCACTGATCGAGCAGGATCATTAACGGAAGTGTAATAGGTAGCAATACTAATATTTACGCCAAGAAAGATAAAGGAAATAGCATAGTAGCCCAATATTTCATTAGCCATATTAATAATTCTATCCTCACTTAAAAATATACTTGCCAACTCTTGGCTAAATAATAATGAAGTTATAGCTAACAAAATGCCTAAAATGAAGCTTACTCTAAAAGTCAACTTTCTAATATGTTTCACTCTGGTATATTGTTCTGCCCCGAAATTATAACTAACTGCTACTTGGCTCCCTTCAGCAATACCATAACTTATTGAAGTAACAATCCCAACCAGTTGTAGCGCAACTGCAAATGCTGCCACACCATCGCTACCTATGTTGAGCATAATAATATAGTTAAAAACCATACCAGTTAATGCTGTTGCAATGTTACTCAAAAACTCCGATGAGCCATTATAAAATATTCTTCTAATATCATAAAGAGAAAATTCTGGTTTTTTAATTTTCCAATTAGATTTAAATACAATAACTATGAAGAAAACAACAAAAGGTAGCGCTTGTGAAATACCTGTTGCTAATGCTGCTCCACGAATCCCCATATCAAATGTTGCAATGAATAAATAATCCAGTATTATATTTGCCAAAGTGCCGCTTAACATAATTAAAACAACGATCACTGGTTTTTCATCAAGCTTCAGGAAAAAACCAAAAGCAAAATTGATAAGAAAGAATGGCACAAAAAAAGCAATATATTCGGTATACACCACAGTGTTGTGAAAAACAGCGCCTTCTGCGCCTGTTAAATTGGTCAGTGCAGGAATGATTGTATAAATCACAATGGTTCCAATAAAACCTGAAATAAGCAATAAACTTGTTGTGACATTAAAAAGGTTGTTGCTTTTTTCAAAATTCCCTTTCCCTTTTTCTATTCCTGCTAACGTTGTTCCCCCTACGGCAATCATTGTCCCTATTCCGATTAGAAACATAAGTAAGGGCATACTTATTGTGATTGCGGCCAAACCATCTGCGCCTACATAGCGTCCGATAAAGACAGAGTCGATAAAAGCAGCTGTACTTTGTACAATCATCATTAGTATAGAAGGTAGGGCATACACCCAAAAAATTCTATTAATATTTGTTTTTCCTAAATCTAATGTTCTATGTTTTCCCAATTTAAACACCCCTTCATTACTTGACTTTCACGACGCGTCGATTTGATTTCATTCGCATCAGTCATTATAATAAACCTTAAACCTAGTTCAAGGTCAAGGAGGATGTATAAATTGAGAAATTTTTTAACAATAGGCGAAGTGGCTACCCTTTTAAATCTTACGACTTCACAAATACGCTTTTACGAAAAAAAGGGGTTAGTCAAGCCCCATTTAATTGATAGTAATGGCTATAGGCTTTATTCATATAGAGAACTGGATATCCTTGACATCATCATTACTTTTAGAAAATTCAATCTCCCCATAACTGAAATTAAAGCAATTTTACATCAAAAAAATGATTATAATTTTCTTGAAATATTAGACAAAATTGAAAAGCAAATTGATGAAGAAATGATGTTTTTAAAAAGTACCTTAAGCTCTGTAAATAAGTTAAGAAAAAGTTATACTGACTTTAAAACACATACGGATAAAATCATGCATTTTCCAAAACGGACACTTCACATTGTTGACAACGATATTAATATAGATAAGACGGAAAAAGAATTATACGATTTAGTTCAAAAACATGATTTAAACTATTCCGATAATAGCTATTTATTTTTTACAATTTTCACTGATTCTTTAAGTATTAACTGTCTTTATGATCAAAAAAACCCTAAACAATTAGCTAACTTTTCTACCTATGAATTGGAAGAAGGCTATTATTATTGTTTTAATATTAATATTACTGACTATAGTGAGGTGGAAAAAATCCAGACCTTATTTTATCAGAAATGTAGAAAGGCTGGATATGAGCCGATTGGAGAATATATTGTCATTGAAGATTTTTCAAATTTTTCGTTTTCAAGGACAAAAATACATTTGACCTTACAAACAAGGGTAAAAATGGATGACTAGAAGGAACCATGAGTGCGCCAAAATTTGGGGGCAAGCTACTTATCTAAAAAAGGGGAGAGATTTTTGGTGATGTTTAAAAATAAGTGTTGAGGTTTAAATACTACTTGCGTTATTCAGTGAATTAGAAATGTTGTGAAACACGTATCCCACAAAGAAACAAAATTGAAGGTGATTTGATGCGGACAAAAAAATGGTCGAGCAATATATGCGCTTGATAACAAAATGGGTTTGCGTTAACGACTGCCCTTGTGGCCTTTTAAATATTAATTATTATTTTGATTCTCTTGTTGAACTGTTTAATCATATGACAAGTATCGCTCAATGACACTTTTAGATGTTGAACCCCATCGATTGCTTGAAAGACTTAAGGCTTATGAACTGCTTACCGTGAAAATGCATGTCAAGAAGAAGGAGATCCAAAAGCTAATGAGCAGACTAAGGTTACAAGTCCATGCTCTATTGTCACACGCATCATAATTTCTTCGTTTTCATTTCTATTCCATCAGCCACATCTTCACAAATTAGTTACAAATTACACGGCTTGCTCCTATATAAAATGTGTGATACCCTCTTATTACCGACAATGACTGACTGGTCAGTCATATGTGAAAGAGGTGGGTGTATGCAAGAGAAAAAGCAACGGATACTGGAAGAAAGTATCAAGTTGTTTGTAAGGAAAGGTTATCATGCAACCTCAATCCAAGAAATTGTTGAACAAAGTGGGGTATCCAAAGGTGCATTTTATCTGTATTTTGCTTCAAAAGAAGCCTTAACCGCTGAGATTGTTGATTATTATGTCAAAATGGTAATGGAGAAGCTAGATACTATTAATGAGGAGGAAGGTACACCGGAAGATAAGCTGGTAAAACAAACAGCACTGTTCTTACAGTTGGTTAGTCAGCATAAAGGGTATATGTTGATGAGTGTTAGGGATAACCTAAATGTAGGCGAAAATATTGATCAAATAGCTAAACAAGTGATTGGAAAAATTTATCATCTAACTAGGCAACACATGTTAGATATTTATGGTCAGAAGATTATTCCATATTTAATGGATTGTTCAGTTATTTATGATGGATTGATGCAAGGATATATCAAGGTTATCGTTCTGTATGAGTTGCAGTTTGACCCCGATCAATTGGCTACTTTTATCGTAGAGCGTTTAAAAAGTGTTGTACTAGGCTTATTAGAGGATCAACCGTCTCCACAAATGACTGAAGAGCAGTTAGGAATTAAACAGGCAGATACTGGTTTATCAATCGCTGGCCACTGTGATCAGCTTCGTGCTGAAATTGCTCGCTTAGATCGGGACCCAGAAGAAAAAAGTCAACTACAAGATATTGTCGTACTTTTAAAACGTGAATTAAGAAAAGACGAAAGCAATCCAATGTTATTAAGGGGTATCATTCATGAATTAAGTGCTATTCCAGAATTATATCAATATATTCAAGTGTTCAAACAAAAAATTATACCTAACTTGAAAGGTTAACTTGATGTTACTAGATTTGAGGAGGAAAAGAGAGATGAGAAAGAGTATATTCATTTTAGTGACGTTTCTTGTATTATTAGCAGCTTGCTCTAACGAGACGGATGAACAAGCGGAAGAAACTGAACGAATCGTCACTGTTGAAACGGATGCAGTTACTGAAGGGGATTTAGTTGTTGATAAACAATTTTATGGTCGAACATCACCGAGCGAAACACATCCAGTGATTGCACCAATGATCGGTGAAGTTGACCAGGTTCATGTTGCCGAAGGTGATCAAGTAGAGGAAGATGATCTACTGATTACATATACAGCGATGGAGACAGGCATGGAAGTAGAGTTAACGGCAGGTACAGATGGACAAGTGGCAAATTTGACGATAGAAGAAGGCGATATATTAACTGATGAAGAGCCCGCTCTAATCATTGTTTCACTTGACGAACTATTGATTGATCTTGACGTCACAGCAACAAATGCTGATTTATTTGCCGTTGATGATGAAGTTGAGATCTATGGTCGTGATCAAGAAGAAGCTGGTGTAGCGACTGTGGACAAAGTTAGTGTTTTGCCTGGTGATACCGGGATGTTTACTGTAACTTTAACAGCGGAAAATGATCATGATTGGAAAGTGGGTGCGATTATTGAAGTACATATAGCAGAGCGCACCATCGAAGATACGCTGTTAATTCCTACAGCTGCTTTAAATGAAGATGGGGACCAAGCATTTGTTTATATTGTTAACAATGATCATGTAGAGCGCGTCGATATTGATGTTGTCATGATTCAATCTGACTATACTGCGATTGAAGCTGAACTTGAAACGGAAGATCAAGTCGTTATTAGTGGGCAATTAACATTAGATGACGGCATGCCTGTTAACGTAGCAGAGGAGGATGCTGAATCGTGAAGTTAGTAGAAACGTCGGTAAAGCGCCCGGTTGGTGTGATTATGCTTGTATTGGCAGTGATTGCAACAGGTTTCATCTCATTACGGGGCTTACCCATTGATTTAATGCCAGATATTGATTTACCGATTGCGGTTGTTAGTATTGAATATCCTGAAGCTGCCCCAGAAGATGTTGAAAATCAAGTGAGTGAGCCGATTGAACAAGCGCTAGGAACGATAGAAGGGATTGAATCGATTCAAACGCAGTCAAATACGGGTTCTTCATTAGTCATTATGATGTTTGAAATGGGTACAAATCTAGATAATGCTTTACTTGAAGTACGCGAGCGGATTGATCAAGTCAGTGGCTTTTTACCGGATGATGCTGGTGACCCGAATGTACTACGGTTTAACCCTAATCAAATGCCGATTATGGCTGTCAGTCTATCAGGAGATGATCTGGCACGGATTCAAACGATTGCTGATGATCAAGTCGCACCAGAAATTGAGCGTCAAGCTGGTGTAGCATCCGTTTCGATCGAAGGCGGGCAAGAGCGTATTATTAATATTGAATTAGACGAAGTAAGTTTGCAACAATATGGGGTGAGTGCGGAGCAGATCATGCAAACACTCGGTCAATCGAATCAATCGGCTTCAGCAGGATCCATTGAACGGGGGGATCAAAACCTTCAAGTTCGAATCGATGGAAGCTATCATTCTGTTGAGGAGATTGCTAAAACGATTATTCAAACAGAGCAAGGATCGATTTTGCATTTAGAAGATTTAGCTTCAATTGAAGATACGTTCACAACGCCAGATACGACCTTAGTTAATGGACGAGAAGCTGTTGTGCTATCAATTATGCGACAATCGGATAGTAACACGGTTGATGTGTCGGATAATGTATTGGCTAGTGTTGATACAATTAATAATGCTTTACCTAGCGATGTAGAGCTTGACTTAGTCTATGATAACTCTGAGTTTATTCGACTTTCGATTCAATCGGTTGTGCAGAATATTATTTTAGGTGGCGTGTTTGCGTTATTAATTTTATTACTCTTCTTGAAGAGCATCCGCGCAACATTAGTGATCGGTGTATCAATTCCAATAGCGGTTATTGCAACATTTAGTTTGATTTATTTTACAGGTGAAACGTTAAATATTTTGACGATGGGAGGGTTGGCTCTAGGAATTGGTATGATGGTTGATAGTTCAATTGTTATCCTTGAGAATATTGTTTCTTATCGTCAACGCGGTTATTCTCGATTTGGAGCTGCTAAGTTAGGAGCGTCAGAACTTGCACCAGCGGTTATTGCTTCAACCACGACAACTTTAGTTGTATTCTTACCGATGATATTTGTTTCAGGGATAGCGGCAGAGTTATTTATCCCACTAGCTGCAACGGTTGCTTTTGCATTAATTGCTGCACTTGTAGTAGCAATTACACTTGTACCAATGCTATCTTCTAAACTATTAGTTGATATTAAAGGGGATAATGGTAAAGGGCGTCGTTATTGGTTTGATCGTTTCTTAGATCGCTTAACAAATGGCTATAAACATGCGCTTGAAAAATCATTACGGTTTAGAAAGACAACGGTATTAGTAACCATATTGCTTGTAGTGGGTAGCTTAGCCCTTATTCCCTTTGTTGGGACAGAATTTATTCCAGAAGGAGATCAAGGTCAAATTAGTATAGATGTTGATCTACCGGCTGGCACCACATCTGATCATACCGAATCTATTGCATTAGAAGTTAATGAGCGTATTGATGCATATCAGGATCTGATTCGCATCAATAATCTATCTATTGGTAGTGGCGATATGATGGGAGGAATGACGGGAGCCGGTGGTAGTGGCAATTCAGCTTCATTTACGCTTGAATTAATTCCTGCTAGCGAACGCGATATTACAACGAATCAACTTGTTCAACAGCTTGATGATGACCTTCAAAATATAGCAGGTGCTGAAATCACAGTTAGTGCAATGACTGACATGTCGATGGGCGATCCGATCTCGATTGAACTGCAAGGTCCTGAACACGAGGTGTTAAATGAATTAGCTACTGAGGTATTGGCTGAAATTGAAGAAGTTGATGGTGTATTTAATCCTTCCACCTCTATCGACGAAGTCCAACCACAAATGGAAATCCGTGTTGATCGTGAAGTGGCTGCTCGCTATGGGCTGAATGAAGCGGCTATATTAAATCAGGTACAAATGCGTCTATCCGGGCAGACGGTGATGCGATATCGAGAAGCTGGTGATGATATTGATGTACGGTTAATTTATCCTGACGCTAATCATGATACAATTAGTGATTTAGAAAATTTATCGATTCAAACACAGACTGGCGCGAATCTCCCATTAAATGAAGTGGCTAACCTTGAACAAACACAAGCCCCAGCTTCATTGCAACGTGGCAATCAGCAACCTATGGTAACGATTAATACGGATATTGCTGGTTATGACCTCGGGACAGTTTCTCGTGCGATTGAAGCCCAATTAAGTGGTTTTGATTTTCCGGAAGACTATCATTACACGATTGGTGGTCAAGCTGAAGATATGGAGGAAGCATTTGTTGAATTGGCTTTAGTGCTATTGTTGTCAATATTCTTGGTATATGTCGTTATGGCTGTACAATTTGAAAACTTCTTGACGCCATTTATTATCATGTTTTCACTACCTGTTTCAGTTGTTGGTGTCATTGGTGGATTATTTATAACGGGCACACCACTAAGTATTGTCGGTTTTATTGGTATTATTATGCTTGCAGGGATTGTTGTGAATAATGCGATTGTTCTTGTCGACTACATTAACATTTTACGCCGACGTGATATCGATCGCCATCAAGCAATTATTGATGCCGGTACGTCTCGCTTACGTCCGATTTTAATGACGACACTAACAACGGTACTTGCGATGATTCCGTTAGGACTTGGGATTGGAGAAGGTGCGGAAATGCAACAACCGATGGCGATTACCGTCATCTTTGGTTTAACCGTTTCAAGCATTTTCACGTTGTTACTCATTCCTGTTGTTTATACTTATTTTGATGATCTATCAAATAAATGGAAAAATCGCAAGAACGTTTCATAGAAATATTGTATACTGAGCTCCCCCAAACAGACTGAAAGTCAAGTGTTTGGGGGTGTATTATCGTTATCTCAACTTTCTCATCTAAATTTTCGGATTCTGCCAAGATAGCATAAGAGAAAGGGGGAGACAAAACGAAACAGAAGTAATGAAAATCCGAACAATCTGGACAAAGCGCAGGAAAAATACAAAGACTCCTCGAAAATAAAGAACGATTTTCTTCGTGCAATGTATGATCGACGCCGCTTTCCTTATCCTGTGGGAATAGCACGAGCTGAAGCCATTCCCGCGAAAAGCGAAGCCATTGCTTTTCGAAACGAAATCACGTTCTAAACGTATGCGACACATCCATGCAGAAGTAAAGTCAACAAACCTATTGAATACCGCTATTGAACACGATCAGGGAGGGGTGAATGACTATTTCAGTGGGCGAAAGTTGAGTAGTTAAGTATTCCTTTTAAACATAAAAAAGCATGTATATGTGTTTTTATAGTTATTTTAGCCCAATTCAAAAGTTAGCTTTAAAAAATCAATAATTATGGTATAGTATTTTTATTAAAAATAGAGAGAGGGATGGATATGTATTGTCCAAATTGTGGGAGAGAGAATCAAGTTGAGGAAAATTTTTGTAGAGCCTGCGGTCAATCTTTAAATGACAGCGTGACTTCAGATGAATCAAGTGAAGATCAAATGCTGGCTACTTTTGTTGGAAAGAAATATCCGTATTATCAACAAAAGTGGGAGTTTGCCCATGATCCTGCGACAACGGCAAGTTGGAATGGAGCAGGTTTCTTTTTGGGAATTTTTTGGTTAGGCTATCGTCGAATGTTTAAACCGATATTTGCTATTTTTCTATTATATTTTATTGTTGGTTTAATTGGAGTTATTCTAGATAATGATGACCTGTTAGGTATATTAGCACCACTTATTAATATCGGGACTACTGTGCTAATTGGTATATATGGGAATGCGCTCTATTATCGTCATGCGAAAAAGAAATTAGCTGATTTTGAAATGACGCAGGCAACTGAGCGAGATATAAGTCTAGCAGGTGGGACAAGTGTTCCTGGCGTGCTACTTGCACTTGGTTCACTAATCTTATTTGTTTTTGCAATGATAACCATGTATGCTTATTTTTTAACGGCTGGTGTTGTGTTTGGAACAGATGAAGGCCCTAGTGGTGTGACGGGTATTAAAGATACTTTTTCACAAGATGAACTTATTTATTATGAAGTTGAATTCGGAGAAAGAATTAGTGCATCACGTGTAGAGGTTCATGTTCTAGAGACACTGGAGACAGGTGAACAAATGCTTGGTCAGTTTGAAGTGCGTGTTGATCCATCATGGCAACGTTTTTATGACTATTTATATGACCCGAGTCAAGACATGCTTGAACCAGGCCGCTACGTTGTTCGAATCTATCGAGATGGTGAGAAAATAACAGACGGGCATTTTGAAATAGAAGGGATGACCTATTAAATTTAGTATCTCTTAGGTAAAACGCAGATTTGTTCACTCCTTTATTGAGTTTGTAAGTTTTTCTTATACTTGACACTAAATATATTGATCTTATCACTGTTAATCTTTTGATCATTAAAGCAAAAAAAACGACCCTCATTCATTTAATGAGGGTCTTAAAGTTTTGGTGTCGCCTGAGAACAGGGGGAATGCGACATGTTAATCGCATTTACATCATTAAAAATGTGATTAAATGCGTGAACATCTACATTGGTGTGGAAGGTGAGGTTTAGAAAAGCTCACCTTCCCACATATAAATGTGCTAATTTCATCATCTCCTTAGCGTTTGCCATGATGAATATGTTGTTATCTTATAATAAACTGAATATTCTTACTACATAATTGTAAGAGAATATCACAGTCTTTTTTCTTCCATCGTGGGAAAGAATACATGAACAAGCGAAGCTAATTATCAAAATATGAATAGGGAATAGGGCATTGTTCGATAGAGAAATAGTTGGCTCACATGTTATAAAAGCGACAATCATCCGTTCATTACATGTTTAGTGCTCCAATTACTGGGTATACAATAACCAAGCGTCATTATGTTTGTAAAATCAAAGGAGGACAGGTTACATTGGATATAATTTTTGGAAGTCCGAGTCGATATGTTCAAGGAAAAGATTTATTGACACGTGCTGGAGACTATATTAAACCATATGGTAAGAAGGTGCTTGTACTTGCTGATGAAAACGTGCAAGAAATTTGCGGAGATGATTTAATTCATGAATTAGAAAATGATGGGTTCGGAATATCAAAAGTAACCTTTCAAGGCGAGTGTTCGATGAAAGAAATTGAGCGCATAACAGAGATTGGAGAAAAAGATGATGTTAATGCTGTATTAGGTGTCGGTACGGGTAAAGCGCTAGACACTGCAAAGGCTGTGGCAGCAGAGTTAGATGCTTCGATGCTCATCTTTAATACATTGGCTTCATCAGATGCGCCAACTTCTGGGTTATCTGTGATTTATACAGAAGATGGTGAGGTTGAAAAATATCAATTTTATGATAAAAACCCTGACCTTGTTATGAATGATACACGTATCATTTCACAAGGACCACCACATATGCTGGCGTCAGGTATTTCAGATGCTTTAGCAACATTAATTGAAGCGCGAGCGACAAGACAGGCACACGGTCAGAATATGCACGATGGAAAAGCAACGATTGCAGGTTATGCAATTGCTGAAAAATGTGAAGAGATATTATTTCAGTACGGTATCCAAGCCTATGCAGCCAATAAAGAAAAAGTCGTTACCCCTGCTCTTGAAGCTGTTGTCGAAGCGAATACCTTATTGAGTGGATTAGGTTTCGAGAATGGTGGTATAGCTGGCGCACACGCGATTCATAATGGACTGTCAGCACTTCACGGTGACATTCATAGTATGTCGCATGGTGAAAAAGTTGCTTATGGTATTGTTGCACAGCTCGTCCTAGAAAATCGACCTATTGAAGAGCTTGAACGTTATATTGATTTTATGCTTAAACTTGACTTACCGATTACAATGGAAGCCCTTCATTTAGATGAGGCTTCAGATGAAGATTTGAAACGTGTCGCAGAATTGGCAGTCGATCCAAACGATACCATGACAAATATGCCATTTGAGGTGACTGCTGATCAAGTGGTCGAGGCACTTAAAGCCGTGGACGTTTACGTTAAAGATTATAAAAGAAGAAAAGAGATTGAATAAATAAAATCGCCTGGACATAACTAGCCTAAAATGAAAGAAAAAGCATTTGATCACCGATTCTTGGTGATCAAATGCTTTTTTGTCCTTTAAAGATAATCTAGTAGAATATTAATATTTAAAATTTATCGATGCACATTTCTAAAGTCTAGTTCTAATCCTATTATCCCCTCCATATATTACTAGAAGCAATTGATAATGGGGGGGATGGGCATGAAGATAGGGGTATTAAAGTGTACGTTAGGCTTGTTGGCATTAATCGGTTTACAAATATTAAGGGTTTCATATCATACTTTTCCTAGTACATTGACTGCAGTTGATCATCAGATGAGTAGTCTTTTTCTTAATCAAAGAAAAACAGCAACTTGCTTTTTACATCCTAAGTGGCAGTTAGTTTGGCGAGACGAATTTGAAGGTGAGCAAGTAAATAGAAGTAAATGGACATTAGAAGAAGGTTGGCTAGATAAAAACAATGAGTTGCAATTCTATCATCCGAATCAAGTGAAGGTTGACCAAGGGAAGTTACGGATTGAGACGAATAAAAGTTATCAATCAGGTGCGTTACATACAAAAGACAAATGGCGTTTTTTATATGGCCGTGTTGAAATCCGGGCAAGACTACCTCGGGGACAAGGGATATTCCCCGCTTTTTGGATGCTGCCTAACCAAGATGAAACATGGTTACCTGAAATTGACATTATCGAATTACTAGGTCATGAGCCTGATCGCGTCTGGATGGTTGTACATGGGTTGGAGAACGATCGCTTGAGAAGTGATTCTGCTTCGTTTAAAGGGCCTGATTTTTCGGAAACATTTCATACGTTTGTCTTGGAATGGTCAAAAGATGAATTGATTTGGTTAATTGATGGGGTAGAGCGTTATCGAACAACATCCTTTGTCCCACAAGTGCCGATGTACCTTTACTTAAATACAGCAGTTGGAGGGGATTGGCCAGGTTCACCTGATGAAACAACGAAATTTCCTCAAACGTATGAAGTGGATTATATTCGTGTTTATCAACTGAAAGAAGGTGAACGCTAATGCTATGGTTTGCCTTGGTTTTATATGCACTGTTTCTCATATTTCAATTACTGTATATGTTTATTCCGTTGTTTCAGAACAAGAAGCATTATCCGCAGCAAAGAGACGACGCTCTAAAATCAGTTTCGATCTTAATTCCCGCTTTTAATGAGGAGAAAGTAATTAAATATTGTCTATCTGGCATTTTAAATAGTCATGCTCAGCATTTTGAAGCTATTTTTATTAACGATGGTTCTAGTGATCGTACCTTTCATGTTTTGAAAAAAGCGTTAAAATTAGTACGCACTAAACGACAGCTAAGAGGGGAGCTAAATTATCAAACAGTAAAAGCCATCTATCAATCTAAACGTTATCCGTATTTATATGTGATAGATAAAGAGAATGGAGGGAAGGCTGATGCACTTAATGCAGGTGTGGATTATGCAAAACATGAATTAGTGGTCACACTAGATGCTGACAGTGTTTTAGCTCCCGATGCGATTGTCGAGATGCAACAAGCATTTATTGATCCAAAGGTTATAGCGGCTGGTGGTGTTGTCCATATTGGACAAGGCATGCGAGGCAAGTTGCCGACGTTTAGTTTATCGGGCCTACTTCGTTTTCAAGTGCTGCAATATTTAACAGCCTTTTATTTGCATAAACATGTCCAGTCTAAGTTAGGGGCAATTACCGTCATTGCCGGCGCTTTTGGAACCTTTAAGAAATCGGCGCTTATTGCGGTAGGGGGGTACCGCCGAACCGTTGGAGAAGATATGGATATTACATTGAAAATCCAGCAGTTAATAAAAAAAACAGGTGCCGGTGAGAAACTCATATTTGTGCCCAAGGCTACCTGTTTTACAGAGTGTCCTTCGACTTTTTCCGATTTATTTAATCAAAGAATGAGGTGGCAAAAAGCGTTTATTGACTGTGTGATCACATATCGGTATCGTTTCTTTCGACAAATGAAATGCCTACCATCTCTTTATTTGTTGCTCGATTCGCTTTTGTTAGGGACGGTTAATGCTTTCTTTATGATCTTCATTCCCTTTACATTACTTATCTATCAAACACCATTAATTATTCCATTAACACTAGGATTAATTAGTTTGCTAATGGCCTGTTATCAAAGTATAGTTGCACTTGTTGTAAGTGGAAGGTTTGGTTTTCGATACAGGTTTCGAGATTATATTCGAATCGGTCTGTTTATTCCATTCGAGGTTGTTAGTTATCGTCTACTAGGGATTCTATTTGTCATCTGCGGAACCTTTCTCTACTTTAGAAATAGAGAGAGTTGGCATGTTTCACGACGGGTTGGTCAGCTGCAATTAGAGGAGGGTGTTTTGTGAAGTTTAATATGATCTTTACCCTTTGTTTTATCGCTTCAATGATTGGGTTATTCAATTTAATGGGTCCCTCTTTTATCCAAGCCTTAACAAATACACCAATACATTTAAATCGCGAGTGGTCGCTACCAATGGTTAAACAAGGGGATTGGAGTGAAGTCGCCCGTCCATTTGATGTAAAAGAAGGGGAAGAGGCTAAATCCGTTGCTGTATTAATGTATCATCGTATCTTAGCTGATGAAGATATTGAACCCTGGCATTATGATGAAAAGGGGCGCTTGTATGATACGATTGTTCGTCGTGAAGCCTTCGAAGAACAGATGGATTATTTAGCTACGCAAGGATACGTTACCCTTAATTTAAAAGAGTTTAAACAATTTATTAATGGCGAGCTAGATATCCCAGAGAAAAGTGTATTGATCACCTTTGATGATGGGTTTAAAGATAATTACACGGTCGCTTATCCGATCCTAAAACGTCATGATTTCTTTGCTAGCATTTTTTTAATAACAGGTTTGGTTGCTAGTGGGGATGCACTCTATTTAAGTGAAGATGATATCATAGCAGGTGCTGATGTTTTTGAGTATCAAAGTCATACAGATGCATTACATGAACAAACTGAAACAGGCACCCCCTATTTACTTACACATGATCAAAGAGAAGTAGAATCCGATTTGTTAACAAGTATTAATAAGCTTGACGGAAGGAAGCGTGCGTTTGCCTATCCTTATGGTGTGTATGACCAAGCTAATCTAACGGCTTTGGATAATGTCGGGATCGATCTTGCATTTACTGTTGTATATAAAAAAGCGGATCAAGAAGTTAATCGGTTAGAAATTCCGCGCATGGGTGTGTATCCAGATGATGGCATAGAAGAATTCATATTAAAATTGAAATAATCGCAATATTTGGAATAAAGTGTTTGCACTTGTAGTGACCCTTCCTTTTCTATTATAATAATTTTGGCGTCGTTTCTCTAAATGTCGCTAGATTGTTAATAGAATAGGAGGTTACTATATGTCTGCTAACATGATTGGCTTTAGTTTTGTTTTAATCGGCGTATTTTTAATTATTGCAAAAGTTGTTCGTTTACATACGAAATGGTTACGCGATTTATTTTTACCGAGCTCTATTATTGCAGGCTTTATTGCTTTAATTGTAGGACCAGAAGTATTAGGGCGTGTGACGTCACAGTTTTTCAATGAGACGTCATTTTTTTATCATGGTTTAATTCCAGAATTTGTGCTAGAGGTTTGGGGTACACTACCAAGTTTATTTATTAATGTTGTCTTTGCGGCTTTGTTTTTGGGTAAAGCTGTTCCAAATCTTAAAAAAATTTGGTTAATAGCTGGTCCACAAGTGGTGATGGGACAAACGGTGTCATGGGGACAATATGTGGTTGGTTTGCTACTCACCTTACTTATCCTAACGCCATTTTTCGGAATGAGCTCGCTGGCAGGTGCCCTTATTGAGATTAGCTTTGTTGGGGGGCACGGTACGGCTGCAGGTTTATCGAGTACGTTCCAAGAGCTCGGTTTTGCTGAAGGAGCCGATCTTGCCCTTGGTTTAGCAACAATTGGTATTTTATCAGGTGTGGTAATTGGGATTATATTAATTAACTGGGGTTACCGCTCGGGTCGTGCTAAATATGTAGGAGGCAAAGCGAAGTTATCAGAAAAAGAACGTGCCCAAATTGGTGAGTCTTATGGCTATGAGATCGAGAAGGAAACGAAAGAAGTGACGTCTATTGAACCACTTGCCTTTCATCTATCCTTAATTGCCATTGCCATTGCACTAGGTTATCTTCTTCAACAGTTATTAATTGGCTTAGAAGCAGTGACTTGGGGGGCGTGGACGGATGTGTATCTGTTTCCTTATGTCCCACTGTTCCCTTTAGCCATGATTGGCGGAATGGTGGTTCAACTTGTGTTTGATCGTTTAAATATTGAAACGTATATTGATCAAAACCTAATTAGTAGGATATCTGGCTTCGCACTTGATGTACTACTGGTTAGTGCATTAGCTACTTTATCTTTAGCGGTTATCGGAGACAATATTGTCCCGTTTCTACTACTCTCTATTATTGCGATTGCTTGGAACGTTTTTGCTTTTCTTGTCTTAGCCCCTCGAATGATTCCCGAGTATTGGTTTGAACGTGGTGTAGGAGATTTAGGGCAAGCAATGGGAATGACGGCGACTGGCTTATTATTAATGAAGATTGCTGACCCCGATCATGAAACACCAGCATTAGAAGGGTTTGGTTATAAACAAATCCTCTTTGAACCTTTTGTAGGTGGTGGACTTGTCACTGCCGCTTCATTGCCTCTCATTTATCAATTTGGACCGGTGATGTTCTTAGTTATTTCACTTATCATAACCGTCTTTTTCTTATTGTTTGGTTTATTTTATTTTGGTCGTTATAAGAAATAGTTAGTAATAATTGATCATTTTCGCAACCATACTGAGAAGCGTTTCTTAAATAGGAATTTACTTCAGGGCTACATATGTTAGCTGTTGTGATCCGAGCTAATCACTGACTAAGCCATTTTAGTAGATGGTTAGCTCGGATTATTCCGATGGTGCAAGTCGAAAATCGATTGATTGGATTAATTTCCTATGGGAGTGACTTGAGTCTATAGACATAGACTTGCGAGCGAGATATGCTCTCGGAAAGTGTCCGCTAGCAGTGTTATCAAGGCTCTTATTCAGAAAAGTGAGCAGAAATTAATAAGCAAAAAAAGAAGCCTAAACCATTATACGAGGAGGGTGGATATGAAAGGCATTAATAAATTTCATCATGCTGCAATTATTGTATCTGATTATCCAAAATCAAAACGTTTTTATACAGAAATTTTAGGTTTTAAGATCATAAGTGAAACATATAGATATGAACGGCAATCGTATAAATTAGATTTAAAAGTAGGAGAACAGGATCAAATTGAATTGTTTTCCTTTCCTTCACCACCTGCACGTGTTGATGATCCAGAAGCAGCAGGATTACGCCATTTAGCATTTCAGGTTGATGATATAAACACTACCGTTGCGTATCTAGAACAACAGGATGTGGAGGTTGAACCGATTCGAATCGATCCCCTTACTAATAAGCCTTATACTTTTATTAAAGATCCCGATGGTTTACCATTAGAATTATACAGTAAATAGGAAGCATGGCTATTTGCTGTATCATCTATTTAATAATGTAAACGCAAACATTTTAAGGAGGTCATTTAGTGGACTATAATCGATTAGGAAAGACAGGTTATAATATCAGCCAACTAAGTTTTGGGACATGGGCAATTGGCGGTTCATGGGGAAAAACCAATGATAAAGAATCTTTACGTGCTTTAGAACGTGCCATTGAAGCAGGTGTCAATTTCTTTGATACTGCTGATGTCTATGGAGATGGTCATAGTGAGCGTTTGTTAGCTAAGGCAACAAAAGGCAAAGAAAAAGACATCTATATTGCTTCAAAGTTTTGCCGTGCAGGTGATATCACTGACCCAAGCACTTACTCGGAGCAATTAGTAACGCAATATTTGGAAGCTACATTAGAGCGACTTGAACGTGAAACACTAGATTTATACCAAATTCATTGTCCGCCTTTTGAGATATTAAAGGATGGGCAAGTCTTTGAAGTCCTTGATAAACTTAAAGCATCTGGGAAAATCCGCCACTATGGCGTGAGTGTCGAGACAATTGAGGAAGGTATGTATTGTCTAGAAAATGAAAATGTCAGTACGTTACAAGTTATCTTTAACATGTTACGTCAAAAGCCACTCACTGATCTGCTACCTAAAGCCGTAGCGAAAGATGTAGGGATTATTGCACGTGTGCCATTGGCAAGTGGTTTATTAACAGGTAAATTTAACAGTAACCACCAATTTGAAAAAGACGACCACCGTCATTTTAATAAAGATGGTCAGGTCTTCAATGTTGGTGAAACCTTTGGTGGATTAACTTTTGAAAAAGGTGTTGAACTGAGTAACCGGCTTAAATGGATCACCGAAGGACGCGGGAACATGGCTCAAGCAGCGCTTAAATGGGTGATGCAACAACAAGGTGTTTCTACTGTGATCCCAGGTTTTAAAAACGTAGCTCAAATAGAAGATAACTTGGCAGCAATCGATGTGCCTGAATTTTCTTCTACAGAATTGCAGCGCATTCAATCTTTTTATATAACTGAAGTCGATCAACATATTAGAGGTGCGTATTAAAATTAAGCAATACACCTGAATGATCTCCAGGATATAGAAAACAAGCACATTGATCGCTTAATGTGCTTGTTTGACTTGATTGACAAGTGCTTTATCCATCCATCTCTTACTTCTCCATCTTGACCACATCAATGTTGCCCTCACCCATTCATCTGTCAACATCGCAAGCCAAATGCCAGGTAGTCCCAAGTTTAATGTGATACCGAAGAAATAAGCGAGTGGAAGACAAACGCCCCACATAATTAACATGCCTATTACAACAGGAAAGCGAGCATCTCCTGAAGCCCTAAGAGCACTAATAATCACCAGGTTGGAGGTTCGTCCTGGCTCTAGAATAAGCGTAATAACAAGAATCGTTCCTCCTAGTGTAATAATAGCTGGATCATCAGAAAAAAATCCGAATAAGTGCTGGCCAAAGATCGCTAGTATACTTCCAATTGATAATGACACAGCCATTGCGTAACGCAAACCAATGAACATATGATGATAAGCTTCTTTTTGTTTGCCAGCCCCAACAAGCTGACCAACAAAAATTTGCATGCCCTTTGAAATCGACATTGAAAAGACCGTCATAAATCCCATGAAATTTTGGGCATATACTCGAGTAGCTAGTGCCGTTGCACCTAAGGATGTGACAAAGATGGTGATGATAATTTGACTAATGTTATAAGAAAGCTGTTCTCCAGCGGCCGGTACGCCAATATGTAGAATTTTGCTAAGATAACTTTTTTCTAATGTGAAGAATGCTTTAAACCGTAGTTTAATCGGCATGCGTTTAACCAGTATGATAAATAAACCAATCATTGCTAATAGGCGCATTGAAGCTGTTGCAATAGCTACCCCTGTTACCCCAAGTTGAGGGACCCCAAACGCACCGAAGATAAACAAATAATTGCCAAAAATGTTTAATAAATTCATAATTAAGACGACAAACATCACATCTTTTGTGTGCCCCATTGCTTGTAAAGTAGCAGAGATGGTTAATATAATGGCTTGGGCAAACAAAGCTGCACCGACAATTATCATATAGGTTTCGGCAAATTCCAAAAGCTGTGGTTCAAGTGAAAACAAATTTAAAAATTGTTTGCGAAAGCTAACAACCGTTAAACTTAGTAAGACCCCGAAACTTAAGTTAACGGTTATTGCATGAGCGATTGTTTTTCTTACATCTTTGGGTTGGTTGGCACCAACGAATTGGGCAACAACGACTCCAGATCCCATCGCCGTAAAATTAAATAAAACAAAAGTAAACATCATCACTTGGTTGACGACACCGATTGCAGCTACCGCTTGGTCAGATATATAACTTAGCATAAATACATCGGAAAATTGCATAATTGCCTGTAAAAAAACCTCAATAAATATTGGCCAAGTAATGAGTAAAAGCTGTTTTTTAGCTGACTGTGTCTCTAAATTTGTTAAGCGCTCCATCACGATTCTCCAGTTTCTTTTTATATTGTAAACGCTATTATACCATGTTTGTTTGCTATTTTATTTTTTTCATGAGGAAAAGATAAAATTTTAACAAAAGAAGTAAAAATTTTAAAGTATCAACAATAACAAAAGCTAATTGTTTTAGAAAAAATGATGAGAAAATCTGCGTATTTATAAGTTTAATATTTGAAGAGGCGTGGTAATATTTTTATGAAAGCTAAATAAACTCAATACAGGAGGTGTCAATGATGGGAAATCTATTTCCTCGTAAACGTGATGTTTTTGATTGGTTGCCAAGTTTTTTAGAACGCAACCATGATCAGTCGTTATTTGATTTTGATGTACCAAAAGTCGATGTCAAAGACAAGCGAGATCACTACGAAATTGACGCAGAACTTCCTGGGTTTGACAAGGATAATATTGTTGTCGAGTACAAAGACAACTTCCTTACGATTGAAGGTCGACAAGAACAAAGTATAGAATCAGAGCAAGATGACTTTGTTCGTCGTGAACGTGCCTATGGTTCATTCAAGCGTCAATTATATGTTGGTGACATCGATGAATCACAGATTAAAGGTCAATTTAAAAATGGCTTACTCACATTAACTGTACCAAAGTCACCGCAGATCAATGGAGATAACGATGCATATCGAATTGACCTTGAATAATTAGTCTATTCCCCTCCCCACCTACGTTAAGGTGGGGTTTTTCACTTATCGATAATGTTCGAATCTATCATAACACTCAAGCAAAAAATGCTTACCGGCATAAAACGTAGGCGTTTCGTTGTCCCACCACTGATGGTAGTTGAGTATCGGAACATTAGCGTCCGTTATCACCCCCCCTCAATCGATTGACCTCTGTTCTCTATTTTGAGGTGGGGTTTTACGGATGGTTATCTGTGATAAATGAATGGCTTAAATCGTTATATTTAGGGAATAGGAATAACATGACATGATATAAAGGAGGATTAAGAGTGAAGAAGATCATCAACCAACCGGATCAAGTGGTTGATCAAATGTTAAAAGGATTTGTTTATGCTAATGGAGAGCTCGTCAAGCGTGTCCCGAATACAACGGTTATTGTTCAAAAGCACAAAGAAAAGAACAAAGTTGCTTTAGTCAGTGGCGGTGGTAGTGGTCATGAGCCCGCACATGCGGGGTTTGTTGGAAAGGGAATGCTGACAGCTGCTGTGGCTGGGGAAGTATTCACCTCACCTTCACCTGATCAAGTGCTAGAAGGCATTAAAGCAGCAGATAATGGCGCAGGTGTATTGTTAATTATTAAAAATTACACGGGTGATGTCATGAATTTTGAAATGGCAAAAGAATTAGCTGAAGCAGAAGGGATTGTAGTTGAACAGTTAATTGTTGATGATGATATTGCTGTTGAAGATAGCACCCATACAGCCGGTAAACGTGGGGTGGCTGGAACGGTGATTGTTCATAAAATACTTGGAGCAGCTGCGGATTTGGGAATGTCCCTGACTGACATGAAAGCATTAGGAGATGAGCTAGTTAAACAAGTGAAGTCGATTGGTGTGGCTTTGACAGCTGCCACTGTACCAGAAGTAGGAAAGCCAGGGTTTTCACTAGCCGATGATGAGATGGAGTATGGTGTTGGGATTCATAGTGAACCTGGTTATCATCGAACAAAGGTTAAGAGCTCATCGGCTATAGCTGAGGAATTAGTCAGTAAATTAAAACAAGCCTTTGATTTTCAAAGTGGTGAAACATATGGTTTGCTCGTTAATGGCTTAGGAGCGACCCCGTTGATGGAACAATATATTTTCCTTCATGATGTAGAAAAACAGTTAGCAAACGAAGACGTATCCGTAGCTTTTAAAAAAGTCGGCGCTTTAATGACATCACTTGATATGAACGGGGTGTCACTCACGCTCGTTAAATTAGAACAGGACTGGTTGAAACTTTGGCAACACCCTGTAGATGTGACAGATTGGTAAGGAGGAATGAATGTGTTAACGGTAGATAATACAAAAGCATGGTTAGAACGATTTGCTGATAAGATTGAGACAAATAAAGCTTATTTAAGTGAGTTAGATAGTGTGATCGGTGATGGTGATCACGGCAATAACATGGCTAGAGGCGTAAAAGCGATGAAAGAAAAGCTTTCAGAAGAGGATTATGCTCAGCCAGAAGAGGTATTAAAAGATGCTTCGATGGCTCTGCTATCAAAAATTGGTGGTGCTTCAGGCCCACTTTATGGCAGTGCTTTATTAGCGATGTCTAAACAAGCAGGCCAAGATTCAGCTGATCTTCATGCCATCATAAAAGCAGGGCTTGAAGGGATTACAAAACGAGGAAAGGCAGAAGTTGGAGAGAAGACAATGGTTGACGTTTGGTCCCCAGTTGTTGAACACTTAGCTGAAGGAACCGTCACCATTGAAGATGTTCAAGACAGTGTTGAAGCGACCAAGGAGTTAAAAGCATCAAAGGGAAGAGCTTCTTATCTTGGTGAGCGGTCACTAGGTGAATTAGACCCGGGTGCGGTGTCAAGTGGCTTTTTGTTTGAAGCGATGATTGAAGGAGAGATAATTGATGAGTGATATTGGGATTATCTTATCGTCACATGTCTTTGAACTGGCTGAAGGTGTCTATCAATTGTTACAAGAAACAGCACCTAACGTTTCGATTACGTATGCTGGTGGGACCGATGACGGTGAGATTGGATCAAGTTTTGAGCAAATTACAGCAGCGATTAAAGAAAACGAAGCGGATCATTGCTTTGCCTTTTATGATTTAGGAAGTGCGAAGATGACAATGGAGATGGCAGTAGAAATGACAGACAAGACAGTTGAGGTAATGGATGTTGCCTTTATCGAAGGTGCCTATACAGCAGCATCGTTACTGTCAGGTGGAACTGACTATGACGATGTGGTCGAACAGTTAAAACCGTTGACGGTTAAATAATAGATGGTGAAGAAGGAAGAGGCCGAATGAAATCATTTGGTCTCTTCTGTATTGTATAGAGGAGCAAATACGATGTTACTATTTTAGTAGCTACAAACGGATTAACCAATTGAAAAATTTAAACACTCCTCTTTTTCTGCATTGTTAGGTGAAATGTTCTAGATCATACGCCTGGTAAATGAAAAAGTCTCATCTACCTCCCACTTTTTCCTCATTTTACACGAATTAACAGTATTCATCTGTTAAAAAACAAAGATTTCCGATAAAATAATAACGTGAATAGGTTTGACTGAAGGAGGATGTTTATGAATCCAAGGTATTGTTTTGTGATACTAGGCTTTAGCCTACTATTTATATTAGGAGGGTGCTTATCAATGGATGATGAAAATCAAAAGACAACATTAGAAGATCATAATGACGATGATTACTATATGCGTGTTCAAGACTATACCGGTGAAGAATATACACTGGCTAATGGTAGCCGAACCAACCAAATCGCTAATGATAATCAAGAGCTTGTCGAGGAAGCGGTGATCCGTTTTTTTGTGGAAGAATACAAAACAGAAGTGATTGTTCATAATATCGTTGGTAATGTCGACGGAGCAACGGTTTTTGTTGAATCTGTTGGTGAACCGCATTTTTATTCTTATGCGATTATCCCGATTGATGTAGAGAATGAACAAATTATGGTTGAACAGGTTTGGTCGCAGGAAGGGCAAGTAGAAAATGCGATTGTAACAGGGTTATATGGTTTGGTTTATCAAGATGAATTTGCAAACTTAGATCATGTTTTAGAGGATATATTAAAGGAATATAGTATAGTTGGTCATACAATGGGAGCTGTAGCTAATACCGGTGGAAGAGGCTATGGCAATCCATACTATTTTGTACAAGTGTCAAATAGTTCTGTTTTTGAAGAGGTGTGGAGAACTTACTTGAATGAACCATCAATAAGTAGAGAGGAATGGATGGCTTTATTTGAAGAATTGAATTTCAACGGAGACTCTATTTCTATAGGGATGCACCTTTTTATGGAAGAAAAGAATGTTGAGCCTGATCAAGATGCATTAGATGCGATTGCTACTGCGATAGAAGAGGCAGATCAAATTCCAATTGGGACGTATTCAATTTCTCTACATGATAATAAAGTGAGTAAGAGCTCAGGTCGAGGGAGTAAAGAGAATTCAATTGATCGTTCATACCCGAATGATATTATAAAGGAATAGGTGTGGATATATGTCTAGTAGTATAGAAGAAGTGAATCAAATGACTTCAGATCAAGATTTAGTTCAGATGGCTGGTTATCATGCTTATCGTAGACTTAACAAGTATGACCGTTTTATTGTAAATGATACGGATTATAGGGTTTTGGATGTTATTGCAGATACTAAAACTGGATTAGATGCACTAACGGTAATAAATCTAGAGAATAGAGAAGTGACGGTAGTCTATGTCGGCACGGATAAAGACCAGATGCAAGATATTATCACAGATATTCGCTTACTTAGTGATATTGACGTACCACAACTTGAGGCAGCGCAAGAATATTTTGATGACATGAATGATAAATATGGTGTCGACTCGATGACCGGGAATTCATTAGGGGGTGCGTTAGTAGGTGCGGTGGCGGTTGAACATCCAGATGTTCGGGCGGTAACATTAAACCCTGCCCTTTTGCCTGATGGGATGATCGATCCCGATCAAACGTATGACCAAGTCACCAACTATTTTAGTAGCTATGATGCTTTAACCAATACATTAACCGCATTGGAGTTTGATACGCGCATTCCGGGTAAGCATTATGAAATTTATAATGGAGTACCGATCAGTTTCGATAAAATTGGAGCGAACCATACCGGCTATTTGCGAAATGATCAAGGGACACAATATTATAAGATTCGTGAAGAAGGCGAAGCGGGTGCTGGGGTGATTCATATTGCCGCGGATGATCATATTGTTACGAGTCTTTGGACCGGCTTACCGCTTTATGGTGAACGATCTGAGCGGATTAAGATTAATGCTGAAAGTCTATTAATGCTTGCGGCGGGTTTAGAAACGTCAGTGGCTGATCGACTTGAGTTGTCGCATACATATTTAGGAAATGCTGTAGATATTGTGAAAGATGTCGGGGAGCAAATGACGGAACGAACGTCACAATTACAGACGACGTTTGAAGACTTAGTTGAACAGGAGGCGGGGCATTCTTTTTTTACTGGCATTGCCTCACTTGGCACGAAAGCTAAAAATGAGACAAGCTACTTATTTAATTTATTAGATGAGGCGGAATTGGAGAGCAACCTTTTATCCAATGTACTTGACTCGCCACCTGGTAAATTATTTGATTTCTTGATTACCAAGAGCCTGAATGTTTTCCAGCTATTTCGTGAAATGTCGGGTGGATTGTGGTCGTTTAGCTCTGGCATTGAAGAATTAACAACAGCGTTTGATACGGTTATTCACCAAACCCTACCAGAATTGTTACAAGACACGCTCCGTCGTAAAGATGCGGTGGTTGAAAAACTGGATACGCATTATGAGATGGTGTTAGATAATAGTCAGCGGTTGCACGATCAATTAGATAGATTAGGTGCTCAAGTCAGTCAAACAGCCGAAAATTTCACAGGACGTGATTTTCAAATCGCGACATCGATTCAACATCAAACGAACGCCATCACAGATTTGGTAAAGATACCGACACTTGATCCGTATTATTTTGAAGATAATGATGTGATGGAAGATGAAAAAGCCCTTAAAGATCAACAAGCTGACTTGGCATATACCTTTCTTTCTGAACAGGTCTCGAATTTAATTGCACCTATCTTATCTGGATTATCTGTGGCTGCGCTACTTGTTGAATTGAGGGCCCAGTCGATTGCTCGCATGGTACGAGGCACCAGCGAATTTTTCTTTAAAATGACAGTGCCAGGTGCAATTATTAGCGTGTTTACTGATTATGATGATAAAGTTCGTGATTATATTTGTAAAACATTAGCCCCCCTTGATGAATTAGAGGCAACGATTAAAGGGGTGCGCCTTGGGGTCAATCGTTTAAGAGATAATTTCCCTGAATTATTAGCTAACTTTCGGCCATATATCGAAAATGCCATTTTTGCCAATCATAGCTATGCCGATGTCTATGCTTATAATGGGGCAGCGATTGCGATTTTAAAAGAAATGCAACGGTTATTTGATGATATTGTTTACCAGTTGGGCGGGCATGAAGCGCATGCGATTGAGGCCTTAACGCTGAATGCGGTGCGAATGAAGAATAACATGGGGATGCTGCAAGAGCAAGTCGAGCGCGTGACGTTTTTTTAATAAAAAGAAAGCTATTATGATAGAGCAAGCTATTCATGGAGTAAAAAGGTCTGGTTCTAATATTAGACCTTTTCAGTTTATCACAGCTAACCGTCTGTAAAATCCTCCTCAAAATAGAGAGTAGAGCAAATCGATTGAAGTGAGTGATAACAGACGCCATGTCCAGATTCACTAAACGAATCTTCAATTAGTGGGCGAAGAACGAAAATGCCCACTAATTGAAGGTTCATTTTATTTTTTAATTTGATATGTTCAGTCAAATTAAATCGCTTATTAAAACAGAAGTGAAAGACGACGACTCCAGCGGGAACCGCACGCGTCTGAAGATCCACTTTAGAAGCGCTCTTAGCTTCACACAGTGGAATATTAGACTAAATCCGTCACCTCGTGTGACAACGTCTAATTGACCTACATCCTGTAGGCCCGAGACCGTGCCCCATAGCCGTCATCTTACTTATGAACGAACTTTCAAAGCAGTATAGATGAATATTTGGGTTTTGCCAAAGCTTATTGTTTTTTAACTTTGTTGATTGGAGAGGAAGGCATTCGACTCCTGCGGGAAAAGCGAAGACGATGAGACCCCACAGTGAGCGTTCTGTGCGAACGAGGAGGCTCAGCGCGAGCCCGCGGAAAGCGAATGCCTGGATCGCAAATCAACAGCCACTTTTAACAGCGTAACATTTTTAAAAAAGCAATAAAGTGGTTTTTACTAATCATGCACCGAATTGGAAAATAATATAATTTCGTGTAAAAATTACGCTCTAGACTTGCTTTTTCTGTAATTGATCCTTAGCTTGACGGCTATGGGCCGTGCCTGTGGAAAGCGATCGTCTGTAACTGGAGTGAGTACAAAATACTTTAATTAGGAAATAACGCTATAGGTTAGTTTTTCAGTTGTCTCGACAGTATCAGTCGAAGATCCACTTTAAGGAATGTTAGACTAAAAACGTCACATCGTGTGACAACGTCTAACTGATCAAACATCCTGTTGACCCGAGGCGATGCCTCAGGAAAGCAAGTCCATTGATCGACGGAGCGCGTCAACACACTTCTCCTTAGATATGTTTATATATTAGCATCCTTGTTTAGCGTTAGCGCAAGCCATTATGAAATCCACTCGAATTGAAAAATAAAATGAAGAAAATTTTGGTTTAGAGTTTTACCAAAAAGCATGCTATGATAAGAATCAATACAGCATTTGATTAACTGTGTTGGTTAGGGGGATGAATAGGATGACTGCTTTAACAAAAGTCTTAATTGTTGATGATGAACTATTAATTAGACAAGGTATCATCCATTATATTAATTGGGGAGAAGAAGGATTTGAGCTTATTGGTGAAGCATCGAATGGTAAAGAGGCCTTGACGATGATTGCAGAAAATAAACCTGATGTTATTATTACAGATATGGTTATGCCTGTTATGAGTGGAACTGAATTTATCACAAAAGTGAAAGCGCTTTATCCAGAAATCGGGATTATTGTCTTGAGTAGCTATGGTGATTATGATTATGTAAGAAATACGTTTCAGAGTGGTGTAACGGATTATATTTTGAAGCCTAAATTAGACAGTACCAGTTTACTTGCCGCTTTAGAACGGGTGATTGGCGAGAATGAAAGGCAAAGGCGACGATCAAGTCAGGGAGCGATTGATCAAAAGCAATTACTTAAAACACCTTTAAAAAAATTATTAGCAGGATATGAATTATCGGAACAAGATAAGCGGTCACTTGATTTCTTTAAACAAGATCAATTTGCCCTTGTTGAGGTTCACTATTCAAATTCGATTGACATTGAAGGCGTGATAGACGCTGTTATTACACGGGTTAATGTGATCAATAATGTTATCTTGACGAAAACAAATACAAGTTGTCAACTATTGCTTAATCTGTCAAGTGAGATTTTTTCTGAATTCCTTACTTTACTGGAAAAGGAAGATAGCAGTCAGCAACAAGAAAAATGGTTGATATCTGGTCTGTTTGATCAGTTAGACAGGCTGAAAGCGATCAATCAGCAGCAGATGGCTATGCTCCGAAGTTATCGGTTTTATTTAAAAGATCAGACGCTTTTTTATTATGATCACTTACCAAAGCCAATTATTCCAGAAGAATCGTTTGATTTAGATTATTTTACTGAGTTATTAAAACATAAGAAATTTGAATCGGCATTTTATAAGTTGGATCGTTACATTGGTGCATTGCAATCTTTTTATACGTATGATCCCGACCAGCTTAAAAGTTTTTTAGGGAATATTATTTTTAATACGACGGTTTTATTAAGCATGTTGGATTATCATATGGATCAGCTGGAAAAAGACAAATATCATTACTTTAATACCATTAATAACGCGACTTATTTTGATGAAGCGATTGGTTCATTCACTCAGTACATTGCTGCCGTTAAGGCGATGATTTCAGGGAAGGAAAAAGCGTCCCAAACGGGTCGTATTCATCAGCTATTAACCTATATAGATGAGCATTATTCTGAAGCATTGAGTCTAACATCACTTGCTGATCATTTTCATTTTAATCCATCCTATTTATCGAGTTACTTTAGACAACATCATAATGTGGGGTTTAGTGATTATTTAACAAAAGTGCGGGTCGATCATGCAAAAGAATTATTGGGTAATCAAGAACTTTCAATTGCAGAGGTTGGTGCAATGGTAGGTTACACTGATCATAGTTATTTCTGTAAAGTGTTTAAAAAAAACACCAATAAATCACCAAGTCGTTATCGGAGAGATGCAATAAAATGAGGCAGATAATTGCAAAAGGTAAAGATATAATGATAAAAAATGGCTTATTTATTAAACTGTTTAGTGTAACCTTGATTAGTATTATTCTCGTCTCAACGTTGATTACATTAAGTACGATTCGTGTTTCAACAAATTTATTTTTAGAAACATTTAGTATTACAAATTCTAAAATTATTCAACAAATCACTTCACAATTTAATCATTTTAGTGCAACAGTTGCTACAACTGTGAATCAAATTGAGAATAATGGTGTCATTAAACGGGTTCTAAATGAAGAAGACGACGATTCTGTTACATTAGCGGGATCGTATTATCAAGTTAATCAAGAGCTTGAGCGCATTTATACCAACTTGCAAACGTTTGATGCGAACTTAGTCGTGTCTGGTAGAAACCAGCATTTGTATAATATGAATTATATTTATTGGCCAGTTTCGAAACCGTATATTGAATCGTTACGTATAACAGAAAAAGCACATGCCTCTCCTCACGCATTAACTTATCATGCAATGGAAACAGCTGTTATTGAAAATGATCGGGTCATTGTTGCTGTCAAGGCACTTACCGAGCGGCTATCTGATTATATTTATGGAACGGTCTATATTTCGATTAGGGAATCACAGCTACGTGAGTTTTATCAAGGCTATACGAGTGAGGGCAATGATGTGATTCTCATTGATCAAACGGGTCAAATTGTTTCAAGTAGTCAGGCAGGTTTAATAGGGACAGAAGAGCATGATTTGTTAGCTATAGCAGAGTCGACTTATCTGTCAGATCAAGAACATACAGAAGTGGAATGGGGGAAACGCGACTATTTACTTCTAACAGAATATTTACCGGGCTTTGATATGTACTTGGTCAATTTAATTGACCGTCAAATGGTTGTCCGTAGTTTAATAAATACGGGAGAAATTTTATTAATTAGTGTCGTTATTATTTTATTCGCACTCGGTATGGTGTGGTTTGTCACGAGACGAATAACGAAATCATTAACCCGATTAGTTAAGCAAATATCTAAAATAGCTAAGTATAATTTTAGTGAGCGGGTCACTGAGGAAGGCGGCTACGAATCAAATCAGATTGCTAAAGCGTTCAATCATACGTTAGATGAGCTTGAGACTTATGTTGGCATTGTTCTTGAATCACAGAAAAGACAAAGAAATGCTGAATTGAAATCATTACAACACCAAATTAATCCACATTTTCTCTATAATACGCTGACAACGGTTAAGTTTATGGTGATGCAAGGTGATCCAGAACATGCGATGTCTACAATTCATGCGTTAATTACTTTGTTACAAAGTACTTTGGGTGAAGTGAGTGAGACGGTAACAGTTGAGCAAGAACTAGAGAATACCAAGAACTATGTTACGATTAATCAAGCGCGCTATGGCGAACGGATTAAAGTTAATTATTTTATTGGTCCCGACTGTCAATCCTTACATTTACCAAAGCTCGTACTCCAACCTTTTATAGAAAATGCCTTCTTTCATGCTTTTAATAAGAAAAAAGATGGGTTTATTCAAATTCTTATCCGCAGACATGGAAAGTTTTTATACGGTGAAGTAGTGGACGATGGTGATGGTATGGTGATTAATAAAGATAAGTTCCCTACTAAATATAAGAAAAAAAGTCAATTGTTTAGTGGGATTGGCATGCGGAATGTTCATGAACGGATTCAGCTGTTGTATGGCGATCAGTATGGTGTTGAAGTGACCAGTGAATTAAGCAAAGGCACGAAGGTAACGATTAAGTTACCAATTATTGAAAGTAGTAAATAAATCTAAAAATAGTTCAAATTCTAAAGAAAGTCCAATTCTATTAAGTGGTAAGGTAGGTTTCTACTAAAAAAATGACTATTTATTTTCTAAAGATCGTGCTAACGATCTTTTTTTCTTGACGTTATACTTTATTTATAGCGTAAGTAAACGCTTACAACAAAAGGAGGGTTAATGATGAAGAAAGTCGTATTCATGATATTGACAATTATGATGGTGGCCGTATTGGTAGCTTGTGGAAATGGTGATGAGGATTCAGTTGATGATCAGGAAGCTAACGATGAGACGGAAGGCACTACAAACGGTGAAGGTGAAGCCATTACCGCTTGGGCGTGGGATCCGAATTTTAATATTCGTGCTTTAGAATTAGCTGATCAAGCTTATGATGGTGAGGTTGATTTAGAATTAGAAATTATAGAAAATGCTCAAGATGATATTGTTCAACGCTTAAATACAAGTTTAAGTTCTGGTACGACACAGGGGATGCCGAATATTGTTCTAATAGAAGATTATCGTGCACAAAGCTTTTTGCAAGCTTATCCAGATGCGTTTTATCCATTAACAGACTATATTGATGTCGATGCATTTGCTGATTATAAAATTGAAACAACAAGCTTAGATGGTGAGCAGTATGGTTTACCGTTTGATACAGGTGTAGCCGGTTTGTATATTCGAACCGATTATTTAGAAGAAGCAGGTTATAGTGTTGATGATGTTCAAGATATTACATGGGCTGAATATATTCAAATCGGTGTAGATATTAAAGAAGCGACCGGAAATAATATGCTTACCCAAGACCCAAGTGATTTAGGATTAATTCGTATGATGATTCAATCAGCAGGGACGTGGTATTTTGAAGATGATGGTTCAACACCTAATTTAGCTAATAACCCAGCGTTGGAAGCAGCGATGCAAGCTTATCGTGAATTAATGGAAGCCAATATTGTTAGCATGGTATCAGATTGGAGTCAATTTGTTGGCGCGTTCAATGATGGTGATGTGGCAAGTGTGCCAACAGGCAACTGGATTACACCGAGTATAACAGCAGAAGAATCACAATCCGGTAATTGGGCCGTTGTACCGTTTCCTAAGCTAGAAGTAGAGGGGGCAACAAATGTAACAAACTTAGGCGGAAGCTCCTGGTATGTACTTAATTCAGATGGTAAGGAAGCTGCTGCGACATTCTTAGCTAACACATTTGGATCAAATGAAATGTTCTATCAAGACTTAATTGATGAAATTGGTGCAATTGGTACGTATTTACCTGGTATGCAAGGAGAGGCTTTTGAAGAAGGACATGAATTCTTTGATGGTCAATCGATTGTTGCTGATTTCTCTGAATGGACGGAAGCTATTCCAGCCGTCAATTACGGCATGCACACGTATGCCATTGATGATATTTTAGCCGTTGAATTGCAAAACTATTTAAATGATAAAGAGCTAACAGACGTGTTGGAAGATGCACAATCTCAAGCAGAGACACAATTAAGATAACTTATTAAACCACAAGCACAATGAGAACAAGTTTGGTTGTGACTTGTGGTTTTATCTTTATAAATGGGGGGGCAAGCAGGTGAATAAGTTATTAAAAAAGAACAATATTGGTTGGTTATTTGTACTTATCTCTATTGTCGGTATTTCATTGTTTTATTTCTATCCAATGATTGATGCCTTTTTACTATCGTTTCAATCAGGGATGGGGGCTAATTTAGAGTATACAGGATTAAATAATTGGTTGCGCCTCTTTGATGATCCAACGTTTATCAGTGCATTAACAAATACGTTCACTTATTTAATCGTACAAGTGCCTGTTATGATTATTCTCGCTTTGGTATTTTCTGTCATGTTAAATGATCCAACGCTAAAGTTTCGTGGTTTTTTCAGAACCGCCATTTTTTTACCTGCGGTCACATCCTTGGTAGCATATTCCGTTATTTTTAAATATATGTTTAGCGGTAATGGTATCGTTAATCAGTTTTTAATCAATCTATCGATTATTTCAGAACCTATTAACTTCTTAACGGACTCTTTTTGGGCAAGAATTGTTATTATATTAGCGATCACTTGGCGATGGACGGGGTATAATATGATTTTCTATTTATCTGCTTTACAAAATATTGATCATTCCATTTATGAAGCGGCACGAATCGATGGTGCTTCAAGCTTTCAACAGTTTACTAAAATTACCGTACCGATGTTAAAACCGATTATTTTGTTTACGACCATTACATCAACAATAGGAACACTCCAATTGTTTGATGAAGTGGTTAATATTACAGGTGGTGGACCGGGTAATGCAACGATTACGATTTCACAATATATTTATAATTTGTCGTTTGAATACACGCCGAACTTTGGTTACGCAGCGACTGTGTCTTACGTTATCGTAATTCTCGTTGTGATACTGTCTGCCATCCAATTTAAAGTGGCAGGTGATAAAGAATGAAAAAATTTAAACGAATATTGAGCTATACGTTTTTGTCGATTGCTACGATCATTTCGATTTATCCATTCTTTTGGATGGTGGTAAGTAGCACGAATGCATCTGTCGATGTTACAAGAGGCAGACAGTTACCAGGCACACATTTAATTGAAAACTTAACCAATTTATTTGACCAAGTTAATATTGTTACTGCCTTAACGAATTCAGCTATTATTGCTGTATTATCAACTTTCTTGACGTTACTGATTGCTTCATTAGCAGGTTATGGATTTGAGATGTATCGGAGTCGTGGTAAAGATATTGCCTTTAATATTCTATTACTATCAATGATGATCCCGTTTGCTGCTATTATGGTGCCACTCTATCGTTTGTTTGGTCGGATCTCTCATACAGCACCACTTATCGGTTTAGATACGTTAGCTGCCGCGTTCTTACCAACCATTACAACTGCCTTTTTTATCTTTTTCTTTAGACAAAACACGAAAATGTTCCCTAAAGATTTGATCGAGGCAGGGCGAATTGATGGATTAACGGAACTTGGGATTTTCTTTCGGATTTATATGCCAACAATGAAGACGACGTATGCGGCTGCAGCTATTATTGCATTCATGAATAGCTGGAACAACTTTTTATGGCCACTTGTTGTCTTACAATCACCAGGGAAGCAAACAATTCCACTATTAATCTCTAATTTAGGTTCAAGTTATTCACCGGATTATGGCATGATCATGTCGGCTATTACGATTGCCACTCTACCAACAGCACTTGTTTTCTTCTTTATGCAGAAGCATTTCGTTGCAGGAATGATGGGATCTGTTAAAGGTTAAACAATAGAATTTTTGATGAGGAGGGCGTTTTTTTGCCAATCTATTTTCATGAAGACCAGAAAGTCTTTCATTTGCAGTCAAATAAAGTTAGTTACATTTTTAATGTATTAGAAAATGATCAGTTAGGTCATTTATACTTTGGCAAACGGTTAATTGATAGAGATGACTTTAGCCAACTGTTTTATGTCGAAGAGACACCGAATACGTGCTTTGTGCCGGAGAAAAGCAACCATTTTTCACTAGATTTGATCAAGCAAGAGTATCCCTCATATGGAACGACTGATTTTAGGGAGCCTGCCCATCAAATTACTCAACAGAACGGTAGCCGTATCACCGATTTTAAATATGTCGATCACATTATCTTTAAAGGGAAAAGAAAGTTGGCAGGTCTTCCGGCAACTTATGTGGAAGATAATCATGAAGCGACAACGGTTGAGGTGAGACTGTTTGATCAAGAATTGGGTACAGAATTAACACTAAGCTATACCATTTTTGAAGAAACAGCTGTGATTGCGCGTTCAGCTCATTATCATAATAAAGGTGATCAGACGTTACAATTAAATCGCGTCATGAGTGGCAGTTTCGATTTAAATGGCCATCAATTTGATTTGATTCATTTGTCTGGCTCATGGGCTAGAGAAAGGCACATCAAGAGAAGAAGATTAACTGCTGGAATCCAAAGTGTTGCAAGTACGAGAGGTACAAGTAGCGCCCAACATAATCCATTTATTGCTTTAAGTCGACCTGAGACAACGGAACATCATGGCGAGGTGTTTGGGTTAAACCTGGTGTATAGCGGGAACTTTCTTGCTCAAGTTGAAGTTGATCATTACGATAAGGCGCGCGTCATGATCGGGATTCATCCATTTGATTTTAATTGGCAACTTAAACCCGGTGAACCGTTTCAAACGCCGGAAGTGGTCATGGTCTATTCGGCTCAAGGTTTTAATGGTATGAGTCAAGCATACCACCGCCTTTATCGCAACCGACTAGCTAGAGGACAGTGGCGGGATCGCCTTCGCCCAGTATTGATTAATAACTGGGAGGGAACGTATTTTGATTTTACAGAAGCAAAGATTATTGAAATGGCTAAAGCAGCCAAACAATGTGGTGTTGAATTATTTGTCCTTGATGATGGGTGGTTTGGTAAACGTGATGATGATACAACCTCATTAGGGGATTGGTCTGTCGATAGGCGTAAGTTGCCACATGGGATTGGTGGGTTAGCCCAATCGATCCATGATTTAGGGATGAAGTTTGGGCTTTGGTTTGAACCGGAGATGGTGTCACCCATTAGTGAGTTGTATCAAGCACATCCAGACTGGGTCATTCAAGTGCCAAATCGTGTCAAGTCGCATGGTCGTCACCAATACGTGCTTGATTTTTCTAGGGATGATGTCGTTGATCATTTGTACCAAGTGATGGCTGATGTTTTGAGTGAGGCATCGATTGATTACGTCAAATGGGATATGAACCGATATATGACTGAGATTGGCTCTTTGCAATTACCTGCTGATCAGCAACAAGAATTGCCCCACCGATATATTCTAGGCGTCTACCGTTTATACGAACGGTTAATCGAGAGCTTCCCTAATGTATTATTTGAATCGTGTGCAAGTGGTGGGGCACGGTTTGATCCAGGGATACTTTATTATGCACCACAAGCATGGACCAGTGATAACACGGATGCAGTTGAACGTCTCTTTATTCAACATGGGACATCAATGGTTTATCCGCTTTCGATGATCGGAGCCCATGTTTCTGCCGTACCTAATCACCAAACAGGGCGGATAACGCGTTTAGAGATGCGAGCAGCTGTCGCTTATTTTGGCATGTTGGGTTATGAATTAGATATCACGACATTAACAGACCAAGAGAAGCAACAGATTGCCAATCAGATTCATTTTTATAAAGAAAACCAGACCTTGATTCAAACTGGACAATTCAGTCGACTAATGAGTCCGTTTATCGAGGACGGCAATCAAGTCAGTTGGCAAATTTTATCGGAGGATAAGTCAGAATTACTGGTGGGTTACTATCAAATATTGTCTCGCCCTAATCCGGCGTTAAGACGGGTACAACTGGTTGGCTTGGATCCTGAAGCCTGTTATCGATTAGCTGGAACAGACCAACACATGTATGGCGATCAATTAATGGAAGTAGGTATCGAAATCGACCGCTATACGGATCAATCAGGTGCTCATGATTTTCAAGCACATTTATTTAAATTGAATCGAATATAAGGAGAGATTAAGAATGACAGCACATTTAAAAAAATATAAATATACCCCTCCTAAAAATGGATATCCTGAATGGAATAACAACCCGGAAATCTTTGCATTGAATCGTAGCCAAGCACATGCCACATTGATGCCTTACCCAACGATTGATTTAGCAATGGCCATGCAGCCTGAACAATCCCCTTACTATCACTCGCTGAATGGTAAATGGGCATTTCACTGGGTGAGCGAGCCGTCACAAAGAAACGAAGGCTTTCATCGGGTTGATTACTCAGTAACGGATTGGGATCAGATCAAAGTCCCGAGTCATTGGCAATTACAAGGTTATGATTATCCGCAGTATACCAATACCACTTATCCATGGGTAGAAAAAGAAGATATTACTGCACCGTTTGCACCAACAAATTATAACCCGGTCGGTCAATATGTTAAACATTTTGAGCTGCCCGAGGATTGGATCGGGAACCCTGTTCATCTCCACTTTGCTGGTGTTGAATCGGCATTTTATGTTTGGTTAAATGGTGATTTTGTTGGTTATAGCGAAGATAGTTTCACCCCAGCTGAGTTTGACTTAACGCCTTATTTAGTGGAAGGTACGAATAAATTAGCGGTTGAAGTGTATCGTTGGAGTGATGCAAGTTGGCTTGAGGATCAAGATTTCTGGCGATTGAGTGGGATTTTTAGGGATGTTTACTTATATCAGACCCCTCATGTCCATATCGCGGATTTCTTTGCTAAGCCGACATTAGATTCAAGTTATAAAGATGGTGAATTAACGGTAGATATTAGGATTCACGATTATTTTAAACAAGGCATGACGGTTACCGTTAAAGCAATGGTTTATGATGCAAATAAGCAACCGATTTTAGCTGAACCGATGTCATCGATAATTTCTACAGATGAACGTCAGACGACACAAGTGGTTTTGAATACGACAATAGATCAGCCGTTACAATGGAGTGCGGAAACCCCTCATTTATATACGCTTGTTTTAAGTTTAGAAGATCAAAACAATCGGTTGATCGAAGCGGAAAGTTGTCAAGTTGGCTTTCGGCGCTTTGAATTAAAAGATGGTTTAATGAAAATTAACGGACAGCGCATCGTATTTAAAGGAACCAATCGACATGAATTTGCATCTGACAAAGGGCGAGCGGTTACGCGAGAAGATATGATTAAAGACATTCAGTTGATGAAACAATTTAATATTAACGCCGTTCGAACGTCACATTACCCGAATGCTCCATTTTGGTATGAGCTGTGTGATCAGTATGGCCTTTATGTGATTGACGAAGTTAATCTTGAAACGCATGGTACTTGGGAATATGGTCAAACAGCGCTTAATGATACAGTGCCGGGGAGTAAACCTGAATGGACGGAAAATGTGCTTGATCGTTGTCGCTCAATGTTTGAACGGGATAAAAATCATCCATCGATTGTGATCTGGTCATTAGGAAACGAATCGTTTGGTGGTGATAACTTTTTGAAAATGCATGACTTTTTTGCTGAGCGTGATCCTTCACGACTTGTTCATTATGAAGGGGTATTTCATTATCGACAGTCTGAACGCGCCTCAGACATTGAGAGTACGATGTACATTTCCCCAGCTGGCATCGAGCAATACGCCAAACAAGCAACAGATCAAACGAAACCTTATATTTTATGTGAGTATAGCCACGCGATGGGAAATTCATTAGGGAATTTCTATAAATATACAGAGCTGTTTGATCAGTATCCGATTTTACAAGGCGGATTTATTTGGGATTGGAAAGATCAGGCCTTACGAACAGATACGCCATCTGGTACGCCTTATCTTGCTTATGGTGGTGATTTTGGTGAGTCACCACATGATGGTAACTTTGCTGGTAACGGTTTAGTGTTTGCAGATGGTTCGATATCACCAAAACTTTATGAGGTCAAACGTTGTTATCAAAACGTTGAATTTAAAGTGGTCGACTTAAAAACAGGTCAACTAGAAGTCATTAATAAATTTTTGTTTACGAACTTGGCAACCTATCAAATGCACTGGATTTTAAGTCGTGAAGGAGATCGCGTTGATTCAGGCGAACAAGCGATTGACCTCGAGCCTGGCAAGAAAAAAACGATTCAGCTCGATTATCGTGTTCCTTCGGATGCGAAAGCAGAGTATGTATTAACGATTCAATTGGTTGAAAAACAAGAAAAGAAATGGTGTCAGCCAGGTCATGAAATTGCTTTTGATCAATTTATAGTACCAGTTGCCGCTCCAACACTTGACCAAGAAGAACCTCCAGCTGGCCAACTTGATGTCGACCGTCATGAGCATGAGTTAGTGATTAAAGGAAGCCAGTTCTCTGTCGCTTTCAATACAAATACGGGATTACTCTCATCATATGAGGTCAATAACGAGCCATTGCTTAAAACCCCATTGACGCCTAATTTCTGGCGTGCTATGACTGATAATGATCGTGGAAATGGACTTGATCAACGGAGTAAGACGTGGTACGTAGCCAGTGAAGGGAGAATGCTAAAGCAACTTACTTATCAAATATTTACGGATCATGTTAAAGTCTCGAGTCAATTTATTTTACCAACGGCGTACGATTCATATCTTTATCTTGACTATGTTATCAGTGGCGACGGTGAGGTGAAGGTAGACTATCTTCTCGAACCCGGTGAGGCTTTACCTGAAATTCCACAAATTGGGTTAATGTTCACTATGTCCAATACATTTAATCAAATGAGCTGGTATGGAAAAGGCCCACACGAATCGTATTGGGATAAGCAAAAAGGCGCAAAAATAGGCTATTATCAAGGTTTGGTTGCTGATCAATATGTTCCTTATTTAAAACCACAAGAATGCGGGAATAAAGTAGGGGTGCGTCATGGGAAATTGGTTAATAAAGCAGGTTACGGGATCATCTTGAAAGGGATGCCTACATTTGAACTTAATGTTTTACCGTATACACCAGACGAACTAGAAAAAGCCGATCATGGTTATCAACTACCTGAAACCGATCATACGGTTGTCCGTGTTAATTTAGCCCAAATGGGTGTCGGAGGAGATGATAGTTGGGGACAACGCACACATGAAGATTTCACCTTATTTGCTAATCGCACGTACCGTTATCGTTTTTGTTTGAAAGCCATAAATGTAACCGTATAAAACGGAGCTGCAATTAGCTTTGGGTGTTATTCACCAACCGCTTGGTCCCGAACATTAACGTCCGTAACTTCTAGCCAAACTAGACGACCTCTACACTTTTAGAGGCGGGTATGATATGAATGGTTATCTAGGATGATAAAAGGGGCAGTTACTTCACTTCTCGAGTAATTGCTCCTTTTTATACGTGTGAAAGAACAAAGATGTGTCTTGAAGACGATGATTTAGCAGGTGAGATAGGTGTAGGATCCTGTGGGAGTAGCTCTAGCCACGCCAGGGGGAAGTGAACATAGTTTATAAAAAACGAAAATTAGATTTACACCATGTAGATCATGAAGACAGCGGAATGGCGTCTCAGCATAAGAAATGTCTTATGCTAGTCGTGTCACATCTTCTTTGCTTTATTTCGTGCGCAAAATAAGAACTTCGCATGAAAACTAGTTACGATCGCACGCAAAGTGAGAACTTCGCATGAAAACTAGTTGCGTTCGCACGCAAAGTGAGAAATTCGCACGAAAGCTAGTTGCGTTCGCACGAAAAATCGAGAAATCGCATTCAGTATAAACCCCCACTCTAAGTGGAGATAAGCAAGGGTTGAGACTTCTGCGGGAATAGGATGAGCTGAAGATCCACTTGAGGCGTGATCTTTGCGACTCAAGTTAGCTGAAGCCATCCCCGCGAAAAGCGAATTCCTTGCTTTCGGAACGACATAACGTGCTAAACGTATGACTAGGTGGCATGCAGGTAATATCCATGCAGAACTAAAGTCAACAAGCCTATTGAATACCACATCTATTGAACACGATCAAGGTTGAATGACTATTTCAGTGTGCATAAGAACAAAAGATATGATTTTAGCCGTGAGCAATTCGTTTTGAAAAAATATAATAAGAAAACGATTTCAGTTTTTGATTGACAATTTTCCAATGAAAAGATAAAATTATATTGGAACCGGTACCAATTACTTTTAACATGTTAGAAGGGAGGCGCTATAATGTTTTTTGATCTCAAATATGATTATACATCGATGCCCAAATCGAAAGCGTTATCAAATGGAATGAAAGTCATTAAGGGAGATATGAAAAATATTAGGGCGCGAATTGAACGAGAAGATATTGTCTATCAAAGGAAAAACGGAAAAAATTTAAGGATTCGATTCGTTTATCCTGATTATTTTCAAGAGCAACGCAAATATCCCCTTGTTTTTCATATTCAAGGATCAGCATGGCTTGAACAAAACTTAAATGGGCATCTTCTTGATTTAAAAGATATCGTTACAAGTGGTTATATCCTTGCCATTGTTGAATATTTACCGTTGCCATTTGGTAAATTTCCAAGCCAGATTGAAGACGCAAAAATGGCGATGCGATATTTGCAAGCACATGCAGAAGAATTGATGATTGATATGGATAATGTTTTTCTTTCAGGGGATTCAAGTGGAGGTCATACCGCTTTACTTTCTTGGGCAACATGGAATCAATCATTACTAGACGCCTCTAATAATGTCTTGCCATCGATAAAAGGGTGTATTGATTTATATGGTGTGGTTGACTTAGTAAGTATTGCTGATGCGGAGTCTGCAGTTGATCATACCCAATCTACGAGTCCGGAGGCCCAATTGATTGGGGGAAAGATTCCAAGTCAACATAAGGATGATGCGGCTAAGGCATCAGTTAGTTATTATTTACATGAAGATGTGCAAAATAGCCCGTTACTCATTATCCACGGAAATAAAGATACGGTTGTGCCATTTGAACAAAGCGTTCAGCTCTATGAAGCATGTAAAAAAGCAAACAAAACAGTAGAATTCTTTTGCGTTGACAATGCCGATCATGGTGGAAGTGTTTTTTACTGTGATGAAGTACTCCAAGTCATCATTGATTTTTTGAAAAAGTATACAAATCGATAAGAGAAAAATGAAATAATCTTTTACGGTTCTGTGGTAAACTATTAATGATATAATGCGCTTAATAATCGGATTGACCATTAATACTTTTCACAGGAGGTACTTTTTCATGAAAGTTACCATCAAAGAGATAGCACAAATGAGCAATGTTGCTAAAAGTACCGTATCGAGATATTTGAACGGGGGATCAGTTAGTAAAGAGACAGCAAAAAAAATTGCTAAAGTAATAGCAGCTACAGGTTATGAATCCAATTTATTTGCAAGCAGCCTAAAACGAAAGAAAACGGGGATGATTGGTGTTATCTTTAAGGGCATTCAGTCTGTCAGTGTGGGTAAAATGCTTGAAGAAATAAATGATCGGCTAAGAAAACATAACTATTATCCGATTATTACGATTGAAACGATCGGTAACAGTCTTGAACAAGAAGTGGATAATATTCTTACTTTAGCCAAACAAGGTGTTGATGGCATTATTTTAGGTACGGATCAATTGACACAGAAACATACAGATGCGATTCAAAGCATTGATATTCCAGTTGTTTTAGTTGGTCAAGAGAGTGATTGCATTCATTATCGGAAAATTAATAACGTTAAGGCAGGATATATCGTCGGGCAATATATTGAACAGATGGGCCATACCCGTATTGCCTATCTCGGTCCTGACGATGGAGATCGAGAAGTTGGTTACAGCAGAAAAAAAGGGGTTGTTCAATACTTTAAAGAACAAAGAAAAGCATTTGATTTCAGCTATTTCAAAACAGGCTATACGTTTGAAGCAGGTTATGATCAAGGTGAACATGTGCTGAAGGCTAACCCCAGTGTTGTGATTGCCGCAACTGATCGCATTGCTATGGGTATCATTCAATATTTAAAAGAAAAAAAGATAGACATTCCAGAACGTATCTCTATTATTGGTTTTGGAAATTACGATTTTTCAAAAGTAGTCTATCCACCATTAACGACAGTAGCCTTTGATTATAGTCATCTATCAAAGCTAGTTGTACAAGATATGTTGGCCCTGATAAATGAAGAGAAACTGAAATCTAAGGATGAGGTCGATTTAGCATTAATTGAACGGCAAAGTGTAAAACGGTTAAATTCACTTTAAACCTAAAAACAAGACAACGAGATTAGTCGAATGCATGAAGGTAAATGCTAGACTTCATATCGATGTTTAAGTTGAGAGAGATGGAGAAGCGCGTCCGTTATTATTCTTTCAACGCGTCACCCTTTTTATCACGGATAAGCTTCCGTAACACGCCCGCCTCAAAATAGAGAGCAGCGCTCATCTATTTAGACGGAGATAATGGCTGCTAATGTTCTGATTCACTCAGCGACAATCAGTGGGAGAAGAATGCCTCTCCGCTGATTGGAGGTTTGTTTTATCACAAAATGGAACCGGTTCTATTCAAAAGAACGGTGTTAAGGAGGAAGAAAAATGGCGAAAAAAGATTATAAAAGTATAGCGGAAGCGGTTTTAGAAGAAGTAGGGGGGAAAGAAAACATTGAACATGTTGCCCATTGTGCAACACGGCTACGTTTGAATTTAAAAAATGAAAGCGTTCCAAGTGATGAGCAACTGAAAAATATCCCTGGCGTTATTGGTATTACTCGTGCGGGAGGACAGCTTCAAATTATTATTGGACAAGACGTAGCAAGTCTTTATCAAGAAGTATGTAAACAAGGTGATTTCGCAAAAGCAGATTCAGCCTCAACACGTACTGAAAATGAGAAAAAGCCAATAACGATCAAAACAATTGGCAATGGCATATTGGATGCTTTGGCTGGAAGTTTAACACCAGCTATTCCAGTTATCATTATTGCGGCATTTTTCAAAATGATTCCAGCGGTATTTGGACCAACGATGTTAGACTGGATTGCTGAAGGCAGTGACATATATGTACTTGCAACATTTGTTGGGGATGCTGGCTTTTACTTCTTTCCCGTTTTAATTGGTTACACATCCGCCAAGAAGTTCAATGCTTCCCCTTTAATGGGTATACTATTAGGAAGTATTATGCTTCATCCCACCTTTGTTCAATTAGCTGAAGAAGGGCAATCTTTTAGTGTGTTTGGTATACCCACACTTGTTCAGAACTATGCTAACACGATGTTACCAATAATTATGAGTGTATGGATTATGTCCTATCTTGAACGTTTCTTTAATAAACATATTCCTGGTGCATTAAAAAGTATTTTTGCTCCTGCTTTAACAATGGTCGTTATGCTACCCATTGCATTAAGTGTTTTAGGTCCGGCTGGAGCTATTTTAGGAACAGCTATTAGTGAAGCTATTTTAAATATGGATGGTGTCGTTGGATTTATTGGTGTTGCGTTGATCGGTGCTTCTTTCCAACTGCTTGTCCTTACAGGTATGCATATTATTTTGATCACCTCATTAATTCAAGCGTTTATGGTGAATGGCAGTGAAAGTTTTGTTGCCCCGGGATTAGCTGCTGCTAGCTTTGCAGTTGGAGGGATGTGTTTAGGTGCTGCCCTGCGCTTGAAGAATAAAAATGAGAAATCATTAGCATGGGGTTACTTTATCTCAATGATTGTTGGTGGGATAAGTGAACCTGGCCTTTACGGCATTGCTATTCGTTATAAAAAACCTTTGTTAGGGTTGATGCTTGGTGGTTTTGTTGGTGGACTTTATTTAGGTGTTGTTAATTCTGGTCATTTTACGCTTATCCCATTGACTAATTTATTAAGTTTGCTTGCTTTTACTGGCCACTCGACGGCAAATCTTATCAACGGTATCATAGGCTGTATTATTGCATTTGTTGTTGCAGCAATCACTGCTTATTTCTTGACGCCAGCAGATGGGGATTCAAAGTCAGCTCACAAAGAAATGGTCAAATAATTACTTTTTTAATATACTAGAATGACGCGTTTCAATAAGAACAAGTAGATAGGTGAAAGGGTTTGATGGCTCGCTTGTGATCATTCCCTTTCTATTCATGTATAAGGTTGTCGTACTAGAATGCAAGATAACTCAAAAATATAATGGAAAGAAATGTGATAAGAATGAGAATTAAACAAGTAATCGATATTTTAAAAGAGAAAACAGGAGCCGTAGATGTTGATCAACAGCGGACCAATGATCAGGTCATTATCGGTGATCCTGATCAAGAAGTGACAGCTGTGGTGACGACCTTTATGGCTACGATAGATGTTATTCATTATGCTGTCGCCAAAAAAGCAAATTTAATTATTACACATGAACCGACCTGGTTTAATGGACGTGATGATACCTCCTGGCTTAAAGATGATTTTATTTATCAAAAAAAGAAACAATTATTGTTAGAGCATAATATTGTGGTATGGCGCTTTCATGATTATATGCATTCAGCGAAGAAAGATCAAATCTATCAAGGGTTTGAACAAGCACTCGGTTGGCATGATTATAATTTAGCAGGCAACTCCTTAAGTTTGAATCCATTAGAGCAGGCAGCGACTTGTTATCAGATTCCCAAACTAGAGGTAAGGGCGCTTTTGGCACAGTTAAAAGAAGCGCTTAACATGAAAGTCATTCGCTATATCGGTGCTGAAGATGCCGTGGTCCAACGCATTGGGCTATTACTCGGGGGGAGTAGTCTGGGCTTAGGAGATGAAAGAAATCCAATGAAGCTCGTACAGGCGAATCATTTAGATACGGTAATATGTGGTGATATAACGGAATGGACTTTAAGTGCGTATATAAGAGATGCGAGTATGCTAGGTGTGAATAAAAATATGATTATACTTGGTCACGAGAAAAGTGAAGAAATTGGAATGAAAAATATTGTTCCATGGATGGAAAAACACTTGCCAAATCTAGAGATTTCTTTTATAGATTCTGAAGAGCCTTTTCGCTATTTTTACTAATTGAATAATGTCTGGCGAATGTCGGTGTTAGGGAGATCAATAATAACATTTCGAGTGGTGTGTCTCCAAGTCATTGGCATGCTAACATTTTATCACAGATAACCGTCCGTAAAGCGCCAGTCTCACAATAGGGAGTAGCGGTCAATCATATAGGTGGGCGCTAAAGTGTCCTGATTCACTCAACTAACCATCCGTGGAAAAAACGTCCCCGCGGATAGAAGTTTCGTTTTATATTTTCCAATAAAGAAATCCGAACTTTAACTCGAATGCCTCATGTGAGGTCATTGAGCAAGTTCGGATGATTAATTTACGGTAGCATTATAGTGATAATTCTACGGTCAATCTGTTAATCTTTGACGATCTGTTTTCTACGGTAAGCAAGTAATAAAAGAGCACCGACAATAAGTAGTAAACCACCAGCGAATAACCAATTAAATAATGTGGTAGCTGTTTTAGGTAATGGCCCCGAACCTGCTCGATCAATGTCATCATCAGATTCGTTGTTATCTGGCTCTGTTTCACCAGTACTTGAACCTTGATTGGTTTCATCTACATCAGTATCGTCCTCAATGACGGGGTCTTCAATCGTATGCTCACTTGTCATGTCCATAATACCATACAAACTGAAATGTGTGACTTCACCTGTGACTTCATTTGTGTCTTTGTTATAATGTGTTGGTGCTATTTCCTCTAGAATTTTGCCAGATTGATCAAGATAAACCATACTTAATTGGTCCCAATTTTCAATGCGTTCGCTGTCTACTTGGAACGTTAACTTAATTGGCGGATCAAAGCTGTCTATGTTTATGTTAAATCGATAGACAGGGCTAACTAAACGGTCATCATCAATGCTAACTTCTTCAATACTGAATGTCATGTCATCATTTATAGACATTAATTCAATTGGAATGATGACTTGAACACCTTGGTAAGATAAAATGAAATCTTTATTTTGCTCTAATTGTTCAATAACGTGTTTAGCTATTGTTATCGTTGGTTCAGTCAGTGAATAGTAGTAGCTATCATCTCTTTCTTCGAGTTGCTTCAAATCGTTAATGGTTCGATTGTCTTCTAGATCTAAGTCGCCAACACGGTATAAGTAAAAGTCATCAAGGCTCCCCCAGGCACTAGCATTAGCAATGATTTCTGCTCCAATAGTAAGTTTGCCATCCGTTACTTTAATGTTTTCAATTTCAGATTCTACCCAGTTTCCCCAACCGTTAACTTCAGTTAATTGTTGATAACGTTGATCACTTGTTTCTGCGACAAGGTTCATACTAGATTCATACGTGTCTCCACCTTGGATAAACATGGACAAATTATAGTAGCCTGGTTCAAGGTTTTCAATCACTTGTTTAATAGAGAAATCAACAGGCTCTTCGGACCAATAGTGAACATGATGACTTCCTGTCCGTGAATCAGCACTTCCTGTTGCGATACGAGCATGTTCGGCTACTCCATCTGGGAAAGATAAGTTCCACATGCTCTGGTCACTATCCTCAAAACTTGAATTAAGAATGAAGTTTTCCGACAGTACATTTAATTGACCATGGACAATAAGTCCAGATTCCGTTGCTCCATCAATCGTATAACTGCCTCGCCCTTGGCTTAAAGCTTGTGCAACGGCTTGTTGATTCCATTCAATCCGTAGGTTCTCTTCCGTTTGATCATTGTAAACAACCGTGACTGTTTCAGGTAGTATAGGGGGTGAACCTAGTATGACATCAATGGAAATATCTTTTACATAATCAACTTCTTTTGGAGCAATTGCCCCTGTATCAACATAATTAAACACATTGATGGTTGGTAAAGGGTGACCGTTAAAGTCAAATAAGGCTTGATTATCAACAGCGCTTCCTCCATACCATCTTCCAGCATCATCTGGATCATAGCTTGCAGAGTAGCTTGAGGCCCAACCGGATCCGTGTTCTTCCCAAAGCAGTTGATTCGTTTCGAATTGTTCAGCAGGTCCTACAGGTAGCCAAGCAGGTTCCCAATAGAAAACGCCGATACCCGCTTCTCCTACATCTGCGACAGCTTGAAAAGCATCTCTTAACGCATTAGCTTGTCCTTGTAGTGAAAAAGGATACGGTGGGTTCGCTTCATTTCCCGTAATCGTATTTTCATGTCCATCGCCATCCTCTATTGTATAAGCATACGACGTTTCAGCAATCATGACTTTCTTGTCATATTGATCAGCGATATGGGAAAGTTCATTCGTTAGATGGTCAAGTGTCCCGTGCCAAAAAGAATAATAGGAACTTGCGAACACGTCATAATCGACGTTATATTCGTCCATAGTTGAAGCTAACTGACGATAGCGTCCCTCTGTTTCTGGATTAGTGAAATGGAGTGCAACAAGAACGTCAGCGTCAAAATCACGGACCGCTTGGCTACCTGCACTGAAAAGGTGAGTAATATTTGCCCAGTCATTTTCCCCAGATATCGTACTATTTGTCTCATTACCGACTTGAACCATACCGATATCAATACCTTCGCTTCTCATTTCTTCCAATGTGTTGCTCGTAAAGTCATAAAGAGTAGAGGCCTTTTCATCAATATCCATGTCTTTCCATTCTTTAGGTACTTGTTGTTTGCCTGGATCTGCCCAAAAATCGGAATAGTGGAAATTAACGAGTAGTTTCATACCATTAGCTGTAGCCCGTTTTCCGATTTCGATTGCTGTGTCGACATCATTGTTCCCTCCGCCATAACCATTCCCGTCAGGATCATAAGGATCATTCCATATCCGCACCCTGACATAATTAGCACCTGCTTCAGCAAAGGTCGTGAAAATATCTTGTGCTTCACCTCGCTCATTATAAAAAGTGACCCCACTATTTTCTAAAGCAATAATACTTGATATATCGACCCCTTTAATAAAGTCATCTGATAAACCATCGACACGCTCAACGAAAATATCAGATTCGACGGGTTCAATAGCCTTAGAGGATGTAGTTAAGCTGAATTGATCTAGAAATCCCCATGCGCCAGGTTGCCCCGTTAGCTGGGCACCCACTTCAACATCGACAAGATCTTGCTCAATTTCAAACGTATAAGTTAATGATAGCCAATCATTCCATCCTGTGGTTTCGACTAGATCGAAGGCTTTGTCACCAACAAACAGTTGGACGAGCCCCGCCGTGTCATGATCCCCACCCATCGATTGTACAGAAACGGTATAATTTCCTGCTGGAAGATGATCAACCGTTTGGGATAAGGTGAAAGATTGACTGGAGGTTTCCTCTGATTTTACTGAATAATTTAATGCATAGTCACCTTCGAATACGTCTGTTGCGCTGTGATGGACCTCTGCTTGCTCTGGGTCCCAATCTGTTATTTGCCAACTATTATCTTCGAAGAAATTAGTTTCAAAGTCACCATTTGTTAATATATTTGTAGATTGTGCTCTAGTTAAATTATACGATTGACTAAAACTAAATAAGCTAAAAACTAAAATAGAGATAAGGAAAAACGAAATTGCTTTTTTTGTTCCTTTCATCGTCACATCACCTCGAGTAGATTATGATAAATTAAAAAGGTTCACCTCCTCATAAATTAAATTAATTTACTTATACAAATAGTATAAAGCGCTTCCAATCGGTTTTATATATCAAGATATTCGCCCAAATCTTCAAAATATTAAACAAGAAGGATGCTAAAGCTCATCGATTAAGCAAATAATAGTCAAGATCGATACTCATATGTGCTAAATTAAGGCAATAAGTAAAATAACATGAATGGTTAGATTATTTAACAAAAACAATAAAAAAGTTTCAGAAAAATCTTTGTATTATAGTGAAAACGTTCACTATTTGGTACAATGTTTCATGTAACCGCTATTTTATTGACACTTAGTTTTATGATGGTAAGATCAAACTATATCAAGAAGGAGCGATCATATGAAAATCGCAACCATACGCTTAAGGGAATATTATGATCACGCAAGTACAACAGAACAAGCCATTATCGATTATATTTTAAGTCATCCGGATGACGCTTCGAAAATGACGATTTACAAGTTAGCTGAAGAAACCTTTTCTTCACCATCGTCAATTATTCGTTTATGTAAGAATAATGGTTTTTCTGGTTATAAAGAGTTTTCTAAGGCGCTTATTTATGAACAAGCCGTCCGCAAACATTATAAAGCGAAGGAAATCGCAGATGTAACCAAAGCGGATTATATTGATGAAATTGTTAATAAAGTAACGAACAAAAATATTTTGTCCTTAGAAGAAACAACGAACTTACTTGACTTTGATGTGATTAAGCACTGTGTTGAGATGATCTATGATTGTGAAAAACTCGTTCTTTTTGGTATTGGTGCATCATTGATTGTAGCAAAAGATGCTCAATTAAAATTTACGCGAATTAATAAAATGGCTTATGTCAGTGAAGATTGGCATACACAATTATTAATGGCACGGAATATGACACCCAATGATCTTGGGATTGTTATTTCATATTCTGGACAAACGCAAGAAATGATTGAATGTGCTAAAACTGCAAAACACAATAAAGCTGAACTTATTTCGATCACAAAGTATGGTCAAGCACCGATCATGGATATTGCGGATCACAATTTATTTGTTGCCGCCAATGAATATGCTTTTCGAAGTGGGGCAATGTCTTCTCGTATTTCACAGCTTAACTTAGTGGATATTTTGTATACATGTTATGTCAATATGCAATACGAGAAGTCGATAGAAATATTAGAAAAAACGCAAATACGGAAGGAGTCAGATCAGGATGATTGACTTAAACAACATATCGACAGAGCAACAGAATCCAAAAACGATGAATCTTGATCAAATGTCCTATTTAGAGGCGCTAACGGTAATGAATCAAGAAGATATGAATGTTGCCGTTGCCATAAAACCTGTTCTACCACAAATTGAGCAAGCGGTTAAAAGGATTGTTACCGCTTTTGAAAATGGAGGGAGGTTGATCTATCTAGGTGCGGGAACAAGTGGTCGTTTAGGTGTTCTTGATGCTGCCGAATGCCCCCCTACTTTTGGTACACCAAAGGAAATGGTAGTGGGATTAATTGCGGGAGGTGAGCAAGCGTTCACAGAAGCGGTTGAAGGTGCGGAAGATAATAAAGAAATGGGAGAAGCTGACTTAAAGGCGATTAACTTATCCAGTCATGATGTGGTGGTCGGACTTGCGGCGAGCGGTCGCACACCGTATGTCGTTGGTGCATTAGCTTACGCTAACCAAATGGGTGCAAGCACTGTTGCGGTTGCTTGTAGCCAAGGTTCTGAAATTGGAGCGATTGCAAAGATCGCAATTGAAGTTGCACCAGGACCAGAAGTGTTATCGGGCTCAACAAGGTTAAAAGCAGGTACAGTACAAAAAATGGTGCTAAATATGTTATCAACTATTTCTATGGTTGGAATTGGCAAGGTTTATAAAAATCTAATGGTAGATGTGCAACCCACCAATAAAAAACTTGAGACACGAGCAGAAAATATTATTATCAACGCAACAGATGTTGATCGAGAGTTAGCCAAAGCCAAACTATTAGAAAGTGAAGGAAGTGTAAAGCTAGCGATTACGATGATTTTGCTAAATTGTGATTTGGAAGCAGCAAAAGCAAGCTTAGCTCAAGCGAAGGGACATATTCGGAGAACTTTACAATAAATGAGGAAGAGGTGTTTTACATGGCTAAAAATAATGAACAGTTGATTCGTGAAATTGTTGAATTAGTAGGTGGAGTAAGCAATATACACTCAGCGACCAATTGTATGACACGTTTGAGAATACGTTTAAAAGATGATGATAAAGTTAAACATGAGGAGCTTAAAGCTAAAGATGAGATTATGGGTGTTGTCAATGCTGAAACCCTTCAAATAGTTGTTGGCCCAGGTAAAGCTAAAAAACTAGCTGATCTTTTAATTGAACAGTATAATGTTTCCCAAGATGCCTCTGGAACAAACGACTGGCAAGAAAATAAACAAGCAATAAAACAGAACCAAAAGCAGAGTAAATTGAAATCGGCACTTGAAACCATTTCGGGTATTTTTATTCCAATGATTCCAGCAATTATTGCTGCAGGTATATTTAACGGGTTTAGTAGTTTAATTGGGACGCTTCAAGGTGAAGAGGTAATAGATGGGCAAGTTTGGGAAACGATTCGCTTGTTATTCTCACTTATTGGTACAGGGTTTCTCGGTTATTTTGCAATCTTTACAGGTATTAATGCAGCGAAACGATTTGGTGCAACTGAGGCGCTTGGTGGGATGGTTGGTGCGATGTCGATCGCTGCACCCATCAATGATATTTCACAATTGTTTGGTTTGTTTGATGCGGATGAACCACTGAATTCAGTTTTGACAACTGGTAAAGGTGGGATTATCGGGGTGATCTTCGGTGTGTTTATTCTAGCCAAGCTCGAAAAAGCCATTCGTAAACGTGTACCAGATGTATTAGACCTTATTGTTACACCTGTCTTGACCTTATTAATAACAACATTACTTTTTGTTTTCGTGGTGATGCCTGTTTCAGGTATACTATCAGACTGGTTAGTGAGTGCACTAAGCATTATTATTGGTTCTGAATATGCAATTGTTAATGTGATTTCTGGTTATATATTAGCCGCCATCTTTCTACCGATGGTACTCTTAGGCTTACACCATGGTTTAATTCCTATCTATGCAATTCAACTTGAAGCTTTAGGCGGTGTCTCTCTATTCCCAGTCCTTGCTATGGCAGGTGGTGGTCAAGTCGGTGCAGCTGTTGCGATCTACCTGATCTGTAAAAAGGCGGGTAATGAACGTTTGCGGCAAGTCATTGCTGGTGCTCTTCCAGCAGGTATCCTTGGTATTGGTGAGCCACTTATCTACGGTGTCACGTTACCACTTGGTAAACCTTTTATCACAGCTGGATTAGGCGCTGGATTTGGCGGTGCATATGTTATGATGACCAATGTGATGGCCAATGCATGGGGACCATCTGGGCTAGTTGCGGTGCCACTTATGCATGCTGATAAAATGATTCATTTTGTAATCGGTATTTTCATTTCATATATTGGTGGTTTTGTCATCACACGTCTATTTATTAAAAGTAAGGATGTAGCTAATGCATAAACCACTAGGATTTTCGATTTATATTTCTAGCTTTGACCAACAAAAAGCAATGCTTGAACCATTAACAGGAAGTAGAAGTGCGATCTTCACTTCCTTTCACATCATGGAAGAGGTTGATCAAACGTATCATGTAAAAGCAAAGCAAATGTGTCAGTGGCTTGCTGACAGACAATTTCAAATCATTGCCGACGTTTCACCGAAAACGTTGGAGCTATTTGATTATCCAGATATGGTTAGCTTTGCTCAAGCCATGCACATTTCAGCACTGCGATTAGATTATGGCTTTGATCAAAGTGAAATTGAACAAATCGCTAAGCTTTTTCCACTTGTTTTTAACGCATCAACACTTAATGGTCAAGCGCTGCCTATATTAGAGAATCGATTATCTTTGTCTGCGATGCACAATTTCTACCCTAGACCGGAAACAGGCTTAGATCCTGATTTGTTTCAAACCATTAATCAAACGATCATCAAGCAGGATATAGAAGTCATTGCCTTTATCCCTGGTGATCAACAATTACGAGGACCGATTGGTGAGGGATTGCCTACTCTCGAACATCATCGTGGGTGGCCCCCATATGTTGCGCTTGTTGATTTAATAAAAAATTATCAAGTCACATCTATTTTTGTTGGAGATATCGTTCTATCAGACCAACAATTAGCATTAATCCAAACGTTTCTTGAGGATGATGTCATCCAGCTTCCTGTGACTTTTTTAGAGGGGAATTATGATCTATATGAACAAATATTTACGATACGTGTCGATTCTCCCAAAGGGTTAATGCGATTGCAAGAGTCGAGAGGTTATGCCAGTTTAGGGGATAGGAAACGACCAAATAATTGTATTGAACGTAAATGCGGTTATATAACAATGGACAATGAAAAGTATCAGCGTTATTCTGGAGAAATCCAAATCATGCGTGAAGATCATCGTCAAGATCAGCGGGTTAATGTGATTGGTGAAATAGATAAAGCTTATCACCCGTTAGTAAATGGCATAAAAAATGGCGATCGCATCAAATTTATTTCACTCTAATGGTTGCTGTGTCATGGTTCAGAGCACATGCCCGTGAAAAAACATATGCAGGTCGTGCACTTTCTAGGTTGAAGATAATCATAACACTTATCCATTAACCAGAAAATTTGGGTTGTATAAATAAAAGGAATAAACACATTCACTTACTTTTGTGAATGTGTTTATTTTCGATAAAGAAGTGGTAATGGTTAGATAAACATATTTAAATGAAAAAAATTGTTTCTTAAGCACATTAAAAGACGGGTATTAAAAATAATATGATTCCATTAAATATGCTTTTAGAAAAATTTAGTGTTATCATTGGATTAATTTAAGCATACGATACTCAAATAAAGGATGACTACTATGACTTTTTCTATTGTTGGTTATGATCCAGAGACAAAGGAGTTAGGGGTTGCTGTAGCTTCGAAATTCCTTGGTGTCGGAAGCGTTGTACCATTTGCTAAAGCAGGAGTTGGAGCCGTCGCATCACAATCATTGGGCAATCCGGTTTATGGAATTGATGGACTGGCTTTATTGGAAAAAGGGAAGACCGTTGAAGAAGTGCTACAAACTATTATCGATCAGGATAAAGAGAGCGATTGGCGCCAAGTGGGTATTGTAGATCGTGTAGGACATAGTATGACCTATACGGGCGCTAATTGCTATGATTGGGCTGGTGGTGTCGCAGGTGCTAACTTTGCCATTCAAGGTAATATCCTTGTTGATGAGCATACTGTCAAAGCGATGCATGCGACCTTTTTAAAAACAAGAGGTGACCTAGCGACACGATTAATAAAATCGCTTCGTACTGGAGACTTAGCTGGTGGTGATCGTCGAGGCAAACAATCTGCTGCCTTATTGATTGTAAAAGAAGGAGCAGGCTATGGAGAGACTGATCGATACATCGATTTACGGGTAGATGATCATATTGATCCAATTCCGGAATTGCAACGTTTGTTGGATCTGCACTATTTGTATTTTAAACCGACAGATCCTGATGATATTTTGAAGATTGAAGGTGAACTTGAGCAGGAATTAATTAACCAGCTTGAAAGATTAGGCTATTACGATCGCAATTCAACGGATCTTGTCACAGCACTTCAGAAATTTCAATACATTGAGAATTTTGATGAGCGCGTGCAACAACCGGGTTATGTTGATCGTAAAGTTGTTGAATTTTTAGAACAGCTTGTACAAGATGGATAGTTGACGAACAAAGGTTATTCCAAGCGGAGTAGCCTTTTTGTGTGCGAAGCGTAAGTCATCACACAGATCAAATATAAAGCACGTTTATCAGATAACCATCTGTAAAACGCTCGCCTCAAAAATAGAAAGTAGAGAAATGTGCAAAGTAGAGTCTAACTCATGTCATACTATTTTTCTCGAGAGTATAAGTAAAGCAAATAAAGGTTACTATATTTCTTTTTTTCTTTCGGTTTCCATATCATTACAATCTATCTTTTGCAACGTCATATGAATATATTCTTTGATATAACATTATTAAAATTTCCAAAAATTCTATCGAGTTTGAATAATCTGTGATAAGATGAACTTGCTTTTAAGAAAATTCGATTAAAATGAGTTAAGGAGAGATATTATGAAAAAAATAGGTTTACTTCCACGTCTTGTTATAGGGATTTTGGGAGGTATGTTAATTGGTTTTCAATTCCCTGAATGGATTGGAAATGTCCTTTATACGTTTACCCATATCTTTGGAGAGTTTCTTGGCTATATTGTGCCACTGATCATCGTGTCGTTTATTGTTCCGGGGATAGCGGATCTCGGTAAAAAAGCGGGGCGCTTATTGGCAGGTACAGCTGGTCTAGCTTATGCTTCCACGATTACAGCGGGAATGATTGCATTCTTTATTTCTATGTTTATTATTCCGTTGATTATAACAGACAGCGCCGTAGCAGAGGGTGAGGCTGCAGGTTTAAGCCCGATTATAGAATTAGAGCTTCCTGCGATAATGGGTGTTATGACAGCATTAGTAACGGCATTTATTTTTGGGCTAGGCATCAATTATATTCGTCATGAAAAATCCTATACATTGCTTTATCAAGGAATGAATGAGTTTCGAGAGATTATTGTTTTAGTAATTAAAAAGATCATTATTCCATTATTACCTTTACATATTGCCGGTATTTTTGCTGATATGGCAGCATCAGGTGAAGCTTTTCATATTTTAGGTGTGTTCGGTCAAGTCTTCATCTTAATTATTTTAATGCACTTGGGTTATATTTTGATTCAATACAGCATTGCAGCAATGCGAACAGGTGTGAATCCTTTTAAAGCCATGAAAAATATGATTCCTGCGTATTTAACGGCGCTTGGAACAATGAGCAGTGCAGCGACGATACCTGTCACACATCGAAGCGCCAAACGTAATCAAGTTAGCGATGAAATAGCGGATTTTGTCATTCCACTTTCAGCAACTATTCATTTAGCAGGAAGCACGATTACATTGGTTGCGTGTTCCGTTGCTGTGTTAGTTATAGGGAATCAGACACCACAATTTATTGAGTTCTTACCATTTATTCTATTATTAGGTGTGACCATGGTAGCTGCACCAGGTGTGCCGGGAGGAGCGGTTATAGCCGCTTTAGGCTTATTTTCTTCGATCCTCGGATTTACAGAAGCTCAGACTGGACTTATGATTGCTTTATATATGGCTCAAGATGGATTTGGAACAGCATGTAATATTACGGGTGATGGGGCGATTGCACTTATTGTAGATTCGTTCGTCAACAAAAAGCATAAAGCTAAAGCTTAATAAAAAGGTATGTGTTTATGATGACAAATAAGACGTAGATAGTATGTTTTTAGAACCTGTCTACGTCTAACCTGCTAGCAAGCGATGGCGCGATAGATCGAATAAATGTACAAAAATAGTGTGTCAGTAATACGGGTATGAAGTCTACGTTGAGAAAACTTAAAACATCCCCCTACTGTAGTATTTTTTTACTTTCTTTCTTGAACGTGATAAATTAAAGTAAATCACAATACTTAAATGGATTTTAATATATTTGACATGGATAATCGTCCATAAAACGCCCACTGATTGAGAATTGCTTTATGGAAGTTGAATATATTTTAAATTAATTTTTAGAGAAATAGGGGAGAACAATGGATAAACCAAAGCTAGCAGATGTTGCTGAACGGGCAGGTGTATCACTTACCACTGTGTCACGTGTTTTAAATAACCGGGGTTACATTGGCGATAAAACAAGAAAAAAAGTTCATGCTGCAATGAAAGAATTGAATTATTATCCGAATGAAATTGCAAGATCTTTATTTATAAAAAAGACATATATTGTAGGCGTTATCTTTCCAACGACCAATAATCCTTTTTATGGACAACTTATTTATCACCTTGAAAATTTTTGTGAAGCATTGGGCTATAAGGTCCTATTATGCAATAGTGGGGGTCGGGAAGATAAGGAACGTGCTTATCTGGAAATGCTACAAAGCCACCAAGTTGATGGGATTATTGCTGGAGCCCACAATAGGGGGATCGATATTTATCAGCGTTCAAAAATGCCGATCGTGGGTGTTGACCGTTATTTAGCGGACCACATTCCAATTGTATCAAGTGATAACTATCGCGGTGGTGTGATGGCAACGGAACATCTCATTGATCGTGGTTGTAAACATGTTCTTCATATTAACGGTCAACTTTCATTAGAAACCCCAGCTAATTTAAGACGGAATGCGTATGAAGAAACCATGAAACAGAAAAAAATGCCCTATCAAACCTATGAAACTGTTGGTGATTACATTTCACGAATGTTTGATGAAAATCCAAAGATTGATGGCGTTTTTGCCAGTGATGATTTAATTGCTGCTCGTGTGATTAGAGAAGCAAATAAGAGAGGTATGCGTGTACCCGAAAATCTGAAAGTTATCGGTTATGATGGCGCGGATATGACACGTATGTTATTACCAGAGCTAACAACAATTAAACAGCCTATTAAAGAAATGGCTGAGGAAGCAGTACGTCTTTTAATGAATCAAATTAATGAGGTGGAGAATCCTACAGTTGCTAATATCACCTTACCTGTTCAGTTAATCCAAGGAAAAACAACGTAAAAAATCTCATTTATCACAGATAACCGACCGTAAAACGCCCTCAAAATAGCGAGTAAAGCAAATCGATTGAGGTGGATGGTTTACGGACGCTAATGTTCGGATTCACTCAACGAACCATTAGTGGGTGGGTAATATCGTAGACTAAGACCGCCACATTTTTTAAAAGGACTACAGACTAAGATCGCCACGTTTTTAAGAAGGATTACAGACTAAACCCGCCACGTCCTGTGGCAACGTCTGCATGACCTACATCCTGTAGCCCTCCGCCCACTAATTGAAGGTTGATTTTATGTGTGTGAATTTCTTTTAAAAATAAATATGTCAACCGGTTGACATATTTATTTTAGTCACTTATAATTAGCTTACACAATACTTCATAGCATTGTGTCAACCGGTTGTCATATTAGTCGCTAACGTTTGTAAGCGTATACTTTTGTTAATTGACTATAAGGAGTTGAAATGATGAAGCAACCAGAAGATGTGATCAATAAAGGTTTAATGAAAGATGTTAAACACGATCATATGTCAAAGAAAGAATCAAAATGGGCGTACATTAAGAAAAATTACATTCTTTACCTTTTTCTACTTCCAGCTGTTACACTCGTATTTATCTTTAAATATATTCCAATGTATGGTGTTCTTATTGCCTTTCAGGATTTTAGTGTGACACGTGGCATCTTTGGGAGTGATTGGGTAGGTTTAGCACATTTTAGAAGCTTTCTCACATCACCCAATTTTTTTCAAATCTTTTCGAACACCATAAAATTAAGTGTATATGGCTTAGTTATTGGGTTCCCTGTTCCAGTGCTACTTGCACTTATGTTAAATCAAGTTAGACGAGCAAAAATCAAGAAAAATATTCAATTGATTGTTTATGCGCCACACTTTATCTCGACCGTAGTTATTGCGGGGATGATTTTTATTTTCTTGTCACCGGCAGGCCCGATTAATGCGTTGATTACTCAGGTTACAGGTGATTCCATCGCATTTATGTCTAATCCAGCCTACTTTAGAACCATATTCATTATTTCTGGAGTCTGGCAAGGAGCGGGATTCTCATCAATTGTGTATGTGGCTGCGTTATCGAATGCGGACCCACAATTACATGATGCAGCGACCATTGATGGTGCTTCGCTTTTACAGCGTATTTGGCATATTGACGTCCAAGTCCTTAAGCCAGTTATGGCAGTTCTTTTCATATTAGCGGTCGGTGGCATTATGGGGGTAGGTTTTGAAAAAGCCTATTTACTGCAAACAGATATGAACATTCCGGCCTCTGAAATTATTGATACGTATGTTTATAAACGTGGTTTACTATCTGGAGACTGGTCATTTGGTGCGGCAGTGGGCTTGTTTAATACGATCATTGGGTTAATTCTATTAGTTATTGCTAATGGAGTTATTAAAAAACTCAATGGTGAAACTCTTTATTAAAGAAAGGAAGTAACGCCATGTCTAAGCAAACGCTCATCAATAATTCACGCTTTGATCGGATGATATTATTTCTTAATAAGATTCTACTCATTTTGATTGTATTAGCGATTATAATCCCAATTGCTTATGTCGTTGTAGGGTCTTTCTTAAAGCCAAATATTTTGCTGAATCAGGGGATCTCATTTAACCCTGAACATTGGACGCTTGATGGCTATCGACGTATTTTTGAGGATGGTTCGATTGTAAGAGGGTTTTTAAACTCCGTCCTATATGCATCTGGTTTCACGTTTATCGCTGTGTCCTTCACTGTACTAGCAGGCTATGCTTTATCTGTTGAAACGCTAGTCGGTGGGAAAATCATTACCGTATTCTTTCTGTTTGCTATGTTTTTTAATGGCGGGATGATTCCTACCTATCTCGTTGTTAGAAGTTTAGGTCTAATTAATACACCTTGGGCAATTATTTTACCAGGGGCAGTAGGGGTTTGGAATATTATTTTAACACGTACTTTTTTTAAGGGGGTGCCAAAGGAACTGAAAGAAGCAGCAGAAATTGATGGTGCATCAGATTTTCGTATATTTATAAGCGTTATTTTACCACTTTCAAAGCCGATCATTTTTGTAATCGCTCTCTTTGCTTTCATTGGACAGTGGAATGCTTATTTTGATGCCATGATTTACTTAAACGATCGCTCATTATATCCTCTACAGCTTGTATTACGTGAAATACTGGTGCAAAATGAAGTGCCACCAGGCATGATAGCGGATCAGCTGGCACGGGCTGAAATGCAACGTGCAGCAGAGATGATTAAATATTCATCCATTGTGGTAGCAAGCTTACCGCTTATGGTCATGTATCCATTTTTTCAAAAGTACTTTGAAAAAGGTGTTATGGTTGGCTCGTTAAAATAAGAAAAAGGAGTGTCAAAAATGAAAAAATTTTTCAGTTTAATCATGGTTATCGTTGTTTTACTGTTAACTGCGTGTGGCGGTGAAGAAGTATCACATTCTGAAGATTATGGTCTTGAAAATATAAGTTTTCCCTTAGAGGAAACAGTTACGCTTAAATTCATGACATCAAGCTCAGCAATGGCACCAGATGATCCGAATGAGAAGCTGATTTATCAACGTTTAGAAGAAGAGACAGGCGTCCATATTGACTGGTTAAATTTTACCGGTGAAACATTTGATGAACGTCGTAATTTAGCTCTAGCTACAGGTGAAATGCCAGATGCAATCAAAAATGCAGCATTTAGTGATTATGAGTTATTGGAATATGCAAATGATGGAGCTATTATTCCGCTAAATGACCTGATTGATCAATATATGCCCAATTTACAAGCAATACTTGAACACTCGCCAGAATATGAGGCAATGATGACAGCACCTGACGGTAATATTTATGCTTTCCCTTGGATTGAAGAATTGGGCGAAGGGAGAGGCAGCATACATTCAGTTGATAACTTTCCATGGATTAATGTGGATTGGATTGAAGAACTTGGTCTAGATATGCCACAGACAACCGAAGAATTAAAAGAAGTTTTGATTGCCTTTAGAGATAACGATCCAGCGGGAGATGGTCAAACGATTCCGATGTCATTCATCATTAATGACGGTGGCCAAGATCCGGGATTCTTATTCGGCTCATTTGGCTATGGTGATAACTGGGATCATACCGTTGTTACAAACAATGATGAGGTAATCCTTACATCAATGCAAGAAGGTTACAAAGATGCCATTCATTTTATGAATGAATTGTATGACGAGCAACTTATAGATATAGAAGCATTCGAACATGACTGGCCGACATATGTTGCAAAGGGGCAAGAAGGAAGATATGGGCTATACTTCACGTGGGACAAAGGAAACATTACCGGTATGGGCGATGACTATGATTTAATGAATCCGCTCGCAGGTCCTGATGGACAGATTAATGTACCACGCACAAATGGAATGGGCTTTGACCGTTCGCGGATGGTTATTACGAGTGCTAATGAGAACTTAGAACTAACTGCAAAGTGGATTGATCAGCTTTACGATCCGTTACAATCTGTTCAGAATAACTGGGGAACGTATGGTGATGATGAAATACAAAATATCTTTGAATATGATGAAGAAAATGAGATGTTAAGGCATCTGCCACTTGATGGGGCAGCACCTGTTGAGTTAAGGGAAAAAACATCTGTTGGGGGACCATTAGCTATCTTGGATAAATACTATGGTGATGTGACAACGATGCCTGATGATGCGGCATGGAGGCTTAATTTGATGGATGAAGTAATGGTTCCTTATATGCAAGCAGATAATATTTTTCCAAATGTTTTCTTTGATAATGATGAATTGGATCGGTTATCAACAATAGAAGCCGATTTAATCCCATATATTCATCGCAAGAAAGCAGAATGGATCACAAATGGGAATGCTGATGCAGAATGGGATGCGTATTTACAAGAATTAGACCGTCTTGGTGTTCAAGAATGGTTGCAAATTAAACAAGACGGTTACGATCGTTCAAACGAATAGAGAGGATGGTTAGCTTGTTACAGACAAATAATCAATTTAGACCTAAAATACATTTTGCTCCCGAAAAAAATTGGATGAATGACCCAAATGGAATGGTTTTTTTCAATGGCATTTATCATTTATTTTTTCAATATAATCCGAATGATAGTGTATGGGGGCCAATGCATTGGGGCCATGCAATTAGCAAGGATATGATCCACTGGGAAGAGCAAGCTATTGCGCTCTTTCCAGATGAATTAGGCATGATTTTTTCGGGGAGTATTGTCATCGACTGGCATAATACGTCAGGCTTCTTTGAAGATCAGCCTGGTATGGTCGCTATTTTTACCCATCACTTAGATCAACCCTCGGGACCACCTAAACAATATCAAAGTCTAGCTTACAGTAAAGATGAGGGTAAAAGTTGGGTGAGCTATACAGGTAATCCGGTATTAAAGCATCCAGATAAAGTCGATTTTCGAGATCCAAAAGTTTTCTGGTATGAGAAGATGAAGCGTTGGGTCATGATTCTTGCGACTGGGCAAACCGTGATGATCTATACATCAATCAATTTGATCGATTGGCAATTTAAAAGTGAATTTGGTGAAGGCAAGGGTTATCAAGAGGGCGTTTGGGAATGCCCCGACTTGTTTGAACTTCAGATTGAAGGAACAAATAAAACGAAATGGGTTATGTTAGTCAGTGTAGGAGATAATCCTGACAAACAAGAAGGTTCAAAGACACAATACTTTATTGGGGATTTTGATGGGGCGATTTTCACACCTCAAGATGACCATCTAAGGTGGCTAGATTACGGAAAAGATAATTATGCTGGAGTGAGTTTCTCAGATATACCTAAAGCAGATGGTCGCCGCATTTATATGGGGTGGATGAGTAATTGGCGTTATGCGAATCAGGTGCCCACGGGTGAGTGGCGTGGTCAAATGACACTTCCTCGTAAACTATCACTGGTTGAAACAAACGAAGGCATGTTTTTAAAACAAGTGCTAGTTGAAGAAATGATGCAATACATGTATGACTGTAAGCCATTGGCACCAAATCAACCCATAAATAATTTACAAGTGCCATTATTTGAAGTGCCATTCATGGTCGAGATGCTCGTCGACCCCTTAGAGGCCAAAGAAATAGACTTTACCTTTCAAACCGATTATGATGAAGAGCTTATTGTAAAGTTAGACTGTTTAAAAAAAGCTATCATATTAGATCGTAGTCGCATAGGAATTGTTGAGTTTTCAGAGCTATTCTCGGCTGAACAAGTACTACCTGTAGCACCAAACAAACCTTATTACTTACAGATGGTTATCGATCATTCTTCTATAGAAATCTTTAATGATGACGGGAGATATGCATTGACAAGCTTGGTGTACCCGCGTGCTGCATTTGATAAGCTCGTCATAACAAGCGATAGTTCAGAAGCAAAATTAATTGAAGGTAAATGTAAGCGAATTAAAATAGGTGATGATGCATAAGGCATGATGGAAAGGATGAGAGAATGAATAAAGTAGCCTGCATTGGTGAACTACTTATCGACTTTTTTTGTCAGGATATAAATGTGACATTAATGGAAGGAAAGCACTTTATTAAGCAAGCAGGTGGCGCACCGGCAAATGTTTGTTCGGTCGTTTCCGCTTTTGGTGGAGAAGCGTATTTTGGTGGTAAAGTAGGCGATGATGCATTTGGTCATTTTTTAGAAGCGACGCTTCGTGAACAAGGTGTGCATACGAAGATGCTCAAAAAAGATCCCCATCATCATACCACTTTTGCCTTTGTGTCATTAGACTCAACAGGAGAACGTGATTTTACGTTTGCTAGAGGCGCGGATCAATATTACTCGGTTTCTGATATCGATGAGAATCAATTAGAGGAAATCAATATATTGCACTTTGGTTCAGCCACAGCTTTATTATCTGACCCTTTTCGAAAAACGTATCTTGCGTTAATGGAGTATGGGCACAAACAAAACAAATTTGTGTCATTTGATCCCAACTATAGAGATGACCTCTGGCGAGGCAAAAAAACATCCTTTATTGCATGGGTGAAACAATGCTGCGAAAAGGCAAACTTGGTTAAGGTAAGTGAAGAAGAGCTCGCTTTAATTACGAGTCAATCGGATTTGAGTCGGGGAGCAAATGCCATACACCAGTTAGGTGCTGAGATAGTTATGGTTACGCTTGGTGAGAAAGGCACCTATGTATCTACACAGAACTTTAATCGAATAGTAAAAAGTATAAATATTAAATCGATAGATTCTACAGGTGCAGGGGATGCGTTTATTGGTGCTTTACTGAGTCAACTTGCAAAGGAATCGTATTATTCTGAAGTGCTAATGAATGAACAGTTGTTAGTGGACTATGTGATGTTTAGTAACGTTGTTGCTGCACTTGTTTGCACGAAATTGGGCGGGATAGATAGTATCCCAACATACGATGACGTGAACCAATATTTACGCAAATAAGAAATGGAGGGGGAGGAGAAATGTATCAAAATTCATGGTTTATGCGGATAGGTACACTGGGTTTTCATCTCCTTCTCTTAAATATGTTTTTTTGGGTTGGTTTGTTAATAGGTATCGGTATCTTTGGGCTTTTCCCAAGTATCGTTGCGTTATTTGCTGCCCTAAAGCAGTTAGTGATCAATAAAGATGATCAAAAACTGTCGCGCACATTTTGGCAGAATTATAAAAATGAATTTCTAGCCGCTAATCTTCTTGGTTTTATTTATAGTGTAAGTTTCAGCAGTTTGTATTTTTACTATCGAATACTTCACACACTCTCCTCACCGATTTGGGTTCAGCTGGGGAGCGGTGTATTTATATTCGTCTTGTTAATTATTGTACTGAGTTTGAGTGCGGTCTTTCCACTTTTCGTCCATTATAAGTATCGTACTTGGCAGTATCCAAAGTTTGCACTTATTTATGCGGTATCAAGACCGCTCCATACCTTATCTTTACTCTTGATTTTATTAATCCTTTGCATTATTTATCTAAGATTTTTTGCGTTATTTCTTCTAATAGGTGTTAGTTTAATGGCATTAGTTATCATTTGGATCGGATCTAGTCATTTGCTTAGCGCACAGAGCCTTTAGATCGTCATCATTAGGCTCAATCCGCCCGAGAGTACCCGCCAGCAGTGAAAGATAATGGCGTTATCAAGGCTGGCATTCAGAGGAATGGGACTAAAAATGAATAGGCTGAAATAGAAGCCTAAACATATTATACGAGGAGGAATAAGGTGAAAAGAACCGTTGTTATATTGAGTGTGGTCCTGTTATTGTTGATAGGTCTAGTCGTGGGTATAGCTACAGTAACTTTACCGATCTTCACCGAAAGTAAGCTGTCCGTTTTAGGATTAGAGCAAAATACAGGCTATTACAATATTTTAGATTACGGTGCGCAACCTAATCAGCCGAGCTTTGATAACGCGGCAGTTTTTAATGAGATAATTAACGATATGGGTGAAAATGGAGGGACTATTTATATTCCTGTCGGTAACTTTTATATTGACTCATCAATAGAAATTGATCGCTCATACGTTTCAATTATTGGCGATAATAGTGGTTTGCGAAGTGGTGTAGATGGTTCCAATCCTAAGACACAATCGGGTGGTGGTGGAGCAAAGTTGATTGTTCAGTCTGGAGTAACAGCTATTCGAATTTTAGATGAGGAAAGTAGTCAACGCATTTCAGGAATTACTTTCAGGAGTTTCCAAATTCGAGGAGAGGAAAATAACGGTATAGGGATTCAAGCTGTGCAAGACACTGATCGTGTTGTAATAGATGATTTGGTTATCAATCATGTTGGTACTGGTGTACAACTGCATGGGGCAGATGCAGCATCGATACTAAATTCTTGGATTGCAGAAACGCATACATCGATTATCTTAAATGGTGCTTCTCAACAAGCGAGCATTGTTAACAACTCCTTAGGTGCACAACCAAGTGGCGTGACTATTGAAATGGAAAATCCACAATGGTTTACCATTAACGGTAATAATATATATCCAGACGGTGCAAGCAACATCCGCCTATATAATCCGACGTATGGAACCATCTCAAGCAACACGATTTCATCACGTTATACAGGTATAATTGAATTTTTGGCAAATAATGATGGCGCATACGGTTATGGTAATTCAATAAGTGGTAATACGATCTCTATTAATAACTTCCGACCACACCCTGAAAAAAAAGAGATAGATTGGGGGATTTTGCATATCGTAGCCTCTAATACGTTCATTCATGGTAATCAAATCAATACAGATGTTATGCCGGAGGGTTATACAGCTATTACTATAGAATCAGGAGAAAATAATCGAATCTCAAACAACTCGATTGGTGTAACTCATTCATCAGAATCGAAAATTATCATACGGCAACCATCTCGTCATACACTTGTGACTGACAGTATTTATCAGAATGAATTTCAGAATGACGGTGGAGAAAGTAATTTAAATATACCGCTCCCTGAGTCGTGAATGAAATGAGGTATACTTGTTTTAAAAGAGCTCTGTCCCCTTATGTGCTTGAATGGGGGCAGAGCTCTTTTCTTGTAATAATAAAACTCAACCGAATAAAATATGCTAAGTTAATTTTTCCACTTAAAAGATTTAGAATGAGGACATCAGTTTGTCACTAGTTTACTTCATTCTTTTGTTTTTAAAATGAATAGTAGAGAAGATATTAGAATATCAATCATATTAAATGTATTATATCTCTGTGACTTTGTGTTGATAAGTAGAAGCGAAGAGACGGCTAAATTTCATTATCTGTTTGTTAGCTTAGTTACATCTATATATTTACATTCGGGTATACTAAATAAATACCATTAATTTAGATATTCAACCGTAGATAATCTTCATTATCAAAAGTGACGCCATACTAAAACATAAAAATGCTATCAAACATAGAACGCGCTTTCTTGATTGTAAGATTATTTAACTCTGGTATAGACAACTACATATTTAGTTGGTAAGCTATCCATGTAGTTAATTAGGGATGGGGGTTTTTATAATGAAGAGTTATTTACAACGGCTTGGACGTTCACTAATGTTGCCAGTGTCCGTCTTGCCCGCAGCAGCCATACTTTTAGGGATTGGTTATTCAATGGATCATTCTGGATGGGGCGAAGAAAATGTGGTTGCTGCCTTTTTAATAACCGCAGGTGATGCGATATTAGGCAATATTGCGATTTTATTTGCCATCGGGGTTGCTTTAGGGATGGCAAAAGAAAAAGATGGTTCAGCCGGATTAAGTGGATTAGTTGGCTGGCTTGTCATTACATCTTTACTTTCTCCAAGTTCCGTATCATTGCTTAGAGGGATTGAAGTTGATGCGGTTTCACCTGCCTTTGAGAGTATTGAGAATGCCTTTATTGGGATGATTTCTGGTTTGGTGGCGGCAAGTATGTATAATCGCTTTAGCAAGACGAAACTTCCTGATGCATTAGCTTTCTTTAGTGGTAAGCGTTCAGTTCCGATTATGACAGCTTTATCTATGCTATTTGTTTCTGCTATTATGTTTTTTATTTGGCCAGCTGTCTATGAAGGATTGGTGAGTTTTGGTACATTCTTTAGTGAATTAGGTGTGTTTGGAGCAGGGTTGTACGGATTCTTTAATCGATTATTAATTCCGACGGGTCTCCACCATGCGCTGAATCAGGTGTTCTGGTTTGATATGGTTGGGATTAACGATATTGGTAACTTTTGGTCTGGGCAAGGTGAATTAGGTGTGACAGGCATGTATCAAGCCGGCTACTTCCCTGTCATGATGTTTGGCTTGCCAGCAGCTTGTTTAGCCATGTATCACACGGCAAAAGAGACGAAGAAAAAACAAGTGGCAGCTTTATTGTTAGCGGCTGGATTTGCAGCTTTTCTAACTGGTGTAACAGAACCAATTGAATTCTCATTTATGTTTGTAGCACCGCTGTTATATTTCGTTCATGCGTTGTTAAGTGGTATTTCACTCATGGTAGCAGCAATGTTTAATTGGACAGCCGGTTTTGGTTTTAGTGCTGGATTTATTGACTTTTTTTTAAGTTCTCAATTGCCTTTAGCAAACAATCCATATATGCTTATTGTACAAGGTTTAGTATTCGCGGTTATTTATTATGTGATATTCCGTGTATTAATTATCAAATTCAATCTGAAAACGCCTGGTCGTGGAGATGAAGATTGGGATGAGGATTCGGTAGCTGAGACTAGAGACGCAGGAGATGATAAGTATACACAAATGGCGCAAGAGATCTATCAAGGTTTAGGTGGAGAGAGCAACGTGATTTCAATTGATAACTGTGTCACTCGCCTCCGTCTTGAAGTGAAGGACACATCAGTAGTTGATCAAAAACGGATAAAGGATACAGGCGTTCCAGGTATTAATGTGATTGATGATCATAATATTCAAGTCGTTGTAGGAACACAAGTTGAATCTGTAGCCAATGAAGTTAATAAGTTACACAAATAAACATCATAAAGATAAAACAGTAGGCCTTGCTTACTGTTTTATCTTTAACACTTTTTTCATCCGTTAAGAGAGGTTGAAATTATAGTAAAGAAGTGAAAAGCGTTTATTAAGGCTAAGAAAACGGACGCAGTCTTGCGTATATCTAAACATGATGATAGTAACTTTAAGGGAGCAAAACAAGTATATCTATCCCAACGATTAATATTAACTCAATTTTCGCACACTGAAAATAGTCATTCAACCTTCTCATACGTTTAGCACGTTATTTCGTTCCGAAAAGCAAGGGATTCGCTTCTCGCGGGGAGGGCTTCAGCTCACCCTATTCCCGTAGGAGCCTCATCCTTTGCTAATCTCCACTTAGACTGGTGGTTCATACTAAATGCGATTTCTCCATTTTTCGTGCGAACACAACTCGCTTTCGTGCGAATTTCTCACTTTTCGTGCGAGCGCAACTAGCTTTCATGCGAACTTCTCACTTTGCGTGCGAGCGCAACTAGCTTTCATGCGAATTTCTTATTTTGCATGTAAGCCCAACCGCACGAAATAAAGTGAATTCTTATTCTGCGATGTCTTCATGGTCTACATGGTTTAAATCTAACGTCCACGGATTGAAATGTCGCTTGATGAGCTCTAGAAAGATAACCATTATTAAGATAGATGTTACTATTTAGCATGTGAGCTATGTGTAGACGCCTGTGGGAGTAGCTCAAACACCACGCCCACGGCTAGGGAGACACTGCGTTTACCAAGATGTCTCCCTTGTGCTTGGGAGAGTGAAAGCGGAACATATTTCATTCTGCGTGTCTAAAACGGAAGGTTTATAATCAATCGAAAATCTATATTCAAACGCAACGCTTATATTTAATATTAGGTCTACCCTTATGCAATCTTGGCTGAACCTGAGAATTTAGACGAGAGAGTTGAGTATTAAGAAATAAGGAGGTTATTTCATGAAAAGATTATTAAATTGTGTTGCTTCAGACTTTCAGCAGATGCAACGTGAAGATTACATCCAAGCAATTCAAGCGAGTGAAGGTCGTGTCCTTATTAGTGAAACGGTATGTAATGCACCACCATTGTATCCAGGTATCACTAATCAAGAAATTGTTTCCCGGTTTGGTGCAGATATGATTTTATTAAACGTGTTTGATTTGTTTAATCCAGTGATTCAAAATCTAGGGTATGAAGGGAATGCTACTCAACTCATCAATTATATTAAAGACTTAACAGGACGCCCAATCGGTGTCAATATTGAACCAATTGACGTCAATGCAAGTGCAGCTGAAGAGCTTTATCAACTTCCAGAGGGAAGAACAGCTAGTGAAAGAACGTTAAATGCACTTAAAGAGATAAATATTGATTTTATTTGTTTAACAGGAAATCCACAAACAGGTGTGACAAATAATGAGATTGAACGTGCGATACAGCGAACACGTCAATTAATCGGCAAACGTGCTTTTATTATTGCAGGTAAAATGCATGGGGCAGGGGTGTCCGGTGAAGCAGGTAAAACCATTATAGACGATCAAACGATTGAACGGTTTGTTGCGGCTGGTGCAGATGTCATTTTAATTCCGTCACCAGGCACGGTTCCAGGAATAACGATTGACATGGCGAACCAATGGGTGAATAAAGTCCATCAACTGGGCAGTTTAGCTATGTTGACAATTGGCACGAGTCAAGAAGGCGCAAGCGAACAAACTATACAACAAATCGCTTTGCAAAACAAAATGATCGGCGCAGATATTCACCATATTGGTGATGCGGGATTCACTGGTCTTGCGATCCCAGAAAATATCACTACATACTCCATTGCGATCCGTGGAAAACGTCACACTTATATTCGCATGTGCAGCTCACCAAAACGATGAAAATGATTCGAGAATTTTGTGCAGAGAATAACACATATTTAGAAAAAGCAATTAAAGCTGGGGTTGATCGTATCGAATTATGTGATAATCTTGCTGTAGGTGGCACCACACCCAGCTATGGAATCATTGATCAAGCGGCAAAACTTTGCCAATCAACCGGTGTGGAGTTGTCTGTTATGATCCGTCCGCGTGGGGGTGACTTTTGTTATAGTGAGCAGGAATTAGCCGCGATGAGGGTTGATATCGCTCAAGCGAACAAACTAGGAGCCACAGGTATTGTGTTTGGATGCCTTACATCAGCTCACCAATTAGATGTGCGTGCTTGTCAGTATTTAATTGATGGAATATCAAACATGGATCTCACTTTTCACATGGCCTTTGACCAAATTAATCCTTCTGAAAAGTACCAAGCTTTAGATCAGCTCATTGAACTAGGCTTTGATCGGATTCTTTTACATGGTAATCAATCAGAAAAAACAGTCATTGAGAATGCCGATGAGATAAATCACTATATTGATTATGTCGCTGATAAACTTGAGATAATGGTTGGTGGTGGAATAACGGCTACTAATTTACAAGAAGTAGCAAAAGTAGTCAGAACCAACACTTTTCACGGTACAAAGATTGTATCATTTTAAAGAAGTTTGTCATGCCAGGTTCTTAGTCAATCTGCCCGTATCCTTGCTAAATACATCGAAAGAATGGAGTCGAGCTTATTACTTTAATCAGCTCGACTCTTAAACGATTAAGATAAATCAATTTTTCCTTGTTCATCAACCTTAACGCCTTCCTGGCGTAAGCGGCTAATTTGAGTATCTCGTGCTTCTCCTTTCGGGAGAGCGATATGGTATTGAGCGTTAACGACCCGATGCCAAGGTAAATCATATTTGGCACTCATAGAATGGAGGATGCGTGCCACTTGTCTTGCACCACGTGAGCTTCCCGCTTCCATTGCTATTTCACGATAACTTCTAACTTCCCCTGTAGGAATAGCTTTAATTTGTTTAATCACTTTTTCAGTAAAAGGTTGCATACTTCACCTCACTAAATGTCATAATGGGCTTGCTAAAAATACGTGATCAAGCATAAGAGGATCCTTGAATTAGTGGGCGTGGGCCTACAGGATGTAGGTCATGCATACGTTGCCACAGGACGTGGCGGTCTTAGTCTGTCATCCTTCTTAAAGATGTGGTGGTTTTAGTCTACGATTTTCCCCGCCCACTGGTGGTTAGTTAAGTGAATCTACATAACCGTCCGTCACCACCCACCTCAATAGATTGACCTCTGTTCTCTATTTTGAGATGGGCGTTTTACGGGCGGTTATCTGTGATAAATAGTATAAGTATCTTTACATCATAGTATATCTTTTTTATGTAAAAATGTCAGTCAGAAACCTTGTTAGTTTTTATAACAAAAGTGTGTTCAATAGAAAATAAAAGGGTATAATAATGGTGAATGTAGCTATCTACTAGTTTTTAATTAAACTGGTATAGACAACTATATATGTTGTTGGTATACTATTAATATAGTATGCGTTTTCAATAAAAGGAGGGGGTGAGTATGGATGTTAACAGACGTGTTACCTAAAGAGCATATGCAACAAATTGAACAGATTGAAACATGGGAAGCAGCAATTGAGCTTGCAAGTAAACCTTTGCTTGAGGCTGGTTATATCGAGGATGCTTATGTTAAAAATATGATTGCCAGTGTCAATAAAAATGGTCCTTATATTGTATTAATGGACTATTTTGCTTTACCGCATGCCAAAGCAGGTGAAGGAGTTAATCAACTAGCGATGTCATTACTTAAAGTCAACCAGCCAGTTGATCTGAAAGGGAATCCAGTGAAGGTATTTATGGTATTAGCTGCAATAGATACGGATAGCCATATGCAAAGCTTGCGTGATATTTCCCGAATCTTAGCTGATGAAGTGAACTATCAATGTTTTATATCAGGTGATTTGGATCAGGTTTATCAAATATTACAGTCGTGAAAAGAATGATGTACGCTTACGCAAATATTGGATAAAAGGAAAGGGTGATTAAAATGAAATTTTTAGCAGTTTGTGGTTTTGGTGTTGGTTCTTCGATGGTATTGAAGATGTCAATTGAGAAAGCGTGCAAGGAACGTGGTATTGACTGTGAAGTGGAGAATACCGATGTCAGTTCGGCTAAAGGAACCGATGCAGATGCTATATTTACTTCACAAGAGCTAGGCGATGAATTAAAAAGTAGTGTGAAATGTCCGGTGTTTCCAATTAAACGTTATATGGATAAAGAAGAAGTTGGACAAGCCATTGATCAATTTCAAGAGAATGGAGGAAACTGACCATGATGAGTTTTTTCACTGAACACATATTACGTAATCCGCCGATATTGTTGGGCTTAATTGCTATGATAGGCTTAATTGTTCAACGCAAGAACATTGCTGATATCATTAAAGGATCACTGTCTGCAGCATTTGGTATGATTATTTTAGATGCAGGGGTGGGACTAATCGTTGGGACGATATCACCTATTAATGTAGCTTTTCAGGAAGTGGTAGCTGGTGATATATCGGTCGGTGAAACATTAAATGATGCGACATTTACGGCTTCATATGGTGGTGATGTTGGGTTAGCGATGTTTTTAGGTTTAATCTTGCACTTATTAATTGCTCGTTTTACAAAAGTAAAAACGATATTCTTAACAGGTCATATGTTATGGTGGTTTCCTTTTATTTTTGTTGCGGCAGGAGTTGAAGCAGGCTTAAGCGGAATTGTTTTAATTGTTTTTGGTGCCATTTTATCAGCATCATACTGGTCATTCATGCCATGGATAATGCGGAAGTACGTGTGGGCGGTTACAGAAGATGAGTCTTTCTTAATTGGTCATCCAACCGGCATTTTAAGTTTGATTTCTGGTTTTGTAGCAAAGCGCATAGGTAATAAAGAAAATTCAACAGAAGATATTAATGTTCCCAAGCAATTATCATTTTTTAGAGAGATATCAATTACTGGCGGGATAGTCATTTTTCTTATGTACGTTGTTGTTTGGTTTATTGAACCAACTATTGCTGCTGAAGGTGAAAATGCTTTTTTCTTAGCCTTTAATCAAGGTTTAACATTTGGAGCTGGCCTATTAATTATGCTCTATGGTGTTCGGATGTTGATTAATCAGATTATTCCTGCTTTCCAGGGTATTTCTGAAAAATTAATTCCTGGCGCTATCCCTGCTTTAGACGTCCCAATTATATTCAATTATAAGCCTAATGCTGTTATTATTGGTTTTATAGCAGCAATGGTAACTTCAACGGTGATGATAATTATTGCAAATGCCTTTAATGTATTTGGTGTTATTCTCATCCCGCTGGTCGTAACGTCATTTTTTGAATGTGGAGGGGCAGCGGTGATCGGTGAAGGTCAAGGTGGGCAGCGAGGAGCCATTATTGGGTCTGCTGTTGCCTCAATTGCTATGGTTGCCTTAATGGGTGTTTCTGTTATCATTTATAGTTCTACCATTCAAAATTGGATGCTCGTTTTTGGAGGAAATGACTTTTCGTTATTTGGTCCTATTGCTAAATGGCTAGCTGATTTAATATCAGGAGTACTCGGATAATATGTTTTCATATTTTAACAATATACGCAATATACTAAATAAAGTTGAAAACGAACAACATGATCATATAAATCAGGCAGTAGCCATGATAACAGAGGCAATTATAAAAAAGCATGCCATCTTTTCGTTTGGGGCAAGTCACGCAGGTATTATAACACAAGAACTCTATTTTAGAGCGGGTGGTCTTATTAATATCAATCCGATCTTTGGTAGGGAAGTGATGCTAGATACTGAGCCAATTACCCATACAAGTCAAATGGAACGCATGGTTGGCTATGGTAAGTTACTAGCAGATAAAACACCATTTACCGAAGGAGATGTATTAATTCTACATTCTGTTTCAGGTCGGAACCCTGTTACAATTGAAATGGCAATCGAAGCTAGGGAAAAAGGTGTGAACGTTGTTGGAATTACAAATTTATCTTATTCTAAAAATGTTAAATCCAGACACCCTAGTGGGGAAAATTTGTATCAATACTGTGATGTCGTAATTGATAATCATGGTGATATAGGCGATGCGACTGTACAAATTGAAGGTATAGATCAAAAGGTAGCACCAACGTCTACCGTGATCGGAGCAACGATTGTCAATACGATTGTAGCTGAAGTTGTTAAGAAGTTAGTTGAGTTAGGTCATACTGAGCCACCTATATTTTATAGCGCTAACTTAGATGGCGGGGATCAATTGAATAAAGCGCTGTTTCAACAATATAAAGACACCATTCACTATCGGTTTTAAGTGCAGAGGAGGGACATCACATGTTGATGTCCCTCCTTTATTACAGATAATCACCCGTAAAACGTCTGCTTCAAACTAGAGAGCTGAAGTAAATGTAAATCCGTTTCAGGCGCTGATGGAGGCTAATGACCTGATTCACTCAACTACCAATCAGTGGGAAAGGATGCCTCTAATTGAAGTTTTGTTTTATCTTTTCATTTGCATATTAAATTTATATTTATCTGCGCGATAAGCACTTTTTACATATTCAATCGGCGTCCCTTCTTGCCCTATTAAAAAAGAAGTTCTTTGCATAAGGAGAATGGGATCACCCTTTTTTATGTTTAAATACTTTATTTCATCTTTATTTGCTAAAGCGGCTTCAATGGTCTGAATTCCATGTTTGATTTTGAGATTGAGTTGATTTTCTATATAGTCATAGAACGATTTGGTTACATGTGCTTGATCAATTTCTCCAACTATTTTTTCAGGTGTATAGATGGTTTCTAACGCAATGGGCTCTTCGTTTGCTAGACGTAGACGTTTAATTTCATAAATAAAATCATCTGTATTAAGGTTTAATCTGTCATTAATCAGAGGGATATTATTTATCAATTGAATACTAATCAATTGGTTAGAAGGGTTGAGATTTCGTTTTTTCATATCCTCACTAAAGCTTGTTAACCCAGATAGATCTTGCTCGAATTTTTGTTCCGCAACAAAAGTCCCCCGCCCTTTCTGTCGGTAAAGCAATCCCGCATTAACCATATTGTTAATGGCTTGTCTCACTGTCATACGACTAATGTGATAAGCTTCAGCATATTCCCTTTCAGATGGTAGTAAATCCCCTGGTTGGAGTTCTTCTGATTGCATTTTTTGCTTAATAATTTCTTCCAATTGATAATAAATTGGGATCGGAGAATCTTTATTAATCATACCTTGCCTCCCTCCTTTAGTCAGTCGGACCTGTCCTAATTTTACCAAAAATATACGAGGCTGTATATATGCTGATCAGTTACTTCATAAAAGTTAAAATTCGATAAAATTAGCCCGTTTCCTGCAAGATGTTCTAAAATCACTTTTATTTCCTGGGAAATAAAAGCTAGCTTCGATCGCATGCCAAATGGAGAAATCGCATGAAGTATCCCCAGTCTAAGTGGAGATAAGTAAGGGGTGAGACTTCTGCGGGGATAGGATGAGCCGAAGCCATCCCCGCGAAAAGCGAATCCCTTGCTTTTCGGAACGAAATAACTTCCTAGACGTGTGAGAAGAGTGAATGACTATTTTCAGTATGCAAAAGTTGAGATATTATAAAATCGCTTTACTAAAAATTAATTTATCTTGTGCTAAAATTCCATATTCATAAATGGGTGTAGGATACTGGTTGAAGAAGTCCTTTTCTATATCAATCAATCGAAAGCCTGCTTTTTGGTAAAAGGCAATGTTAGCAATGCTTGAATTAGCTGTACATACAATGATATGATCATAGCCGTTATCTCGATAATATTGTTCAGCTTGGTTGACGATCTGTTTGCCAAGTCCTTTGTTGCGGTAAGCTTCTTTTAAGGCAATATTTTTTAATTCAACCGTATTTTTGCTGAGAAAAGTAAATAATACGACCCCGACAACTAAATCTGCTTTCTTAATGCTAAATAACTCACCTTGATCAATGTATGAAAGGACGATCTCTTTGCTTTCATCGGCTAACATTAAAAGTTCAAGAAAGTTATGACGCTCTTGGCTATCGACTTGAAAGAGTTTAAGCGCAGTCATTTCATGTCCCCCTATGGCAATTTGTTTAAAGAAAGTGTATCATATTCCTTGAGAAGATTGGCGATTTTAAACGAAAATAGATAATAAAAGGAAAGATAGTAGATGCGAAGGATAGGAATTATTAGTGTACAAGTAGCAATTATTCATATTTTTTTATTTTTGGCAATCGGATTAAAAGCGCTATTGCCTCTCCCATTACCGACTTCAATTGTGGGACTTTTATTGTTGTTTTTTGCATTGTTCTTTAATCTGATTAAATTGGAATGGGTTGAGCAAGGTGGAAGATGGTTGATGGCTGAGCTTTTACTTTTTTTTATTCCATCAGCGGTTGGCATTGTCAATTATGATGAATTAGCAGGTGTTCAGGGATTAGTCATTGTTTTAGTTATTGCAATAAGTACGATAATCGTGGTCGGTATCACCGGGCTGATTGTTGATCGATTTGAGGTGAAGCAACAGTGACTATTTTGTTGGTAACACTCTTAACTTGTGGTTTGTATGTGTTAACAAAAAAATTAGCTAAGCGCTACCCGATCCTCTTATTTCATCCATTAATTTTCACGCCAGCACTTATTATTATCACTATAAGTCTAATGGGTATCTCTCCTCAAACATTTGATCAAGGGGCAGTTGTTTTAACACATATGCTAGGACCAGCAACGATTGCCTTTGCTATTCCAGTGTATAAACATGTGGAAGTTTTGAGGAAATATGTTGTCTTGATATTACTTGGCGTCATCAGTGGATCGGTTGTAGCCATCTTATCCACCTTTTTATTAGGTTTACTGTTTGGTTTGGATTATCATTTATTAATTAGTTTGTTACCTCGATCAATTACAACACCACTTGCTATGGAGGTATCAGAAGAAATTGGTGGTATCCCTGCACTGACGATCGTATTTGTTATTATTACTGGGATTTTAGGTGCGCTTATCGGTCCGATGGTATTTAAGGTATTAAAGATTAAATCACCAATGGCTAAAGGATTAGCATTGGGAATGGGAGCTCATGCAGTAGGGACCAATCGTACACTTGAATATGGAGAAGAAGCAACGACGTTCTCAACCTTAGCGATGATCTTTGCGGGGATCATCACTATATTACTTGGTTTATCAGTGTTGCCATTATTGGTTAATTTGCTATAGCTATCTAATGAAAAAATCGCTATTAACCATGATCTACGGTTAAATGTATTTATCACAGATAACCGTCCGTAAACCCCCCTCAAAATAAAGAGTAGAGTAAATCTGTTTAAGTGGGTGATAACGGATGCTCATGTTCGGATTCTCTAAAACAACTTGCAATCAGTGAGGAGGTAAGATCGTAGACTAAAACCGCCACGTCCTTAAGGAGGATTACAGACTAAGACCGCCACGTCCTGTGGCAACGTCTGCATGACCTACGTCCTATAGCCCTCCGCCCACTGATTGAAGGTTCGTTTTATTGAAAAATGTTTTTAAGGAGTTATGTTAGATGTCAAAACTTGCAACACGCTTGTATTACGCCATTATCGTTGTTTCATTTCTAATTCCAGTATTTTTCTTTAGTTATCTTTTTTTACTCGCTCGGATAAATAAAACGGAGTTAGCCATGTTAGTTGCAGAAGAACCCATCTTTGTTGTGATGATGTTAATTAGTGGGGTCAGTGTCTGGTGGGGCTATCTATTTTATTTTATTGAATTTGAAGAACGACTACGAAATGGAAAGGCTGGGCATCTTTTAGTCTTAATGGGCATAAGCCAATTGTTAGTTGGGAATATCTTTATGTTCGCCTTGGCTATCTTAACGAAAATTAAGCTTCCTATCGGCGAGACACCGAGGAAGCTTAATTGGAAGGAATTTGTTCTACCGAGTTTGTTCATTTTTTTGTCTGTATTGTCAGGATTCACCCTTTGGCAGATTAGTTTTTAAGAAACATGGGTTCATGAATGAATCCATGTTTCTACTTGTTTAATAAACGTTTCAACCTGTTGATTAAAGTGTACTTGGTCTAAACAATTTTTAAGTTTCTTTTCTATTGTATTTTCAATCTCTAGTACGTCTGCTAATCCTCTGATACCGTCTTGAATGTGATATTTATATTGCACGGTTAAACTAGCAATTTGTTCGTGATATTTCTCATCTGTACCAGGGGCAATTGTCGTTTGGTAAAGGTCAATAATTTCATCGCCATGTCGAGAGGGTTGATATTCATGTGGTGCTGTACTATCAAAAATAGCAGTGTTAAGCTCACGAATGATAACCATATCTAAGCTATCAGGGTCAAATCCACAATGATAGCATTCCACCGTAAACCGTCGCTCCTCAGCTTCAGCTACAACCTTATTCAACAAAGTTGACTTTCCTGAACCTGCTCTTCCTTTAATTAGATAGCGTTTATTAACTTGTTCTGTTAATTGATCGATATAATCCGTTACCCCAGTAGCTGTTGAAGCTCCAAGAAAGCGATGGTGAACGGTAGGCGTCGCCTTGTTGCTCATCTGATGATCAAATAGCTTTCCAATTAACTGCTGAGCAACGTGATCAGCTTTACGAAAGTCAATCGCATCAATGAAAATTTGTTCTAATTGATCATGAATATCTAAGCCAATAGCAAAGCTTTGATGAACAGCGTTCACTTTTTCTCGCTGCTGTCTGTATAATTGCTGAATATCTACTCGATCATTTAAACATGATTTTTCATCAACCTTACCGCTTAAGTCAACAATATGTTCAATTAAACCAACAGCAATCGGGGTATAGTGCGGATGTGCACTTCGATCGATGATCGCGCAGCGCCTACGCCTATTAATGACCCCAGTAAAATAGGATCGATCGAGGCAATTTAATAACAATTCAATTTGTTCTCCCTTTGCTCGCCATTTTTCGAAAAAATGCCGGATGCAATGTGAGCGTTCATGCTTGGTCGCCCCCTCAATAAGAAAGATATAATCAATTCCAGACAGATTACTTGCTAATAAATCTTGATAACCTTTGGCAGTATGTGCGCTGGCAAAGTAAATCAGTTGTTCCATGGTTCCCACCTCCATCAATTCACACCATCTTATGTATATGAAAGAAAAGGCTAGATATGCATCTTTACCTCCTAGTTAGCTAGTGTTGCATAAATAAAGTTAGCAAGTGGCGTTTATTGAAATGAAAGTGATTTCCCTTTTATTTTTAATTCAATGTACAAGATTAAAATGTACGCACACAATACTGTAATGAAACCTCTGAAGACCCGATGTTGGAAAGCCACGCACTCGATTCTGAGGGAAACCAATCAGACAGACTTTTTGTCAGTGATGGCGACGTCTACTCGGTTTCAAGAGTATATTTCTGAACAATAAAGAGATTTGGATTATTCAATTGAGATTACACTGATGAGGCTAATCATTTCTTCACCATTTCTAGGATCAACAGAGACTAGCTCTGTACTTTCAATAATATCTCTGTAGAACTTTTCCCCAGCAGGGTAATTGCCATCCCAACGTAAAGGTACATTATACACATTGATCGTCCCATCTCCATTACCACTGTATGTTACTGAACCAGCTACTAAACGACTGCCAGATAATTGAATCACATCTTCAGGATACGCAGCACTAGTTTCATCATTAGGGTTAATAGGTGTCCCAGCTGTAATATGTCTTACATTTAATTCATCTACGTCTTTTATTTCACCAATTTGCAACCATACACGAGCATATTCAATCTCTTTTGCTGAGAATTTAGATAAGGCATCATCTTCTTTGCTTTTAGATGAAGCGTTTGTTTCTCTGCTATTCGTTTCTTTTGATGATTCTGTGTTGGTTTCATCACTTTCTTTATCATTGTCTTCTGAGGATTCGTCAGCAAAATCAGATTCTTTCTTTTTTACGTCTTCACTTTTCTTTTCAGCTTGAGCAGCTGAATCATCGTTTAAATCCGTTTGTGATTCTTCATTCTCAGCACACCCTGTAAGTAATGTAATAAGCATGAATAGAGTTACGATAGAATAAATTTTTTTCATTATGTGTTTATATCCTCCTAAGATTTAGCATGTATTTTAATACTAAATGAAGTTTAATGGATTTTTCAAGTGAAAAATGCAATAAATGCTATTTATCGACTTTCGCTCGCCCCTCCTATTATCCAGCCAATAATGCTCCTTTATAGAGAAAGTTATCGCCTGTAAATAGTATCATATACTGCGAGTAGCTAAGGTTCATAGCGTCACTCTTCAGCAAGATACTCGACTTTGTTTTGAAAACGCTTTACAATAATGGAAAAGGAGGTTGAAAAGATAATGGCATTTACTTTACAGTTAGGAGAAACAGCACCAGATTTTGAATTGCGAGCTACTAACGGAAATACTTATCGGCTATCCGATTTCACTGAAGACACGTTGGTTGTGTTCTTTACATGTAACCATTGCCCTTTTGTCATTGGGTCTGATGAGGTGACCCGACGAAGCGCAGAGCAATTTCAAGAACGAGGCGTCCGTTTTATTGCTATCAATTCGAATTCTCAACAAACCCATGCATCGGATTCTTTTGAGGGTATGGTTGAACGAATGGAAAAGCAACGTTTTCCTTGGCTTTATCTCCGTGATCAGTCTCAATCCGTAGCAAAAGCATATGGAGCGCTGAGAACACCTCATTTTTTTGTTTTTAATAAAGAGCGGGCGCTTGTTTATACAGGTAGAGCTTTGGATAATCCGCGAGAACCAGAGAAAGCAACAGCTAATGATTTAGAACAGGCACTTGATCAGCATTTAGCTGGTGAAACGATTAGCCAACCATTAACGAATCCAATCGGCTGCAATGTTAAATGGAACGGTGAAGATCCGCATTGGATGCCAGCTGATGCCTGTGATCTTGTATAATAGGTGAAGGCTCCCTGAAGTAGGGGAGCTTTTCTTTTAAAAAAACTGGCCAAAGACAAAATAAAGAACAGTGGTTATTGATGCTGCTATTAAAGCAGGACGTAATTTAAATTTAGCATAGTCCATAACGGTCAACCCCAATATATTGGCAAGTGTATTAGTATCATCACTTAAAGGTGAGGCAAAAGCACCAAAAGAACCACTTGCGAAAACGGTACCTACAATTAAAGGGAAAGATACACCAGCAGAAGCTGCCAGTGAAATACCAAGTGGCATAAGAATTCCCCATGTCCCCCAAGCCGAACCGATAAAATAGGAGATCGCCGCGCCAAAAACAAATAAAAGCGGGGCAATTAGTGAATCAGGAATCCAATCTGTATATGAGGTAACAAATTCTGAAAAACCTAAATCACTTGTAACAGAGGATAGTCCCCATACAATCGATAACAATACAATCACGTTCATCAATTCATTTCCCCCTTCAATAAAATGGGTTACGAGATCCCCAAGTTTAAAGCGTTGAATCAAATAGAAGAACGTTGTTAATAGAAAGGTCATCATTAAGCCAACGACCATGGCTTCTAAAACGTCAGCGTTTATAAAAGCTTCAAAAAAACCATAACCTTGAGTAGCTCCGTCCCACCAAGTTAAAAAAATCGTTAAACTAATCACAAGAATAATTGGAATAAATAAATTTAACGGTTTACTAGGAATAGGGCCCATGTCTTGTGGGCATTGTTGAACTTCTCCTTTAACGTGATCCCGACGTTCTGATTGAATTTTTTTATGATGAAAGAAACTTAAGTAAAAGCCAAGTAATATGATGACGATCGCAAAAAAATTGAATGGGATACTTTGAATGAAAAGTTGATAAGGATCGATTTCAATACCGCTCGATTCAGTGGCAACTTGAATAACGGATACCATATAGCCTACAAACGCTGTAGCAACGGGAATAAGCACAATTACAGGTGTCGCCGTTGTCTCAATCACAAAGCCTAGTTCTTTTGTTGACATTTTCACTTTACTTAATAGTGCCTTCATAATAGGTGCGATTGTAACAAATCGAAAGGTAGGCGCACTAAATGTGCCAATTGTCGATATATAAGTTAAAATTAGCGCTTCACGTTTCGTTGAAATACGCTCTGATGCCTTAATAACGAAACCATTTATTCCCCCAGTAAATTTGATCATTCCGATCATCCCAGAAAAAACATATAGAAATAAAATAATTTTAATATTATTTTCGTCGATTAGTGCTTGGACAAGATAAGTAATCATCGCTTGCATCCCTTGGATAGGGTGAGGAGCAACAAGAAAAGAGCCTGCTAATAATCCCACAATGAGTCCGGGCAATACTTGACGTGTATAAATTGCAATCGGAATAACGAGTAAAAAGGGGATCAGAGCAGTCCAGTTATTAACCATTAATGTCATCCTTTCAATTAAAATAAAACGAAGCTTCAATCAGTGGGCGGAGGGCTACAGGACGTAGCGGTTTTAGTCTGTAATCCTTCTTAAAGACGTGGCGGTCTTAGTCTACGATCTTATCTACCCACTGATCGCAGGTTAGTTGAGTGAATCAGTCCGTTATTCCCCATCTTAATCGATTTGCTCTACTCGCTATTTTGAGGGGGAGTTTTACGGACGGTTATCTGTAATAAATCAATTTAGTCTGTGTCTTTTTAAGTGGATTTATCCGATCAATTGATAAATATTAAAATATTCGGATATGCTCTAAGTAAGGAAAGATTCTGATGGATTGGCAAGGCATAGATTCAAATTGAGGTGACAATTATGGAATTGCAATTAGTTGAAGTATACCTATCGAATCAGAGAGTTCCTCATTTTTTAGTGCAGCTAGATTCTTTTCAAATCGTTTCGCAGTGGCAATATTGTGTCTCAGATCAAGAACAAGTATTTAAGCTCTTAGTTGAAAAACAATATGCTGAGGAGATTTTGGATTTTCTGGAGGCAAAAACCAATGATGATAATCAAATGGAGGCATTACTTTTCAATGTATCCACTTACCTTCCTCACATGGATGAGGAAGAAGCGGAAGAGAGACAGACCAAGGCGGAGACGGAAATGGCAAGGGCTAGTCGCCATGAGCTCTACCATGTGGTGGAAGCTTCAAGTCATTTCACGATAAATTTCCGTTGGATGCTCGTCTTGTCTTCTATTGTAGCGACAGCGGGGATTGTTAAAGATAGTTCAGCAGTTGTTATTGGAGCAATGGTGATTGCACCGTTAATTGGTCCTTTTACTTCATTGGCTTTTTCAACGTTGTTGGGTGATTATAAGCTAATGCAACGTTCTTCAGGAACATCGTTAATTGGTTTATTCGTTCCGTTATTAATCGCGATGGTATTTGGTTTCTTTTTTGATGTACCGATTAATAGTGGTGAGTTTCTTGCGCGCACAGATGTCGGCATGATGGATATTATTTTGGCATTGGCGGCAGGTGCGGCAGGTGCCTTATCTTTTGTGAAACGCGTGTCAGAAGCTTTAGTTGGTGTGATGGTTTCGGTTGCATTATTACCACCAACTGTCGTATTAGGAATGAGTTTGGGCGCGGGTGAATGGGGGATGGCGATAACACCACTGTTACTCGTATTGGTAAATGTTCATGCTATTGTGTTATCGGCGATTATTGTATTTTGGTTAACAGGCATCAAGCCGATCAATTGGCAAGAGGTGCAAGTCGCGAATACATCTCGGGTTATCGCCCTTTTTTTTGTCAGTGCAATCATTATTTTGTTAGCTGTTATTATTTATTTTAGTTTATAACGCTCCCTTTAGAGTCCAAACTCGTTTTATAAACGTGTGGTGAGTCTGAGCAACTGGCAAAAAAGATAGATGAAAATATAAAACGAACTAACAATCCGTGGGCAAAAACGAAATAGACCACGGATTGTTTGTTGAGTGAATCGAACATGATCGCCCATTTTAATAGATTAAACGCGTGCTCTGTTTTGCAACAAGCGCTTTACGGACGGAGATCTGTAATAAATAACTTTACATGTTATAACATGTTATGATAATATGTAATCATAAAATGAAATGGAGGCATACTAATGACAACTTCTAAGCAAGAGATTACACAGTTTTTAAAGTATTTAGGTGAGAAATGGAATAAAGTGATAGAAAATGAAGGCGAGTCGATCAATCAAGCGTCAGAATTGATTTTTCAAAGTTGCAAAAATGATGGTCGTTTTTATGTGTTTGGTTCTGGTCATTCGCATATGGTAGCAGAAGAGATTTATATCAGAGCAGGTGGTCTGGCGTATGTGAAAGGTATCTTACCACCAGAATTAATGCTCCACCAAATGCCAAATAAAAGTACGTATATGGAGCGGTTAGACGGATATGCCAAAAATATGCTATCGCTTTATAAGGTTGAAGCTGGAGACACACTCATGGTGGTTTCTAATTCTGGAAGAAATAATATCCCGGTTGAAATGTGCCTAGAAGCGAAGAAAATAGGGGCAAATGTTATAGCGTTAACCTCTATGGAACATTCTCAATCAGTATCTTCTCGTCACAAGTCAGGAAAAAATATTTATGAAATTGCAGATGTTACGATTGATAGTCATGCACCTAAAGGGGATGCTGCTTACCACATAGAAGGCGTGGAAGCTGATTTAGGTCCAACATCTGATTTTACAGGTATAGGGATAGCACAAACTATTATCATTGGAGTCGTTTCACGCTTAAGAGACGCTGGGTTAGATATTCCAGTATTTAAGAGTTCTAATTTAGACGGAGCGGATGCGTATAATGATAGACTGTTTAATCAATACTATGGCTATTCGAAATAAGTCAAAGTGGGTTTTCTGTCTTTTCTAGTGTTATAATAATAACAAGTTATAACAGATAGAGAGGATAGTTATTATGACAAGTAAAGTTCCGAAGTATGAAATAGTGAAAAATTATATTTTGAGTCAGATTAAAGCAGGCATTTATCAGCCACACCAAATGATTGAATCAGAAGCAGAATTATCTGATCATCTCTCGGTATCAAGAATTACAGTTAGACGTGGGATTGAAGAGCTCGTTAATGAAAAGATACTGTCCAAGAAAAAAGGAGTAGGAACTTTCGTTAATCCTTTACCCAAGTTTTTTGGGTTTAAAGCAGGAATTGGTTTTTCGTCAGAAGTGAAAAGTCGAGGAATGAAGCCTTCAACTAAGTTATTAAAGCTAGAAAAGGTAAAGGCAAATGAAACACAAGCAAAAGACATGAAAATTGCTGTGGGAGAAGAAATGTGGTTAGTGGAAAGAATTCGATATGCAGACGAGGTAGCTGTTTCGTATGAGATAGAGTACTTTGATGTTCAAATTGTTAAGGAGCTAAACATAGAAATTTGTGAAAAATCTATATACGAGCATCTAAGTAAGCAAGGTATTGAATATGAATTTGTAGATCAAAAAATTAGTGCAACTTTAGCTAATTCTAGAATGGGTGACTTTTTAAATGTTGAAGAAGGAGCGCCTCTTATTGATACAAAAAATATTGCTTGTTTAGAGAATGGAAAACCATTCAATATAGGTTATGCACTCTATCAAACTGAAAGTTTTTATTTAATGCATACCGTTTATAAGTAAATGGGGAACGTTCTCTAGACGCCCTTGTCTCAGATTTCTTTGAAGCATAAAACGAGCCTGCAACCAGTGGGTAGGTAAGATTGTAGACTAAGACCGCCACGTCTTTAAGAAGGATTACAGACTAAAACCGCCACGTCCTGTAGCCCTTCCCCCACTGATTGCCGGTTCGTTGAGTCAGCGTCCGTAATCTCCGACCTCAATCGATTGACCTCTGTTCTCTGTTTTGAGGTGGGTGGTTTACGGACGGTTATTTGGGATAAAAATAGTAAGATGAGAGGGAGATAGAGATGAAAGCTTTTTTACTATGTAATGACCGACAGGATAAAATGTTTCCGTTTGATAAACACTATCAAATAAATAGTCTTCCCCTTTTAAATAAGGAAATAATTTTTTGGCAGATTGAACAATTACTAGAATCGGGTATTTCAGAATCGAATATCTATGTATTTCTAAACTATAAAGCAGATCAAACCAGACGTTTGTTGAAGAAATATAAAAATATTCAACAGATTGAATCCAATATAGGGCTAGATAGCTTTTTAAGAACAAATAATGAATCATTTGAAGAAGGGGTAATTATCCAAAAGGGTAATTATCTTATGACATCGAATGATATAACTTCTCTTATAGCATCTAAAGCGGCTTCAAGTGTTCTATTGACGCAAAAAAAACAAGAAAGCATTGATATGATTGGTGCACAAGTGCAGAATAATCAGGTTGTAAAATTTTTAGCACATGCGAGAGACCACTATGTGACTGCTGAAGTTTCAGGGGCTTACAAGTTGGATAAACAGGCTCTATACTCTATTGCATATGCGAGTTACGGTTTTAACCAACGTGTAACAGGTTCAATGATTCCTAATCGGTTATTCCTTGAAAATGGTTTGAATGACTATTTGGAAGAAGGGAATAAGATTCAAGCTATATTTGCTCAAGAGAAAGTACACCATTTGCAGTTTCCTTGGGATATTTTAAATGTAAATAGTGATTACCTTGAAAAATATGCTCAAGAGATCAAAGAAACGACTATCGGTGATCATTCATTTATCTCTGAAGAAGCAACGGTAAATGGACATGTTGTCTTAGGCGAAAATTCTTTCATAGGGAAAAATGTAACGATTAATGGAAATGCGATTATTGGAAATAATGTAAAAATTGATACTGGAGCGATCATAAATGGTCCAGTGTTGATAGGGGATCACTCTTACGTTAAGGACTATGCTAAACTTGAAGCCAATACGGTGATTGGTGATGAAAATAGAATTGGACATAATGCTGAGATTGAAGGTGTGACCATGAGAGGTATTTCTGCCATTCATTATAGTGAAATGTATGGAGTGCTTGGTCAATATGTAGACGTTGCAGCAGCATGTGTTTGTGGAATTTTGCGATTTAATGATGCAAGTCAAACACATCGAATAAACGGAAGAAGTTACTCGGATAAATATTCTAATGCAATATTCATTGGCGATTATACTCGGACAGGGGTAAACAATGTTTTCTTTCCAGGAGTGAAAGTAGGAAGTGAATGTGCACTTTATCCAGGATTAAATATTGAAAAAGATGTATCCCATGAAACGCTTGTGATAAAGAAAGAAGAGCATATTGAGAAAGAGTGGGGAAATAAAAAATACGGTTGGTGACCATGCAATGAGATGGTGTACAATAAAGTCTGTAAAGAATTTGGCACAACAAGTGTGGAGAAAGACTGTTTTCAGCAAGAAAAAATGAGTGGAATAAGCCATCTGAGGGTAAATCTTAGATTAAATATAAGCGTTGACTTTGAATATAAATATTCACTGATTGAAATATCGCTTGATGAGATTTTGAAAGACAACAATAGATGTTACTATTTAGCAGATGAGATATGTGTAGACTCCTGTGGGAGTAACGTGAGCTTGAGATCCACTTTGCCAAGTGGGTTTTACTTGTCAAAGTTAGCTCAAGCCACGCCCACGGAAAGCGGAACATATCTCACCTGCGAATCTAAACGAATGGTTTATAATAAATCGAAAATTAGATTTACGCCGTGTAGATCATGAAGCCCTCCCCACGAAAAGCGAATCGATTGCTTATCGGAATGAAATAACGTTTAAATGTTGAGGTCGCATGCGCGGCACAACCATACAGAAGTAAAGGCAACAGTAACGTTCTCATACTGTTGCCTTTTTCATTTTTTTATGAACTTTTTAAGATAATCGTCCGTAAAACGCCCGCCTGTTTATTAATCATATAAATGCACATTATGTTTTATGTAAAACAAATGTAATGTTTTGGTAAAAACGCCATACTGGTGCATTTCTTGTGATACATTGTGGATGTAATTGCAGAAATCTAAATCTTAATGAGGAGGTAATCCGCATGCATCCAGTTGAATTGATAGCTGTGTCTAAATCTTATGACAGAACAACTAAGGTACTGGAACATATTGATTTGACTATTGAAGAAGGCGAATTTTTTGTTTTGGTTGGCCCGTCAGGATCTGGGAAGAGTACATTACTACGAATGATTGCTGGACTGGAAAGTATTACAGGTGGAGAACTAAGACTGAAGGGTAACATGGTTAATCATTTGCCTCCAAAAGATCGTCACTTATCAATGGTATTTCAAAATTATGCCCTATACCCTCATTTGACTGTCAAGCAAAATATTCTATTTGGTCTTCATGCTAAAAAGGTAAAAAAAGCCGAACAAGAACAGAGGCTCTATGAGACAGCTGAGATGATGGGGTTAACCGACTTGCTTAATCGTAAACCGAAGCAATTATCAGGCGGTCAGCGACAGCGTGTAGCGCTGGCAAGATCCGTGGTTAGTCAAGCCCCGTTATGCCTGATGGATGAGCCTCTGTCTAACTTAGATGCCAAATTAAGAGCACATATGCGTGTTGAAATTCGTAGACTTCAGAAAAAATTAGGGTTGACCATGATATATGTGACGCATGATCAAGTTGAGGCAATGACGATGGGCGATCGTATTATGGTGTTAAATGATGGGACTATCCAACAAATTGGACAGCCGATTGAACTCTACAATCAGCCAGCTAATCTATTTGTTGCGTCATTCATTGGCTCGCCAAAGATGAATTTAGGAGAAGCAACGATTGAGGACCAGCAACTCACGATAGAACAGACGCTTCAACTCCCACTAAGTATGAGTGATATTCCACAGGTGATCCAGCGACGGAATTTAATTGTGGGGATTAGGCCAGAACATCTTGCTTATGCCAAGCCAGAAGAAGCGGATCTATGGCTAGAAGTGATCAATATTGAACATTTAGGAAACGAAACCCTGCTCACATTTGAAGTAGGCCGGGAATTGTGGACAGCCAAGTGGCTTGGTCAATGGTTAATTCAAGTTGGTGAACGTGTTCCCTTGTCAGTATCGATTAAACATTTTAGTTTTTTCAACCGTGATTCTGGCGCTCTGATTCAAGCACCTACAGAGAATCAACATTTGGAGGTCGTTGCACTATGAATCAAGTAGCGCTGCCATTTAAACAAATAGAAGCTAATGATTTAGAACGTATGACTAAAAAACAAAAACGAATAAAAACGTTTAAAGGTTTTTCTTTTTTAGCGCCATCGGTGTTATTGTTCAGCCTATTTCTGTTTTATCCTTTAGGACGTACGATTTATTTAAGTTTATTTCTAACGAACAGTAGTGGTATAACAACAGTATTTGTAGGATTGGAAAATTATCAAAATATTTTTTTATCACCGATTTTTTTAAAAAGCTTGCAATCGACATTTCTATTCGTCTTATACACCGTTCCGGGTGCCATATTGGTAAGCTTATTTTTAGCGATTATAGCTAATGAGAAATTAAAAGGTATTGGCTTTTTTCGGACGATGTATGCTTCAACGATGGGGATATCAACAGCAGCCGCTTCGGTGTTTTGGTTGTTTCTGTTTCACCCAACGATCGGCTGGCTTAACCAATTGTTAAATGTCATCGGGGTCGCACCCATTGGATGGTTAACCGATCCGGAATGGGCCTTAATATCTGTTGCTATTTCAACGGTTTGGATGAATATCGGCTTTACCTTTCTGGTTTTATTAGGTGGTCTTCAATCGATTGATTACTATCTTTATGAAAGTGCTGATATTGATGGGGCTGGCTATTTTTATAAACTAAGGCGTATTACATTACCGATGTTGTCGCCAACCTTGTTCTTTGTTATTACTGTTACTTTTATCAATGCCTTTCAGACGTTTGGGCAAATTGATATGTTAACACGAGGGGGTCCTCAAAATGAAACCCATTTAATGGTTTATTCTATCTATCAAGAAGCATTTATGAATTATCAATTTGGAACGGCTAGTGCACAAGCCATTATTTTGTTTGTTTTCATCTTAGTGTTAACGATTATTCAGTTTAAATTAGGTGAAAGGAAGGTGCATTACCAATGACCACGTCCCTTCGCCGTAAAGTCGTTTTTTATACATTGCTAACGTTAACAGCTTTTCTAGTTTTTGCACCCACTTTTATTGCGTTCATGATGAGCTTCATGTCGAACCAAGAAATAATGACAGGACAAATTATTCCTCGCTCATTAACATTTGATAATTACGTGCAGGTCTTTCAGCGCTTTCCATTGATGCAATATTTACTTAATAGTTTAATCGTATCTTTGCTGATCATGGTCGGTCAATTAGTCATCTCTAGTTTGGCGGCCTATGCGTTTGTTTTTATTGATTTCAAAGGACGTGATTTAATTTTTTTTATCTTTATAGCAACGATGATGGTGCCGTTTGAAGCGTCAATCATTCCAAACTTTCATACCATTAGAGATTTAAATTGGATTGACAGCTATCCGGGTCTGTCTGTACCATTTTTCGCAATGGCATTTGGTACATTTTTACTCAGACAGCATTTTAAACAGATCCCAAAAGAATTGAAAGAAGCAAGCGAAATCTCTGGTATTGGTGATTTTAAATTTTATTTAACAGTGGTTTTACCAGTTGCTAAATCGAGTCTAGTCACGCTCGGTGTCTATGGCTTTTTAACATCATGGAATATGTACCTTTGGCCACTTCTGGCAACAACTGATGATCGTTTTCGAACAGTGCAAATTGGGTTGAGACAATTACAAACGCAAGAACAATTAAATGAATGGGGAGTGATTATGGCAGGCGCTGTGATTGTTGTTATTCCAACTTTGGTTTTGCTGTTTGTCGGTCAGAAAAAGTTGCAACAAGGTCTGACAGAGGGTGCCTTAAAATAAACGATCAAGTGAAGTTTGATTCAAATAAAATAAGGAAAAATGAGGAGGATCTTTTTATGAAGAAGGTATGGTTGATATGCTTTGTATTAATGTTATTTCTAGTGGGTTGCCAAACTAATGAAACAAATCAAGACGTTGAAGCGCAAAATGACTCATCGAATGGCACAGAAGAGCATTCTGATGAAGGTGAAAGTGAAGCGCCTGTTGAAGTGGTATTCTGGCATGCAATGGGTGGCGCTCTACAGGATGCATTAGATCAAATTGTTGATCAGTATAATCAAGGCCAAGACCAAGTGATAGTAAAAGCTGAATATCAAGGTACTTATGATGAAGCACTGACAAAGTTTAATAGTATTGCTGGAACAGACAGTGCGCCAACCATGATGCAAGTGTTTGAGATTGGGACGAAGTCAATGATTAATAGTGGTGGGATTGAACCAATTCAAACGTTTGTTGATCAAGATGGTTATGATATGGATCATTTAGAGGAGAACATTATTAATTATTACCGTGTAGAGGATCAATTTTATTCTATGCCGTTTAATTCGTCGACACCTGTGATGTATTACAATAAAGAGGCGTTTGAAGCAGCTGGATTAGATGCTGATACACCACCAGCCACTTATCAAGAGATAGAGGAAGCGAGTCGACAAATTGTTGCAAATAATCCGGATATGAAAGGATTTGCTCTTCAAGCTTATGGTTGGCTGTACGAGCAATTGCTTGCCAATCAAGGTGCACTTCTTATGAATAATGATAACGGTCGTTCCGAGACACCAACTGAAGTAGGTTTTACTGAGGAAGAAGGTAAGTCTGTGTTTGAATGGGTGGAACGGATGATGGCGGATGATACATTTGCAAACTACGGGACGAATGGTGATAATATGATTTCCGGATTTTTTGCTGAAGATGTAGCTATGTTTCTAGCCTCATCTGCCAATGTGCGTCATGTGGTTGATGAGGCACCGTTTGAAGTAGGGGTTGCCTTTTTACCTTACCCAGAGGAAAAACAACGGCATGGTGTAGTGATCGGTGGGGCAAGCCTATGGATGATGAATGGTCAGCCTGAAGAAGAACAACAAGCGGCATGGGATTTTATGAAATATTTGCAAACACCAGAAGTACAAGCTGAATGGCATGTAGGTACTGGCTATTTCGCGATTAACCCAGCTGCTTATCAAGAACAAGTCGTTCTTGATGCTTACGAAGCCATGCCACAATTAAAGGTGACCGTCGATCAACTTCAAACGACTACACCGTCATTTGCGACGGAGGGCGCACTGATGGACATGATTCCAGAGGCCCGGCGTATAACAGAGACGGCGCTTGAAACTGTTTATAATGGTGGAGATATTGATCAAGCTTATCAAACAGTGGTCGAACAAATCAATGGTGCAATTGAACAAGCCAATCGTGCTAGAGGAGAATAATCATTTGTTGTTTGTATTTACTTATTTCTTGAGTGAATGAGCTTTTCTAAAAGTAAAACAAATAGTGAAGATGAAGGAGTGAGACCGAATGGTAGATGTTTATGGTCATCGTGGCAGTAAAGGTTTGTATCCTGAAAACACTATGTTAGGTATGCGTCAAGCCATTCATGAAGGTGCGGACGGGGTGGAGTTAGACGTCCATTTAACGAAAGATGATCATCTTATTGTGATTCATGATGAAACGTTAGATCGGACCATCAATGGCAATGGTTTCATTAATAATTATAATTGGTCAGAACTTAAAAAAATGAAACTTTCTTCAGTTTATCAAACATACACTAACTATGATGCTTCTTGGGATTTAGAGCGCATTCCATTGCTAAGTGAGGTCTTAGATTTAGTCGAACCAAAGCGTGTTAAATTAAATATTGAACTAAAAACTGCTTTTAATCGATATGAAGGTATTGAACAAAAGCTAATCGATTGTGTTCAAGGTTACATGAATCAGGTTGAAATCACATACTCCTCTTTTCATTTACCAACCTTAACACGTTTAAAGACAATCGATCCTGACGCTACTATTGCTTGGCTGATTCATCAACCAATACCACAGGTTATGGATTATTACTATTGTTATAATATGGATTATTTGCATGTTGAAGCTTCATTGTTAAAGGAACGCCATTTTGTAAATCAGCTTGATTTAGCACGAGTAAGAGCTTGGACAGTTAATGATGAAGCAACATTAATGTTACTGTTCAAGCTTGGTATTGATGGTATCATTACTGACTTTCCTAGTCGAGCGATTGAATTAAAAAAACGCTGGGGGCAGGGTCCTGTTTTGTCACGATATTAGTGAAGGATAATTTTAACTAATAAATGTTAGAAAGAGTAATCATTGGTTTGACATAGAGAATGTTCAGTATGATTAACCTTCAGTAGGGAAAAATAACCTTGCTGGAGGTTTTTAATAGGTAAGAAAATCATTATTTGTATCATGTCATTTCAATCATGACTTAATACGGCTCAAGGTGTGATTTGACAATTTTACCACAGATAACTACCCATAAAGCGCCAACACAAAATGGAGAGGAGCGTTTGTCCTGATTCACTCAACTAACAAAGCAGGAAGTCTCTCGCTGCTTCCTGCTAATTGAGGTTTTGTTTTATTCCAGGGTAGTGAACCAATAAAATGGAAAGATGCATAACTTCATTGAAATCGGGTAAATAGTAGTTAAACAGATAAATGAGGAGTGATTAACAAATGGAAAAGAAAAAAATCCAACCTGCACAGCATCAAGATAAGCAGCCAGGTATAGAGGGTGATATGGACCCGTTACCCATTTATGACAACAATCGGTACCAAGGGAGTTACAAATTAAAGGATAAAGTAGCCTTGATTACTGGTGGTGATAGTGGCATTGGGAGAGCTGTTAGTTTATATTTTGCCAAGGAAGGTGCAGATATTGCTATCGTGTATTTAGACGAACATCAAGATGCCGAACAGACAAAGGCACTGGTTGAGGAACAAGGGCAACGCTGTTTATTAATAAGTGGTGATGTAGGGGACTCAAGTTTCTGTAAAAAGGCGGTCCAACAAACAATTAGCTCTTTTGGTCACTTGAATATTCTTGTTAACAACGCAGCAGTTCAGTATCCGCAAGAAGATTTCTTAGCTATCACCGACCAGCAATTAGAGACAACGTTTAAAACAAATATTTTTTCATACTTTTACATGACCCGTGCCGCATTACCTTATTTAAATGAAGGAAGTGCGATTATTAATAGTACATCAATCACTGCATATGCTGGAAATCCAAGTTTAATTGATTATTCAAGTACAAAAGGTGCGATTACATCTTTCACACGATCATTGGCCTCTTCACTAATAGAGAAAAAAATTCGTGTTAATGGCGTCGCTCCAGGACCGATATGGACACCGCTAATCCCTGCCTCATTTGATGCGGAAAAAGTGAGTGAGTTTGGTTCGGATAATCCATTGGGTAGACCTGGTCAGCCTTATGAACTAGCACCAGCCTATGTTTACTTAGCAAGTGAAGATGCAAGTTATGTATCAGGGCAAGTGATTCACGTCAATGGTGGTGTGATTGTTAACGGATAATGAAAGGAATAGCGCAAATATCAAGCACGCTTCAAGGATAAAGGACGTTTATCTATTGGTGCGTGTTTTTGTTTATCACAGATAAACCGTACGTAAAGCGCCCACCACAAGATAGAAAGGAGAGCAAAATCTATTTATGCGGATACTAACGGACGTTAATGTCCTGATGCACTCGACAAACCTGTAATTAGTGGGGGAAGAACGAAAGCGTCCACTGATTTCAGGTTCGTTTTATGAGCTAACTTATGATTTGGTAATTTTAAGGTTGGTAAAGAAAAATATTGGACTTGGCGAATTATATAAGCATTAGGTTAGCAACTGAAGATTAACTTGTGTTAGCCAGTACAGACGTATTCAAAAAAATGTAAATTTATATTGAAGCGCTTACATGATTGGAGTATAATTGGTACGTATAAGTGATTTATGGGATTGAATGGGGTGATAACAAAACTTTATTTACTTCTGATTAATTTTTAATTATATCTTTAATGACAATTGTAGAAATGTACGTAACAATTTCATCACGGATAACCTTTCGTAAACCGCTCGCCTCAAAATAGAGAGCAGAGATCATCTATTTAGGCCGGAGGTGACGGATGCTAATGTCCTGATTGAAAGTTCGTTTTATATTTTTTGAAGTGAAAGGGGAAAAGAAATGAAACCGTTACTTCCATATATTCTGTTTATTATAAGTATTTTATTATTGTCCAATGCCATATTTTTACCAGTTAGAACAGGCGCTGAAACATTTGAACCCCCTGTTTTTAATGAAGTAAGTGTTCATGATCCTTCAGTCATTAAAGTTGATGACACATATTATGTTTTTGGTTCGCATCTAGCTGCTGCCAAATCAAGAGATTTACTCAATTGGGAGCAAATCAGTTCAACAGTCTCAAATCAAAACCCATTATTTGAAAATGTATTTGATGAGTTGTCAGAAGCTTTTGAGTGGGCAAATTCCGATACGTTGTGGGCAGCGGATGTCATTCAGATCGGTGATCAATTCTATATGTATTACAATGCTTGTGAAGGGTCCTCACCACGTTCGGCAATGGGACTTGCAGTAGCTGATGACATAGAAGGGCCCTATGTTGATCATGGGATTTTCCTGAAATCAGGTATGTGGGATCAGGAAAGCCCAGATGGAACGATTTACGATCCAACTATTCATCCAAATGCGATTGATCCACATGCTTTTTTTGATGCGGAAGGTAAGTTTTGGTTGTTATATGGTTCATATTCTGGTGGAATATTTATTATGGAATTAAATCCAAAAACAGGTATGCCTTATGAGGGTCAAGGATATGGCACCCATTTAATAGGGGGTAATCATAGTCGGATTGAAGGTCCATATATGCAATATGACGAGCAGACAGGTTTCTATTATTTGCATGTAACCTATGGTGGATTGGATGCTTCAGGGGGCTATAATATGCGTGTTATGCGCTCAGAAAATCCTGATGGTCCTTTTGTAGATGCAACGGGTCAACAGATGAATCAAGTCAAAGGAGCTGAGGGATCATTCTTTGATGATCAGGCTATTGAACCTTATGGTGTAAAGTTGATGGGGAATTTCCTTTTTGAAAGACGCTTAGGAGAGACTGGAAGTGGAGCTGGACTCGGTTATATTTCTCCAGGGCATAATTCAGTGTATACGACAGATAGTGGTGAAAGTTTTATTTTCTTCCATACCCGCTTTCCTAATCGAGGCGAGGCACATGAACTTAGAGTGCATCGACTTGTTATCAACAGTGAGGGGTGGCCGGTGATTGCGCCTTACCGTTACAGCGGCGAACAATTAGAGGCTATTTCAGCTGATCAAGTGGTAGGGACTTATAAGTACATTAATCATGGTTTAGACATTTCTTCTGACCTGTTTTCCTCAGAAGAAATAAGCCTTCAAGCAGATGGTACGATATCTGGTGTTATTCAAGGTAGCTGGGAGATGACAAATGATTACGATATTGCTTTAACGATTGATAATGTCACGTATCATGGAATGGTCTTACGTCAATGGAATGAGGTAACTGAATCGTTTGATTTAACATTTGCTGCAGTAGGTTCTAATAATATCAGCATTGCTGGTAGTCAAACCATTGCCTATAATCCTGAAACAGCTGTTAAAGAATCACTTGCACATATAACATTTCAGGATTCAATTGTCATTGCTGATTTATCACTACCTAAGACAGGTGTAGGTGGTACGACGATGGTTTGGCAATCTTCTGATCCAAATGTCATCAATGAAGCAGGCGAGGTTAAGCGGCCAATGAAAGAGGAAAGCAATCGAGAGGTGACACTAACCGTAACGGCAACAAATGATCAATACAGTGAAACGAAGACATTCAAATTTACTGTTCTTGCAGAATTTGATCAGCATCTTGCTGCTTATTATCCGTTTGACAATGGTTTAAACGACTATACACAACAGGTAGATGATGGAGAGGTAACAGGTCGTTTGATTAGTAACACAGGTGGTCAAATTAGTTATCAAGAAGGGCAATTTGGTCAAGCGCTATATTTAGATGGCACTTCAGGTGTACGCTTGCCCGACGGATTGCTGTCTGGCGAGCATTACTCAATTAGTTTTTGGTTAAAGCCGGAACGACTAACTGACTTTACCACTGCTTTTTTTGCAGCTCATGATCAAGACAATTGGTTCAGCTTTACACCTCGTGGACATAATGGTGAAACGATGCTGTGGTCATTAGAAAATGGAAATTGGTTTGATGGCTATCTAGAAGAAAATGTAGAAGCGGATGTATGGAGTCATCTTGCGTTAACGAATCATAATGGCGAGCTGACGCTGTATTTAAATGGCGAACAAGCCATGACTTTTCAAAATTTCAATCATGTATTGACAGATCTAAATGGCGTATTTGCTTTAGGGGTTAATTTTTGGGATGCACCATACCAAGGGTTAATTGATGAGCTTGTTCTTTACCAATCTTATACGTTAACCGATCAAGATGTAAAAGCGTTGTATAGTGGTGACATTCCTCTGTTAGACAACTTAAATGATGAAGATCTGCCTATTTTAGACGGTGATCAAAGTAATGAGGAGGATGATGAAAAAACTAAAGATGCTGTCTGGTTAGATAGTAGTGAAGGTTTAGATCAGCAAATGAATGTGCGATTACCCGATACATCTTCAGCTATCTATCATAGACTCGGAGTTGGCGTCATACTAGTTTTATTAGGTATAGCGACATTATTATTTCAGAAAGCAAAATCTAATTAGTCCTGATTTGCTTGACTGATTACTAGCGGTTTTTATCACAGATAAGCGTTCGTAAATCGCCAACCTCAAAATAAGGAGAGCGTTCAATCGGTGGGTGCTAAACGGCCGCTAATGTCCTGATTCACTCAATGAATAATTAGTGGGTGGGTAAGATCGTAGACTAAAACCGCCACATTTTTAAGAAGGATGACAGACTAAGACCGCCACGTCCTGTGGCAATGTCTGTATGACCTACGTCCTGTTGTCCTCCGCCCGCTGATTGAAGTTTCGTTTTATCAGTGGAAATCACCTTTTTCTTTTATATCTGTCCATCTGTTTATGGTATAATTAAATAACCGAAATGTGGAAAGATAGACAACAGAGGAAGGTGATAGCAATGAAAAAGATTGCAGTATTAACATCGGGTGGCGATTCACAAGGAATGAATAGCGCCATTCGTGCAGTCGTTCGCACGGGTTTATCTAATGGCTTTGAAATGTTTGGGGTAAGAAAAGGTTTTAAGGGATTAATGAATAATGATTTTATTAAGTTGGGTTCAAAAGAGGTTAGTGATATTTTATACCGTGGAGGTACCTTTTTACAATCTGCACGATCAGAAGCTTTTAAGACGCCAGAGGGACAAGCTAAAGCGATTGAGCATTTGAAAAATAAAGGCATTGATTATGTGGTTGTGATCGGTGGAGATGGTAGCTATCGAGGCGCTCAGGCTTTACAACGTCAAGGAATAAAGACGTATGGTCTTCCAGGAACAATAGATAATGATATCCCATTAACTGACTATACGATTGGTTTTGATACGACTTTAAATGTAGTGACAGATGCGATCGGAAACTTACGTGATACAATGAGTAGTCATGAGCGGGTTAGCGTGATAGAGGCGATGGGACGCAACTGTGGTGATATTGCATTGCAAGCTGGCATTGCAAGTGGTGTTGATGCGATCATTATTCCAGAAGTCAAAGCAGATATAAACAAAATAGCTGCAGATCTTAAAGCTGGTTTTGAACGTGGGAAGTCACATAGTATGGTAATTGTAGCTGAAGGAGCAGGTAAAGCCGAAGATATCGCGAAGGAAATTAAAACGTTATCGGGGCTTGATACACGTCCAACCGTACTTGGACACATTCAACGTGGAGGTACTCCAAGTGTCTTTGATCGTGTGTTTACAAGCCGAATGGGTCATGAAGTGATCGATTTAATTAAACAAGATATTGTTGGAGTGGCACTTGGCATTGAAAGTAATAAAATTACCTATCATACTTTTGACGAAATTTTTGCTACTGAGAATAAAATTAATGATCACCTCTATCAAGTTTTTCAAGATCTTATTTGATGCTAAGCACTGCCACTCTATAATATTGTGGCAGTGCTTGTTTGATACGTTAGGAAAGAACAAAGGTGTAGGATTTGACACCGGAGCACATACGAGTTTTCACCTTCATCAGTTCTCTTTTTTTAAGTAATGGTGAGGATTTCCTTTTAAAAATTGCTCATCTTCAATTGATTTATTATTGCGTATGGCTACCGTTAGTTTATTAATAATTGATGCTAACATGTCCCGTTCTTGTTCGCTGATATGGGCAAATTCGATACCGTAGTAGACGGTATCAAAGAGCGTATCGTTTTTCCAAACGATTTCACCAATTAAATAAAAGGATTCTCCAGCTAGTTTAAAATAAAAGGCTAATCTTAGCTTGGATCGAGCAGGTAAATCCAAGGAAGATAAAATTTTAAGTCCTCCAATACTAATGTTTTCAATTAAAATTTTTGCACTCCCAAGGTTTAGCCGACGATGATTCAGTTCGATGATTGTCATTTCACCAATTAAAAAATTCGGCAACTCACATCTGAAGAATTTCCGTTTTTCAATTTCTGGTTTTTGTCTGGTATGGTGGATAGGTAAGGTTAATTTCCCTTTTCTTATAATCGGTTCGATTTTCTCGACAGGAACAGGCTTTGAAAAAATATAGCCTTGAATCAAATCACACTCTTTCTGCTTAAGGAACTGATACTGTGTGTATGTCTCTACCCCTTCAGCTACTACTTTTACCCCTATTGATTTAGTTAAATGAAGAATCCCAGATATAATAGCCGCATCTTTATTATTCGATTTCTCGATATTCCGAATAAATAATTGATCAATCTTTAATATATCAATATGAAAGGTCCTTAAATACTTTAATGATGAATAGCCAGTACCAAAGTCATCGAGAGCAATCGTTATACCTAGATTTTTCAACTTTTTAATCGTTTCAATGACAGCATGAACATCTTTAATCAATGTGCGCTCTGTAATCTCTAATTCTATGTAAGTCGCTGGAATATTTGCTTGAATCAGCAATTGGTTGATTAAAAGGACAATGTCCGCTTTTAAAAATCGTGATGGTGGAATATTAATTGATATCGGTCGTAATGGCATGTTAGCTTGCTTCCATCTTGATAATTGCTCAATCGCTTCTTTTATGACCCAATCTGTAATGCTATCAATTAAATTATTCTCTTCTGCTAATGGGATAAATTCACTAGGTGAAACAACCCCCCAACTTTCATGATGCCAACGAATTAAAGCCTCGATAGATTCAACTTCCCCAGTCATGACGTTAACTTTAGGTTGATAATATAAAGTGAAATCTTCATTTTTAATGGCTTGTCTTAAATCTTGTTCAAGAATAAATCTTTTGAACGAGTCAATTTCATGTGAATTGTAGAAGATTTGATATGTATTTTTACCTTTATTTTTTGCTTCATTTAAAGCGTAATGTGCATTATCAAGCAGTTGCCTTTTGCTTTTGCCGTGATAAGGGAAAGTAACAATGCCAATACTTGTCGTTAAAAATAATCCATAGCCATCTATCCAAATCTTTTCGTTAATCGCTCTAATAATAGCCTGTGCTTGTTGTTCAATAATCTCTTGTTCAGTTGTGCTTGAATCAATAATGATGAAATCATTACTAGCGAGCCGATAGAGATATAAATGTTTACTTAAGGTTTCCTTTAGTCGCTTTGCAATTTCTTTTAAAACAAGGTCTCCGGTCTGATATCCCAGTGAATCGTTGATAAAGGCAAAACGATCAAGGTCAAGGTGGTAGATGGTAAACGGTTTCTTGGTGCTAATTAAATGATTCACTTGATGCTTTAAACGGATTTGATTCGGAAGTTTGGTTAGCCAATCATGATATTTTAAGAAATTGTATTGTTGTTCTAAAGCTTTATCACTTGTTATGTCGATCATCACACCATAAATTTGAGTGAGCTGCTGTTCTGTATTTAATGTGGGTACAAAAGTATGGTGTACCCACTTGTTATGGTCATTTACTAAGTTTAGCTTATGTTGTTTCTCTACCTTCTGCCCATTAATCAGTTGTTGGTGCTCATCCTCATTAATATAAGTGAAAAAAAGTTTTGGATTCTCAAGGATGACTTCGATCGGCTGTTGGAATAACGTCTCGGCAGCTCGCGATAAATAAGTCATTTTCTCTGATTCAACGTCATAAATCCAAAAACTGTTATTTGCGTGCTGATGTAAATATTGAATACTCGTTTCACGAGATAGCCACTGTTTTTCTAATTGTTTTTCTTTGGTTATATCTTGAATAATCCCAACATATTGCCTGGTATGATCATCGTTTTGCTTTAACTCCCCTGATGCTTGTAAATAGATAAGGTTATGATTGTCTTTGTGATAGACGCGGAAAGAAATATAAAAGTCAGTATTGATATTCTTTTTGGTAAATAATGCTTGATCATCTGGATGGACAAGGGCAAGAAAAGTATTTAAGTCAATCGTTTCGTCATTTTTAAAACCACAGATGGTTTTAAAATGAGTTGATACATAGAGGGTAAGGTCATCAGAGTGATACTGCCATCGTCCGATATTCGCTATTTGCTCAGCTTGATGCAATTGTTTCTCTTTCGTAGTGGTATCACTATCTAATAAGCTATTATCATTATTATCTAAATTATACAGTTCTTTAGTACTATTATTTCTTTTTGCATCAAAATTGAATAAGCTATTTTGAAGCTTTTTAAACCGATTCATAGTCACATCAACCTACCTTATTTTATGATAATAATCCCTAATATACTACCATAAAGTATGAAATGTAAAGTTGAATATGTAGGATTTTGCATGTAATTGTATTTTTTTATAGTAAAAAATGCTGTAATACAGTAAAATATAAGTAAAAAAGTAATGGTTAAAAATAATTATACATAAATACGAATATTACATATCGATAATTTATTATCAAAAGAAGGTGGTTTAAAATGAGCGCGGGGAAAACATTAAAGATACTCAACCTATTTTCAATGCAACAAAGAAAGCTAAAGATTGACGATATGGTTGAACAACTAGCCTACCCTAAAAGTTCCTTGTATCGACATGTAAAGTTATTAAAAGAAGAAGGCTATTTAATAGAAACAACCGATAACTATTACCGACTAGGAAATCGATTCTTACATTTGGCTACTATCGTAAACGAGGACAACCGATTACCGACATTAATATTGCCTTTCATGGAACAGTTAAGAGATCGTTTGAATGAGAGTGTTGTTCTTAGTCATTTATCGGGAACGGATCACGTTTGTGTCCAAAGCTTTCGAGGTTTTCACACATTAAATGTAACGATAACAGTGGGGGAAAGGTTATCTTTTTTAACTGATGCAGGAGCGAAGGTTATGTTAGCACACTTAAATTCGTCATTGCGTGATCGCGTTATAGCCGAGCATCTTTCAGATCGCATCCTAAAACAACACAATTTGACGAAAACAATCTTTTTAGAACAACTTAAACAAATTAAACGCAAAGGGTATGCAGTTGGTGAAGATAAGAGCCCAGACGGTGTATTAAGTTACGCTGTGCCACTTAGGAACGTTGATCAAGAAGTGATAGCCGCTTTAAGTATAGTGGGACCGAAGTATCGAATGCTTCAATATGAAACTAAATTTTATGTAGAACAATTAAAAACGATAAGCGGACAAGTCGCTACATACCGTTTTGATGGAATTAGCTAAGAGAGCGGGACAAAAATAAAAGAAGTGAAATCCGAGTAGCAATATTTTAGCTTGTAGAACCACTTCGGCAAAACACTTCGCTTTCTCTTACCATAATAAAAAAACAAATCAGATGCATTGCATCTGATTTGTTTTTTAATCATATTATTGAGCTAGGCTAACATCTTTTAACATTAATATTTGTGTTGGATGTTGCCAGAATCCCTGCACTTCATCTCTTACACCGAGAAGGAACTCTTGGTGGTGGATGTAAAGCATTGGTGCTTCATCGACAAGGATTTCTTGTGCTTCCCGATAAAGAGCTAAACGTTCGTCTTCATCTGGATTTTGGCGTGCTTCGATAAGAATATCATCTAATTCGTCATTCGCTAAGAATGTACGGTTACCAGGCTCACCAAAGTTATCTGAATGGAACATTGGGTACATACCATAGTCAGCATCACCAGTTACGGTTGTCCAACCAAGAACGAACATATCATGTTCACCGGCGGCAGTATTTTCTAAATAAGCACCCCACTCCATGATTTCGATATCAACATCGATACCGATGTTTTCAAGTTCTGCTTGTACGTAAGTCGCCATATCAACTCGCTCACGTTGATCATTTGTCCATAATGTGGTTGAGAAGCCATCTTCATAACCTGCTTCAGCAAGTAAAGCTTTTGCTTCTTCAACATCATATTCTAAACCTGAGATCGAATCGTCATAACCGAATACGTCAGGTGCGATAGGTCCAATTGCTGGGATACCCGCACCATCGAAGATTCCATCGATAATCGCATCTTTGTCAATCGCCATTGAAATGGCTTGACGAACCAATGGATCATCAAACGGTTCTTTCTCCGCATTAAAACCAATGTATGATAATGATACAGATGGTTGACGATTAACGTGCATACCATCTGAACCTTCGACGCGTGCTACATCAGATGGGCTTAATGGATCTGAAATATGTGCAGCGTCTGTTTCTAATTCAGCAATACGTGTTGAATCTTCTGGTACAACTTTAAACGTAATCGAATCTAAATGCGCATTCTCACCCCAGTAGTCATCGTTTCTATGAAGAACGATTTCGCTACCTGAAGTCCAGCTTTCAAAGACGAATGGACCTGTACCGATAGGGCCATTGCTAATTACGCTACCAGGTTCTTCGCCATCTTCTATTGCTTCATAATCGGCTTCGATTAATTCACCTGAAATCATACCGCCACCATTGTGTGCTAAGTGTGCAGGTAATGGCGCAAATGAATATTCTGTTTCAAATTGAACGGTATAATCATCAACGACAACAACGTCAGTAATCATATCGTATAGGAAAGAACGTGGTGAAGCGATCGCATCGTCTAATACACGATCAATATTCGCTTTGACAACATCAGCGTTGAATTCAGAACCGTCATGGAATGTAACACCTTCACGTAAAGTGAATTCCCATGTTAGATCGTCAACCATAGTCCATTCTGTCGCTAGGCCAGGTTGAAGTTCCATGTTCTCATCTTGAACAACCAATGCTTCGTAGATGTTATATGCGACATTACTTGAAGGTGTATCATTTGAACCGTGTGGGTCTAATGATACGGCATCTGATAGTTGGGCAATAACAAGGTCGCCACCTTCAGCTGCTGGCTCATCAGTTTCTTCGCCAGCTGGGTCTTCTCCAGGCTCTTGTGCATCATCATCTGTACCACATGCTACAACAAATAAAGCGGATGCAACAAGTAATAGCAGAAGTAGAACGGATTTCTTAAATTGTTTCACAACTTACACTCCCCTTTTTTAATCTGTATGGTGAAAACTGTTTTTACTATACAACAGATTAAAAAATAACACAAGTTTAAATTATCTAAAAAATTTATAAATTTACAATTTTTCATCTACTATTATGATGATTATCTGATATTCTCTTGACTTCAAGGGATATAGTTATATAATTCAAAATATTAAGAGTTAATTTAATTTTTCAATTTTTTATTAAATTGTTGAAAAATGTAGAAGGGTATGACAAAATTGTGGATTGTAGCTGTTTAGTTTTCAAAAAATAAGCTTAACTTTTGTTATATATCGATAAATATACCCAATTGTTATAGAAAACTTACTTATTTAGTGAGGAAACAGATGCTTGCTTGTATGTATATTTATACCGATAACCGTTTTATCTGAAAATTGGGGTAACGGCACGAGTATCTGTAAAATTCTTCATATTGTATATTTATTAATCCATGCTATAATTACAAATTGTAGTTAATTGAACTTATTTTTTGCAAGCTGAATGTTAGCCATTTTAGTTAAGTAATACGTGTTTCATACATTGAAACACGTGCATCATCATCTATACAAAAAAGACAAGAGAAAGGAATTTAATTATGAGGGAAGAAGTTAATACTGGTGCAGTAATATCTAAAACAGCCCCAAACCCAACCGTGGTTAAATTGACAAATTTGTGGAAGAAATTAATTAAAAATAAATCAGCTGTTATCGGTGGAATAATGATCCTTTTATTTATTCTAATTGCTTTCATCGGACCACATTTCACACCATTTTCTCCAAATGCCCAAAATACGGTTAACAGACTTGCCACGCCGTCTGCTGAACACTGGTTTGGTACGGATCACCTCGGACGAGATATTTTCAGTCGTATTATCCACGGTATGAGTATTACATTATATGTTGGTTTCTTTTCGGTATTAATTGGAACAACAATCGGTGTGGTACTTGGAATTATTTCAGGTTATTACGGTGGTAAAGTAGATACGATCATTATGAGATTAATGGATATTTTACTGGCGTTCCCAGGCATTTTACTAGCACTTGCTATTGTTAGTGTATTGGGAAGTAGCACAGAGAACCTAATTATTGCAGTCGGAATCTTCTCGATCCCTGTTTTTGCTCGGATTGTGCGAGGATCAACACTTGCAGTAAGAAAATTAGAGTATATCGATGCGATTAAAGCTTTAGGGGCTAATGATGCAAGAATTATTTTCCTTCATATTTTACCTAATGTGACCTCGCCTATCATCGTTCAAGCAACTTTAAGTATCGCGACATCTATTTTAACAGCGAGTGGTCTTTCATTTATTGGGATGGGGGCACAGCCACCAACACCTGAATGGGGAGCGATGCTTAGTGATGGACGGAACTATATGTGGGATGCTCCACATGTGGCAACCATACCGGGTTTAGCTATTGTCGTGGTTGTACTGGCATTCAATCTTTTCGGAGATGGTTTGCGTGATGCATTAGATCCAAAAATGAAAAACTAGAAAAGAGGTACAAAACATTGTTTACATTTATCGTACGTCGCATTATCCAGACGATACCCGTTTTAATTGGTGTAACGATTTTAACATTTAGTATGATGCACCTCATTCCTGGTGATCCAGCTCAAATTATAGCAGGTGAAAGTGCATCTCCTGAACAAATTGAATTAATGAGGGAACGACTTGGTTTAAATGATCCGTTACCCGTTCAATATTTTGATTATATAAGAGGTGTAGTTACAGGTGATTTAGGTAATTCTATTAGAAGTGGTCGAGCCGTTTCTAGTGAAGTTTTTCTTCGCTTAAGACCAACGATAGAGTTAGCTGTATATAGTACCATTTTATCTGTATTTATTGGATTAATTGCTGGCGTATTTGCAGCAGTTCGACGGGGTGGCTTATCAGACTCTCTTGTTATGATCGTCGCATTGTTTGGTTTATCATTACCTAATTTCTGGTTAGGTTTAATGCTTATTCAATATTTAGCCATTGGTATTGATATTTTCGGTATTAATACCGGTTGGTTTGCTGCTTCAGGCTGGGGAACATGGCAACAACAAGTGCTACCTGTTTTAACGTTAGGAACAGCTGGTGCAGCGATTATCGCTCGGATGACACGCTCAAGTATGCTTGAAGTTATTGATCAAGATTATATTCGAACGGCTCGCGCAAAAGGTGTCAAAGAACGTGTCGTTATTTATCGTCATGCTTTAAAAAATGCCCTTATTCCTGTAGTCACGGTTGTAGGGTTGCAGTTTGGTACCCTTCTTGGTGGAGCAGTACTAACAGAAACAGTATTTGCTATTAATGGACTCGGCAGATTAATTGTAGATTCGATAAGAGCTAGAGATTTCCCAATTGTCCAAGGTGGCGTGCTTATTTTTGCTTTATTATTTGTTTTTGTAAATATTGCTGTCGATGTCATTTATCGACTGTTAAATAAACGAATTGATCTTAATTAATAGGAAAGGAAAGGTGTGAACATAATGGCTGAGACAACTGATATTCTAGTAGAAGAACCGATTCTAGAAGTTCGTAACCTTCAAACTTCATTTTTTACTAAAGAATTTGAAGTTAAAGCAGTTGATGGCGTTAATTTTGCTGTACCTAAAGGGAAAACCTTAGGGATTGTAGGCGAATCAGGTTCTGGAAAAAGTATTACCTCCCTTTCCATTTTACGCTTAATTAAAAATCCTGGTAAAATAAAGGGTGGAGAGATCATCTTTAAAGGTGAGAATCTCCTTGATAAAACAGAAAGCCAGATGCGTCAAATACGTGGTAATGAAATATCAATGATTTTTCAAGAACCGATGACCTCATTAAACCCTGTTTATACTGTTGGTCAACAAATAAGTGAGGCCTTTATTATTCATCAAAATATGAGTAAAAAAGAAGCGATGTTACGTTCAGTAGAGATGCTAGAATTAGTTGGTATCCCTTCTCCAAAGCAACGTGTTAAGCAATACCCTCATGAACTTTCAGGTGGGATGAGACAACGCGTGATGATTGCGATGGCACTTGCTTGTGATCCTGAACTGTTAATTGCTGATGAGCCAACGACGGCGTTAGATGTAACCATTCAAGCTCAAATTCTTGAACTAATGGAAGATTTACAAGATCGTTTAGGTATGTCAACCATTATGATTACTCATGATTTAGGTGTTGTTGCAGAAACATGTGATTATGTTGCTGTTATGTATATGGGGAAAGTGGTAGAGTATGCAACAGTAAAAGATCTTTTTAAAAATCCGAAACACCCATATACAGTAGGCTTATTGAATTCTTTACCTCGACACGATATCGATTTAGGTGAGGAAGATTTAACGGTTATTCAAGGTTCTGTACCTGCACCAGATCAGATCCCTGAAGGTTGTCGTTTTGCTCCAAGGTGTCCGTTTGCTAGTGATATTTGTCATGAGCGTTTACCTCATTTAGAGCAAAGTGAAGATGGAAATCAGATCCGTTGTTGGATTTACACAGACGAATGGGATGGCGATCCGGAGGTGAATGTTAATGGCGAAAGAACTTCTTAAAGTAAAAGACTTAAAGCAATATTTTCCAATAAAAGGTGGAATGTTAGGTCGCACCATTAACCATGTAAAAGCTGTCGATGGTATTAGCTTTAATGTTTATGAAGGTGAAACCGTTAGTGTTGTAGGTGAGTCAGGTTGTGGTAAATCTACAACAGGACGAGCAATTTTACGGTTAGACGAACCGACAAGTGGTGAAGTAGAATTTGATGGTGAAGACTTGCTTGCTTTAAGCAAGAGAAAGATGCGTAAAAAGCGGAAAGACTTGCAAGTGATCTTTCAAGATCCATACGCTTCGATTAATCCACGTCAAACAGTAAGACAAATTTTAGAAGAAGCATTAGATATTCAAAACGTTGTTCCAAAAGCTGAACGCGGTAAAAAAATCGCTGACCTGATGGAAACCGTTGGTCTAGGTGCCCACCAAGCTGACCGCTTTCCGCATGAATTTAGTGGTGGACAACGTCAGCGAATTGGTATTGCTAGGGCGCTGTCTGTTGATCCTAAATTGATTATTGCTGACGAAGCTGTATCTGCCCTTGATGTATCTATTCAAGCACAAGTGATTAACTTAATGAAAAAGTTACAACGTGAATTTAGTTTAACGTATTTGTTCATTGCCCATGATTTAGGTGTAGTTCGACATATTTCGGATCGTGTTATTGTCATGTATTTAGGTAAGATTGTTGAAATTGGTGATACAACTTCAATTTTTGACAATCCACAACATCCTTATACAAAAGCTCTTTTATCAGCAATTCCTGTCCCAGATCCGGAACCCGAGCATAAAAAAGAGCGTGTGATTTTGCAAGGGGATGTCCCTTCGCCAATCGACCCACCGACTGGATGTCGATTCCATACACGCTGTCCATTTGCCACCGATAAGTGCAAGGTGGATGTCCCGGAACTTCGTAGTGAAGACTATATGAAAGAGGGACATATGGCTGCATGCCATTATCAAAAAGAAATTGAAGCGGGTACACATACGGCTAAATATTAATTAAACCACCCTGACCAGCTAAAAAGCTTGTCAGGGTATTGTTTTTTAATCGATTAAGGGAATGATAAAATGAACCATAAGCGATGGGTGCCAGTTCATTTTCGTTCTTCGCTCACTGATTGCAGGTTCGTTGAGAGAATCAGGCCATTACGCTTTGGTCTATCCTCTATTTTGAGGTGGTTTTTTTACGGACGGTTATCTGTGATAAATTTTTTGCAAGCTAGCGTAAACGATGAAGTGAAAACTTAATAAATGCTAAGTATAAGAAAAACTACCCGATTCGCTGAAAGGTAGTTTTTCTTGTATAACCTATTAGAGTGTAAACCGATTAATTTCTTCTTCTAAAATTGCGGATAATTCGGCGAGCTCTTCAGCGCTTTTTGCAACATTGTCCATAGAGGTACTTGTTTCTTCAGCAGAAGCAGTGGTTTCTTCTACCGCAGCAGCAGATTCTTCAGAAACGGAGGCAATTTCATCGACTGAACGACTCATATTTTCTGTATCATTAGCAATGTCTGTAAGGTCATCAACGATTGATTGTACGCTGTGGACCATGTCTGAAATAGCGTGATTTATTTTATTAAAAGCTTGACCGGTTTGTTCAATTTGGTTAGAACCTGAATCGACTTCTTGTGAGCCTTCTTCTAATGATTTTGCTACATCTGTTGATTCAGCTTGAATGGTATGGACAATGCCTGAAATATCGGCGACGGATTGGCTGACTTGTTCAGCCAACTTTCTAACTTCATCTGCAACGACCGCAAAGCCTTTTCCTTCTTCCCCTGCTCTGGCTGCTTCAATAGCAGCATTAAGTGCTAATAAATTGGTTTGCTCAGCTATTTCTTTAATGACAGTCACGATTTTTCCGATTTCTTGTGACTTTTGATCTAAGCCTTTTACTTTAGTGAAGGAATCTTTAACAATATGATTGATATGCTGCATCTGTGTAACGGATTGATTGATTTGTTTCGTTCCTTCATCACTTAAATTAACGACTTCATTTGTTCCTTTGGAAATATGGTTAGAGCTGTTATTGGCTTTCTTAACATTATCGCTGTATCGTTCCATCATCGTTGCAAGTTCAGAGGCGCTATTGGCTTGTTCTTCACTACCAGAAGAGAGTTCGCCCATTGTTGTGGCGATTTGTTCACTACCTTCTTTAACTTGACCAGAAGCTTGTGATAGGACCTGGCTCTGATTTGAGACTTTATTTGTTGCTGTTTTTACGCGATTAACAATCGTCGCTAAGTTTTTTCGCATTTGATTGACTGCGTTTGCTAAGTCATTAAATTCATTATTCCCACGTGTTTGCACGTCTTGACCGGATAAATCCCCATTGGCGACACGATCCATTTCGCTACGAATTGTATTAAGGTTGAATAGCATGCCCCGAACAAAATATAAGACAATCGCTAATCCAATGATTAAGGAGACAACCGTAATAATGATCGTATCTCTTAAAATATCTCTTCTTACCATACCGGCTAAATGAGCCATATCAAAATCCAGACCTACAACACCAATAATATTTCCTTGTTCATCGCTAATTCTTCTAGCAGCCGTAATAACGGGTTGGCCTGTGGCGGTGTCAATATACGGTGATGTCCAAATCGTTTCGTCTTCAGCATCGTAAGCTAGTTGGTACCACTCAGTTTCTCGTGGATCATAGCCTTGCAAATCGACTTCTGGAATATTATCTAAATAAAGTGCCCCATCTCTTGCTCCGATAAACAAGTTCAAAATATAAGCATCGTCATTAGCTATTTCACTAAGTAAGTCTTTATAATAATAAGTGAGACTCGGTTGGTTAGCTGTCGGCATATTTGATAGATCAGCATCGCCACTAACGTTAGTGTCAATCGTTTCAATTTGAAATTCCTCTTGCTGACTAAAAGATTCAATTAATGCCTCATATTCTGTAAAAGCATTTCGATACTTTGTACCTAATGCTTCTAGCTCAGCTTTTTCAATGGTTGCACGTTCAACAATTGCGGTATTCTGGTAGGAAAAGATACCTGAAGTTACAACGGGTACAACCAATAACGTGATCATAAAAAAAGGTAATAAAAACTTAATCTTAGTAAATTTGTTCATTTTTCGCATCTCCTTCGTCTTACTTTTTTCTCTCTTTTCATTATTTTCGTACTTTTCACTAAAATATGTAGAACAATAGTCTGATATTTTGAAAAAAAGTAAAAAAACACGAAAAATAGTGACTAAAGTATTATACTATTAAAGATAGTAGATTTAGGAGATGATCATTTTGCTTTATAAAGCGTGGCTTATTTATAACGGTGGGATCAATAATCGGAAATTTAGTGACATTCATCAATGGTATATTGAAACAGCAAAAAAAATTAATATAAAACTCGAACTCGTATCCAATCTTGATCTCTATATTGGTGTTGATCAAAATAAACTCAGTTTGGACAATAAAAACAATCGACCTGACTTTGTTTTGTTTTTAGATAAGGATATTCGACTCGCACAACATTTAGAGCGATTAGCCATTCCTGTCTTTAATAAAGCTGAAGCAATTGAGCTATGTGATAGTAAAATTTTCATGCATCAATGTTTAGCTATCCATGAACTTCCACAACCTAAAACTATATTTGCACCGATGTTATTTCAAGATAAACAGGAAATAGATCAGCAGTTTTTAAACTATGTTGAGGATAAACTACTGTACCCGCTTATCATTAAGGAAGCGTATGGTTCGTTCGGAGAGCAAGTATATTTCATTAAAAACCGTGGTCAACTTGAAGAAAAGGCGAGACACTTGCTTCATACGCCACATCTTTATCAACAATATATTCAATCAAGTAATGGCCAAGATATTCGTCTCCATGTTGTAGGCAATCGAGTGGTCGCAGCAATGAAGCGTGTTTCAGAACATGATTTTAGAGCAAATGTAACCAGTGGCGGTAAGATGTATCAAGTGGAACCGAAACAAACATTTCTAGATTTAGCAGTAAAGGCATCGCAAGCGGTTAAGGCAGATTTCTCAGGGGTTGATCTCCTTATTGGCGAAAAAGGTGATCCCATCATCTGTGAAGTAAATTCCAACGCGCATATTAAAAATATTTATGACTGCACCGGTGTTGATGTGTCAAAGGATATTTTTCAACATATTATTGCCACATTAAAAGGCTACTCGAATGAGTAGCCTTAAATATATTTTTACTGTTCTTCATCTTCAAAATCTTCATCCATATCAGGATCATCGATTGGGTCATCAGCTGGTTCTTCGCCAGGTTCTTCGATTGGATCGTCAGCAGGGTCATCACCAGGTTCTTCGATTGGATCGTCAATCGGATCATCAGCTGGTTCTTCTACAGGGTCTTCAACGGGATCTTCAGCCGGTGGATCATCGACCTCACCATTACATGCGGCTAGAATACCAACTGATAGTAGTGATGCGAGTGAGAGTTTAAATAATTTTTTCATGATTTGTTCCTCCTTGAGAATTAAGTTTAATCTTTATTTTAATTTTTCAGTCTAGCAAAAGCTAAAGCAAACACTTACAATCCTTCGTCAACATCTTCATCAACAGCAGGGTCATCGACTGCAGGATCTTCAACGGGGTCTTCTATGTCTCCATCACAAGCCGCTAATAATCCTAGTGAAACGAATGTTATACTGAAAACACTTAATAATTTTTTCATAAAAGATTTTTCCTCCTTTATAAGTAGTACACTATTCTCTACCCCGTGATAAAACATAATAAGCATAAAAACACGTGATTTAATCAAGGTGTAAAATAACTGTAATGATTGAAATCTTAACGCTTACATCATTTCCGCCCTGTTGTTTATCAAAGATAACCGTCCGTAAACCGTCCTGCTCAAAATAGAGTGCGGAGGTGAAGCTGTTTAGGTGAGCGCTAACGCCGCTAATATCCTGATTCACTCAACGAATAATTAGTGGTTGGGTAAGATCGTAGACTAAAAGCGCCACATCTTTAAGAAGGATTACAGACTAAGACCGCCACGTCCTGTGGCAACGTCTGCATGACCTACATCCTGTAGGCCCACGTCTGCATGACCTACGTCCTGTAGGCCCGCGTTACATCCTGTAGCTCTCCGCCCACTGATTGAAGTTTCGTTTTATTGAGAGTGAAACCTAAATGTTTTAAAAATAAGCATATACGATTAGTGATAATGAAATCAAAAGCCTAGCTGTTGGATGGATCACTTAAAAGGAAGGTTGAAAATTTTGTCATATTTTGCATGGAATTTGTTGATTAGCTTGTACATTTTAGCTTTTTTGATATACTTACAAAGAGAATCATTTTTAATTTCTTATAGATAGGACGATGGCGAATGAATCGGAGTAAACCGCGTAATAGAAAAGACAAAAAGAAACGGAATTGGTGGATACTAACCCCGCTTATTATTTTGCTTATTTTAATTGTATCAATTGGCTCTTATGCAGCCTATGTTTTTTTTGGTGTTAAAAATAATATAGATGGTAAAATGTATGAATCTGTTTCGGCTATCGATTCCAATTTAACGCAAAAGAAGTTGAGCGATAGAGAGAATTTAAATATATTATTATTAGGTATTGATGCTGAATCTGAAGAATCAGGTCGTTCAGATGCGATGATGGTCATGTCTTTAAAACCTGAAAATGACGAAATGACATTAATCAGCATTCCACGTGATACGCGAACCACGATTATTGGACGAGGGACTGAAGATAAGATTAATCACGCTTTTGCTTTCGGTGGGCCAGATATGGCAATTGAGACAGTTGAAAATTTTCTAGACATTGATCTTGACTTCTTTGTACGTATTAATATGGAAGGGTTAGAGGAACTTGTTAATGAATTAGGTACAATAACAATTAATAATGAGCTTGACTTTAATCAGGGTGGGCATCATTTTCCAATTGGTCCAATTGAACTCAATGGCGATATGACGATGAATTATGTTCGTATGCGAAAACAAGATCCTGATGGTGACTTTGGTCGAACGGAAAGGCAACGTAAAGTAATTGAAGGAATTATTAATGAAGGTGCAACGATTTCTAATGCAACTCGAATTGTTGAATTCACAGATATTTTAGGTAACAATATGGGTACGAATTTAGAATTTAACGATATGTTAACATTACTTCAACATTACCGAAATACGCGCCGTAATTTTGAAAGTTATCAAATACAAGGTTCTGGAACGATGATTAATAATGTTTATTATTACATTGTTCCTGATCAAGAAATCGTTAAGGTCCGAGAAATGATAGAATCTTAATAAAAAACGGATTGCTGGAACCAGCCAGCAATCCGTTTTTTAAAATCATCTGAGTAAATCAATTTCATAATTTACATATTACAGATTGATCTCAACGACAACTCCGAAATGGTCAGATATAATCGGTTTGTTAATGCCGTTAAATATAGTTTGCGATTGAGAAACATCTAATTTTTGGTTAGTAAAGATATAATCAATCCGTTTGTCTGTATGATTTTGGCTCCAGCCAGCTATTGCACCTGGTACAGTTATGCCCTGATCTTTTTTATTCGCTAATAGGAAGGTGTCAAACCACCCCTGCTTTTTAATCATGCTGTAACCTTGATTTGTTTTGCTCGCTTCACTATTAAAATCACCGAGTAAAAAGGTTAGCCGTTCAGAGGTAGTAGATGTCAGTAACTGTTTAATTTGAAGTCTTGATGGCTCCTCTGTATCTTCCCAAAAACCTAAGTGACATGAATAAACATCAATCACTATCTCGTGGTATGATAGAGTTAATTTTAGTGCCATCCGTCTCTTCCAAGAGTCTGAATTTACTTGTTTTGTTAAGGTGATCATCTCTTGATTGATAACTGGATGCTTTGATAGGATTGCTACCCCTTCTTCAAAAATATCATAACCAATGTGGGCAAAGGCCCAATAAAATTGATAATCATGACACCCTAATGCTCTTAGTTCATTGAGTAGCAAGTAACCATAATTATCTTGATGGATCGTCGAGTTTTCTCCTAAAGGCGTTGAGTGGATCAATTGACTTACCTCTTGAAGAGCGATGACATCGTATTGCTGTTCTGCTATAACATTAGCGAATGTTACTATTTTTTGTTGTTGATTATCCTCTTGCCAACTGTGGGCATTTAATGTCAATAGCTTCACGACTTAATCACCAAGGTAGTCCTGAACTGCTGATTTTAGGATGTCTGCTTTCGGGCCGTAGATAACTTGCACCCCTTTATCTTTAAGCACGAGACCTAATGCACCATTTCGTTTCCATGCTTTTTCATCGGCAACATGCTCTCGATCTTTAACCGTTACGCGCAGCCTGGTCATACAAGCATCTACATCAACAATGTTAGTTTCGCCACCTAACAACGTTACAATTTCAGCAGCTGTACTATGATCTCTGTCAGCTTTATTAGATGTTTCGGTTTGCTTATCATTGCTTTCTTCATCGGTGTAGTTGCCAGCTCTACCGGGTGTAGGAATATTAAATTTCTTAATCATATAATTAAAAATAAAGTAGGTTAAGAAGAAAAATGCAACATTCACTAAAAGGAAGTTAACTAAATCAAGTATTAAACCAGCGTTTATCGTCATGGGCAAGCGTGTTAATAATTCAATATTACCAAAGGTGTGAATGCGTAAATTAATAATATCAGCCATAGCAAAAGCTAGACCAGCAATCACAGCATATACCCCATATAATAGTGGAGCTGCAAACATAAACATGAATTCAATCGGTTCTGTTACACCTGTTAAGAATACAGCTAATCCTGCTGATAAGAACATGGATTTATATTTCGTTCTTTTGGCTGGGTCAACATTTTTATACATAGCAAGTGCAGCCGCCATTAATGTGGAAGAGCTTAAAATCATTTGCCCCACTTTAAAGCGGGCAGGGGTTACTTCATTTAATAACGTTTCATATCCGGCTGTATCGCCAGCCGCTCTTAAATTATTTAAGTCGGATACCCAAGCAAGCCATAACGGATCTTGCCCTGCTACGACAGAACCAGCATTACCTCCCGTTAGAATGGTATAGATGCCGCCTAGTTCTGTGTAGTTAATAGGTACGGTTAGCATATGATGCAAACCGAATGGTAGCAACAATCGCTCGAGCGTACCAAATACAAACGGTGCAACAATTGGTGCACTATCGCGTGAGCCGGCGATCCATTGACCGAAATTATTAAGAAGACCCTGAATAAATGGCCAAACGAGTGCTAATCCAAATGCTACTAATACGGACCAAAAAATCACCACAAATGGAACAAAGCGCTTTCCATTAAAGAATGCTAATGCTTGTGGTAACTTATTAAAGTTATAATACTTATTAAATACAAGTGCGCCAATAAATCCTGAAATAATACCAACAAACACACCCATATTTAATGCAGGCGCTTCCAAAATGAGTGTAAAGTAATCGGATACAATAAGTTCGTGACCAAGCAAAGAATTGATGGTAGCCTCCGCATCATTAACCATGTCAGCATTAACACCGAAGATTGCACCAGTTATTCGATTAATTAAAATAAATGAAAGTAGAGCGGCAAATGCCCCTCCGGCACGTTCTTTTGCCCATGATCCACCAATCGCAACAGCGAATAAGATGTGCAAGTTACCAATAATTGCCCAACCCATTTCTTCCATGACATGGCCGATCGTTAAAATAAATGAAACATCCCCTCCAGACATAGAAACGACTTTACCTAATGAGATCATAATACCAGCAGCTGGCATGACCGCAACGACAACAAGCAACACCTTACCAAGCTTTTGCCAAAAGTCAAAAGAACCAAATTTTTTCATGTTAAAACTCCTAACTTTAAATAATTTGTGCTAACGATTGCGCATGAAATACACAAGTATTATAATCTATAAATCAAACGTTTTCAATGTATTTTTTTGTAGTTTTAAATAATTGTTTTGTCAGAATCGGATAAAAAAAGAAATCGATTGCTCTATGACGTATTATTTAGCATGTAGTAGCAAATCACATTATATAATGAAGTGAATGATGTCGTGCCTCAAGAGGAGCAGGTGTACTTTATTTAAAGTAATCACATATCTGGCGTCCCATTCATCGATTTCGTTTAAAATAATTGTTATACTAATTAGTGAGAGGAGTTATAGAATGGAAAGTTTGAAAGAGACGTTCTTTGAAGTTCTAGGTTCAATACTACCACTTACTATCATTATTACACTTCTACAGTTTACGCTTATTTCATTGCCGATCGAAATCTTTTGGCGCTTTATTGCGGGTGCTATATTAGTGAGTATAGGTATTTTTTTGTTTTTACTCGGTGTTCAAGTCGGCTTATCACCAGTAGGTGAAATGATTGGTTCTTCATTATCCAAAACACAGAAGTTGAGTCTTATTTTATTGTTTGGTTTTTTACTAGGGTTTGCTGTAACATTGGCAGAACCAGGTGTACAAGTACTTAGTAATCAAGTTGATTTTGTTTCTGGTGGTGAGGTGCCAGCCATCGCACTTGTTGGTGCTGTTGCAATAGGTGTTGGGGTGTTTGTCTCGCTTGCCCTTGCTAGAATTATTTTTAACATAGCTTTAATTAAGTTATTGGCTATTGGCTATGGTTTAATCTTTATATTAGCTTTGTTCACCCCAACGACTTTTGTTCCCATTTCGCTTGATGCAGGAGGGGCGACAACGGGACCGATGGCTGTTCCATTTATTCTCGCGTTAGGTGTAGGTGTATCATCTGTATTACGTAGCCGTGCTCGGACTGGAGACGGCTTTGGTCTGATTGCACTTGCATCCATTGGGCCTGTTATTTCAGTGCTACTTTTAGGGGTGGTGTATGGATGAGTAATGAGATATGGGGTGGTTTTACATCTGTTTTATTTGATGTCGCCTTAGCCTTAATACCACTTTTGCTATTCTTTTGTATATTCCAGTTGTTTTTCTTAAAGTTAAAAACAAGAAAAGTGATCGATACATTAGTCGGCTTTGCTTTAACTTATCTCGGCTTATCGTTGTTTTTACAAGGGGTCAATATTGGTTTCTTACCGGTTGGTGAGATGATGGGTGAGCAAATGGGACAGTTGGAGCAGACCTGGTTACTTGTTCCGATCGGATTTGTACTTGGTTTTTTTGCTGCTTATGCAGAGCCGGCGGTAACGGTATTAATCCATCAAGTTGATAAAGTCTCAGGGGGATACATACCAAAGCAACTCTTATTATACACGATCTCAATTGGGGTAGGTCTATCGATTGCTTTATCGATGGTTAAAGTATTAGTGGGTTTTTCGATTTGGTATTATGTCTTACCGGGATATTTATTGGTTTTTATTTTGACTAGAGGTTCGAGCAAATTATTTACTGCGATTGCTTTTGATTCTGGTGGGATTGTGACAGGACCGATGATTGCTACCTTTATGTTAGCGATGTTTGTTGGCATCGCTTCTGTAACAGAAGGACGCGATCCCTTGATTGATGGCTTTGGTATGATCGCATTAGTTGCGCTCGCGCCAATATTATCTGTATTGATACTTGGTAAGTTGTTTCAGCAGACGGGAGGTCGATAAGATTGTTTGAAAGAATTCAGGATCATAAGTTAATTGTGACGATTGTAAAGAAAGAAGAAGCAAAAAAAGTTGTTCATGCCTCGCGATTGGCCGGTGCTCAAGGTGGAACGATCGTACAAGGAACGGGTTTACGTCTTAAAGAACGAAAACGTTTTTTAGGTATCCCTGTAAACCGAGAACGTGAAGTGATTTTTACGCTTGTATCAGAAATGATATATGTAGATGTATTGACCGCTATTGAATCAACGGCTAAGTTGGACAAGAAGACACCAGGGATTGCAATCGTTATTGATATAAAGAAAGTGTTAGGTATTTCGCATCTATTAGGTGATCAAATTGTCGATTGTAGTCGAGAGGAGGATATCAACGATATGAATGAACGAGAGATAGGGCATGACCTTATTGTAACCATCGTTAATAATGGCGATTCAGAAGAAGTTGTTGATGCTACAAAACGTGCGGGGGCAGATGGTGGCACGATTATCCATGGGCGTGGTACGGGTATCCACGAAAAGGCAAAATTGTTTAACATTATGATAGAACCTGAGAAAGAGTTAGTACTGACTTTAATTGATCGAAAAAAGACAGCAGAAGTCTTACGCATCATCAATGAAGATGTCGGTTTAAAACAACCTGGTAAGGGGATTGCTTTTGTATTAGAGGTGGAGAAAACGATTGGTATAAATCATTTATTTAATGAATCATTCACTGAGCGTGAATAGTTAAGTTTTATAAAAATTTCATATGGTGCGCATTCTATTAATTAGAAGGCCATATGGAGTGGGGAGAGTGAATGACCGAAGCACTAGGGAACACAAATCAGTTGAAGGTCCACTTTATTAGCTGATGGCACGTAATAACCGTGAACTGTTTTTTCTTAATGGTCTGTTATCTGTAATGTGTAAAGGTCAAATGATTCATTAATTCTAGAATCGATTAATAAGTTAAAGGAATGATATATGTTATACTGTCTTAGCAATATTTACAATAAAGGAGAACACTTATGCAAATCGATAACTTCCAAACTTTTATTAAGCAAGCGTGGCAGAACCAAGATTATCAAACCATGACGCCGATTCAGGAAAGCGTGATGCCATTATTATTAGCTGATCATCATGTGATTGCTTCTTCCCCGACTGGGAGTGGTAAAACATTGGCTTACTTATTGCCGATGTTAGAAAAAATAGATCCCGAACAAAAACAAATGCAAGTACTTATCCTTGCCTCTTCACATGAATTGGTCATGCAAATTTATCACGTTGTGCAAACTTTTACTCTAGATAGTCGTATCAATACCCTGGCTTTAATTGGTGGTGCCAATATCAAACGTCAAATTGAAAAGTTAAAAAAGAAGCCTCAACTCGTTGTTGGAACACCTGGACGTATTTTAGAGCTTGTTCAGCAAAAAAAATTGAAGATGCATCAAGTTAAAGCCATTATCTTAGACGAAGCAGATCAATTCATGACTGCTGAACATGAAAACACGATTGAAATGATTATCAAATCTGCTCCCAAATCATCACAGCGCGCTGTATTTTCTGCGACAATATCTGATGTGTTTATCGATAGGATTAGCAAGTATGTCGATCAGCCAAAGATTGTTCATATAAATCGAGAAGATGCAGGTACACCTAAAGTCACTCACCAGTATCTTATTTGTGAAGCGAGAGAAAAGGTCGACATATTGAGAAAGTTAATTAGAAATGAATCGATCAAGCCGCTTGTATTCTTTAAAGATATTAGCGCTTTAAACGTTTTTTCTGAAAAATTAACACATCACCGTTTAAAAGTTGCTTCATTACATGGTGAGGTGACTAAACAGTTGCGTGAAAAAGCGATTCGAGTATTTAATCAAGGCGAGTTAGATGTGCTGCTGGCAACAGATGTGGCGGCGCGCGGATTGGATATAAAACATTTACATACGGTTATTCAATTAGATGTACCACGAGAGGTTGACCAATATGTGCATCGAGCAGGTCGAACGGGTCGACTGGGATCAGAAGGTGGAGAAGTTTTATCGATTGTAACCGCGAATGAGTTAAAGCAACTGAAGAAGTTGACTAATCAGTTGGATTTAGTGTTAAATCGTGCGCAATTGATTGAGGGCCAACGTGTGATGGTCGATGGGATGTCAGACGAATGACAATGACGGGAGCGTGATACAGCTTTTTCTTTAGGATGGAAATGCCTGAAAACGGCCTTTACATTTATCACAGATACCGTCGTGCTTATAAAGAAAACATGGCTATTCATAAGTAGTTTCCCAACATACTAATCTTAGTATCTTGGAGATCACTACATTAATTGAATTTAGCCATGTTTTTTAATGTATGTCTTCTATATTAGACTTCGACTGGGAGTACGTGGAGTAACACCGCAAAAAAATGCGTAATCGTTCCGGCTAATACAAATAGATGCCATACCATATGGTGAAACTTGAATCCACGCCATACATAAAAAATGGCACCAAACGTATAGAAAATACCGCCTAGGACGAGTAATGTCACCCCTGTCGCCGAGAAGTTCATAACTAATGAGGGCCAACTAATAATAATTAGCCATCCCATTAAAACGTAAAGGATCGTTGACACGAGCACAAAACGTCTAACAAAGAATACTTTAAAGACCGTACCGCCAATCGCTAGCGCCCATACCACACCGAACAGCGTCCACCCCATGGTGCCACGAACAACGATTAACATAAAAGGGGTGTAAGACCCAGCGATAAAGAAATAGATTGACGAATGATCCAAAATTTCAAAAAACGACTTAGCTCGCCCTTCTGGGAAGCTGTGTAATAAGGTCGACGATGTATATAAAAAAACCATGGTTACCCCAAAGATGGTAAAACTAACAATATGCCAAACTGAACCTTCTAATGAAGAATAGATAATTAACAGTACAAGTCCAGTGATGCTTAATAAGGCTCCAATCCCATGCGTAATTGCATTAGCAACTTCTTCTCCTAATGTGAAGCGGTGCGTTTTTCCCATTATCATAACCTCTTTCGTTCGTTTATCGGTATCTCCTTTAAAGGAGGTCACTTTATTATGTTATTATGAAGAGTCTGATATAAGAATGCAAGCTTTTCAAAGTGTAAATTTGGTGTAAATTTTATATATAAGCACTTGATTATATAATTAGATCATTATATGATTATACGAGAGTCAAATAGCAGGAGGCTATATTATGGAAAAAATTGCAATGAACATTGAGGAAACAGCAATCATTCTGAAATTACTTAGTGATAAAACCCGACTAACGATGCTGAAATTATTAGAAACCAATGCATGTTGCGTTTGTGAATTTGTTGATATTTTTCAAATGAGTCAACCTGCAATTAGTCAGCATTTAAGAAAGCTTCGTGATGCTGGAATTGTTCGAGAAGAAAGAAAGGGACAATGGATCTTCTATGCGCTTAATAATGATCATTTTGCTAATCAACTCATTATGCTTATCCTAGCAGAAATGGAAACTCAAGATGATAAAATTCAGCAATTGATTGAATCAGGCAAGCGTATTAACTGTGACCAATAAACAGAAAAGGAGCGATTTTTAATGAGTGAAAAAAAGCTTTCGGGCATTAGTTTTTTTGAACGGTATTTAACCGTGTGGGTATTACTATGTATGGTGGGAGGTGTGCTTATTGCGCGCTTCATACCAGCGATTCCGGACTTTCTTAGTCAGTATGAATATGCAGAAATCTCAATCCCAATTGCAATTTTAATATGGGTTATGATCTATCCGATGATGATGAAAGTTGATTTTAAGAGTGTGAAAAATGTTAGTCGCGATCGCAAAGGTTTATATGTGACTTGGGTGGTCAATTGGCTAATTAAACCGTTTACGATGTATGGTATTTCGGCATTTTTCTTTTATGTTGTCTTTAGCCCATTTATTTCAGATCAATTAGCCCAAGACTATTTGGCTGGTGCGGTTATTCTAGGTGCAGCACCTTGTACGGCAATGGTATTTGTTTGGAGTCATTTAACTCGTGGAAATCCAGCTTATACGGTTGTTCAAGTGGCAACCAATGATTTGATTGTCTTATTTGCCTACACGCCAATTGTTGCCTTATTACTTGGTGTAACTGGTGTTTCTGTGCCGTGGGATACATTAATCTTATCGATTGTCTTGTTTGTTGTTATTCCGTTGGTAGCAGGTCTGGCAACACGAGTAATGATGGTTAATAAAAAAGGTATTGATTACTTTGAACAACAATTTTTACCTAAGTTTAATCAGACGACGACGATCGGTTTGCTTTTGACATTACTAATCATCTTCTCATTCCAAGGTGAGACGATCCTAGCAAACACAGCCCATATTGGCTTAATCGCCGTACCTTTAATTATTCAAACGTTTTTGATCTTCTTTATTGCTTATTATGCATCAAAGAAATTAAAATTGACACACGATATAGCCGCACCTGCTGGGATGATTGGTGCGTCGAACTTTTTTGAATTATCTGTAGCTGTTGCTATTGCGCTATTTGGGGTGACGTCTCCAGTAGCATTAGCCGTAACGGTTGGTATCATTGTCGAAGTTCCCGTTATGCTCTTACTTGTTAAAATAGCTAATCATACGAGACATTGGTTTGACGACTAAGCGTGCGAAGTTGAACCTATGAAAACGAGATAAAATGGCTCTATCACAGATAATCGGCCGTAAAACGCTGTTTCAATATAGAGTGCGAAGCCAAATCTATCTAGGTGTGTGCTAACAGACGCTGATGTCTTGATTCACTTAACGATCAATCAGTGGAGCAGAACGAAAATGCCCACTGATTGAAGGTTTGTTTTATGTAAGAGTGACGATTTCGTTTTAGAAAGAAGATGGAAGAGGTTGGGACAAAAGTAAGAGACATAAGATCAATTGCGAATGATCCGTTTGTTTAGTGAATGGATTATTCGTCTTTATTATATTAAAACAAATGATACCAAATAGCAGAGGAAATATGCGACACTCTAGCGGGAACAGCACGGAGACTGCTGAAAAAGTGGTATTTTTCTCCCGGAATCATAAAATAAAAAAACGAGCGTAATCCTCATCATAAAAGTGAGAAATTACGCTTGTTTTTCAGACTATAGAGCCTCTATTTTATCTCTTTTTCATTGATTAGCTTGATCATTCGTTTCATATTAACGACGAAAAGGGTGGCCGCTCCTTGCATTTTCATGCCAAACAGACCTGAGGTAATCGCATTTTCATACCCTTGCGTATAAGGACTTAACGAAAGGGATGTTTGTTGTTTTAACATCATTTTCACCGCTCTTTTCTTATTCCTTTCTCTTTCTATTATACCAAAGAAAAGAGACGAAAACTGCTTATTATAATGGGTTTAGTGAGATAAGATCGCTAATAAAACGGCAGTGAAAGACGACGACTCCAGCGAGAACAGCACGCGTCCGAAGATCCACTTTAGAAGCGCTCTTAGCTTCACACAGTGGAATATTAGACTAAATCCGTCACCTCGTGTGACAACGTCTAATTGACCTACATCCTGTAGGCCCGAGGCCGTGCCCCATAGCCGTCAAGCTAAGGATCAATTACAGAAAAAGCAAGTCTAGAGCGAATAATTTTCCAATTTGGTACATGATTAGTAAAACCACTTTGTTGCTTTTTTAAAAATATTACGCTGTTAAAAGTGGCTGTTGATTTGCGATCCAGGCATTCGCTTTCCGCGGGCTCGCGCTGAGCCTCCTCGTTCGCACAGAACGCTCACTGTGGGGTCTCATCGTCTTCGCTTTTCCCGCAGGAGTCGAATGCCTTCCTCTCCAATCAACAAAGTTAAAAAACAATAAGCTTTGGCAAAACCAAAATATTCATCTATACTGCTTTGAAAGTTCGTTCATAAGTAAGATTTTAGATGTCAAAAGGACTCTTATGCTGATAGCGATGGTCTTTTCTTCCATGCCGGTATACATTTTGATAAATATTCCTCATTAATGCAATAAATGAAGTGATATGATACAACAGCTGTCCTTGCCCCTCTTCAATAGCGCTTTTCGCTTGATCAATACACTTGTACTCACTTCCTTCGATCTGATGCTTCTGATAGAGATAATAACGACATTGGAAAGCAATCATAGACGAAAGGAGAATATGAATTAGCGTACCGTATAGATGGCACTCAAATCGTTCAGGATTCATCGCTCGTACCTTATCAATATCAAATAATGATTTCCATGTTTTAAATAGAATCTCCACTTGCCAACGCAACGAATAGATCGGATAGAGCTCTTGCATCTCCAATTGTTGCCGTGTTATATTGGTGGCAAGAATTTGGATTTGATTCTTTTTTGTGGCGGATTGGGTGTGGCCCCCTTTCCGCCTTCTTCTTTGTAAATAACCTTCCCGTTTCTCTTGTTGTTCTTCCGTCAACTGTTGAACAATTAGACGTGCTTGGAGTGTGTTTTTTCCCTTCTTGCCAATTTGAATGCACCCATACTCTATCGTTTCTCCTCCTTTTAGTTGTTTCGCATCTTCTTCCGGTTTGATTTGTAGCTTTTGTCCTTTTTCATTCCATGTCCAAAACGTCATATTGGAAGGAACGCGCGTGATATAAAAACCACCTCTACTTTCTATTCTCTTCAAGTGTTCTCCAGAAAAGTAACCAAGATCCCGCAAGATAAGATCTCCTGGTTCAATCGTATCAGCTAATTCGCGTGCAGCATACTGGTCACTATCTCTATGAGAGTAAAGCAATGTATGCAGAAATTTCCCTTGATATAGTTCATATTCTAATTGAATTTTAGCGCCATTCGGGTAAGAAGAATCCTTTGTAGGGACACCAAAAGAAGTAGTGTCTAAGATACGTATACGAGTAAATAATTCATCGATAGATAACGGATGGGCAACAAGATTTTGCTGCTTAGCTAACTGAAGAAAAATACTCTTCAAAAAGGCAACACCTTTCTCATTGAAACGTTGATGTAAGGCTTGTTTCGAAATATCCGTACCAGATAATCGCGTGATTGTTGCACAAAGCTTGCTCAATCCTTCAGCGCCTACTGTTTTTTGTAAAAAGGCACAGATACTTAAGAAATCCTCTGGCATTAATTTATTTTCACGTTGAACAAAACCTGTTTCACGCGCCCATTGACGTACCTCAGAAACAGATAACACCTGATGAACAGCTTGAATAAATGGCTCCATTTTCTTCGTGAAATGCATCGTAAACCCCTCCAAATAAATATTTCTTTTCTGTTAGGGTACCGTATTTTTCTGTTGTTTTAAATCTTACTGCTTAGCTTGACGGCTATGGGCCGTGCCCGTGGAAAGCGATCGTCTGTAACTGGCGTGGAATACACCATACTTTAATTATAAAACACCTCCATGGGTTAGTTTTTCAGCAGTCTCGAACAGCATGAGCTGAAGATCCATTGTGTGAGGCGTCCTTCTTCACACAGTGGAATATTAGACTAAACCCGTCACCTCGTGTGACAACGTCTAATTGACCTACATCCTGTAGGCCCGAAGCCGTGCCCGCAGAAAGGGAGTATATTTCCTCTGCGGGTATGTGATAAACCTACACATGCTACATTATTCGTATTTAGAGAGCATTTTTTTGTTATGTCCCGGCCTTTTTTTAAATTTACTTTAAAGAATAAATAGGGAAGAAAGGAGCCAAAAGTTGCTCTCCATCTCTATTTTATTTACAGCTTTATTTTAGATATGAGGAGTCGTCTAAAGATTTAATAGTCCATATTTTGCATTTTTAGTGATAATTATTGTTCTTTTTTTCTTTAATGTATACGTTTACAATAAAGCAGAAGCATTTCGTAAAAATATATGACCAAAGGGGAGGCTTCATAATGAGTAAAAGAATACTGTTAGCTTGTGCAGGGGGTTTTTCGACAAGTATGTTGGTTGAAAAGATGAAAGAAGAAGTTAAAAAAAGAGGAGAGGATGTTTTTATTGATGCATGTAGTGAAAGTAAAATTACTGAAAACTTGCCGGCAGATATTATTATGTTAGGTCCGCAAATGGGACATATTGAAGATGAAGTGAAGGATCTTGTAAACAATGAGGTTCCAGTGACGACCATTGATATGGCTGACTATGGGATGATGAACGGCGAGAAAGTTCTTGATGTTGCATTAGAATTAATAAATAACGGTTAGGAGGTTGGAGGAATGGGAAAAGACGGAGATATGAAAATAAAAATTCAAAAGTTTGCTTCCAAAATTCAAAAAAATCGTTATGTAAATAGTATTTCTGATGGATTAGCATCTGCTTTACCCGTCATATTGGGTGGGGCAATCTTTACATTAATCGATACGATTAATATTCCAGCTTACCAGAACTTTTTAGAGAGCACTAATTTGAAAGCGCTAACAGGAATACCGCCAGCTATTACTATTGAATTACTATCGTTATATGCTGTATTCTCAATTGCGTTTAATACAGCGAAACAGTTTAAAAGTGATGGTTTTTCTAGTGGTATTGTCGCTTTGATGAGTTTTTTAATTGTTACACCAATTGGCATTCTCAATGATGATGCGACCATGGCTTTAAGTTTTCAATGGTTAGGAGCAACAGGGCTGTTTGTCGCTATTATCATTGGTGTATTTACTGGAAGGTTAATTCCGATTATTTTAGAGAAAGGTCTCTATATCAAAATGCCAAAAGGGGTCCTTCCGACAATTGAAAAATCATTTGCTGCTTTAACACCAGCATTTACGGCTATTTTTATCATGCTGGTGATTAGAGGGATTTTTGAAGCGACCCGATTTGGTAATGTTCACGAATTTATATATTCTATTTTACAAGTGCCATTAACTAATTTAGGAAGTAGTTGGTGGGCCTATCTTATTATTATTGCAGCAATGAGTGTGCTTTGGTTCTTTGGTATTCATGGAACCATTGTCGTTATGAGTGTCATTATGCCGATTTGGGCGAGTTTAGGCTTAGAAAATTTGGCGGCTTTTCGGGCAGGAGAACCATTGCCTCATATGATTCCTGGTGGATCATTTTTTATGGTATATACAGCTTTAGGGGGTACAGGTGCGACCATAGGTCTTTCTCTTGTTTTGTTATTTGCTAAATCGAAGCGTTATAAAGTGTTAGGAAAGCTTGCGATCATTCCGGGTATTACTGGCATAAATGAGCCGGTTATGTTTGGTATACCTATTGTCTTAAATATGAAACTATTAATTCCATTGATAGTTTCCCCGATTATCGTATCAGTTATTGCTATCGTGGCTACATTTACTGGGATTGTACCACCGTTGCGAGGAATAGGTTTACCATTAGGAACCCCCCTACTCGTTAATGGTTTTCTAGAAGGTGGCGTAAGAGTGGCTATTTTACAAGCCGTATTGGTCGTCGTATCGGTTGTAATGTATTATCCATTTTTACGCAGTTTAGACCGTGACGCACTTCGTCTTGAAAGTGAATCCAATCATTCAACATCAAGTGATAGCGCGTCAGTAAGTTAATGGTGAAAGGGCTTGGTATTTTCACTAAGCCCTTTGGCTTTCTGTCGATTTGAGATAAATGCTTTTAGTTGTAGAGGTGAACTAATATGAGAACGATGACATTACTGGGTATTTTAGAAAAGTACGATCGCCCAGTTACAAAAGTTATACTATCAGAGAGAATGAACTTATCAGAAAGTTCTATACGCAATGTCGTTCGCGATTCAAATCAAATCGGAGAAAAAAATGGCTTTCAAATTGAATTGATTCGTGGACAAGGATATGTTCTTCATATTACTTCTCGTGAACGATACGATCAATTTGTAGTCAACGAAACGCACAGGAGTGAGATGTATAACCCTGAGCAACGTGTTAATTTCATTATTTCGTTTTTATTGCAAGCAGAAAATTACGTAACGATCGACCAGATTGCAACACATATGGATGTGAGTCGTAATACAATTGTGAAAGACTTGAAAGAAGTGGAAAAGAAAGTTGCAGCTTCTGATCTATTTCTAGAAAAGAAGGTACATTACGGCTTACGCGTTTTAGGAGAAGAAAGCGATTATCGCAGAGCATTTTCAAAATATGTTTTAACAGACTACTATTTAACACCAGTTAAAGAGTTTAAGACATTTAGAAGCTTGTTCAATTTAGATGAATTGAGGAAGGTTGTCAATGAAGCTTTAATGGCTAATGATTTAAAGATGAGTGATGTTGCTTTTGAAAATGTCGTGCGACACATTCGGATTTTAATTTTTAGGTCGCTAAAAAGTAACTTTGTCTCTTCATATAAGCATTTGAAAGTTGAACCAGAGAAAGGTTACTACCAGGTTGCTGAACAGATCGTAACTTGGATAAATAAAAAATATGATGTTGTTTTACCACAAAGTGAAATGATGTTTTTAGCTGCACATATTTCAGGTAAAGTTTCTATCGCCAAAATTGATGATCAGGAAAAGGCTGAAATAGATAATCAACTAGGCGAGATTTTGCAAACGTTGGATAGTGCATTTTCTACGTATTTTACTAACGATCCCGTGCTTAGAAATGATTTACTCTTTCACATGCTCCCTTTGATGAAGCGACTGTATTATAATATGCAGTTGGAAAATCCTCTGGTTGAAGAAATATATAGTAAATATGCAAATGTGTTTGTTATTGCCTTTCGATTTAGTGAATTAATTGAGAAGAAATATGGTTATCAGATGTCACGAGATGAAGTGGGCTATGTAGCGATTCATTTTGCTGCACATTTAGAGCGGATAAAAAGTGTCTCGTTAGAAAAGTATAAACGCATTGTTGTAATTTGTACAACAGGTGGTGGTAGTGCTGAATTGTTAAGATTAAACTTAGAGAATATTTTTTCGAATGCTTACATTTCAACAGCTTCTATTAACAATTTTAAACAGTATAAAGATGATCCACCGGATTTATTCTTAAGTACTGTTCCTATGGAAGCAAGTTATGCTCAGGTCCCAATCATTCAGATTAATGAATGGATAGATGAAGATGAAATACGAAGAATTAAAGATATTATTTCTTTTCAAATTCATCACAAACTAGATAATCAAGAAATTACAGGTTTAAAAGATTTATTTAACGAAGATATCTTTTATCGAGAAAAAAGTGATATCGATTATTTAAGTTTATTAAAGTTACGAGCGGATGATCTGGTTGCTAAAGGATACGCCGTTGATTATTTTCCGAACTCTGTTTTAGAGAGAGAAAAAAAATTTACAACCATTTATCGAAATGGTGTAGCTGGTCCGCATGCTATGAAACTTGATGCTATGAAAGATGCGGTTAGTGTAACGATATTACCAGAGCCAATCTATTATAATGATCGAACGATTCAAATTATCTTTTTAATTAATTTGAAGGCTGGTCACTTGTTTTTGCATAAGGAATTAAGTCGTTTATTAATGCGGTTAATGGATCATGACTATATACGACAACGATTAATCCAAACAAAAAATTTCCGTCAATTTATGGCAGAACTTGAACTGCTGATCTGATGTGGAGGGATTATAATGGAATTAGAACAAGAAATTATGCAAATTATTACAAATGGTGGAGATGCAAGAGCAAATAGTATAAAAGCCATTAGAGAGGCAAGAAGTGGTGAGATAACCAAGGCTGAAGCTTTGCTTAATAAAGCAAAGGATAGTTTGAACATCGCACATCAAGTGCAGACCCAATTAATTCAGGCTGAAGTTAGAGGTGTTCAAACAGCCATATCTTTATTAATGGTGCATGCGCAGGATCATTTGATGAATGCTTTGACAATTAAAGAGCTGGCGATTGAGATGGTCGAAGAAAGTAAGTGTCGTATTCAATTAGAAAATCAACTAAAGGGAGAGGATAAAGCTGAGTGAAAAAAATTATGAGCACGAGTATGTGAGTTGAAAAAAATGAAAGATTCTGCGTTAAATAGCTGAGAAAACTTAGCCATTGATGCTTGTAGTGAGAGTGAAATTGAAGATCATTACCTTTTGAGATTATGATGTTAGGGTCACCGATAGGTCATATAGTAGTTGGGGTGAAAGGCTTGGTTAATCATAATGTTCCTGTTCCGACTATAGGCATGGCTGATTATCGGATGATGAATATTGATTATAAAAAAAATAAAGGGGTCTTATCATGGGTCAAACAACGAGTTTTCGTGTTAAAGTTCAAAGATTTGCTTCCGCGATTCAAAAAAATAAATATATTAATAGTGTTTCGAATGGCTTATCATCAATTTTGCCTGTTATTTTAGGTGGTGCTATTTTCACTTTAATTGATACAATTAATATTCCAGCTTATCAAACTTTTTTAGTTAACACAGGATTGAAAGCGTTAACAGAAATACCGCCGATGATAACAATTGATTTACTTGCTTTATATGCTGTATTTGCCATTGCTTATACAACAGCAACTCAATTTAAAAGTGATGCCTTTTCTGCTGGTGTTGTCGCTCTAATGAGCTTCTTCATCGTTACACCTTTAGGGGTGCTAAGTGACGAGGCAACCCTAGCTTTAAGTTATCAATGGTTGGGGTCAACTGGGTTATTTGTGGCAATATTGATCGGTGTATTGATTGGCAGACTCTCAACACTCATTATTGACAATGGTTATTATATTAAGATGCCTAAAGGCGTGCCACCAACAATTGAAAAGTCATTTGCAGCATTAACTCCTGCTTTTATGGCAATTATTCTAATGCTAATGGTTAGAGGGATCTTTGAATTAACACCCTTTGGAAATATACATGAGTTTATTTATACTTTAGTTCAAGTTCCTCTTGTTAATCTAGGTGGCAGCTGGTGGGCTTATTTAATAGTCGTTTTTGTAATGAGTTTACTTTGGTTTTTCGGTATTCACGGTACGATTGTCGTCATGGGGGTGATCTTGCCAATATGGACAAGTTTGCGATTAGAAAATTTAGAAGCCTATCAAGCAGGTGTAGAATTGCCACATACGATAGCTGGTGGTGCATTCTTTATGACCTACACAGCAATAGGGGGGACCGGTGCAACGATTGGGCTAGCAGTCTTACTATTAATGGCCAAGTCAAAACGCTACAAAACGTTAGGGAAATTGGCTATTGTTCCAGGACTAACAGGGATTAACGAACCGATTATGTTCGGTGTTCCACTTGTTTTAAATATGAAATTACTTATTCCGTTAATTGTTGCCCCTTTAGCGACAAGTATAATTGCTATGCTTGCAACAACCATTGGTCTAGTTGAACCTTTGAGAGGGATAGGTGTCCCATTAGGCACACCCATTTTTATAAATGGCTTTTTAGAGGGTGGATGGCGTGTCCCGATTTTACAGTTAGTGCTATTACTTGTTTCTTTAGCCCTCTTTTATCCATTCTTTCGTTCATTAGATAGAGAAGCTCTTTTAGTTGAACAAGGAGAAGACCCTGAAGTGGCTGCTGATAAAGCAGCAAAGGCTTCAAATGCATAGTCGTATAAACAGTTATACAGCGATTTGTACTTTCGTATAAGGAAACATGGTAATTTTTAAATGGGAAAATAAAAAAAGTATTGCTTTTTACAAACTTGTATAATAGACTTAATTAAATAATTCTTATCCAGAGAGACTGAGGGATTGGCCCGATGAAGTCTCAGCAACCACCTTATGCGATAAGGTACGGTGCTAATTCCAATAGGCAATGCCTAGAAGATAAGAAGACGGTTCTGTTAGTGATAAAGACCTTCTTCTTAGGAGGTCTTTTTTTAATGCCCACCGTAAAAGCTTGAGTGATTGTTTAGAAATGAGCATCTTTAAAGTGGGTGTAAGGAAGCAAAACATATTTTGAAAAAAAGAGGTGAAAGAGCGATGTACAGAGATGAAACACTTTTGACTCAATTAGGGAATCGCGTCGACCATGAGACAGGTGCGATTAGCCTGCCGATCCACCTTTCAACGGCTTATCGTCATCCCACTTTAGCTGAATCAACTGGCTATGATTATACCCGGACAAAGAATCCGACGCGATATGTTTTAGAGCAGGGAATTGCTGAATTAGAAGGAGGGACGCACGGTTTTGCCTGTAGTTCTGGTATGGCTGCTATCCAATTAGTTCTTTCATTGTTCCAAGCGGGAGATCATCTTCTTGTGCCCACAGATATATATGGAGGGACTTATCGTTTATTTGATCACCTTTCACAGCAGTATCAAATCGAGATCAGTTATTTGAACTTTAAAGATACAGTTGCACTAAAACAAGCGATTCGTTCAACAACAAAAGCAATTTTTCTTGAGACGCCCACAAACCCCCTTCTAGAAGAATTGGATATTGCAGAAGTGAGTAGTATGGCGAGATCATTTGATCTCAAGGTTATTGTAGATAATACATTTTATACCCCCTATTTACAAAAGCCATTAACGCTTGGGGCAGATATCGTCATTCACAGTGCAACCAAGTACTTGGCCGGGCATAATGATGTGTTAGCAGGTTTAGTTGTATCTAAAGATTCAGAAATTTCTGATCGATTGGAGGTGTTGCATAACAACATCGGCGCAACTTTATCTCCTTTTGATGCATGGCTTGTGATTAGGGGGATGAAAACATTGCCGCTTCGTCTTAAACAACAACAAGAAAATGCAAAGCATATCGTGGCCTATTTGCAAAGTCACGATAAGATCACAACCGTTATTTATCCTGGAAAAGGGGGAATGTTATCTTTTCATTTGAAAAAGCAGGCTTGGGTTAAACCCTTTCTAGAACAACTTCGCATCATTAGCTTCGCAGAAAGTCTCGGCGGTGTTGAGAGCTTGATTACCTATCCGACGACACAGACTCATGCAGATATTCCGGAACAAGAACGGATTGCTCGAGGGATTGACCAAACTTTATTAAGGTTTTCTATAGGAATAGAAGCGATAGAAGACATTATCTTAGATTTAGAAACGAGTTTATCAAAACTAAAATAAATTTTAAAAAAAGGCAGGGGATTTAAATGACAATTAAAGCACCATTTCATGCAGACCACGTAGGAAGTTTGTTAAGACCAGAACGATTGAAAAAAGCAAGACGCGATTACAAAGAAGGTAAAATTAGTTTAGTTGAACGGCGAGAAGTGGAGACAGAAGAAATTAATCGCATTGTTAATCGGCAAATCGAGGCAGGTTTAGAGGTAGTCACAGACGGAGAATTCCGGAGAGATTGGTGGCATATTGATTTCTTGGAAAATTTAAATGGATTTGAAGGTTATGTTCCAGACCATGGTTATGCGTTTGAAGGTGTTGAAACAGAACCATACAATGTCCGTAATGTGGGCAAGATCTCTTTCAATCCAGATCATCCGTTTATAAAAGACTTTAAAGAATTTCATGCGATTGTTGATGGGAGAGCCACTGCAAAACAAACCATCCCAAGTCCAAACCAATTATTTCATGCGGATATCATTAATCATGATATTTATCCAGACTATGAGTCATATGCTAAAGATATCATTCAAGCATATCGTGATGCAGTGCAAGCATTTTATCAGGCAGGTGTCCGTTATTTGCAAATTGATGATGTCTATTTAGCGGCGTTATCATCACCAGACATTGATTTTGATAGCGGGCCATATTCACGTGATTATTTAATAGATTTAGCACTTCGGGTCGTTAACGGCGTCCTTGAAGGCAAACCAGATGACTTGACGATAACCACTCATATTTGCCGAGGGAACTATCAATCAACCTATGCATTTGGCGGTAGTTATGGCTTAATTGCTCCTACGCTTTTCGCTAAAGAAAAAGTAAATGGTTTTTTCTTGGAATATGATGATGATCGTTCAGGTGACTTTGAACCATTACAACACATACCGAATGGTGGACCTCATGTTGTTCTTGGCTTAATTACATCAAAGCGAGCAGAACTTGAGGATAAAGATTTAATTAAAAAACGGATTAAAGAAGCAACTGAATATGTTCCTCTTGATCAATTGTGTTTAAGTCCACAGTGTGGCTTTGCTTCTACACATCACGGAAATCTCGTAACTGAAGAAGATCAATGGAATAAGCTTAAACATGTTGTTGAGATTGCAAAAGAAGTCTGGGGTTAAAGTGAATCTCTTTAGCAAGAGATGCTTACATGTCGGTGTGATTATAGAACGTATATATTGAATTTTGTATTCATTATTTCATCAAAGTAAAAAAATAGACAGTAGACTCGTTCGTTTGGTAAAGTAATAAGTAACTAAATATGTGAGCCATCTATGATTAACATCAAGCTATTTTTAGCAAAAAAGCTTGCACTTTTTTGCTTTTTAATTTATACACTTAATTAAGCATAAAACGAACTTTCAATCAGTGGGCATTTTCATCCTTTTCCCACTGATTGGACAGTGAGTGAATCAGGACATTAGTATCTATCCGTTAGCGCCTATCTAAATAGATTCAACGCTCCGCTCTATTTTGAGTCGGGCGCTTTATGGATGGTTATCCGTGATAAAATTTCACCGAGATAGCTTAATCATGGAAGCGAGGGAGTTCAAGCTTAAAGGATAAGAAGGACAACGACTTTTGCCTTATGGAAAGGTGCTAAGTCATATTTTTTGTTTGTAATGCATATTATTCCGATCTATTCAGTGAGCTTTGTTTTGTGTTAAGATAGGAAGTGCAAAATTTTATCACAGTAGCAAGAAGAAAGGTAGTTAAAATTTTGAAGAACGAAGTATAAGAAAAACTAACCTATTCGCTAGAGAGCAAGTGAATATGCGTTTTTCTAACATGTTTTTGAAAAAAGGGGGGGTCCATCATGATTGAGCTACGCGGCATTCATAAAGTTTATCAAAAAAAAGATACAGAGGTGCATGCCCTTAAAGGGGTGGACTTAACGATCGAACAAGGAGATATCTTTGGGGTGATCGGTTACAGCGGTGCTGGAAAAAGCACTTTAGTTCGGTTGGTCAATTATCTAGAACAGCCGACAGAGGGACACGTTATTGTTGACGGGGCATATTTAGCTGAACAATCACCGAACGCACTTCGTCAAATAAAAAAACAAATCGGGATGATTTTTCAACATTTTAATTTACTAGAATCAAAGACTATTTATAAGAATGTGGCAATGCCGTTAATCTTGGCAAAGAAGTCAAAAAAAGAAATACATGCGCGTGTTTCAGAATTACTGGAATTTGTCGGATTAGCAGATAAGGCAATCAATTATCCAAGTGAACTTTCAGGTGGACAGAAGCAACGTGTCGGTATTGCTAGAGCACTTGCTACAAATCCGAAAATACTATTATGTGATGAGGCAACCTCCGCCTTAGACCCTCAGACGACACAATCTATTCTTGATTTATTACAACGTGTGAATAAAGAATATGGGATTACGATTATGTTAATTACTCATGAGATGTCAGTGATTCAAAAAATTTGTAATAAAGTTGCTGTCATGGAAGAAGGTAAGATTATTGAACAGGGTTCGGTTCTTGATGTGTTCGGCCATCCCAAGCATCAAACATCGCGTAATTTTGTTCAAACAGTAGTTAAAACTGATATTCCAAGGCGAATTAAAGACCATTTAAATCAACAAGATGTGCATGTATTAACGAAGCTAGAAATGGTTGGTGAGCATGCGACTCAACCTATACTCGCAACATTAATGCAACGGTTTGAGTTGACAGTAAGTGCTGTGTTTACCAATATGACAGAAATACAAGATACAACACTAGCGATTTGGTATTTGGATATTCAAGGAAAAGAAGCAGATAAAATCAATGCCCTCTCCTATTTAGAAGCGCAAGGTGTTCGAGTTGAGGAGGTGTCTATATAATGTTTGATACAAATATTACTCTGCAGCAATTTTTAGATGCAATTGGGGACACTTTATATATGGTTGGTATGTCGCTGTTAATTGGAACGATTTTTGGTTCCATCTTGGGTGTGATTATTGTTGTTACGAGACGTGATGGTATCCTGTCTTTTCCAATTATTTATACGATTTTGAACATTATCATTAATATTATTCGATCTGTCCCGTTTATTATCTTAATGGTGGCCATTATCCCTTTAACACGTAGTATTGTCGGGACATCCATTGGAACAAACGCAGCAATTGTCCCTTTAATTATTTTTATCACCCCATTTATTGCTAGACTTGTTGAAAATTCATTACTTGAAGTAGGACCAGGGATCGTAGAGGCAGCTGAATCAATGGGGGCAACTCCGTTTCAAATTATTCGGTATTTTATTTTACCAGAAGCATTTGGCTCACTTATTTTATCACTCGCCACGGCGACGATTTCATTAATTGGGGCAACGGCAATGGCTGGAACAGTCGGTGGTGGTGGTGTCGGCGATATTGCTATTGTTTATGGCTATCAGCGCTATGATACCTTTGCAATGGTGTCAACCATCATTATTCTTATTCTATTTGTTCAACTAATCCAGTCGACTGGAAATACATTAGCGCGCTGGGTACGTCGGCGATAAAACGAACCTTTAATCAGGGGCCTTTTCGTTCTTCGCCCACTGATTGCAGGTTTGAGTGGATCAGGACATTAGTGTCCGTTTAGCGCCTATCTTAATCGATTGAACGCTTCTCTATTTTGAGGTGGGTGTTTTACGGACGATTATCTGTGACAAAAGGGGAGATACACATGTCATATAATAAAAAAACACGATTTAAAAAAACTCTATCACAGGAAGTGTGCGATCGTGCAGTGGTCAGTGGTTGGCATCATTTTTTAGATAAAGAGCATACCGCTAATGATTTAGCCGAAGCAACGGTTAATTTTGCTAAACAATACGATTGGGATTGGATTAAAATAAACCCAAGAGCAACCTATTTAGCGGAAGCCTTTGGTAACGTCTATGATTTTACTGACTATCAATGGGTTTTCCCTAAACAAGTAAAAGCTATCGTGCAAACACCATGTGATTTGAGTAAAATCACTCGACTTGATATCTCAAAGTCTGCGCCACTGCAAGAACAGCTTGATGCGGCTAAGCAAATAAGAGCAGGGTTAGATGATATGCCAATTATCCAAACGGTGTTTTCCCCACTAACCATTTTAATGTTTTTAGCAGGACATATTTCTTACGTTGATCAAACGATGTATGGCAGTGAGCAACCAATTGATTTTCACCGCCTGCTTACCACACACCGTAGTGAGGTTCATCAAGCGTTACATGCAATTGCACTTACCATGGCAGATTACATTAAGGAGCTCGAAAAAAGCGGTGTTGATGGCCTATTTTATGCGACAACCGGTACGGCACACCCAGATTTATTTACTGAAGCGCAATTTAATGAGTTCTCACGTCCTTATGATACGATCGTATTACAAGCGATTAATCCGGGGGGGCGGATTTTGCACACTTGTGGTGCTTATGCTGATCCAGCGCGTTTTAATGATTACCCTGTTGAGGGGATAAGCTGGGATCCTGATGCTACTGGAAATCCTGATTTATCGGTACCGCTTGAGAAGGTTAAAGTAGCGGGGGTGGATCATCATATATTTGATACTGATGATCCAACATCGATTCAATTACAAGCAAAACAGGCTTTATCCATTATGGAAGGTCAACCATTTTTATTAGTGCCAAATTGTGCGGTATCTCCTGATGCCACACATCAAGCACTTCAATCTTTAAGAGATAGTATTAGACAATAGGGGGCAAAAAGAAATGAAGAAAAAAATATTTTTGTTAATGTTAGTTGTAGTAGCTGTATTAGCGGCTTGTGGTGGAGAAGATAACACGGATACGATTACTGTCGGGTTCGGTGTTGGAACTTACGAAGAGCAATTTAGAGAAGGTATTTTACCAATCTTAGAAGAACAAGGATATGAAGTAGAAATCCAAGTATTTTCACAAAATATGCAAGTAAACCCTGCCATGGCAGAGGGAGCTATTGATGCAAGTGTGTTTCAAAGTACAGCGTACATGGAAGGAATTAACGAGGAGTTAGGGATTGAAATGACGCGATTAGCGTTTGCGCCTGGAGCACCGCAGTCGCTCCATTCTGTACGTCATGATTCACTGGATGCGGTCGAAGATGGTTCAACAGTAGCCCTTCCTAATGACCCAGTTAATCAAGAACGCGCTGTCCGTATTCTAGAAGATCTAGGTTGGGTGACGGTTGCAGATGATGCAGGAACCACTGATTTTAATTTAAGTAGTGTATCAGCAGCAGACTATGATATTGACTTTCAAGTGTTAGATCCAGCACAAATTCTCGTTTCATTAGAAGATGTAGATTTCGGTATTATTAATGGGAATTATATTGCTGAAGCAGGGATGCGTATTGCTGATGGCTTAGCGATTGAAGACACACCTGAGGAACATCGCATTATTGTTACCGTATTAGAAGAAGACTTAGACGAAGAATGGGCTCAAGACTTAAAAGCGGCGTACGAATCAGCAGAATTTGAAGCATACATTACTGGTGAATCAAAATATGATGGTTTTGTTTTACCAGAAGCCTGGGAGAACAATTAAGTAAGAGCTGATTAAAGAAAATCAGTAGAGATCAATAATGGCTCTACTGATTTTTTGATAAGTTTAGTTTGACGTGGTTTGTAAAAAAATTTATTGTTCGTAAAAAGAAGGAGTGAATGAAAGTGGGAAATCAAGTGCATTTTATTGGCGGCGGACAAATGTCTGAAGCGATGATTCGTGCGATTTTAGCGAATAACGTGTTAACAACAAAAGATATTACGGTGACCGACATTAGTGAAGAGCGTCAAAACTATTTAACTGAGACATATCAAATTGAGACTGATCAACAGCAAGCGCAGTTTTTGGCTGATGCTGACCTTATCGTTATTGGTGTCAGACCACAAGATGATCTTCAATCTGTCTGTCAAGTGATTAATGACTATGGTTCAAAAGCTGCAACTGTCATCTCAATTGTAGCGGGAGTGACGATTGAACAATTTGAACGGTGGTTTGATCAAGGACGCGCAATTGCCCGTGTTATCCCAAATACGTTAACCGACACCGGAAGAGGGTATAGTGGCGTCGCATTAAATGGACATGCTAATCAAGCAGATGTTGATCAATTTTTAAATGGATTTGGCAAAGTAAAATACATTGATGAGAAATTAATTGATACATTTACTGGCTATGGTGTAGCTGGTCCTAATTACATTTATTATTTTATTGAGTCTTTAGCGGATGCTGGTGTTCTTGCTGGTCTACCTCGTGATATAGCTTGGGAAGTCGCTCTAGAAAATATGGTAGGTGCTGTTGAGATGCTCCAAAAATCTGGCAAGCATCCTCGTCAATTATTAGATATTAACAATTCACCTGCTGGTGTTGGGATCAATGCTTTGCATGAATTAAATCGATCTGACTTTGCTGCTGGCTTACAACGCAGTGTGCTTAAAGCGGTTAAACGAACAACAGAATTAGCAAATCAGTAGGAGGAGAGTAAAGATGGCAAATCTAATTTGGGATCATACCGTCCATTATGTTAATGATTTAGAAGATGCTCGTCAAACTTTTGAAAAACAAGGTATTACCGCATTTCGCGGTGGTTCACATAAGCAATGGGGAACGTATAACGTATTAAGTTATTTTGGCTTAACTTACTTGGAATTCCTTGGGGTTGAGAATCGTCAACTAGCTGAATCGATTACAGAGCCAAATCAAGTGGTAAAAGATGCAGTTAAATGTTTGCCCGATCATGAAGGTTTTAGTCGAGTGGCATTACGAACAGATAATATAGAAGCGATTCGAGAACAATTAATCGAGCATCAAATTGATGTTTCCCCTATTATGGAGGGCAAGCGGTATAATGCACAAAATCAATTGATTGAGTGGAAGATGATGACGATAGCAGGCGATTTTCAAGGGCTTCCTTATCCATTTGTCATTGAATGGTTGGTAACGGATCAAGAAAGATATAAACAATTACGAGAAGCTGGCATTATTTCTGAACATCCACTTGGGGACCTCTCTATGTCGGAAGCCGTTTTTTACGTACCAGATCCAAAAGCAATGGTCGATCACTGGTCGATGATTTTTCCTATAGAAAAAAAGAATGCCACCTGTTTAACGCTTGAGGATAAAGTATTTGTATTTAAACAAGCAACAAAGGCACAGCTCTCTGAACTTGTCATTAATAGTCCTGAGACAAAATTAATAGAGATGAATGGGGCAACTTATCGTCTTCGTTCGACAAAATAAAAAAATAGATATTCAATTTCGACGATTTTTAGTATAATAGAGTAGGTGTGATTTGACCTAGTATTTAATTAAATGTTAGGTTAGGCTTAGACTACATAATTAGATAGAGATAACAAAAATCGTTAAGGGGATATCTAACATATGTATAAAATTGAAAGCTTTGAGAAACAAATGTTTGCGATGTATCAACTAAGCAATGAGGAGGGCACATCGTGGATTACCGTTTGCCCTGAACGTGGCGGAATTATTATTGGCTATGGTACCAAAGGTCAAGAGAAGTTATATTTAAATGAAGAAACATTGTATGATCGTAAGCAAAATATTCGTGGCGGGATTCCAATTTTATTCCCGATCTCTGGTCAATTACCTAATGGTCAGTATCAGTGGGACGATAAGCATTATCATATGCCCAATCACGGTCTTGCCCGTATTCATCCATGGGAAGTTATTGAGACATATGCGGATGAAGAGAAAGCGTTTATTTCTATTTTATTTGAGAGTAGCATTGGAACAAAAGAAGCTTACCCGTTTGATTTCGAGGTTATCTTTACATATACACTTAAGGAAGATCAACTCTTTATCTATCAAACCTATCGTAATGTAGGCTCAGCTCCAATGCCGATTTATCCCGGACTACATCCTTATTTTAAAGCAAATTCAAAGCTAGTATCGATCGACACCGATGCTAAAACCTATTATGATTACAACGATGATCAGACAAAGGACTTTACGGGTCAGATTGATTTGGAGAAATTGAAGGAAGCGGTTGTTTTAGAGAATAAGCGAGCAGCTGTGGACGCTAAGTTTGATGACGTTGATGTTCATATCGAAATGGGTAAAGATTTTCGCTACACGGTTTTATGGTCAGAACAAGGCAAAGAATTTGTCTGTGTAGAACCATGGACTGCCAAGACTGGTGAATTGGGACATCAGGATGAATTAATTATTGTCGAACCCAAAGATGCGCATGAAACATGGGTAAGTTTTCAAGTAGTCTAACACCAAATATAATGTATTATACTTACAGCTCAGAGTAAAGCATGCTTTGAGCTTTTTTGTGTTTTGTTAAAGCTAATATCTAGCTAACCTTTAGCTTCTAAACCACTATTTGATGTGACAAAAAAAGAACGACTTTATCAATTGAAATTAAACTACTTTGTACAAACGGATTGTTTTAAATAGGAATAATCCGCTGAGAAAGAAATGACCTTATCGCTGCAACTTATCATATACTTACTTTATTCACTAGTACATGAGCTAAATCAGCTCTGAGTCAACAGGTTGGTCTTTGCCGTGCTTCTCAAGTTGCTGATTTCGGAGCTACAAGATGTAAGTCAGTTAGACGTTGTCACATGATGTGCTGGCTTTAGTCTGAAATTCCACTTAGCGTTTCTTCAGACGCCTGCTGTTCTACTGGATTAGGAATGTTTCAGTAGCCATACATTGCACAAACGAAATCTGATTTATACTTTCGAGGAGTGTCACATATTTCATCTGCTGATTGTGGTGTACGACATGTAAATCCGAATGATAACAGGTTGCCTTATCATCCGGATTTTATTATCACATGGTTTTTGATCGAGCTTCTAAATACTAGCTATAATGTATTAACAACCGCACGCTTTTGCATAACGTAGTCGTCTTATACTGAATGTTTTAAAACAGCGCTTCCTTGTTCTTCTACCTTCCAAAGTTCACCAATTTCTTCAAGTGATTTATTTTTCGTTTCAGGTACGATGGTCATTACGAAAGTAAAGCAAATGACATTAATCACGGCAAACATGAAGAACGTATTTGCATTTCCAATTGTACTAAATAGCATCGGGGTGAATTGTCCGATTGCCCAGTTGGCACCCCATAAGAAGATAGTCGCCAGACCAACTGCTTTTGCGCGTAAATGGTTTGGGAAGATCTCTGGAATCATAATCCAAGGAATAGGTCCCATGGAAATACAAAAACTAGCGGTAAAACTTGCAATTGTAATTAAAAGTAAGATACCGGAATTGGCAGGTTGGAAGTAGTAGATACTACCAATCGCTAACATAAATAGCGCCATTAAACTTGATCCAATGGCCATTAGTTTTCTACGACCTAAACGATCAATTAAGATAAGCGCAACGATGGTGAAGGCTACTTGTACTGCACCTATTACCGTGGTGGCTAAAAACTCTGTGTTGTTTCCAAAGCCAATGCTTCTAAAGATTTCCGGACCATAATATGTCACCGCATTCATGCCAATCACTTGATTAAATAGAGCTAAGAAAATCCCAACCCCCATCGCTTTACGCATGCCTGGTTTAAACAACGCTTTTGTAGAGGAATTGGTTTCATTCACAATTGATTGTTTAATACTAGCTAGTTCAGCTTTAGCTACCTCTTTTCCGTTGATTCGAGTTAACGTTTTAAAGGCATCTTCATCGTTCCCTTTTTGAACCATATAACGTGGACTCTCTGGAATAAAGAAGAGTAATGATAAGAAAATAATGCCAGGAATAATCCCGTAACCTAACATCCAACGCCAACCAGCTTCTAATCCCCATTCATATGTGCCACTGTTTGCGACGCCATAATTGATGTAGAATGTTGCTGAAATACCTAGAACGGTAAATAATTGATATAGTGAACCTAACCGACCACGAATATCTGGCGGTGCGCATTCAGAAATATAAGTAACCGATAAAGCAGAAGCAAAGCCAATGCCTAACCCGCCTAAAATACGTGCATACACAAGCATTGTTACCCCTGTTGCAAAGGCGCTTCCTGCCGCAGAGAGAATAAAGAAGATCGCGGATACCATTAAAATCTTCTTGCGACCAAACTTGTCACTAAAGTAACCCGAAGTTGCAACTCCTGTTACGCCACCGATCATGACACAAGAAATAACCCAACCTTTCATCGCTGGACTTAGTTGGTAAATCTCTTCTAAATAACCGATCGCTCCTGATATGACAGCGGTATCAAAACCATATAACAAACCGGCCATTCCTGCTGCACATGCAACCAAAATCACATACCAAAGTGAATGTCTTTTTTTCATTATGTTTTCCCCCATCTTTTTTTATAAACTTTCTTAAACATATTAACTGGCTTATGACTTCACTTTAGCATGGTTTAAAACGTTTTCACGAAGCGCTTTCATGATATTTTTGCGATTGACTAGACAAATTTGTCCTATCTCATTTAATCAGCTTCACGGTATGCGGTTGGTGTTAGCCCAAACTGTTTTTTGAACAAGCGACTGAAGTAGTTAGGATCACTATAACCGACTTGAATGGCAACTGCTTTAAGTGGGATACTTGTATCTTTTAGCAAGCCTTTAGCCGCTTTCATGCGTTTATCTCGAATGTAATCGACGTATGACATGCCTAAATAATCTTTCAATGATTTACTTAAGTAATAGACACTTAATTTAACTTCAGATGCGACCTCCTCAAGTGATAAGTGTGTATCAGAGTAATGGTTATCAATATACCTTTTGGCTTTGTCTAATGGCGATTGATGACTTCTTTTGTCTCTAAGTAAGTCAAATACCTTAATCAACTTTGATTTAAGATAACGTCTAAAACCTTCTTTATGTGTTATTGCTTCAAGGGCTCTTGTGTCAATGACGCTAAATGGATCAATGCCTATTGTTTCGAACCGGTATAAAAGGGGGTAAACCTGTCGTTTCATCATGGTTACTTTATGTTGTGAAACTTCAGCTAATAGAAAACAATAGCTGTCAAGAGCTTTAAGTAATTTAGCTTTATCAAGCTCATCCATAGCATTGATCAATTGATGCGTATAAGCGACTAACTGTTTTTTAATGCTTTCAGTTGAGCTATCACTATTTTCTTTGTAACAACTAAATCGTGCGCTTTCATGGTTAGCCACATCTAAATAACTGATAAGAGCTTCTTCATAGCTCTTAATTAGTTGGGAGGAATCATGCTTTAGGCCACCTAAACCAAAACGATAGCTGGAATCTTTCAATAACCGTTTCTTTAATAATGAAAGTCCTTCTTCTAGATTAGATAGCCCCATAATCGCGATTGGAATATAATTAGCCATCTTTGGACCCACGATCACTTTGTCTTCGTCCGCTTGAAAGCAACTAAGTAGTGCTTCCTCTGTTGTTTCTTTACTATCTACTATCGCAACCGCGACAGATTCGTTACCTTCTTCATCACCTAATTCTGATAATAAATGACTCACGAACCATTCGCGGCGCTTCAGTTGGGTCATCTCGTGATTTTTATCCATTTTTTCATGAAGCTGTTTCGTTACCTTATCAAATACTTGGTAAACTTCATCAACAGAGGTTGGTTTTAATAAGTAGGCTTTTACACCATACTCAATTGCTCTTTTCGCATAATGAAAAGTATCATAAGCACTAACCATAATAATCTCTACATTAGGGTCCATCTGTTTTATTTGATCAGTGGCCATGAGTCCGTCCATCCCGGGCATCTTAATATCCATAAAAATAACATCTGCATGTTGTGCCGCATGTAGCTTTACAGCTTCTCGTCCATTTTTAGCATGAAGGATCGTTAATCCATCTTCTTTTTTTATTAGCATTTGTTCAATTACTTTACGTTCAATAGCTTCATCATCGGCTAGAATAACGCGCATAGGTTTCACCTCATCTGTTTAATCGTATGCTTACGGTCGTACCTTGACCTAAAGTGGATTCAATCATAAAGGTATGGTCAATTTGAAATAGCTTCAGACGCTCTCGCACATTTTTTACTCCAATACGTGTGGAATGCCCACGCACTTGTCGGCTGATTCCTTCAAAAGTTAGTAATTGATCAACGGTTTGTTGATCCATTCCATCTCCATTATCTGTAATTTCAATCAGTACATGATCACTATAGTCACGCACTGCTAAAAGGATGAAGCCCCCTTCTTCAATGGATTCTATACCATGAATACATGCATTTTCAATGAGGGGTTGTAACGTTAAGGGGGGAATGTCTAGATCGAGTGCCGTCTCATCCACATCAGCAATAAAGGAGATTCGGTCACCAAATCTTGCGTTTTGTATTTGAAAATATTTTTTTACAGACTCGACTTCCTTTAAAAGTGTCGTTTGTTCTTTTAAGTCACCAATATTATGACGAAAGAGCCCAGATAGGGCATGTATCAGTTTGTCGGTGTGTTCAGCACCTTCAATATAAGCTGTTCTTGAGATCACATTAAGTGTATTAAAAAGAAAATGGGGTTGGATTTGATTTTGCAGACTTTTGAATTCCATTTCTTTTAAGCGTTCTCGCATTCTCCCTTTTTCTTTCATCTCAATAATCGCTTCGTCTATGTTTGTTTTCATTTGGTTAAACGTCTTTGCTAGCATTTTAAGTTCAGTAGCCCCGCTTGGCTTCACGTCACCAACTTTATAATTACCCACAGCGATTTCTTTTGCTTGTAAGGTTAATTGGTCAATGGGTTTGGTGATTTTATCGGCAATGTTTTGAGCACTATAAATCGCCCAAACTAGTAATAATCCTGTAACTAGTGTAATAATTATACGAATCATTTGAATCCTTGATTCTTCCAATGCAATGATTTCTTGATGCTTTGTGATCACTTCATCAATCAAAGTTAGTGTTTCTTCACGAATAAACCCGCTAAGTTTTTCGCTTTCTCGGTAAAGACTAGAGTATACATCAACTGGCGTTTCGCTCACTGCAATGATCGTCTCTTCTGTTACCGTCAAGTAACGGTTTAAAAAGCCAAGATAAGATAAATAATCAACAATGTCGTGTTTATCACGTTCAAAAAGAAGAGAGGCTTGTCTAAGTTTCTCGATATCTTCATAAACAAGTGTGTATTGCTCATCGGTTGGTTCTTGAACATATTGGTCTAACGATTCTGTCGTTAACATCGTTAAGTGGTTTAGCTGATTAAGGGTTTGTGTTTCTGCGTTTTGTTTTTTATATAAGTCATTAATATGCCAATGGCTGTAAGACTGAAAAGCGATTAAAATAAAAACCATGGTAAGAATCGCTACAAAATAAAAAAGTAATTGCTTTTTTATCGATAATGTTTTAAACACGGATTTTCACCTACTTTAATACCTTTATATCTGTATGATTAATAGCTTGATAGTTTTCACCTTTTAATACCTTTTCTAATACATCCATCGCTAGGTAGCCAATTTGTTTGGGTTCTTGACCAATTAATACATCCACTTGACCCGATTCGAATAACTCGACATTCTCTGGTAATGTATCAAAACCAACCACATAAATATCTTCACGTTCTAAACTATCTAACGCTTTATTAATTCCTAAAACGTCAAGCGCACTTGTTCCGTATAATACGTTAATCTCTGGATAGTCCTTTAGCATGGCATAGGCTTTTTCTCTAGCATTGATCTGTTTAATGTCTGATGCCTCTTCCGCTACGACATGAAATCCGGTTTCTTTTTCAATGGTTTCTTTAAATCCCGTTAAGCGTAAGTGATGATGATGATTAGTAAAACTACCAGTAATAATTCCAATTTCGGCAGACGATTGACTTTCAAGGACAGCCTCAGCTGCCAACTGACCCGCCAAATAATTATCTGTTCCTACATAACTTATGCGGTTGCTCTCTGGTTGATCAGTATCAATCGTAATCACTGGGATATCTCGTTCAATTGCTTGATCAATATAAGGAATAAACTGTTCATTTAAAGCTTGTACTAATATACCATCTACGCCTATTTCGATCGCTTCGACAAGTAAAGTTAGCTGTTCATCAGGATTAGATTGTCTAGGCCCGCGATAATCTAAATATAGACCATGTTCATCGGCATAAGCTCTAGCTCCGTCATGGACAAAGTTCCAATAGTCATGGTCATAAACCTCACCGATCATCACAATATGTGGACGATTATTTAATTGTTCTGTCTCTTGTTGATCGGAAATCGCTGTATTTAACGCATTAATCTTTATATATAGATAAAGACTATAACTAAGGACAGAGACGGTCGTAAATATTAAGATAAATCGCCAAGCTTTTTTGTTCATATATCCACCTTCCTTTTTCTACTAATCTATCATAACATAATGGATAGTCTTCACTAAGATAACTAAAATATCTTGGGTCTACGTCTATTGGGAAATATTTATTATTTTCAAGTTGACCATCTCATTGCTATCCCAACTGTAATCTTCAGTATTGAAGTTAAACATCGAAAAGGTCATATCTCTAAAAATTATTATAATCCATTTATTCAACACTATGATAGTTATCGAGAAATCCCCATTGTGGATCCGTTTCAGAAGACAAACATCCATAAAAAAACACCAACAGTTCTCTATCTTCCTTGAGGAAATAGCAGTTATTGGTGTTGGCTTTATTGGTTTAGAGTTTGTAGGAAAATTTGTTTATCACAGATAACCGTCCGTAAACCATTCCCCTCAAAATAGAGCGGAGAGCAAATCGATTGAGGTGGGTGATAACGGACGCTAATGTCCGGATTTACTCAACGAACCATCAGTGGGTGGGTAAGATTGTAGACTAAAACTGCCAGATCTTTAAGAAGGATTACAGACTAAGACCGCCACGTCCTGTGGCAACATCTGTATGACCTACGTCCTGTAGGCCCACGTCTGCATGACCTACGTCCTGTAGCCCTCCGCTCACTGATTATAGTACCCCAAAAAAGTCTAACTTTTTGGGGGTACTATAGATTGAAGGTTCGTTTTATTTTGTCAGCAAATCAACGGCCAACTCCAATGATTTTTCAGAGGCGAGTGGAGAATAGATAAACCAAGGATCTTGTTGAATCACATAAAGATTTTCTGATTGAACAGCGTCAAGATTTTGCCATAAAGCGCTCCGCTCGATATCATGAAACATACCGCCTTCTTCAGTTGTTTCAGGTCCATAGTTAAGCATGATAATATGATCTCCAGCAAGTTCTGGCAGTTTTTCCATGGAGATTTCTTCAGTATTAAATTCGACAAATTCAGGATCAGCCTCCATTTTTTCCTGTACATAGGGTGGTGGAGTTAAATCCAGAGACCGGTAAAAGATGTGCCCGATATTTCGACCGCCATAAACACGTAAAATGTCTTTGTAGGTCATAAAAATGCTGACTGTTTCATCTTGATCAATGACGCCTTCTAGCTTGTGTTGCGCTTCTTGCGCTTTTTGCTTATAAGCGGCAATCCAATTCTCAGCTTCTTCTTCTCTATTTAACACTTTACCTACTTCAATTAATTGACCATAAACATCGACCGCACTAAAGTCAATAACAACCGTCGGGGCAATCTTGCTAAGTTGCTGAACATCGTCTGGATTTGAAGTAATAATTAAATCTGGATTCAATTCCAATACTTTTTCCACATTAACAGGGTGACCAATATCTATCACACCTTCCTGCTGTTCTTCTAAATAATCATTATCTAGTACGTGTGTAGAGGCGCCAATAGGCTTTTGCCCTAGAGCAATCATAGCATCTAAATATTGAGTCGTTACCACTCGCTCTGGTTGCTGAGGAATTTCAACTTCTACTCCAGTTGAGTCTGTGTATATCCTTGTTTCTGATGCTCCATCTGTTTGATTATTCTGATCGCATCCACTTAAAACAAAAAGAAGGAGAATGAATGGTATTAAAAATTTTTTTAGTTGTTTCATGATTCCGTCTCCTTTTCTAGTTACTGATTGGTGAGCGCATGAAGGACATCGTCTATTTTTCTCGAATCTGCGATCGGACCATTTAGCATCCAATGGCGTGATGATACGGTATAGACATGGCCTGATTTAACAGCAGGAATACTTTGCCAAAGCGTATCTTCTGTTAATTCCTCAAGCATCGCCCAAGCCTGTTCATTATCTTCCTCGTTTCCTAATGACATACCTGCGGTTACAAATAAATAATCTGCCTCTAAATAAGGTAGCTTCTCTAAGGACATCACGATTCCCCATGCATCATCATCTTCTTGTTTTTGTAATTCTTGGATTAAGGGACCTGCTTCTAGGCCTAGATGGTTGTCATATAGCACACGAGTATAAGCGAATCCTGGAAATAGTACCTGTACGTTTTTTTGAGAAGGTCGAATAAAGGCTACGGTCTTGTTCTCGCCGACTTGATCAATAATTTGTTCTTTTGCTTCTGCAAGCTTTGTATTAAAGTTTTCGATTATTTGGTACGCTTTGTCTTCTTTTTCAAAGATTTCAGCAATTTTTTGTATCGATGTTTCCCAATCTTCACGATCGAAAGCAAGGGTAGGTGCTATGTCGGTTAATCTTTCATAAACATCATCCGTACCTGCATGACTTGCATCGACTAAGATCAAATCGGGTTCCTGTGCAAGTATGGCTTCAAAACTATAACTCATTCCGGTCGTTTCGATGATTTCAGCATCGTAGTCTATTAACTCATCATGTAGATATTGTCCCTTTGTCGAAGCTGTGGCTAGTATAGGTGCTTCAAGCGATAACATCATATCTTCAAGACCTAAAACGACGACGCGTTCAGGGTTTTTCGGTACTTCTATTTCCCCTAATTCATGCGTTACTAACTGTGTTTCTGCATCTGTACCATTATTTGATTTTAAATCGGAAGATGCTTCGGTTGAGTCATCCTTGCTACAACCGAATAATGTTAAAACGATGAATAACATACTAAACCAAAAGTATAAAGCATTGCTTTTTTTCATTGTTAGTTACACTCCTTCATATGGTGGAATTCCTGTTGTTTTTCCAAAATTGATCATGTCAAATGGCTTTAAGTACATCACTCTTTTGTGTAGAGATGTTTAATCAATTCACGGTTTTTTTCTTGAAATAAATCATTATGAGACGAGACCCGTCCTCTATTATTTGCATCTGGATCAATGTAAAGTTTAGCCATGTTTACGGCATTACCTGCTTCCTGAAAAGCACCAGCAATTAACTTGAATTTGCCTTCATGGTCGACAATATCACCCGCAGCAAACAGACCTGGAACAGAGGTTTCGCACATTGGGGAAGCAGCTATACGATATTCTTCTGTTACCTTCACGTCCACACCACTTTGGGTTAGAAGTGCTGTGTCGCGCTCATAGCCATGATTAATGATGACTTCATCAACCTCAATATTGAAGATAGACGCATCTTCCTTATTGATCAACTCAACAGAGGTAATTTGATCATGAGCATGATCTGCAATCAATTTATTAATCGATGTTTTTAACAACAGTTCAACCGAGCTGTTTTGTAATTTTTTCACTTCTGCTTCGTGCCCTTTCAACGCTTCGTTTCGATACGTAAGATAGACCTTTTTCGCAATAGGCTCTAGTTCATTTGCCCAATCGATGGCTACATTACCACCACCTGAAATAAGCACCGTTTTTCCATGAAACTTAGACAAGGATGTCACGGTATAATGCAAATTGCTAACTTCAAAACGATTTGCTCCTTCCAGTTCTAACCGTGATGGGGTAATAATACCGCCCCCAACGGCTAAGATCACTGTTTTAGAAATATGCTGTTCACCACTTGCTGTTTCAATAAGAAAGAGATCTTGATCATCTTTTTCAATCGCTGTTACTTTTTCACCTAAAACAATTTCCGGATCAAAGGTTTTCGCTTGCTGAACCATCTGTTCAATAAGCTGTTCACCCGTAATCGGCGTCATACCACCTATATCCCAAATTAGCTTTTCTGGATACACATGAACTTTCCCACCTAGAAATGTGTGATACTCAATAATTTTAGTCTTCATTTCTCTCAATCCACTATAAAAAGCTGAATATAGTCCAGCTGGACCACCACCAATGATCGTTACATCATATATTTGTTCTGAATTCATACGATCTACTCCTTTATAAATAGTAATAAAAAGTTATCATAGATAACCGTCTGTAAATTCTGTAAAACGTCCGTTGAAAAATAGAGTGCAGAGAAGTTATTCAGGCGGGAGATAACACCCGCTCAAGCCATAATGCACTTAGCTACCAATCAGTGAGAGAAGAACGGAAACCCTACTGATTGAAACGTTCGTTTTACGCTTTTGATTTTGCTAGTAAATATAAGAAATAAGGCGCACCAATTACCGCTACAACGATTCCTGCTGGGATTTCAGATGGCTGAATAAACCAGCGACCAATTGTGTCTGCAATTAGCAGTAACAATGCCCCTAGTGCTGCAGAAGCCGGAATAACGAATTGATGTTTTCCGCCGACTAACTGACGGGCTAAATGTGGAGCGATCAGTCCGATAAAGCCAATGCCACCGCTTACCGATACACTTGATCCTGCCAATGCCACTGCAGCAGCAAGTAAGAACAATCGCTCTTTTTCAATATTAACGCCTAGTCCTGTTGCTGTGACTTCACCAAGGTTGAGGATATTTAATACACGAGCTTTTACAAAAATATAAGGAATCAAGATTAATAACCATGGAAGCAATGAAAGGACAAACATCCAGTTCGATCCCCAGATACTTCCGGCTAACCACACCGCAACAAATTGATAATTCTCTGGAGTCAAGCGTAAGGTTAATATGATCATGGCAGCACTAATCCCAGCTGCGATAGCCACACCCGTCAACATTAATCTTGTGGGTGATATGCCTTCCCCACGCTTATAAGAGAGCACGTAAATAAGAGTAGCTGTTACGCCAGCCCCTATGAAGGCTAAAAGTGGAAGAAACATAACAGGAACATCGGATGTTGAAGGGAAAAAAGAAATAAACAGAACAACTGCCAATCCTGCTCCGGAGTTAATCCCTAATATCCCTGGGTCTGCTAATGGGTTACCTGAAACACCCTGCAGGACACAACCAGCTAAGGCAAGTCCCATTCCTACCAAAATTGAAATCACGATTCTTGGTAGACGGAATTCAAACAAAGTCAAGTTTTGTTGCTCTGTTCCCATTCCAATCAGTGTTTCAAGCAACTGTAAAGGGGAAAGTCTAATATACCCTGTATTCATACTAATGATAAATGAGACAAAGATGAAAAAAAGGATGATCAATATTGTATAAACCTTACGCTTATGTCTATTTTTTTGGTACGTGGAAATATACGGTTTATTGATCACAAGGGTTGCCCTCCTTTTCTAGTCAAATAAAGAAAGAACGGAACCCCAATGACAGCGATTAAAGCCCCAATGGGTGTTTCCTGAGGTGGGTTAACCATTCTGGCTGCTAGATCGGCTAGTACGACTAATACCCCTCCTAAAACCGCAGAACATGGTATGATCCAGCGGTAATCATAACCGACAAGAAAACGGGTGATATGTGGGATAACCAGACCGACAAAACCTACTGCACCGATAACGGATACAGCTGAACCTGCCAAAATTAAAATAATAAGGGTCCCAAAAAGTTTAATCATTCCTGTTTTTTGACCAAGTCCCACCGCTATTTCTTCACCTAGGCTAAGAAGTGTAATTGATTTGGATAGAACGATTGCTCCTAGAATAGCTAGTATGACCCATGGTGACATAATTTTTATATTTTCCCATTTAGCACCTGAAACGCCACCTGCATTCCAAAATGCTAAATCTTGATTGATGCGATAATAGATGGCAATGCCTTCACTTAATGCGACAAGCAAAGCAGTTACAGCCGCACCGGCTAACACAAGCCGCATAGGTGTTAATCCCCCTTTAGCTAGGGATCCTACACCAAAAACAAGCCCCGCGCCAAGAGCTGCACCGACAAATGCAAAGAGTATGATATACAGATAAGACAGTCCAGGGAAGAAAGCAAAACAAATAGCTAGCATAAAAGCTGCTCCAGCATTCAAACCTAGTAGTCCTGGATCGGCCAAAGGATTTCGTGTCATACCTTGCATAATTGATCCGGAAACAGCAAGGCTTGCACCTACGAGTGCTGCGCCAATAACTCGCGGAAGACGAGTTTCTTGAATGATTTGATGGGGTACAAGTGTAGAATCATATTGGAACACAGCTGACCAGACGGTCCTCACATCAATTTCTGCTGCTCCCATAGAAACAGATATTCCAATTGCCAGTAATAATCCAATGATTCCACCAATAAGAATGATGGTGGCTATGACGGGACGAGACGCTAGTCCCTTTTTCTTTACTTCTAATGATTGTTCTACGTATTCTGACATTTATTTCACCCTGATTTTTTATTCTTTAACGTGTGTTCAGCTGATTAATTCAATGTATAAGATAGATATATAGGATTATTACTAAATGGACAGGTTGACATTGTTGCTTCAATGTCAAAAATGGCTTTCAAATTAGATCGGGTCATCACTTGCTTAGGTGTCCCTTCTTCGATAATTGCTCCATTTCTCATAGCAATCAGGTTATGAGAGACTCTCGATGCATGATTTAGATCGTGGAGTACCATGACAATTGTCCTTTTTTGTTCTTTATTCAATTTCTGAAGCAACAATAAAATGTCCAGTTGATGTGCTAAATCTAAGTAGGTTGTCGGCTCATCCAGTATAAGAATCTCTGTATCTTGAGCGAGTGCCATAGCAATCCAAACCCGTTGCCGTTGTCCACCTGATAAAGCTTCAACAGATCTATCTTTTAACGCATTTAATCCCGTTGCTTCAATCGCCCAATTAATATGTTTCAGATCGTCTACTTTTAATGTACCCAAGCCCGTCTGATAAGGAAATCTACCATAAGAAATCAGTTCGTATACGGTGAGACCAGTAGGAACTTGAGACGATTGAGGTAAAATAGCCATTTTTTTCGCCACTTCTTTGGTTGAGAGCAGTTGAATGGCTTTACCATCTAAATACACTGCTCCTTTCTGTGTCTTTAATATCCGTGCGATTGCTTTTAATAAAGTCGATTTTCCACAACCATTTGCCCCGACGATTGTTGTCATTTTTTTCTCGGGTATTTCAACACTTAAGTCGTCAAGAATGATAAGGTTTGAGTAGCCTACCTTAACTTGATCAATAGCAAGAGTTGGCATAATAAGCACCTCCCTTTAGTGATAATAATGATAATCATTATCAATTATACATAAATTTATTGAAAATTCAACATTATTTACTAATTAATCGATCAACATTAGATTGACATCCTATTATTTACTAGGAATTACCCCCACCTAAATGGGAGCTAAAGATTATAGTTCTGAGGAATCGAGACGGTTTCAGTAAAGTTATATCGGTGCGATCTGCGATGTTAAAAATCCATCAGATAAATTAAGAAAGAATGAATAGAAGGTATTTTATATCAAAGCGCGTTAAAAGCTTTTATCACCAGATAACCATCCGTAAAAACGCCCGTCAAAGAGATAAATCTATTTAGGTGGGTGATAACGGACGCTAATGTCTTGTGTCAGTTTCACTACCAATCATTGGGTGGGTAAGATCGTAGACTAAAACCGTCACGTCTGCATGAGCTACATTCTGTAGCTCTCCGACCACTGATAGAAGGTTCGTTTTATTAACTAGCATAATAGACTTGCTTTTATATACCCCTAATGGTATTATAGTTGTTGTGAAGTTATGCACGAATATTAGTCGAGAGCTAAGGTGAAATTAAGGAGGCGTATTTTATGAGTAAACGCATATTAATAGTAGGTGGTGTTGCGGGTGGCGCTTCGGTCGCTGCACGTGTTCGCCGTCTTGATGAGCATGCAGAAATTGTTATGTTTGAACGGGGACCACATGTTTCATTTTCAAATTGCGCTTTGCCCTACCATCTGAGTGGGGAGATTGAAACGAGCGATAAGCTTGTTTTAATGAGCCCAGAAAAATTTGCGAAGCAGTACCGTATCGATGCAAAGACGAATACAGAAGTGATTGAAGTTTACCCTAATCAAAAAACGATTGAAGTTAAAAATCTACTTACCCATGAAGTAAAAAAAGAAAAATATGACTTTTTGGTCTTGTCTCCTGGTGCGAGTCCAATTGTTCCTAAATTAAAAGGTGTTGAATCTGATCATGTTTTTACGGTGCGTAATGTCGTTGATATTGAGAAGTTGAATCAATATCTTCAAGGTGAATCGATTGAGGAAGTCGCTGTTATTGGCGGTGGCTTTATTGGTTTAGAAGTTGCTGAAAACCTCGTTTATGCAGGAAAAAAAGTGACGCTTATTGAAGCACAAGACCAAGTGATGGCTCCATTTGATCATGATATGGTTCAGATCTTACACAAAGAAATTGTTGATCATGATATGACGCTTGTTTTAAATGATGGTATTGAAGCCGTTGAATCCGATCACGTTGTGCTCCAGTCTGGGAAAAAGATAACAGCACATGCTGTCGTGATGGCGATTGGCGTTCGTCCAGAAATTGGTTTAGCAAAACAGGCAGGACTGGAACTTGGTGCAACGGGGGGGATTCAAGTCAATCACAACTATCAAACTTCTAATCCCTACATCTATGCGGTTGGCGATGCGATTGAGGTTCATCATAAAATCACCGGTCAAAAAACACGGTTACCTTTAGCGGGTCCAGCACAGCGGCAAGCGCGAGCAGCTGCTGGTCATATGTATGGTATTCCACATCAACATACAGGTGTGATTGGATCATCTGCTATTAAAGTTTTTGATCTTCATGCAGCCACTACCGGGATTAACGAACGACTAGCCAAAGCAATGGGGTTTAATTACGATTTTGTTTATGTTATCCCTACAGATAGGGTGGGGATCATGCCTGAAAGTAACCCACTTCACTTTAAACTCATTTTTGAAGTGCCGACGGGGCGGATTTTGGGGGCACAGGCAATTGGAAAAGGGAATGTTGATAAACGGATTGATGTGATTGCAACGATGATTATGATGAATGGAACGTTGGAAGATTTGAAAGAACTTGAGCTCTGCTATTCTCCTGTTTTTGGCACAGCAAAAGATGTTGTTAACTTTGCTGCTTTGGTTGGCTTAAATGTTCTAAATCATGTCGTTAAGCAAGTTAAAGTAACCGAAGTGCGCAAACTCGTAGAAACGGATGCTTTTATTATTGATGCGCGCGAGCCTAATGAATTTGAACGTGGACATTTGAAAAATGCGATTAATATTCCACTAAGTCAGTTCCGTCAACGCCTTGATGATATTCCAAAAGATCAACCGGTTTATATCCATTGTCGATCAGCGCAACGAAGCTATAATATGGTTGCTGCGCTACAACAACTTGGTTATGATCACGTTTATAACATCTCAGGTTCATTTTTGGGTATTTCTTTATATGAGTACTTTAATGATTGCAGTCAATCAAGAGAACCGATTGTTACAGCTTATAATTTTAAATAAGTAAAACCAGTGCACAGGTTGTCTATGTGCACTGGTTTTATTGTTAATTAAAGTCTCGAGCGATAGTCGTTTTCCATGTTTTTGTGGTGACCTCTTGTTTATGTTCATATGCAGTAATCGTGTTGACAAGGTAAAAATGGTCCAAATCGGCAGTCATTTCACTATACGTGACGAGTTTCGTTTGCCAGTTGCCTCTGCCCACTGTTAATTCCCACTCACATTGCGCCTTAGCCGTTAGTGGATCGTTCTCACGAATAGTATACGTATTTTTGTTAATACTGCCATACTCAAGTCCATTTGTTGGTAAACGACGGCTACCCTCGTCAGAATAGTCAATGACTTTCCATGTCGAATCAATAGGCTGATGAATAATATCATAGGTGCGTTCTTCCGTCCTTAATATTTCACGCTCCATGATTGCTGCCGTTTCGGGTGCATCAAAAGTAGCGACTTGGTTATCCGCTTCGTGTTCCTTCCTAACAGGCATATCAATGTATGTGCCCTCACCCGTATATAAAGTTAGGTTGACCGGTTTAGGTGATGGCCATGCCTTTGTCCAGTAAGTGGGTGCGATTGCCACTTCTAAACAGTGTCCCACAGGAATTTGTTGTCCTAAAGCATTTAATTTAACTGCCATGTCATATTGCTTACCAGGCTCTAATGCTACAGGGTGCTCATGTGATTGGTAATGATTTAAGTTCAGCATCCCCCAACTTATTAAAGTGGACTCACCGCTTGGTGCTTTGTCCATCAATCGAACGACGATCATTGCATTTTCTTGATCGACACTTATTCGACCATGAAAAATGGGTTCACCAAGATAGTCAGTTGTTTCAGTTAATGGTTTAGATGTAAATGTGATGGCCTTCCCATTTTCCAAGCGTTGATCAGCAGGTAAGTCTCCAGGTTGACCAAATGGACAAAAAGTGCCGGCATAAAATCCATGTTCTTGTACGCTTGGTACCAAAATCGCTGTTTCTCTTGGTTGTTCACTCACTAACTGTTGTTCAATAAGGTAGCTTTTTTGTAAATCAACAGCGGGCGATGGCCATTGTACTTCTCCGATCCATCGTCCAGGTCGCTCATCGTAACTTACTTCTGGCTTCTCACTATTTTGAACCCATGCGGTAAGCTTTGGTTCGTCCATAATTCCGGTATCGATATCTTTTAACCAATAATCCCACCAGCGTAAGGCCTCTTGTAAGAAACCAATTGCAGGTTCTGGTGTGGCAACCTCAGGATACTCGTGAGCCCAAGGTCCGATTAAACCTTTCGCTTGAGGTAAATGCTCTAACATACGAAAAATGGGATCGGTATAGGCATCTTGCCAGCCCCCAACGGCAAAGACGGGAATATTAACATCTGTGTAGTCTTCACAAATAGAGCCATGTTTCCAGTAATCGTCACGACGTTGATGACGAAGCCACTCCTCAACAAATGGTGGGGTGTTTTCAATTCTATCTATCCAATTGTCTCGCCAACGATCACCGACCACTTCAGGATCTTGTGGTCGAGCGTTGTATGCAAACATCGTTGATGCCCACCAAAGCATATCAGAAGCTAAAATGTTGCCACCGCGATAATGGACATCATCACGATAGCGGTCATCAGTCGAGCACAAGGTGATGATTGTTTTCAGTGCAGGGTGTTGGCGCGCAGCAACTTGCAGGCTGTTGAACCCACCCCATGACTTACCAAACATCCCGACTTTCCCTGTTGACCATGGTTGCTTAACAATCCAATCGAGGATGTCAAGGGCATCATCTTGCTCTTGCTTCAAGTACTCATCAAGTAATAGGTCATCTGAATCACCAGCACCCCTAATGTCGACACGTATGCTTGCATAACCGTGACCGGCGAAGTATGGATGACGGGCGGAGTCTCGTATGGCTGTAAAATCATTTTTTCGATAAGGTAAATACTCAAGCAGTGCAGGGACTGGCTTGTCTTCTGCATCTGTTGGAAGCCAAATCGTTGCCGCTAATTTTTTACCATCTGACATTGGAATGAAAATATGTTCGCGCTTTTCAACATCACGCGGAAAGTTAACCTTTTTTCGTCTTTTATCTGATTCTTGAATGTTAAAAACCATCTTGCTGTCCCCCTAATGTGTTGTTGTATATTGCACTAGTGCTCTTTTGTCTGGTTTAATATATTGAATGATGACATCTTGAACAGCTTCAAGTGTATATTGAATAGCCTCTCGTTCTGTCCAACCCCTTCTTTGGTTCATATAAGTTGTCATCGCACCCGTCCAAATCATAAATGTTATGTCAGCTAGGTGTTCAATATGCTTATCGTCAATAAAGCCTTCTTCAATGGCAGGTTCAATAAATTTAGAGCTTCTACGCGCAAAGCTTTCGTCCATCAATAACTCTTTTATTTCTTGAGGAATAGCTATCAAGTCATCTGGAAAAACGTCATAATATTTATCTAAAAGTGATTGTGCTGAACTCCCTACATTTTCAATAAAAATAACCGCATAAATGTAAGGTTGTTTAAAACTATGTTTACAAAAACACTCCCAAGAATAAAGCCATTTTTCGATCGTGTTATTTCCTTTCGCTAAAAAAGTAGGTAAATCAGCACTATACGATTTCGTAAATCGCAAAGCTGCAAAAAATTTTAGTTGAGATAAGTCCGTAAAGTAGTTATATGCAGTAGAACTTGTATAACCCGCTAATTCAGCTACTTTTCGTATTGTAAGCTTTTCCATCCCTTCTTCGGTTATTAAATCGGTGGCTGCTTCAATGAAATATTGCCACATTCTTGTGCGTTGCAATGTTTTCCGGTCTTTTTTCAACTTTCAGCCCTCCTTTATAATGAACATGTTAATTTTATGAACGTGTTCATTGCATCTTACTATAGTCTAACAAAACTTGAATATATGTCAAAAAGACAAATATATTATGAATGATAGTAATTGCAAAAGTTGTAAATTATGGTATGCTGTATATAACTTAAAATTATAGATAGTAGGGAGTTATGCATATCATGAAAAGTACAGGTATTGTTCGAAAAACCGATCATTTAGGACGGATTGTTCTACCAAAAGAATTACGTCGCTCACTTGATATTGCAACCAAAGACCCACTAGAGATATTTATTGATGGTGAACGTATAGTGTTAAAGAAGTTTAAACCTGTCAAAGAGTGTATGGTAACAGGTGAAATTAGTGATGATAACTATGTTTTATGTGGCGGTAAAGTGATTTTAAGCGAAGAAGGGATGCGTAGTCTTCTTCAAGAATTAGATAAATAATAGGGTTAACATTAACTTGAAAATGAGAGGTGATCTTACTGGATCAACCTTTCTTTTTTACTTATAAGCATGTTAAGCATGTTTATAAATTAATTATTTTTACTATTACGCATTCAATTTTTCAAAGTAGGTGTGCACTTACCATGTCAAATCAACTAGAAGCTTATTTTAAAATGAAAAAGAACAAAATATGGGAAAATCAATTATTCATGAATGATCTAGGTCCGAGATTAACGGGAAATGCAGCACATAAACAGTATATACAATTTATTAAGAAAGAATTAGAAAAAATGGGACTTCAGTATTTTACCGATAGCTATAAGATGAATCGTTGGGAAGCGAAGGCATTCAAACTTTCAATCCGTTATGGATCAGAAACGAAAGATGTTCCATTATCCTATTATTATCCTTATTCTGGGTCGACAGATGGGGTAGAAGGGGAGTTGCTTCTTTGCCGATCAAATAAGGATTTAGAAAAAGCTGCGGGTAAAATAGCTGTTTTCCCAGTAAAGAACGTCAAGATACCGTCCATGTATCTTTTTAAAAAATGGAGAGGGTTTGGGGATAAACAATCGAAACTACCTTTCCTTATCCAACACCCAGTGATAAATGCTGCTATTAAAGGACCAGACTTGAGCGTTGCTGAGAAATTTGGTGTGAAAGCAGTTATTTGTGTGTTTGAGAATCAATCCGCTGATCTTTCTTTTGGTCAATATTTGCCGTTTACAGAACCTCAGCATCAGTGTCCAACGGTGTGGGTGAGTCATACAGAAGGGGCAATTCTAAAAAAGCAAGCAAAAGAAAAAACATCTGCTTGTTTAACGCTTACAGCTGAAGAAGAAAAGACAGAATCAGAAACTGTATATGCGATACTTCCAGGACAAGATGAAGGGAAAGAAGCGGTTATTATCAACACCCATACGGATGGTCCAAACGCTATTGAAGAAAATGGAGCCATTGCTTTACTTCATCTTGCTGATTTTTTTAGTAAAATGTCTATATCTCAGCGAAAAAGAACTTTAGTGTTTGTATTTGTAACGGGACACTTTCAACTTCCGCAGTTTGGGATTGGTGAGCAACAGGCAACTTCGCGATGGTTGAACGCCCATCGTGAGTGGTGGGATGGTAAAGGAGACCATTTTAAAGCTATTGCTGGAATTACCATTGAACACTTGGGATGTATAGAGTGGTCTGACCAAAATCGTTCAGGTTTATATCAAGCGACAGATAACATAGAGCGTGAAATTGTTTATGCTTCAAATGATAAGCTGAATGAACTATACTGGGAGGCCACTGAAGATCGAACAAGGTTGCGTTCATCGACATTTAAAGCTGAGAGTCGCTTTTATTTTGGAGAGGGTGAACCATTATATCAAGCAGGAATTCCTTCGCTTTCTTTTGTACCTGCGCCTCTTTATTTATGTGCAGCAGGAGAGAATGGTGAGATTGATAAAATTGATGCCGATTTGTTTGTAGAACAGACGATTACGTTTGCAAAAGTTATCGAGCGGTTAATTCAAAACTGAGTTGTGACAACTATGATTAAGTATTAAATGCTAGCTAGGTAGATTTAACAATTGGTTAAAGATGGATTTCTAATAATCGAAAGCGTTTCTAAATCCCTACTATTAAAAAACGAGTATCTATAGTAAGGAGAGTGAAAGCTTAACATTAATATTTGACTACATACAACCCACTTAAATAAAGCTACTTAAATTAAAAGGAAAGCTGAGCTCATGTCACAGCTTTCCTTTGTTATCTAGAAAATTATCATAGATGACCGTCCGTAATCCCCCCTCAAAATAGAGGGTAGAGCAAATCCCATTTAGATGGGTGATAAAGGACGCTCATGTCCTGATTCACCCAATGAACCTGCGATCAGTGGAGAAAAACAAAATGCCGACTGATTGCAAAGGTGTAAATTTCCGATGGTGTTATTCTCCCTTAGGATAGCAGATTAAAAATAAGAAATCTGTATACCTTTGAGGGGTTTTTACGTTCAAAAATAATATTCGAGATCGTTTAATTATAGGTAGTGATGGTATGATGATAAGCTTGCACTAAATTCAGTTACTTACTCCAGTCTTTAATAACGTAACCGTATCCGTTCACTCCATTTTTTTAGTTAAAATTAATGCTATAATGGAAATAGATTAACAGTATAAGGAGTATTAATACAATGATATGGGATTCTTTTAAAATCATTTGGAAAATATTTTATCGTAATAAATTTTTTTTATTAGTGTTCGTCCTAGCATTTTTATATGTAGAAACGTTGTTTTATCATTATCTCTTTTTGGATTATGATCCAGGAGAAACATTAGCCAGATCAAGCTTTGTTGTTCAGGGTGGGATTATTGTTTCAATGATGTTAGGAGTTCAAATTATTAGAGTAGAAGAAAAAGTAAAGCTTGATGAGTTATTGAGCTCAATTCAATGGGGTACACTACACAAGATGCTCGGTAAAGCTTTGTTTTTTTTATCTCTTATTTTAGTTTTCTCGCTAATTTCTATCTTTTCGTTGTTTTTAATGCTCTATATTAGTGGTTTATCGATTTCTTCTTTTTACTTGAGTGCAGCGCTTTATATTTTACTGTATTGGTCGTTAAGTTTTCTTATTGGAGGAATAATTGGGTCATTATTTGCATTTTGGATTAAAGGTAAATTACTTTACGTTTTCATAATTTTAGTTTGGTTGCTCATTAGTCCACTTAATACGCCCTTCATGATTCAATTAGGCTTTTTGTTTAATATAGAGCACACATTAGAATTATCCAACCTGTTTAATTTAGGACAGGCCAACCCTTACGAACCTTATCATGCTCTATATGGTTATTCTCTTGAAGTTGCACAGTGGCTAAAGAAAGGGCTGTGGATAACTTTTCTATTTGCTCTTATTTTTTTATCTATTGGATTTAAAACACGTCGAATACATAATTTTATTATTGCTTTAGTAATCTTCCTAGTTAGTATGCCTTTCAGTTATGCCCTTAATCAGGAGGATCAGGTTCTGGTATTTGATAGAGAAGCAGATGCGGTTTTTGAGTATGACTATAATTATTATGAAGACTATCATGACCTTTTTCCGGAGAAAGACCGTGATGATATTATCATACAAGCATACGATATAGTGTTAAGCACGAACAGAAAGATTACTGCTTCAGTTGATGTTACTTTGCAGAATATTGGTGAAACCGCAATGGATATGTTGACATTTTCGTTGTATCACAATTTAAAAGTAAACGAGGTCTCGAATGGAGATAATCCATTAAATTATGAACAAAAAGGAGATCTGATTTCAGTAAATCTGCCGTCAGTCATAAGACCGCAGGAAGTTCTAACTTTATCTTTTGACTATGTAGGGGTTAGTTCACCTTCTTTCTTTGCAAATGAGCAAGCTGTAAATTTGCCTTTTTATTTTCCGTGGCTTCCAACTACAAAGAAGAGTCCGGCGATGAAAATTTATGATAGCGATATATTTTGGCTTCCGTTGCATCCAAATGCTGAAATAGAGTATTCTCTCTCTTATACCGGACCTGAACCACTATATACGAATTTAAATAAAATGCCTAATGGCACTTGGGAAGGTAAAACAAAAAACGGTATTACCTTAATTGCAGGAAGTGTGGGAAAGGAAACAATAGACGACGTAGAAATTATATACCCTTTAACTTCGGAAATTATGCTTGGTGAATTTGATCAATTTAACAGTGTAATTAGCAACTCTATTACTGAAATAACTAGAATTTTAGATATAAAGGAAACATTTAACATAAAACAAATAATCTTTAGGCCAACCTTTTCAAATTTAAATATTCCTGAGCAATTTGTTTGGGCTAGTGAAGATCAATTAATTATTTCATCAAATATTTATTTTCAAAATAATGAGCGTGCTTTGGAAGAGAGCAATCCTTACTTAACTTATGGACTTGTACCAGCTGTAACTTGGAAATATGAAGGAGTTATTTTTGAAGATCTTACGTATGCTCAACTGTTTGATGCATCTTTTTCATATTGGTATAACCAAAACAAAGATATAGAAACAAACTATTCATTTTTTGACTTTTTTGTTGACGATCTAAAAAGACAGGTTGACTTTAATCAACAAAATTCTGAAAAAGAAGATACAGAATTAATTTTAAAAGCTAAAATTGCAGAAAAACTTTATAGAGGAGTAACAAGTGGCAAAATTGATGAACTATTTTTTAGAGAATGGTATAGCGAATTGAGATCCGGAAATGCCGATTGGGAGTCTTTGAAACAAAGAATAGAATTATAGCTAAGGGGATGCATATAAATGGATAGTATTGTTGTAAACAGTTTAACCAAGCGCTTTAAGGGAAAAACTGTACTTGATAATATTTCTTTAAATATTAAAGGAACATATGGTTTATTAGGCCCCAATGGAGCTGGAAAAACGACGCTTATGAGGACCATTGCTACGTTGTTACCAATTTCAAAGGGAAAGATTACTTATGGCCAAGTAAGCTGGGATCAGTCCGCGGAGGTGCGTAAGCGAATTGGCTATTTACCACAACATTTCTCCATGTATCAAAATGTTAAGCTGATGGAATGCTTGCATCATTTAGCTGTTTTAAAGGGAGTAAGCGATAAAGCTTATAGAACCGAACAACTTGAACAAATTGTGCACCAGGTTAACCTATGTGATCATAAGAATAAAAAAATAAAGCATTTATCCGGTGGAATGCTACGAAGAGTGGGCATTGCACAGGCTTTAATAGGATCTCCAGAGATTTTAATTATTGATGAACCTACAGCAGGCCTTGATGTTGAAGAGCGTGTCCGTTTTAGAAGTTTATTAAGGTCGATTGGTAGTAATCGCATTATAATTATCTCCACACACATTGTTGAAGATTTAGAGTTAGCATGTGATAACATTGGTGTTTTAAAAAATGGTAGGGTTCTTGCTGAGGGGAGAATAGAAGATATTTCTAAATTTGCTAAAGGTCATACATGGGAAGTTCAAATACCTATTGAAGAGATAGAAGTACTTAGTAATAAGTTCACAATTATCTCAAGTCAGCAAATTAAAAATAAGTATACAGTAAGATTATTATCTGATAAACAACCGCTGAGTAGTGCTATTCTAGTTGAGCCAAGACTTGAAGATGGCTACCTATCTCTAATAAGGAATGATGAAAGTGAAGCGCGCTAATATTGACTTGAATTTTGAGATAAAGTCGATGGGTGTATCTTTTTACGTCCCCATTATATTGACATTATTTATAACCATTTATTTGTTTTCAATTAGTCAGCCAGAAATAAGCCTTGTTATTGCATTGAAATTAATAGAATTTCTTTTTGTACCATTTTCAAGCTGGTGGGTCATCTATTTATTTTATGATTATTTTGAGGAAGATGGAGGCGAGATTTTATTTAGTTACCCTGTATCGGTAATCAATCTGGGAATAGCTAGAGTAATGATCTTTGTTTTATTCTACAATATATTATTATTAATGGTTGTGGCGGCAATTGCTTTGAACAGTCAGCAAGAAGTTTTTATAAACCTGATTCTCCAATTAGCACCACAAGTTATATTTTTTTCAGGGTTAGCTTTTTCTCTAATGACATTTTTCAAAGACATAGGAATATCCATTTCTTTTATTGCTGTTTATGTTGTTACAGAACTTTTAAGTGCCGGTCAAGTTATGCCGTGGTACCATGTTTTCTTTTTTAATGAGATTATTCTTGACTTAGGTACTATGATTCCTAAAAGTTTACTTAATACGATAATAGGGATACTATTATTTTGGTTTGGTCATTACTTTTTAACCTTTAAACAAAAGTAGAAAAACTTTAAAACCACATCTCAGATTCTTTTAGGTCAATCAATTAAGTCTGCGAACAGTGTAATAGACCCTAAAAATAGTCCAAAGAAAAAAGGTTCCGACTCTCTTTTTATGATGAGGGGGAACCTTTTCTTATTATTTTGGCTAGTTATGTCTCAGTCTTTTCAAATAAACGGCTACTACTAATTAGTAGTTAAATAATGGGCTGACAGGCTCTTCGTTATGGACGCGTTTAATCGCATCACTAAACAGTGGGGCTGTACTGAGTTGCGTGATTTTGTCTGTCCATTTATCTTCTGGAATGACAACTGTATTTGTGACCACAAGTTCTTTAATGGGTGAACGGTTAATATTTTGGGTTGCAATCCCAGAAAGTACAGGGTGTGTGCAAGTGGCATAAACGTCCTTCGCTCCATTGGCGACTAAAGCTGTCGCTCCCGTTGAAAAACGTCTTCCTGTATCTATAATATCATCGATCAAGATAGCTGTTTTGTTTTCAATGTCACCAACAACAGATAATTCTGAGTACTCGACATCGCGCGGCCCACGTCGGTCTAAAATGGCGATAGGCGCATGAATGCGATCAGCAAATTGACGTGCGCGTTTTACACTGCCATGGTCAGGTGCCACGACAACCACATCTTCAAGTTTTTTGTCTGAAAAATATGAGGCTAAAATAGGTATCCCATTTAAATGATCAACTGGAATGTTGAAAAAGCCTTGTGTTTGAGTTGCATGTAGATCCATCGATATGATACGGCTCGCACCTGCTTTTTCAATAAGGTCAGCAATTAACTTAGCGGTAATGGGTTCGCGAGCTTTCGTCTTTCGATCTTGACGAGCATATCCATAATAAGGTATAACAACATTGATCGTTTTAGCGGAAGCTCTTTTAAAGGCATCAAGCATAATTAGAAGTTCCATAATATGTTGATCTGACGGGTCATTCGTTGATTGAATAATATAGGTGTCATAACCACGGACGCTTTCTTCGATATTAATTTGAATTTCACCATCACTAAATGTTTTAATTGAACATTTACCTAGCTCTCCTCCGATGTGATTAGCAATCTCTTTAGCTAAAATTTTGTTTGAACTAAGGCTGAACACCTTGATTTCATCTTTTAAATCGTTTGTTGACACTTACAATCGCTCCCTTTTACATTTACTATCATAATTAATACATAAAATATAGATTGACTTGGTAACAAGAAGGTGAATTTAGGTAATTTTATTACAGATAACCGGCAGTGAAACACCGACCTGAAAATAGAGAGCAGAGGTCAATCGATTGAGGTAGGTGATAACGGACGCTCATGTCCGGATTTACTCAACTACCAATCAGTGGATGGATAAGATCGTAGACTAAAACCGCCACGTCTTGTGGCAATGTCTGCATGACCTACGTCCTGTAGCCGTCCACCCAATGATTGAAGGCTCGTCTTATTTAGAATAATTAAATCCTCTACTATTGTAAAACAATGTGTTGAATTTTACTAGCTCACTCGCACTTAATTTTGAAAAAAGAAGACTTTATTACAGATAACCGTCAGTAAAACACCGACCTCAAATAGAGAGTAGAGCAAATCGATTGATTGAGGGGGAGTGATAACGGCCGGTAATGTCCTGATTCGCTCAGTTAACCATCAGTGGGCGGGTAAAATCGTAGACTAAGACCGCCACGTCCTGTGGCAAAGTCTGCATGACCTACATCCTGTAGTCCTCCGTCCATTGGTTGAAGATTCGTTTTATGTTACTTCCACTTTAAGAATAAATCATGATTGCTTTCCCCCTCGATTTTAACTTAAATTAAAGTAGGAACTTTTCACTATAGATAAAATTATCTATAATATAGATGAAGTCAAATATGCAAAGGTTGGGGTTTATTTGAAAAAGAAAATACGTTATACTTTTTCATCTTCAGAGAAAACATTGCCCATTTATATGGATAGCATCGGCTATAATCATCAAGAGCTTGATTTTGATCGACCTGAAGGTTATCCATATTATCATTGGCTCCAAACCATCAAAGGAGAAGGGTTGTTAGAGTTTGCAGATCAGCGATTGATCCTTGAAGAAGGCCGTGGTGTATTATTAGCACCTTACACACCACATAAGTATCATCCGAATTATGATAAAACGAGTCAATGGTCAACTGTTTATTTGACTTTTAGTGGAGCGGCAATTGATCGTATTCTTAATGCATTGCAGATGAATTATTCTGCCGTTTACCGTGAGACAGAATCAAATCTTTTCTATCACTTTATTAAAGAGATCTTTACTTTTATTGAAGCGGAACAGCCATACCGCACGTTAATCGACTACGATTTGTCAACTAAACTTTATGAGTTTATGATTTTAATAAAGAAATATGGTAAGTTAGATGATCGCCTATCAACGATCCAATCTTATGATAAAATTCGTCCTATTGTTGAATGGCTAGAGCGTGTATACCCTGAAAATATAGGGTTACTTGAAATTTCTGAACAAGCTAATATTAGTTCTCAACATTTAAATAAGCTCTTTCATGATACGTTTGGAATGAGTCCGTATTCGTTTTTGGTTCAATTAAGGATGCGGGAAGCAAAACGGTTATTGCTCACAGATGTTCATTTAACGTTGAAAGATATTGCGCAGCAAGTTGGCTTTAACGCAGTTAGCCATTTTGTAACCACATTTAAAAACCGTGAAGGAATAACACCAAAGCAATATCGTGATTTGCATGTTAAATAGAGGTGTGCATTTCCTAAACTATTGACAGTGATAAACTTAGCTAGAAAGATTAGTTCTAATCAATCTGGTTAGGCTTATCACAGATAACCGACAGTAAAACACCCGTCTCAAAATAGAGAGTAGAGATCATGGACGGCTAATGTCCTGATTCACTCAATGACCAATCAGTGGGGGAAGAACAAAAATGCTCATTGATTTGGAGGGTCATTTTTTTAAGAATATGAACTTTAAATAGAATATTATTATATATCAATAATTATGTAAGCGCTTTATAATGAGTTTATAAGTTAATTTAATTTATGAAATAGGAGGTTATATGATGAAAAAAAGAAATCATTTATTTTTAATGACATTACTATTGATGACAGCACTAACAATGATCGCGTGTGAACCTGATCGAGGGGAAGGAACTTCTGGTGAAGAAGTTTCAGAAGGAGAAATGCCCGAAAAACCAGACGAATTGATTGTTTGGGTAAATGATGAAGAAGTTGCGCAAGAAGCTGCTCGGGAAATGTTTGCGAATTATACTGATGAAACAGGAATTGAGGTTGTTATGGAGACGGTACCCATGCCTGATCAAGTTCAACGTTTAGCATTGGCTGGACCTGCAGGAGACGGTCCAGATATATTCTTCCAACCCCAAGACCGCCTAGGAGATGTCGTGGCGCAAGGTTTGTCCATGCCAATCACTTTTACTGATGAAGAATTATCACAATATAGTGAAGCAGCGATTGATGCTTTTACTTACGAAGGTGAAATTTATGGAGCACCAGTAGCAATTGAAACCTATTTCATTTATTACAATAAATCATTGATCGATGAAGTTCCAGAAACAATTGATGAAGTTTTTGATATGAGCCTAGAACTTACAAATAGAGACAATGACGAGTATGGTTTTCTCATTTCACCAGAATTCTATTACTTATACTCATTTATTAACAGTAATGGTGGTTATATCTTTGGTGAAGAAGAGGGTGTATACGATATAGAAGATATTGGTCTTGATAATGAAGGTGCCATACAAGGGTTTGAAGATTATATGCAGTTTATTAATGAAGGTGTTTTACCAAGAACAGTAACAGTAGATGTGTTGGATGGTTTATTTACTGAAGGTAAGGTTGGACTGGTCGTAAACGGACCATGGAACATCCCGATTTACCGTGAAGCATTAGGTGAAGATTTAGCTACTGCTCCATTACCTAAAATGGGTGGTGAGCATGCGCCTTCTTTTGTTGGTGTGAAGTCTTGGCTAATATCGTCATATACTGAAAATCCTGAATGGGCAATGGACTTGGCAAAATATTTAACAAGCGATGAGAGTGCAGAATTAAATTATCAAATAAGTGGGGAACTACCGCCTAGGCCCGATGTGTTTGATATCGTAGACGATCCTATTTATGATGGTTACACGCAACAGATTGAATTTGGTACGCCGATGCCCAATATACCAGAAATGTCAGCAGTTTGGGATATGGACGATGCGATTCAATTAATTATCAATGGTGAGGACATAGAAGAAGTACTACAAGAAACAGTACAAAATATCAAAGATAAAATAGATTTGTATTAATGAAGTGGTTTTGAGCAGAATTTGTGTTCTGCTCAAAACCTATTATAAGTGAGGGATGGCAATGGCAGATGATCAATTAGTAACAGGAAATATTAATAAAAAGCATAACCCTAAGTTAGCTATGATTCTATCTATTATATTTGCAGGTCTAGGCCAACTTTACAATAAGAGATATTTAAAAGGTTTTATTTTTATTATATTAGAAATAGCTTTTATCATTACGCTAATTGACTTTATTGGGCTAGGGTTGTGGGGGATTATAACATTAGGAACGATACCCGTTACAGATCATTCGATATTTTTGTTAGTGTATGGTTTGATTTCAATCATTATTATTTTATTTGCAGTTCTGTTTTATTTTTTAAATGTTCACGATGCAAGAAAGCAGGCGAAACAAATAAAAGCGGGCTGGAAAGCACCAAGTTTATTTGACTCTGTAAAAGAAGGCTATGATAAATCATTTGTATACTTATTAACAACTCCTGGATTAATATTACTTGTATTTACTGTTGTATTACCTTTATTGTTTGCAGTATCTTTAGCATTTACTAATTACGATCTATACAACTCTCCACCTAGAAATTTATTAGATTGGGTAGGTTTTGAAAATTTCAAATCCCTTTTAACAGTCCCATTATGGAGAAATACTTTTTTTTCAGTTTTTTCATGGACGATTGTTTGGACATTAGTGGCTACTTCCTTTCAAATTGCTCTCGGTTTATTTCTAGCTGTGTTAGCTAACGACAGTAGAGTAAAGTTCAAGAAATTCTTTAGAACCATTTTAATTCTGCCATGGGCAGTACCTGGTTTTGTGTCTATTTTGATTTTTGCAGCTATGTTTAATGATGATTTTGGAACAATTAATAGAGACATCATTATACCGCTGTTCGGAGGTAGCGGCATAAATTGGCTGTCAGATCCTTTTTATACAAGAATAGCGTTAATATTTATCCAAACTTGGCTAGGTTACCCATTTATTTTTGCCTTATTCTCTGGTGTTTTACAAAGTATTTCGAAAGATTGGTATGAGGCAGCTGAAGTTGATGGTGCAACACGTTGGCAAAAATTCAAAAATATTACTTTACCACACGTTTTGTTTGCTACGGCACCATTACTAATTATTCAATATACAACAAATTTTAACAATTTTAATGTCATCTATTTATTTAATGAAGGAGGCCCAGCTGTAAAAGGGCAAAATGCTGGAGGTACGGATATATTAATTTCTTGGGTATACAAATTAACATTCGAAACAAATAATTTTAGCATGGCAGCTGCAATCTCGTTGATTATAGGTATACTAATTTCCTTATTTGCCATATTTCAGTTTAGAAAAACAAGCTCATTTAAAGAGGAGGGACAAATTTAATGAATAGAAAACTTAAAAACACGATAGAAATGATAGGGGTTTACTCTGTCTTTGGTTTTATGTCCATTATGATATTGTACCCTCTGTTATGGGCTTTGGGGATGTCTTTAAATGAGGGCACAAGTTTATATTCTTCTTCAATCATTCCTGAGAATTGGTCATTGGTCCATTATCAATGGCTGTTCACTGATCCGAATAGCAATTATGTGAATTGGTATAAAAATAGTATGATTGTATCTGGCTCTAATGCGATTTTATCTGTGATCATGACGTCTTTAGTAGCTTATGCCTTTTCTAGATATAAATTTGTTGGGAGAAAAGCAGGATTATACACGTTTCTTATTTTGCAAATGTTTCCGGCAATGATGGCAATGGTAGCACTCTATATATTATTAAATTTAATCGGACTTCTGGATACTTTATCTGGGCTGATTTTAATATATGTTGGTGGGCAAATTCCTTTTAATGCTTGGCTTGTCAAAGGTTACTTAGATACGATACCAAGAGAATTAGATGAATCAGCACGTATAGATGGTGCGGGGCATTTAACAGTGTTTGTAAAAATCATTCTACCACTAGCTAAGCCAATCCTTGCAGTGGTCGCTTTATTCAATTTTATGACCCCTTTGTTTGACTTTTTATTGCCGTCTATTATATTACACAGTCAAAAAAACTACACAATTGCGCTAGGATTATTTAATTTCATTAATGATCAATTTTCAAATAATTTTACTAGATTTGCAGCTGGAGCAATGTTAATCGCTATTCCAGTTTCAATCATCTATTTATTTTTACAGAAATATTTAATTTCCGGATTAACTTCTGGTGGAACTAAAGGTTAGCGGAAGTATTACTTTTAAGTAAGGAAGGGAAGAAAGACTGATGACATTACAAATTAAAGGTGTAGATATCTCTTCATTAAATGAAGTTGAATCTTTTGGAGGTGCTTTTTATCTTAATGGTGAAAAAAAGGATCTTTTTGAAATTTTACAATTAAAAGGTATTAATGCGATTAGATTAAGAGTCTGGGTTGACCCATACGATCAAGAAGGAAAACCTTACTTAGGTGGAACAAATGACTTAGATACAACGATTAAATTGGCTACAAGACTGAAGATGCATGGATTTAAATTTATTTTAAATTTACATTATAGTGATTTTTGGACCGACCCTAAAAAACAGCAAAAGCCTAAGAAATGGACGAATATATTTGGAGAAGCATTAGAAAAACGTGTTTATCAATATACGAGAGAGGTGCTTCAAACGCTTAATGAACTAGATTTGATGCCTGAGTATATTCAAATTGGTAATGAAATCACAAATGGAATGCTTTGGCCAGACGGAAGAACACCTACTTATTTATTTGAAGAAAGAAAATTTGAAGATATAGCGTTACCTGCTAAAGAGGAAGCATTTGATCATTTAGTTAAACTATTAAATGCGGGTGTTTCTGCCACTAGAGAAATGCGACCAGCCAAAGATCTAAAAATCATTATTCATTTGGATTTTGGAGGTGCTAATGATCTCTATCGGGGTTGGTTTGATGAAATAATAAAAAGACATTTAGATTTTGATATTATTGCACTTTCTTACTACCCTTATTGGCATGGATCTTTACAAGATTTAGAATTGAACCTTAACGATATTATTGCAAGGTACGAGAAAGACATTTTAATTGCTGAAACGGCTTATGCTTTTACTGATAAAGTACCTAAAGGAGAAGATAGTATCTTTAATTCTACTTTATCTGATAAAGCTGGATACCCACCAACTGTCAAAGGACAATTTACTTTTTTAAAAGATTTAATATTATTAATAGATAATATTAAATACAAAGATAAATTAGGTTTAGGCATCATATATTGGGAGCCTGCTTGGTTGCCAGTAGGCGAGACAAGTTGGGCTAGCTATGCAGGGATGTTATATGGTGATGATGTGGCTAAGCCAGGCAATCATTGGGCTAATCAAGGGTTATTTGACTTTCAAGGGAACGCATTAGAATCATTAAATGTATTTGGCATCAAATAATCTCTCTTAGTAAATGACAACTTGTAAATAACTTATTTAAAAATACTAATGAGATTAGATAAATTTTAAATAAGGAGAAGATGTAAATGAGAAAGTGGAAGAAATTGGTCCTTTTGGTGACGGTTAGTGCTTTAATGATTTTCTTTTCACCTCTATATCAACATTTTTTTGTTCAAGGTACCGAGAGTGTTCTAGCTGCTGATCATCCATTTATCTTTGGTGGGGATGTGTCTATGCTAGAAGAAGTGGAAAGCTTGGGTGGGGTATTTTATGAAGCCGGTATTGAGAAGGATCCACTAGAAATAATGAGTGACAATGGAATGAATTATGTTCGCTTACGTTTATGGGTTGATCCTTATGATAGTGAAGGTAATCCGTATGGTGGAGGTACTAATGACTTAGAAACTACCATTGCTTTAGCAAAAAGGGCTAAAGCAGAAGGAATGAATATATTACTAGACTTTCATTATAGTGATTTTTGGGCAGATCCTGGAAAACAAAATAAGCCCAAAGCTTGGCAAGGATTATCATACAGTCAACTTCTGCAGGAGGTATACCAATATAGTCGTGGTGTAATAGAAACCATGTATAATGAAGGTGTTATGCCGAGTATGGTACAAGTTGGAAATGAGATTACTTCTGGTATGCTATGGGACGAGGGCAAAGTAGGAGATGGATTAGACGATTTTACACAATTAGGGGAATTATTATCGGCAGGAATTGCCGGCATTAAAGATGCAGCACCTCAAAGTGATGAGATTGAAATCGTATTGCATATTGATCATGGGGGTGATAATCAATTATATAGATGGTGGTTTGATTCAATAACTGAACAAAATGTAGACTTTGATATTATAGGTCTATCCTTTTATCCGTTTTGGCATGGGACAATGGGAGAACTTCATTACAATCTAAACGATATAAGTAGAAGATATCAAAAAGATGTGTTGATTGTAGAAACTTCTTATGCCTTCACGTTAGAAGATGGGGATGGTTTCGGCAATTCATTTTATGTCAATGAAGAGAATATAGGCGGCTATCCAGCCACACCAAATGGTCAGGCGGATTTTTTAAGAGATTTAAGGGAAATTATCGAAGATGTTCCGAATAATAGAGGAAGAGGGATTATTTGGTGGGAACCTACATGGTTGCCTGTAGAAGGGGCCCATTGGGGTACAGAAGCTGGTAAGCTATATAATAATGATACGGGACTATTATCAAATCCATGGGATAATCAGACGTTATTCGATTTTGAAGGTAATCTTCTTAGTAGTGTTGCTGTATTTAGTGAAAATCCTCCATTAAATTTAGTTAGTAATCATAGCTTTGAGCAAGATGGTTGGACAAATAACCCAACCAATTGGGGAGTATGGGCCGAAGATGCAAACGATAGTGATGCAGTGTTCGTTGAAGGACCAGCTGTGAAAGGTGACTATAAATTAACGCATTGGAAGAATAATCCATACGCAGTTTCGACCTATCAAGTGATCACAAATTTAGAAGATGGAGAATATAATTTTACAGCATGGATGCTAAACAGTGGGGGGCAGGATGCGGCATATATTTATGCGAAGAATTATGGAGGTATAGAAAGACAAACCATTTTGCCTGTTAGTCCAAATAGTTGGAAAAAAGTAGAGATAAATAATATTCAAGTAACGAATGGACAATGTGAAATAGGGGTCATCTCCTATGCAAATGCAGGTAATTGGATAAACCTAGACAATGTAAAATTTTATAAAGTTAATTAGTGATGTTATGCATACTATTGTTTATAGTTTTTTTGAATAAAGCAATTTAATTTTATGGTGAAATATAGTACAATAACAACAGTTAGTTAATTTAATTAATTAACTGTTGTTATATTTTTAAATACTAGAATTCTCAGTTAGGATGATTGAAATGTTTAAACCGATCAGTAACAAATTACCGAAATTATTACATGGTGCAGATTATAATCCAGAACAATGGCTTGCTTACCCAGAAGTCTTTGAAGAAGATTTGCGTCTTATGAAATTAGCTAATTGTAATGTGATGTCAGTTGGCATTTTTTCGTGGGCGAAATTAGAGCCAGAAGAAGGGGTCTTTGATTTTGAATGGTTAGATCAAGTCATTGATCGGCTCCATGACAATGGGGTATCAGTCTTTTTGGCGACACCCAGTGGTGCACGTCCAACTTGGATGTCAGAAAAGTACCCAGAAGTATTACGAGTAGAGAAAAATCGTGTTCGTAATTTACATGGTATGCGCCATAACCATTGTTTCACTTCACCCGTTTATCGTGAGAAAACGGAGATTATGAATACGAAATTAGCGGAGCGTTATAGCGATCATCCAGGTGTGTTAGGTTGGCATATCTCTAATGAATATGGTGGTGAATGCCATTGTGATTATTGTCAAGAAGCTTTTCGCAATTGGGTGAAAGCCAAATATCAAACGTTAGATGCACTAAATCATGCGTGGTGGACAACCTTTTGGAGTCATACTTATACCAGTTGGTCTCAAGTTGAATCACCAGCTCCACACGGCGAGACTATGGTACATGGTCAAAACCTGGATTGGAAGCGCTTCGTCACCGACCAAACATTAGATTTTTATCGTCATGAAGTCAAACCACTTAAAGTAAAAAATCCTGATTTACCCGTTACAGCTAATTTCATGGAGCTCTTTGAGGGGTTAAATTATGATAAATTTGCAGATGATCTAGATGTTGTGTCTTGGGATTCATATCCAACTTGGCATGATGCTAAAGATCAACGTGGTGTTGCTGCTTATACAGCGATGAATCATGATTGGTTCCGTTCGCTAAAGGGAGGACAACCATTTTTGTTGATGGAAAGTACACCAAGTCTCACCAATTGGCAAGATATTAGCAAATTAAAGAAGCCTGGCATGCACATATTGTCGTCATTACAGGCAGTCGCTCATGGATCGGACTCTGTTCAGTATTTTCAATGGCGGAAAAGTCGCGGGTCAAGTGAAAAGTTTCACGGTGCAGTTGTCGACCATGCTGGCCATGAACACACCCGTGTTTTTAAAGAAGTTGCAGAATTAGGTGAAACATTGACTAAATTAGATGGTCTTGTTGGTGCCTCTGTGGAGCCAGAAGTAGCCATTATTTTTGATACAGAAAACCGTTGGGCGATAAATGATGCTCAAGGTCCGCGGAATATTGGTATTCATTATGAGCGTACCGTTCAAGAACATTATCAAGCATTTTGGGAACAAGGCATCCCGGTTGATGTGATTGGAATGGAGCGAGATTTATCATCATATAAGTTGGTCATTGCACCGATGCTCTATATGGTCAAAGCAGGTGTGGGGGAACGAATTGAGCAGTTTGTTGAGACTGGCGGAACATTCGTAACGACTTATTGGTCGGGTATTGTGAATGAGACTGATCTTTGTTTCCTAAATGGTTTTCCAGGTCCACTTCGTAAAACGTTAGGTATCTGGTCGGAAGAAATTGATGCATTGTACGCCCATGAAACCAATGCTATTCAAATTAATAAGGCAAATCAACTGGGGTTATCAGGGCGCTATCAAGTGCGAGATCTATGTGATTTAATTCATTTAGAGGGTGCGACTCCGTTAGCTAATTATCAAGATGATTTTTATCAAGGTCGCCCTGCATTAACGGTAAATCAATTGGGTACAGGAAAGGCATACTATATGGCTGCTAGACAAACACTTGATTTCAATCGTGATTTTTACCGTGCTTTAGCAAAGCAACTGGATTTAAAACCTGTGATTGATCAAGCATTACCAGACGGTGTAACCGTTCAACAACGTTCAAATGAAACAACAGATTTCGTATTTGTGCAAAATTATTCTGATCAGGTCCGTGTGGTTACCCTAGATGATCATGATTATAAAGATGTTAAAACAAATGAGACGATTACAGGTTCAATTTTACTTGAAGGCTATTCGATTAAAGTGTTAGAGCGGTCGAGAATGTAAGGGCATACTCATTATCGAGTAAGAAAAGAACACTAATCAAAAGTGATGAGCATACTATCATCCGAGCTCGGTTCAAATATATTTGAATCAAGTTCGGATTTGCTTTGTTGTTAGCTAATTCACAGATAACCGCCTGCAAACCGCCCACCATAAAGTAGAGAGCAGTGGTCAATCTATTTAGATGGGCGGTAACAGCCGGTAATGCCCTGATTCACTCAAAGAACCTGTAATCAGTGGGAGAAGAACGAAAATGCCCACTGATTGAAGGCTTGTTTTATATGATCAAAGCAAAACGAAGAACCTTATAATAAGACAAGTTTTTCTAAATTTTTTAACCAAGTAGACATAAATTTTTGTTATAATGAAAAGGGTATCAATTTAAAAGGAAATTTCGAAGCGGAGGCGATTCAATGCGTTGGCAACATACATATAAACAATGGCATCAATACACAGATCTAGACCAAGAGTTACGACAGCAGTTAGATGAGCTAGCAGTTGACCAAAAAAAATTAGAAGATTGCTTTTATAAAAACTTGGCATTTGGAACAGGTGGTATGCGTGGTGAGCTAGGACCGGGACCAAACCGAATGAATATTTATACGATTCGTAAAGCTGCCTATGGATTGGCACAATATATTTTAGAACAAGGTGAGCAAGCTAAGCATAGTGGCGTAGCCATTGCTTATGACTGTCGTTTTAAATCACCACTATTTGCAATGGAAGCTGCTAAAACGTTAGCAACACATGGTATTAAGGCTTATGTGTTTGAATCCTTACGTTCAACGCCGGAACTATCGTTTGCGGTTCGACATCTTAAAGCGTTTAGTGGCATTATGGTAACCGCAAGCCATAATCCACCTGAATATAATGGTTTTAAAGTATACAATGATGATGGTGGACAAGTTGGTCTTGATATGGCGGCAGATATTATCGCGAAGGTAAATGCAGTAGAAAATGAGTTGACCGTTCAAGTCGAACAAGAACAAACACTAAAAGCAAATGGTCTGATTGAAATGATTGGCGCTGATGTTGATCAGGCGTATCAAACACATTTACAAACGGTTGTTCAGCAACCCGAAATGATTGAAGCAGTCGCTGATCAACTCAAGATTATTTACACACCACTTCATGGTACAGGGAACATCCCGGTACTACGCGCACTTCAATCTATGGGTTTTCAACATGTTGATGTGGTACCAGAGCAAGAGCAACCCGATCCAACATTTGGTACGGTAAAGTCACCAAATCCTGAAGAACATGAAGCATTTACGCTTGCAATTGAACAAGGTAAGAAGTCGGGAGCAGACCTGTTGATTGGAACAGACCCGGATGCTGACCGTGTTGGTGTTGCGACAAAGAATAATGAAGGACATTATGTGGTGTTAACTGGAAATCAAGTGGGTGCTTTAATGCTTGACTATTTAATTGTAGCAAAAAAAGCGCAAGGAACGCTTCAAGCTAATGCAACCGTATTTAAGACCATTGTAACAAGTGAATTAGGAAGAGATATCGCAAAGGCGCATGGCTTAGAAACGATTGATACACTAACAGGCTTTAAATTTATTGGCGAAAAGATCAAGCAGTACGAAGAAACCGGAGAACGTAGTTTCTTATTTGGTTATGAAGAAAGTTATGGCTATTTAGTTGGGGACTTTGTTCGAGATAAAGATGCTGTACAAGCTAGTATGTTAGTAGCTGAAGTGGCTGCTTACTATAAAGAGCAAGGAAAAACACTCTACCAAGGCTTACAGGATGTCTTTAAGAGATATGGATACTATTATGAAGGGTTACAATCATTGACATTAAAAGGGAAAGATGGTGCTGAACAAATTGATGCCTTATTAGTTGATTTTCGTCAAAGACCACCTAAATCAATTGCTAATCAAGAAATCGTCACTATTGAAGATTATCACATGAGTGAACGCATCGATGTGTTCGGCCAAACTACTGAGCCGATTACTTTACCAAAATCGAATGTTTTAAAATACTTTTTAGCAGATGGTTCATGGTTTTGTGTCCGACCATCAGGCACTGAGCCAAAAATTAAATTTTATTTTGCTGTTAATGGAGAAACAGAAGCTGAAACAAAAGCTAAGTTAAATAAAATTGAAACAGAAGTCATGGCTCGTGTCGATGATTTCTTAAATTAATTCAAAAACGACTTTCATTAATCAGTATGGAAGTCGTTTTTTCTATTAGCAGAAGAAATAGATGAGACACCTGCGGGACTCCACAGAGGGATTTGCGAGGAGGCTCGGCTATTCGTCTGCGGAAAGCAAGTGTATTTCCTCTGTGGTCCCTTTTATTTTTGATAGCGTTTTTTATAAAGAGATGACGGAGTGAATTTTGCCCCACCTTGAAAAAATTTACCGCATTCAACTTTATCGTCATCTTAAATTCATATCGCAATGTTATATGATAACATTCTGTATTTAACATAGAAAAAGTGGAATAGAAAAAGGTATAGTTGAAGAAGAGATAAGATATATAAGGAGGCGTATGTTATGGTTCAGAAGGTGTCGACTGGTATTAAGGGTTTTGATCATACGATTGATGGACTTCGGTTAGGGGATAACGTCGTCTGGCAAGTTGATCATATCGACAGTTATCAGCGTGTTGTTCGATCTTATGTCGATCAAGCTTTATCAGATCAACGGCGTCTTATCTATGTTCGATTTGGTCAACATGAACCCTTATTAGAAGAAGGATTTGTTCCGGTTTATCATGTTGATGCTTCGCAAGGTTTTGAATATTTTGCTACTGAAGTTCATCGTTTAATTGAAGAAGAAGGTCCTGAAGTTTTCTATGTATTTGACTGTTTAACGGATTTATTAGAGCAATGGTGTTCCGATTTAATGATTGGAAATTTTTTTAAAGTATGTTGTCCTTATTTATATGAATTAGACACCGTTGCTTATTTTGCTTTGATTCGTAATGTGCATACGTATTCAACGATTGCACGTATTCGTGAAACGACACAAGTGTTGCTTGATCTTTATTCAGTTGATCAACATCATTATATTCATCCAATAAAAGTTTGGGAGCGTTACTCACCAACGATGTTTTTTCCGCATTTAATTAAGGGAGATCAAGTGAAAAGCATCACTTCAAGTTCAGAAGCTGCTGCATTATTTAGCCATATTAATCGAATTGAAGAGCGCCCCGATTATTGGGATGCATTGTTTCAAGAGGCAGCATCGTATTTAACGGTAAAAGATGGTGAAAAAGATAAGATGAAGCGTAAGTTGATGTCTTTATTAATTGGTGAACAATCACGTATGTTTGAATTATGTGATCGTTATTTTACTTTAGCTGATATTCTCCGTATTGCCGAACGGGAAATTGGAACGGGCTTTATCGGTGGAAAAAGTGTTGGGATGCTATTAGCAAGAAAAATATTAGTAACAGACCCGGAAGATCGATTCTCTTCATATCTAGAAGCACATGATTCGTTTTATATAGGTTCGGATATCTTTTACACTTACATCGTACAAAATGGTTGGTGGAAAGATCGTGTTTACCAAAAGACAGAAGCAGGCTATTATCCTTTTGCAAAAAAGCTTCAGGAAAAGTTACTAAGGGGTATGTTTCCTAATCATATTAAAGAACAGTTTACGCAAATGCTTGCTTATTTTGGACAGTCACCGATTATTGTTCGATCAAGCTCATTACTAGAAGATAATTTTGGTAATGCTTTTGCAGGGAAATATGACAGTGTGTTTTGTATAAACCAAGGTACACCAGAGCAACGTTATCAAGCATTTGAGGATGCGATTCGCCAAGTGTATGCAAGCACGATGAATCCGGAAGCATTAGAATATCGCCTCAATCGTGGACTTGCTATGAAGGATGAACAAATGGCAATATTGGTGCAACGTGTATCAGGTGATCAATATAAGGATTATTTCTTTCCACACCTTGCTGGTGTCGGGAATTCATCTAATTTATATGTGTGGGATAAGGACGTTGATATGCAAGCAGGCATGTTAAGACTTGTATTCGGCTTAGGAACACGTGCGGTTGATCGAACAGTAGACGATTATGCGAGAATAGTCACACTTGATAAGCCAACTCGAAAACCACTCGTGCACAAAGAAGATGAGAAGAAATATTCACAACAAGCGGTTGACCTTTTAAGTCTTCGGGAGTGTCAATTAACAAGTGTTAAAGCTGATCATGTATTGAGTCAAGTATTAAATGTAGATCGTCGTTTATTTGCAACGATAGATCATTTAGCGGGGATGCGCCTACGAGAATTAGGTTATCAAGATCACCCTGATCCTCATATTATAGATTTTAAGCGATTATTGAACAAAACAGCTTTTCCCCAATTAATGAAAGATATGCTTAAACGTTTATCCGATGTTTATGCCTATCCCGTTGATATTGAATTCACAGGAAATTTTACATCAGAAGATGTTTTTAAGATAAATCTTGTTCAATGTCGTCCTTTGCAAACACGAGGATTAGGAAAAACAGTTCCGATCAAACAGCGATTAGCTGACGAAGATTGTTTGATTGAAACAGCCGGACACTTTATGGGTGGTAACATACGTCTACCCATTGATTATATTATCCATGTTGATGTTGAGCGTTACCTTGATTTGATGGAACAAAATAAATACGCTGTCGCAAGACAAATTGGTCAGTTAACACGTTATTTTAAAGACAAGACCCTTATGCTAATTGGTCCGGGGCGTTGGGGAACATCCACGCCTTCTTTAGGTGTTCCTGTTCATTTTAGTGAGATTCAACATGTTGATGTCATTTGCGAGGTTGCTTCACCCGAAAAAGGTTTTGAACCTGAATTATCATATGGAAGTCACTTTTTTCAAGATATGGTTGAATCGAATATTTTTTATGCAGCCGTTTTTGAAGGAAGTGAAGGGGTTCATTTTGATCCTAATTATTTATCGCGTTATCCAGAGGTAAAGTTAGATATAATGAATAAAGAAGAGACGAAACAAGCACTGACATGTGTGAAAGCAAATGGAATGGAGCTGCAGGCAGATATTATTCAGCAATTGCTAATCTGTCGGTAAAATAAAAGAACCTCCAACAAGAGCCGGATATTCTAACATCCATACGTCACTGTAAGTAGGAGGATCTTTTCGTTCATTCAATATTCACCACCCGTCTCAAAATAGAGAGCAGAGGTCAATCGATTGAGGTGGGTGGTAACGGTCGATAGTGTCCTGATTCACTCAACTAAAAAGCAGTGGGCGAAGAACCCCCACTGCTTGAAGTTTCGTTTTATTGCTCAAGTGGTTTCTTCAAGGCGCCTAATAACAGTGCAGAAACAATGGCGCCAATAATAATTGCAAGTAAATACATGAAACCACTACCTTCAACTAAGCCAATAACGAAAATACCACCATGCGGTGCAGGAAGACCGATATTAAACAGCATCGATAATGCACCAGCTACAGCAGAGCCTGCGACTAATGAAGGGATCACACGAACGGGGTCAGCAGCAGCGAAAGGAATCGCGCCTTCTGTAATAAAGCTAAACCCCATAATAATGTTTGTTTTCCCTGCGTCACGCTCTTCACCTGTAAATTTATTTTTAAATAAGAATGTAGCTAAAGCAATGCCGAGTGGTGGGACCATCCCGCCAGCCATAATCGCAGCATGAGGTGTTAAGAAACCTTCTGCGATCATTGCAATACCAAATGTATAAGCAGCTTTATTAATTGGACCACCCATGTCAATGGCCATCATTCCACCTAGAATAATACCGAGTAGGATAGCGTTTGTCGTTCCCATGCCTTGTAACCAATCACCTAAAGCATTATTAAACCAACTAACTGGGATTTCAATAACAAAGAACATTAACATTCCAGTGATAAAAATACCGAGCACTGGATAGATTAAGATGGTTTTGATACCTTCTAATGACTTCGGCATATTTGCAAATACACCTCTTAATGCAACAACAATGTAACCCGCTAAGAACCCTGCAATTAAACCACCAAGAAAGCCTGAATCTCCTTGTGCAGCCATAAAGCCGCCAACCATACCTGGGGCTAAGCCCGGTCGATCAGCAATACTCATTGCAATAAAACCGGCTAAAACAGGAATCATCAAACCAAATGCATTTCCGCCACCGATCGTATTTAGCGCCTCAGCGAATCGGTTATAATCAGCGTCACCAGGCACATGGGCTTCGATCCCAAACAGGAATCCAAGTGCAATCAAGATCCCTCCACCAACAACGAATGGTAACATATGTGAAACCCCGTTCATGAGATGGCGGTAAAAGGCATTTCCAGATTTCCCGGCTTTGCTTGTACGTTCACTCGTTTGACTTGAACCTTGATAGCGTGGGGCGTCATCGGCTAATGCTTGTGATATAAGGGCATCAGGTCTTCTAATTCCGTCAGTAACCCCTGCTTCAATAACGACTTTACCGGCAAATCGATCCATATCTACTTTCGTATCTGCAGCAATGATGATGGCGTCAGCAGCAGCAATTTCCTCATCTGTGAGGACGTTTTTTGCTCCACCTGATCCACGTGTTTCAACTTTAATATCGATGCCTAATTCTTTTGCTTTTGCCTTTAAGGCGTCTGCAGCCATAAAGGTGTGGGCAATTCCAGTCGGACAAGCAGTGACAGCTAAAAGTTGCTTATCACTATTTCCATTAGTTGCAGCGTTGTCTTGTTTTTCAACTTCTTTTTCGTCAATTGCTTGTAATATTTGATCAGCTGACGTTGCTTGTAAAAGTGTAGCGCGGAACTGTTCATCCATCAACATACTTGATAATCGAGCAAGTGTATCCAAATGCTCATTGTTTGCTCCTTCTGAAGCAGCAATCATAAAAAATAAGTGACTGGGCTGACCATCTAGTGCTTGGTAGTCAATTCCTGAACGTGAGCGGCCAAATGCGATGGCAGGTTGCTTAACCGCACTTGATTTCGCGTGGGGAATAGCGATACCATCACCAATTCCGGTTGAAGTATGTTGCTCTCGTTCGATAATAGCTGCTTTAAAGGCTTGTTTGTCTGAGAGCTTATTGGCCTGTTCTAATGAGTCTATTAAGTGATCAATGGCCTGATCCTTAGAATCAGCTGATAATTCAAGGTTAATCGTGTCTTTTCCTAATAAATCGGTAATTTTCATTGTTCAAACCCTCCTTGATTGGATTAGAAAGTAAACAGGTGAAAAATGGAGTATAAAATATAATTCCTTAATATAACCTGTTTATACTTCTATCATAAATGAAACGTTTTCATAAATCAATCATTTTCAATCATTTTTTATCAAAAATAATCAATAACGATCAATACGAAGCTTTACAGATCTAAAAAACGCGTGACTTTTACTATGATAATGCCCGGAATGAGGGATGTATAAACCAATTCCTTCACTACAGGTAAAACGATTGTAAACCACCCACTTAAAATAGAGAGCAGTGGTCAATCGATTGAGGTGGGTGCTAACGGCCGCTAATATCCTGATTGACTCAACTAACAAGCAGTGGGAAAAAAACGAAACGGCCCCCTGATTAAAGTTTCGTTTTATAAACCTCAAACATATAAAAAAACCTACTATATTAAAAGTAGGTTAACAGGTGAAAGTCAATTGAGCCGAGTGATATGAATGGAGGACTGACAAACACGAAGTTTTATTGATTCTTTTTGGGAGATTTAGAAAAATAAAACTGGTTAAGAAGTCGATCAAGTTTTTGAGAAATATCAACGACCTTTTCTGGATCGTTTGTATCTTGATATACATCGTACATTTCATATCTGAGCTTTTCTATTTCAGCATTCATATTTAAAAAAGGCCCAGCTTTGTTATAAATTACTTCGATTTCTTACACCTCCTCTGTGCCTTTGCCCTATTATAGTTTAATGAAATTGGTAGCTTATGTAAACGGGGTTAAATTGACTGATTTTGTCTAATTTTGTATGATTGCGATTACATTTCAGTTGCATATAGATTTAGCTATCAGGGATTGCATCAATAGGAGGAGTTAACAGTTATTCTTAACAGGAAAACACCTAAAGGAGCTCCCTTTAGGTGTTTAAACAATAGCATCAACCTGTGTTACGTAAGCCAGCGGCAATGCCGTTAATTGTTAGCAATACTTCCTCTAACAATGGTGTTGATTCGTCATTGTCATCCAGTGACCTTAATTGGTTAATTAACTGAACTTGGATTAGGTTTAATGGATCGACTAATGGATTTCGTAATCTAACGGATTCCTTAATATTTGGTTGGTGATCCATGAGATCGTCTTGTTGTGCGATTTTTAAGACCACTTCTTTCGTTAACGCATGCTCATCTCTAATTTGATCGAAAATACGTACCGCCATTGTTTGATCTTCAATCATATCAGTGTAGGCATCTGCAATTTCAAGATCAGCCTTCGTTAAAGCCATTTGTAAATTATTAATCGTTGCTTGAAAGAATGGCCAATGTTGATACATCTCTTGTAGTAAAGCTAAATTATTTGTTTCATCAAGATAAGTTTTTAACCCTGTTCCGGCAGCGTACCATGCTGGAAGAAGCTGGCGTGATTGTGTCCATGCGAAAACCCATGGGATCGCACGTAAATCTTCAAAACGATCACTTCCTTTTCGCTTCATTGGTCGTGAACCGATATTTAAAGCACCAAGTTCATTTAAAGGCGTACCTTGATTGAAGTATTTTAAGAATTCTTGATCACCAAATACAAGTTCTTGATATTTCTTTAAAGCAGCTTCTGAAATGTATGCCATTGTTTTTCTTGCTTCTTCGGAAGGCATGTCTGCATGTTTTTCGGTTTGGGTAATACCAGCAATAGATGTTAGCAATACACTTGTGGCTTGTTCCAAACTACGATAAGCAATATCAGGTAATAAATAGCGAGAAGATAAAACTTCACCTTGCTCAGTAATTTTGACGCCATCACCTAAAGTTATTGGTGGTTGTGATAATAAGCTTGAATACAATGGGCCACCACCACGCCCTAGTGAACCACCACGCCCGTGGAAGTATTTTAATTTAACACCGTAGGAAGAAGCGATAGAGTGAATTTCATCCTGGGTTTTATAGAGTTCCCAATTTGCTGTTAGATTTCCTCCATCTTTACTACTATCCGAATAGCCTAACATAATCTCTTGTAAGTCACCACGTGCTTCTAAGTGCTTACGATAAAGGGGAATATCAAAGAGACGTTTAATCATTTTAGGGCCAAATTTTAAATCATCGATCGTTTCGAGTAATGGTGCCACGTGAAGGCGGCTATGGACTTTTCCATCTGGATAAACACGATATAAACCAACTTCTTTAGCAAGTACAAGTACTTCAAGGATATCACTAACAGACTGTGTCATACTAATTAAATAAACCTCAATCGCTCGTTCACCAAATGTATCTTTTGCTTCTTTAATCGTTCTAAATGTTTCAATCATTTCTTGAGAGGATTCCGAAAATTCATCATAAATAGATATCAGTGGTCGTGGATCTTCAAGAACTTTAATTAATGTAGCTAATTTTTCTTCTTCGTCAAGCGCTTTATAGTCATCGGCAATACCTACTTGTCGTAAAATTTCAGTAATGGTATTTTCATGTTCACCACTATGGTTACGGATATCTAAAGTAGCTAAATGAAAACCAAAAATTTGAACTTGACGAAGGACATGGCGTAACAATTTAATTGGATTCCCTTTAGGATGGTGGCAATCGAGACTCTCTTGAATAAGTAAAAGGTCATCACGTAAGGCATGGGCGTCACGATATCCCCCATCTTGATCTTTAGCTGTTAATTTTAAACGACGCAAGATTAACCCGAGTTTAACACGATAAACTTCATCAGTCTTGTGCCAACCGCTAAATTGGAGTTCTTTTTGATCATTAGCAATGGACTCAACTAATGCTTCACTAACCGTCACTTTCTTTGTCGATTGACTTAATTTTTCTTTCAATTTATCAATTGAATCGATATATTTTTCAAGCACAAGTTTACGATGTTCTTTTAATGTCTTATAAGTGGTTTTGGCTTTAACGTTTGGATTACCATCTCGGTCTCCACCGATCCATGAACCGAAACGTAAAAAAGCTGGCACATGAAAATCATGATTGTACTTTTCCTTTAATAAATCTTCCAAGTCTTGGTGTAAAACAGGTAATATATTAAACAGGACCTTATCAAAGAAGTAAAGGCCATTTGATACTTCTTTCATTACAGAAGGTTTCTTTTCACGAATTTCTGCTGTTTGCCAAAGAATTGTAATTTCATTTTCAACCATTTCTTGGATAACTTTTTTATCATAACGTGTATAAGAGAATTCCCATTGCTTTAAGAGCTTAGCAATGCGTTGATGAACTCTTAACATCGTCCGACGTGTAGCTTCTGTAGGGTGCGCTGTAATCACCAATTCTAACGATAAGTCCTCCAACGCCTTTTCAACCTGATCAATCGATATGTTGTGATCAAATAATTGATTGACCCCTTCTTGTAAAGAGCGTGATTGAAGGGTGTTATCATCTTGCATTTGATATTGTCTACGACGTCGACCGCGATAATTTTGTTCTGCAATATTGTAAAGTTGTAGATTAACAGAGAAAGCACGGATGACTTTCTCACGTAAATCAGGGTCGAGCTTATAAATTTCTTGATTGAATTGATCAAAATTACTCGGACTTTCATCATCACGAAGTGCTTTTGATAAGGCGCGGAAATGTTTAACTGTTCCAAGAAGTTCTTCGCCCCCTTCATGACGCAACACTTCATCTAAAATCATGTTTAAGTAATCAACATCTTGATTTAATGTAATTTTGTTAAGTTGCATTTCTTTTTGTTCCATGTTATCACTTCCTTTCAGAATTTTCTTATAGCGTGGGTAGTGTTTGATTTTTTGGGGGAAGGTGGATGCGCGTGATTATCTGAAGCTAAGAGCTCTAATGGTATAATAACATGAATTTTTCTGAAAAATCACTTAAAAAATCTTCAAAACGGTAAATATAAAGCGTTATCATATAAAAAGAGCAATGATTTTAACTTATATTATCATAAATTATAACAAGTTGCGATTATTATCCTATGGAAGATAGAAAAAATTTAATTTTTTACAAAAAAGTATTGATAACGCTTTCAAAATTGGTTATGATATAAAAGTAGCAAGCGAGCTGCATCCCTTCGCAAGTCTTTGCCCATACCATAAACATGGTGTGGGTGTTTTTTTATTCTATAAATCATATACGATCGGTGTGAACAATTACGCATTTTAAAATATGAAGAGAAGAGGTCTTTAGTTTCTGAAGTTTTCCATCTGGAAGTTTGGCCTTTTGATAAAAGTGAAAAATTCAATCATAGTTAGTTGAGTATTTGAGATAATGGCGTTATCAAACCAGGTTATAGTAAGGTGTAATTAAGTTAATGACATGATTTATCACAGATAACGTCCGTAAAATGCCTGTCTCAAAATAGAGAGTAGGGTTCATCTATATAAGGTAATTTTGGAGAAAATCAAAAAGGAGCATGAGTAATGAAGGCGAAATATATGTTAACGATTGATCAAGGGACAACAAGTTCAAGGGCTTTTCTAGTCAATCAAAAAGGAGATATTATAGCGAGTGCTCAGCATGCATTTGAACAATTTTTTCCCCAACCGGGTTGGGTAGAACATGATGCAAACGAAATTTGGACATCCGTGTTAGCTTGTGTGGCAGATGTTTTAAGAAAAGCAGATATCCATGCAAGTCAAGTCGCGGGAATTGGGATAGCAAATCAGCGGGAAACAACGGTTGTATGGGATCGACAAACAGGTAAACCGATTTACCATGCGGTGGTGTGGCAGTCACGACAAACTGAAGCGATTTGCCAACAATTACGTGAACAAGGACATCGTGACATGATAAAAAATAAAACAGGATTATTGATCGATCCTTATTTTTCTGCAAGTAAAATCAAATGGATCTTAGATCATGTTGAAGGTGCACAAGAAAAGGCGACAAAAGGCATGCTTCAATTTGGGACGATTGACAGTTGGCTTATTTACAAATTTACCGGTGGGGAGGTCCATGTGACAGATTACTCAAATGCGTCAAGAACGATGTTATATAATATTTACGAATTAAAGTGGGATGATCAGTTATTAGATTTACTAAATATACCGCGATCGATATTGCCTGATGTACGTTCGTCCTCTGAAATATATGGGCATACCATTCGTCATCATTTTTTTGGTGAAAAGGTGCCAATTGCTTCTGCAACAGGAGATCAACAAGCAGCATTATTTGGACAAGCATGCTTTCAACAAGGTATGGTGAAGAATACGTATGGCACAGGTTGCTTTATGCTAATGTTAACAGGCCAAGAACCCATTAACTCTAACCATGGGTTATTAACGACGATTGCTTGGGGGCTGAATGGTGAGGTTCATTATGCACTTGAAGGGAGCGTTTTTGTTGCAGGGTCAGCTATTCAATGGTTGCGTGATGGACTTCGACTAATAAAATATTCACATGAAAGTGAGCATTATGCGGAACGCGTTATGTCTACTGAAGGTGTTTATTTTGTCCCTGCTTTTGTCGGCTTAGGTACACCATACTGGGATAGTGATGCACGTGGGGCAATGTTTGGTATAACTCGTGGGACCACGAAAGAGCATTTTGTTAGGGCAACTTTAGAATCGATCGCCTATCAAACAAAAGATGTATTGGATACGATGGTGACAGATGCGGGCCTTGAGGTGAAACGATTGCGTGTAGATGGTGGTGTCGTAAAGAACAACTTTTTGATGCAGTTTCAAAGTGATTTGTTAGGTGTACCGGTGGAACGACCGAAAATTAATGAAACAACGGCGCTTGGCGCTGCTTATTTGGCGGGCTTAGCAATCGGCTTTTGGTCAGGTCAAGAGGAATTAATTAACCACTGGCAACACGATCGGACATTTGAAGCGAAAATGGATCGTAGTGAACGTGACCAGTTGTATGATGGTTGGAAAAAAGCAGTACAAGCCACTCGTGCTTTTAAATAAGGCTGTCCTAATCAAGTGAGTCACCTTGTAAAATCGTGTCAACGCCCCTGATTGAAGTTTCGTTTTATTGATAAAGAACCTGAAGATTTAGACATTAAAAGCTGTCGAGGTTAGCACAATCTCGACAGCTTTACATTATTTAATGAATTGTGGATGAGCTTTTGAGACGAGATCTAATTGAACAGCTGCTGCATTTTTACTAACTTGTTCAGGGCTTTTACAGCCTGGAATGACTGCAGTTACTGCTTCGTGTTGTAAGCACCAAGCCAAGGCCCATGTTGCCATTGGAACCGCATTAGGCACTTCACTTTCAGCGATCTTGCTTACTTCCATTAGCTTACGCGCTTGTTCATCTTGATTATGTCTCGAACGGACATCCCCTTTTTTAAATGTTGCCCCTGGTTGATATTTGCCACTTAAATAGCCACTCGCTAATGGCACACGAGCTAAAACCCCCAATTGTTCAGCTTCAGCTATAGGAAATATATCTTGCTCAGGCTCTTGGGTTAGTCGATTATAAACGATTTGTAAAGCATCTACTCCAACCGATTTAGCTTGTTTTGTTTGATAAACACTTGGATTGTTTTGTAGAGATAAACCGATCGTATGAATTTTACCTGCTTGTTTTTGTTTATCTAGCATCGTCCAAAGTGCGTCATTATTGAATTCTTCGTCTGTTAATGAATGTGATTGATAAAGGTCAATATAATCGGTATTAAGTGCTTTTAAGGAAGTATCTAACTGTTTAAGGACATCTTTTGCATCAACATGGCGTGTGCGCTCAAAGGGCGCATGAAAATGATGACCGAATTTTGTTGCTATGATCCAATCTTCACGTGAGTTTCTTTTTAAATAATCACCAATAAACTTTTCGGAAAGATGGTCACCGTAACATTCTGCTGTATCTAATAAGTTGATCCCTTCTTGCTTAGCTTGATCAAGAATAGCATCGACTTGATCTTGGGTAAAATCAACGCCCCATTCACCCCCAAATTGCCATGTTCCTAAACCAATAACAGAAACATCTAAACTAGTTTGACCTATTTTTCGATATTGCATGCTATTCATCCTTTCTGTATTGTCCTAATTAAGGATAGCATATTTCACAACGTCAATGAAACAAATGGCTTTCCAATCTCCGTGTTTCACTAGTTATCTTTTGATTCAACATGAGATTATCATAAAGTGGAAAAAATAGGAGGTTCAAATCGGTATCCAGTACGAAAATGAAAGAGGCTAATGCTTAGTCTTAGACGATTCGGATTTGCTCGTTCTTGCGAATTTTAACACTATTGATTTTCACATGATTAAAATTTAAGGCTTTCCGAACGTAAAAAATACACCCAATTAAAAATTGGGTGCCAATAAGGGGGACAATCTAATTTGAAAAATACGCAATCTCTGCTGAAAGCATGAATATAGCTATTCAAGTCAGTATGAGATATACATTTCAAAAATTGTAACCGGTTACATTATAAAATATTTTTTAGTGGTTTTGAATCATACAAAAGAACTATTTTTATTACATAATAATACAGTAAAAATACCACCTTTGTTTTCAAGTGAAAAGAAGCGTATAATAATGAATAAAGGAGGGGTTTAATGGCTTATAATAATAAGCAAGAACCAGTAGAAGAAGTAGAAACAAAAGTTTGGTCTTGCACAAATGATTCATGTGCAGGCTGGATGCGTGTTGATTATGCTTTTGATGCAAACCCTGAATGTCCATTATGTCAATCAAAAATGATTGAGGAGATTCGTGTATTGCCAAAGTTGTCATAGTTTGTTTATTATTTGGTAAAATAGCCGTTCCCCTAGAATATCAAAAACAATTCAGAAGGTTAAACATTACCTTTCTTAAAAAAGTAACAACCATATGCAGCATGATAGTGGGTAGTGAATATTTTCTATTTATATAGGAATGCAGTCATCCACTTAACAACTGAAAAATTTTAGAATGGGGTTTTAATGTGTTGAGAAAAATGGGGGCATTAGTATGGATAGTTTTATTCAGTCTTATGTTAACGGCATGCAGCCAAGATCAGGATAATGATAGGGAAGTTATCAAACGATCAAATGAAGTCGAGGATTTACCTGATCAAGAAGACTTAGTCAGCGAAGAAGAATTAGTAGCTGAAGATGCAAGAGTGATTACAGTGAATGGTGACACGATTTATGGAGAGCAATATAATATTATTTATCATGAGACAAAAAGCTATATGGTGAACAATGATTATGATGTTGATGATTTAGAATTTGTTCATGAGCAAACGATCCAATCACTTGTTAATCGAACCGTTTTAACACAGGATGCAAGCGAAAAAGGAATAACCGTGACTCAAGAAGAGGTTGAAGCGGCGTATGAAGAAACGAAGGCCCAGTTTGACACAGAGGAGTCATTTAAGGCTGTGTTAGCTCAGCTACCTTATACTGAGGAAAGCTTTAAAGAAGTACTGCGTCAGTCATTAATTCAACAGTATTATATTAATCAAGAGTTCTCAGATATTGAAGTGAAAGCTGAAGATGTCGAGTTGTTCTATGAGCTTCTTCGAGAGCAAATGGATCAAGCACCTGCATTAGAAGATGCTCGCAATGAAATTGAACAACAAATGCTTGAAAATGAGATTCAGTTGGCATTGGACGAACGCTTAGAATCGCTTCATGAAGCGGCAGAGATAGAGGAACATTTATCTCATTTTAAAGACTAATTCATCTTCTTTATTTAATAACTTAATTCTCGTACCCTAAATTGGAGTAAATAAATAAGCGATCCCTTCAGTTTTGTTTTGGAAACTGAAGGGATCGCTTACTTGTCTGAGTCGGAAGCTAAGGCTTTCATATGATAATTAGCCAATTTCTCAGTCAATTGAAATAAAGCAATTAATTCATATAATATAATGGTTTCTGCATGGAAATAATGCTGTTTAGTTGACCTTTTCAAAGATAGCGTTGAAAAGCGTTTATGTAACTTTTCCAATAAAGCATATTGTTTGTTGTGATCAAATGTATGCGGAGCCGTGATATAAGAAGCGAGTGTGTCAACTGCTTGATTGACCAACTTAACACTCTCTTCATTCCATGATAATTCTGTCAAAAGTGTCGCATTTAAATTACCAATATGATAATGAATCAATTTTATTAAATGTAATTGTTTTGTCTCGCTCTCAACCTTAGTTTTTGCTCGTTCCGATTGGCGGTGGTATTGGGATTCGGCGCGCTGAAAAGAGAGTAATCGCTCAATATCACTTATTTTATAATGAAATTGTTCAAATATCTCTTCAGATTGGGATAGTGCTTGAGAACGATCATTTTCTTTAAATAGTGCGTGTGCAAATAGTTTTAACTCTTTTGCTGCTGTGTTGAGACTCATATTAATAGCAGAGTCAATTTGTTTTAAATAATTTGGCGGCAAAACAAAGAAATTAACTAATGTAGATACAGTAATTCCAATCGATGTTGTACCCAAACGGCTAAGAAAAGCTATAAAAAAATCACCTTCAATCACTTGAACCATCGCAACTGATGTTAAGGTTGCAACAAGTAATCCATCGTACAATTTTAACTTTGAACAAGTGACGATAGTCAAAATAGCCGCACCACTATAGGTGATCGGTGATTGCCCAAATAAAGAAATAAACGTAACTGCATAAAAGGAACCAATTGCAGAAGCAGGAAACCTTGTTAATCCTTTTTTAATTGAGTGACTTACCGTTGGTTCGATCGTAACAATCGATGTGATGACAGCAAATACAGCTGGCAAGTTGAATGATAAACAAATAGTAGATGTAATAAATACGGCCAGTCCAGTTTTGATAATACGACTGCCAATAAAAGATTGTATAAGGCGTCTCATAGTGCTCTCCTTCTCTGTCAAGTAACGGCTATTAATAGATGGTCTATGGAATCATTGATCACTTCATTTTCTGATTGAAAAGCTAAAAAAGAAAATTCTTTCAAGATGAAGGATTTTCTTTTATCTCTTGAAAGTCTGTGCGCTTTTATTTAAATTTATCACAGCTAACCGTCCGTAAAACCCCCCTCAAAATAGAGTGTAGAGCAAATCAATTGAGGTGGGGGATAGGACGCTAATGTTTTGATTCACTCAACGACCAATCAGTGGGCAAAGAACAAAAATGCCCACTGATTGAAGATTCGTTTTACAGCTGAGACGGTTACTGATATAGATCATCGAATACAGCAGTGAGTTTTTCTACAGTATAGCCACTTCCTCCCTTGTTTTCGACCCCTTCAACCATCATCGCAATAATTAGCTCATAGTTATTAGGATAGGCAACAAACCAGCCATTTTCCTCGGCGTTTTCTTCTTCTAAAGATTGCTTTAATTCAGCTGTTCCTGTTTTGCCCGATAATTCTATTGCATCAATGTTTGCTTGGCGTGCTGTTCCATTTGAACTTGATACAACATGACGCAAAGCTTCCTGAATATAATTGGCATCTTCAGCTGTTATTAAGTTTTCTGCATAAGCTTGCCCATGTTCTTCTTCTTGATCTAAGATCGGTTGAATCATCGTGCCATCATTTATGATAGGTGTATAAGCGGCAGCTAGATGGAGCGCGCTCATTAGAATTTCTCCTTGCCCATACCCTGAGTCTGCAAGAAGGGTTTCACGATCGATTTCGCCACTGTTAGATATACGACTAGGCTGGATCGGATAAGTGTAGTTAAACCCGTCTTCACCAAAGCCAAATGTGTTCAGCCCTTCAATGAATGGTTCACTTCCAATCGCTAAAGCTTTTTGTGCAAAATAGATGTTGTCTGATCGAACAAGGGCATCATTGAGGTCGACTGGACCGGTTGATTCCGACACTCGTCTCACACTGTAATTCCCCCAACCTTCTTTGCTCCATGTTAATCCATCTATTTGTACGGCATCATCCGGGGTGATCGTCCCTTCATTTAAACCAATGGTTGAGGTGATCGGTTTAAATGCAGAGCCAGGTGAATACGTAGCAGCAAACCGATTTAACATTGGTTCATTAGGATCTTCATTTAATTCATCATACTCGGATTGGCTAATGCCATACGTGAACTGATGTGGGTCAAATGACGGACTTGAAACAAGTGCAAGTGTTTCACCTGATTGAGGCTCGAGCGCTGCTGCTGTTCCTGAGTCTTGCTCAAAATGATCGAACAGACTAACTTGGAGTTCAGCATCTATAGTTAAGTGAATATCATCACCGGGTTCACCTGTTGTTTCAGCAATGCTAATTCGATCGCCATTGTTGTCAGCAACAATTCGGACTCCTCGTGTTCCTCGTAATCGTTCTTCGAATAATTGCTCTAAACCACGCTTTCCTATTTGGTCCTGAGTCCCATAAACACCAGGGTCTGCTTGCTCGATTTCTTCAGCGGTAATGTTGCCGATGTAGCCAATCAAGTGAGCAAATGCTTCTGAATAGGGATATACCCTTCCTGTTGCTTCCCGTTGAAGCACTGCAGGTATGCTTGTCACGCTTTCAAGTAGGTCTTGATCACTTGGTGATAAAATTTTTAATGGAACAAACACACCATCTGTTACCCAATCTTGTTCAAGTGTCGCCTCAATCGTATCAACACTTAAGGTGAGTTGATCAGCAATCGCTTCGATTTCTTGGTCACGATTGTCACCAAATTGTCCAGGGTCGATACCGATTTCATAGACGGTGTCATTGATCGCCAAGCCATCTCCATTTCTATCGAAAATCTCACCGCGGCTTGTTTCAGTCGTTTCAATTGCAATTTTACCGTCTTCCTCAAGTTCTGGGAAAATTAATCTAGGGTGCCAATTGACAAGCCAATCACGTTCTTCCTCTTCATTAATGTATTCAACCATTTCAATCTCCGCATCGAATGTTATTTCTCCAGCGACGGAATCTTGACTTACCGTAATAGGAAACGTCGTTTGCAACGCTTCCTCTTCGTTCTCTTCACCAAGGTTATAAGTAATGGTTAAATCTTCAATCGCCAAGTCTTGGTATATTTTTTGATAACGTTCAATAAAACCGTCAGTGCCATAGTTGTCTTGGGCCTCTTCCGTTAGCATGCTATACATATCGTTAAAGGCTTGTTCTTCCCAGAAAGAAACATAGGTCTCAAACCGCTGTTCTGGTAATACTTCTTCATCACTTGAACATCCCACTAAAGTGATGATAAAAAGGGTACTAAATAGTAAACAGATTTTTTTCATGTTTAACCTCCTCAGCTATAATTCTATTGTTCGATCGGAACAGCATATATGAGGTAACGATCAGGGGCACTTCCGATGTAACCGAATGGATAACAAGTTGAGATCACTAATTGTTCATCTGGTGCTGTTGAGCCAATGATGGTACGATCATCAGCATCGACAATCTCTGAATCGACCATTTGATAATAGAATTCGCCATATGGTAAGGTGATTTTTAATTGATCGCCGATTTCAACTTCACCTAACCGAGTAAAGACTGTATCACGATGCCCTGATAACAAAATTTGATCATTTTGTCCAGGATAAGCTGTCGCAGCATGATGACCAACACCTTTGTCCAAGTCATCTGGATCTGTGCCTTCAATAATGGGTAACGTTGCTTCAATTGTTTCAATCTCTAATAAACCAACCGTGTCGCCATGATTAGGATCAAATGCAGTGATATCGATTTTTTCTCCATTCGCGTATGTTCCAAGCAAATCTTCAACATCTCTTAATGCTTGCTTTTCAGCGGCTTGAATTCGAAAATAATGATAGCCACCAATCGATAAGAAAACAAGACCAATTAAAATAAATAGAACAGCAAGTTTTCTCAATTTTCCATCCTCCTTAGCTTTACATATTCTATATATATGTCATTAATCATTATGTCTATATCAAAATCATATCATATTAATGCTATCAGCAGTAGAGAAGCTTGTATTTTCAAATGCAGGCACTGTGTCCTAACGTGTTTAAGAAACAGGTGATTCTATGTAGACTTCGCCTTTGTTAATAAGCGTTACTTGATTACTTGTTAAATCAATCATCCAATCGTAAAACAACTCAAGATTGTCAATTTCGACGAGGACATGAAAGTGAACCTGTTCCAGATAGTCAATCGATTCAATCTGATATTGCTTTTGATGAAGTGCGTTTTCTACTTTTCCTAATAAAGGATAGGCTAGTGTGATGGTCACTTGTTTCATTAATTTACGTTCGACAATGCCCGTTTGGTTAAGGGCTTGAGATGTTGTACTTGAATAAGCGCGAATTAAGCCGCCAGCACCAAGTTTAATCCCGCCAAAGTAGCGGGTGATGACTACACACGTATCCTTCAATTCTTTCTTTTTTAAGACCTCGAGTATCGGGATGCCAGCAGTTCCTGTTGGTTCGCCATCATCATTTGCTTTTTGGATTTGATCGTGTTCGCCAATTAAGTAGGCTGAACAATTGTGAGTCGCCTGTGCATGTTGTTTTTTAATTTTTTGAATAAAAGCATGAGCCTCTTCTTCTGTTTCTACACGTTTAACATAACCGATAAAGCGTGATTTTTGGATATCAATCTCACCCTGTCCCTCAGGATTGACCGTTAAATAAGATTTAAGCATATCGTTACCCCTCTCTAACTTTTATTATAAATAGATTCACAAGCTAGGTAAACCCAGCGAGTATTTCCGTCTAGAAAGAATTTTATCAAAGCACTTAGTGCTAAGACTGCTGAACTTAAGGATAAAGAAGAGTATAATAAATATAAAACTTAAAATATAAGTAATGTTTCAAAGGCAGAGAGAGATTGAATTAAAGCATTAGAAGATATGGAAATGAAATTGCTAGGGGAAGGAGATAAAAACTCTATAAGAGCATACTCTTCCTTTTTATTTGCCGCTATCCTTGGAGGACACGATAAAAACAAGTGAATTTACTAGAAGCGATCTCTATGTAATTGATTCATATTTTGGTCAGACAAAACAAAACATAAAAAATCGGGTATGACCGTATGGAAATAGATAAAATAGAAACACAGAGGGGAGGTAGTGATTGTGGGATGGATTGAAAGTATCGGCGAAGCTATCAACTACATTGAAGACAACTTAACTGAAAAACTCACAATAGAGAACATTGCAAAACAGGCATTTATTTCGCCGTTTTATTTTCAAAAAGGATTTGCAATGCTCTGTGGTTTTACAGTCGGAGAGTATATCAGACAACGCAGGCTTACCCTTGCCGGCAGTAAGCTTGTTTCCACTGATGAAAAAATTATCGATATTGCATTAAAATATGATTATGACTCGCCGGATAGTTTCACTAAAGCTTTTACTCGTTTCCACGGTGTAACGCCTACCGCTGTACGAAAAGATGGAGCAATGATAAAATCCTTTGCTCCTCTAAAAATCAAAATCTTATTGGAAGGTGGTTATGTTATGGATTACAAAATTGTAGAAAAAGATTCATTTACGATCATTGGTGCATCAAGGATATTCAAATACGGTACTGCTAAAACAGAGATTCCACGGTTCTGGACAGATCATTATCAAACAGGAAAAGGCAAAGTTGTTTGCGGAATGTATGGAGTATGCATTGATGAGAATTTGGGTTCCGATAAGTTTGACTATTTGATTGCAGATAATTACGACCCATCCTCAGAAGTGCCAGATGGATTTGTTACAAAAATTATTCCAAAACACACTTGGGCTATATTTGCCTGCAAAGGGTCAATGCCGAAATCTCTGCAAGATGTAAACCAAAAAATCTTTTCGGAATGGCTTCCTAATTGCAAGGATTATGAAATTGCAGCAGGTTACAATATTGAAATGTATACCAATATTGATGATTATCTTAAAGGAAATCAGGATGAAAACTACTACAGCGAGATTTGGATCCCTGTTAAGAAAAAATAATTACGCTGAAGGACATAATTCCTAATTTACTTGGTTTTATTTTTGGTAGAACTAACTGAGCAAGGCATCCTACGCTGCAATTTCGTAGAGTGCCTTGTTCGTTGTGCGCTCGGCATGGGAGACAACTTGGTGATAGAATGTCTAGCTAGATCTCTAATTTCTATGGCTTCTTTCTTATCAATCTTTCCTTGAGAAGCAGAAGATAGTGTAGAAGTCAAAGCCGTCAGATGCGCTTTACTAATAGATTGAGCCGAAGGATATTTTTTTAATAAGCGATAGATATAGGTATGATGTAATGATGTCACATACACAGGAAATATCAGGTCAATAATACGAACATATTGTCCTTTCGCTTCGGACTGATACTGACCTAATCGAGTCCTATTACGCGTTAAAAATATTAACTTTTGATGGGCATTGAAGCGTTCTAATTAGTAGTCACACTTAACTTTCTAGCCATTAATTTAGCATCTTTCTTGTTAGTTTTTGTTTTCCTTAACGCAGTAGATTTAGCGAACTCTTTTATTAATAAAGAGTTATATGTGTAAACGGAGTATTGGATAGGTTGCACTTAGTTGGACAGATTCGTTAAGGTCATATAAACTTGATTCAATAAATATCGGAGGAGAGTCAATTAGAAACTCAATGTCTGGGAATCCTTTTTTTATGGTCTTTTTCAGTCTCTAAAACCTCCTCTAAACATCGTATTTACCTTCACCCTTGACATCAATACAACGCACTCCACATGGTTTTTGATAAAAAGATGATACTCATAAGAACAACTCTGTAAATCTGAATAAGCTGAAAAAGTAAGTCAGTTATTGTGTTTTGAAGATCCTGAAGATTAAAGATAGAAGAATATATATAATAGTTAAAATGTGTCTTTGGCTTGTAAAGAGAATTTAAAGTATGGGGATCGAATGGATTGCTCGTATTCTTTCTTCTCTACATTAAAGTTATCTTTTAAATAGAAGCTAACCTCTACACTTCTATTGTCAATATCATATACACTGTGCAATAAAGTGCGCACGGGTATCTCTGGAGGGTTTTTATACGAATTCTTTTCTACAAAGACCAAAGCATTGGTTTCTTTGACAAAGTCTAAAGTAACCTTTCTATCATGTTCTTTAATAGCATGATAGAGAGCTCTATACCTATTGTAGGGACAGGTTTTTTCATCACTTACCCTAGGAATATCTTTTATTGATTCATAACGGTGCAATAAAAAATTTGTAATAATTTGTGGGTCGTCTTTACCTTCAATAATATATTCTTTATTGTGTGTATGTGAATATTCCCATACAAAAGAGTTGCCAGATTTATCGGCAATTAACAAATGTATGGGCTGAAACATGTAAAAATGCTTATTCACTAAAAGAGCTTCTTTAGCTTCCTCCACAGTAGCACAGGTGTCCAGCAACAATTGTACACTCTTAAGCTCATTTAGACCTACGGCATTGCAATAGGTTGGCTCCGTGTGATATCTTGATGTTGATTCATCATCAGCTAAGTGAACTACCGTTAAGCCCTTTGCATTTATTCCCTCCAGTGATTCCCCTAGTAACTGAAAACTCAAGATGGAAATAGAAGGATAGCCTTTATCAGGATACATTTCAATAATATATGGTTTTGATAAAGCAGGCATACTGCTGGGCATATAAAAGTCCAAGTTCCTGCTGATGATGCCATGCCCTAATGTTGTTCTGCTAGGGGGATAGTAGACCGCTGAACAACCTGTACTTAAAATTGCTTCCCCTAATAATGAGAAGTCAATTAAATCTTTTCTCATATTTGCATTGTATGCATCTGCTATACCTCTCATTCTCTCATAGAAAATGGGATAGTTTTTTTCTAAATAAACGCTTTGGCAACGGGTTTGTAACATATCCTCCGTAGGCTCTTTTGCTATGCTATGTATTTCTTTTGCTATTTCTCCTAGCTTTCTTCCAATTTCATAATTAGTCCCCTTTAGAGTCAAGTGACGAACCTCAAAAAAATTTTCAGGACTACTTAATATTATGCTTTCGTGAAAACTTAACATGATTGCATTTCCTCCTTCTTATTTGGCTGACTTTCTTGTTTTTCAGTATTAATATTCCTAGCGTACTGTCTTATCTCTTTAATCTCTTCCTTATCAACGCCTAATGCTTCTAAAAAAATTTGGTGTCCCTCTGGAGAGGTTTCTTCTAGTTTTGTGTGAAGCTTATCCATTTCATCCTCATCCAGACCAGACAATTTTAGAACTTCAACTAGTGTGTCTTTCTCTAAAATTTGAAGCCGTTTCAACAACTCCTCATTTTTTAAAATACTAAGAATTAGATGTTGCTGATTTTTAATCCTGTTTATTTGCCTATTTAGTTCCTCTAATCTTTTTTCAAGAGTCTCTTTTATTCTATCTTCAGGTCCTTCTAATAAAAATTTAATTTGCTTTAAGGATAAACCTGTCTGTCGATATGTGCATATCTGTTCCAATCTTTTTACATCCTCCTGTGAATACCTCCTATAATTATTGTGGCCTCTACTAGACGGTTTTAAAAGAGCAATAGTGTCATAATATAATAATGTACTTCGAGAAAGACTAAATTGCTTACATAATTGACTTACAGAATAATTCATGATCGATCCCCCTCCAATACTTAGGTTAAACTATAAAGCTATAGTCAGGTCAATGATAAATTTTATAAAACCTTTACAACCTAAAGGCGTTTCACCCCATCAGTCTTAGGAAACATAAAACATACTTGACTCATTACATGTCTTCAAATCTTTTTATACCTTCCTAGACAAAGAAATGGTTGAGGATGGTATCCCTAGTTCTTCTGATAGATCAACCACTGTCTCGGTTGAGGGAGGCTCGAGTCTTTTTAACACAGAATTTATTAATTCTTTACTATAATTACTAGATATAGGTATATTGTCACAATACGTGCTCAAATAGGTCCATATTTTGGAAAACAAGCAGGTAAGGGAGATTTTGATACCATTAGGCGTGCATACCATTCTAATGGTAAAGCGAAGTTGAGCAAAAACAACGCTAGTGTATACGAAATATTTTAATAGTAAGTTTAGAGTATTTTAAAAGTGAGACATGACATGAAATATTTGCAATGCTATAATCCAGTCAAAATTATACAGAGGTGATTAGCTAAAATGATCAAATAATCTTATCTATTATAAAAACAATTAAAGTGGTATTGGCAAATTCAAAGCATCTTTAGTTATTTATACACGAGATGTTTAATGACATGCCATATACTGTTGCAAAAGTTTTGGATAGGATTATGATTGTATCGTTTTAGTTATATTCATTAAGAAATGACTAGTTGTTTTTGTTGAACAGCTTTTTTTATGATAAACCTAATTTATATTGTGATACTTATAAACCTTCCAAAGCTTTTGAGCTAGGAAGGTTTTGCTGTTTTTGTTTCAATACTTTGAAGTAGTGATTAACATATGAAGATAAGAATTAATGAACACAGTTTACCATTATCTAAATCAGGACCCTATGGCGTTTCATTTATCATCACTCATGGGCAGTGGAATGGTAAACCATCACTATGGATAGCCTTACTAAACAACTTCTTAGACCATACTTCTGGGTAGTGTAATCAACGCTAGAAAAACAATCTCTTAGAAGCTCTTTGCCCATGAGTTAAGAATAAACTTCATTGTAAGTGGGTTGAGTGCTAAAAAACTATCTTCACGTGTTGTCTGTTGAGATGCATTTGCCTCAAATTTCATATTACCCCACCTTTTTGAGTGTGAAGTATAGTTTAATAGAGTATTTTATTCCAGTTATATCAATGATATAGGCTGATTCCACTACTGATTAGCAGTGGAATGAATTTCAGATTTTGGGTTTGCAATTTTACTTTTGACACGCTAACTTTGTTTATGATTTATAAATTTTAGAATGCACAGCATTTATTATCCATCGTATTGCAAATTAGTTGACGATGGAAACTAAATGCATTAAAATTATAGTTGACAATGGAAACCAAATGAATTAGGGGGGGGAATACAATGAATAAAGACATTCCAGATATACATGATTTATTACAAGATTTATCATGGTACTTTGGTAATCAAGGGTTCGATGACGAATGCTGTGAAGACTTATCTTTGGCAGAGTATATGGCATTAAAGAAGGTGTACGATATACAAAATATCACAATTAAGGAGTTGGGGGTCTCACTAAATATTACTAAAAGCGGGATTAGTAAAATCATAGATCGTCTTGAAAAAAAATGCTATGTATCCAGGCATCAATCTTCATCTGATGGCAGAATATGCTGTGTATTGCCGACAGAAAAAGGGAATAATGCGATACACAAGATATCCAATCGTTACAGTGAATATTTGGATGAGATACTTGGAGCTGTAGATGAAGAAGCACTACAAAACATTAAGGATACGCTGGAATTACTATTTAAAGCAATACAAGATAAAGGCTTTATAAAATCAAATTAAGATGGGGGGGAGTGTATTGAACACGTTATTCGAAACAATCAAGTTTTTTTTGTTTATTACATTTGAGTTAACCGTCCTATTTTTAGGTATAAGTACAATTGTGGCGCTGGTACTTATGTACTTACCTGATGAGAAAATAAAAAAATGGATGGCAGGGAAAGGCGTTTTAGGCAATATTGTAGGAGCAATATTTGGTTCATTAACGCCATTTTGCGCATGCTCTACAATTCCTATGACACTTGGCTTCTTGAAGATAGGAATACCATTTGGTGTGGTAATGTCATTTGTTATTGCCTCTCCACTGTTAAATCCGATCATCATAGCAATGATGGTTGCGCTGATGGGAATGAAGATAACGATCGTTTATTTTTTAGTTACGTTTATCGGATCAGTTATATTTGGAATCATTCTTGAAAAAACAGGAGGATTAAATCTTGTCAAGAATGTAAGATTAAAATCTGGTGGTTCAGAAGAGAAAGAAGAAATTCCTGATGTTTTCAGAAAAAAAGTAAAAGTCTCATTTATGAAAGCCTGGGAAGATTTCAGAGGTGTTTTAGTGTATCTTCTTATTGGAGTGGGTGTCGGTGCAGCAATATATGGTTATCTTCCGGAAGATTTGGTGCTTAGAATTGCAGGTCCTGATAATCCACTAGCCATTCCAATTGCAGCCCTTATTGGCGTGCCATTATATATTCGAGCTGAGTCAGCGATACCAATAGGTTTGGCATTGATGCAAAAGGGAATGAGTACTGGTGCAGTAATCGCGCTTATTATAGGGGGAGCAGGAATGGCAATACCTGAAATGAGCATGCTGGCAGGGATATTTAAGAAGAAGCTAGTTGGTGCAGTGGTTACAGTAATCTTTTTCACAGCTGTCATTGGTGGATTTGTTTTCAACTTGATTTAATTGAGTGAAGAATTATCAAAATTTGAAAGGGGAATGCTATAATGAAAAATGAAGAAAAGAAGAAAGGTTTACTTGCAGGCTTGTTTGGATCTAATAAAGAAAAAGATGGTTGCTGTAATATCGAGCTGGAAGAGGTTGCAGAAGAGAAAAGCGATAATGAAAATGATAGTGAAAAAACAAAGTAAGAAAATAACTCATGTTGCAGCTAAATGGTTCTAACGGGAGATTTTGTGATAGATAGCAAATGAAAATCAATTTGAAATGATATAAAACGTATTTGCAAGGGTGAGACAAAAGTAAATATGATGAAGGTAAAGGTGAATGAGGATTCAATAATTGGGTTTTTCATTCTCCTTTTTTGTGATGTTTACCCATACGCTGGATTCAAAAATCAACCTCTAACATCAATGCCATCAACTCAAAGTATGTGGAAACGGTAGTAACGAAATAGTTAGTAAAATCAAGCGTTTAGAAGGTTAGTATACGCAAATGTTCAGCCAAAAACTTTAGTGTTTCACCCCAAGCTTTTTTGTTAGCCTCCTTGGCATTTTGTGCTGTGACTGATGGATGATGAAATTTTCGTGAAAAGAATATTATGATAGACAACATAAACCGTAAAATTATAAACTGGGGATTTGCAGATTTAGGGAACCCTTACTATCTGATTTACTTAACTAACAATTAGTGGGTGGGTAAGATCGTAGACTAAAACCGCCACGTCCTGTAGCCCTCCGCCCATTGATTGAAGGTTCGTTATATATGGAGCATAGTCAAGTCTATACTTAACCACAGGCTTTTTGCTATAGCATAAAATGTATTCGCGTTTTTTAACTACGAAAGTTGAGTAAAGTCAGCGATTTCCTTAGTATACCGAATGGACAAAGACTAACAAACTTGATATTATGGAAGCGGATACGAAATGGTTTGTTATGGAACAGATTGGTGGTAACATCCCAACTCAAAGCATAGAAGAATCCTCTTTGATTGGAGGGTCATTTTATTGGAAAAAGGAGCGCGTCTTATGCGTTTAGCGCGAAAATGGAATACATTAAGAAATCAAATTCTTGCCGTCTATTTATTTGTTTTGCTACTTGTTTTATTTACGGTTAGTTATCTTATCTTTAATCAAGTAGCGACGATGCTAAAAGATAACGCGGAAGAACAGATTCAACAAACGGCTAACGAAGCCATCGGTCGTTATGATTCGCTGTTTGAACAGCTTAACCTTATTACGAAACAAATGGTAACAAATGATTCGCTCCAATCAATCATGTATAACGAATGGCATGGGTTACCAGCAAGCTTTAGCGATAAGCAAGAACTGATTACGATTACGAGTCGATTGCAAGCGAATGCAGAGGGCATTTATGTAACTGAATTGTTTAATAATGATTATCAAAAAATTATTCCTCTTGACGGACCTGGACTAGCTGCTCAAATTGATATGCAGTGGGTTGAGCTTGCGGATCAAGCACGTGGGCGGTTAGTTTGGATTGGAGAAGATCAACTCAATCCGAATTATTTTTTATTGATTCGCAGCGTTCGCTTAATTGATCAGTATTTTACGAATGGGGGTTATTTATTAATTCGTGTTAATAAAAATTATTTTCAAACGCAACAAACAAACGAGCAAGATCCATTAATGATCGTGACTGATCAAACTGGTCGTTTAATCTCTTCTAACTATCCCCAATTTACTGGCCAGGTGGATTGGGATGCTGAAAATGTTAATGAAATAATCGATCAAGAAAGTTATCTTCGTATTAGTGAAACATCTAATGAAACAAATTGGAATGTCACCATGTTAACACCTATGCGTCGCTTAACAGAAGGCCTACCCGTGTTAAGAACAGTTATTGTCATTTCAGGGTTAGTTGGATTTATTATCTTTTTTATCCTCTCGTATTTTTTATCGACATATATCACCAATCCGATACATAAATTGACAGATACAATGCGTCGAGCTGGAGAAGGAGTACTGACACTCACGCCTCAAAGCACAGCATCAAATGAGATTAATGAATTGAACGATACATACAATCAATTAGCTGAACAAACCAACTATTTAATTCAAATGGTTTACGAGAGAGAATTGATAAAAAGTCGGACAGAGCTAAAAGCATTACAAGCCCAAATTAATCCCCATTTTTTATTTAATACACTAGATTCACTATATTGGTCGTTAGAGGAGCATGATGAGCTTGAATTAGCTGAGATGGTTTTATCGATGTCCGATTTGTTTCGCTACACGATTACGCGATCAAATGATGAAGAATGGGTGTATTTAAAAGAAGAAATAGCCCACATTAAGCACTATATGCAGATCATGAAGATGCGTTATGGTGATCGATTAACTTGTCAATTTGATGTTGAAGAAGAGCTACTAACGATACGGCTTCCTAAATTATTAATACAACCATTAGTTGAAAATGCGGTTTTACATGGTATTGGTAATCGATTAGGTAAAGGAAGGATTAGTCTAACAATTACTAAAGTTCAAAGCCATTCAACGGTGTTTATTTCTGTAAAAGATGATGGAAGTGGGATGTCAGAAGAAAGGGTTCAATCAATCTATCAATCAATTAGAGCACGTAATGGCGTGCACTCATCAGGAAATGGGATGGCATTGGTTAATGTAGAAAGACGTTTGCAACTTTATTTTAACCCTGACCAAACCCGAGGCATTCAGATTTGTAGTGAATTAAACAAAGGAACTGAAATTAGCTTTATTATCCCAATGATAAAGGATGAGGTGTAATGAATACGAAGAAGATCTTAATCGTAGATGATGAACCAAGAACAAGAGAAGGACTGAAGCGTACGTTAGAACGATGGTCTGAAGGTCAATTTAATATTATCTGCTTAAATGATGCTTATGCTGCAATGGAATATTTAAAAAAACACTCGATCCATTTACTTATTACTGATATTCGTATGCCTGAAATGACTGGACTCAAATTACTAACCACCTTAGAGAAACAAGCTATTAAACCAACCGTTATTATTATTTCGGCTTATTCTGAGTTTGAATATGCCCAAGAAGCATTAAGATTAGGTGTTATCAATTATTTAGTCAAGCCAATTGGAAAAGAGAAGCTGATCGAATCTGTAAGTGAAGCATTGCGGAAACAAGAGCAACAAGAAAAATCGGAAGTGATAGCTAAGATTGTTGATGATAAAATTATTCATCTCCATACCGATGAGACATATTCGCGTTCTGTTAGACATGCTGTAACCTTTATTGAGAACCATTTTGCTGAAGCAATCACTTTAAAGAAAGTGGCCGCATATGTCCATTTAAATCCAAGTTATTTAAGTACATTATTTAAAGAAGAATTAAATGTTTCTTTCACAGATTACTTAACGAGAATACGAATTCAACATGCTAAGCAATTATTATTAACGACGGATTTAAATGTTACTGAAATTGCTGAAAAAGTAGGCTACCATACACCAAAGTACTTTAATAAAGTCTTTAAAGAATTAGAGAAAAAAACACCAAGTTCATTTAGGAAAGATAGTGAAAACGCTTTCTAAAAATAATGGAATTTTAGCTGAATACTGTGACCTTATCGTATCTTTGTTTACGTGATAAACTATCAATGCAAGTTCGTTATACTACAATTTTTAGGGGGTAAGGTCATGTTTAGAAAACATACTTTTTTACTTATCTTAACGGTTTTATTAATTGGATTGGTTGCCTGTGGTAATGATGCCTCAGATGCTAACAACCAAGAAAATGAAAGCGGTTCAAACGACGATGTTGTTATTGATTTTATGCATTTATGGCCAGCAGGAAGTTCTCGTCAGCACAATGAGATTGTCCAGGAAATTGTTGATGAATTTGAAGCAGACCATCCAGGTGTAACAATCAACATGGAAATACTAGGTAACGAACAATATCGTGAAAACTTGAGTGTTATTGGTGCTGCTAATGAGTTGCCGGATGTCGGAATGACCTGGGCAGGGGGATTCATTGAACCGTATGCAAGAGGAGATATGTTTACAGATTTAAGCGACTTAGTAACAGATGATTTTGTTCCGGGTACCGCTGAAGCTTATGAGGTGGACGGTGGTATTTATGGATTACCACTTGAACTGAATATTACACCTGTCTATTATAATCAAGCGATCTTTGAGGAACATGGTTTAGATGTTCCGGAGACTTGGGACGAATTTAAAGAGGTCGTCCAAACGCTTGTTGATAATGATGTGACACCAATTACAGTAGGTAATCGTGATGCTTGGACAGGTTCAATGTGGTATATGTACTTGGCAGATCGTATCGGCGGACCAGATGCATTAAATGATGCAATTAGCCGAGAAGGTAGCTTTGAAGATCCTGCTCTTATTGAGGCAGCTGCTCAGATTAGAGAACTTGTTGAAATGGATGCCTTTATTAATGGTTACAATGGTTTAGGTAATGATGAAGCGAAGGGTTACTTTATTAATGAACAAGCAGCTATGTATTTAATGGCGACTTGGGATTTACCAGAATGGACAACAAATGACGACAATCCACAGGAATTCAGAGATTCTGTAGGTTATTTCAAATTTCCAACAGTAGAAGGCGGAGCAGGAGAGATTAATAGTTATGTAGGTGGACCAGGTGTTGGGCTATTTGTAAGTGAGCAATCTGACGTGAAAGAAGAAGCCCTTGAATTTGTTTCCTACTTTGTTGAACGCTGGGGCGAGATGTCAGTTACTGATGCAGGTGTTATCCCAGCAACGACAGTTGACACAGAGGGCTTAGATTTACCACAAATGTATATTGACATTTTGGACGATTTAAATGAAGCAACTAATTTGACATTATATGCTGATGTACAAATGAGCGCTAGCACTGCTGATGTCCACTTGAATATGATTCAGGCTATTTTTGGAGGGGAAGTGACACCTGAAGAATTTGCTGAACGACAAGAACAAGCCCTCTCAAATGAAGATTAATGAAGAGAGTAAATAATGAGATTGAGATATAGGTAAAAAGAAAGAATAAAAATTTGAATAATCTGGACAAAACGTAGGCAAAACATGCAGACGCCTGTGTGAAGTGTTCTTCTTCACATAGTTAGCTAAAGCTGTGCCCACGGCTAGGGAGACACTGCGTTTACCAAGATGTCTCCCTTGTGCTTGGGAGAGTGAAAGCGAAGTGTTTTGCCTAAGTACTTATATATATGCCTAGATATTAATGTTAGGATTTTGTCACGAATAGCCGTCCGTAAAACGCCCGCCTTAAAATAGAGAAAAGTGGGCATCTATTTAGGTGGTAGCTAACGGACGCTAATGTCCTGATTCACGCAAAAACCCATCAGTGGGTGGGGAAGGTCGTAGACTAAAACCGCCACATCTTTAAGAAGGATTACAGACTAAGGCCGCCACGTCCTTAAGAAGGATTACAGACTAAGACCGCCACGTCCTGTGGCAACGTCTGCATGACCTACGTCCTGTAGCCCTCCGCCCAATAATTGAAGGTTTGTTTTATCTTTTCTAATTACTCTTTTGTCTCACCGCACATTGTTTTACCCGTTAATCAATTGAGATAAAGACATGCTGTGTTTGCAAATAAGAGAAAAAATAATTATGAAGGGAGCGATCATCATGAATAAAGTGATGTCAAATAAATGGATCATTGCATTATATGTTTTACCTTCCCTTATCCTATTAGGAGCCCTTGTCTATATCCCGATCGTTATGACCGGTTATTATGGAATGATGCAGTGGGATGGTATTGGTGAGATGAGCTTTATCGGCTTAGATAATTATATTCATTTATTACAAGATTCAACTTTTTGGTTTAGTGCGCGCAACTCTTTCTTGCTTGCTCTATTTTCAACATTAAGCTTAATTATGTATTTAGCTGTATCCTTAGTTTTATCAGGGAAAATAAAAGGATCTGATTTATTACGAAAAATTTATCTTATTCCGATGTTGCTTTCATCAGTAGCGATTGCCCAACTATGGATTAAAATTTATGATCCAAATAATGGGATGTTGAATAGTTTATTAAGAACAATCGGAGTAGAAAATCCCCCTGCCTGGTTATCTGATCGAAGCACTGTCTTAATAGCGATTTTTATAGCGATTATTTGGCAATATGCTGGTTTTTATATCATTATTTACAGTGCTGCTTTAAAAGGTATTCCTTCATCACTTATAGAAGCTGCTGAAATAGATGGGGCAACGCCTTTACAAATTGCTTGGAAGATCAAGGTGCCTCTTATTTCTGGCGTGATTAAGACAACTGTTATATTAGCGATTGTTGGTTCTTTAAAGTACTTTGATCTTATCTTTGTTATGACAGGTGGCGGTCCAAATGGAGCAAGTGAGGTCATTGCCTCTTATATGTATAAAGAAGCATTTGGACGGTACAACTTCGGTTATGGTAGTGCGCTTGGTTTCGCATTACTTATTCTTGCTTTGTTAACGACGTGGGTCATTCAAAAAGTCATGGCAACTAAAGATGACATTCAATATTAAGGGGGGAGATCTATCATGACAGTTTTGTCCGCAGTTGGAGAAAAAAATAGCTTGAAACGGATTGGATATGCGATATTGTACCTTGTATTAGGGTTGATTGCAGTCTTTCAAATTTACCCATTAATTTGGTTGTTTTTCTTTTCGTTAAAAGGGAATGCTGAAATTTTTGGTCGATCTCCTTTCGCATTACCTGAAGGTTGGCTCTGGGAAAACTATGCGAGAGTTTGGACGAGCGGGAATATGAATACTTACTTTTTCAATAGTGTATTCATTACTGTGTCAGCCGTTGTTTTAACCGTGATATTAGCTAGCTTTGTTACTTTTGCGATTACACGTATGAATTGGAAATTAAACAAATTTGTTTTACTTTTGTTTATGGTAGGTTATATGATTCCGATTCATTCAACACTTGTTCCATTATTTCAATTCTTTTTGAATCTAAATTTATTAGATAATCCTGTTTCTATTGTACTGGCTTATACGGCATATAATATGCCGTTAACAATCATGATTTTAATCGGCTTTTATCGAACGTTGCCTAGGGAAATTGAAGAAGCAGCAGTGATGGACGGTTGTTCAGTACATCGTATCTTCTTCCAAATTACCTTACCAATAACTACACCAGTATTGTCAACGACAATGATCATTAATATGATTTACAATTGGAATGAATTTGTTTTTGTTAACACGTTTATTAGTTCTGACCGATACAAGACATTAACGGTAGGTATTCAAAATTTCGTTGGTCAATATTTGACAGACTGGGGTGCCATTGGTGCGACGCTTATGATTAGTATTGTTCCTATTCTGATTGCTTTCTTCTTTTTAAGTAATCGGATTGTTGAAGGTATTGCAGCAGGATCAGTCAAAGGATAACCAAAAACATATTAGTAAAAGACACGTGCATGGCGCGTGTCTTTTAACGAAAGAGGATAGCTTCTTGTATGCTTAGAACTAAATTTCTTAATAGATTGAATGCATCGCTCTATTTTGCAGCCGCTTTACAGAGGAATTATCTGTGATAAAAATGTCCGAACAGCATCATTTTCAAGCAGCTGTTCGGCTTTGTTGTTTTTCTTCGATGGATTGAAATATTTGGTAACAAGTACCCATTAATAAAAATGCAATAAATGAGCCAGCAAAGAAAAAAGTAAGACCTGGTATATAATTAAAAACAAAAATGGTTAGGCTAATACCAACTAACATTGCCATATTATGAAGTGGATGGATTAACATTAATAAAAATGCTTGTTTAATGACAGTAAAGAAACCAAGATTATAATGCACGTAAACGGGAAACAAATATAGTAGTGTTAACAAAGCAAAAAATAAAAATAAATATAAGGGTAATTGAACGAACAATAAACTTGAATCGCGATGTAAAGATAAGAAAACTAAATGGATATAACTAATCCCTCCAACGGTCGCAATGACAAGGCCGTATCCGTTCGCTTTGACAAACTCTTGACGAAATATGGACCAAAATGTTTTGAAAATAGGTAAATCAGTCTGTCCTTTGATCCATTTTCTTATGATAGCAAAGGTTGAAATAGTGGCAGGAAAAAATCCAAATATAACAAAACCTATAAAGGTAAAGGTTAACCAAAGTAAATTTAGAAAGGCTAACCTAGTGATCCATTCTGCTAGTTGAAATAATAACCGATTCATAACTAGCCTCCCTCGTATTAAGATCTCTCTTACATTATAACGCTTACATAGTCGGTGCCAAGGTAAAATGATTAGCTTTTCTTCTTATTTCTTTGGTTGTTTTTAAAACGAATGGTAAACAAAAATTCAGCAGTTATGGTATGATAGGAATAGTTAAAAGGGAAAATAGGGGAATTAAAATGAAGCCAAGTGATCATAAGAATCTTGACCAAGTGATTGATGAAATGGTAGAAGTTGTTGAGCATAGTAAAGATGAAATATATGAGATAACGGAAGAATCTCGTAGAGAGTACAAGACGCTTTCTGAACAATTAGAAGAAATCCGTTTGAAAGTAAAACAATTGATCACAGATTCTGAGCAACTAGAGAAAAAAGAGCGCCTAGCACGTAATCGTCTCGCGCAAGTGAGTGAGAATTTTAATATTTATTCAGAAGAAGAGATACGAGAAGTCTATGAAAAGACGCATGCTTTACAAACCGAGTTAAAAATGAAGCGTGAACGTGAATTATCCTTGCGCCATCGTCGTGATTATATTGAACGTCGATTAAAATCTTTAGAACAAATGATTGAGCGTGGGACAAGCTTAGTTAGTAAGGTTTCAATTATATCTACATACTTAACAGATGATTTTAAGCAAATTGGTGATCTCATTCAAGATGCCAATCAAAAACAATCGTTTGGCTTGAAGATTATTGAAGCGCAAGAGGAAGAACGCCGTCGTATCTCCAGAGAGATCCACGATGGCCCTGCTCAAATGCTAGCTAATATTTTATTAAGGGCTGATCTAGTCGATCGTACCTTTAGAGAGCGGAGTCGAGAAGAGGCGATGACAGAAATTAAAAGTATGCGCACAATGGTTCGATCATCGTTATACGAAGTGCGCCGTATTATCTATGACCTTCGCCCGATGGCTTTAGATGACCTCGGCTTAATTCCAACGATTCGAAAGTACTTAGCCAATATGGAAGATTACAATCAAATTACGATTGTATTATCAGAACAGGGTCAGTTTGAAGGTCTAGCGTCTAAGTATGAAGTGGCGTTGTTCCGCATGATTCAAGAGTCTGTTCAGAACGCAGTCAAACATGCAAGTCCTACGCTTATTCAAGTGAATATCTATGTTGATAAAACAGATGTAAGTGTCTCTGTCCGTGATGACGGTGTGGGCTTTGACGTCCATCAAAAAAAAGATAAATCTTTTGGATTGATTGGGATGCGAGAACGGGTGGAAATGTTAGATGGGGATTTGGAACTCAATTCAACAATAGGAAAAGGTACATCGATCTATATTAAAATCCCATTAAAAAATTAGGACAAATTGATTAAATTTACATTAATAATTCCAATTGTTAATGTATTTTACTAATATTTATGTATAATGAAGCTAGGATTTTGAATTGTCAAAAAAGCAGGACAGTTCGCCATTTCTACACATTAGCAAAAATTTTTAGCTTAAGAAGTAGAAAAAACGCAGTTAAAATCTCAAAGGTCTAAGTATAAGAAAAGCTAACATAGTTAGCACAGTAGAATTCGGCAAATCGTCAAACGATGAGTAAAATGATCAATTAATGAAAATAATAAAATCATAAGTGATCTTAGATGAAAAAGTTACAAAAAAATAACTCTTTTAAATGCTTTGATTCAACATTATTTTATTGATGTCAAATACTTCACAAAATAGACAAATAGCCGATGATACAGATAGACTAATAGATGTGAAAAATGGTTTCAATATTGGAATTAGAAGTTGAGCTGAATTGGAGGGAAAGAAATGACAAAGAAAATAGCCTTAATTGATGATCATGTCTTGTTTAGGGAAGGTGTTAAACGGATTTTGGACTTCGAAGAAAGCTTTGAAGTGGTAGCAGAAGGAGACGATGGTGACGAAGCACTTGCTATTGTTGAAGAACACAAGCCGGATGTTGTATTAATGGATATAAATATGCCACATATTAATGGTGTACAAGCTACGAAACGCTTATTTGCCAAACATCCAACTGTAAAAATTATTATTCTATCGATTCATGACGATGAGAACTATGTTACGCATGCACTTAAATCAGGAGCACAAGGCTATCTATTAAAAGAAATGGATTCAGAAGCTTTAATCGATGCGATAAAGATTGTTAGTGATGGTGGTGCTTATTTGCATCCAAAGGTAACGCATAATTTAGTGAAGGAATTCCAAAGGTTAACAAAAGTTGAAAACGGAGGATTGGAAGACATTGAGTATCGTAAGCCCCTCCATTTATTGACACGTCGAGAGTGTGAAGTATTACAATTGTTAGCGGATGGAAAAAGTAATCGTGGAATTTCAGAAACATTATTTATTAGTGAAAAAACAGTTAAAAATCACGTGAGCAACATCTTACAAAAAATGAGTGTTAACGATCGAACACAGGCGGTCGTTTTAGCGATCCGTAATGGTTGGGTAGAAGTTATATAATCATTTAGAAAGCAATCTAGTGTCAGGTACTACTAGATTGTTTTTTATTTCACTAGGTTGAGTCAATTCACACAGACTATACATCGCCCACAACTCCACAAAAAATGTTGAGGTTACCACTATGATTTTAACGACGAATTCGTTAGAATAAAGTTATTGCAATAATATTTTATCACAATATAACCGTCCGTAAATCACCCGCCCTCAAAATAGAGCGACGCGTTCAATCTATTAACGTGGGCGCTAACGGTCGCGAATGTCCTGATTCACCCAGCTACCAATCAGGGGGTGAAGAACAAAACCCCCCTTGATTGAAGTTTCGTTTTATCATAATCAAATATAGTCGTGAGAGAAAGGTTCGGTAATAAAAATGAAAGTTGCGGTTCTAACAGATAGTACAGCATATCTACCCGAAGAGCTTAGGCGGACGTTTCAGATTGAGATGGTTCCTTTAAGTGTGACGTTTGGAGATGTGTCTTACAAAGAAGAAGTTGAATTAAAAGCAGAAGAATTTTATCCATTAGTCAAAGATTCAAAAGTATTCCCAAAGACATCCCAACCTTCGATAGGTTATATGACTGAAAGGTTAAATCAGCTTGCTGAACACTATGATGCAGTGATAGCTATTCATTTATCTAGTGGTATCAGTGGAACCTACCAATCGATGCAAACGGCAGGCGATATGGTAGACAATATTGATGTTCATGTATTTGATTCGGAAATTAGCTGTATGCCTCAAGGTTTTTATGTTTTAGAAGCTGCTAAAATGGCTCAAGAGGGAGAAGCACCAGAAACGATTTTAGCCAAATTAAATGAAATGAAACAATCGATGCGTGCTTATTTCTTAGTAGACGATTTAACACACCTCCATCGTGGTGGAAGGCTAAATGGTGCACAAGCTTTAGTGGGTAGCATGTTGCAGGTAAAACCTATTCTCCATTTTGTTGATACTAAAATTGTTCCATTTGAAAAAATTCGCACACAAAAGAAAGCACTCAAACGATTGTTGGACTTATTTGATCAAGATGCAAAAACGGGTGCACCAATACGAGCAACTGTGATTCATGCGAATTGTCCGTCATTGGCAGCAGAGATTGCTGAAGATCTACAGAAACGCTATCCAAATGTAGAGTTATCAATGAGTTACTTTGGTGCGGTAATTACAACGCATTTAGGAGAAGGATCAATTGGCTTAGGCTGGTACTTAAAATAGAAATGGAAAAGGCTGTTGAGATGACAAATCTTAACAGCCTTTATTATGGTCTATGAACCCCCCTAGCTATGTCGGAGGTTACATAGAATCTCAAGCGCGAACGATAAAGAGCCTCTCTTCAACGTAAGCTAAGGTTGGTTTCCCGACCATCAAATCTCACCAAAGAATGGGATGTTAAGAATCTCCATTTTTCTAATGATCAAGAAAAACAACATCCCTTTCTGGTGTGGTTAGTGTATTATTTATCACAGATAACCGTCCGTAACCCCCCATCTCAAAATAGAGAATAGAGCAAATCGATTGAGGTGGGTGATAATCTCCTTGATTTACTTAACTAACAATCAATGGGTGGGTAAGATCGCAGACTAAAAACGCCACGCCTTTAAGAAGGGTTACAGACTAAGACCGCCACGTCCTGTGGCAACGTCTGCATGACCTACGTCCTGTAGCCCTCCGTCCACTGATTGATGGTTCGTTTTATAATGGGTTCTATGCTAAAATATAGATAATCTCTTTGGAAAGGATGTGTTAAGATGTGAATGATCAAGCGCAAAGATTGGCTGGACGCTTACTGCTCCATGAAGAACTTCAGCTTTCAGAGCCTGAAATGACCCATTATCTTGCAACAAATAAACTCACTGCTCTCTCTCCTTTTTTAAAAAACTTCCTATCTCTTCAATGTCGGCGATGTGGCAATAAACAACGACATTTATTTGGTGAAATGCCCTGCTCCAATTGCAAGAAGACACACGCTTATTGTCGAAAATGTATTAATATGGGACGAGTGATGGCATGTACGCCCCTTTATTGGTGGACAGGTCCAAAACCTGTCTGGCCCCAATTAGCTCATCCAATGGTCTGGTCGGGTCAACTTACACCAGCTCAACAGAAAGCTTCTAATTGTATTTATCATGCAATAAAAACGGGTCAAGCTAGCTTACTTATCCATGCGGTCTGTGGAGCAGGGAAGACTGAAATGTTGTTTGAAGGTATAGCGTTTGCTTTAAAAAGTCAAAAACGGATTTGCCTAGCAACACCAAGAGCCGATGTTGTTAGAGAGCTCCTCCCACGTTTTGAACAAGCCTTTTTAGGCGTCGAGATTGTTGGGTTATATGGTGGAAATGGTGCACATCAACAGACAGGTCAACTGACCATTGCAACGACGCATCAACTGTTACGTTATCAACACGCATTTGACGTGATGATTATTGATGAAGTTGATGCTTTTCCATATCATGCTGATCCCAGCCTCCCTTATGCAACAAAGCGTGCGCAAACCCAACAGGCGACAACGATATATTTAACGGCAACACCTAGAGAAAAGCGACTTAAACGCCTACCTACCATTTTTGTCCCGGTTCGTTATCATGGTTATCCGTTGCCTATCCCCCAATTGAAAATCGTCCCACTGTTTGATCACTCCCACGGTTTAACCTCCCTTTGGACGTGGTATAAAGGACGTACCGATCCAAACCGACAATTACTCATTTTTACAGCTACGATTAAACAAGCTAACCAACTATTTCCGGTTATAAAACGCCGATACCCTGATCAGAGAGTCATGCTTGTCCACGCTAACGATGCCGAGCGCATAGATAAAGTGCGTCAGTTCCGAGACAAACAACTGGATATTTTAATAACAACAACAATATTAGAACGTGGTGTCACTTTTCCTTCAGTTGATGTGGTTGTACTTCAGGCTGATCACCATGTTTTTGATCAAGCAGCACTCGTACAAATTGCTGGAAGAGCAGGCCGAGATCCGAAAGACCCTAACGGTGATGTCATTTTTATTTATAGTGGAAAAACTAGAGCAATCGCTCATGCTGTAAGAGCGATTAAACGTATGAACAAAAAAGCGGGTTTTTAGTAAGGGAGTGATGCTTTATTTATTGTGTGAATTGCGATCATGAGATTGAACACCAGATAACATGGTGTCATTTATTTGATTTTAATCATGACAAGTCATTATGCTCGGATTGTCAGGTGCAATTGCACGTTATCGAAGAGCCGACTTGTGACTACTGCGGACGTAATGATCTCGGTGTTTGTAACGACTGTAACCGTTGGCGTCCACACATGCTTATTAATAAAAATCGTGCAGTTTATCGTTATAATCCTTTTTTAAAAGACTTGATCACGCGTTTTAAATATCGCGGGGATTATATATTGATTGAAGCCTTGTCTTTAATGATCAAGCAGACATTCATAACGGCTTATTCCAAACTACCCAAAAAAACAGTGCTTGTTCCGATTCCTTTAAGTAGTAAGCGCCTTCAAAATAGAGGTTTTAATCAGGCAGAAGCGATCGCCAAATGCCTCCCTTATCCTACTGTCCAGCTACTAAGACGAACGGAAGGAGAGAAACAAGCAAAGAAGAATCGCAAACAACGATTAACGATGAAAAATCCTTTTGAACTAATGGATCAAGTAGATGCAGAGTTGATCATATTAATTGATGATATCTATACGACAGGTGCCACCATTCATCATGCTGCACAAATACTAAAGGAAAATGGTTATCGAAATATTTCTAGCTTTACTTTAGTAAGATAGCCCTTGAAAACCAACGAAAATAGTCGATATTTATCACAGATAAACGTCCGTAAATCGCCGCCGCAAAATAGAGTGAAGCGTTCAATCTATTAAGATGGGGCTAACGGCCGCTAATGTCCTGATTCGCGCAATGACCCATCAGTGAGAGAAGAACATAAACGCCCACTGATTGAAGGCTCTTTTTATGCTATAATGAGGACAAGATTAAGATAAAAAAGGTGGGGTTGATCATGGGTGAATTAGAAAACTGTGTAAATTGTGGCAAATTGTTTGTTCGACTAACACGCCCTGTTTGTCAAGATTGTTATAAAGAGGAAGAGAAAAAATTTCAGATTGTTTATGAATTTATGAAGAAACGAGAGAATCGTCAAGCAACGGTGATGGAAATTGTCGAAGGCACAGGCGTAGAGGAAGAACTCATTATTAAGTTTGTTAGAGAAAAACGTTTGAGAGCAAGTCAATTTCCTAATTTAACATACCCCTGTGAACGTTGTGGACAACAGATAAAAGAAGGGAAACTTTGTTCAGACTGCTCAACAGATTTAACAAAAGATTTGAAAAAGCAAGAAGAAATTGAGACATTAAAAGATCGACAAAAGGCTGAAGAACGTGCTAGACAAAAGACTTATTTTGCTGTTGATAAATTAAATAAAAAAGATTAAACAATTTAAGGGATTCGCCGATATAAATATTAGTAAAAGCAAGCGGCTAAGAAAGAAGGTGAACGGTCTTGAAAATTAATGGCACAAATCAACCGAACGTGAACCCATATCAAAAGCAATTGCATCGCCAAACGCCAATTCGTTCTGAACAGCAGAAGAAGGCAGATCAATTGCAAATTTCGGACCAAGCGAAGAAAATGCAAGAGTTTAATGGTGTTCATCCTGCGAGAGAGCAGCATGTTAATACAATTAAACAAGAAATAGATGCTGGTCAATATAAAGTAGAAGCAGAACAAGTTGCCAAGAAAATGCTCGCATTCTGGCGCAAATAAGCAGGAAAACAAACAGCTATTTAGACGGTTATGTTATTTATCACAGCTAACCGCTCGTAAACTACCCGCCTCAAAATAGAGCGTAGAGCTAATCGATTGAGGTGGGTGATAACGGCTGCTAATGTTTGGATTCACTCGGGCCAACAGGATGTTGGTCACACAAGCGTTTTCGCACGACGCGAAGACGTTAGCTTGTGTTCCATCAGTTGGGGAAAACGAAAGCGCCCACTGAATGAAGGCTCGTTTTATATATTGTGTTACTCTTTAAAAGAATGACCTGACCAGAGCACTGTTTAAGAAATGAACGAAGGAGGATTTTGCTTTATGTCAATTGGGTCGATCATGTCGTCGCTTGAGCGACTGTTACAACTCCACCAAAGCTTACTAGAGTTATCTTTCGAAAAGACGGAGTTATTAAAGAAAGGTGATATCACGACCTTACAAAAACTATTAAAGACTGAGCAGAAGCATATCCAAGCTGTAGACACCATGGAGAAAAAAAGACTTGACAGTACAAGGGTTTGGTCTGAAGCACATCAAATGGTTAGTGATGATGTAACTGTTACGACAATATTAGAAGCGTTGCCCGATGGTGATGAGCGCAACCAACTCGAATCATTAACCACAAAGCTAGCTGAAACGCTTGTGCAATTGAAAGCACAAGAAGGACTGAATCAGCAATTAGCCAATCAATCTTTACAATTTGTTCAGATGAATCTAGATATGATAGCTCCATCAATTAAACAAATGAATTATGGAAATATTAAAAATCAAAACGATCCTCAAAGTAAACGGTCTGTTTTTGATTCAAAAGCATAGGAGGAGTTTTAATGACTTCAACGTTTCATGGTTTAGAAATGGCGAAGCGTGCGCTTAACACGCAACAATCTGCTTTGTATACCACATCACATAATATTTCTAATGCGAACACCGCTGGCTATACGCGTCAACGTGTTAATTTTGAACAGATTAATACCTTAACAGCTAGTCGTGAACCAGGTGGTGTGACAAGTGGTATTGGTAGCGGCGTTCAAGCCGGTTCAATTGAGCGCATTCGCGATCGCTTCTTAGATGTCCAATACCGAACGGAAAATAGTAAGCATGGTTTTTATCAAACGCAGGCCCAGGTGCTAAAACAAATTGAAGATTTACTTAATGAGCCGAGTGAAGAAGGATTAGCTTTTATTATGGAAGATTTTTATAACAGTCTGCAAGATTTGAACGGGGATGCAGATCACACAGGAACACGTTCTGTTGTCGTCCAAAATGCCCAAGCTTTAACGGAGACCTTTCAATATTTAGCGTCCTCAATTCGCGATGTCCAAAATGATTTGAAAAATCAAATGGACGTCACAGCTGATGATTTGAATTCAGTTCTTAGACAAATTAACGACATTAACAATGAAATTGCTAAAATAGAACCACATGGTTTAGTTCCAAATGATCTTTACGATGAGCGTGACCGCTTGTTAGACAGTCTATCAACCATGGTTGATATTGATGTCAGCTATGATAAAAGTAGTGGTCAACCAAGCCCGATTGCTGAAGGTATTGTAACAGTAAAACTTAAAAATGTAGGCGATGATGTCACTCTCGTTCGTGGTGAGACACCTCGATCGGTTAGTCAAGTCGAGGTCAATTATGATGATAATAATGTCGAATCGTTCACGTTTACAAATGCTGAAACGGGAGAAGTTAATGATATAGCAGCTAATGATTTTAATACAAATGGTTCCATCAAAGCATTGATGGAAATGAACGGCTATATCGATGGTGGTGGTGAAGTAGCTGGTTATTATAATGATGTCCTAGCAGATCTTGAATTAATGCTAGTCACTTATGCTGATGAATTTAATACCACCCATCAAAACGGAAGAGATTTAGAAGATAATCCGGGCATTGAGTTTTTTGTTTATGATCCAGACGATCCTTTAGCTACGATTGCAGTTAACCAAGCGATTATCGATGATCCTGATTTAATTGCAGCAAGCCTAAATGGTGACAGTGGTGATGGTACCAATGCAATTGAGTTGGCTGAAGTTTACAATAAGTTAGATGTCGGTTTAGGCACAAGAACGTCAGTGAAGAGCTTTTACCAATCTTTAATTGGTGAACTTGGAGTTAAAACAAAAGAAGCGAACCGAATGATGGACAATAGTGCGGTCCTTCGCCAACAAGTTGAAGAAAACCGCATGTCAGTCAGTTCTGTTTCACTTGATGAAGAAATGACAGATTTAATTAAATTCCAACACGCCTACAATGCAGCAGCTAGAAGCATGACTGCAGTTGATGAGATGCTTGATCGGATCATCAATCAAATGGGCTTAGTAGGGAGGTAGGTGAGAGACATGCGCGTATCACAAAGTATGATTTCAAATAATATGTTAAAGAATATTGGCAGTAGTTATGGTAGTTTAAGTAAGTATATGAATCAATTATCGTCAGGAAAGAAGATTACTCGTCCATCAGATGATCCTGTTGTCGCGATGAAAGGGATGGGTTATCGTTCACAACTTTCTAATATTGAGCAATATGAGCGTAACTTAGGTGAAGTTCATAATTGGCTGAATAACACAGACGATGCGATGGATGAAACCACCCAAATCCTACATCGTATTAATGAATTGACCGTTCAAGCCAGTAATGGGACCTATGATGGTGATGATCGAGCCAATATTGCTAAAGAAGTCGATCAACTAATTGACCAATTGGTTGATGTCGCTAATACTCGTGTTAATGGAAAATTCATTTTTAATGGGACAGATACAACCGGTGAAGTTGATGGTGATGGCAATCGGGTTCAACCATTTATTCGCAATGATGATGGGACGTTCGAAGTTTCCGACAATGATGGTCAGGTTTTAATTGAAGTCTCATCGGGTGTGAAGTTCCAAGCTAATTCAAACCCTACTAATGTATTTACTGAGGATTTCTTTGACGATTTGCAAGAGCTATTTACTGCATTAAATGATGAAAATACACCAGATGAAGATATTTCCCCATTTCTTAATATGATTGAGGGGCACACTCAAACGGTATTAGATGAGCGAGCAACGATTGGTGGTCGGATGAATCGGATTGACTTGATCGAAAATCGACTAAAGAATCAGAATATTAGTGCGAAAAGTATGATGTCAGATAATGAAGACATTGATCTTGAAGAAGTGATTATGAACTTAGTAATGCAAGAAGCGGTTCACCGTGCGTCACTAAGCGCTGGTGCACGTGTTCTACAACCTTCACTACTCGACTTTATGCGATAAAAAAGCTTTGTCACTGATGTGACGAGCTTTTTTGCACGATTGTTCATTTGTTTTTATATCAATGACACAGGAAGTGATGATATGCGTTTACCACAAGTGCGATTGCAATCGCAACAAGCATTAATTTCAATTGAGACTGAGCGCGCACAAGTACAGATGCAACAACCAAAAGCAACACAAGAGATTCAACAGCCACAAGCAGAGGTGACGATAAACACGACGCCATCTCGCCTTACCATTGATCAGTCTCAAGCATGGTATGATATGGGGTTGAAAAGTGTTAAACAAGCCCATCAAGATGAGGCGAAGCGTGGCTATCAAAAGGTACTAGAAGGCATTGCACGACGCGTTAATGATGGTAATGAGCAAATGAAGATCGAAAATGGTGGGGCCCCGTTAATTACTCAAGCAGTGAGACATGCGTACAAGCCAGAAAAGCAATTTAACATTGGTTGGATTCCATCGACATTTGCAGTTAAGACGGATTATCAGCCAGCAGAGGTCGATATTCGTGTTAATGTTAATGCACCGATGATTCGCAATACACCGAATAAGCCAATCATGTCCTATTCACCAGGCTATGCGCGAACGGGAATCAGACAAGAAAATGATCTGCAAGTTGATTTTGAACCGCTTGTTTTTCGCAATTTTCAATTTGAAATGTCAATCTAATGAAGAAGGGCTGAATTATGAAGATACAAACCAAATATTTCGGAGAAGTAGAAATTAATGAACAACACATCATGACCTTCCCAAACGGCTTACCAGGGTTTCAAAATCAGAAACAATTTATTCTGATGGATTTACCTGATAATCCGGTGTTTCAAATTTTACAATCGATTGAGCAAGAAACGGTAGCTTTTGTCTTAGCAAGTCCTTATCAATTTTATCAAGATTATCACATTGATTTAGATGATAGCATTCTTGAACAATTATCAATTACAAGACCGGAAGACGTTCGTGTCTATGGTATTTTAACTTTAAACGACGATTTTGAGAAAAGTACGATTAATTTACAAGCACCAATCATTTTAAATGATAAAAAACATTTGGCTAAGCAGTATATTACTAACGATCCAAATTACGCAACACGCGCCCCAATCGTGCCTGTTGGAAAGCAGGGGGTATAAGATGCTTGTTCTGACACGAAAGCTAAACGAATCGATTAAAATCGGTGATAATATTGAAGTGAAAATAGTTGCCATTGATGGTGATCAAATTAAGTTAGGGATCTCTGCCCCTAAAAATATCGACATTCATCGCAAGGAAATCTACCTCGATATCCAACAGGAAAATAGCAAAGCAACAAATAATGAAATCAATCTACTAAATTTTTTTAAAAAAAGATAAAAAAAACACTTAACTTTTCATTTCCTGATCCGATATTACTATTGTAAGCAAACAACAGAATGAAAGACGGCCGCTTTCGTTCTGTATTTGCGCCATAAGGATGTGGCAAATTATATAACTCAAGGAGGAATTTATCGTGAGAATTAATCACAATATTGCGGCGTTAAACACACACCGCCAACTAACAGGAAACCAAAATGGTGTTCAAAGTTCATTAGAAAAATTATCTTCAGGTCTTCGTATTAACCGTGCAGGAGATGACGCAGCTGGTCTTGCAATCTCTGAAAAAATGCGTGGTCAAATCCGTGGTCTTGAAATGGCTACTAAGAACTCACAAGATGGTATTTCTTTAATCCAAACAGCTGAAGGTGCATTAACTGAAACACATGCGATCCTTCAACGTATGCGTGAATTGACTGTTCAAGCAGGTAACCTGGGTACACAACAAGATGAAGATTTACAATCTATTCAAGATGAATTAGCTGCACTTATTGCAGAAATTGATGATACTGCTGAACGTACACAGTTTAATGGTAAAAATTTATTAACGGGTGATTTCGCTTCAGGAACAGCTGATTTGATTTTCCAAATTGGTGCAAATTCAGGGCAGCAATTAACCGTTAATATTGAAGATATGCGAGCAGCTGAGTTAGGCAGTGGAGTTGATGATATTGATGTAACAGAATTCGGGTCAGGTGGCGATTTTGACGATGCTGTTGCTAAAATTGATTCTGCAATTGAAGCAGTTTCTTCTCAACGTTCAGCACTTGGTGCGGTACAAAACCGTCTTGAGCATACAATCAACAACTTAGGTGCCTCTCAAGAAAACTTAACAGCTGCTGAATCACGTATCCGTGACGTAGATATGGCGAAAGAAATGATGGAATTCACTAAGAATAACATCCTTACTCAAGCTTCTCAATCTATGTTGGCACAAGCTAACCAAACACCTCAAGGTGTATTACAATTATTACAATAATTTTTTTAAAAAGCTATCTCTACTGAGATAGCTTTTTTTTGAGTAAAAGTTGTCAATCTGTCGGATTGAATTGAACTTCGGATGGTTTTGTCGATATAATAGATAACGAATAAAAATATAATGAATGGGGTTTATACAATGATCGTGACGATTGGCACAAAACAAAAAACATTTGAAAATCATATAGAATCGGTAACTCCGTTAATAAAATGGATTGAAGAAGTGGTTAATGAATCAGACAAGCATTTTAGTCATTTACTTATTGACGATCAAGAGGTGCATGAACAATTTGATCTCGTTATTTCCGATAAAATTACTGAAATTGAAAAGATAGAAGTTGTGTTAAAGACGGAATCAGAACTTTTAAATGAGCTGTATTTGTCTGGAGAAGCCTATTTAATTCGAGCTTTACCAGAAATAGAAAAGTTAACCGAGAAATTTTATCAGACGCCTGATCAAGAGGCTTGGGGAGGGCTAGAACAGCTAATCGAAGGGATAACTTGGCTTGACCAGCTATATGAGGCGATAGACCAAGCAAGGAAACAACCATTAAATTGGGATAAATTTACTTTTATTTATACAAAACTTCGGATGGAATTGGTTAATTTAGAAGATGCTATAAAAATGAGAGATCAAACGTTAATTGCAGACATTATAAATTATGAGGTCATGCCAATAATGGAAGAACTCAAATTAGTATTTACTGCATGCATAGATCAAGAAGGTGAAAGAAAAGATGTTAATTGATAATATTGTTTTATTAAAAGAAAGGTTTCCCCAGATACGAGAAATGTTGATCGACTTTGAAGAAAATCAGGGTGCCACCGAGGTGAAAAAAGTCAATTCAAAAAGTGGGAAGGTAACCTTACAGGTTAGTAGTGATGATGATTTTTATTATTTGCATAGTAAGTATGATCCAGTAAATGAAGCTACTCGACTCATAAAACAGTATATCAAAAAGGTCGAAGCGTGTGATCATATCTTTTTTTATGGGATTGGATTAGCCTATCATGTTGAGGTATTAATGCAGAAGTATCCAAATAAGACCTTTACATTATATGAACCAAATGTTGAAATAATGTATCATTATTTATCAGAAAAACAACTAGCTCAACTACCTCTTGAACAGTTGGATACGATCCATATTGAAAAAGATAGAAACAGTAGATTGCAGTTTTTAACTCGCTTTTTTTCTAGACTAAACAAAAAAGTTTTGTTAGTTCCATTACCAAGTTATGAGAGAATTTTTAACGATAGCTACCTTGAATTTATTCATGATTTTAAAGAAAAAGTTACAAACAATAGAATGGCTTTACATGTGAACTTATCTTATCAAGTGCGTTGGACATTAAACGCTGTGAAGAATCTTCCATTACTGTTGAAAACACCCAATATTATGTTGGATGTAAACAATAAGTATTTTTCTAATAAACCTGCTATTATTGTATCGGCAGGTCCTTCATTGACTGAAGAAATAGATAATCTAAGATATATAAAGCAGAAAGGATTAGCTTATATTTTTTCAGTAGGATCAGCGATTAATACACTAATTGATTATGATATTTATCCTGATGCAGCCTGCACCTATGATCCGACAGAAAAGAACCAGGTTGTTTTTGATAAACTTAAAGAGAGAAATATTAAGGAAATACCTTTAATCTTTGGGAGTTCAGTAGGGTTTGAAACGTTAGAGGACTATCCAGGCGCATTGATTCATATGGTTACAAATCAAGATAACATTTCTCCAACACTACTGAAAAATCGAGAAAGAGCACATGAAGTTGTGGTAGATTCTCCATCAATTGCCATCATTACCCTTCAACTTTTGATGAGATTGGGGTTTTCAAAAATTATCTTAGTGGGTCAGAACCTCGCATACAAAAATGAGAAAAGTTACGCTGAGGGAATTGATTATAATGAAAAATATAATCATATTTCGGATGAAGTAAAGAAAAATTTGATAACGGTAGAATCTGTAGACGGAAGTGAACTACTAACGAGTAAGAGTTTTCTTCGAATGAAGAAAAGTTTAGAGCATTATATTGCTAATAATGAGGGTGCTGAGATTTTAAACACGACAACAGGTGGGGCTAAAATTACTGGTGCTCCTTTTATAAGGTTAACAGATGTGATAAAGACAAAACTAGTCGATAAAGACATTGTAGACTCTATGTGGTTAAATGAAAAACCGAACTATGATCTTGATTATACAAAAAAACAGGTCAATTTTATGGTTGAAAATGAAGTGAAATTAAATGAAGATTTACAGACCATTTCAAACATATTAAAGAGAATGAACTTAAAAGCAAATTCAAGCGGAAAATCAATTAATAAATTAATTAACCAATTTGAAAAAACGTTCAAATCTATTACAGGAAATACGTTTTATCTATCATTTATTTTACCAACTATAAAGGTGAATTACGACGTATTGGTAAGAAACAGTAAGGAAATAAGTTTTGAATATGATCAACAGAGAAAAGTTGCATTAATCAACAAGCACTATGGAAATTATATAACTAATGTTATGAAAAGCTATCATTATATCTCTCGTTACTATAAGGAGATGCTTGAACAAATAAAAAATCATGAATGATTCCCAAATTAGCAGTGTTTCAGGTTAAATTTTTTTTAAAAATATTATCCCATTTGTCACTAAGAAGTTTATTTATGTCAATGTAATATTTTGACATCCACTACAAAGGGGAAATATAGTAAGGGTGAATTAATAAATGAAAAAAATCTTAGTTACCGGTGCCGATGGTTTTATAGGAAGTCATTTAACCGAAGCGTTAGTAAAAAAAGGATATAAAGTAAAAGCATTTGCTTATTACAACTCCTTTAATAGTTGGGGGTGGCTAGATACATTACCAAAAGAAATCATAAAAGATGTTGAGGTATTTACTGGAGATATCAGAGATCCAAATGGTGTGAAAGAAGCCATGAAAGGGATGGATGAAGTTTATCATTTAGCCGCCCTTATTGCCATCCCTTTTAGCTATCATTCGCCAGATACGTATGTTGATACCAACATCAAAGGAACTTTAAATGTATTACAAGCAGGGCGCGAATTAGAAACCTCGCGTTTATTAATAACTTCCACATCTGAAGTTTATGGGACAGCACAGTATGTGCCGATTGATGAAAATCACCCTTACCAAGGCCAATCCCCCTATTCAGCGACAAAAATAGGAGCCGACCGTTTGGCTGAATCTTTTTATCGGAGCTTTGATCTGCCAATTAGTATTGTTCGTCCCTTTAATACTTACGGTCCTCGTCAATCAGCCCGAGCTGTTATTCCAACCATTATTACGCAACTTCTAGCCGGACGAGAAGAGATTCAACTCGGATCACTAACACCAACGCGTGATTTTAATTTTGTGAAAGATACAGTCAATGGGTTTATAGAAATAGCTGAGTCTGATAAAACCATTGGTGAAGAAATTAATATTGCGACTCAAGATGAAATTTCAATTGGACAACTTGCAGAAGAATTAATTCGACAAATTAACCCTAAGGCACAAATTACATGTGATGAGCAACGTCTTCGTCCTGAAAATAGTGAAGTGAATCGTTTGTTAGGTTCTAATGAAAAAATCATGCGTTTAACCAATTGGAAACCCGATTACTCTTTCGAACAAGGATTGGCAGAAACGATTGAGTTTTTCCGAAACCATCTAGATCAATACAAATCCGATATTTATAACATTTAGGAGGGCTGTTATGCGTAAACCTTTTATTCCGCTCTCTGTACCCAGTTTGCAGGGGAATGAGTTGAAGTATGTTACAGAAGCTATTGAAACAGAATGGGTGTCAACTGCGGGTCCTTACATTCAACAGTTTGAGGAGAAGGTATCTGGATATGTGAAGGCGAAAGGTGCCGTTGCTGTCCAAAACGGCACGGCAGGATTACATACTGCGCTTCAGTTATTAGGTGTAAGTAGTGCTGATGAAGTCATTGTTCCGACGTTAACTTTTATTGCGGCTGTTAACCCAATAAAATATTGCGGTGCAGATCCTATATTTATGGATTGTGATGATTCGCTTGGACTCGATCCTCATAAGCTGCAAGCTTATTTTGAAAAGGAATGTGTGTTTCAAGATGGTGTTTTGAGAAATAAATCAACAGACAAGACCATAAAAGCAATTGTTGTTGTTCATGTATTTGGTAACCTTGCAGATATGGAAGGTATTATGAAAATTGCGGAGCGCTACCAGTTACCTGTCATTGAAGATGCCACAGAAGCGTTGGGCAGTTATTACACCAGTGGTCGCTACGCCCAACAGTATGCGGGGACAATTGGGACACTAGGTGTTTATTCCTTCAATGGTAATAAAATTATCACAACGGGTGGAGGGGGGATGATCGTTTCAAACAACATCAAGTTAATCGACCGCGCACGTTATTTAACGACACAAGCAAAGCGTGACTCACTCTATTATATTCATGATGACATTGGCTTTAATTATCGGATGACCAATATACAGGCAGCTTTAGGGATAGCACAGTTAGAGCAACTGGAAACGTTTATTGAAACAAAAAAACAAAACTATTTCCAATACAAAAAAGAACTAGCAGAAGTAAATGGCCTTAACCTTTTATCCTTCCGAAAAGATACACGTCCAAACTATTGGTTTTATGCAATAGAGGTAGATAAAAGTTTTGGACATTCACGTCATAAATTGATTGAACTTTTAGGGAATCATCATATTCAAGCGCGTCCAATATGGGATTTGATACACCAACAAATCCCATACAAAAAAAACTGTGCTTATACAATTGAAACAGCCCCTAAATATTTAGAATCTGTGATTAATTTACCGTGTAGCTCAAATCTAGCCAAAAATGATGTGAGTTTTATTGTAGCTACCTTAAAAAGGCTTAGTGCAGGCATTGAGGAGGACAAATCATGAATGTGAGAGATTTTTTAATTAGTGAAAACTCAACTATGCTTGAAGCAATGGCAGTATTGGATCAAGTAGCAAAAAAAGTATTATTCATAGAACGGAATAATAAGCTTGTTGCAGCCATTACAGATGGAGATATTCGGCGATGGATTCTCAAAAAAGGAAACCTTGATGCACAAGTGAAGGAAATTGCTAATTATAATCCAAAATATATTTATGAAAAAGATCGTTCTACTGCTCGACAACAGATGAAAGCATTATCGATTGAAGCCTTACCCGTGCTGTCTGAAGAGGGGAAACTTACTTCTGTTGTTTTATGGAATGATGAAGTGAAAAACAGGACAAAATTCGATCTTCCTGTTGTGATGATGGCTGGTGGGTTTGGAACACGGCTTTATCCATACACGCGGATTTTACCAAAGCCTTTAATTCCGATTGGAGATATCCCGATTGCTGAGCATATCATTAATCGATTTCACGAAGTTGGTAGTTCTGAATTTCATTTGATTGTGAATCATAAAAAAAATATGATTAAAGCTTATTTTAATGAAATTGATCGTCAGTATAACGTATTTTATGCAGATGAAGAGGTCCCACTTGGAACAGGTGGTGGGTTGAGTCTGCTTAAGGATAAAATAAATTCAACGTTCGTATTAACCAATTGTGATATTTTAATTGAAGAAGATTATGATAAAATATACCAATATCATAAAAAACATAAGAACCTTGTGACTATGGTTTGTTCATTAAAAAACGTTAAAATCCCATATGGCGTCATTGAAATCGGTGAGCAGGGGAACATTGAAGCGATGAAGGAAAAACCAGAATTTTCTTTCTTCACTAATACAGGCATGTATATTGTTGAACCGGAAGTTATTGAAGAGTTAGAGGATAATCAGTCGATTGGGTTCCCTGATATTATTGAAAAACACCAAAAGGCAGGAGAAAAGATTGGTGTGTTTCCTATTAGTGAAGAAGCATGGTTAGATATGGGGCAAATAGACGAGATGGAAAAAATGCGGAAGAGGTTAGAGAGAGATGACGCGTAATTTATTGCTCATTGGTGGTGGAGGCCATTGTAAGTCGGTTTTAAATAGTCTCTATGAGAATAAAGAATTTGACGAAATAGCTATTATTGATCGCCAAGAGAAAGTTGGTAGCTTTATTTTAGGGACACCAATTATCGGTACAGACGAAGATTTACCGAAATTGTTTAGCGAGGGATATAAAGAGGCCTTTGTTACGATAGGAAGCGTCGGTAATCCTTCATTACGGGTGCGATTAACAAAAGAATTAAAAGTAATTGGGTTTAGCTTACCTAACATTGTAGATGAAACCGCCACGGTAAGTACTTATAGTGAGTTATCTGACGGGATATATGTTGGAAAGCAAGCTGTAATTAATGCGGATGTTAAAGTTGGAGAAGGCACCATTATCAATAGTTGTGCGTTAGTAGAACATGAGTGTATGATTGGTGATTTCGTTCATCTTGCTCCCCGTAGTGTGTTATGTGGGGGAGTAGAGGTCCGAGATCGAACACATATCGGAGCAAATAGTGTCATCCGACAACAAGTAACCATCGGAACAGATGTCATGATCGGTATGGGAAGTGTTGTATTACGCCATATGAAAGCCGGCGTAATCGCGTATGGTAATCCGTGTAAGGAGGTATCATCGAAATGAGTGTCTATATTATTGCCGAAGCTGGTGTTAATCACAACGGTGATCTTGAAATAGCAAAAGAATTAGTAGACAAAGCAAAAGAAGCTGGTGTCGACTGTATTAAATTTCAAACGTTTGTTTCTAAAAAATTAGCTTCAAAGAAAGCCCAAACAGCAACATATCAGTCGAAGCAGGGACAAGTAGAAAGCCAATTAGATATGTTGAAAAGGCTTGAATTATCTTTTGAGGCATTTGTTGAGTTACACAACTATTGTATGGAACGGGGAATTGAATTTCTTTCTACTGGCTTTGATTTTGATAGTATCAACTTTTTAGATCAGCTGGGCATGAGTAGATGGAAAATTCCTTCTGGTGAAATAACGAACTTACCTTATTTAGTGAAAATTGCAACGTTGAACAAACCGATTATCCTATCGACAGGAATGGCGACCATGGACGATGTGACAGCTGCCGTTGGTGTTTTAAAAACACATGGTGTGGAAGACCTCACGATCTTGCACTGTACCACAGAATATCCAACTCCATACGGAGAAGTCAATTTACGTGCAATGGAGACGCTCCGTAATCAATTTAAAGTCCCTGTTGGGTATTCTGATCATACGATGGGAATCGAAGTTCCTGTTGCCGCAGTAGCGATGGGAGCAAAGGTGATTGAAAAGCATTTTACGTTGGATCGTACTATGGAAGGACCAGATCACCAAGCAAGCCTAGAACCCAATGAATTAGCTAAAATGGTTCAGTCGATTCGTCACATTGAGACGGCTTTAGGTGATGGCGTAAAAGAGCCAAGTCCATCAGAACAGAAAAATATGACTGTTGCAAGAAAGAGTATTGTTGCTAAAAAAAACATTCAAGCTGGAGAAGTATTTAGTGATGAGAACCTTACGGTCAAACGACCGGGCCATGGTATCAGTCCGATGAAATGGTTTGATATCCTTGGAACCAAGGCTACACGTGATTTCTTAGAAGATGAGTTGATTGAACAATGAAACGGATATGTATATTAACGGCAACTCGTGCTGAGTATGGCTTATTAAAGCCGCTACTTGATCGATTGACAAATGAACAGAGTATAGATTTAAAAATTGTGGCTACAGGCGCTCACCTTTCGCCAGAGTTCGGATTAACCTATCGCGATATTGAAAGTGATGGTTTCTGCATAGATAAAAAAATAGAAATCTTAGTAAGTGCCGATTCACCAGCATCGATTTCAAAATCCATGGGACTTGCGATGATGGGTTTTGCAGATTATTTTTCAGAAAATAAACCTGATCTTCTAGTTGTGTTAGGGGATCGTTATGAAACCTTAGCCGTGGCAATAGTCGCAATGAACGAACGTATCCCCATCGCACACCTTTACGGAGGAGAAACGACAGAGGGAGCAATCGATGAGTCGATTCGCCATGCGATTACGAAGTTAAGCTATTTACATTTTACAAGCACATCAGCTTATCGGGACCGTGTGATTCAATTAGGTGAAGACCCAACCAGAGTATATACGGTTGGTGGTTTAGGGGTAGAGAATATCTTGCAGTACGATCTTATGTCAAAAGAAGAGTTAGTCAACGCGATCAACTTTAATTTAAATCGTCCGTATGCTATGGTTACCTTTCATCCGGTCACCTTAGAAGATAATCGAGTAGAAGAGCAATGTCAAGCTTTACTGAATGCGATTGCCTCTTATCCAAAGATGCAATTTGTTTTCACAAAAGCCAATGCAGATGCTCATGGGCGGATTATTAATGCCATGATCGATAAATACGTGGAAGAGCATCATCATGCGGTAGCCTTCACCTCACTTGGGTTAAGAAGATATTTAAGTGGCTTACGTTATGCAACATGTGTAATCGGAAACTCCTCTAGTGGTTTATTAGAAGCGCCTAGTTTTGGCATTCCAACGATCAATATAGGGGACCGTCAAAGAGGAAGATTGGAAGCAAGTAGTGTTATTACCTGTCACCCCAGTGAGTTAGAGATAAAAAAAGCCATTGAAATAGCGCTCAGTCCCGAATTTAGGCAAAAGGCAAAAGAAACGATTAATCCTTATGGTGATGGAAATACATCGGAAAAGATTGTAACAAAAATAAACGATTTTCTAAAAAATGATAAAATAGAATTGAAGAAAACATTTTATGATTGTGGAGGGAAATAACATGAAAGCTTTAGCGGTTATTCCAGCAAGAAGTGGCTCGAAAGGTTTGGTTAATAAAAATATTCGCTTATTGAATGGAAAACCCCTCCTTGCTTATACGATCGAAGCAGCTATTCATTCCAGAAAATTTAGTAAAGTGATCGTATCGACGGACTCGTCAGAATATGCAGGCATCGCTAGACAATATGGAGCAAAAGTGCCTTTTTTACGAGCCGAGCATTTAGCAACCGATACCGCGTCTTCTTGGGACGTTGTCAGAGAAGTTTTAACTTATTATCTAAATAAAGGAGAAAATTTTAATCTAGTTGGACTACTGCAGCCCACTTCTCCTTTACGCACCTCTGATGATATCATTAGTGCATTTGATTTGTTTGATAAAAAGAAGGCAAGGTCTGTGGTATCCGTTTGCGAAGTAGATCATTCTCCCGTACTATCAAATGTTTTGCCTGATAGTCTATCAATGGAAACTTTTATTTCAAAGGCACACACTGATTTAAGAAGGCAGGAATTAGAAGTGTATTATCGGTTGAATGGAGCTATTTATCTTACGTATGTCCAAGATGTTTTAGAGGGGAAAAGCTTATACAATCAGGATTCATATGCATATATTATGTCAAAGAAGCATTCTGTAGATATTGATGAAGAGTTAGATTTTAAGGTTGCAGACATGTTAATGGATAAAGATAATAAGGTTTACTTTAATTAAAAATATTCTTGAAGATAAAGATAATCTACATCTTAGGTTATGTTATCTAATTCAAGTATAATCTGATTCCAAATTATTCAATTTAAAAGCAAACAAATATTTAGAACAATTTATCAAAAAATGATGTAAAAATATTGAAAATTTAAAGTGCCAAGGAACTAGATCTAAACACTGGGAATTAGTAAAGAAAAATTAAACTATAGTAGTTATCATGATATGTATAAGTTGATTGCAATGCAATACTATGAGAAAACGGAAATGAATTTAAATTAAATAACATTTTGTGAGTAAGCCCTTTCTTTTTTATCCGTTTTCTTCTCAAATTTGGACATATTGATGAAAGCGAGCACTTTACACTTCAATGTTTAATTTAAGTAATCAACAATTTTGTCAGATCGTTCAAAATATAAATTAGTAAGGATGTAGCAAATGTTACACGCTCGTAGTACTTGAAAAAAATTATTAAAGATAAAAGAGTAGACGTATTGATTAATCCTACTTCAGATTATGCAATTCAGGTGAGGGCTAAAAAATATACTATATTTGTTGATGATACCAAAACAGACGATTTAGATCAATTTCCTATGGGGTTATTTGCTAATGATTATAAATTTGATATGAGTTCCTTCTCAACTGATCTTCTTTTTAGTATTTTAAAAGAAAAGAAGCCCCTTGTTGTCTATATAGATAGAGATGAGAACAAAGAAACCGGCATCAAGAACCAAGAGGCTCAGAGTAGCGATCAAGGAAAAATTAAAATGATCGAGATCAAGAAAATGGAGCTATCATAAATGGAAAGGTATACGCCTTATTGGCCTGAAAATTTATTCATTATAGGAGCTGATGCATCAATAAATTTAAAGATAAAATCAACTTATCAAATCGCTAAAGCTATTAGTAGACTTGGTGAAACAAGCGGAAGTGATCAATCTTTAAAACAAGTATTTTCTGACACAAGTGATCAAGTGATCGAAGCCATCCATCAATTTATTAAAATACTAAAAGGGGAAACTCCTGATCAGTCTGATTATTCTCCGAAAAGAATAAATGAGTTAAGAGTCATTTATGATTGGGATGCGCTTATGCAAATTTTAACGAGATGCCCTAAAGATAAACATCAAATTATACATATAGAAGATGCCTACAATCTGATTGATATGCACTTGCAAACTGGACATGGATTCTCAGGGAATAAAGAGAATCCGATACGACCTGAGCGGATGATCGCTGCTAGAAATCTATTGAATTTGTTGACGGTTTTATTCCATTCAACATCATATCAGAACATGTTACGTGATCATAAAAATATACTTGATCAATATACTGAATTTACTGAAGTATTAGCTCTTTTAATGCAGCAAGAAGGCTTAATGAGGGCAAATGAACAAACGGCATTTGATGACAGAGCATTTTATTTATTCAGTTACAGTGTGTTATCCATGAATTGGGATCCCATTTTTTTATGGCTTATCTTTAATGCACATAAGAAAGTGAATCAAGCCCCTCCCTTATATTGGTGAGCCGAATTTACCGATGAAGTTATTTCATGATATGGCTCATTTTATGGCGGTAAGACAAATTGAGGGAGATAGTCCATCGCCATGGTTCCCAATGAATGAAACTGCGGTGCAAAGGTTAAATGATCCTGATCATTCTACTGAAAGAAGAGTTAGAATTGGTGAATTTTATTTCCCGCATGGTTGTCATGGTTTTAGAGAATGCCCAACATGTGGTAAGCTAACTTTTTATTTAGGTAATGAATGGAATAGTGCTTCGGATAGTTTATTTCCACCACTACCAATTAAGCAACTAGCTTACCCAAATGCTGCACGCTCAACAGAAGAGCAGGCTGCTTTTGACAAAGGCGTATTCGACACACACTGTGGACAACTAACAGAAGCGTATCATTCACCAATAATTATGCAGACTAATTTCAAAGGTAGTCATCCTTCATTTATGAAAGAATTTCAACGGGTTTGATCAAATCTGACTAAGAAAACTTGTTGTTAAAGCTTGCGAATGGAGCTTATGATGATGATAAAGGTTGACAAGATGATCCAGGATGAAAATTCTCAGCTAACGAAATCTTGGATCGATATTTGCATCCGTACACAATTTAATAGAACAGCCTGTTAGGTGGTATCTATCAAAATCGGATATTATAAAATTCAAGCAAACGTTGGGCAGTCTTTTACGCTATCAATTTCGGATATAACGATTAAATTTTCACTAAAGGAAATATAAATTCGATAAGATCTGATTAAGGAATTTATATACACAAAAGTTGGTAAAAAAGATAATTCTAATATTGATAGGGAGACTTCATCAGTATGAGAAATAATAAGAGGTCTCAAAAATTAGTTAATAGTTATGGAAGCTGAAAACTATTATTATGTAAAAAGTTATGAGTTAAATAATTATGGTCATCCATATATCCATAATTATTATAGTGAGAGTAACTTAAAACTATATTTTCTGAACCTGATAATGGTGTTAATGATGAGACTGGGCTTTTACTCTTTATTACTGGATTTGGAGGGCATGCCAATTCCAACGTTTATAAGAAAATGAGAGCATTATTTACCGATAAGGTATAGCGTATATCAACACGTTAGACAATTTATGACCCTAGATTCGCAATAGATCTAGGGTTTTTAGATGCTTTATGATGAAAGCAATGCTTCAAAAGCTCCTTTGCAATTTTAAATTGCTTTCCCTATCTTAAATAAAAGTTATCTGGTTTTTTTAATCTATTCTATTCTAAATATGATTTTAGAAATTGATAAAACATCATATGTTTAGGTAGTTATGATTAAGTATGATTAAAGTTATTCGTTAAATTTACTGTTCTCTCAATCAAAGCAGATTGGTTAATAAAAGATAGTTAGTTTCCAAAAGTAATTTAACGCTTACATTATCGTGTTTATATGTTAAGAAGTTAGTTCAAAACCTTTAGTGAAATTTCTAGATAATCACCTAATTTCGACAATTTTTTTACATTTAATATGTTATATTTTAGCTGTCTTTCATTTTGTTCTGTAGAGAGGAGGAAAATGATAGTAGTCAAAAGAGATTTATCATGAAGAATGAGCTTAATCAACATTGCTATCGGCATACATTAAAAAACGTGAGGTGATCATATGAGAATTGGTAAACCAAAACATTTTTACAAGGTGACAGTAGTATTGCTTATTTTGACCAGTTTTTTCACCATGAAAACATTAATAGCAAAGGATACTCTCGTTGAACCTATTGAAAAAGAAGTTGATTTAGAAGCGTTTGAGCTTGAATCGAATATATTTGAGATTGACATAACTTTTAGTGATATTAAATTGGAAGCAAACAAACAACAAGCTATAGAAGTAAAGGATAAACAGTATACAACAAGTGGCTCTATCGCAACTGATTCCGATCGGTTTATAGATAGTGGTTCGCTAACAGATGCTAGTCAAAATGATCTATGGTTTTTTACAGTCGATAGTAATCGAACGATCATATTTCAATTAGATTCAGACAATAGTGACTACTTTGTTGAATTGTATCGAGTTGATTGGAGTAATGGTACGGCTACTCCTATGGGTCTGAAGGGGCAGTCTGGTGAAACAGTCGCCCATAGTTCACTTCCTGAAGGTGATTGGGCTTTAGTTGTTAACTCAAAAGGTGAGGTAGGTCAGCCATATACGATTAGAATGAATGCCACTAATCCACAAGGTGCAACCGGCATTGTGTCGGCTTCAACATCGTTACAATATCTTGTATTGAGCTATGGAAATGGCGATGTTTATGCTAATGGTTCCTATGTTTTTAATGAATTGGAAGCTAATGATCATTTAGATTGGGAGCGCAATTTTGTTTTTGAATGGGATGGTAATTACAATCGACGGCTGCATAAAGTATCAAGTGTTAAAATTAAGAGCATCTCTGCACCAGTAAGTTATCAAGCAAGCTATGCTAGTTCAAATAATGCAATACTTATCTATTTAGATAGAGAGACACTATTTACCCATTTTGAAGCTTATTTCCGATCAGGTCCCCCGACACAGTATGAAAACTCTTTTGTTGATACGATCGGTAAAGTAACGCCAAGACGATTGGACGCAGACGACTTAACAAACTGGGGAGACCACATTCTCGTATATGATTTAGATACGAATCAAACAATAGATTTTTTTAGTGTGCTAAACTATTATTATGCTAGTGGCGCAGAAGCAATACCAACAATTAATTACTTGAATTAACCTTTTGTATAGATTGTATTAATCGTGTCGACTCGTAGGCGTAAGTCCCCCGATTTGTAAATACCGACATGAGAAGTGTTACTTTCTTTTATAACAACGTACTTTTGGATGAAAAAAAGTTTAGTAATGTAGCAAACCATTTAATAACCGCCCTCTCTACTTTTAACGGAGTTGGGCGGTTAGTGCATTTGAGATTAAGTTCCTTTTACCCAATCGTCAGAAGAAGTACTATATGTTACACTTTTTATAACACGTCAAACCAACAAGTGAGGTGAACAAGAGATGGATATTGCAAGGTTGTCAACAGCAATGAGCCAAGCGAATGTTCAACAACAAGTTTCGCTAAGTGTAATGAGTAAGACGATGGATCAAGCCGAAATGCAAGGTGACGGACTGATTGAGATGATGGAAAAATCAACACATCCATACTTAGGACAATCGATTGATATGCAAGCTTAGTGTATCGTCCCAGTAGACCATTTATTACTGATAACTGTCCGTAGTACGCTTGTCGCAAACTATGGAGCAGTGCGCATCTCATTTAGGTGGGAGATAACGGTCGTTAATGGCCTGTACCTGCCCTTCAATCAAGCGAGACTAGAGCTTATAGAGGCTGGGAGATAACTAAATAATGAAATGGCGTATCCGAACATTCTGAACAAAGCGTAGGAAAAACATGTAGACTCCTCGAAAATAAAGAACGATTTTCTTCGTGCGATGTATGATCGAGGATGCTTTCCTTATCCTGTGGGAATAGCACGAGCTGAGGATCCACTGTGTGAAGTATTCTTCTTCACAGTGGAGGAATGTTAGACTAATCCCGTTCCCGTCCTGGGACAACGTCTAACTGACCTACATCCTGTAGGCCCGAAGCCGTGCCCACGGCTAGGGAGACACTGCGTTTACCAAGATGTCTCCCTTGTGCTTGGGAGAGTAAAAGCGAAGTGTTTTACCGAAGCGCTACATGTATCAGACATTAATGTTCGGATTTTTCTTATCTAATTACTCTTTAGTCCCTGCCCCTATTTAATGAATAAAGTTATCCTATGTTAATTCTTTTCCGATCCGCTTAATTTTCATGCAATATTTTGTGAATTTAAATAAAATAAAACGTGACAAACGCTGACATATGGTGCTATAATCCTTTTATAATCATGTGAATGTAAAGTTTTTACTACCATTGGAGGTGGAAATGTTGCGTATTCTTCATAATGGAAGTGCAATGCTCGCTTACCGAGCTTTATCAAGAAATTATTCAGCATTACATTTGTCGATTGAACGGTTGGCGTCTGGGCTAAGGATTAACCGTGCTGCTGACGATGCAGCTGGTTTGACCATATCTGAGAAAATGCGCGGTCAAATTCGGGGATTGAATAGGGCGATGGTTAATGTTCAAGATGGAATATCTTTAATTCAAACGGCTGAAGGTGCTTTAAACGAATCACATGCGATCTTGCAACGGATGAGAGAATTATCTGTTCAAGCTGCTAATGGTGTATATGACGACAAGGATCGAAAAGCGATGCAGGATGAGATCAACCACCTTACAGAAGAATTAACCGATATTTCCACCCGTACACAATTTAACAAAATCAACTTATTAGATGGTAGTTATCAAGATCGACGATTTCAAATTGGTGCAAACGCTGGGCAGTCTTTTTCGCTATCAATCGACGATATGGGGGCTGAAGCGCTCGATATTGTTGATAATGGTCAACCATTATCATTACTGACAGAAGCAAGTGCAGCGATCAGTCGTTTTGATGCAGCCATTCAGCAAGTGTCTCGTGAGCGGTCAAAATTAGGAGCAAAGGAAAATCGGCTACATCACACGATTCAAAATTTAAGTGTATCTGCTGAGAATTTAACAGCAGCAGAGTCAAGAATTCGTGATGTTGATATCGCAAAAGAAATGATGTACTTTATGCGTCATAATATTCTTAATCAAGCTTCACAGGTGATGTTAGCACAAGCTATGCAACAACCACAGTCTGTTTTACAATTACTACGCTAATCGTTGATCTGTTAAGCTAGTGCTTGACTTTTCCTAATTAGAAGCGTAAAATACGTAATAGCATAAAGGGGAGTAGCTCAAGCAATAGTGTCGTCATTACGAGAATTAATATCTCCGGCATTATTGGCAACGATCTGTTGTTAGCAAGACCTTTACCTATAGATTTCCGAATTTTTTATTCGGGAGTTTATCGGTAAGGGTCTTTTTTGTGTGATAAATAGAAAAAAATGGAATTTAATCAATGAACAAAAGCTTGAGTGGAATGATTCAGGATTGGTTATAACTATAGATGAAGTCAGGAGATGATAGTGGAATGAATGCTTATCAAAAAGATAAACGACAGGTTTTGGAGGAACTTCAAGCTGATCACTCCGGTTTGGCACAAACAGAAGTTGAACAACGTCAGTCAAAACAGGGGTTCAATGAATTAGAGGAAGGCAAACAGACATCAACATGGCAGTTATTTATCGAATCATTTAAAGATGCGATGGTGATTGTACTTTTAGTGGCGGCAACGGTACAATTGCTGCTTGGTGAATATATTGAAACGATTGTTATTCTAATTGTGTTAATCATGAATGCTGCTATTAGTGTGATTCAAACGAAGAAAGCAGAAAGTTCCCTTGAAGCCTTGCGCGAAATGTCAGCTCCTGAAGCGAAAGTGATTCGTCAAGGAGATAAGCAGACAATTCCAGCACGTGAACTGGTTCGAGGGGATATTGTCTACCTTGAAGCTGGGGATTACATACCTGCTGACGGTCGTATTCTAGAAAGCGGATCTCTTCAAGTTAATGAAGGCATGCTCACAGGGGAGTCGCATGTGGTCAATAAAACAGAGGAAGCCATTACAGAGGAGGTTGCCCTTGGTGACCGGACTAATATGGTGTTTAGCAGTGCACTGGTAACGAATGGTCGTGCTTCATTTGTGGTGACAGATACCGGAGCAAAAACAGAAATCGGAAAGATTGCCAATCTGTTGAATGAGGCTGAACAAAAACAAACACCACTTCAGCGCAAGCTTGATGCCTTTAGTAAAAAGTTAGGTATCTGGATTTTCTTATTGTCGGTTGGTATTTTTATTGTCCAAGCGGCACGAATTTGGTTTGGTGATCAGCCTGTAGATTTGACAACAGAATTATTACAAGCCTTAATGTTTGCTGTAGCTGTAGCTGTGGCTGCGATACCTGAGGCACTTCAATCGATTGTCACGATTGTGTTGTCTGTGGGCACCAACAAGATGGCTAAACAGCATGCGATTATTCGTAAATTGCCAGCCGTTGAGACGCTAGGTTCGGCGAGTGTAATCTGTACAGATAAGACAGGGACGTTAACGCAAAATAAAATGACCGTAACAGATAGTTATTTACCAACAATAGAGGAAAAAGCGTTTAATCCGAAAGAGACAGATCGATTATCCTCTGAACAGTTACTTATTGATATCGCTGTTTTATGTAACGATAGTTATCTCAATGCAAAGGGTGATGAAGTCGGTGATCCGACTGAGGTAGCATTGCTTCATTATGCCAATCAACATCAGCAAAGTGAGCAAGACATCAAACAACAGTATCCCCGTCTTGATGAACTGCCATTTGATTCAGATCGCAAACGAATGTCAACCTTGCATGATATGCATGGGCAACACATGCTACTGACAAAGGGTGGTCCTGATGTGATCTTTAGACTAGCTAAATTTATCCTTGTTAACGGTGAAGAATTGCCTTTAGATGACCAATGGCAGCGGAAGCTAACCGAGCAAAATGAAGCATTTTCAGCTCAAGCGCTACGTGTATTGGCTTTCGCTTATAAAAAGTATGATAAAAGTAAAAATCAGTTGAGTCTTGATGATGAGGATGATCTTGTCTTAGTCGGTTTACTTGCCATGATCGATCCACCTCGAGAAGCGGTCTATAATGCGATTAAAGAAACAAAAGCAGCGGGTATTAAAACAGTGATGATTACTGGTGATCATAAAACGACAGCTGAGGCGATTGGTCGAGATATCGGCTTAGTAGAGGAAGGTGATTTTGCTGTTACTGGACAGGAACTTGATCGGATGAGTGATCAAGAGTTAAATGAGAAATTGAAGCATATTACGGTTTATGCACGTGTCTCACCCGAGAATAAAATTCGGATTGTCAAAGCGTGGCAAAGTAAAAACCAAATTTCTGCCATGACTGGGGATGGTGTCAATGATGCGCCCGCTTTAAAACAAGCGGATATCGGCATTGCGATGGGCAGTGGTACAGATGTAAGTAAGGATGCGGCCGCCATGATTTTAACTGATGATAATTTTGTCTCGATTGTTAATGCTGTTGAAGTCGGTCGAACGGTTTTTGATAATATTAAAAAAGCGATTGCTTACTTATTTTCAGGTAATTTAGGTGCCATCATTGCGATTCTATTTGCAGTTGTGTTAGGGCTACCTAATCCTTTCACTGCACTACAATTACTGTTTATTAATTTAGTTAATGATTCATTGCCAGCTATCGCTCTAGGGATGGAAAAATCGGAGCCAGATGTGATGAATCGCGCCCCGCGTTCTATTGATGAAGGTATTTTTGCAGGTGAGACACTACGTGCGGTCGTAACCCGTGGTTCGATTATTGGGGCGATGGTCATTGTCTCACACTTAATTGGTTTACAAGATGGCGTCGAGACCGGTGTAGCGATGGCATTCACCACCTTGATTTTAGCACGGACACTACAAACCTTCTCAGCACGATCTAATCGTCAAACTTTTTTCAGTGTCGGCTTACGATCTAATTTGTATGTACTAGGAGCGGTTGCCCTTTGTTTCAGTTTATATTTATTAACGGTATTACCTGGTTTGCGCGTGATTTTCTCTATCCCGACAAATTTTAATTTGATCCAATGGCTGATGGCAACTGGACTTGCTGTCGGTGCTGTCATACTTATGGAAATGGTAAAGGTATTTTATCAACGTTTACGTAAATAATAAAGTTATGGATTGACAGGTAGCTTATGAGCTATCTGTTAATTTTTCATAAATAACCGTCCGTAAATCGCCCGCCGCGTTCAATCTATTAAGATGGGCGCTAATGTCCTGATTGACTCAACGAATCTGCAATCAGTGGGCGAAGAACGAGAAGGCCCGCTGATAGAAGTTTCGTTTTATTTCAGTGCTATATATACTGAGACTAAAGTGCTATAATGATAGAGAATCATTTTTCGGGAAAAGGGGATACGCATGGACCTAACGAAGCAAGCTCTGATTGATGGAATGCAGGATATGGTTTTTGTTATGCGTGTCAGTGACGATGGAAAAAAATTCTATTATGAGTTAGTTAATCACATAGCCAAAAAGGCTTTAAACCTGACGAGTGAAATGGTGGGCAAAGAATTAAATGAAGTTATTCCATCTACTATGGCTACTATCTTGACACAACAATACCAACAAGTCGTGCAAAGCAAGCAAACGCATACGTATGAAGATAATTATTTTATTTCGAATGCCGGTCAGAAGATAAGTGAAACAATACTTACACCACTAGTTAGTGAAAATAAGGTAAGCCATATTGTGGCTGTAACGAGAGATATAACCAATTTAAAACAAGTAGAAACACAAAGTTTGTTAAGTCGTCAACGCCTTCAATATAGTCGTCAGCGTTATAAATCGTTATTTGATGAGAATACAGATGCGATTAGCTATTTAAATTTATCTGGTAAGATTGTTCGTATGAATCGTGCATGTGAACAATTACTCAAGCAAATTAATCGAACAGAAGACAGAAGAAATATCTTTGATTTAATCAGTCAACAAGACCTTCAATTCATTAAACAAACGTTTGATGAAACGTTAAAGGGACAAGCTCACACGGCGGATACAACCGTTAACAGTCAAGACCAGTATCAAATTCGTTTGCAAATAAAATTTATTCCGATGATTATTGAGCAACATGTGCAAGGAGTCTATGCTATTTTAAAAGACATGACAGCTGAACACTTTGCTAAAGATACACTTCTTGCAAGCCAAGAGAGATTTCGACTTATTGCTGAACATTCATCTGATTTAATTCAATTACTTGATCAAGATGGTTATTTTGTCTACTTATCTCCTTCACACGAACGAGTATTAGGGCTACAATTAATCGGTGATGAACGGGAACATATCTATGATATTATGGCTTCTGATGATCATGATAGCTTTAACCAACATTTAAAGACGGCCATAACTTATAACAAAGCGCAAAAATTTGAAGTGCGTTTTCAGAATATTAATGCAGATTATTGTTGGTTTGAGTTACAATTGGAACCCGTTTTTTCTGATGCTGGTATTTTTAAGCATTCGATTGTTGTTGCTCGTGATATTGAAGCACGCAAAACATATGAACATGAACTTCAGCGTCTTGCTTATCATGATCCACTTACAGGCTTAGCTAATCGAAGGTTGTTTAATGCCCGTCTTGAGCAGGTGATTTCTTTATATGAAAGAAACCAAAAAGCGTTTGCTGTGATGATGCTTGATTTGGATGATTTTAAAGGAATCAACGATCAGATGGGGCATGATACGGGTGATTATGTAATTGAGAAGCTAGGCAAACGATTAAAACAAGCTGTTAGAGACATGGACACAGTTGCCCGATTAGGTGGGGATGAATTTATTGTTCTTCTTCCAGAGATTGAGACGAAAGCTAATTTAATTCATATCATTGAGCGGATTGAGCGGACACTTCAAGCCGCTTATCGACTAAAAGGGAATACGTTTCAAGTTGGCGTTAGTCTAGGGGCTATTTTGTTGCGCCAAGGGCATATCTCAGCTTCATCTGTCATTTCAAAAGTAGATCAGGTTCTCTATCGCGCGAAACGCACAGGTAAAAACAAATCGATTATCGATGTGCAATTTTAAGTGACTTATACAAACATAAAACGAACCTTCAATCAGTGGACGGAGGGCTACAGGACGTGGCGGTTTTAGTCTACGATCTTACCTACCCACTGATTGTTAGTTAAGTAAATCAAGGACATTAGCGACCACCTCAATCGATTTGCTCTACTCTCTATTTTGAGGGGGGTACGGACGGTTATCTGTGATAAAGTAGGCCTTGCATTCAATCTGATCAGCAATGTTCCGACTGATAGAAGAGAGGTATTACCCATATTGAATATGTACTATATCTACTTTGTTTGATTTAGTTTAGGAAAAAATATCAAGACAATTTCAAATATATATGGGATAATAGAAGGATAAAGGTTGTTTTAGGCAGAGGAGGATAACAAATGAGTGATCATGCAAAGTATCTATTTATTGGTGACAGTATTACAGAATGGGGCAGGTTTGAAGATAGTGAAGGACTAGGAGATAATTATGTTCGGATGATTCGTGATGATCTAGCGATTCATTTGCCATATTCCTTTCCTGAGTTTATTAATCGAGGGATTGGTGGTAATCGAATAACGGATCTTGTTGAACGTTGGCAAACTGACGTGATTGCCAATCAGCCTGATCTTGTTTCGATATCTATCGGCATAAATGATGTATGGCGACAACTAGATAATTCGGATATGGAGCATGTTTATCCTAGTGATTATGCCAAGCTTTATCGTGAATTAATCGAACAAACCAGAGCACAGAAAATCGTTTTGATGGAACCTACTATTATTGATGAAGATCCGCAATCTAAAGGAAATCAATTATTGAAACCTTATGTGGAAATTGTTAATCAACTGGCTGATGAATATCAGTTAACTGTCGTTCCCACTCATCAAGCTTTTTTAAATTATTTACATCGATCAGGCCCCTTACCATTAACGGTAGATGGCGTGCATATGAGTAGCACAGGTAATCGATTGATGGCACAAACATGGCTACAAGCATTAGCAAAATAGGAAAACACAGATGTGTCCGATACTGGTCTTAATATTAATTAAGGCGAGTACACATCTGTGCTTTTTTAAAAGAGTAAGAAAGCATAAAAAATTTGCTGATATACCATGGGTTAAGAGCCTTCTTGGAGTAAGCGTTTGTCACTCCGAGATAAGCGATAAAACTAGCTATGGAAATACACGAAGACTCCTCGAAAATAAAGAACAATTTTCTTCGTGCGATGTATGACCGACGAGGCTTTCCTTATCCTGTTGGAAAAGCGCGAGCTGAAGCTGGGCCCACGGAAAGTGCAGTGTATTTCCATAGCGGTACGTTTTTCTATCATTGTCCATGCTGTACACTAAGCTCTTAAAGGACCGGGTGGTTTTCCCCGGTTTTTCTTATGTTAGTAAAAAGAATAAAGTCTTAGTTAAAAAACTAATCACTTAACATGACTTATGCTAAAATCTTATTCTTTTCTCATTAGTCAGTCCCTTATCTGCCTCTAATCATTCTCGCAATAAAGACGATCAGAGCAATAACAAGTAAAATGTGAATTAAATTTCCAATATTAAATAAGAACCCGACTAACCAGGCGATCAGTAATATACCAATAATCGTCCAAAGCATCAAATGCCCCTCCTTAGCTCGTTGTTAAACACCTCTGTTGCGTCCTGTTATTAAATTGAAAATGAACACAATCAAGGCAATAACAAGTAAAATATGAATGAAACCACTAGCGATTTCAAAGATTAAACCTAGTAGCCAAACCAATATTAGAATACCAATAATGGTCCAAATCATTGCGAACACCCTCCTTTGCTAAATCATTCGGTTGATTTGTGATTAATAGATAAACTAAAATGATTAATGTTATTTTAGTTTTTGAAAATATTACTAATTTTCAATTAGATTTAGTAATAACATACCCGCGTCTATTAGATTTAAACAATATGACTTGAAAAATAGTTCATTTGACCGAGCTATTGCTTCTTTTTGGTGTGCTTGTTATAATACTTAATATTACATTTTGTAGGTTAACGCAGTGTTTCGTTTAAAAGACAACGAAATGTTGCGTTTTTATACGTTATGTCTCATAAAATTTCAGCTTAGAAGTATCACCGACGACGTTGAAATTTTAAAGTTCAAAGTATAAGAAAAAAGGAACATGTGCAAAACACAGCACATGTCGTTTTTCTAATACGTTATGTTTCATAAAATTTCAGCGCAGAAGTATCCTCGACGACGTTGAAATTTAAAGTTCAAAGTATAAGAAAAAAGGAACATGTGCAAAACACAGCACATGTCGTTTTTCTAATACGTTATGTTTCATAAAATTTCAGCGCAGAAGTATCCTCGACGACGTTGAAATTTTAAAGTTCAAAGTATAAGAAAAAGGGGGGAGATCAGTGGCTAATGAACAATTAAAACAGGAAATTATTGCTTATGCTAAAACCATCGGTATTGATAAAATTGGCTTTGCTGCTGCTAACCCTTTTGCTGAAATGAAGGCGCGTTTAAAAATGCAACAAGAGGCAGGATATCAATCGGGTTTTGAAAAAGGAACCATTGATGAACGAACTGAACCCCAGTTACATTTAGAAGATGCAGAATCGATTATTGCGATTGCGGTAGCTTACCCATCTCGAATGAAGTCACGGCCAAAAAATGTACGAGGTAAACGACGCGGTAACTTTTGCCGTGCATCTTGGGGCTATGATTATCATCATGTTTTAAATGAGAAGTTAGACCGATTAGCAACCTTTATTGCTTCAAAAGTGCCTGGTTTTTATTCAAGATCAATGGTCGATACAGGTGAGTTATCTGATCGAGCTGTAGCTGAACGTGCGGGTATTGGGTTTAGTGGGAAAAATTGTGCAATCATCACACCGGAATTTGGCTCATATGTTTATCTGGGTGAGATGATTACCAACCTTCCATTTCCTTCTGATACGCCTGTTGATGACGATTGTGGAGATTGTAATCTGTGTCTTGAAGCCTGTCCCACTGGTGCCCTTGTTGCGCCAGGGCGACTAAATGCTCAAAACTGTATTGCTTTTGTGACGCAAACCAAAGGTTTTATGCCTGATCAATACCGTGACAAGATCGGTAACCAACTTTATGGTTTTGACACATGCCAATTGGTATGTCCACGAAATAAAGGAGTTGATACGCATTTACACCCAGAACTCGAACCTGATCCCGATTTGGTTAAGCCAGAATTATTGCCACTACTTTCTCTTTCAAATCGTGATTTCAAAGAGAAATTTGGTAAGATGGCAGGATCATGGCGGGGTAAAAAACCGATTCAACGAAATGCGATTATTGCTCTCGCTCATTATAAAGAAGTTACAGCTGTTGATGAATTAATTCGACTCATGAGAGAGGATCCTCGACCTGTTATTAGAGGTACAGCAGCTTGGGCAATTGGGAAAATTGGTCGTGAAGATGGCTATCAAGCTATTCGCCAAGCTCAAGCAAATGAACGTGATCCAGAGGTATTAACAGAAATGGAAAAAGGACTCGCTTTTGAAAGCATCAACGCATAATCGTACCCCTTCCCTTCATAAAGTATCATGGGAAGGGGAGATGCGAAGTGGTTCTAAATAAATATTGGCACAAGCAATTGATAAACCGTGAAGATAATTGGGTGAATCGTGTCCGTGAATGTCATGAGAGACGGGGAAATGTTGTGGTGCGGATAACTGGTGATGGACAAATTTATAGTAGACAAACCACGTCTAATCAAGACTATCAATACCACTATGTTTTGAAGGTTATTTTTTTGGTTAGACAAGATGAAGTATTTTATCAAGAGGAGCAGTCTCGACTACACCGGGCCTGTTTTTTAAAGAATAAACGTTTAATCGATCATGAAGAAATTTATTCTGAATCAACATTATCTTCTAAGAAAAGAAGCAATCCAATCATTGAGTTAACGCCTATTCAAGAAACGATGCGTTTTGCTTATGATCGCAGAGCGGCAGTGAAATACGCAGAACGGTGGTGGAATGATGCCAATCCGGCTTACCGTTTTTTTGAGGAGAATGATTGTACCAATTATATCTCACAATGTTTACATGCGGGAGGTGCACCGATGCGAGGCGTGCCGAATCGGTCTACAGGTTGGTGGTATCAAAACAATGATTGGAGCTTTAGCTGGTCAGTTGCTCATGCTTTTAGGTGGTATCTAAGTGGCTCAACTAAGGGTTTGCGTGGCTTTGAAGTGGATACGCCAGAAAAATTAAAGCCTGGTGATGTGATTTGTTATGATTTTGAAGGTGATGGACGTTTTAATCATACGACCATCGTCGTAGCAAAGGATGCACATCAGCAACCACTTGTAAATGCCCATACAAATAATAGTCGTCAGCGCTATTGGGACTACCAAGATTCAGCAGCATGGACACCAAGTTGCCAATATAAATTCTTTCGGATTGGTAGTGATATGCTATAATAATGGTGGAATTAATAGATAGAGGTGAAAGATTTTGGGCATACATGTAGTTTTATATCAACCAGAAATTCCAGCAAACACAGGAAATATTGCACGGACATGTTTAGCGACTAATGCGACACTGCATTTAGTTCGTCCACTTGGCTTTTCAACGGAGGATAAAATGTTAAGACGCTCAGGGCTTGATTATTGGCATGATGTGAAGATTCAATATCATGATTCGATTGAGGCTCTATATGAAAAATATCAACAAGGTGAATATTATTATATTGAGAACTTTGGTACGAAATACTATACAGATTACGACTTTAGTGATCGTACCCAAGATTTGTTTTTCGTTTTCGGTCGAGAAACGAATGGAATTCCAAAGTCATTACTGATTGGAAAAGAAGATCGCTGTTTACGCATCCATATGGCTGATAATGATAAAGTCAGATCGTTAAACTTGTCCAATACTGCTGCTATTCTGGTTTACGATGTATTGAGACAACAAGGTTTTCCTAATATGCATTAATAAGACAATCAAGTATGTTTTTGTTTTGAAAACCTTGGAAATCTTAGTATATAAAACGAACCTTCAATCCGTGGGTGTTTTCGTTTTCCTCAACTGATGGAACACAAGCTAACGTCTTCGCGTCGTGCGAAAACGCTTGTGTGACCAACATCCTGTTGGCCCGAGTGAATCTAAACATTAGCGTTCGTTACCACCCACCTCAATCGATTTGCTCTATTCTTTCTCTATTTTGAGGGGGTTTTACGGACGGTTATCTGTGATAAATAAAGCGGTTTTAAACATAAAAAGAATAGATGTAGCTAAATGGCTACAAATAAAAATGAAGTCCTTCACTTATTTAAAGCGAGGGCCTTCATTTTTTATTTGGTCTGGATTAGGTTTAGGAACGATATCAAAAATTTGCTGTGATTCAAAGAGTTCAACAAGCTTTTCAATCCAATTATAATAAGCCATCGATGCTTTAGAATCAGCAATATAGAGTTGAGCTTTTTCTTTGATCTCTTCTGTGGCTGTTGGATCGTTAATGATCTCCTTTAACTCATGCATAATTCGGCTTTCAATTTTTCGATTCCGTGTAATGACATCACGCCAGTTTGAGGTGAATAATGAGATGAAGGTTTGATAATAGTCTTCTTCAACTGTGTAATGGTCTTTTCTTGATCCGCGAACAAATGCTTTCTCGGCAATATTATAATGGACCATTTCACGCAAAACTTGACTCATTCTTGTTTTACTCATGCTCGTTCGCTCAGCAAGTTCGTCAAGATCAAGCGCTCTACCTTCATAATAGATAGCAGCGATGACACGACCAATCGTACCTGGGAAACCATAAGATTTCATATTTTCAGCAATTTGCTCACTCACACGATGTTTAATCTGTTCAAGTTGTTCCTCATGATTCATAGATTATCAGCTCTTTTTCCATTTTTGTTATAGTGTAACACACAAAGGAAATAGATAGAAATTAACGATTTAGTAGGATTTCGAAGTAATTTGCCGTATTTTTAAGTATTAAAAGTTTATGCAATTCATACACTTTATTTTGTATAAAGTTTGTACAATAAAAAGTTTATATCGGATTTTGTTTCTTGACTAAAGTCAGCTACAATAAGTTTAGAACAAAATGACCGAATGAAGGAAGGGACTCCGTTTGATTCAATTAAAGAAGATCAACAAAATTTATGAGGATGGCTTTCACGCCTTAAAAGATATTGACCTTACCTTTGAAGAAGGTAAAATTAATGTCCTGATTGGGCCAAGTGGTTGTGGCAAAACCACAACGATGAAATTATTAAATCGTTTAATAGATTACACGAATGGTGAGTTAACCATTGATGGTAAACGCATTTCAGATATTAATCCGATTGATTTACGTCGTCAGATGGGGTATGTGATCCAAAGTATTGGTTTATTTCCACACATGACGATATATGATAATGTTGCAGCTGTACCAAAGCTTTTAAAATGGGACAAGCAAAAGATTAATAAAAAGGTTGATGAATTGTTGAAGATGGTTGACCTTGACCCTGAAGTTTATAAGAAGCGTTATCCTAATGAATTAAGTGGCGGGCAGCAACAACGGATCGGTGTGATTCGTGCACTTGCAGCAGAGCCTAAAATTATATTAATGGACGAGCCATTTAGCGCACTTGATCCGATTAGCCGTGAACAATTACAAGATGAATTGGTTAAACTTCAAGAGGAAATTAATAAAACCATTGTATTTGTGACACATGATATGGATGAGGCAATCAAAATTGCTGATCAAATTATTTTAATGCGTGACGGACAAGTTGTTCAAAAAGGAACACCGCATCAATTACTAACAAGTCCAGCTAATGCATTTGTTGAAGAATTTATTGGTTCTGATCGCTTAGAGCAAGCACGTGGTTTACCACCAATGACTGCTTTTGTAGATGAAGATTTTCCTTATGCAAAAATTGATCAATCTGTAGAAGATGTTATTACGTTAATGGTTGATCATAAAAAAGATCAATTACCAGTAGTTGATGTAGCAGATAAATATTTGGGGATTATATCTTTATATCGTGCCGTTAGAGCAACAGATAAAACCGTACAAGATTTACTAAATGAAGATATTATCGCTTATCGTCGTTCTGCAGAGGTTGAAAAGTTTGTTGCAAGTAAAGATACGATAGCACCGATCGTCGAAGCTGATGATACATTTATCGGTGTGCTTGATCAGGATTTGTTGCTGGAAAACCTGCATGATAAGTTCGACGCTAAAAGTGGTGTGAAGTCATGAATTTAATAACAGAATATATTGAATTTTGGCAAATACGCTATGAAAATATTTTAACCTATCTATGGGAGCATATAACGATTGCTTTTGTTTCAATCTTTTTTGCGATTATTCTGACCTTGCCATTAGCGATTTGGATGACAAAGATGAAAAACGAAAAGGTCAAGAACGGTATATTTAATCTTGCTAATTTTTTTCAGACGATTCCGACAATTGCGTTATTCGCCATTCTTATTCCGTTCTTTGGTATTGGCTTTAGACCCGCTGTAATCGCACTATTCCTTTATGCACTGTTACCATTATTGCGCAACACCTATGCAGGTATTGAATCGATTGATCAAGGGATTGTCGAAGCGGCAAAGGGTATGGGATATAATAAATTTCAACGCTTAGTTAAAGTTGAACTACCGATTGCTGTACCCTATATCATGTCAGGGATTCGAATTACAACCGTTTATATTATTAGCTGGACCACTTTAGCAACCGTTATTGGTGCGGGTGGCCTTGGCGATTTAGTGATGGCTGGTATTGGCTCTAATAATACGTTTATGATATTTACAGGTACATTTCTAGCGATTGTATTAGCATTAATAATTGATTTGTTATTTGGTCTCATTGAGAAGAAACTCTCAAGAGCTTAATATAAAAATTAAAATAAAGGGGATTAACTATAATGAAGAAAATGATAACAGCAAGTTTATTAACATTTACACTTATTTTTGTTGCAGCATGCGGTGGAGGCGGCTCTGCTGACGGTGGAGAAACTTTTGAATATGGTGCTCAATCATACACCGATCCAAAAATTGCTGGTCAAATCGTTAAAATTTTAGTTGAAGAAAAGACAGATCATGAAGTAAATATTACAGAAGATATTCAAGCGAGTCCACAGATTTTAGCTTCAATTGATCGTGAAGAGTTTGATTTTGCTATGCTTTATTCAGGCGAAGTCTACAATAATCATTTTGATGAAGTTGAATATTCAACTGATCCGCAAGAAACGATTGAGAATGCTCAAGAATTATTCGGACCAGAATATGATATGACTTGGTTTGATACCATTGGTTTTACCAATGAATATGCGGTAGCAATTCAAGGTGGATTTGCTGATGAGAATAATATTACAAACATTTCGGATTTAGAACCGTTTGCTGATGATTTACGTTTAGGAACAGATACGACATGGGTTGAACGAGATAATGATGGTTATCGAGGCTTCCAAGAGGCTTATGGTTTTGGTTTTGGTGATGTGCGTGGGATGGAAGTATCGTTAATGTATGAAGGTATTGCTGGAGATGAATTAGATGTCGTTACAGCTTATACTGTAGATCCACAAATTATCGAATATGACTTACGTTTGTTAGAAGATGATATGCAATTTTTCCCTCCATATGATGCATCACTTGTTGCACGTAATGAGGTACTTGATGACTATCCTGAAGTAAATGAAATTTTTGAAGACTTAGTAGGTGCCGTTTCTACTGAACAAATGTCAGAGTTGATTCGTCAAGTTGATATGATGGGACGTTCTACAGAAGAAGTTGCCCGTGAATTTTTAGAAGAAGAAGGATTTTTAGACTAATAAATAAAGTGGGGATCCAATGATGGAGTTTATAATCGAACTTGGTCGCTATATGGCTGATCATTCATCTGAACTTGTATCACTAACAATCGAACATATTTTCATGGTGCTCTATGCGATAGGATTGGCATTGATTGTCGGAGTTCCACTTGGTATTCTAGCTGCAAAAGTAGAAAAATTAGCGCCATTAATTTTATCGTTAGTTAACATTTTGCAATTGATCCCTAGTATTGCGATGCTTGCAATCTTGCTACTTTACTTTGGACTAGGTACGCAAACCGTCGTGATTGGATTATTCTTTTATTCCTTATTGCCAATTGTCAGAAATACCTATGTTGGGGTGAAAGAAGTAGACGCTAGTGTCACAGAGGCCGGTAAAGGAATTGGTATGACACCACTACAATTATTAGTGAAAATACAATTTCCGTTATCGATTCCTTTTCTAATGGCTGGGTTAAGAGTAGCAGCAGTTATCGCAGTTGCTGTTGCCACCATTGCACCATATATTGGTGGGGGTGGACTTGGGCGTCAAATCATTAGTGGTATCAACTTGCAAAATGATATTTACCTGTATGCTGGTGCCATACCAGCTGCAGCATTAGCCATTATAGCTGACTTAATCCTTGGTTTGGTTGAAAAGAAAACCAAAAAAAGATTTGCTAATTAAAAAGAAGATGGATACCAAGTAAAAGAAGTAAAATGAAAGAGGCTGGACAAAAACAAAAGAAATAAGACAAAAAAACGAATGATCCGTTTATCCAATGAATGGATCATTCGTTTTTAGTGTACTAAAGATTAATCCTGCAAACGGGGTAGATTTACAAGCTGTAATCATAGATTTTTTAAAGGAGTGATGAAATGAAGCAACGTGTTTTTGCAATAATTGAAAAATTATACAAGGAAATGGTTGATATTCGACGTGATTTTCACATGTATCCAGAGCTTTCTTTTCAAGAAGAACGAACAGCGAAAGTAATAGCAAATTATCAACGTCAACTCGGGTTGGAAGTGCGTGAAAAGGTAGGTGGCCAAGGTGTTGTCGCCACACTAAAAGGAGGTAAGCCAGGCAGAACGGTTGCCATTCGTGCAGACTTTGATGCTTTACCTATTTTGGAAGAGAATGATGTGCCATATAAGTCAAAAAACCCGGGTGTTATGCATGCATGTGGGCATGATGCGCATACAGCAATTGCTTTAGGTATAGCAAAAGCATTGGTAGCTGTCCAAGAAGAGCTGGAAGGTACTATTGTCTTTATCCATCAGCATGCAGAGGAGCAGGATCCTGGGGGAGCAAAGGCGATGATTGAAGATGGTGCTTTAGCAGGGGTGGATGCTATTTTTGCCACACATATGGAGAATTACTTACCTGTTGATTATATTTGGCACAGTGACCACTATATATTAGGTGCTAGTGATGACTTTGAAATTACGATAATGGGTGTTGGTGGACATGGTGCCTTTCCGCAAGATACCACGGATGTCGTGCAAATCGGTGCACAGTTAATTAATAGCTTACATCAGATTATTAGTCGCAAGGTTGATCCACTTAAACCTGCAGTCCTAACTATAGGTTCCTTCCAAGCAGGTGATAAAGCCAATATTATCCCTGGTACGGCAAAATTAGAAGGTACTGTTCGTACGTTTGATGAGGAGGTACGCTATAAAATAGCTGACTGGGTCAAGCAGGTGACTGAACATACAACAAAAGCCTTTGGAGCTGATTTTACCATTGATTATCAATTTGGCTATCCTGCCACTAAAAATGATAAAACGATTAATCAGTTAATGGTACGTGCCGCCGCCGATGTGCTTCCAAAAGATAATATTCAATCAATGGAACCAAATATGGGAGCAGAAGACTTTTCTTATTTTTCTCAACAAGTTCCTGCGACCTACTTTTTTACAGGATCAGCCAACGAAGAAAAAGGCTTTATTTATCCATATCATCATCCCAAATTTGATATTGATGAAAAAGCATTGCTAAACGGAGCAAAAGTACTCGCCTCAGCAGCATTAGACTTTCTAAATGAAAAATAATTTTTTGATATTTTGCGTTTGCTCGTATTTTCGAGCGAACGCATGTATTTTTAATCTTCTTGCATGAATTAATGCTAGACACCATCGAGATAATCGTATCAAAAAACTGACCACCTTTTATTAATTACTTAACTTTCACACACTGAAAATAGTCGTTCAACCTTGATCGTGTTCAATAGACACGGTATTCAATAGGCTTGTTGACATTACTTCTGCATAGATGTGCTGTATACGTTTAGAAGTTATTTCGTTCCGAAAAGCAATGGATTCGCTTTTCGCGGGGATGGCTTCAGCTAACTTTAGAAGCTAAGAGCGCTTCTAAAGTGGATCTTCAGCTCATCCTATTCCCGCAGAAGTCTCCCCCCTTGCTTATCTCCACTTAGACTAAAACCGCCATGTCCTGTGGCAACATCTACATGACCTACGTCCTGTAGTCCTCCGCCTACGGATTGAAGGTTCGTTTTATTGGTATTTTTGCATCAAAAGATCAATTAATAGAAGTTGATCAATCTTTCTAATCATAGCTACTATCTGTTTGATTGAGAAGTATGCTAAAATCATATTTATAGAAAAGATAGGAAATGAAAGAGGTCTGAATAAAATGAAGAATAAACAAATTGTGTTAACCGGTGGAGGTACAGCAGGTCATGTGATGGTTAACCTTGCCATTATACCAATACTAAAGGAACAAGGGTGGAAAATTGACTATATTGGTTCGAAAAACGGAATTGAACGAGAGCTAATAGAACCGATTAATGCCGTTACCTATCACCCCATCTCTACAGGGAAATTGCGAAGATATATGTCATTGGAGAATCTGAAGGATCCGTTTAAAGTCATGAAAGGGATAGGCCAGTCATTCTCTATTTTAGGCAAAACAAAGCCGAATGTGATATTTTCAAAAGGCGGATTCGTATCTGTGCCTGTCTTGATTGCTTCACGATTAAGAGGCATACCTGCTATTATTCATGAATCCGATATTACGCCTGGTCTAGCTAATAAACTGGCCATGCCTTTTGCGAAGAAAATTTTATCTACATTTCCAGAGACCATCGAGCATCTACCCGAAAAGAAATCAACTTGGATCGGAGCGGTTGTACGTCCCGAACTCTTTGAAGGTGATAAGAAAAAAGGCGTTTTGTTTGCTGATTTAGTGACAAGTAAGCCAGTTCTACTTATTATGGGGGGAAGTGCCGGTGCTAAACGGATAAATGAGGCGGTTCGTGCAAAAGTAAAGCAATTAACTAAGACCTATCAAATTATACATATTTGTGGGAAAAATAATGTAGATCCGGCATTAAACATTCCGAGTTATAAACAGTTTGAATATATTAACGAACAGCTCCCAGATGTACTTGCTGCAACGGATTTAGTTATCTCCCGAGCCGGAGCTAATTCAATTTTTGAATTTTTAGCATTAAAGAAACCGATGCTACTCATTCCATTGTCTCGACAAGCTAGTCGTGGGGATCAAATCTTAAATGCAGAGGCGTTTGCTACGCAAGGTTATGCTCACGTATTGGAAGAAGAACAACTACATCCAGATGCATTAATTCAATCGTTAGATAAGTTAAAGCAAGCTGCACCAAAGCTGAAAGAGAACATGGAACAATATCAACGACAAGATGCAACAGACCAAGTGATTTCAACGATTTACTCTATTGCCAAGCAACGTTAAACCACTCCATCTGTTAAATGAACCGCAATATGCCCTCATCGTTCTCTAAAATCATTGCTAACATGTTACCAATGGTTGAGGGCCATTAAGTTTCGAAGAATTAAGTATAGAAAAGTAACGCCTTCGCTCGTTATGAGCGAAGGCGTTACTTTTCTAATAGACTTATCAGAGGTAGTCGTCCATAAATCAGGCTCTATACTGTGTTCTTTCTGTAAGGAGAAAACAAACCGAGTGCATAGTTATAGAAGACAGGAGATTCAAGGTCCAGTACTTTCTAATAAAGATGTGAAGATATCATTAAAAAAGCGAAGATATTTGTGTCCTAATTGTAGTCGTCCTTTTTATGAACGATTACAAATGGCGGATTATTATCAACGTTGTACAAATGCTTTGAAAACAACAGCATTAACATACATGGCCTTCCATTCTTTTCGTACTGCAGCTCGCTTGGTAGGGATGCCAACGAACCGTCTCCTTCGATTATTTGCTTATCAGAGGTTAAAAAGGCTCTAGTTTGAAATAGCACATAGCAGAGGAAATATGCGAGACTCCTGCGGAAAAACGGGCGACCGAGACCCCACAGCGGTCTTTGCGAGGAGGCTTGGGCGTTCGTCCGCGGAAAGCGAGTATATTTCCCTCTGCGGCTTAGCAATAGCACTACTTTATGGAAAAAGAGCTTTTAACAAAGATGAATGGTGGAATGAACATTACACCACCACATTTGACAGAGAATGATAAATCACCACCACAACATTGATAGTAAAGTTGATTTGTGTAAGGGGAGTTAACGGGCGATGGGCTAGTTCACTCCACGACCAATCAGCGGGAAAAGAATAAAAACGTCGACTGATTGCAGATTCGTTTTATTTTTGCTTACTAACTAAGGTTTCTTCGTAATTTAATGGAAGTTTAAAAACGATAATACGCTCTCCTGTGCGCGTACTTATATCGGTATGAAAACTAATCACTGTTTCTCCTGTGATTTCCAGTATTAGCTTCTTAAGCAAATCATAACCAGATTCCACTAAGTCAGAGCGTAATTTTTTAATTGAATATCTTCCTTCTTTTGTTTGACAAACGGCGTATTCAGCAGGTGTTAAAACGCCTTGTAATGTGACAATAATCATATCATTTAAAATATTTGTCTTTACAGAAACGGAACCTCGACCTAGATATTCTTTTTCCCAACTTGTCAGTGCTTTACTAATTTCTGCTTCGATAAAACCTTTGGATTTGCTCATCATCATACTCCTAACATTTACAGCAGTGAGCTTAGGTTCATACGCTTATCGTATCACAATAAAAAAGAACCTAAACAGATATGTTAAGAATTTTAGCGATAATATCAAAGCCTGTCAACTTTGGGGTTCATTGCACACCTTTTAAGAAGCCCCGTAAGAAACGGTTAATTTATCACAAATTAACCGTCCGCAAAACGTCTGTCACAACATAGAGGATAGAGCTGATGATCTATTTAGCTGGGCATTAACGGTGGCTAATACCCTGATTCACTGAACTAACAATCAGCGGGCGGATAAGGTGGTAGACTAAAACCGCCACATCCTTTAGAAGGATTACAGACTAAGACTACCACGTCCTGTGGCAACGTCTGCATGACCTACATCCTGTAGGCCCACGGCAACATGCCCTACATCATGTAGCACGCCACCTACTGAGTGAAGGTGCGTTTATACTTCGTCAACTTGTTTGACGGAAAAATTCACGCGTCTATGTTTCTCTGGTGTCACAATGAACGTTGACATCACAAGGGCGACTATACATAAAACCCCAGCCACAATAAATGCTTGCGAAAAAGGAAAGAAACTAAGAATAAAGGTTCCTGCAAATGAGGATATACCATAAGCTTGATACATAAAGCCATAATTAATCCCCATATTTTTCGTTCCATAATAATCTGCTGTGACTGAAGGGTAGACAGCCAAGTATCCACCAAAACAAAAACCCATTAATGAGGTTGTAATGAGAAACATCGGATAATTTAATATGCCAACACTCATGTAAATTAACGTTGCAGCAGTAAGGATATAAATAAGTCTAAGCGTATTAATTCGTCCAATGTGATCTGAAAGGTTACCAAGGACAATTCGCCCGCTTGCATTAAAAAGTGCGATCACCATTACGGCATTGGCTGCTTTAGCCACATCGAGTTGAAAAACGTCTACACCAATATCAACGGCAAAGCTAATCACCATTAACCCTGCCATACTACCAAATAAAAACATAAACCAAAATAAATAAAACGGGTAAGTGCGTAACATCTCTTTGGTTGAAAATTGTTTTGCTTCATTACGCTTGACTTGGTTATTAGACGCCAGTGCATCATTTGCCTTTTCACTCGGTGGATTACGTAGTAATTGTGCGCCAATGATAACCAATATGAAATAAATGATAGCCAAGTATAAGAATGTATCTGAGACCCCATAATTGGTAATGAAGAACCGAATAACAGGTTGGAAAATTAAACCGCCTAAACCAAATCCACCAACAGCAATCCCACTAATCAGACCTCGTTTATCTGGGAACCACTTAACACATGCAGATAGTGGACAAACATAAACCATACCAATTCCAGCACCTGCAAGCACACCATAGGATAAATATATTTCAATTAACGTCGTCGCTTGACTGGTTAACAGTAACCCTGCTGCTAATAAAAACCCCCCTGCTGTTGCTACCCAGCGAGGTCCAATCTTATCTTGAAGTTTGCCAGCGAAAATAGTGGTAAATGCTGAGACAGCAATCGTTATTGAAAACGTAATAACGACATCTTCACGCGCCCAACCAAATGTTTCGGCCAGGGGTTGATTAAACAAACTCCATGCATAGACTGCACCTATATTTACTTGTACGATAATTGCTCCTAAAACGACTAACCAACGATTCATTAGAACCTCTCCCCCAATTTAAGTACAAGAAGAACTCACATTCATTTGTGTTTTAGCGAATGTCCAGTTTTGCTTATACTTAGTACTTAAAAATTTTAACTTCCTCGCTTTCACTGCTTTGCAACTTTTCTTATACTTAGCTTGCCCTATATTCACCAAAACGATAGCGTTTACTAACGATAAAAAAAGAGACCAACGAAGATGAAAACATCAACGTTGGTCTCTTTGGTACGCACTATAAAAAAGTGATTACAAAAGCAACCTTGTTTTTTATTATGGTTGGATTTCCGTCACCCTTATTCTACGAATAGTGGTTAAGGCTACCCATCTTCTTTATATTATATTTAGCGACAAATTTATTGTCAACCTAATTGACTTAATTGTTTTTGAAACACTGAATTACAGGTAACAAACATATTTCTTAGGCAACAACACTGTAAGGTCATACCTTGCTTTGTTAGAATGAAAGAAGGATATGCAATCGATTGAGGTGAAAGGTATGGATCAAAAAAAGAATAATCATGATTCAGAATTAATTGATCAAGATTTATATGAAGATTTGGATCCTGACACAATGTTGGAATTGCTTGAAGAAGAACAGAGAAGTAAACAAAAGGAAGAAGAGAAACCAGCTCAGTCTTCTTTTCCACGCTGGCTCATTTGGCTAGTTGCCTTTACATTAATATTAAATGTGATTGCATTAATACCTAGAACATTTTCAATCCCAGCTTTAGAGTTTTTATCGACATCGGCTGAGTTATCTGTGAATGAAGACATACAATTGTATAAAGAATCAATTGTGGTCATTGAAACATCTAATAGCAAGGGGACAGGATTTTCAATTACGAACGATGGGTATATTTTGACCAACGAACACGTTGTTGCTCAAGAAAGTTATGTCACCGTGTCTTTTCCAGAGCAAGGGCTATATCAAGCAGAAGTGGTTCAGGTAGATGAAGCGCTTGATTTAGCTTTGTTAAAGGTTGCAGAAGATGATCTGCCTTTTTTAGACTTAGCAGAAAATACTGAGGGAATAGAGCAAACAGAAGTCTATTTTATTGGTAACCCGTTACGATTTAACGGTATTGCTAATCAAGGTATGATTACAGGATTTATTGAACAAATGAGCTTAGCAACTGAGGTGATGATGATTGATGCACCTGTTTATCGTGGTAATAGTGGAAGCCCGGTCATTAATCAAGATGGGGAAGTGATTGGAATGATTTATGCGACACTAAATGATGAACAGTACGGTCGTGTGGGTTTAGCGATACCGGTTGATGCTTTTCACCATATCATTTCATCCAGCTTAGTTGAAGATTAAGAAATATACAGATAACCGTCCGTAAAGCATCGCCTCAATATTGAAAACATTGAGAGCAGAAGTTATATCTATTTAGGAGGCTGACGGACGCTAATGTTTTGATTCACTTAACGTTAAATTAGCAGGAGAAGAACGCCCCTCCTATTTTGACGTTCATTATATAAAATAGTGAAAAAATTCACAAAAAGTCCATTGCTTTTTGGTCCCTACCAATTATAATTATAAGAGTTGGAGTATTGCTCATTAAATCACATATATACGAGCAAGGTTAACTTTAGCAAAAAGTTATATTGGGGGAGTTTTTTATGAAGAAGTATGTTTTATTATTAGTGATGGCAGCTGTTATGTTGCTAGCGGCGTGTAGTGAAGAGGCCCAATCAGATGCAAATCGTTTTACACCTGGTACATATGAAGGTGTGTCAACTGGACATGGTGGAGAGGTTGTTGCGGTTGTCACATTAACTGAAGATAAGATTGAGTCTATCGACATATCTGCTGATGGTGAAACAGGTAGCATTGGAGATGGTGCGATCAATCAATTGGTTAATGACATGTTAAACTCACAAAGTTTGGCAGTGGATGTCGTGTCTGGTGCTAGTGAATCTAGTGAAGCTATTATTGAAGCGGTCACGAATGCGATGAAGGAAGCCGATGCTGATATTGATGCATTACTTGACCCAGATAATAAATTAACTGTAGACGCAGTACAAGTTGATGATTTTTCGGTTGATGTTGTTGTTGTTGGTTCTGGTGGTGCTGGTATGGCAGCGGCAGTTGAAGCTAGTGAAGCAGGGAAATCAGTGGTTATTTTAGAGAAAATGCCGATCATAGGTGGGAATACAAATCGTGCCACGGGTGGTATGAATGCTGCTGAAACAAGCGTTCAAGAGCAATTAGGAATTGAAGATTCTACCGACTCATTTTATGAAGATACAATAACTGGTGGTGGAGAGATTAACGACCCAGAATTGGTGCAAACATTGGTTGATCATGCTGCCGAGTCAATCGATTGGTTAAATGATATGGGAGCAGGATTGACAGATGTTGTTATTTTTGGCGGTCAATCTATTGCGCGTACACACCGTCCCGCTGATGGATCACCAGTAGGACCTGTTGTTGTTGACGTATTATCAGAGCGATTAGCTGAGTTGGATGTTGATATTATGTTAAATACAACGGTAGAAACGTTAATTGAAGAAGATGGAGCGGTTGTTGGAGTAACAGCAGTCGATAACACTGGTCATCAATTTACTGTTGAAGCTGAATCTGTCGTTTTGGCAACAGGTGGCTTTAGTTCAAATAGTGATTTAGTGACAGAATATCGCGATGATATGGAAGGCTATTCGACAACAAACCATTCAGGTGCAACGGGCGATGGTCTTTTGATGGCTGAAGCTGTAGGTGCAGCTTATACTGACATCGTCGAAATCCAGGCACACCCGACAACAGATCCAGAAACGGGATATATGTTTACCGAAGCGGTTCGTGGTGATGGCGGTATTTTAATTAACTTAGATGGTGAAAGATTTGTTAATGAATTGACGACAAGAGATGTTGTATCACAAGCGATTATTGAACAAGAAGATAGCATCGCATTTTTAGTGGGTAATGAAGTAATGAAAGACAAAAATGCTTCATTTAGCAATTACATTGAAGATGGTTATGCAGTCAGTGGTGAAACAATAGCTGAATTAGCTCAAGCGATGGAAGTAGATGAAGAAGTGTTACAAGCAACGTTTACGCAATATGCTGATGCTGTTGATGCTGGTGAAGATCAGCAATTTGAGAGAGAAAACTTAGAAGAGCCATTAACAGAAGGACCTTGGTATGCTCTACCAGTTGTTCCGTCTGTCCATCATACAATGGGAGGATTAACAGTTAATAATGAAGGGCAAGTACTAAATGAATCAGATCAACCAATTACCGGATTATATGCAGCCGGTGAAGTAACAGGAGGACTCCATGGTGCCAATCGACTAGGTGGTAATGCTGTTGCTGACATTATTACGTTTGGACGTATTGCTGGGCAATCCGCGGCATCATTACAAGAATAAAAAAGATAATAATAAAAACTAAGGCTTTCTCCATAACATATGGGTGAAAAGCCTTAGTTTTTTTAAAAAAGTTAATTGGCAAAAGCTTGATTTTCCATGGCATGATCTAAATAGTGAAGCAAGTTTTCATGCAACTGAATGATCGTTTTCGTATTTTTTTCAAATCGGAAAGCATGAAGAAAGGCTTCGATTTTTTTCGATAATAGATCATCTTTTGTTCGCACCATAATCACTAAAAGATCATCCCATTGTTGCCACATGGTGTAGTAAAGTGCTTTGTCGTAGTCTAGTGTGCCCATTGGTTTCGCTCCTTTTACAGAACAAGTTGGGACACCTCTTATTGTATCCGAATTTGATGATTCGACGCATGGTGAAGTTTAACAATATTACCTAGCATTTCTTTGCATTACACAGGGTTGATTGCACATATTAATAACGACTTTTAAAAAAAGGAGGCGTTAAAATGCGCATCAAACATATGATCATTACAGGGGTTGCATTATCGACGTTAATCGGTTGCGGTACGAATAATACCCAACAAGCGAATGATAGAGGCTGGGATAATATTGAACCTGTCCGAAATCAACCCAATCAAATGCAACGTCAAAATACAACTTACGATGGCACTTATCAACACCCTGGGACAACAGGGCGAGGAGGACTTGATCAAAATCAACAAGCTCCACTAGATGGTCGAACACCTACAGATCAAGTTCCAAGAGAAGGCTTATATGATCAGCAAGGAAATCAAGGACAATATCAAGTTGCAGAAGATATCGCTGAACAAGTGACATCAGAAGTTAATGAAATTGACCGTGCTAATGTTCTAACAATGGGGAACACCGCTTATGTTGCATGCCAATTAGATAATAATCAAGGTAATGGAGATAATGATGATTTATCAGATCGAATTGAGCGCAAAGTAACTGAAGCTGTAAAAGATGCAGACAATCAAATCGATCAAGTATTTGTTTCCTCAAATCCTGATTTTGTTGATTTAACTTCAAATTATATGAATGACGTTGATCGTGGCGAACCGATAGAAGGGTTTTTCGATCAATTTGGTGAGATGATTGAACGTATCTTCCCTACAAGAGATCGTTCACGAAATCGCTAGTCCTAAAGCAGTGAGCAATTAATGTTCGCTGCTTTTTTTTGATCAAATATATCCAAGGCCTAGTGGGACTCTTTTAAATTGGATTGATTAACGGTTTATGGTATCTTATTAATTAGAAAAGAATGTTAGGAAGGGAGTTTTTAAAATGAAAAAAATGAATGTCGAAAGTTTTAATTTAGATCATACTAAAGTAGTGGCACCTTACATTAGATTGGTTGGTGTAACGACAGGTGCCAATGGAGATAAAGTCTATAAATATGATATTCGTTTTTGCCAGCCTAATCAAGAACATATGGAGATGGATGGTCTCCATTCATTAGAGCATTTAATGGCAGAACTTATCAGAAATCACCTTGATCACGTGCTTGATATTGGACCCATGGGATGTCAAACAGGGTTTTATCTAAGTGTTTTGAATAATGATTCATTTGAAGCGATTCAAGTAGCACTAGATAAAACATTAAATGATGTATTAGAAGCAACTGAAGTCCCTGCATGCAATGAAGTACAATGTGGTTGGGCAGCTAATCACAGTTTATCGGGAGCAAAAATGATAGCAGAGACAATGTTAGCTAAAAAATCAAGTTGGCCTAACGTTTTTTCAGAATAGATAAAGGAGGTTGAAATTGTTGACAACTCGTGTTATTGAATATTTACAACAACATAGAAAGCAACAATTACAAGAGCTAGAATCTTTTTTAAAAATACCAAGTGTAAGTACGGATCCTGAGCATAAAGGAGATGTTGATAGAGCAGCTCAATTTGTCTATCAACACTTGGTAAATAGTGGATTTGACCAAGTTGAAATTCAAGAGACTGAGGGGCACCCATTAGTTTATGGTGAATGGTTAGGTGCCGGTAAGGAAGCACCAACCATGCTTGTTTATGGTCATTATGATGTTCAGCCGGCTGATCCGCTGGAATTATGGGAGTCCGCACCATTTGAGCCAGAAGTAAGAAATGGGCGCCTTTATGCAAGAGGTGCAAGTGATGATAAAGGTCAAGTCTTTATGCATTTAGCTGTCTTTGAAGCCTTTCTGAAGACAGAAGGGAAGTTGCCTGTAAATGTAAAGGTATGTATAGAAGGCGAAGAGGAAATTGGCAGCGAGCATTTATATGATATTTTACAAACAAAAAAACAGCAATTTAGTGCTGATTTTGCCATTATTTCTGATTCTGGTATGGTCGATAATGACCAACCAACTATTTTATATGGTTTGAAGGGCTTTACAGGTTTAGAATTTACCATCCATGGTCCTGATAATGATCTCCATTCTGGCTTGTATGGGGGCGCAGTTCGCAACCCGGTTATGGCAATGGCGCATCTATTGAGTTCGATGAAGGATCAGGATGAGGTGGTTCAGGTCGCCCATTTTTATGATGATGTAGACCCTTTAACAGACGAAGAGCGTCAATTGATCGCAGAAGTTCCCGCAGAAGATTATGTAAAAACAACCGGTTCACCGTCTACAACATCTGAATTAGGCTATAGTGCAATTGAGCATACAATGGCACGCCCGACTTTGGAAATAAACGGTGTTTATGGGGGATATCAGGGAGAAGGTACAAAAACGATTATTCCTTCGTATGCAACGGCGAAGTTGACTTGTCGATTAGTGCCGGGGCAAGATCCGACCACCATACAAGATTTATTAATTGATCATATTGAAAAAAATTTACCATCAGGTGTGCGGGTTTCAATTAAACGTGAGCCTTTATCGGCAAAAGCTTATAAAGTTGATCCCAATCATTCATTAATTAAACAAGCAGCACTGAGCTATGGTAAGACTTTCGACAAAGAGCCCGTATTTGTACGAATGGGTGGGTCCATTCCTGTTGTCGAATGGATAGACGATATTTTTAATATACCGATCGTTTTATTAGGCTTTGGTACGCCAGATGACCGCTTACATTCACCTAATGAAAGCTTTCCATTAGCAAACTTTGATCGTGGATTATTGACGTTAGTTGATTTTTTAACGAGCCTTAACGAGGGATAAAGAGCGCTATATTTACAAAAGACGAGATAAGGGTGTCTTACTTTATCACAGATAACCGTCCGTAAAACACCTCACTCAAAATAGAGAGTAGAGCAAATTGATTTAGGTGGGTGATACCGGACGTTAATGTTTGGATTCACTCGGGCCAACAGGATGTTGGTCACACAAGCGTTTTCGCACGACGCGAAGACGTTAGCTTGTGTTCCATCAGTTGGGGAAAACGAAAACACCCACGGATTGAAGGTTCGTTTTAATATAGAATAATAGTCACATGGTTAATGATAGCCTTTGCGTTGACTGAATACGATCTGGGGTATATAATGGGTGAAATGAAAATGTTATGCATTGGAGGTTCAGTACATGGTAATGGGGTCTGTCTTATTTCTTGTCCTATTGATCAGCTATTTCTTTTATATGCGCTATGTCCCAGTAAGGGGTATCAAATGTTTAAATGCTCAATCTTTACCTGAACATATGATTAAAATTGATCTTCGTGATTACAATGATGCAGCTAAAGAAACCATTGCTGGAACAATCTCTTTACCGATTGCCTATATTAAACGGCATCACGGTCAATTGCCTCATATAGATATTTGTGTCATTGCATCTAATAAAGTCGAAAGAAATATAGGGATTCGTTTGCTACAACGACATGGTCATAAAGTATTAGGGTATGCCATGCTTGATAAGCCATGTGGGTGCAACAAATGGTACACAAGATGGGTGTAAGTTAACGTTATCACTTTATGGTTAGGAGGAATAGACATGGAATACAGTCCGCAAGTCAGAAATAGAATGAAACGTATCGAGGGACAAGTTAGGGGCATTGTCCGAATGATGGAAGAGGGAAAAGATTGCAAAGATGTCGTTACCCAAATGTCTGCGGTCCGCACAGCAATGGATCGGACGATGGGTTTAGTGGTTAGTTCCAATCTAGTGGAGTGTGTATTGCATGCAGAGGAACGTGACGGAGAGGATCCTAAAGCTTATATAGAAGAAGCGGTGAATTTACTCGTGAAGAGCCGTTAAAAGAAAGCGCCTGTAAAAGGCGTTTTTTTATTGCAGATAGAAAAGAAAAATAGATTCCTTGTCAAATGACGTTGATCAAAATTTTTCCCGGCAATTTTATAGATGCATTTCACAAATATTCAAGTCGGATTATGCTGCTTGAATGTTTGTTTGGTTAGGTGCATTTTGGGCTGATTTCGATTCAATAGATCTTAACTTAGCTATCTATACGTAAATTCATACGGGTTCGGTCAGGAAGTGATGAGACTCCTGCAGGAATAGCACGAGCTGAAGATCCACTCATGTGCGCGTTTGGTGCGCACATGAGTTAGCTGAAGCCGTGCCTGCGGAAAGCGAATCACTGGGATGATCGAACCCATTTCTATTTTTAGAGAAATAGAAAAGACGTTAGCGAAAGTCTACCCCCATTTCACAAACGCATGAGATGGAGAATTCCCTTCACCAACGTCAAATAGTATACAACCGTTTTTTTATTTTATGATTACGGGAGAAAAATACCACTTTTTCAGCAGTCTCGAATAGGATGAGCTGAAGATCCACTTGAGGCGTGATCTTTGCGACTCAAGTTAGCTGAAGCCATCCCCGCGAAAAGCGAATCCACTGCTTTTCGGAACGAAATAACATTCTTAACGCAGGGCGGGTACATCCATGCAGAAGTAAAATCAACAAGCCTATTGAACACGATCAAGGTTGAATGACTATTTTCAGTGTGCGAAAGTTGAGTGATTAACTTAAAAACATACATAATTCCTTTAAATTTGTTTAAGATAATAGCACGATCTTTTGGATGGAGCGATAAGCGATGCGTCGACGAACCAAAAAACAAAAGCAAGCGATTATTGAAAATATATCAGCTGACCATGATGTAGCACTTTCTTCTGATTTAGATGAAAACATTGATATTATCAAAGAAATGCTGGGACATAGTTCCGATTTAATTACTAGAAAATTTGTCATAGGTGCTAGAGAGCCTATTCAATCTGCTATTTTTTATATTAATGGATTGATTAATGAAGCAAGTGTTCAACATGACTTATTACATGAATTGGTAGTAGAGAGTCGAGAAGCTGAGCAAACTTACAAAGCTAATTGTTTTGATACGATAAAAAAACACCTTGTGTCGATAGGAAATGTTAATGAACTGCATACGATTGCAGAATTATTCCATGTTTTATTGTCGGGTGATTCAATCATCATTTTAGATGGTCAACGCGTAGCACTTGCGATTGGGACACGTGGTGGAGAAGGTCGCGGTGTTGAAACCGTAACGAGTCAAGAAGTAGTTAGAGGACCCAAAGAGGCGTTTACAGAAAGAATTAGTACAAATATTGCTTTAATTCGCCGGCGCATTAAAGACCCTAACTTGTGGATGAAGTCCTATTGTATCGGTGAGAAGACGCAAACCGATGTTACAATTGGTTACTTAAATGGCGTGGTTAACGATAAATTGGTTGAAGAGTTGGACAGGCGGCTAAAGCGCATTAAAATAGATGCCATTCTTGAAAGTGGCTATATTGAAGAGCTTATTCAAGACAAGACGTATACGCCTTTCCCAACTGTCTATAATACTGAACGACCAGATGCGATAGCAGGGGGGCTTTTAGAAGGGAAAATTGCGATCTTTGTAGATGGCACCCCATTTGTATTATTAATACCGTGTTTGTTTGAACATTTTTTGCAATCAAGTGAAGATTATTATCAACGTACTGATATTGCTACATTGCTTCGACTTTTGCGGATGTTAGCTTTTTTACTGGCATTATTAACCCCCTCCCTCTATATTGCCTTAACGAACTTTCATCAAGAAATGATACCGACCACTTTATTGATCAGTCTAGCTGCACAACGAGAAGGGATCCCTTTTCCAGCCTTTATTGAAGCATTACTCATGGAACTCACCTTTGAATTGCTACGTGAAGCGGGGATTAGACTGCCAAGTGCTGTTGGTTCTGCTATTTCAATCGTTGGTGCATTAGTGCTCGGTCAAGCTGCGGTTGAAGCTGGTATTGTGTCAGCGATGATGGTTATCGTCGTTTCACTGACTGCCATAAGTAGTTTTGTATTTCCAGCATATAATCTTGCAATTACTGTTCGAATCCTTCGTTTTGGTTTTATGATGTTAGCGGCCTCTCTTGGTCTTTATGGGATATTTACCGGTATCATTATACTCGTATTGCATATGACGAGTTTGCGATCATTTGGTATTCCTTATTTATCTCCACTAGCACCATTTAATCTAACTGGTCAAAAAGATATCTTCATACGTGCACCATTGTGGAAAGAAATGACCCGTCCGCATTTAATTAGTCAAAAGAATATAGTCAGAAGTGATTCTAAACCACCAAAACCACCAAAAGAGGATTGATCATGAAAAAATTATTGATCATTTTACTAAGTTTAATCATATTTACGGGTTGCTGGAGTGCTACTGAACTGTCCGATATGGCAATCGCAACAGCAATTGGAGTCGATTTAGTCGATGATCAAATCATTATTACGTTGCAAGTTTTAAATCCAGCTGAAGTCGCAGGGAATGAGGAGAAAACATCACGAACGGCTATAACCAATTATACGATTCAAGGTGATACATTATTTGAAGCGATTAGAAAGCTAACGGCAACCTCTCCTAGAAAAATATTTGTCAGCCATATTCGTACCGTTATCTTTGGAGAAGCGTTAGCCATTGAAGGGATTGTTGATACCCTTGATTTCTTAATGCGCGATCATGAGTTAAGAGCTGACTTCATGATTGCGGTTGCTAGGGAGGCAACCGCAGAAGAAGTGTTAAGTATTATGACCCCGCTTGAAAAAATATCGGCTGAGCGGGTTTATACGAGTATTAAGGCATCTGAAGAATTTTGGGCGCCTAGTAAGGAGGTTAAACTCAATGAATTGGCAAATGCAATCATAACAGAGGGTAAAGATGCGGTGATCACTGGATTGGCCATTGTTGGAGATGAGGAAAAAGGGAAAACAATAGAGAATGTGGAGTCAACGGTTCCGTATGCAAGCCTATTTGTGGAGAATATGAGTGTTTTCAGTGGTGATCAATTAGTCGGGTGGCTTAATGAAGAAGAAAGTAAAGGCTTTAATTTTATCACTAATAATATCGATAATACAATAGAGTCAATTAGTTGGAAAGGTTCAGATGATATTAGCCTTGAAATTACTAAACATCAATCTAAAATATCAACCAGATTGGATGGTGAGCTTATCGTTGAGATAAGCTCGAAAATGGTTGTCAATATTGCAGATGTTGAGACAGATGTGTCCTTTGAAAGTCAAGATACATTGCATGAGATCGAGCAACGATTTGCTAAAACGATTGAAGCATTGATGTTAGCTAGTATCGAAACAGCTAAAGACTTCCATGTTGATATCTTTGGGTTTGGCGAGCAATTAAGACGAGATCATCCAAGAGAATGGGAGGCAAATTATAAGGAAGATTGGCTTGATCATTTTGAAGATTGTAAGGTTCGTTTTGATACAGAGGTCGACATCCGTCACGGAGGTATGATTACTGATCCAATTTATCCAGAAGTTGATAAAGCGAATGGATTGGAGGAGTAATACATGTTATTTCATGTGTTGTTATTGATAACCTTTATTATAGTCATCCTGATTTATGAATGGAAACACTATCAAGGTCGCGATCGGTATGTCTTTGTTATGTTGTTTGCTTTAGCAAGTATCTATTTACTAGCAGCTATTGTTGATTGGAGAATACCGGAATATGTACAAGGTGTTGATTTCTTACTTTCTCCTTTAAAAAAACCATTACAAGCTTGGCTTGATCAATTTCAAATATAATAATTAGGTGATGATAGTGGAGCAGAAGATAAGTAGCATTCAATTTACCGTATTAGTTTTTATGAATACATTGGGGACAGCGATCATCTTTATCCCAACCATTGCAACAAGGTATGGTCGTGAAAATGGTTGGATTACCGTGATATTTGCTACTTTATTAGGAATGGTATTTATTTTATGGTTAACGACGTTAATCGGACAAGAGGATGATACTAACTTTTTTAAAATAATGGATAATCGTGTAGGTAAGCTTATCAGTTATTGCTTAATTCTGCTAATGGTTTCTTTTATTTTCTTTACGACATTTGCTAACATTTGGTCAATCGCACAGTTTGTATCGTTACAAATATTAATGGGGACACCCCCTCAAGTATTGGCATTAATATCAACTTTTACTGGCTTAATCGCTGTTCGTTACGGACTTGAAGTGATAGTAAGAAGTGCGGAAATTTTCTTCCCCTTTACGATGCTCAGTTTAACGCTACTTGCATTACTCGTTTGGCCGGAAGCTCAATTAATTCGTGTTCAGCCGGTCATGCAGCTTAATCAAGCGGCAACTTTTGTTGGCGTTTTACCGGTGATTGCCCTTACCTACATGGAATTAATTGTAATGCTTGTTGTCCTTCCACATGTCAATGATCTTCGCCAAGCAAAGAAGGCCTTTCTTATTGGTGGTGGATTAGCTGGTTTTTGTATTATTATTGTTACCTTCGCGGCAATTGCGGTGTTGGGTGTTGATGGTACAGTTAGGCATGCCTATTCTATTTACGTGCTCGGTCAAAATATACAAATCGCTGAATTTTTTGAACGGATAGAAGTACTCGTTGCTTTTATTTGGTTTATTACGATTTTTTTTAAGGTGAGTACATGTTTCTATTTTCTATCCATAGCCTTACAACATATGCTAAAGGTAAAAAACTATCACAGCTTAACGGTACCACTCGGTATGATCCTATTAGCAACAGCGATGACGAATTTACCGAATATCTTTTACGATTTTGAGATGATGAATTCAACCTATCTGATCTTGTCTTATATTACAGGGTTGACGGTGGCAACGGTTTTATCTTTAGCAATGCTCATTAGAAAATATAAGGAAAAGGTTAAATGACCTATATCCTTATCACAAAAATTGATTAATTTAATCGGAAAAGACTTAAGATTTTCTAATCATTTACCTTGCTCTTTTCTCTTTGATTGCGTTAAAGTTAGAATTAAAGAAAAGAGGGATATTCAGATGGGAGAACATTTTTCAACACAATCGGTCCATTTTTCTACTCAACATAAACAAAAGATTGAAAGTAAGGTTACGCCGATTTACCAGACGACGGCTTTTAAATTTAACGATCTCGAAGATATTGAAAACTTTTATCAAGGAGATAAGGATTACTTATATTCTAGAGTAGGAAACCCGAATACAGATGAGCTAGGAGCAGCTGTTGCTTTGCTTGAACATGCAGATGCTGGTGTTGCTGCTTCCTCTGGATTAGCTGCCATTCTAATTGGGGTACTTGCCCTTGCAAAAGCAGGAGATCATGTGATTGCGTCCAAAGATATATATGGTGGTACATACGAATTATTTTCTAGAGAACTGGTTGACTTTGGTATTGATGTTAGTTTTGTTGATTTTACTGATCAACAAGCAATGGCTTCAGCCATTACAAACAAGACAACATTGATCTATTCTGAATCGATTACCAATCCTCTATTGCGTGTTGAAGACATCGAAGCTATCGTTAAGCTCGCTAAACAATATCAGCTAAAAACAATGATTGATAATACGTTTGCAACGCCTTACCTTATCCAGCCACTTGATTTAGGGGTTGATCTTGTTGTTCACAGTGCGACAAAATATTTAGGTGGTCATAGTGATGTCACTGCTGGCGTCGTTGTTGGTGATCGGTCATCAATTGAAAAAGTGAAGCGAAAAGCAATAAATTTGGGGACGACTTTAAGCCCATTTGAAGCTTGGCTAGCCTGCCGAGGATTGAAAACTTTGGATGTTCGTATGGAGCGACAAGTTCGTAATGCCCAAAACCTTGCAAATGTACTTAAAGATCACCCTGCTGTTCGATGCGTTTATTATCCATCAAACGCATCTGAAAAAGGGAATGGTGCTATTGTTACCATTGATTTAACCGGCTTTTGTCATACAGAAACCTTTTTTAAAGGACTTGATTGGGTCAAAATTGTGCCAACTTTAGCAGGGGTAGAAACAAGTGTTTCTTATCCGCGTACAACGTCACATCGAGCTTTATCACCCGAGGCCCAAGAACAATTAGGAATTACAGAAGGACTTGTGCGTATCTCAGTCGGTATCGAATCCATTGACGATATTATTCGAGTATTTACAAAAGCGATTAAGCTGGCAAAATTATAACCGTTATCAATTGTTATTTTAATTTCCAATTTATTTCGTCTATAATAATAACTCAACTTTCGCACACTGAAAATAGTTATTCAACCTTGATCGTGTTCAATAGACGCGGTATTCAATAGGCTTGTTGACTTTACTTTTGTATGGATGCACCGCATGCGACCTTCCCATTACATTTAGCACGTTATTTTGTTCCGAAAAGCAAGGGATTCGCTTTTCGCGGGGATGGCTTCAGCTAACTTGAGTCGCAAAGATCACACCTCAAGTGGATCTTCAGCTCATCCTATTCCCGCAGAAGTCTCACCTCTTGCTTATCTCCACTTAGAATGGGGGTTCATACTAAATGCGTAAGCCCAAACACACGAAATAGAGCGAAGAAGATGTGACACGATTAGAATAAGATTTTCGATTGATTATAAAACTTTCGATTTAGACGCGCAGGTGAGATATGCTGAACCTAAAAATTTAGATGAGAAAGTTGAGTAAATAAGATAAATAATTGGAGGTTAGGTATCATGAAGTATGCGATTGTAACTGGAACATCAAAAGGACTGGGAGCAGCAATTGCAGAGCTATTACTAAAAAACGATATAAATGTCATTGGTATTGCTAGACACGAGAATAAGGTTTTAAGCCAATTAGCTGATCAATCCAAGGTCACCTACCAGCATTTTTCCTGTGATATTGCTGATGTTGATCAACTTGATCGAACATTTGAAAAGGTGAACGATCAGATTTTTAAAAAAGACACAACACGTGTGTATCTTATTAATAACGCTGCAACCGTCAATCCTATTGATACCGTTGCTAATCATACAATTGAGGCCATTCAAGCGCATATGCAAACCAATTTAATTGCCCCGATGTTAACAACTTCTTTCGTCTTAAAGAAAGCGAAACAATCGGGTATGGAAACGATAGTAGCTAATATTTCTTCTGGAGCTGCCGATCGCTCTACTTATGGTTGGAGTGCTTATGGGGCTTCTAAAGCTGGCTTGAATCGTTATACCCAGACCGTGGCACTTGAAGAAAATCAACTCGGAACATCAAATAAAATTATTTTATTTGATCCAAGTATTATGGACACTGAGATGCAACAAGATATACGTGCTGTTGGTCAAGAAGCCTTTCAAGAAGTTGAACAATTTAAGCAGTATAAAAAGCAAAACAAGTTACGTGATGCAGCCTTTGTTGCCCAAGTGTTCGTTAATATATTGATTGAACCAACTGAAATTAACAATGGTCATTATTACAGTGTAAAGGATTATGTTTAGACGATAGAAGACATTTACCCATTTTTTAGTTAAACCCTCCCGTTTTTCATGAAGTAACATATTCTATAATTGACTCGAGATGAAAAGGAGGGTTCAAGATGGGTGCAGGATATGGATATGGATCAGGTTTTGCGTTAATTGTTGTTTTATTCATCTTATTGATCATTATTGGGGCATCTTGGGGTTACGGCGCTTACTAATTAGTAAAGGAGGATCCATAGACGGGTCCTCTTATTTATTATGTTGAAAAACATTTCGAAAATCCTCCATTGATGAAGCAGAAGCTTATTGATCCTATTGTTGATAGCGTTGTTTTATATACTGTGATGGACTGATACCTGTCACCTGTTTGAAGACACGACTAAAATAATAAGGGTTAGGAAAGCCTAATTGGTCACTTACTTCTGTAATATTGGCATTAGAATAGGTAAATGTTGTAATGGCTCTTTCAATCATGACTTCGTTTTGAAATTGCCGGATCGTTTTACCTGTTACTTTTTTAAAAATAGTCGAAATATAAGCATAATCTAAATGAATGGAGTTAGCGATCTCTTGACTTGAACATTTTTGTTGCTTTTTCTGAAGTAAATCGATGATGTCATCAACAATCTGCTGATGCCTTGGTTTTCTACGGGCTTTTTTAGCTTGGTTGTATAGAAATAAAAACATTTGATAACTCTCAACAGATTGGGCCAATGGTCCTTCATCTTGTTTCTTGATCACTTGGTTCAAGCGTGTCATCATGTCAATGATTTGCTCAACATGCCCCGACTTTGATAGTGTAATCTGCTTATCATATAATTCTTTCGGGATAATTGATGGTGCAATGGATGATTGATATTCATCGTGTGGTTTGATGATGGGATCTGGTGTGAAAAAATGGATATAATACCACCGTGTGTGTGGTTGATATCTGGTGGTTCCCCAGTGTTTAATGCCTTTATGTAAAAAGAGGTAGTCCCCTGCTTTCAATACATAATGAATATGTTCTTCAACGACTTCGATTGTACCAGATTCAACAAATATAAAGACATGTAAATCTTCTAGTAATCGCTTTGGATGAATGAACTCCCCATTTTCATCTTCTAAATAGCCGACTTCATTAAGTAATGGTAGTTGGTATGCTTGTAAAACCACTTCATGCAATAGGTATCTCTCCCTTCTCCCTTATTATATACCTAATATCTAAAAAAAAGATAGGTCAATCCAAAGGAATGGCATGGTTACTGATTTGAAAGTATTGCAAACTCCTTATATAGACAGTATTTTTCATTAATATGTGAATGTCAGAAAAATGCGAGTTAGAAAGGATGGTGTACATGGAATCTGTTAAATTAAATTCAGGTTTTTTTCAAGATGCGCAACAAAAAGGAAAGGACTATTTACTTGCACTCGAGATTGATCGACTGATTGCCCCATGTTATGAAGCTTTAGGAAAAGAAGCGAAAGCGCCTCGCTATGGTGGATGGGAGGAAATGGAGATCGCAGGTCATTCAGCAGGACATTGGTTATCGGCAGCTTCGATGATGTATCAGTACACACATGACTATAAGCTAAAAGAGAAAATAGAATATGCAGTTGATGAATTGGCTTATCTGCAAAAATTAGATGCGGACGGCTATGTGAGTGGGTTTAAGAAGGATTGTTTCGAGGAAGTATTTACCGGTGAATTTCGTGTTGAACATTTTAGTTTAGCTGGATCATGGGTTCCCTGGTATAGTATTCACAAAATTTTTGCTGGTCTTATTGATGCTTATCATTTTGCACACGTCAATAAGGCTAAGGATGTCGTTGTAACGCTTGCCAATTGGGCAGAAAGAGGTTTGCGTCATCTAACAAACCAACAATTTCAACGCATGTTAATTTGTGAGTTTGGTGGTATGAATGAAGTGATGGCAGATATATATCAATTAACAGATGAAAAGAGATTTCTTCAATTAGCTGAACGTTTTAACCATCAAGTAATTTTACAGCCATTACGTAACCAAATTGATGATCTTGCTGGCAAACATGCCAATACGCAAATTCCAAAAGTAATAGGCGTGGCACGATTGTATGACTTAACAGGAAAGGAAGATTATAGAAAAATCGCGGAATATTTCTGGGATCGCGTTGTTTATCACCGTTCCTATGTTATCGGTGGGAATAGTCATGCAGAACATTTTGGAAGAGAAGATACGGAACCTTTAGGTGTACTTACTACTGAAACATGTAACACATATAATATGTTAAAATTGACGGAATATCTTTTTAAATGGTCTCCCGATAGTCGTTACATGGATTACTATGAGAATGCATTATACAATCATATTTTAGCTTCGCAAGATCCAGATTCAGGTATGAAAACGTATTTTGTTTCAACTGAACCTGGACATTTTAAAGTCTACTGTACACCTGATCAGTCTTTCTGGTGTTGTACAGGAAGTGGTATGGAAAATCCTGCACGTTATGCAAAAAATATTTTTATACGTCAAGATCAGTCGTTATATATCAATCTGTTTATTCCAGCAACAATAACTTTAGAAGATAAACAGTTGCAGTTTACACAAGAGACCCGATTTCCTTATGAACCAGTGAGTCAACTTATTGTTAATGAAGGGAGTGGTAGCCCATTAACGTTACATATTCGCCAACCCTATTGGTTGATAGGAGATAGTCAACTTCGTATCAATGGTGAACGGGTTGATTACCACTTAGAAGAGGGTTATCTCGTGATCTCACGCGAATGGTTTAAAGGTGATATGATCACATGGCAACTCCCTATGGCACTACACCGTTATCTGGCTAAGGACAAACCCGATCATCAAGCTTTCTTATATGGACCGGTTGTTTTAGCTGGAAAGTTAGGTAGAGAACAGTTTCCTGAGACAGATATCGTTGCAGATCATCAAGTTTATAATAACCATCCGTTAATTGATGTACCGACGCTAGTAACTACAGATCCAATTGAAACTTGGTTACATCTTAAAGACCAAAGCCAACTGCTTTTTGAGACAGCCCCTATTGCTCAACCAGGTGATCAAACGATCGAGCTGATTCCTTTTTACAACTTACATCATGAGCGATACACGTTATATTGGCGAGTTACTAGTGAATCAGATTATATAAAGGGTGTTGATAAAGATAAACAGACTACGAAACAACTCCGTGAACAAACTATTGATGTGGTTCAGCCGGGTGAACAACAACCAGAGACAGAACACAAGATCAAATTTGAAAACTCACAAACTGGTTATTTAAATCTTGTTGACCGCCATTGGCGCGATGCACGTAATGGTGGATTTGTAAGCTATATCCTTACAGTAGAACCACATTTATCTAACACTTTAATGGTCACTTATTACGGAGGCGATACAGATTTGTTTATTGAGGGTGTGAATTATCAACGAGAATTTAATATTTTGGTTGAAGGTGAATCGATTGTAACAGAGAAATTAAAGGCAGAACAACCCGGAGTCCTGATTAGTCATTGTTATCCTATTCCAGAACAGTTAACTGTGGGTAAATCAGAAGTTGAAGTTCGGTTTGTGGCTGGACCAGAAAAGATTGCTGGCGGGTTATATGGTGTTAGGACGCTTAGATGACGTTTAAATTCTTGTTGAATGTACTGTTTATCCTGAGTATAGTCAATAAATACTAACATAAATAGTAGCAGACACATAAAGAGAAAATATGTTATAGTATCTATGGATAGAAAGGGGTTTGAACGATGATTCAACGAAAGAGTAAGCGTGAAATTGAAATGATGGCAAAAGCAGGTCAATTACTCGCAAATGTTCATAAAGAAATCGCTAAAATGATAAAGCCAGGTATATCAACAGCAGAGATTGATCAATTTGTAGAAAAATATTTAGCTGACCATGGCGCAACACCAGAACAAAAAGGATACAATGGTTACGAGTATGCAACTTGTGCATCAATTAATGATGAAATTTGTCATGGTTTTCCAAGAGATGAAAAACTAAAACAAGGTGACATCGTGACGATTGATATGGTCGTTAACTTGAATGGAGGCTTGGCGGATTCAGCATGGACTTATGCTGTCGGAGAAGCTGACCAAAAAACGAGACATTTACTGGATGTAACAAAAACGTCATTATATAAAGGCATCGAGCAAGCACAAGTCGGTCATCGCCTTGGTGATATTGGTCATGCTATTCAGCAATATGCTGAGGCTGAGGGGTTCTCAGTTGTTCGTGATTTTACTGGACATGGCATTGGTCCAACGATTCATGAATCGCCTCACATTCCTCATTATGGCTTACCAGGTAAAGGTGCGCGCCTCAAAGAAGGAATGGCAGTTACCATTGAACCGATGCTTAATGAAGGGGCATGGCATAGTAAAATGGATGATAATAATTGGACGGCACGCACGGTAGATGGCAAACGCTCTGCGCAATTTGAACATACTATTATTGTAACAAAAGACGGACCATTAATTTTAACAGAACAAGACACGTCAAAAAGCTAGCCATTGAGTGGCTAGCTTTTTAAATGGCGTTAGCATTTTTTAAAAAATTCTGATGAGTGAAATTATTTTTGATTTCTTTAAAAAACGCCGACAAATAGTTGTTATACATGCTATACTTTTAGATAAAAAAATAAAAAGGTGGGGATGTCATGCAAGCTCGTAGTCAATTCAAAAAAGGTTTAACTGCTGGCTTACCCATTATGTTAGGGTATATCCCAATTGCGATCACATACGGTGTTTTAGCGCAACAAGCGGGGTTAAGTTTATTTGAACTAACCAGTATGAGTGTATTGGTATATGCGGGGGCTGCTCAATTCATGGGGACGAACATGCTTGCGATTGGAGCGGGTTCGATTGAAATTGTACTAGCTACTTTTGTGTTGAATTTTCGACATTTTGTTATGAGCCTAAGCTTTATGCATCAAGCAAGAGATTTTCCTTTGCGTTGGAAAGCACCGTTGACACTTGGCTTAACAGATGAATCTTTTTCAGTGGCTTCGATAGAGGTGAAACCTACAAAGCAAGAGAAGGGCTACTACTTTTATGGAGCGATTTTTCTTGAAGCCTATTTATCTTGGGTAGTTGGATCCCTATTGGGCGGAATGCTTGGTGACGTTATGCCGGAATCGATTAGTCAGAGTTTAGGCATTGCCCTCTATGCGATGTTTATTGCTTTACTTATACCATCTGTGAAGACCAATGTCCGCTATGCTATAATTGCTATTTTAGCAATGTTATCTAATTACAGTTTTAACCCATTCATACAAGAAGGTTGGGCGATTGTAATTGCAACAATACTAGCAAGCTTCTTTGGAACGTTTATCATAAGGAGGGAAAAGTAATGCCAACACTTTTCATTATTACTTTAATGGCAGTAGTTACAGCCATTCCACGTCTTATGCCCGCTTTTATTATTGAACGTGTAAAATTTCCAACATGGATCGGTCGCTGGTTAGAGGTCATTCCATATGCGGCATTAGGTGCTTTGATTTTCCCTGGTATTTTAACAGTGGTTCCTGAGCGTCCATACATAGGGCTAGTAGGTGGGGTAGCAGCTATTATTTTAGCGCTATTCCGTGTTCATATTGTCCTTGTGGTTTTAGGCGCTTCGGTTGTTGTTTATTTCGTGCTTTAATCATCAATGGTCTCAAGGTTGGGTTCTACATGGATATGTGCATGAGGAATACTATATTGATCAGCTAAAGCAATTTCAATACGATCAGTAATCTCATGCCCTTGCGCAACGGTAATTGAGGGATTCACATAGATAATAATATCAAGAAATGTTTGATTACCATGATGTCGCCCTTTAATATCTCTCACTTTAATGATTTCGGGATCTTCCTCGATAAATGTACGAATTACCGCAACGGTATCATCGTCAAATCCATCTGTTAACGTATGACTTGTATCTTTAAAAATCTTCCAAGCAGTATAAACGATAACACCCCCAACAAAAATACCGGCAATGGGATCAAGCCAGTACCAACCTACTTGCGCGCCTAAAATACCAATTAATGCGGATAAGCTAATTAACGCATCTGATTTATTGCCTTGAGCTGTTGCATACAATGAGCTACTATTTATTTTTTTTGATAAACGTAAGTTAAATACATAGACAGCAATCATTATCATTGTAGAAATTAAAGCCGTCCAACTTGCCAATGCAGTTGGCTGTGTATAAGTACCTGACCAGATGATTTGAAAGGAAATTAAGATTACCTGTAAACCTACCGTCACCATTATAAAAGAGGCCATTAAAGACGCAATTAATTCAGCTTTGAAGTGTCCATAATGATGATCCTCATCCGGTGGTTTACGAGAAATGCGTAACCCAATTAACACCGCGATTGAGGCGATGACATCGGTTGTATTATTCAATCCATCCGCTCGAAGGGCTTGGGAATTGGCAAAATAAGATACGATTAATTTCGCGATAGCGAGAAGAAGGTATGAGAAGATACTTACCCATGCGCCGCGTTCTCCTTTTTTTAATTGATCATATGGATTCATTGCGTCTCTTCCTTCCTGAAAACGGCATAAAAACAGTTTATCACAGATAACCGTCCGTAAAACCTCCCTCAAAATAGAGAGTAGAGCAAATCAATTGAGGTGGGTGATAACGGAGTCTAATGTTTTGATTCACTCAACGAACCTTTAATCATGGCTGGTTCATTAAATCAGAACATCTTACACTATTTTTTTCCTATGTTGATTCAATTTAGACTATAAGTGAACGATTAAGATACACGCGGGATGATTACGCTTGAAAAATGGGTTGCTCTTCAGTTAGCAGCTATCAATTTCTCTTATGATAATTTACCCATAATGCAAAAAAAAAACCGTTTACTTATCATGGAAAAGGGTATATAAAATATAAATATAGATAATTAACCCTACAGCATCAACTAAAATGGGATAAAAGGGGCTGGATTCCATGAAAAAACAAAAAGTGTATTATTGTTTGCAACGCACCCATCGTCATTATGCAAAATACATGATAGCAAAGCGAGATTTATCATTTGAAATAAAGCTAACTGCACAACTAATGTTAGATTCGCTTATTGCAGATTGGAATAAAGCAGATTTTGATCGACAAATTAACGAAGCCATTGACCAACACGATGTTGAACGTTTTAAAGAAATAAGTGAGGCTAAAAAACATTATGCTTGGGAATATTGACATGATAAAACCTTGTCAGTATCTGACAAGGTTTTATCATGTCATCTTTACAGTTGAGGAAAAATGTGTCTATTTGTTAATGATAAATTTATGTTATAGTGTAGGGAGTGTAATAAATTGAGGTGACTCACAATGAAATTATTAATAACGACAACGCTAATAACGCTAGTATTTCTTAATGGCTGTCAGCAAATACAGCAAGATGATACGGCTAAACATGCTGATATGGTGTCACAGAAGCGCGGATCTGTTCTAATCGAAAAAGGAATTGTTGAATTATCTGACGAACAAGATCATGATAAGAACGTCGCAGGTATTGATCCAGAGACAGAATTATATGTGGTTGATAACCCTGACAGTATTGAGGTTTATGTTAATAAACAACGTCGTTTACCTGAAGGCTACGAACCTGATGATTTAGTTGAACCCGATGTTGAGCACTTATCGCAACAAGGTGTTAATCGTCGTTTATTAAGACAAGAGGCGGCTGAAGCATTAGAGTTATTATTTGAACAGGCTGATGAACAGGGAATTGATCTTGTTGCGGTCTCAGGTTATCGCTCTTATGAGCGCCAAAAGACGATTTATCAAAGTAATGTTGCTAATAAAGGGCAAGAGGAGGCCGATCGTTTTTCAGCGCAGCCTGGGACGAGCGAGCATCAAACCGGCTTAGCGATGGATGTAAGTGCGGCTTCTGTTTCATTTTTACTTGATCAAGCTTTTGATCAAACGGATGAAGGTAGTTGGTTAGTTGAGCATGCCCATCAGTTTGGTTTTGTTATTCGTTATCCGGAAGGAAAAACAGACATTACGGGTTATGAGTTTGAACCATGGCACCTTCGCTATCTTGGTGAGGAACTTGCCACTCATCTCTATGAAGAAGATTTAACACTAGAAGAATATTTTGGCTATCATTATTAATAAAAAGCACCTGCAAAAAGTAGTTTTGCAGGTGCTTTTTTAGGTTAGATAGCTTGTTGTCCTGTACTGAGTCAAGCTAACTGAAGAAAAACTTAAAAATTATGATACAATAAGAAAAACGGTTAGCGGAGGAATTAGGAAATGGATAAAAGAACGGAGTATGACACCATCGGACCGATTGAAGTCGAACAAAATAAATATTGGGGCGCTCAAACCCAACGAAGTCTTGAAAATTTTCCGATTGGTAATGAAAAGATGCCAGATCGATTGATAGAAGCTTTTGTTATGCTAAAGCGAAGTGCTGCGATCGCCAATCATCAGTTAGGCAATCTATCGAAGTTAAAAAGGGAAGCCATTATTTATGCGTGTGATTGCTTGTTATCTGGTGAGCGAACAGAGCATTTTCCACTTGTTGTTTGGCAAACAGGTAGTGGCACCCAAACGAACATGAACGTAAACGAAGTGCTCAGTTATATCGGTAATCAATATTTAATGAATCGACAACAAGACGTGCGCCTTCACCCAAATGATGATCTCAATCAATCGCAGAGCTCTAATGATACCTTTCCCACTGCTATGCATATAGCCAGTGTGTTAGCGATAGAGGAAGAATTATTACCCGCATTGTTGATGATCACACAAACATTAAAACACCAAAGTGAGAAGTACAAACATGTCGTTAAGATAGGACGTACACATCTTCAAGATGCAACACCACTGACATTTGGACAAGAAATAACGGGTTGGTTACATATGGTTGAAACAATGACTATCATGATAAAAGAAGATTTAACGTATTTGCATGAATTGGCAATCGGTGGCACCGCAGTTGGTACTGGGATTAATGCTAATCCGCAATTTGGGAAAATCGTTGCAGAACAATTAACGTTATTTACAAATCGCCCTTTTCAATCAGCTACTAATAAATTTCATGCACTAACGAGCCATGATCAAATGGTACGTGCACATGGTACTTTGAAAGCATTAGCTGCCGACTTGATGAAGATAGCCAATGACGTTAGGTGGCTAGCTAGTGGACCGAGGGCAGGTTTTGGGGAAATTGACATTCCTGCTAATGAACCAGGAAGTTCAATTATGCCAGGGAAAGTCAACCCTACTCAAGCCGAGGCATTGACAATGGTTGCTGTTCAAGTGATGGGGAATGATGCCACGATTGGTATTGCTGCTAGTCAAGGTAACTTTCAATTAAATGTGTTTAAACCTGTTATTGCATATAATTTTCTCCAATCGGTACGTTTGTTAGCAGACAGTATCTGTTCTTTTACTGAACGTTGTTTGGTGGGCCTAACACCTAACGAAGAGAAAATGACTGCTTATTTAAATGATTCACTTATGTTAGTCACAGCATTAAATCCATATATAGGGTATGAAAAAGCCGCGAAAATTGCTAAAAAAGCCTTTGATGAGCAATTAACATTAAAGCAAGCCGCGATACAATCTAACTTGGTATCGGAAGCTGAATTTGATCAATGGGTAGATCCTAAACGAATGATTGGCGATGTGTAGTCAATCGCGCTAGATTTTTCCTTGCGAGCTAGTAATTAACGCTATTAAAGTAAATAGTTTTACCCATACTAGCAGTAAGGAGGTGAACAACGATGACTGATAGAAATCAAACAAATAAACTTGTTGTTCCCGGTGTTGAGCAAAAGTTAGAGCAAATGAAATATGAAATTGCACAAGAATTCGGAGTTACACCTGGACCGAGTGAAACTGCACGTGCAAATGGATCAGTTGGTGGTGAAATCACTAAAAGACTCGTCCAAGAAGCACAGCATCAAATCGGCCCACGTTCTTAAATAAAAAAAACTTTAATCAGTGGGCGTTTTAGGACGGCTATCTGTAAAGCTATAAGTTAGAAAATTGAAGAGAGGCATCGATAATTATAATCGATGCCTCTCTTTGTATCATAAAGGGGGGTAAACACTTATTTAATGGCTAACTCTGTTTCTACATCAAAGAAATGGGATTTGTGCATATCGAAAGCCAATTGTATATTATCGCCACCATCGACATCGGTGCGTGAATCTACACGAGCAATGAATTCTTGATCAGATAATTTTGAATACAAGTAAGATTCAGATCCCATCAGCTCCGCCACTTCAATTTGGGCTTTGATTGTTGAACCAGGGTTTGCATCGACAAAAACAGGTTCATCATGAATATCTTCAGGGCGCACACCCAGCACAAGTTCTTTACCAATATAGCCTTGTTCACGAAGAACTTTCATTTTTCCTTCAGGGACTTGAATGGTTTGTTTTTCGGAAAGGCGGAATCCAGCTTCTTCTAACGTTCCATTGAAAAAGTTCATTGCAGGTGACCCGATAAAGCCAGCTACAAAGATATTGTCCGGTTTATCATATACTTCTTTCGGTGCCCCAACTTGTTGAATTACTCCATCTTTAAGTACGACAATACGCGTTGCCATCGTCATCGCTTCGGTTTGGTCGTGTGTAACATAAATGGTTGTTGTTTGTAGACGTTGGTGAAGCTTCTGAATTTCAGCACGCATTTGACCACGCAGTTTAGCATCTAAGTTTGATAATGGCTCATCCATTAAGAATACCTTTGCATCACGAACGATAGCACGACCGAGCGCAACACGTTGGCGTTGCCCACCAGAAAGTGCTTTTGGTTTACGATCTAAATAAGGTTCAAGACCAAGTATTTGTGCCGCATTTTTAACCCGGCGTTCGATTTCATCTTTTTTAAATTTACGCAACTTCAAACCAAATGCCATGTTGTCATATACATTCATATGTGGATATAAGGCATAGTTTTGGAACACCATGGCGATATCACGATCTTTAGGTGCGACATCATTCATTAGCTTATCATCAATGTAAAATTCACCTGCTGTAATTTCTTCAAGACCTGCGATCATACGTAAAGTTGTTGATTTACCACAACCCGATGGACCAACGAATACGATGAATTCTTTGTCTTTGATTTCAAGATTAAAATCATCAACCGCTTTGACGCCATCCTTTTCATAAACTTTATCAATATTCTTTAATGATAATTCAGCCATTGTAAAATCCTCCTCAAAATTGTAAGCGTTTTACTTGATGGGTTAAGTCTACTTTAAAATGGTGTATTGGTAAATGTTAATCATGCACAAAAAGTTATCTTTTGTTTGTGCACGCTTACAAAAATGGTTTTCAGCTATCATTCAATCAAGATAGCGCTTTATTAACAAAATTAAATATACAGAAATAGCACCCTCAAATTGTTTTACCTCAATTTCAGTTTTCTCGATAAATTTATCAATTCGATACTGTAGACTATTACGGTGCATATACATTTCTTTAGCAGCAAGACTTGTGTTTGAATTGCATTCAAGAAATGTTTGGATGGAGCGCAATAATTCTTCATCAGTTGCTGTTTCTTTTAAAATTGCTTTAACTAAAAAATGATAATCGTGTTCTGCACTTAATGTCGGTAATAAATAAGGTACAGCAGAAACATAAGACATCACTGACTTGACATTAAAAGCTTTCATTTGATTAAAGCTATCTTTCATCCAATGATAATAACGTTTTGCATCGGTAGGAGAAGTCATATATGGGCCAATATAAAAATGGACGTCAATTAAGAAATCGCTTGTGAAAATCTCAGCCATTTCAAAATATGATGGATTATCTTCCTCGAGAAAACGCTGTTCTTCAATGATAATACCTGATTGCTGATCAATCCACATCAGTGGTGGGGTGATGGGATATAACCCATCAATTGCTTCACGAAAATCTGTTGGATCTGTTAACGATTCAGATAAGCTAAAGTAGACAAAGCGATAATCTTTAGACAGAAGGTTAAACGTTTCTGGAAATTGTTCAAATAGTAATTGATACCAAAGTTGCTCTCGAGCTGTAATGGGTGGATGTGCACCATGGTAGGGTGTTAACATAAGTGATAACAAGGTTAAATCTTTATCATCTAGCTCTGTTTTTGCAATACCGATCACATCATTCGATGATGTCGTAAACCATTTATACGCATAGAAATCCACACTTTCCTGCTCATTGATAATGGTTAAACTAGGATAAAGTTGTTTTAATTGGTTGATCATACTTTAAACCCCTCTAATAACTATTTCTTTATATTATAGCAAATTGCCCTATGAAGCGGTAATGATAATTGGATAACCGACTGTAAAACCCCCTCTCAATTAGAAAGTAGAGATAAATCTATCTAGGTGTAGGTGATAACTGACGCTCATGTCCTGATGCACTCACCATTAGTGGGTGGGTAAGATCGTAGACTAAAACCGCCACATCTTTAAAAGGATTACAGACTAAGATCGCCACGTCCTGTGGCAACGTCTGCATGACCTACATCCTGTAGGCCCACGTCTGTATGACCTACAATCCTGTAGCCCTCCGCCCGCGGATTGAAGGTTCGTTTTATTTATACGATCGCTCAGCTTCCTTGTTGTAACGGGTTTAAAATAAAAAAAGATTTCATCATAATGATGAAATCTTGTCTGTTAACGCGCTCGGAGGGATTCGAACCCCCGACACATGGCACCGGAAACCATTGCTCTATCCCCTGAGCTACGAGCGCATAATAGAAACAAAAGGACAAGAAATATTATAACGGATATAAGCATATATTTCAATGAGCAATATTACAGATTTACCTAATCATTGATAAAACAAGAAAAATAGTCAGCTGTCTGTTATAATAATGAACGAGGTTTAATTTTCCATTTGTTCGGGGAAGATGTAGTTAATAAATGTGTTGAATTGAACGATCACAGATAACCGTCCGTAAAAGGCCCGCCTCAAAATAGAGAACAGAGCTCATCTATTAAGGCTGGAGATAACGGATACTCTTGTCCTAATTCACTCAATTAACCGCAGTGGGCGGGTAAGATCGTAGGTCACGTCCTGTGGCAACGTCTGCATCACCTATATCCTGTAGGCCCACGTCTGCATGATCTATGTCCTGTATCCGTCCACGGGTTGAAGGTTCGTTTTATTTGACCTTTATTGACCAATTAGGTACTATTAAAGTAATGAAGAAATTTTATTATGTGTATCCTTAAGGAGGAAGATAGTTATGAATTTAATACCTACAGTTATTGAGCAAACAAATCGAGGAGAGCGTGCATATGACATTTACTCTCGTTTATTAAAAGATCGGATTATTATGTTAGGTAGTGGGATTGATGACAATGTTGCAAATAGTATTGTCGCTCAACTTTTATTCTTAGAAGCAGAGAGTCCTGACAAAGATATTTCTATTTATATTAATTCACCGGGTGGCTCGATTACAGCTGGTATGGCGATTTATGATACGGTGCAGTTTATTAAACCTGATGTATCGACGATTTGTGTCGGGATGGCTGCTTCAATGGGTGCCTTTTTACTTGCGGCTGGAGCACCGGGAAAACGCTATGCTTTGCCAAATAGTGAAGTGATGATTCACCAGCCATTAGGCGGGACGCAAGGCCAAGCCTCAGATATTCAAATTCATGCTAAACGAATTATAGAAATGCGGGAAAAATTAAACCAAATTCTCTCTGATCGAACTGGTCAACCATTAGAAGTGATCGAAAAAGACACAGACCGTGATAATTTCATGTCAGCAGAGGCAGCTAAAAAATATGGTTTAATTGATAAGGTGATGGAGAAGAAATAAGGTAAAAAGCTAGCATTAGCTAGCTTTTTTTTCGTCTAGAAAATTATAAAATTTATGAGCGGTGGATAACGATATAACAGAATAGTCATATCCAGACCATCTCTTTGTTAAAAGGCATAACTATCCATAAAACGCCTATTTATCATTATATTGTAGTTTTTACATGAACATAAAATGAATGTGCATGCTTTCTCTCTTGCTCTTAGCAATTTAGGGTAATAAAAGAGAGGGATCTGTGTATTTTTTTGACTTCCTTTAAAGCCTTGATACGATAAACACTACCATCATATTTAGTATAGAGCCTTTTATTTGTCCTCTACTATTAGAGTCGATATAAAAAAACCATTAGTCCTTAGAGAGGCCTAATGGTTTTTAAGGTTTTCAGCATTAATCTTGTGCGCCATAAAGTTCTTCTAATGGCTTTGTAATCGTACGACTAATATTATTGATTAACTCATTGACACGTTGTTCTTCATCCATAAGCTTAGAAATTTGATCATGCTGTTGCACAGTTTCAACAATTTTACGTGCCTGATCAACTTCTTCTTCAGTAATTTCTTGACCTTGCATTTGCTTTTGTTGAAGTTCTAATTGAGTATTACGAAAATCATCAAACATTTTCTTTGCGATTTCATCACTCATCACTGCATCATAAGCAGCCTTTAAGCTGTTAAATTCTTCGCTATCACGGATAGCTTGTTCAAGTGCACTCGCACTTTCTTGAATGTTCGACATATAATAAAATCCTCCTAAAATATAGTGACCAATGTTTGGTCGGTCATTTTTTTACTGTTCCACTATAACAAACTTAACCCATTAAGCCAAATCAAACCTATTATGCACTAAATTATAAAAATATGAACGGATTTATCACAGATAATGGTCAGTAAACAGCCACCACAAAATAGAGAGCAGAGGTCAATCGATTTAGGTGGGCGATAACAGATGCTAATCTCCTGATTGACTCAACTACCAATTAGTGGGTGAGTAAGATCGTAGACTAAAACCGCCACATTTTTAAAAAGGATTACAGACTAAGATCGCCACTTCCTTAAGAAGGATTACAGACTAAGACCGCCACGTCCTGTGGCAACGTCTGCATGACCTACATCCTGTAGGCCCACGTCTGCATAACCTACATCCTGTAGGCCTCCGCCCACTGATTGAAGTTTCGTTTTCTTTCTTTACTTAAAATACCTTGAATTGATAAAGTTACTATTCATTATCCCCACATATATTCTTTATTTACATCCATAATATAAGTGGAGGTGATTTATGATGGAAAATAACCATAAAGCAAAAGATTCATGTAAATGTGCAAAGCGTGAAAGTGATCATCGAGAAGTGGATAAAACATTGTCAAGAGATTACGGACATGAATTTGCTGATGAATTAATATCCCATCCGAGAAGAAATAAGAATCATGCTGAATATAAAAAGTAAGCGTGACGTCAAGGTTGGAATAAAATAGGTAGTTTCCATTGTAAAAAGCTTCTTTTTTAAAAATAGAGTGAACCACTGCTATTGTTGGTTCACTCTATTAATATGCTTTGCGTGATTGATCGAAGCAAATGCTGGTTAATTATAAAGTGTTACCATGCTAATTGATATCAAGCTTGTTTAAAAAATTAATCTTAAAATTCTAGATATTGTAAGTCGCTGTTCATGACATGGAAAGTTAACCATATAGCTGTAGGGATAGTCGGTTTATAATGGGACAAACTAATGGTTGTGGAGGTGATAGTAATGAGTCATGAGAAAAAAGCTGAAAAACGTAAACGTAAAGGGCGCAATGATCATGAAACAATTAAAGAGACATCGCCAAGACGCTTTGATCATGAGTTTGCCAATGAACCGATGACACCAGTGGAGCTCGATCGAAATAAAATACCGAAAAAATGCTAATTAAAAAGGCTTCTCTTTAAAGAGAGGCCTTTTCTATAAATATCGTTTAAAAACTTACATAAGTGGGAAAAGAAAATCAATGATAAGGAGTGATAAATAATGAATAATGCGCAATATCAATCCGTAGTGATTGCGTTACAAAATTGTCGAGAGGCGTGTTTGCACTGTTATCGATCTTGTTTCAAAGAAGATGCAAATCATATGGCTAAATGTATCCAAATGAGTCAAGAATGCGCAACGATTTGTGCTCAATTTGAGCAAGCTTTATTCTTTGATACACAGTTTATTGAGAGCTACGCAAAACTGTGTATTGAAGCATGTCAGGTATGTGGCTATGAATGTGCTAAACATGAACATGATCACTGCCAGGATTGTGCTAAAGCTTGTTATGCGTGCGCTGATGCATGTAAAGGATTACTAGACAGTAGAGGCTTGATCGATTAGAGCATCTTTTGAGAAGCAAGAAGTACGAATTATGATTGGAGAAATGATGCTCTTTAAGACATGCTTCTAATTTGAAATTTGGATCTTTTGTTGATCCAAATTTTTATACATAGCGCCAACCATGAGATCGATATGCTTATAGCAGCTACAATATCTGTTAAGTAATGTGCCTCTAAAATAATTCGACTTAATGCCACGCCTGTAATAGCTGTTATCCCGAGTGATAGAACACCTGCTTTTAATCGTTTATTCGCTTGCAAATGATAGACAAGAAAGATAATGAACATAAATAATAAGGTCGTGCGCATCGTATGTCCACTTGGAAAGCTATAGGAGACAAGTTCAAATTCAATGTTAAAAAACTGAATCATCCGTTCTGAACCTGGGCGTGTACGTTGGAATAATACTTTGAGCAGATAGTTCAAAAACACTCCACCGATAGACATAACCGTAAACAAAATAGCAAAGTCCCATCGCTTTTTATAAATGAGACTAATAACTACAATAATTGAAATGGAAAGAACAAATTCAATAGCACCAAGAAATGATAAGTGGCTAACAACATATATAAGTGAAAAGTTGTTGAGTAATTCCGTGATCCTAACACCAATAGTATCCAATAAACGCCAGGGTAAAATAGTTGTTGCAATTGCCGTATATAAAAAGATAATAAGTGAAATCACGATTATCTTGGTAGAATGTAACATAGTAAACCTCACTTTTTAAAAAAACTTTAGAATAGCTTAACATTTTTTATTATGGTTCGCTAGTCGAAATTTAGGAATTGACATTACAAGATCGATACTTTATGATGGTGAATGTATATTATAATTCCTCGTTAGGTGAGGCTCCTGTGCTGGAGATATGCTACTGCCCAAAAACGTCCAAAGACGCCAATGGGTCAACAGAGACTATCGAATTAAGGTGGTTTTTAATGTAGCTGGACTTGATCCTATGCCGCACAGTGCTAAAGCTCTACGAATGGAGGCGATCAGGTTATTTGGGATGCACTTAAATAATTAAAGCTCACCTTCATTCAAAGGTGGGCTTTTCCTATGTCTGAGGGAAGTATAAGGGTAAAACTTAATGATTTAACCATATTAAAAAAGGGGGAATACGGTATGGGAAGTTGCGCAGATTCTGATTCGAGTTATAGGCAGAGCAGTATAAAAAGGCCCCTACTGTATTTGTCGGTATCGGTCTCTAAATGAGGAGGATATAATATGGTCAAGTTTGAAGAATTAAATCGAGAAGATTATGCAACTGATGTGCTACATTATTTAAAAAAAGAAAATAAAAATAAATTTAGAGAACTTTTTTTGGAACTCCATCCAACGAATCAACTTGATATTTTTGTTCAGTTGAATCGTCAATTGCGAGATCGTTTGTATGTATTAATTTCAGGTGAAGAATTTGCTGAATTATTTGAAGGACTAGATTTAGAAAGACAAAAACAAATCATCTTAGAATTAGATGAAGCATATATTGCTGAACTATTTAATGCCATTCCTACTGATGAAGTAGCTGATTTACTCGCTGAATTAGAAACTTTTGAAGCGAGTAAAATATTGAATTCAATGGATAAAGAGCGTGCGATTATTATTCGTGAATTATTAAGTTATCCTATTGAAACAGCTGGTGGGATCATGGCGAAAGAATTCGTCACGATAAAGTCTACTGACAAAGTCAGTGAGGTTATTGATAATTTGAGATTTTCAGCACCTGATGCAGAAACGATATACTACTTATATGTGCTCGACCAAAAGTCAAGACTTGTAGGTGTATTATCCTTGCGGGATTTAATTATAGCACCGGCGTTTGAAACGGTTGAAAATATTATGGGAACAGATATTGTTACCGTCACAACAGATATGGATCAAGAAGATGTTGCGAAGCTGATGAAACGTTATGACTTTTTGGCTGTCCCAGTTGTTACGAAAGAAGATGTCTTAACCGGTATTATTACCGTTGACGATGTTATGCAAGTAATGGATGAGGAAGTTACAGAAGACTTTGATGAATTTATCGCAGCTAAAGGGGCGATTGACATTAATATAAGTTCTTTTCAAGCAGCGAAAAAACGTGCGCCATGGATTGTTATGTTGATATTTTTTGGTTTTATTACCGGTGGTGTGATCAATTCATTTGAAGAGTCCTTAGAGCAGGTTGTCATCCTTGCCGCTTTTATTCCTTTAATCATGGATTCAGCAGGAAATGCAGGAACACAATCATTAGCGGTTGTTGTACGTGCAATTGCGACAGATTCCTTTGAAAAGAAAGGTTTATTACATGCTGTTAAGCGAGAATTTGGGACAGGTATTATGCTTGGTGTTATTACTGGAGTTGTATTATTGATTTTAGTTCCGATAGTGTATGGCAATTTTGCATTATCTTTTATTGTTGCTGCCTCACTATTTTTAACATTAAGTTTCTCTACAGTGATTGGTGCTATTGTTCCAGTTGTCATTAATAAATTGAAATTAGATCCGGCGATTGCTTCAGGTCCATTTATTACGACCGTTAATGATATTCTAGGATTAATTATTTATTTTACTATAGCGACGACATTTATCGCTTATTTATAAATTAAATTTAGATAGGGAAACCGAACATTAATATCTGACTAAACATGTGTAAAATCCTAGCTGTGTAAGAGAATGATCAGGTAATTACCCCATTATTTTGAAGGAGCCTATGTCTTTTGGTCTAACCTTTGTGGGATGTTATCGTTATATCGATATTTACACAATTTTAATATTTCATTATTAAAGAAAATAGGCTATAATATGTGCAACACTATTTCACGAATGTTAGTGGAGGTGATGTTGTGAAATATGTTTACTGGTTTTTTCTGTCTATATTAGTGTTGTGGGAAACAAATGCATTACAAGATATTTTTGGATTTTCTGCTTTTTGGCAATATTTAGCTAATGTCATTTTCGTTGTCTATTTTGCTTATTTATTAAATATAGATATTAAATGGAACAAATTATTAATGAGATATAGTCAGCAAAAAAGGTCAATAAATTAAAAAGGATTCTGCATGGTGGCCATGTAGAATCCTTTTTTACATAATGAAAAGAGTATAAAATTTTCACAAAGAATTGTAAATGGACTAAGGTTTTTAAACTGTTACTCAACTTTCGACTGAAAATAGTTGGAAACGGAATGAAGAAGATCGAATGATACAAATCAAACCAGAAGAAGATGCAACAGAACTGGAATCAGGAGAAATGATAGATTATGGACATATTCAAATGGGTAAGAAGGGAAAAAACACACGCCAAACACGTCTAGTTGTTCAACAATTGACTGAAAAACAACAAGAGAAACGGGAAGGCTATTTACAAAGAAGAAGGCGGAAAGGGGGTCACACCCAATCCGCCACAAAAAAGAATCAAATCCAAATTCTTGCCACCAATATAACACGGCAACAATTGGATATGCAAGCGTTGTATCCGATCTATTCCTTGCGTTGGCAAGTGGAGATTCTATTTAAAACATGGAAATCATTATTTGATATCGATAAGGTGCGAGCTGTGAATCCAGAGCGGTTTGAGTGTCATTTATACGGTACGCTAATTCATATTCTTCTTTCGTCTATGATTGCTTTTCAATGTCGTTATTATCTCCATAAGAAGCATCAGATCGAAGGTAGTGAATACAAGTGTATCGACCTTGCAAAAAGCGCCATTGAAGATGAGAAAGGACAGCCATTGCATGATATCTCTTCACTTCGTGCACTGATGAAGAATATTTATCAAAATGTATACCGACATGGAAGGAAAGATCATCGCTATGAGCATATGAGTCCTTTTGATATCTTAAATCTTACTTATGAACGAACTTTCAAAGCAGTATAGATTAATATTTGGGTTTTGCCAAAGCTTATTGTTTTTTAACTTTGTTGATTGGAGAGGAAGGCATTCGACTCCTGCGGGAAAAGCGAAGACGATGAGACCCCACAGTGAGCGTTCTGTGCGAACGAGGAGGCTCAGCGCGAGCCCGCGGAAAGCGAAATGCCTGGATCGCAAATCAACAGCCACTTTTAACAGCGTAATATTAAAAAAAAAGCAATAAAGTGGTTTTTACTAATCATGCACCGAATTGGAAAATAATATAATTTTGTGTAAAAATTATTCACTCTAGACTTGCTTTTTCTGTAATTGATCCTTAGCTTGACGGCTATGGGGATGGGTTTCAGCTAACTTGAGTCGCACACTCCTCAAGTGGATCTTCAGCTCATGCTATTCCCGAAGAAGTCTCACCCCTTGCTCTTATCTCCACATAGACTGAGGGTTCATACTGAATGCGTAAGCCCAACCGCACGAAATAAAGTGAAGAAGATGTGACACGACTAGAAATAAGAAGTTTCTTATTCTGAGCCCCGCCCACTCACTAAAGGAAGGATAATGCGGATTTATAAAATTTTAGTAACAGAAACACATAGAACGCAATTACTTTAAGTGAATTACCATGATTCAACAACGGTAGTCTTCAATTCGTGGAGGTTTTCGTCATTCTCCCGCTGATTGGTCGTTGAGTGAATCCGGACATGAGCGTCCGTTAACTCCCGCTTAAGTGGGTGAATTCTACGCTCTATTTTGTTACAGACAGTTATCTGTGATAAAAAACAGATTTAGACATAATCTTTGACGATAAAGGGTATGGTAAAGAGAAACGAAATTAAATGCTATAAAATGATAGCTATACTAAATTATGTTACGATCTATATAAGGGATGTTATCAAGAGCTTAGCTTTTGATAAGGTAGCCTTTCATTTTTACAGAAGGGGTGTTTAGCATGACAATTGGTTACACAAAAACACGAAAAGTTGTAATTGTAGGTACAGGCTTTGTTGGATCTAGCTATGCATATTCCTTATTAAATCAAGGAATAGTAAATGAAATCGTGTTAATTGACCTTGATTACAAGCGAGCAGATGGTGAGGCGCGTGACCTTAATCATGGTATGCCGTTTGGTTCGCCTATGCGTATTAGAGCAGGTGAATATGAGGAGTGTTCTGATGCAGATCTTGTTGTGATAACGGCTGGTGCAAACCAAAAACCTGGGGAAACACGACTCGACCTAGCTTCGAAAAACGCAAAGATTATGAAGGGGATTGTCGAACAAATTATGGAGGCGGGTTTCAAGGGTATTCTCGTTGTAGCCTCTAATCCTGTTGATGTGTTAACACAAGTCGCTTATGATGTGTCAGGACTTTCAAAAGAGCGTGTGATTGGCTCTGGTACAATATTAGATACAGCACGTTTTCGTTATTTATTAAGTGAGTATTTTCAAGTGGATTCTAGAAATGTTCACGCCTATATTATCGGAGAACATGGCGATTCAGAATTGCCGGTTTGGAGTCATGTCCAAGTAGGTGGACTTCCATTAAATGTATATGGTCGAATTGAAAATTATTATGAAGACCGTGATATGCAAGAGATCTTTGAAAATGTAAGAGATGCCGCTTATCATATTATAGAACGTAAAGGTGCGACCTATTACGGGATAGGGATGGGTTTAGCAAGACTAACCAAAGCATTGTTATACAATGAGAACTCTATTTTAACGGTGTCAACCTACTTTGAAGGAGAATATGGACTAGACGGGGTATATTTAGGCATCCCAGCTGTTGTTAACGAATTTGGTGTTAGAGAAATATTACGACTTAATTTATCAGATCGCGAACAAAAGCAACTCGAAGAATCTTCTAGCATATTAAAGAAAATGGTAGAAGACATTGAATACTAGCTATGGGGACAGGCTGCACAATAGATGCAGCCTGCCGTGTAAAAAAGAAATACTTGAGCAATGCTTATTGATCTGCTACAATTACTGTGTTGGAATTTTTTTATTGTATGTGGGACAAAAAACGTTCTTCCGGGACGAAAATCACCCCGTTGATAAAAGAGTGAGGGAGGCAAAGCATGCCGACGCTAATTGATTTGCAAAAATTACTATGCCCCGATCTACTTGAAGTCATGCTAAGACGTTACCAAATCCTACACACAATACAACTGCTAGAGCCGATTGGGAGACGTAGCTTATCAGAACAAATTGATTTGAAAGAACGTGTTGTTCGTAGTGAATTAGACTATTTAACACAACAAGGTATGCTGGTTGTTAGTACAAAAGGTGTTTCTTTAACCGCAACGGGTAGAGAAATTATGATGGAATTAACATCATACGTTGAAGAAATTAACGATTTCCGTGTATTAGAAAATCAAATCAAGCAGACATTAAACCTTGATCATGTTATAATTACTCCCGGGGACAGCGATAAGCAAGAATGGGTTAAACATGATTTAGGGCGTAGAGCGATAGATTTCTTACAATCGCGTCTTACCCCACATGCAACCGTTGCTGTAACAGGCGGAACATCAATGGCAGCTGCAGCTATGATGATGAAACCTATGGTCAAGACGGTGAATTGCATGTTTGTTCCGGCTAGAGGTGGTTTAGGAGAGCGCGTTGAGAATCAGGCGAACACGATTTGTGCTGAGATGGCTAAGAAAGTACATGGCGATTACCGACTGCTTTATGTGCCAGACCCTTTGAGTGAAGAAACCTATCATTCAATTATTCAAGAGCCTGGTGTTAAGGAAATTTTACATATCATTAGACAAGCAGATATTGTCATGCACGGCATTGGTGATGCAATAACAATGGCCAAACGTCGCAAAGCGACCAATGATGTTTTAGCAAAGTTACAATCGGGTAAAGCAGTAAGTGAGGCTTTTGGCTATTATTTTGATCGATATGGCCAAGTGGTCTATAAAGTTCGAACCGTAGGTATGCAATTGGAAGATTTGTCAAAGATAAGAACAGTAATTGCGATAGCTGGTGGGGAATCTAAGGCTAAAGCAATTGATTCCTATTTTAGACAAGGAAAAAGTAATGTCCTCATTACTGATGAGGCTGCAGCAAAAGCGTTAATAAAGGGATTTTCCCTTTAAATAAATTTATGTAAACATAAGGAGGAAACAAGAATGACTGTAAAAGTAGGTATTAATGGTTTTGGTCGTATTGGCCGCTTGGCTTTCCGTCGTATTCAAGAAGTAGAAGGGATTGAAGTAGTAGCGGTTAACGATTTAACTGATGCTAACATGCTCGCTCATTTGCTTAAATATGATACTACACAAGGACCTTTTAAAGGTGATGTTGATGTAAAAGATGGTTACTTTACTGTTAACGGTAAAGATGTAAAAATCCTTTCAAACCGTAACCCTGAAGAATTACCATGGGGAGACTTAGGTGTAGAAATCGTATTAGAATGTACTGGTTTCTTTGCTTCTAAAGAAAAAGCTGAGCTTCACCTTAAAGGTGGCGCGAAACGTGTCGTAATCTCTGCTCCAGGTGGTAATGATGTACCAACAGTTGTTTACAATGTAAACCATGACATTTTAACAGGTGAAGAAACAGTAATTTCTGGTGCTTCTTGTACCACTAACTGTTTAGCTCCTATGGCTAACGTTCTTCATAAAGACTTTGGTATTGTTGAAGGTCTTATGACAACTATCCATGCCTTTACTGGTGACCAAAATACATTAGATGCACCACACCCTAAAGGTGACTATCGTCGTGCGCGTGCTGCATCTCAAAATATCATTCCTAATACTACGGGTGCTGCTAAAGCAATTGGTCTTGTTATCCCTGAATTAAATGGAAAATTAGATGGTGCTGCACAACGTGTTCCTGTTGCTACAGGTTCATTAACTGAATTAGTAACCGTCTTAGATAAAGAAGTAACTGCTGATGAAGTTAATGCAGCAATGAAAAAAGCAGCGGACGAATCTTACGGGTATACTGAAGATCAAATCGTTTCTTCAGATATTATCGGTATGACTTATGGTTCGCTATTTGATGCTACACAAACTAAAGTAATGAGTGTAGATGGTAAACAATTAGTGAAAACTGTTTCTTGGTATGATAACGAAATGTCTTACACTGCACAGCTTGTGCGCACACTAGAATACTTTGCTAAATTATAATTCAACATTATAATTAGTTAAATCTGATAGTAATAACAGTCAAGCGGGAAGCGATCGCGCTTCCCGCTTGTTGTTTTTAAATTTATCTAATGGAGGATTATGAAATGGCGAAAAAAGTTGTAACTGATTTAGATGTAACAGGAAAAAAAGTACTTGTACGTGCAGACTTTAATGTCCCGATGAAAGATGGAAATATTACCAATGATGATCGTATTGTTCAGGCCCTTCCAACCATTAAACATTTAATTTCTGAAGGGGCTAAAGTTATTCTTTTCTCACACTTAGGCCGTGTGGCTGAAGAAGCAGATAAGGAAGGCAAATCATTAAAACCTGTTGCCGATCGTTTAGGTGAATTATTAGCTCAAGATGTCACATTTGTTAGTGAAACAAGAGGAGCAAAACTTGAAAGCGCGATTGACAATTTAGCCAATGGCGATGTTTTAATGTTTGAAAACACGCGTTTTGAAGACATCGACGGTAAAAAAGAAAGCAAAAATGATCCTGAATTAGGGAAGTACTGGGCAAGCCTTGGCGATTTATTTGTTAACGATGCGTTTGGTACAGCCCACCGTGCACATGCTTCTAATGTTGGAATAGCGTCTAATTTAGAATCAGCTGCAGGTTTTCTCATGGAGAAAGAAATTAAATTCATTGGAGAATCCGTTGATAATCCTACACGCCCATTTGTAGCGATATTGGGTGGGGCTAAAGTAAGTGATAAAATCGGTGTTATTGAAAACCTCCTTGAAAAAGCTGATAAGGTAATTATTGGTGGAGGTATGTCTTATACTTTCTTCAAAGCACAAGGAAAAGAAATTGGAACATCACTACTTGAAGCTGACAAAGTAGATTTAGCCAAAACGTTATTAGAGCGAGCAGGCGGTAAGATTGTTTTACCTGTAGATGCAATGATTAATAAAGAATTCTCTAATGACGGTGACATTAAAGCTGTTTCAGTAGATGAAATTCCAGCAGACCAAATGGGATTAGACATTGGTCCAGAATCGATTAAGCAATTTGAACAGGAATTAACAGGTGCAAAAACAGTCGTTTGGAACGGGCCTATGGGTGTGTTTGAAATGTCTAATTTTGCCAAAGGAACAATCGGTGTTTGTGAATCCATTGCTAATTTAGATGATGCAACAACGATTATTGGTGGTGGTGACTCAGCTGCTGCTGCCATGCAACTAGGTTTTGCGGAAAAATTCTCACATATTTCTACTGGTGGTGGGGCATCATTAGAATATTTAGAAGGTAAAGAGTTACCTGGACTAGCAGCGATTAGTAACAAATAATCCCCAAAACATGAATGAATTTGTATGTTTTAATTAAAATATTTATGCGTTCTTAACTAAGACGTCTAATATTTTTAATAAACGAGACATGAAAGGGAGCAGATTATGCGTAAACCAATTATTGCAGGAAACTGGAAAATGAATAAAGTATTAGCAGATGCTGAAGCTTTTGTAGCTGATACGAAAGACAAAGTGCCAGCACAAGACAAAGTTGATTCGATCGTTTGTGCACCTTTTCCGTATTTACAAGCACTCGTTAGCAAAGCGAAAGGTACTGATCTTGCCATTGCCGCACAAAATATGCACTTTGAAGAAAGTGGAGCATTTACTGGTGAAGTAAGTCCAGCAATGTTGAAGGATCTTGGTGTTAAGTACGTTGTTTTAGGTCACTCGGAGCGTCGTGAATACTTTGCTGAAACAGATGAAACAGTAAACAAAAAAGCGCATGCTGCATTTGAATATGGAATGACACCAATTATTTGTGTTGGTGAAACACTTGAGCAACGCGAAGCAAATCAAACGATGACACTTGTAGCAGATCAAGTGAAAAAAGCATTGTCTGGTTTAACAGAAGAACAGGTTAAACAAGTTGTTATTGCATATGAGCCAATTTGGGCGATAGGTACTGGGAAGACAGCAACTTCTGAACAAGCTAATGAAGTATGTACACATGTGCGTCAAACAGTTGTAGAAGCTGTTTCTGCTGATGCAGCAGAAGCTGTCCGTATTCAATATGGTGGTAGTGTCAAACCTGGAAATATAGATGAACTACTTGCACAGTCAGATATTGACGGTGCGCTTGTTGGTGGTGCTAGTTTAGAAGCTGATTCATTCTTGAAACTCGTGGAGGCTGGTGCACAATGAGCCAAGATAAGTTAGCTGCACTTATTATCCTAGATGGCTATGCAATACGAGATGAAGAAAAAGGTAATGCAGTTAAATTAGCCAATACCCCCAACTTTGATCGTTATTGGAAACAGTATCCACACAATCAATTGATCGCTTCTGGTGAGGCTGTTGGTCTGCCAGAAGGACAAATGGGTAATTCTGAAGTTGGCCATTTAAACATTGGTGCTGGTCGAGTGGTTTATCAAAGTTTGACTCGTGTAAACTTATCGATTCGTGAGGGTGACTTTTTCACCAACGAACAATTAGTTCATGCGGTTGATCATGCGATAAACAATAATAAAGCATTACACATCTTCGGATTATTGTCTGATGGTGGGGTACACAGTCATATTGAGCACATGTATGCGATCCTAAAGTTAGCCAAAGATAAAGGACTTACCAACGTTTTTGTTCATGGCTTTTTAGATGGACGTGATGTCGGTCAAAAATCGGCAAAACAATATATCAAAGAAGCACAAGCACAAATGGATCAGATGGGCGTCGGTCAATTTGCTACTATTTCTGGCCGTTATTATGCGATGGATCGTGATAAACGCTGGGATCGTGTTCAAAAAGCATATGATGCAATGGTTTATGGTAAAGGACCACAAGCAACAGATCCATTAGCGGTTGTTGATGCGGCTTATGCTGAAGATATTTATGATGAATTCGTGCTGCCAACCGTTATGGTTGATAGTAACGGGGAGCCAATAGGAAAAGTTGCATCAGAAGATGCCATTATTTTCTTTAACTTCCGTCCAGATCGTGCGATTCAAATATCTCAAGCATTTGCTAATAATGATTTCTCTGAATTCAATCGTGGTGAAGTAGCACCGAAAGATATTTATTTTGTTTGTTTAATGAAGTATAGTGACACGGTGTCAGGGAAAATTGCTTATCCTCCAGCTGAATTAACGAACACAGTTGGTGAAGTATTAGCAAATAACGGGTTAAATCAACTGCGTATTGCTGAAACGGAAAAATATCCACATGTCACTTTCTTTATGAGTGGTGGACGGGAGCAAGAATTTGATGGTGAAAAACGCATTTTAATTGATTCACCTAAAGTGGCAACTTATGACTTAAAGCCTGAGATGAGCGCTTATGAGGTCACAGATGCATTGCTTAAAGAATTAGATGAAGGTAATCAAAATGCAATCATCTTAAACTTTGCTAACCCGGATATGGTAGGACACTCAGGTATGCTTGAGCCAACTATTCAAGCGATTGAAGCTGTTGATGAATGTTTAGGTAAGATCGTAGATAAGATCATTGAAAAAGGTGGGAAAGCCATCATTACCGCTGATCACGGTAACTCTGATGAAGTTGTTTCACTAGATGGAAAGCCAATGACCGCACATACAACGAATCCTGTACCTGTTATTGTTACAGAACAAGGGGGATCCGTTCGAGATGGTGGTATCCTAGGTGATTTGGCGCCAACCCTTCTTGATCTATTAGATGTAGAAAAACCAGCAGATATGACTGGAAAATCTTTAATTAAGTGATAATTTATTTTAAATAAAATGATTTAACAAAAAGGAGACGAAAATTATGCCATATATTACAGATGTATACGCACGCGAAGTTATGGACTCTCGTGGTAACCCAACAGTTGAGGTAGAAGTTTATACGGAATCAGGCGCTTTTGGTCGTGCACTCGTACCAAGCGGTGCTTCAACAGGTGAATATGAAGCTGTTGAATTACGTGATGGTGACAAAGACCGTTACTTAGGTAAAGGCGTTCAAAAAGCAGTAGAAAACGTTAACGAAGTTATTGCTCCAGAACTACTTGGTTTTGATGTCACTCGTCAAGTTGTTCTTGATAAATTACTTATCGAATTAGATGGTACACCAAACAAAGCCAAATTAGGTGCTAACGCAATCTTAGGTGTTTCAATGGCTGTTGCACATGCTGCTGCAGATCACTTAGGCGTTCCATTGTATACTTATTTAGGTGGATTCAATGCTACGACACTTCCAACACCGATGATGAACATCCTAAATGGCGGTGAGCATGCCGATAATAATGTTGATATTCAAGAATTCATGGTTATGCCAGTTGGCGCGCCTACATTCAAAGAAGCGCTACGTATGGGAGCTGAAATCTTCCATAATCTTAAGAAAGTTCTTACTTCAAAAGGTTACAACACTGCTGTAGGTGATGAGGGTGGTTTTGCACCTAACTTATCTTCAAATGAAGAAGCTTTATCTACCATTATTGAAGCGATTGAAGCAGCTGGTTACAAACCTGGTGAAGAAGTTAAACTTGCAATGGACGTTGCAGCTTCAGAAATTTACGAAGACGGTAAATACAATCTTAAAGGTGAAGGCGTTGTTCGTACGTCTGCTGAAATGGTTGACTGGTATGCTGAAATGGTTGAAAAATACCCAATTATCTCAATCGAAGATGGTCTAGATGAAAATGACTGGGATGGTTTCAAACTTTTAACTGATAAACTAGGTGACAAAGTTCAATTAGTAGGTGACGACTTATTCGTTACAAATACTGAAAAACTTTCAGAAGGTATCGAAAAAGGTATTGGAAACTCAATCCTAATCAAAGTTAACCAAATTGGTACATTAACTGAAACTTTCGAAGCAATTGAAATGGCTAAAAAAGCTAATTACACTGCAGTTATTTCACACCGCTCAGGTGAAACAGAAGATGCAACAATTGCTGATATTGCTGTTGCAACAAATGCTGGCCAAATCAAAACAGGTGCACCTTCACGTACGGACCGTGTTGCGAAGTACAATCAATTACTTCGTATCGAAGATGAGCTTGTTGATACAGCTAAATATGCTGGAAAAACAGCATTCTATAACTTAAATAAATAAGTTATAGACGTGAAAAAGTCTAATTGATCATTTATGATTTTCTCTGAATGAATGCTAGACAAACATAACCCCTTATCTGTGATTTAATCACAATAGATAAGGGGTTATATTAATGTTTATTCCTTCTTGGCTCTGTCAGGCTTTAGGAGGGCTTGATTAAGTAATAATATTTGATATTGTTAAGAGAAGCGCTTTATTTCACAGGTTCCATTATTTATTTATCACAGATAACTGTCCGTAAAATCCCCTCAAAATAGAGAAAGAATACAACAAATCGATTGAGGTGGGTGATAACAGTCGCTCATGTAATGATTCACTCAACGAATCTGCAATCAGTGGGAGGGGAAGATCGTAGACTAAAACTGCCACATTTTTAAAAAGGATTACAGACTAAGACCGCCACGTCCTGTGGCAACGTCTGCATGACCTACATCCTGTAGGCCCACGTCTGCACGACCTACATCCTGTAGGCCTCTGCTGATTGATTGAAGGTTCGTTTTATAAAAAATCTTTCACCTTCAGCCGGACGCGATCTCGGCAACTAAAAATGGCTAGCAAGATTTTTAAGTGCACTTCCATGGAGTCTGTATGTCGTCCAGTCCTCCATAGCTATAGCTCCCATTTTTCTGTAAAACTGAATGGCAGATGTGTTCCAGTCGAGGCATACCCATTCCAGACGTTCGTATTCTCTTTCACAAGTGAGATCAGCTAAGTATGTAATCAGTTTCCGTCCAAATCCTCTTCCTCGATAATCTGGTCTGACATATAAATCCTCCAAGTAGAGACCCGGTTTGCCCAAGAACGTTGAAAAACTGGAATAAAACAGTGCAAAAGCCACAGGTTCACCTTGATATTCACCAATGATCACTTCAGCTGTTTTTTTCTCAAACAGATTTGCCTTCAATAATTCCTCAGTGGCACTCACATCGGTCAGCAACGCTTCGTATTCCGCCAGTTCTTTTATTAAGGATAAAATAAGAGAGACATCTTCCTTTTCTGCGAAACGGATGCTGAAGTCCTCTTCATTTCTATTTTTTTGCATTTCCAGTCATCCTCCATTACTTATAGAATGCTAGTCAGTAACAGGCTGACCACACATCTCTTTAAATTCTCTTCATTCATAAGGCTACCATATTTCGCCACGCAAACCAACACCAAATTAAAAAAAGAGGTGGTGCGAGTAAAAATCACACCATCTCTTTTAACGAGAAGCTTAATTATTGATTTGTTTTTTCACGAATAAACGTTTCTACTTCATCAGCAGTTGACATGCTTAGTAATTCATCTTTATAAGAAGCAAGTTCTTCTTTAGATAAATCTTTGATTTGTGTACGTGCTGGTAAAATAGATGTTGCACTCATACTAAACTCATCTAGTCCTAGCCCAAGTAAGATTGGTATAGCGATTGAATCGCCCGCCATCTCGCCGCACATACCTGCCCATTTGCCTTCAGCGTGAGCGGCTTCAATAACATTATTAACTAAGTTAAGGATAGCAGGGTGGTAAGGTTGGTATAAGTATGAAACGCGCTCATTCATACGGTCTGCTGCCATTGTATACTGAATCAAGTCATTTGTACCAATACTGAAGAAGTCAACTTCTTTAGCAAATTGGCGAGCAATTACCGCAGTTGATGGAATTTCAACCATGATACCGATTTCGATATCGTCAGAAACATCAATACCTTCACCTTTTAAGTTATCTTTTTCGTCAAGTAATAATGCCTTTGCTTGTCGAAATTCATCTAGCGTCGCGATCATAGGGAACATAATTTTCAAGTTTCCATAAGTACTAGCACGTAAGAGTGCACGTAATTGCGTGCGGAAAATATCGTCACGCTCTAAGCAGAGACGAATCGCGCGAAAACCTAAAAATGGGTTCATTTCTTTCGGTAGGTCAAGATAGCTTAACTCTTTATCGCCACCGATATCTAAGGTACGAACAACAACAGGCTTGTCTCCCATTTGCTCGAGCACAGATTTATAAGCATCAAATTGGTCATCTTCTGAAGGGAAATCACTATTACCCATATATAAGAACTCAGTGCGGTAAAGACCGACACCTTCACCCCCATTATTGATAATACCTTCCACATCGTTTGGCGTCCCAATATTTGCAACAAGCTCAACATGTGTGCCATCTTTTGATACCGTTGGCTCATCTTTTAATTGTGCCCAAATTTCTTTTTGCTTAGCAAAGTCGTCTTGTTTTTTGCGATAGGTTTTAATCACATCATCTGATGGATTAATAACAACTTCACCATCAATACCATCTACAATAATGATATCGCCATCTTTAACATCATCTGTAACGGTTTTCGTACCGACTATAGCAGGGATTTCTAAAGAGCGAGCCATAATAGCAGAATGGGAAGTTCGTCCACCAATATTTGTTGTAAACCCTTTAACAAATTGCTTATTTAATTGAGCGGTATCTGAAGGTGTTAAATCTTCAGCAATAATGATGACCTCTTCATCAATTAAAGCAGGGTCAGGAAATGAAACCTTAAGTAAATGGGCCATAACGCGCTTGGTGACATCTTTAATATCTGCAGCACGTTCACGCATATAAGCATTATCCATGCTTTCAAACATATTAATGAACATGTTAGCGACTTCATCAAGAGCTGCCTCTGCATTGATATTTTCATTTTTTATCTTATCTTTGATTGGTGTAATCATTTCTGGATCACTAAGAACCAACAGATGCGCTGAGAAAATTTCAGCATGTTCATCACCAAGTGATTGTCGAGCATTTTCTTTAATCTTTTCAAGCTCTTGCTTTGAAACGTCTAGAGCATCCTGTAGACGTTCTGTTTCTTTGGCAACGTCACCGACCTTCTTTGTCTCAAAAGAAAGTTCAGGTGCTTCTAAAGTGTATGCTTTTGCTATAGCTACACCATTAGATGCCGCAATCCCTTTTAGCTTTGACATAAATAATTACTCTCCTAATCCTTCTTGCTTAATGACGTCGTAAATTCCATCGATTGCTTCTTGCTCGTCGGAACCTTCAGCTACAAGTTTAATTTCAGCATCTTTAGGGATACCTAGAGACATTACACCCATAATTGATTTTAAATTAACTGATTTACCGTTGTATTCAACGGTTACGTCAGAGGCAAAGCTACCTGCTTTGTTAACAAGTACTGTTGCTGGACGTGCGTGTACTCCTGTTGAATCTGTAATTGTTACTGTTTTTTCAGCTGCCATGAAAAAAACCTCCTATAAAATAATTAATATCTTTTTATTCAGTATACCACAACTTCAATTTTACTTTGTTTTGCAGTGATATTTCAAGTATTACATACAAAAAACAATGTAAAACTGTGTATAGTTTTTTTCCTTTATCATATAAAGATAACTACACCTACATTAGTATACGCTTTTCATACAATACCATCTATTTAAAATGAAGTCTACTGTCAAATTTCGTAGCTTGTGATTTTTTATCACAGATAACCGCCCGACTAAATATGGAGAGAAGAGGTTTATCTATTTAGGCGGCTGCTAATGTCCTGACTCACTCAACGAACCTGCAATCAGTGGGTGGGTAAGATCGTAGACTAAAACCGCCACGTCCTTAAGAAGGATTACTGACTAAGATCGCCACGTCCTGTGGCGACGTCTGCATGACCTATGTCCTGTAGACCTCCGTCCACTGATTGAAGGTTCGCTTTATAGTCCAGATATTTGAACACGATCGACAAGAGCGTCAACATCGTCTTTTAAAGCGAGGTCAGCACTAAAGGCTGTTGCGCTTCCACTAGCGACAGCATATCGAAAAGCTTGCTCATCATTAGAGTAGTGCTGTAGCCCAGCTAAAAAGCCAGCTACGGATGAATCACCTGCACCAACAGTGTTGACAACATCCCCTTTTGGTGCTTTTGCTATTAGGCATTGCTTGCCATTTAAGTAAATAGCACCTTCGCCTCCCATAGAAATGAGCACATGCTCAACACCATTATTTAATAATTTTTTACCATAATAGATAGCATCTTGTTTAGATGTGATGACGGTATTAAATAATTCCCCCAATTCATGATGGTTAGGCTTAACGAGAAAAAGTGGTGTACCCATTAGAGCTTTTAATGAGTCACTTGAAGTATCTGCTACCATCTCAACATGTTTTTTTGCACAAATTGAAGCCAAATTCACATAAAGGTCATCTGGTAATGAACGGGGCAAGCTCCCTGCAACGACTAATGTGTCACCAGCTGTTAATTGTTCAACTTGCTGAAAGAGTTGCTCAAGTTCCTTTTGACTAATGTCCGGGCCAGGTCCGTTGATCTCTGTTTCTTTAGATGATTTCATTTTCATATTAATCCGAGTCACACCATCTATTGTAATAAAATCCGTTTTAATCCCTTCTTGATGTAAAGCCTCTTTAATATATTCTCCGGTAAAGCCTCCAATATACCCAAGTGCTGTATTGTCGACAGCTAATCTTTTTAAAATACGTGAAACATTTATTCCTTTGCCACCCGGATAATAAGCGGCTTGCTCTCCACGGTTTAAGCCACCATATTGAAATGAATCGATATGAATGATGTAGTCAATTGATGGATTAATGGTACAAGTGTAAATCATGTTGATACCACCTTTATGGTTGTTTTTTCTTGAAATTGCTTGTGTTGATTTTGTTCGATTGCATCAGTAATTAATGTTGCTTGATTAAGATCAACAATCTTGGCAAAACGTCTCTCATTGAATTTTGAATGATCTGCTATAACAAAGCTAAGTTCACCTTGCGCTATTGCTGCACGCTTGACAGCTGCTTCTTCGGGATCAGGTGTAGAATAACCAAAGTTTAAATCAATTGCATTTGCACCGATAAATACTTTATCAAAATGATAACGTTCGAGTGCTTTAAGCGCTCCGACGCCAATAAGAGCGCGAGTTGTATGTTTAACTGCACCACCTAGCAGATAAGATTTAATATTAAATTGGTTAAGAGCGTCAAGGTGTGTTAAGCCATTTGTTACAACGGTAATTTGCCGATCAGCTAAATGTGAAATCATTTCATAGTTGGTTGTTCCAGCATCAAGATATATACAATCGTGATCACTTATTAGAGAAGCCGCAAACTTAGCAATTTGTTTCTTAGCATCAACATGGTAAATTGATTTTTCAGGATATGTAAGCTCTTGGAATGCAGAGTGTTTCGATGTGGCACCTCCATGAACACGTATTAAATGCTGATGGGATTCTAATTCACGTAAGTCCCTTCGAATCGTTGATTCAGAAGCGGATGTCAAATCAACCAGTTCTTGGATGGTTACGAGATGTTTTTGTTTAAGTAAATCAATGATAAGTGCATGACGTTTGGCCGTTAACAATGCGCAACCTCCTTTATTCTAATTCAAATAAATCGCTTACTTTAATCATACGTCACCAATTGATAAAAATCAATCAAAATCAGTCAAAATCAGTCAATGATAATCTTTTAGTTAAATGCTTTTTTATCACAGATAACCGTCCGTAAAATCCCCACCTCAAAATAGAGAGTAGAGCAAATTTATTTGATTATAAAACTTTCGTCTTGGACTCATAGTTGAGATATGTTCCACTTTTCGTGGAGCTATTACCACCGGAGTCTACAGATAGCTCACCTGCTAAATAGTACTTTATTTCGTGCGGTTGGGCTTACTCAGGAAATCGCATGAATCCGCGATCATACGAAAAGTGAGAAATTCGCATGAAAATTAGTTGCGATCGCACGCAAAATGGAAAAATCGCATTCAGTATGAACCACCTGTCTAAGTGGAGGTAAGCAAGGGGGGAGACTTCTGCGGGAATAGGATGAGCTGAAGATCTACTTTAGAAGCGCTCTTAGCTTCTAAAGTTAGCTGAAGCCATCCCCACGAAAAGCGAATCCCTTGCTTTTTGGAACGAAATAACGTTCTTAACGTATGTGGCACATCCATGCAAAAGTAAAGTCAACAAGCATATTAAATACCGCGTTTATTGAACAAGATCAAGGATGAATGACTATTTTCAGTGTGCGAAAGTTGAGTTTATTATAAAATTAACTTGCAGGCTGTTACTATTTTATGCTAAATTAATACTAGTGTATAATATTATTTAACCTAGCATTGAGAGGGGATTATACCCCGTTGTAAGTTGACGCTTTAAAAAGTTTACCGCTTTGTTTTTACATAGTATAAACTAAGTGTCCAGTGATAAACGAAGGTGTTCGAAGTTCTTTAGGAGGTGTACGCAACTATGCATGGTGTTGCACTTACGTTATTAGTTATAACGTCAATAACTTTAATTATACTTGTTTTAATGCAATCAGGGAAAAGTGAAGGATTGTCTGGAGCCATTTCAGGCGGTGCGGAACAATTATTTGGAAAGAAAAAGGCTAGAGGAATAGATGCTGTTTTACAAAGAGCTACCATTGTAGCTGCTGTTTTGTTTTTTGTTTTAACGTTTGTCGTAGCTTATATACTATAGTGTTGCGAATGTAACCCTCTCATTTGTTTTTGAAAATGAGGGGGTTTTTATTGCTGTGAGGCAATCGATCAGCTTGGATTAAAAAATTTTGATAGATTCTTACATAAAGAAAACAGAACAAGTGCAGAATTTGACTTGTTTTGGTAAGATTAAACATTAAGCTATTTTATTTAAGCGCTTTTTGTAATAGAGAAAGGACGATATTAAATATGAAAATACAAACACCACAGCCTTTTATGTTTAAAGAGGGGGAAAGAGCGGTATTATTATTACATGGCTTTACTGGTCACAGCGCAGATGTTCGAATGTTGGGACGATTCTTGCAGAAGAAAGGCTATACTTCACTCGGTCCTATTTATCGAGGACACGGTCAAGCTCCGGAAGACTTATTAGAAGGTGGGGCACAAGCTTGGTGGGAAGATGTTAAGGCATCATATGATGAATTGAAGGCACAAGGTTATCGGAAAATTGCGGTAATCGGTTTATCTTTAGGTGGTGTGTTAGCTTTAAAGCTTGCTTATTCTCAACCGATAGTCGGTGTTGTTCCTATGTGCTCGCCTATGTTCTTTGATAACGAACAACAATTAACTAAAGGATTTCGTTATTATGCTAGCCAATATAAGAGAGTAGAGGGTAAACAAGAAGATCAAGTTATTAAAGAAGTTGATCAACTCGTTCAAGATGCAAAGCCACTATTTCAAGAATTGGCAGCACTTTTTAAAGAGGTTAATTGCCATCTCGATCAAATTTATACGCCAACTATGGTGATTCAAGCAAAGGATGATCAAATGATTAATACTGCAAGTGCATCGCATATTTATGAAACAGTAGAATGTGACGAAAAAGCTATAAAATGGTATGAAGATGCTGGGCATGCCATTACATTAGGGGCGAAGCGAGATGATGTTCATGAAGATATTTATCAATTTTTAGAATCATTAAACTGGGACTAACTCATAATAAAGTAGACACAAAAATGAAAGAAGGTGAAAGTGAAATTGGAATTACTAAAGGAACGCATTATTACTTATATTGAAGAAGAAGCTCAAAAACCTTTAAAAGTTGAAGAAATACTAGAAGGCTTACAAATAGATACTTCAGATGCAGATCAATTTAAAGCGTTGATCAAATCGCTTAATACTTTAGAGGATGAAGGTAAGCTACTGTTAACAAGGAAAAATCGTTATGCACTGCCTGAACGAATTGGATTAGTCAAAGGGAAAATCCAAATGCACAAAAAAGGTTTTGCTTTTCTCTTACCAGATGATGAGAATCAAAAAGATGTATATATTAATCCAAATGATCTAAATGGTGCAATGAATAATGATCATGTCTTTGTCAGAATTGAGACAGAACAAGTTGGTGATAAACGTGTGGAAGGTGTGGTTGAACGAATTATTGAGCGCCATTCAACACGGATTATCGGCACTTTTGAGGACAAAGGAAGCTTTGGCTTTGTTATTGCAGATGATAAGCGGATACCTAATGATATTTTTATTAAAAAAGCTGATAGTAAAGGTGCAGTAACTGGTCATAAGGTAATTGTAACGTTAACGAAGTTCCCAGAAGGAACAATGGCTGCTGAAGGTGAAGTGATGGAGATCCTCGGTCATAAAAATGACCCTGGTATGGACATTATTTCGATTATTCATAAGCATAATATTACGATCGACTTCCCAGAAGAGGTCTTGCAACAAGCTGAACAGGTACCTGATCAAATTGATCCTAATGAACTTTCAAATCGACGTGACTTGCGTGATAAGGTTATCGTTACGATTGATGGTGCTGACGCAAAGGATTTGGATGATGCGGTCACCGTTGAAAAATTACCAAACGGTAACTATAAGCTAGGTGTATACATTGCAGATGTTTCTCACTACGTTGAGGAAGGATCACCGATTGATCAAGAGGCATATGAGCGGGGAACAAGTGTGTATTTAGTAGATCGGGTTATTCCAATGATTCCCCACAGGCTATCTAATGGCATTTGCTCTTTAAATCCTAATGTTGATCGCTTAACATTAGGCTGTGAAATGGAGATTGATGCGAAAGGGGAGGTAGTCAACCATGATATCTTCCAAAGTGTGATTAATACGACTGCTAGAATGACTTATCAGGAAGTTAACCAAATTCTTGTTGATGAGGATCAAGATGTGCGCAAGTCTTACGAAGAGCTTGTTCCATTTTTTGAAGAAATGGAACAATTAGCTGCTATCCTAAGAGCGAAGCGATTTGGACGTGGAGCAATTGATTTTGATTTTAAAGAAGCAAAGGTTCTCGTAGATGAAGCTGGTCATGCTAAAGATGTTGCCATTAGAGAGCGATCTGTTGCGGAACGTCTAATCGAAGAATTCATGCTGGCGGCAAATGAAACGATTGCCGAGCATTTTCACTGGATGGATCTGCCGTTTATTCACCGTATACATGAGGATCCTGATGAGGAAAAACTCCAAAAGTTCTTTGAATTTGTCGGGCAATTTGGCTATAATGTCAAGGGCACAGCGAATGATATTCACCCACAAGCCTTGCAGAAGGTTCTTGAGCTTGTTGAAGGTGAGCAAGAAGAAATGGTGATATCTAAGCTGATGCTACGTTCAATGAAACAGGCCAAATACGACCCGAATAGTGTTGGTCATTTTGGGCTAGCTACCCAATTTTATACACACTTTACTTCCCCAATCCGTCGCTATCCGGACTTGATCGTTCATCGCCTTATTCGAACTTACTTAATTGAAGGTAAGGTTGATCACAAAACGCAAAATGCTTGGAAAGGTAAACTCAGTGATATTGCTAAGCATACATCGGAGCGTGAGCGCGTTGCCGTGGATGCCGAGCGTGAAACCGATGACCTGAAAAAGGCTGAGTTTATGCAGGATAAGATCGGAGAAGAATTTGATGGTGTAATAAGTTCAGTTACAGGGTTCGGATTATTTGTCGAGCTTGACAATACAGTCGAGGGACTTGTACATGTAAGTGATCTTACGGATGATTATTATAAATTTGACGAACGCGCACATGCCATGATCGGCGAGCGAACAGGCAATATCTTTCGAATTGGTGACACGATTACGATACGGGTTGCTGGCGTCAATATGGAGGAGCATGCAGTTGACTTTGAAATCGTAGGCATGAAGAAGCAAGCGCGGCGCCGTCCACCAATTGAACAAAAAAAAGCGCCTAAGCATGAGAATGAGAAAGACAAGCAGAAAAAAGGGAAGAAAAAAGGAAAAAGAAAAGGTAAGGTTGCCCCACCTAAGGCCACGAAGAGAAAACGTAAATAGGCTGTATGATAAAAGTGTCAGACGCGAGGTTAACGCATTTGACACTTTTATTTTTAAAGAAACAGATCGTATGTTCTATTTTAGATTGACCAAGCGATTCATGCTTGGTAGAATAAAACTATTAAATAGTGAGAGGTGTGGTTTAGATGGCAATTGAGATTGTGCATGTTCAGAAGGAGCATTTTCCCAGGGCAAGACTTATCGGCAAATGTTACACGAATGATGATCGTGATCAATATGGTAGCTTTGCGGTTAAATGGGAACAGTGGTTTAAAGAAGGATGGTTCACCCAGCTTGAAAAAATCGGTCCATTACCTAGAATTGAAAACGGTTACTATGGTTTGATGGGATGTAACGAAGATTTCGACTCTTTTCAATACTGGATTGGTACCCTTTTTGAGGAAGGTACACCTGTACCAGAGGGCTTTGAATATGTAGACCTCCCAGAAGGTGATGTCGGTGTTTGTTGGATTAAGGGCAAAGAAGAAACAGGCGAGATCTATGGGGAGGAAGCTCACAACCTTGCTATTGCGAAGCTAAAGGAAAATGATATGGCGTATCTGCGTGAAGACTTTAAGGAGGACACAGAGAAGTGGTGGTGGTTCTTTGAACGCTATAACTCTCCAAGGTTTACTGAAAAACAAGCTGATGGCACTGTCATATTAGATTATGGGGTTTATTTGAAATAGTGGTTTTCAGTGTATCTTCTTTACGTAGTTTTTTTATGGCATTTGATATTTTACACTTTTAAGTAAGCGTTTCTGTACAGCTTTAAGTTAGCATCATAGACTATGAAGAAAAACTGAACCACAGCTGCGATATTGGTTAGCTGTGGCCTTAAAGAAGAAGAGGAGCGATGGCTGAAAAAACTGTTTACTTTGAAAAAAATTTGAGCGTTTTAGAAACTTCGATCGAACGTTTGACAGTCTGTTTCTTTTTCATTAGCTGCACTTTTGCCAGTATGGCTTACAACATAAATGACGTTAGCATGACATCTATTCCCATCCGCCCAGTATTTACAATTGTTTACCTCACATTTAACGTCTTTAGCCATCTTTCACACCTCCTATATAATCAGTATCACTCTGGGAAGCTCATCTGATGTGTGGTGAATAATGGCAAGTCGAATGTCTTCTAAGATAATGAGATTCAGCTAATCTGTTTAATATATTTCAGATATTTCGCCAAGCCAAAAGTTACCCACCACTTCATTTAAGGATGAGTTAGATTTTTATAAATCAATGCTAGCATCAGTTGGCAATCTTCGACTTCTTCTGTATCTCCTTGCTCGTAAGCCTTGATTACAATAGAAAATGATTGATTTTAAATTGGTTTTACAGACATTTTTACAGTTATCTCTGTGTTGATGTGATTTTTACACACCTTATCTTTTTTTATAGATAGACCTTTTTAAGAGTAGGGGAGGTATCAAGGACCGCAGGGTAAAATACATTCGTTTTCGCAGACGAACGCCCAATCCGCTTCATGAAACCCGTCGGATACCCGTTTTTTGATGTGCAACCCCACATAACAGCTATCGTGCAATCCCAACTATATATGAGAAGAAGGAATCCGAGCGATTTGGTTGGGATCCTATATCCGAACAAGGATGACACCTGATTTTGATGTAAAACAAAATCAGGTGTCGAATAGAGACATTAATCCACTCGTCCTAATACGCTTTGGATGGCACCTATCAGATACATTCATACAAAGAGTAAACCTGAAAGGTTGACAAAAAGCAAAGGTTTTTTTATAATAAAAACTACCGAACGATAGGTTGTTAATAAGTTGTATACTATGATAAGAGGTGATTTTGTTTGAAGACAACAAATGCAGCAGGTCGGGTTCAGTTAGAGGCGATGAAATTATTTGCAATTCATGGTTTTGACGGTACATCGATGGAGGCGATTGCGAAACAGGTAGGCATTCGTAAAGCAAGTTTGTATTCTCATTTTAAGGGAAAAGAAGCTTTGTTCTTGTCGATTGTTCATGACTTGGTTGAAGATAACAAGCAAAGTTTGCAGCAACTGAGTAAGCAAGTGGCAGATCAATCTATTGAGCGGCAATTGCATGCCTATTTTCGCTATTTAAGCGAGTATCCGTTAGAAGAGAATAAACAGTTTGAGTTTCAATTTTTTAGACATATGTTGTTTTTTCCACCAGCAGCTTTATATGAGGAATTAAGACTCAAACTGGCGGAGTACGAGTCACTGTTAAAAGTTTCGCTCGCTTCGGTCTTAAAATCAGGAATAGAAGACGAAGTTATTCATGTGGGGCCTGTTGAAGATCTGGTTACTGCTTTTCTTTGTACGGCAGATGGTGTGATGATGCAAATCCACTATGTGCCAGATAAAGCGTTTAAGCAGATTTCTGAGACGATGTGGCGAATGTTTTGGCGTGGAATTAGCGTGTAGTAATGGTTATGAATCTAGCATAAGAGGAGTGAAAGCAATGGAATCTCGCATCAGGATCCGAAATGAGTATGGAAAATTGGAAGAGGTGATTTTAGGAACGGCTGAAGAACTCTATATCCCTGATATGCATGATATTGAAACTGAAGCAGCCAGTCCATGGTGGAAGCAGATGATCACCCAATATCTTTATCCGTTGCTAAAAGGGAAGAGAGCACCAAAATGGTTAACAAGGAAGTTCCAGAAAGAATTGGCTGAGTTAAAGCAGATACTAATACGTCATGGTGTTCATGTTCATCATCCTGAAGCGATAAAGCCTCAGTCGAATGAATCGGCGGGTCTAGGTCAGATGTTTGCACGTGATCCTGTTTTATGCGTGGATGACCGGTTGATTACTGGACAACTTCAGATCGAGATGCGACAGAAAGAGCTTCGAGGAATGGAAAAGCTGATTGAGATGTTTGATCTTGAGCAAGCACGAATTGAGCGAATTGCTGAGGAAAGCGGATTATATTTGGAAGGTGGCGATGTCATCGTAGATTTTCCATATGTATATGTAGGAATAGGTAAATATGCAAGTAATCAAGAAGGAAGTAGATGGTTACAGGACATACTTGGTGATCAGGCAGAAGTCATTCCGGTTCAGCTGACAAATGAGGGTATCCTCCATCTTGATTGTTGTATGACAATTATTGGTGATAAACGAGGGATTATTCATCGTGAATCCTTACAGCATCCGCTACCCGCACCCCTTCACACTTATGAATTTATTGAAGTGGATGATGTCACCCGTGCTCAGATGGGGACGAACGTTCTTGTGCTTGATCCGCAGACGATTATCATACAAAAGCGACACCAGAAGTTACAGAAGCGTTTGGAAGCATGGGGATTTACAGTTGAACCTGTCGACTTTACTTGGCATGCTCGATTGGATGGGGCTTTTCGATGTGCGACTTGCCCGATTCAGAGGCAATGAAGCAGTGGAGATTGGGATGTCAGTTGAAATGGGAGAGGTATGATGAAGCAAAAACGACTAGAGCAACAAACATTAATCGTCAGTATATTAATTAATATATCACTTGGTGTATCTGCTTTTGGAGTATACGCTCAGACGGAAATACCGGCGGTCTTTTTAGACGCATACTTTTCGTTGATCGCAGCCATCTCCAGCATAGTTGCGATCTTGATTTCTCGATATAGCGTAAGATCCAGTGAGGTTTATCCATACGGACGATTTGTATTAGAGCCGCTATATGCGGTCTTCAAATCTTTGGTTACGATTAGTTTATTGCTAATTGCACTGAGCCAAAGTGTAGCTATCCTCTATACATACTGGCGAACAGGCGATGTAGACAAATTAAATGTTACTCCGGTTATTCCTTATATTATGCTAATGATTGTCTTGAGCTTTGGCTTATCCATATTTGCGCGTTATCAGAACCGAAAGATGGGGGGAGCAAGCACGATACTTGCGGCTGACTCACGGACTGCCTTTGTCGATGGTTTAATGGCTATTGGTGTGGCGGTAGGTGTCGGATTGTTTCTGCTTGTTAATGAACAAGGGCCACTTTCGTTTGTGCTTTATATCGGTGATGCAATTATTAGTCTGATTTTGGTTATGTTTGCTTGGCGAACACCGGTCTCATTACTCAAGAATAGCTTTATTGAGCTTAGTTCAGGGATCACACCTCGCATGCAGTGGCGGGAACAAATACAGCCGGTTATTGAGCAGAATCTTCCAGATAATTGTTTCTTAACTACATGTCAGATTCGAAAAATCGGCATGTTTATCCATATATCAGTCATGCTTGATTTTACGGAATCGGTTGTCTCGATAGCTGCATTGCGAACTAGTAAACATAATATTGAGCAACTATTATCCATAAATTATCCTCATTACCAACTTGACTTTATTGTGTCTGGTGATTAACCTGATCGATTTGGTTGACCGTTAGGTGATGAGGCATGAGGGGTTCTACCCCTCATACAGGTTTTTTATTTGTGCATTTTTATCACTAGTGTTGCATGAATGTTGACTGAATTTTCAGTTTATATATATCCTGCCTAGAACCGAAAGAGTAATTATTTAAGGAAAGGTGACTTCATCCTTTTGGGGAAATAGAGTAGAGCAAATCGATTGAGGTAGGTACAGACGCTAATGTCCTGATTCGCTCAACAGCTATTAATTGAAGGTTCATTTTATTCAATCGGCAACTAACTAGCCATAAAAAGCATTTTTTAAGTGAATCTATACTAAATATTAAACGGATTTCCCATATAAAATCCATCCATCTTGGATTTCGAAAGCATCAAGATTAGGGATCAGAGAACTGGCATAGGTAGAAAAATCAAACCATGGCTTACGCGGTTCATCTTGTTGACTCAAGTAATAGTCTATCGTTTCAAATAGTCCAGCTTGGTTAAAATGGTCATCCCAGAAATAACGAACGTGCGCATACGGTTCTTTCTTATAATCATTCGAAATAAAGAGCCATCGATCTTGCTGTTTATTTTGAAACACCCTTGTTTCATCAAGTTTTTGATCTGGTAACAAGGCTTGTTGAAACGGAAAGGGGTAGTAACATTCATAAGGATAAACATCAAGTACCCCATCAGCGGCAAGTTGATCGAGAATGGCTCGTTTATTTTTTAAATGGTAAACTTCATTCCAGATATCTCCTACTTTACTGTTTACGAGCTGGCGATTTATTAATGGATAGCTATGAAATGTTTTTAAGGGTTCAAATTGCAATTTAGCTAAAACACGTCTTGCTGCTTGATTATTTATATTGGTGTAACCACCGATCCAATCGACATGCTGATTAACTTTTAGCCTATTAATGATCTCAACTAACAATGTGGTGGCATAACCGTTGCCGTGTTCACGTCGATCACTCCGCAGTCTACCTAACATAGCATACCCCCCAGGGAAGAAGCTATAGCCGGCAACGGAAACGAGTCTATCGTCTTTAAACAAGCCGAATAATGCATGATTGGGCGGAGTGATGAGGTGTTCAAAAATATCAATCATATAATCATCTTTAATATGGGTTTGCATGGCTTTATACTGCGGTAAATCATTTACTGTTAACATTCTAATTTGCATGTGATGCTACTCCTTTTAGTGAAAAAATAAAAGCCTAATTTTTGGATGGTTAAGGGTCTAATAACAAATCTTCAACTATCATCGCATAACAGATAGAAACTTGTCCAATAAAAGCGCCCGTTCAGCATTGTGTTTGGTAAACGAACCTGTTAAAATGAAGAATGCATGATCGGAGAAGGGGGAAAATCAATGCCAAAAGGAACAGGAAAAGTCATTGCACAGAACAAAAAAGCTAATCATGATTTTTTCATTGAAGAAACCATTGAAGCTGGCCTCGTACTTCAAGGAACGGAAATAAAATCGATTCGAGCGGGTCGGGTTAATATGAAAGATAGCTTTGCCCGTGTTGAACGTGGAGAAGTCTTTTTACACAACATGCATATTTCACCTTATGAGCAAGGTAATCGTTATAATCATGAACCGACACGTACGCGTAAATTACTGATGCATAAAAAGCAAATCAATAAATTAATTGGTGAGACACAACAAGCCGGATATTCGTTAGTCCCCCTCAGAATTTACTTGAAAAACGGTATGGCAAAAGTATTAATCGGACTTGGTAAAGGGAAGAAAAAATTTGATAAGCGCGAAGACCTGAAGAGAAAACAAGCTAAACGGGATATTGATCGTGCCGTGAAAGAAAGCATGCAATAACCCCCCCTTGAATAAATGTGGGGATTTGTTATAATAGAGTAGCAAAACGAAACAATCAAATGATTATTATCGCTCATTTTACTTGAGCCTGTAACGTTTTGTTCCTGTTAATGGGGACGTTACGGATTCGACAGGGGTAGATTGAGCTCAAGTCGCGTGTCGAGGTTACGGCTCGTAAAACGTTAACCGCCAATAATAACTGGCAAAGAAAATAATTTCTCTTTAGCAGCTGCCTAAGCAGTTCTAAAGGATCCTTCTTAGCATCACCCGTGTGCTAGGGTTAGGGTCTCAACTTAAGCGGGATACGCTTGATGTCCTCCGTCTGAGGAAATCAAGAAGAGAACAATCAGACTAGCTACTAGGAAGCCTGTTGGTTGGCTGAATAGATAGCGAAATATAAATAAATTAACTACACACGTAGAAGCTTGAGTGCCAATATCTCTGGACGTGGGTTCGACTCCCACCGTCTCCACCAATAAGCCTAAAACCCTTGGGGGGAGTAAGGTTCGTGTTTTCGTGATACACTTTGTGATACACTAAATGCGAAAAAACGTTTATTGTGTGTGAGTTTTTTTTATTTAATCACTAATTTTCACCACGCTTGCAGGTTTAAAATCTTCTTCCATTTTGTGCAATTGCAGCATCTTCTGCATTTGGATAGAGATGACTATAGATGTCGTATGTGGTAGACGTATTAGCATGTCCTAGACGCTTACTGACAATCTGAATGTCATTAGGCTAATTAAATAAGACGCGTGAGAATGCCTAAAGTCGTGTATTCGGATACGTTTAATTTCTACTTGTTCGATATATTGATGAAAATATCTATCTATGGTTGTGTGGGCGGCAATGTGATCTTTAAACGCACCAAACACTACATAATCCATTTTAATTTTAGACTGTAGCTTCAATTCACCAAGTAAGTTCATGGTGTGTTGTGGCATTTTTATTTTGCGTACAGATGACTCATTTTTAGGTGATGTTATACGACCGTGATATACGGTTTTATTTATGTCGATTATATTATTATCAAAATCAATGTCATTCCATGTTAAAGCTAAAGCCTCTCCCTTCCGCAAACCACCGTAAAATAAGACCATGAAAAACGTCTGAAGCAGCACTTCAACAATTTCAAAAAAGATGCTGGTATAGGTGTCGATGGTATTTTTGGACCAGAAACAGGTGCAGCACTTGAAAGTTTTAAGAGATCATCAAATAAAGTTAAAAGTAAATCCACTGGTGCTAATCTTAAAGTCGATGGTCGTTGGGGTCCACAGACAACACGTGCTTTACAAGACGCAATCAGCACCGTTACAGATGGTGTGATTAGTGATCAAACACGTAACCTAGCTAGCCAAGCTATTATTGACGTAGAGTTTGGTAAAGGTCGTAAAGGTAGCTTAGTAATTAAAAGACTGCAGCGTTTAGTTGGCAGTAAGCAAGATGGGCTGATTGGGCCTAATACGGTTAGAACAACACAGAAATATTTGGGTACTGTGCAAGATGGGATTATTAGTGTGCCTAACTCAGCTATGGTTCGAGCGTTGCAAAAAAGGCTTAATGCTGGGACGTTTAGGTAATAAAAGCAAGCCCTCACTTGGTTGGTACTGCATCCCAAGTGAGGGCTATTTTTAAATTATCATTTATCTACAACATGTTCTTCTCCATCTTCCGTATAAGATTCCAATATTATTTTATTATCTTCATTTTGATAATAGTAATAGGTTTTAGCGTCATTTTTTAATTTGATACTAACCATATAATTTTTATTACCTTTCAAGTTAGAGATAAAAGGTTCACTAGATATAATCTCATTCTCGGAGATGTTTTCTTCCGTTATTAAATATTCAACTACGGTATTTTTTAGACTGTTTTTCTTTAATTCTATAAATCCAAAAAAGCTGCCAACTAAAATAATAATGATTAATATTGGAATCGAAATTATTTTTCTTTTCATTTAAATCAACCTTTCTATGTTTTTATATTATATTAAACATTAAATTTAGTAAAATAGGAAGAAAAATATAGTGTTAATGGTAATTATAGTATATCCTTTTTAATAAAAGGAGGTATTTTATGGTATTGAATAAAGAAAAAATGTTACTTGCTTTGTTGGTATTTATTGTTTTTTTTACTTTTGCTCAGAATAATAAAGTAGAGGCTGCAATAGATAATAAGCCTGGAGATATCATTGTTACTAATGATACTTCATCTAAAGGTATTGCTGGACCATTTTAATGCAATTTTACATATTTCTTTATCATCAAAATAATCCTGCATAAAATTTTCAATAAAAGTTAATGAAGAATTTCGATTCATAGATGTATATTCAATTTTTTTATTATTTAAAGAATAATGTGGGGGATATCCAGCGACCTCGAGAATACGCTGGAATTCAATTAAATTTTCTTGAACATCTAATAACTCCTTAAACTCATCTATGGCGCTTTGTAGTACTCTAACCATCTCTTTACTCATCTAACTTCAGCAACTTTTTACGTTCTGGAATCAGTTGCTTCAATTGTTTTGTATCTTTCAATGTCGCTTGTTTTTATGATGGCTCTGTTAAAGTTTAATGTTGATATTACTTATAAAAATGGAACTCCATAATTTATGGAAGTTCCATTTTTATAATATTTGCTTATTCCACTAACGCTCTTCGTTAGTGGAATAAGCACAGAATAATGTTTACGTATTGATTCCCAAGGCCATTAAAGAAGGAAAGGGTCGATGGCAGAAAAACCTGTCTACTTTTGAAAAAAGTTTGAGCGTTTTAGAAACTTCGCTCGAACGTTTGACAGTCTGTTTCTTTTTCATTGGCAGCACGTTTGCCAGTATGGCTTACAACATAAATGACATTAGCATCACACCTATTCCCATCGGTCCAGTACTTACAATTGTTTACCTCACATTTCACGTCTTTAGCCATCTTTCACACCTCCTATATAATCAGTATCACTCAAAATAGCTCATTTCATGTATTTCTTTCTACAACAACATGTTAGCGCTTTATTAAAATATGTTATTATGTGTTTAATCTGCTAAATTATATCTTGGTTGTGCTTATTGCGATTACTGTTATTTTACTTCAAGAGGGAATGGAATTATTGGACTAATCTAGTGGTTTTGATAAAAATAGGATAATATAATTTATTAACTGGAAGGGAAATTATTTAACGAGCTTAATGGAGAGGAGAACATAAGCGTGAGACAGCTATTTCCAGAGAATGAATCTAATACTCTGAATGGTTCACATGTAAACAATCGTTTGGTTTTTATTAGCTATGGTCATAAACCAGTAAATATGCATAAATGGGGACCAGGTGTACGGGATGTTTATGCACTACATTACATCATAAAGGGGAAGGGGATGCTTCGGACTAGAGAGGGTACATTTCCATTGGAGAAAGGGGAAAGCTTTATTATCTTTCCATATATGGAGATCTATTATTATCCAAATCCTCAGGACCCCTGGGAATATGTGTGGGTTGAGTTTAATGGTGAGGAAGCGACGTGCTTATTGGAAATGACCAGTCTAACACCCTATCATCCAGTGGCATCAGCGTCACCGCTAAACCTAAAGTCTTTTTTTGAAATCGATAAGGACATGGGCATGGATGCTTATATTAAATTACGTTGTGAAGCAAAGCTACGCTTGTTATTGTCCTATTATATGGAATACTATCCTAAAGAGGTTTCCATTAATCAAGTTGATTACGTCGGTCAAGCCAAAACCTTTATCCATCGACATTATTGGAAGAGTACAATAAGAGTATCGGATATCGTAGATGCAGTTAAAATCGAGCGAAGCTACTTGTTCCGCTTATTTAAAGAAGCAACAGGCATGTCAATCTCAACATATTTAACGCGCTATAGAGTTCAACAAGCATGTGAACTATTAAGGTCATCTGATCTGTCGATTAAAGCAATAGCCTATTCTGTAGGCTATAAAGACCCATTGTATTTTTCGAGAGTCTTTAAAAAGGCAACGTCATATACACCTTCAGCGTATATGACGTTGCGCTTGGAATCTAACGAAACAACACACACATTCCTGAGTCTCGATAATACTTAATGAGCTTGTCAATCGGTTCGCGTCCACAGTTTAGTTGCTTACCCAGACAATCAATACAAACAAAATCCTTTGCGTTTCTGGAAACGAGCTTCAAATAGATCGCAACATCATCTGTTTGAAGCGGTACACGGCAGTTTCGACAGGATCGATCACTGCACACTCTACTTGACCACCTTTGCTCTTACAATTAAGCAATCGTGTTCTGGGACAACAGGATTAAACCTTTCCGTAAACTTACCAAGATTTTTATGTGCCCAGCAATCAAACAATTCTAAGGAAAAACCGGATGCATATGGAAGACCTAAATCCCAGAATTGCAAAGATATTTCTCTTTGACTATCGCTTAAATTAAAGAAGCCTATAGCAAGATCACCATCAGATAGCACCTTTACAAGCATAAAAACGTCATCTGTATGGAACCATTGCGGCTCTGGTTTGATTCGATATGCGCCTCTTCCTTCATAATCCTGATTAATCTTTAGTAATTCTTGATTAAGTAGGATATCCTTTGTTACTTGATTGGCATCACGAATATCACAGCCGATCATAAGTGGAGAACCCATCATACTCCATAACGAAAAGTGGGTCTTATATTCATTATCAGTACAACCGCCAATTTTATGGCCAATAAAATTGTTGTTACTACCACCATACATACCAACAACGAGCATATCCATATCATTATGACAAAAAGAGCCCGTATAGCACCCTTTGTCCAGCTGGGAGCGTGCTAAGTTCTTAATCGATTCCCAACTATCTTGTATGTCACCTGTCGAGCGATACATATGAGCGCCAGACTCACGAATCCACTGATAAACATTGTCCTCGCCCCAGTTACATGCTGAAAATAAGACCTCTCTCCCACAGTTTTTAAGGGCAAGGCTCATCCGTTTATATAGGAGCTCGCCTGAAATCTGTCTTGGTTTAAAACAGTAATCATATTTTAAAAAGTCGACATGCCATTCCGCCAATTGTTTTGCATCTTGAAATTCATGCTCAAAGCTACCTGGATAACCCGCACATGTGTGCGTGCCCACACATGAATACATGCCAAACTTTAAACCTTTATCATGAATATAATCGGCAAGCGCGCGCATACCACTCGGAAATTTTTCTGGATCAGGCACTAAATTTCCATCCTGATCTCTTTCCTTTAAACTCCAACAATCATCAATGACAATGTACGTATAACCAGCATCTTTATACCCTTCAGAAACGAATCGGTCTGCTACATCACGAATAAGCTGCTCGTTAATATCCCATGTGAACGTATTCCAAGAGTTCCAACCTAAAGCAGGTTTTAAACCTAATAAATGATCCTGTGTCATAAACAAAAATCCACCTTTCTATTTAAGCCGTGTACAAATAAGGCTGTTTTAATACCTTGATTAAAACAGAACCCTTTTCTTCTTGCTATAGCTTAATGTTGTATGTATATGGATTGTTGTTGCTTTACTATCGACTTATCGAAGGTTTTGCAAAGACGGTACGGTTATTTTTGAAAATAAGCAGGAGAAATGCCAAATTTATCTCTAAATTGTCTTGAAAAATGCTCGACATTCTTATAACCACACTGGTAGGCGATTTGATTAATGCTAAATTTATCTGTTTTTAGTAAATGTGCAGCATGGTTTAAGCGTATCTCGATCACATCTGTCATACATGATTTACCATAAAGCTTTTTATAGGTGCGGTGAAAGTATCCTTCACTTAAATTCATTAGCCTAGACATGTATGTAATCGTCCACGGAAAGCCTGGGTTGACCTCTATCTCTTGGCGTAATTCATTAAATTTAATCGCTAAATCTTTCCCTTCTGTGCCGTGGCTGTACATAAGTTTACATAGTAAACCCTTAAGCAAATGAATCGCGACGCTTTCATTACCGTGTTGATGTTCATGGGCAATCAATTTAGTGAGTTGATGGCAAGCTAGTTGATCATTCATATAAAGGGGAACACCATAGTTGAGTTGACTTTGATCAAAAAAGAGGCTCTCCAAATTAAATCTAATCCAACCATTTATATAGTGATCAGTACAAGCCTGGTATTTAATCGGCTGATCTGGTTGAAACAAGACCGCATGGTTTTCACCGTATGGTTTCATCTTTCCATCTACTTGAAAGCTTGCAGCTGTTTTAGTTAAAACGAGAAGCCAACAGTTGTGACCACTCGGTAGGTGGAAGATAAAATCGGCACTATGCTCTGCATGATGATCAGCAAAAAAAATCTCCTCCATAGTCAACTCACTCCTTAAGGTCAGAATATATCAATTTAAAGTTATAATAAATCATGGCTTTGTGTCAATTAGCTTATTATAATGGAGCTATTAAATCAAAAGGAGTGAAAGCGTTTAAATGGAGTCGAGAAAATCATTTCAACTTTTATCCTATACACGCAAACCAGAAGGGATTTATGGAGAAAAACTGGCTAACAGCATGCATCTTGCTTACAGTGTTGATGGCCAAGCATTTCAGGCATTTAATCATAATACCGGTGTGCTATTTGCCAGAGCAACTGAAAATGAGAACCGAACGCTAAATGCAAAATGTTTAACACAGCCTTTCATTTTTGAATTAGCTGAGCAGATGGGCTATGGTGTAGTTGCGATTAGAACTGAGCCTGATGGTACGCCAGATTTAGAAAGTAAAGGAAAGGTTCTGCTCTTTACAACTATTGATTTTCTTGACTTTAGGGAGCATGGATTAGTCGATTTAAAAAGTGATAAACATATCCACTATGTAACATGTACCTATTTATCTAAGGAGAAGCAGTATTGCCTAAAATGGTGTGATGAATCGAACGAAAATTACGAAGCACTCTTTTCCGATCTTGATGAAATTGATGTAAAACCTACTCCAACACCTCCATTCAGCGTTGATGTTTTGACTACCAATATTAAGGGAGCACAACCGGTCAATCGTATTGACATTTCAAGGGCTACTTTTGATAAATTAATTGAACGTTTAACCGCACCACAAAATATTGGTGTAAATATACCGGAAAAAGCAGTTATTGGGACTTTAGATGAATTAAAGCAAGTTAAGGCTGAGTATTTATACAGTGATGATACGTCAGTGACCCGATCAATAAGATGGGATACGCGTTCCATCGATATAAGACAAGATGGTGAATATATGATTACCGGTGAGGTAGAGCAGCCATCTTTTTACTTTCCAATTAGTATTGATCGGGCTGATCCATGTGTTTTTAAGTTTAACGATGCCTATTATTTTATCGCAACAAATGATGCGAATGGAAATAAAAGCCTCTCGATTAGAAGAGCACATACCATAGCAGAATTGGTCACAGCCCCGGAGTACGAGATTATTAACACGAAGATGTATAATCACATGGTTCAATTTCTTTGGGCGCCAGAGTTTCATAAGGTAGGAGACGATGTCTATATATTCTTGGCAAGTAGTCCGAAAGGTTTTTCAGAAATCAGATCGCACGTGATGAAGCTGAAAAAGGGCGGAGATTTATGTAATAAAAATGATTGGGAAGAGCCGATCCCATTTTTGGATCAGTATGGTCAAGTATTAAGCGAAAAAGGGTTAACGCTTGATATGACTTATTTTACAGTAAAGGAAAGGCACTATGTTGTTTGGGCACAGCGTGATCTTGTACCTAATGATTTAGGCTCTTGGATTTATATCGGAGAAATTAATCCAGATAAGCCGTGGCAGCTAATAAGCGATCAAGTGCTATTGTCAAAGCCGGATTTTAGCTGGGCAAATAATCATGTCTTTGTTGAAGAAGGACCCTATCCATTGTTTGTCGGCGATCAGTTAATGTTAACGACTTCAAGTGCGTTAGTCGATTACACTTATTGTGTTGGCATGCTAAGGGTTGATAAGCAGGCAGATTTATTAGAACCAAGTAATTGGAGCAGAAATCATTATCCATTATTAACATCTGCTTCAGTAAAAGGGGAGTGTGGTCCTGGACACAATGCCTATGTTGAAGATGATGAGGGGCTGATCTGGAATACCTATCATGCACGAGTTGGCAAAGATGGCCCGCGGAGCAGTGGCTTTAGACGTGTTCACTTCCATAAAGACGGTTTCCCAGTCTTAGATTTAATCGAAGATAAGGATATTGATGAAAAATATCGTAAACTTAGCTTGTCGGTAACAGTTAAATCTCAGAAGTAATACGAATGGGATGAACTAGGCAGGTCATGCTAGGCTAGCACGTGAAATTTTTACGTTATTATTTGCTTTAAAAAGAATTGCGCTCTAAAAATGATTACCTAATCCATTTCCCTGTGTGAAGAAGAGCACTTTACACAGGGGATCTTCAGTTTGTGCTGTTTCCACAGGATAAGCAAGGCATGGTCAGCAATACATGGCACGAAGAAAATTGCTCTTGATTGTCGATCGTTCTGTTTTTAACTTTTTCTTGTTTGTTTCGCTCGCGGTTTTTCTGCAAACGGTTGGCGGTCACTTGAGGGGCCACTTTAGTGGCTACGTTGGTAAAATACCCTTATAGGTCGAAATACTTACTTTGACTTATATATTTCGATAAGGTGAAGAGGTCTTAATGTACATCATCACTAAAAATAGCGCAGATACATCCCCTCTAATTTCCTATCCTATCTCATCTATAGGTAACCTTATGGTAAAAACACTGCCTTTCCCAAGTGCACTTTGCACTTCTATTGTACCTTCACAAAGGTCGATAATCCGTTTGACTAGTGTTAATCCCAGCCCGTTTCCTGCTATATAATGAGAATTGTGTCCTTGATAGAATTTGTCAAACAGATGGTGCATCGTTTCATCGCTCATACCGCCTCCATTATCTTCAAGACGAAAAACGGCTTTTCGTCCGGATTGATACAAACTTACTTTTAGCGTGCCCCCGTTGTCTGTATATTTAATAGCATTGTCTAGAAGGTTGATCCAAACCTGATGAATGAGATGTTTATTGCCGAGAATTTCAATTTCATCTTTCAGTTCGATATCCATATGGTGATTTTTAGCATTCCATTTTGGCTCCAACATTAAAATGGCCAGCCGGATTTGCTCATCTAATCGGTAAAGCGTTTTTTCACTTATGATTTCGATCGTATCCACTTTTGATAAGTTAAGGACATTAGTAGAAAGCTCAACCAATCGCTCGGATTCTTGAATTATACTATCCAGGTAATCTTGCTTCTCCTCCTCGCTAATGTCCCCCTCTTTTAACAATTTTGCAAATCCACTAATCGAGACAATGGGCGTTTTGAATTCATGTGAAAAATTTCTCACAAAGTCACTACGTAATGTTTCAACCCCTCTCAGATCTTGTACCATTTTATTAAAGCTCTGGGCTAACGTGTCCAATTCTAATACAAAACTACCGTTCACTTTAACAGAGAAATCACCTTTTGCTACCTTATCAGTAGCCTTCATCATATCACGAATCGGCTTAACGGAACGTTTGCTCAACAGAGCGGCAATTACAACACCTAAAAAAACAAAGGTATACATCATCACAATTATTGGGTTTATCTCCTGATCAAAATCAAAAAGACCCAACCAATTAAGTAATAAGGCAAGAAGAGCCGCTGAAATTATGGATAAAACCATGACCATAAAAACCAATGCCACCAAGGAAAGTGCAAGGCTAATTTTTTTGGAGAAAACCTTTTTTGTCCATCTCATTGGCGCATCACCACTTTATAGCCTAAACCACGTACCGTGACAATCTCAAAGTCAGAGTTGTCTCTGAATTTATCACGCAGTCTGTTAATATGAACATTCAAAGTATGGTCATCTGTTTCTGTTTCGATACCCCAAATTTCCTCTATTAGTTGAAGACGGGTGAAAATTTTGTTGGGATAGCTCATCAGTTTAAATAGAAGGTAAAACTCCTTTTTAGGGAGTGTAAATTCCCTTTTTCCTTTTACAACAGTAAGGGCATTATAATCCATTGTTGTCTCACCAACTACGAGTTTGTGCTCACTTGCTATTTTTGCTCTACGTAGAAGTGCCTTGATGCGAAATAGCATTTCCTTTTCGTCAAATGGCTTGGTCATATAATCATCTGTACCTGCAAGGAAGCCTTTGTGTTTGTCTTTCGATTCTTGATTGGCAGTTACCATTAGGATCGGTATATTATCACCAATACCACGTAAATCCCTGCATAATTGATAGCCGTCTATTCGAGGCATCATGACATCGAGAACAATTAAATCAAAATGCTGAGTTTCCATCATATTTAGCGCCACAAGTCCATCCATTGCGGTGGAAGTATTGTAGCCTCCACGCTTTAGAACAGCACACATCAGCTTTTGCGTATTCGCATCATCTTCGACGACTAAAATATTAAACATCATGTTCACCTCCATAAATTATTATACTTCCATAATCTAAACTGAATATCAACAAAGCAATGGTGTAAAAATTGATGTTCAGTTTATCTTTGTGAATTACGGTGAAGATGTTACATTCTAAGTGTCACTATAAAAACTAATATCTAATGAAAGTAGGCGATACGTCAGGTATCCATAAAATCATTATCTATGAACATGACCCCAATGTGTTTTATTAAAATCATTTAAGGTCAAAGGAGTAAGTACAAAAGGTGGGTCTAAATATAATAGATGAGGAGTTATAACAATGACAATAGTAAAAAAAGCAAGCTTGGCTGTGATACAAATGGAAGGTCTCAGCAAATACTTTGGTGATCACAGGGCTGTAAACAATGTTTCACTTGAAGTGAAGAGAGGCGAAATATATGGTTTTGTTGGTCTGAACGGCGCAGGTAAAACAACGACAATAAAATTGTTGTTATCATTGCTAAAGCCCACAACCGGTAGTATCTATATGATGGGGAGTAAAGTTGAGTCGGGGAATTATAAGTTATGGAATAAGGTGGGATATTTAGAGGAAGCCACCTACTATCCGGGGCTTACCGTTTTTGAGAATTTAGACATTGCACGCCGAATGCAAATGATATCGGACCGCCAATCGGTTGACTGTGTAGTTGAAAAGCTAGGGCTCGATGCTTACAAAAATAAAAAAGCCCAAAACCTTTCTTTAGGAAACAAGCAGCGATTAGGACTAGCTAAGGCAATGATCCACAATCCGGAAATCTTGATTTTGGATGAACCTATCAATGGTCTAGATCCAGCAAGTGTAGCGGAGATCAGGGAGATGTTACTTGATTTATCAAAGAACTTTGGTGTTACCATCTTTATTTCAAGTCATTTATTAGAGGAACTCACAAAGTTAGTTGATCGAATTGGAATAATGCATCATGGGCAGTTAGTTAAAGACATTAAAATGGCGCAATTGGAGCAATCGCTACAAAAGTGTTTGCTCCTTGATGGTCGCGATAAAAGCGCAATGAGTTGTATTCTAAAAGAACAAGGATATGACTTTGAGGAAACCATGGACAGGCGTCTGAAATTAATGGATGATGACGCGATACTACAACCTGATAGAGTGGCGGAACTATTAGTGAGTGCCAACCAACCGCCTACACATCTCAGCATTGTGACCGAAGATCTAGAAGGTTACTTTCTTCGTACCATTCGTTCAGTCATTAGGGAGGGGCAATCATGAAAATACTTTCTTTTGTGAATTGTGAGGCACGTAAAGTATATCGTTCCACTGTTTTTTGGGTGGTGATCTCAGTATTCAGTCTATTACCGCTGATGCTTGGATTTTTAAGCAGTCCTGACCTAGATTGGGAGTCGTATTTGTCAGATTTACTCGCCTCTACTGCCACACTACTGGTGGTTGGTTGTTCTTTTACCTCTGCATGGGTTTTTGGACGAGAGTATACAGACAATACCATTAAGGATCTGCTGGTAAAGCCTATTCCTAAAACATATAGTGTGTTATCTAAATTTATCGTAATTACGATTTGGAATGTTATTCTGGCTAGTTTTTCATTTATGGTGGTTACAGGAGTCGGTGTTTTCATAGGAATTAATGGTGGATCTATTTCTTTAATTCTAAGTGAGTTTTTGACTTTCATGCTAACGGCAATTATGATTATGGCTGTAAGCACAACTAGCGCTTTGTTAGCCAGTGTCACGAAAGGGTATTTGGCTCCAATTGGTCTGACGTTTGTGATTGTAATTGTATCTAACGTTGTCACGCATCTTGGAATGGGTACGTATTTTCCATGGACAATACCCGTAATTTCTTTAGTAGATAGTATTAGCTTGATCAGTATTGTCATTGTTATGATGACAGGAATCACCGGATTGGTGGGAACCATTGCATGGTGGAGATTTGCTGAACAGAAGTAACTAAATTGGTTTATGTTTTCACTTCCTGAAGAGAAAGCAATGTGTTGAAGCGTTTTTTTGACATTTTAAAGAAGTTTATCACAGATAGTCGTCCACAAACACCCAGCTCAAATAGAGCGTAGAGCAAATCTATTTAGGGCGAGAGTTAACGGCCACTAATATCCTAATTCACTTACCTAATTATCAGTGGGCGAAAACGAAAACGCCCACTGATAAAGTTGTTTTATAGGAAAGAGATGAGTTATCTCGAATTAAAAAGCAGGAGTGAAGAATATATCTTTTGCTATAACCTAACCATAATGAGTTGCATTAATAAAAGCAAATGTTTACGATATGCACCGTTCATCTTATGACGTAGCTCTTTTCTTTTTGGTGGTCGCTTTTTTTCTTGTTTGTTTCGCTCGTGGTTTTTCTTCTTTTGCACGGTCTAATGACTTCTGAAGGGCGTCCATTAAATTCAATACATTGTCTGGGGCTTTTTTAACCTCACCACCTATTTCAATCTCCTCATTATTCTTCTTCGATTCGATTAACGCCATTAAAGCTGTGCGGTAATTATCTTTGTATTTTTCAGGTTCAAATGCTGTTGTCAGTTGATCAATAAGAAGTTTCGCAGTGGCTAACTCTTTTTTCTCTAGTTCTCCTTGCTCTGGTATATTTGGAAGGTCCGATACGGATCGAACCTCATCTGGATAATGAATCGTTTCGACCACGAGTGCCCCTTCGTATACACGAATGACAGCAAGTTGTTCTTTTGATCGAATCATCATTTTTGCTATTCCAATTTTGTTAGCTTCTATTAGCGCTTCTCTTAATAAAACATATGCTTTTGATCCGCCCTCATTTGGGGATAAATAATAGCTTTTTTCAAAATATATAGGATCAATATCTTGTAATTTTACAAAGTCAATAATTTCAACGGATTTATCCTCTTGTTCTTTTTTTAATGCTTGTAATTCTTCCTCATCTAAGATGATAAATTTGTTAGTGGCGTATTCATAGGCTTTAACAATATCATCGTTAGACACTTCTTCCTCACAATTGGGACAGCGCTTCTTATATTTTATTGGTGTTTTACATTTTTTGTGCAATTGGCGAAGTTGTATGTCCTTGTTTTCTGTAGCTGCGTGCATTTTAATAGGTATATTAACTAAACCAAAACTAATCGTTCCTTTCCACATGGTGTGCATGCTGTTTCCTCCTTTTTTAGTTAGTTTGTCAGCAAAGGATGTTTTTATGCGATAGTAGCAGGTTTAAATTTCAAACGAATAAGCCATGTTAAGTGGTAGGCGAGGAGGTTTATTTATGGATATTATGAAACCACGTGAAATCATGGAAATACCTAATGGTGAAGAGTGGTTGTATGAAGTGAAATACGATGGTTTTCGTTGTATATTATCTTGGGATAAAGATCATATCCAACTAACCAGTAAAAATAATAAAGATTTAACAGTCAATTTTCCTGAGATCATTAATGATTGTCGTGACAATCTAATGTCTGTGCAGTCTTATTTGCCTTTACAGCTTGACGGTGAACTTGTTGTATTAAATAATGCCTACCAGGCAAACTTCGCTTGGATCCAAAAACGTAGCAGGTATAAAGCCAAAGACGCCATTAATACAGCCATGCATATAAGACCAGCAACCTTTATGGTGTTTGATCTATTAAAAAAATCTGGCACAAACCTGTCTACTGAAAGTTTTCAGGCACGTAAACAATTATTGAACAGGTTATTTTCACGATTAGGATTAGCCACAAGCCTTCGAATGGTTACTTCATACGACAATCCTGATCAATTATGGCAAAAAATTAATGACTATAAAGGTGAAGGTATAGTTGCCAAACGGAAAACGAGTATTTACACAGAAGGTAAAAAGCATCATGATTGGTTTAAAATAAAAAATTGGCGTACGATCCAAGTTTTTTTAACGGACATGCATCTAGAAAATCATTATTTTACTGTAAACGTTTATCAAAATAGAGATGTAAAAGCCATAGGGAAATGTAAACATGGTCTAGACAAAGAAACGATGGAGACATTAAAACACGTTTTCTTAACTAAAGGAAAGAAACAGGGCAATGTACTTACCCTTCCACCAGCAATTTGCGCTTCAGTACATACGCTTGATTTATATAAGGGAGAGATAAGGGAGCCAAGGTTCAACGCATTACTCCCAGACGTTTCACCGACTGATTGTACAAAAGCGCAACTCATTCTTGATATGGCAATGCTTCCTCCTAATATTGAAATAACCAATGCCCCCAAAATGATTTGGCCAGAAATGGTTACAAAAGGAGGGTTAGTCGCATATGTAAGAGAAGTTTCACCATATATGTTACCATTTTTAAAAGGAAAGCTGCTTACCGTGATTCGTGCTCCTGACGGGATTCAAGGGAAACACTTTTTTCAAAAATATCTAGCTTCATATGCCCCTAAATGCATTGATTTTGTTGAAACAGATGATGGTAAACGAATAGTCTGTAATACATTAGATACACTTATTTGGTTGGCTAACCATGGGGCAATTGAATATCATATTCCCTTTCAAACAATAGAAACAGACCATCCAAATGAAATTATCTTTGATTTAGATCCCCCCAGTAAAGAACAATTTGTCTTAGCTATTCAAGCAGCTAACATTATCAAGTCTTTATTGGACGAATTAAATTTAATTTCTTTTGTAAAAACATCAGGAAATAAAGGGTTGCAAGTTCATATTCCAATTCCAGTTGGTCGCATGACATATGAAGAAACGGCGATTTTTACTCAAGCCATCGCTCAAACGGTGGAAAAAGCGTACTCGGATTTATTTACAACTGAACGGTTAAAGAAAAACAGACAGGGGCGTTTATACATCGACTATGTTCAGCATGGAAAAGATAAGACATTGATTGCACCGTATTCACCACGAAAGACAACAGATGCAACAGTTGCAACGCCGCTTTATTGGCATGAAGTTAAAAGCGGGCTTGTTCCAGAACAATTCACGATAAACACTATTGAAGAACGTATAAAAATGTTTGGTTGTCCATTTGCAAGCTATTTTTATAGTGGACAAAAGCAACAATTGAATAAAGTATTAAAAATGATAAATGGTTAGTGGTCTTCCGTTCGTTACTTCGAAAGTGGTATGTTTTTACCAAAATAGATGAACCATTTTCCTTGTACGTCAATCGGTGTTTTTAATCAATATATAGGTGTGCAAGTGGTTTACTTTATTTTTTAAGAAACGTTGCTAGAAATCGTGATTTTAATCTTAATGTAAGGGTTGACATTAGAAAAAAGTATATGATAACCTATAACTGAAATCGATTTCAGTTTTGATGCAAATTAGGTGAATAACGAATGAAAATTAAAGATATTGCGAAGCTTGCTGGTGTGTCGCCTGCTACGGTATCGCGGGTTATGAATAATAATGGCTATGTCAAACATGAAAAACGACAAGCGGTTGAAAAGGTTATCCGAGAGGTAGGCTATCAGCCGAATGAAATAGCCAAGTCATTGAAAAATCAAAAATCACATATGATCGGTGTGATTGTCCCTAAAATTAGTACAGAAACAGCCAGTCGAGTCGTTGATGGTATAACTAAGGTAGCTAAACAGCATAACTATCAATTGATCATTGCCAATACCAATTTGCAAATTGAAGAAGAAATCAAATATTTGAAATTTCTATCCAATAAATTGGTTGATGGCATTATTATGATGGCAACAGAAGTAACAGATGAGCATAAAAAGCTTGCTCAAAGTTTAGCCATTCCAATCGTCATGGTAGGGCAGCACGTTGAAGGATTCACAAGCATTGTTCATGATGATTATCGAGCTGCCAAGCTAATGATCGACCATATTATAGCTTGTGGACACAAAGACATCGGTTTTATCGGTGTTGACCCCAAGGATATAGCTGTAGGTCAAGTGAGAAAACAAGCGTATATCGATCGGCTACATGAAGCAGGTTTAAGCATAAATTTAGATCTAATTGGCATTGGTGATTTCTCGATTGAATCAGGTTATAAGCAAATGGAGGGTCTTCTTACGAGAGGTAAACCTACCGCTGTTATGGCTGTAACGGATCACCTTGCGATAGGTGCGATTCACTGCTTGCATGATCAAGGATTATCTGTCCCTAACGATGTTTCAGTGGCTGGACTAGGTGATGTGAAATTAGCAAAATATTTCTCTCCACCTTTAACGACAGTACACTATGGCTTTAAAACAAGTGGGATCGTTGCAGCTGAACATGTATTCAATATGATAAAACAAAAGCAAGTGGTTAGTGACAAGGTGGTTATCGACTTTGAAGTCAAAATTAGAAAAAGTGTTACTAATTTAAAAAGCTAAACGATGTGAGATTTGAAAAGGCTCTAGTGATTACAAGTTAGCACCCGAGAAAAACGAGTTTCTTTCTCTTAGCCGTGAAGGAACACATTTTTCTCAACTAGGTAATGTGAAATCGATTTCAGTTTTGCGAAAATGATACAAAAAAATGACTAGTAAATAATAATAAGGGTAATGCAGATAATAAGAAAAAACGGACTTATCAAATTTTTAACATTAAATTGAGGAGGCGCAATCATGAAACATAAAGATACAATTGATAAATTGTTTGAAGTAGTAGGTGGAAAAGATAATATTAAGAACTACGAGCATTGTGCGACACGTTTACGGATTATTTTAAAGGATGATAGTAAGCTAAATAAAGAAGAGACTGAAGAAATTCCAGAATCGAAGGGATACTTCTTTAATACAGGTCAACATCAATTTATTTTTGGAACAGGAAAGGTTAACGCTGTTTATCAGGATTTGAAAGAAGTATTGGGCGATTCGGATGAGGGAGAAAGTGATGGTGATTTCAAGGGTGACGTTTATAAAAATTTAAACCCGGCTCAAAGAGTGATTCGAACATTAGCTGATATTTTAGTACCATTAATTCCAGCTCTTGTCACAACAGGTTTACTAATGGGGGTTCGTGGTCTACTTGTTGAGCTGGGCATGGAATTTAATGATACTTGGTTCGCAATTTTTGAAATGTTAACAGATACAGCCTTTGCCTTCTTACCTGTATTAATTGCTTACAGTGCGACACGGAAGTTTGGTGGAAATCCGATCATTGGGATTGTTGTTGGTTTAATGATGGTAGCCCCACAATTACCTAATGCATGGGCTGTCGCTGAAGGGAATGCAGAGCCGTTAAGTCTTTTAGGGCTTGATATCGTTGGCTATCAAGGATCAATTATTCCAGCAATCGTTGCAGGTTACCTAATTTCTAAATTAGAAAAAGGCTTGCGTAAAATTGTGCCACAGTTAATGGATCTTGTGGTGACCCCCTTCTTAACGATAACGATAACGATTGCTACTATGCTATTAGTATTAGGGCCAGTGTTACAGATGGCTGAATCAGGTGTCATCAATTTTATTGTATCTATATTAGAAGCACCTTTAGGTATAGGTTATATTGTTTTTGCGGCATTACAACAACCATTAACGATTACAGGTTTACACCATTCACTTGGTATTATAGAGATCAGCTTATTAAATGATGGTGGCACAAACATTATTCAAACACTTACAACTGCAAGTATGGCCGGCCAGTTTGGTGCTGCCGTAGCAGCTGCTTTATTAATGAAAAATCAAGTTAAACGTGTAAATGCACTTTCTTCAACAGCATCCACTTTATTTGGTATTACAGAACCACTTTTATTCGGTGTAAGTTTGCGTCATTTTAGAATATTTCTATCTGGGATGATCGGCGGTGCAGTAGGTGGTTTGTTGACTTATATATTAGGGTTGACTGCCACTGGAATGGGGATAACGTTTATCCCTGGCTTGTTACTTTACACAAATAGTTTTACCGCTCTCTTGCAATATCTTTTGGTTATAGCCGTCTCTTTTGTGGTTAGTTTCTTACTTGTTAGAGCCCAAAGTAAGAGTATAAAGAATGAAATTAATTAATTGAATCATTTTTGTTAAAATAAAAAGGGTGATGGGGATAGCCCCTTCACCCTTAATCAAATGGTAAGGAAGTGAGCATGATGAACGGGCAAGTATATACTATTGGTGAGGCGTTAATTGATTTTGTTCCAAATCAAACAGATTTAGACCTCAAGGACGTCCAGCAATTTAAACGTGTGATGGGAGGCGCGCCAGCAAATGTTGCGGTAGCAGTAGCAAAACTAGGAGGGGAGAGCCAATTTGTCTCTAAACTCGGTGAAGATGCTTTTGGCGACCATATTGTTGAGCAACTAGAACAATCTCGAGTTGGAACCACGTGGGTGCGAAGGACTAAGGAAGCAAATACGGGTTTAGCCTTTGTTTCTTTAAAAAAAGATGGTCAGCGAGATTTTTCATTTTATCGAAAGCCTAGCGCGGATATGTTGTTATCGGTAGCAGAAGTTAAGGATATAATGACTAATGAAGGTGATATCGTTCATTTTTGCTCTGTTGACTTAATCGATGCACCTGTTAAAGAAGCGCATCGAACCCTGTTAAATCAAGCAGTGAAAAACAATACATTGATTAGTTTTGACCCGAATGTACGTTTACCATTGTGGGAATCAGCTGAGGCATGTAAACAAGCGATTAATGAATTTATTCCCTTTGCTCATCTGTTGAAGATTTCAGATGAAGAATTAGCTTTTATTACGGGAATAGAAGATGAAGAATTAGCGCTCGAAAGTTTATTTAGAGGTAACGTGGCCTGGGTCATTTATACGCGCGGTCCTAAGGGAGCTCTTTTAAGATCAAAGTTTGGACATCGTATTGAACACCACGGTTTTCAAGTAGAAGCCATCGATACAACAGGTGCTGGCGATGCTTTTATTGGTTCATTTATTTATCAAATGCAAAAGCATCGAATAGCGCTTGAGCAATTGCCATTATTTTCTGACGATAAAATACTTGATATGTTAAGCTTTAGTAATGGTTATGCGGCATTAACAACATTAAAGAATGGTGCTGTCGATGCCCTTCCTCCATTAGAAGAGGTGGAAGCATTTATCGCAAATAATCGTCGGTAGTACGCCTGGTTTAAAATAGATAGCAAAGGTCAATCGATTGAGGCGGCGTTAGCGGACGCTGCGGATGCGAGTTTTTCTAAAAATAACAGAGAGAAATATAATGATCTAATTTGAAAAAGACGTGATTATCAAGGAGAGGGAATATGAACTTATTAACGCATGAGCTACAAGCCGGAATAGTAGCAAAGCAACCTGAATTAAGAGAGAAAGTGTTAGCTGATCCCTGGCGATTAGCATTCCACGAAATGCCTCCAACTGGCTGGATGAATGACCCGAATGGTGTTTGTCAATACAATGGACTTTATCATTTATATTATCAATATTCACCACTTGATCCTGAAGGTGGTTTGAAGTATTGGGGACATAAAACATCGACAGATTTAGTTCATTTTAATGAAGAGGAAATTGCCATCTACCCTGATCAATCATTTGATTTGCATGGTGTTTATTCAGGCAGTGCATTTGTAAAAGATGATCAAATGCATTTTTATTATACAGGAAATGTGAAATATGAAGGGGATTATGATTATATTCATCAGGGGAGAGAGCAAAACACCGTACATGCGGTTAGCAAAGATGGTTTTCACTATGACTATAGAGAAGTTATTATTCACGCAAATGATTATCCTGAAGGCTTTACTAAGCATATTAGAGATCCTAAGATTGTTGAGAAAGATAACCACTATTATATGGTATTAGGTGGCAGGACGACGGACGATCAAGGGGCAATTTTGGTTTATCAATCTGAAGATCTGTATAACTGGTCATACCACGGTATGTTATTAGGTGGGATTGACAAAATGGGCTATATGTGGGAATGCCCGGACTTTTTTGAATTAGATGGTCATGATTTATTACTTATGTCTCCGCAAGGACTACAGGCGCAGGGCTATCAATATTGTAATGTCTATCAATCAGGCTATTATCTTGGTGAGACAAATTGGGAGCAAGTTGAATTTTCCCCGACATCACCATTTATTGAATTGGATCATGGCTTTGACTTTTATGCACCACAAACGTTCGAAGATGAAAAAGGACGTCGGATTTTATGGGGCTGGATGGGTTTGCCTGATATTGAACCCAATTATTGTAATCCAACCATTGAACGGGGCTGGCAACATGCGATGACCCTACCTCGACAGTTAACCGTCGAAAACGGTCAGCTTTATCAGCGCCCCCTTCCTGAATACGAAACGATTCGAGCAGATAGATTTTATTCACATTTTACGATTTCTGGTGATCATCAAGATGATCAATTACATGGAGAAGTCTATGAAATGATCGTTACTATTGAAGAAATCGGCGACTCTCTAGCACTACATTTACGTCAAGATACGATCATTAACTATAATAAAAAAGATCAATTATTGACATTATCACTCGGTGCGTCTGGCTACGGTCGAGATAGCAGGTCATTAGCGTTAGCTTCACTGGAGCAATTGCATATCTTTTCTGATCATTCATCATTAGAAGTATTTATTAATGATGGCGCGCACGTGTTTACAACGAGGCTATACCCACAACCTATTCAAGATCAAATTCGTTTTGTTGGGGATGCTTCGGTTTCTGTAGAAAAGTGGCAGCTCAACCAAACATAAAACGAACCTGCAATCCGTGGGCATTTTCGATCTTCGTCGACTGATGGTTCATTGAGTGAATCAGGCCATTAGTGCAATGCCCTCTGCTCTCTACTTGTGGTGGGCGGTTTACGGGCGGCAATCTGTGATAAACTAAAAAGGGAAAGGAGGGGTTGAACCGGACACTCCTTTCTCCTATTATATGATTAACATAATCTTTTCAACATGCTATAATACCATCATTGACAAAAAGTGAGGTTAACATATGATGCTAAACGTGAGAAACGTCCAAATTGGAGTGGGACAACCTAAAGTGTGTTTACCGATTACGGGGCATACGATTGAAGAGATAACAGATCAAGCCATGGAACTTCATCACCATCAGCCTGATTTGGTGGAGTGGCGTGCTGATTTTTATCAAGATAATCAAATAGGGCGACCTTTAAAAATCATTCGGGATCACCTGAAAAACATCCCCCTAATCTTCACTTTTCGAACGCAGCAAGAAGGTGGAGAACGCGAAGTTAGTTCAGATACTTACTATGCATTAAACAAACAAGCAATTGAATCTGGAGTGGTTGACTTTATTGATATTGAATTGTTGTTTGTCGAATCGATTCGAGACAATTTAATTTTATTAGCTAAACAAAATCAAGTACATACGATGATATCAAACCATGATTTTAACAAAACACTAGCTAAAGAAGAAATGATCAATCGATTGAAAGAAGCAGAACTTATCGGTGGCTCGATCGCAAAGCTGGCTGTTATGCCTCAAGACACAGATGATTTATTAAATTTACTATCGATAACCAACCAAATGAAACAAGTGAGCAAGATCCCGATTGTAACAATGGCGATGGGAAATTTAGGTTTAATTAGTCGTTTAGCTGGTGAAGTTTTTGGTTCAGCGTTAACTTTCGCTACATTCGATAAACCTTCAGCCCCGGGTCAAATCGACTACAATCAAGTTAAATATGTGCTGGATCTTATCCATAACTATCGATAAAAAACGAGAATACTTGCTATTCTCGTTTTTATATTGTTATGAAAAAGAAGGTTTATTTTCAAAAATGAAATACAACTGTAACATTTCTATCATCTCACTGACATTAACAGATGTTATACTAGCGTTGCTGGTGAAAAAGCTAGCCATGATTAATATAAAATAGAATAGACTCATAATATATAAACAATAACTTATACATAGGAAAGTGAGAGTGGACAGTCGTGAATGGTAAAAAGGTCGTAGTAACTTTAGCGTTAACAGTCGGACTAACGGTAACAGCTCCATCTATCAATCAAGTTGTAAATGCTGAGACAGAAAGTGAAATACAAGCCGAACGTTCAGCTTTACAAGATGAACTGTCAGAAAAACGTGCGGAATTAGAAGATATTCAAGCTGAACTGGCTGAATTAGAAGCAGAGATTGATCGTGTTAATGAAGATATTGAAGCAAATGAAGAGGACATTGCAGAGACAGAAGCTAAAGTAGAAAAGACAGAAACAGAGATTTCTGAATTGGAAGCTGAAATTGCTGAACTAGAAGAAGATATTGAACGTCGCTATAATATCCTAAAAGACCGCGCTGCCGCTCTTCAAAAAAATGGGGGAGCAAGTAGTTATTTAGATGTCGTATTCGGTGCGCAAAACTTCACGGATTTCATTGATCGCGTGGCGATGGTTACTCGAATCAGTCAAGCAGATCAAAGTTTATTAGAGCAATTAGAAGAAGATCAAGCAACGGTTGAAGCCCAAAAATTGCAAGTAGAAGATAAGCTAGCAGATCTTGAAGAGACACAAGATGAACTAGAAAGAATGCAAGCACTTATTATTGAGCAAAAAGAAGTGCTTGAAGCTAACATGGAGCACTTAGAAGAAAGAGAAACAGAAGCGCAAACAATTGTTGAAGAATTAGAAATCGAAGACAGCGAACTTGAACAAATGTTACAAAATGCACGTGCCGAAGCTGCTAGACGTCAAGAAAGTCAGCAATCTGAAATTGTTCAAATGAGTAGTGATAGTGGATCAGGCTCAAATAATGTGCCAACGGTAAGTGCTGGAAGCGGCAGTGTAAACAGTGTGATTGCAGCGGCTCGTACCTACCTTGGTAACTCCACTTATAAATTAGGACGTGGACGTACGCAATCTGATATTGAAGCAGGGATATTTGATTGTTCGGCATTTGTCGCATGGGCATTCCGCCAACAAGGTGTGAACTTACCTGCATATACCGGTGGAATGGCGAATGTTGGAACAAGTGTATCGCCAAATAATATGCAACCCGGAGACCTCGTCTTCTTTGACACTAATGGAAGAAATGGTCATGTTGGTATTTATCTTGGTGGTGGGAAATTTATTGGCGCACAATCCTCAACGGGTGTAGCGGAAGCAAATATGTCAAGTGGTTATTGGGCAAGAAACTTTAGTGGTCATGTACGTCGTGTGATGAACTAATTTTAAAAAGCTTTGGGTGCTATTTAGCATCCAAAGCTTTTTTTATAGTCGATCATAAAACGAACCTTTAATCAGTGGATGGAGGGCTACAGGACGTGGCGGTTTTAGTCTACGAGCTTACCCACCCATTGATGGTTGAGTGAACGACGACATGAGCGTCCGTTAGCACCCGCCGAACAAAATAGATGCTCTATCTTCTCTATTTTGAATATGGGCGCTTTACGGACGGTTATCTGTAATAAATAGATTCTTTTCAATAGAAGCAATTATGCATTACTACCAATGACTTGATCAGCAAGATCTGGGTCATACGTCGTTGTTGCATTAACCCCATTATTGGTATTGATTAAACTTCCTGTATTAAAGGCTCCAGCACCTGCTGCAGTTTTCCCAGCGCTTTTTGGTGATAAGTAGAAGCTATCACCAAAATTAATCACCCCACCACCTACTTCAATAATTTGAATCGGACCAACAATTGCTGGCATAATATCGACATCCTTTTTAATTAGTTACACATAACGAATATGCTTAATCCGTGTTTCTGCTCGCATACGATCACACTGACCAATTTGAAAATGTGAGCTTGAATTTACACCCAAAATATTGATAGTGTCGACAGTAATATCGGACCTATCATTTATAATTCTAATTGGTTGATTAGGGAGATCAACAAATCTAGGATTTTTTCGTGAAAAAATTCCGTAATCACCATATTGTTCAGCTTCCTCTCCAGTGATACCTGCTATTTTTTGAACAGCAATCTCGCGAGAATAAGGTTGGCTTACTTTACAATCACCAATGTTTGCGATTGCCGATGACGCGATCCCAATAATACGGATGGAATTAACATGGGCTGTACGGGCGGTCATGCTTCTTCCTCATTAGTTAAGACAACGTAAGAGTCTGGTGGGGTATCAAAGTAACCGTATAATTGAATCTGTTGACTGTCACCAACGATTAAACTTGATGAAGCAGAAATATTATCTATATCAATGGAACAAACTTTTAATTGTTGGTTATGAACTTCCATTGTGAACATCATCCCCCTTATCTTCAAAATGGTCAGCTAAGCTCTGACGCATATCTTTAATCAGAACATGTTTGATCTCGTCAGTTGATAATTGCTTATTTTGATAGTAGGCAATTCGCTTCGGTAATTGCTGGTTCAAGTCAGTTAAAATTGACGCTTTATCTTGCTCAGCTAAATCGATGTGATAATGTTCTAGAAAACGATCTAACTCTGTAGGTAATAAATTGTAGAGATCAGCTTGAATCTGTTGATCTTGATGTAATGGGCTATCCTGAGAAAAACTTTCAATTTCATCTGGTGTAATCCCGATTTGAAGGGTGCCCTCAAGCCGCTCGATTTTTAATTGGTCGAATTTATATTCTATTTTTTCAATACGTGTGCCTGATTGTGAATCAATCTGTTTTTCTAATTCAGTTAGTCTTTGCTGAAGTTGTTCAATTAACAGCATTTGCTGTTGAATATAATACCATATATTATGATTCATATACTGAACTCCTTTACATAGAAGGTGGAGCTAATGGAACAATAGGTGCATCAAATTCGGGCTGGTCTAAAACGCCTTTAAATTGTCCGGTATTATTTAAATCTGCATAGGCTTGCCATGTTCCTGTTGTACCAATTTGTACAATCGAGGCATTTGAAATCGATCCAATTCTAATTTGCTGAATAACTATGGATTGTTGTATTAGCATATCGCTACCCCAAGTTACCGGCAATGACTTGATCAAACTGATCTTGATCATGAAGAATCGTTTGGGCTTTACCTAAATGAACTTCAATGTTAGCACCCGTATTAAAGGACCCACCACCAGCAAATGTTTTAACTTCAGCATATGGATGAATCATGTACACATCACCAACGTGGAGAATGCTAGACGTTGAAATCGCTTGAACTTTGATAGCACCAACAATTGCCGGCATAATCATTCCCCCTCGTATATTAATCTATGCAGGGAGCATGTAACTGTGTCATCTAATTTGAGCTTAAATACGCTCTTATTTCCACATTATTATTATCTTTTTATCTGAGATCTGCCACTTGTATGACAAGCAACTGTTTAAATCTGTTTAGATGTGAAATGAAACAGATAAAGGAGGTGCCCTTATCTTTTATATTCATTTACATGTTATCAGTTGGTTGCGAGCGATTATTTTACTTGTTGTAAATGGATCACTTTATTACAGATAAACGTCCATCACATCTTTAAGAAGGATTACAGACTAAGATCGCCACGTCCTGTGGCAACCCACGTCCTGTGGCAACGTCTGCATGACCTACATCCTGTAGGCCCACGTCTGCATAACCTACATCCTGTAGCTCTCCGCCCACAGATTAAAGGTTCGTTTTATGGTGCAATGGGGTCATGTTAGTCATTGCTCTGGTACTCGGTTCTTGAGGTTTCTCTCTCTTTATTAGTTTAGAAGTTTCTTTACGCAAGTATGACTGTTTTTTTAAAAACAGATGTCGTTTATTTTAATTGAGCAATAGCGTGTGTTTTAAAAGAATGATGTAAAATGTAAATTGTTGTTGTGCTATTTGATTTTTAAAACATAGGCACCTCTTATCAAGCTGGGCATATATATAATCAGAACTAGCAAAGCGAGAGGGGTAAAAAGAATGTGTGGTATAGCGGGATGTGTAAATTTTGTAACGGGTGTATTTGATCATGTCGATAATGTGGAACAAATGACTCGTGCTTTAACACATCGTGGACCTGATCAAACGTCATCATGGTTTAATCAAGTCGTTGCCTTTGGTCATCGCCGACTTATTGTTGTTGATCCTGCTGGAGGCTGTCAGCCAATGACAGCCGAAGTAAATGGACTTCGCTTTACGATGATCTATAATGGTGAATTATATAATACGGATCAGGTTCGTTTAGAATTAAAGGCGTTAGGGTGGAGATTTGAATCACATTCAGATACTGAGGTTTTACTTAAAAGCTATATAGAATGGCGAGAAGAAGCATTGCAACATTTAGATGGTATTTTTGCATTTGCGATTTGGGATCCAGAGAAAGAAGCGGTATTTGTTGCAAGAGATCGTTTGGGAGTAAAACCGTTATTTTATACAATCAAGAACAATACCTTTATTTTTGCTTCTGAGTTAAAGGGTATTTTAGCCCATCGAGAGATTAAACCTATTATTGACCGTTCGGGTTTGCAGGAATTGTTAGCGATTGGTCCATCACGAACATCTGGACACGGGGTATTTAAAGATGTTTTTGAAGTGAAAGCAGGTCATTATCTTTGGGTAAGAGAAGAAGGTATGGAGCAATCACGCTATTGGCAAGTCAAAAGTGCTAAACATATGGATTCTGAAGCAGATACGATTGAGCGTGTTAAGTCGTTATTAATAGATGCTGTGGAAAGACAATTAGTTTCAGATGTGCCGATTGGAACGTTTCTGTCTGGTGGGATCGATTCAAGTGCTATTACGGCAATAGCAGCACGGTACTTAAAGCAACTCAGAAATGAAAAACTCCAAACTTTTTCGATTGATTTCTCAGATAATGCTCAATTTTTTCAAGGTAATGATTTTCAACCTACACGAGATCAAGATTTCTTACCATTAGTAGTCGAGCGTTATCAAACAGATCATCATACCTTTGTGTTGGATCAATCAACATTAGTCGCAACGCTAAAGAAAGCCGTATTGGCAAGAGATTTACCGGGCATGGCAGATGTGGATGGTTCATTATTGTGGTTATGTCAGCAGACGAAAAAGCATGTTACTGTCGCGCTTTCTGGCGAATGTGCTGACGAAATATTTGGTGGTTATCCATGGTTTTATCGAGAAGATGACTTAGAGCGAGAAGGGTTCCCATGGATTCGTTCTAAGCAATTGCGAAATCAATTAATTCGTTCAGACTGGCAGCAACGATTAGATTTAGATCATTATCGTCTTGAACGTTATCAATCAATTATTGATCAGACACCTCGATGTGAATTTGATACGCCATTAGAAGCACGACGCCGTGAGTTATTTTATTTAAATATGGAGAGCTTTATGTCGACATTATTGGAACGAAAAGATCGTATGAGTATGGCGGTAGGATTTGAAGCGCGTGTGCCCTTTAGTGATCACCACTTGGTTGAATATGTGTGGAATATTCCGTGGGCATTGAAGAACGTGGGCAACCAGGAGAAGGGGATCTTGCGTCAAGCTTTGAAAGATTTGCTTCCTGAACCTATTTTAGCACGTAAGAAGAGTCCATACCCAAAAACATACCATCCTTATTTTACGGAAGCCATGGTTAAATGGATCCAAGATTTATTAGTCGATTCAGAATCACGACTGTTTGAAGTGTTTGAGCGGTCGCAAATTGAACAGCTTGTTTTAAGTAAAGGTCAATCTATAGATGAACCATGGTTTGGTCAGTTGATGAAAGGGCCGCAGTTGTTAGCTTACCTTGGCCAATTTGATTATTGGTTACGCCATTACCAAGTACAAATAGAACAATAAAAAAAGCATTTATGCTTAGAAGACCCACTGAAATACTGGCAGTGGGTCTTTGCATTTCACGTTAGTGAAGTATAAAATTGGCTCTATCTAAATGTGGTGGTGTCATTTACTCTATCAAGGCTTCAAAAGAAGTCAAAAAAACACACCTAATTCCTTTCTTTTGATAACCTAAAGTTGCCTATACAAAAGAAAACTAACATTTTTACTTGAACGAAGTCAAGATGATATAGTGATGAAACCGACTGAATTACTGATATTTTTCATTAGAAAAGAATAAAGCGATCGTACCAGGTCCAGAATGGGCACCGATGCTTGAACCTACCATTCTAATTTTTATCTCTTTCACGGTAAAGCGTGCTTTAATCATCTCAGCCAGGTGTTCTGCCGTCTCTAAAGCGTCACCATGACTAATGCCGATGGTCTGATTGCTAAAATCTGTTCCACGCTCTTCCATAATGGTAAGCATGCGTTGGAATACTTTTTTCGATCCTCTAATTTTTTCTAACGGAATAAGCTTGCCATCTTCCATATGCAGAAGTGGCTTGATCTTAAGCAATGTCCCAACAAAAGCAGCTGATTTACTGACACGTCCTCCACGATATAAATACTCGAGGTCATCAACGGTAAAGATGTGTTCCATATGGTCTGCGTAATACTTGGATGAGGCTGTTATCTCCTCTAAGGACCGTTGTTGTTTGGCGAGTTCTGCAGCCCTAAGGACGACAAGTCCGTAACCAAATGAAGCACACTTCGTATCAATAATTTGTAGTTGCCATTCTGGATAATCTTCTTGTACATCTTTCGCTGCTATCGTTGCAGATTGATATGTTCCAGATAATTCAGAAGAAAATGCTAAATAAAGACAAGGTTGATTTTTTTTAGCGTACTTGGTAAAGGCAGTTTTAAAGTCTTCAGGTGAAACTTGCGATGTTTTAGGGGCCTTACCATCACGCATCTCATCATAAATTCTTTTAGCAGAAATCGTTTGACCATCTAGGTAATGTTTATTATCCATCATGACCGCCAAACTGACACGTTCAATTTGATATGTTTGATAATCTTCTTCACTTAAGTCGCAAGCAGAATCAGCGATAATTTGAACATCCATGTGTTTCCCTCCAATTAATGATGATTAATTCTTTAAAAAAAATAACTTAAGAATATTGCATAACCATTAGTTCTAGTTTATAGTTAGCGGTGGCATTCGTCAAAGTGTATTTTATTAAATTATCCAAAATGCGATAATATAGTCAAAAGGGATTAATTGTCGTCATGCTGGGGTAATATTTATCATAAGTCGTTGATAGGAGGGACTAATCGATGTTTATCTTTGAGGCCAAACGAATTATCATTGTCATTCTTGGTGCATTAATTAATGCAATCGCATTAAACTTTTTCTTTATTAGTGCGGATGTTTATGCCAGTGGTTTTACAGGTTTTGCTCAGTTGCTATCTACGATTTTTTCGGATTTTTTAAACGTTGATTTTATTAGTACAGGGATATGGCTTCTACTTTTAAATGTTCCTGTCGGTATATTAGGCTGGTTTAAAGTTGGACGTCATTTTACCGTATATAGTATTTTATCTGTTCTTATGACGACATTCTTCTTAGAGTTAATTCCAGTTCAATCTTTTTCTAATGACATTATGTTAAATGCCGTTTTTGGTGGTGTGTTAGGCGGATTTGGTGTTGGGATTACCTTGAAATGGGGGGCATCTACTGGTGGTTCTGACATACTTGCGATGGTACTTTCTCGAATGAAGGATAAGCCAATTGGTAGCTATTTAATGATTGTCAATGGTATTATCATTTTTTTCGCGGGTCTGTTGAATGAACCAGAAAACGCACTATATACTTTGTTAGCCCTTTATGTAACGACAAGGGTCGTTGATGGTCTACATACACGTCATGAAAAGGTGACAGCCATGATTGTGACGAAGAAGACAGATGAGCTTCAAAAAGCGATCCATGAAAAAGTCGTTCGAGGAATGACTATTTTACCTGCGCGTGGCGCATATACGAGGGAAGATAAATCCATGCTTGTCCTTGTTATTACACGTTATGAGTTATATGATTTGGAGCGAATTATTAATGAAGTCGATCCAGAAGCATTTACGAACATTATCCATACCGCTGGTGTATTTGGCTTTTTTAGAAAAGATCATTAGTAAAAAATACCCGCATTTGTAAAACCGACACCAGGTGGCGGTTTAATTTAAAAACTGTCGGTTCTTTTTATAAGGGGATGTGATATGATTTAATTATCAACTTATCGTGCTTAGGCACATGATACCATTACCTTCCCCTAATGCATATTTCGACAAAGGTAATGAATGTTCAAGCTCTAGACTTAAACACAAAGTCTGGGCTTTTTTTCTTATATTTTAAGTTATATACTTAACTCATCGAGGTTAAACGCTAGTATTTTCTACACTCAGGTAAGTAGTATGGAATTAGGGTATTGATGTGGAATTTAACATATAAAACGAACCTTTAATCTGTGGGCGGAGAGCTACAGGATGTAGGTTATGCAGACGTGGGCCTACAGGATGTAGGTCATGCAGACGTTGCCACAGGACGTGGCGATCTTAGTCTGTAATCCTCTTTTTTTCGTTGAGTGAATCCGAACATTAGCGTCCGTTATCACTCGCCTAAATAAATTTGCTTTGCACTCTATTTTGAGGTGGGTGTTTTACGGATGGTTATCTGTGATAAAAAGAAAGAAGCTCTTTTATAGTAGGAAGGATAGGTTTGACATGAAGGAAGACATCCAAAAAAAATTAAACCAAAATAAAATAATCGCATTTGTTGCTATTATTTTGCTACTACAAATTTATATTATGGTCAACAACTTTCACCCTTATATAGGGATGACTGTATCACAGGTGACAGAAGAAACCTATCAGGTCTCTGACTTACACCGGTTAGGGTGGGCCAAAGCAAGTCATATTGACATTGGTGATCGGGTGATATATGTTGATCATCAACCTGTAGGTCAATATCCTACTGTACAGACTCATGGTGAGGTTGAGGGAGCTGAATTTATAATCGTTGAACGAGAAGGTGAGTATTCGCGTTATAAAGTTGATTATAATGCAGATATTTATGCGCAATATCTTTTTTATTTAATGCTACCTTTATTATATTTTCTATTTAGCAGTTTCGTTTCATTGATTATTTATCGGCGAAACCCAACTGAACCAAGTGCGTGCTTATTAATTGCAATGACACTAATCGTTAGTCTTGCTTATTCCTCGTCAAGTTTAGCTTTAAAATTAAATCCTTTGGCTGAAATGATTAGGGTTATTGTATTTCTGTTATCACCCACTTTATTTTTTCACTTCATTTATCATTTTTTTAGGGAAAAAGATAAGCAATGGTTCACAAGCAGGCCGATTTATTTCTCATATTTATTTGCTTTTACTGGTATTATATCAAGTTTTATTTCTAACCATCGTTCATTAGACAATATGATGGTCTTGTTGTGTTTTATTATTATTATGGTTACCTTGTTTTTTCAACTTATAAGGGGGCTGGTCCATTTAAGAGATGACGCTATTATTGATACGCTACATGGTATCTTTTTATCTATTGGAGCGGCAACTGCACCATTTTTATTCTTATTTATTGTGCCTTTAATGATACTTGGACAACCAATTATTCCTTCTGAACTAGCTAATGTATTTTTATTCTTTATTCCAGCAGGCTTTTTGTATATGCTTGTATCCGACCAATTATATATATTTAAATTCAAGATTAATCAACTCCCATATTATATGGTTTTAGCTTTTTTGTTTTCAATGGTTATTACCCTTATTTATTTGTTGATGCATTACCAAGAAACGCAGTCTAGACATGTGATTCCCTTTTTTGCTTTAACATTTCTACTGACCCTGCTATTCTTGTTTATTAAAAGACAGTTGGACCATTACTTGAGATCGTATTTATTTGTTTCTCGAGATAATTATCAAGCGAGCCTATATCGGTTTAGTGAGGCAATGAAGCATGAAAAAAGCAGGCAGCAGATTATTTATGCTGTCAAGCGTGAAGTTGAGGAGGTATTAGCTGTTATCCAAACGGATATAGTGACAGAAATTGGACGCACTTATCCTGACCCTAATCAAAGTAGTGTACCCGCTATCTACACGCCGCTGTTACGTAGTTATCACGGACAGACGTTTGATATTGGAAAGGTGATCGGCAAACAAAATTTATATGCCGTGCCTCTGGCTTGGTATGAGGGGCATTTTACTATTTTATTTATAGCATTAAAAAACGACACGTTATCTAAGGAGCAATATGATTGGCTATCAAGCTTAGCTCAGTTCGCCAATTTGGCGATAGAGAATCAATTGAAAGTAGAGGATTTGTTAAAAGAGATAGAGAATGCTCAAACGATTGGTGATAAGGAATGGCTATCGCGTTTACTTTTTCACTGGTCTGAAAATGAAAGACGTTCTTTAGCAAGTGATATTCATGATACATTTCTTCAAGACTTAATTATATTGCGACGTCGCCTAGAGGCTGTTCAATTGGAAACAGATGAGCTAACAAAACAAAATACACTTCAAGCTATTGAAGAAGAGGTTAAAGACATCATTTTTGAAATAAGGGAAACATGTACATTTCTATACCCAACCATATTGAGTGAAATTGGCTTAATTGATGCAATAAATGAATTAATCAATAAATTTCGATTGCAATCGAATAGTGCATTAACTTTTCATACCAATATAAAGACAGATCTAGTTCAACCGCTAGATTTAAAAATGGCAATTTATCGTATTGTACAGGAATGGTTAAATAATGCGCGTAAACACGCACAAGCCAAATCGGTATGGATTGTCTTGGTAGATCAGGGGGATCGCGTAAAGCTTGAATATAAAGATGATGGCATTGGTATCGCTGCTAATGAGTACCATACCGTTGATACAAACATGGGCTTATTATCAATTAAAGAAAGAGTTCGTAGTTTAAGTGGGGATATTAACTTAGAAACAGCTAGAAATAAGGGAGTGAGGATGACGATTTTCATTCCTTATCATGAGGGAGGGAACATTTATGAAACATATTCTAATCGTGGATGATCATGTCATGGTTGGTGAAGGTACAAAACGTTTATTATCAGATGAGCCAGAATTAGTTGTTGAATTTGTTTCTTGTGCTAGTGATGCATTAGTGTCCTTAACTTCTAAACAGTATGATCTTTACATTATCGATCTAAATATGCCTGATCAAAATGGCATTGAATTAACGAAAGCTATTTTGCTACGTCATCGTGACGCACGTGTGATGATTTATACAGGTTATGACACAGCAGCTTATTTTAACAGACTCGTTGACTTGGGGGTGATCGGTTTCTTGAGTAAAAGTTACTCGAATGATCAATTGGTCCAAGCAGTGAAATGTGCCTTAATGGATCTAGCCGTGATTCCAGCAAAGTGGTTAAATGAAGTACAGCGAACAGATCATAAAGTAAGATTGCAAAACGGGGAGCAAGTCACATTGACAGAAATCGAACAGGAAATTATATTTCTAGTCGACAAAGGGAAGTCAAATGATGAAATTGCTGATCAGATTAAGATGAGCAGACGTACTGTAGAGCGACATTTAACAAAAATATTTCAAAAAATGCATGTATCCTCTCGTGCAGAAGCAATTGAAGTAGGTAAGGAAATTGGAATACTACCAGAGATTATCTTATAGCAAATCAGTAAATTAACAGATGACATAGATAAAAATATGAATAATAAAAAATGACACTTGCTCAAAAGGTGAGCAAATGTCATTTTTTAAATTGAATTCATTTTAATAACCGTGGTGTTGCATAATTTCTTCGACTTTTGGAATTAACTCATCCCAATTTGCATCAAAGCTCTTGTTAATCGTAATAAAAAACTGATAGCCAAATACATTGTCAACACCATCTAACGCGATTAACTGGTTCAAAATTTCATATTCGCTTGCTTGTCCAGGCAAAATTGAGATACTTGTATCACCTTGAAAAATCTGTTTATTGGATGTGAATTTCATTGCATTAGGATTTGGGGTGGCTTCCGCAATAACTGCCATTAAATATTCCTCCTTTTTACGTTCTCACTAACAGTTTAGCAAATCTTAGACAAAGGAAAAAGAGGTAAGCTTTTTGTTGTGGTAAAACATTTGTTACTTTGTGTCTTTTTTGAATACATAGCCATCAATAATAGGTAAATGATTTAAATTAAAATCAAAATGCTCTTGAACAGAAATCAAGAGCATCTAAATTAACTGGCCGTCATTTTAAACGATATACTTTTAGGGAAAGGTGGCTAGATCAATGATTAATTATGATCGATCTGAAAATAACGTTCAATAAAATCAGCAACCCCATCTTGTTGATTTGTTTTTGTTTCATGCTTGGCAACAGCCTTTAATTCCGCAATGGCATTTCCCATTGCTACACCTACTCCCGCATAGTCCAACATTTCTAAGTCATTATCTTCATCTCCAAATGCTAAAATCTGACTTGGCTCAATGTGATAATAATGTGCAATACGCTGTAATGCCACAGCTTTGTTCATGCCTTTTCTGACAATTTCAATCATATTCCACGGCGCACCCCATTTACGGTGTTCAATAACTGATGCATGATCGCGATCAAGGTTTTTTCGTAATTCAACGATATGTTCATCACGAGGATGAATTAGTAAAGAGGTCGGATCCTCCTTTAATTGGTTTTTTAAGCTTCCAATTTGAATGGGATTTTCTTCTTTACTGGTGTGGACGATTTCCATTAACTTTGTGTCATAACGATCAATATAAACGTCACTTAACACTTCTGCCATAATGTTTTGAACTTTCATATCATAACAGGTTTGCACAATGCTTTTGGCTGTTCTAAGAGGTAAAGGACTATGTAAGACTTTCCACTTTTGATCAGTTGGATGATGTAGATAAGCCCCATTGAAATTAATCATCGGGGTATCTAACTTGAGTTCATTGTAGTAATCGAGGCTAGCGCGGTGAGGACGACCAGTAGCGATAACGACGATATGACCTAATTCACGTACCTTTTGAATGATCTTTTTTGACCTTTCACTAACTGTTTGATTATCTGTCAACAATGTACCATCAAGGTCAAGTGCAATTAAATGTGTTTTATTATTCAATATTTTCACCCCATTCTCCGTAAATATAGTGTAATGAAGTTTCTGTAGGCTGTAAAGTCAAATATATTTTATTAACCAAAGTTAAACGAAAGAAATGCTAATCCATGCTGATGAATAGCTTACTCGAGATATTGATCATTTTACTTTATATGCCACGGAAGGTTATAATCAAGTAATGATAATATTTTAATTTTTAAACATTTTTGTTTATACTATAGTTATCACGTTTTATTTATAAAATAAGTCAGCTGTTTAAGTATAAGTAAAACGGTTCGCTAAGATCGAGCGAATGATTATAGTTATGTGTTGACTGTTAATACAGTTACAGGGATTCAATTTAAGGTCATATATTTTATCGTTAAAGGAGCGAGACAAATGGAAGATGCATTGCAAGAAAATTTACTCGGTGCACTGGAAAATGTGATTGACCCAGAGCTCGGTATTGATATTGTTAATTTAGGTCTTATTTATGGTGTAGAATTAAATGAAGATGGGACCGCTGTTGTAACGATGACGTTAACAGCTATGGGCTGTCCACTAGCTGGGCATATAGAACAAGATGTTAAAAGGGCATTATCGGATATTCCAGAAGTAAAAGATACAGAGGTTAATATTGTTTGGTCACCACCATGGAGTAAAGATCGTATGTCAAGGTATGCCAAAATTGCTTTAGGTATCCCTGATTAATTAGGTTCTTTGTCAAATAACTGAGGGCTTTGCATGATTAAGTGCAAAGCCCTTATTAATGTTCTAAATAGGTGGAGCCATTTCGCCTATTCTTCAAAAAAAATATGGAGTTCCGAATTCTTAATAGCAAACAATGGGTCCATCATTTCAGTTGATTCACTTCAGTACATCGGTCACTTGGCTTTAGTTAATTAATCGTGCAAAGCACAATGGGACAGTTCTCACAATTAATCGCTTTTTTTAAGAACCTGAGATTTAAGATGGTAATCCGTCCTTGATCAATATCAATAATATTTTGGCGCTTCAACTCATTAAGCAAACGATTAACAGATTCTCTCGATGTTGCACAAAAATTTGCAAGCTCCTGATTGGTTAAGTTGATATCTAAATAGATGCCATGATCTTTCTTTTTACCATAACTATTTGATAAACGGATTAAAGTTGAGTACAATGCCCCTTTTTTACCGTGTAAAACAAGGTCACGAAATTTGGTTTGATCTTTACGATATTGCACGTTTGCAAAATTAAGAAAGCTTAACATTGCTTCTGGATCACTGATTAGCGCATCATTTAATTTTTTTTGATTAAATACAGCGACTTCACCTGGTTCTGTTACTTTAGCATCAACCAAATAATGTGTGGGCAAGTCGTCTACTATTATTTCTCCAACAAGGTCGCCAGCGCCACACAACCTTAATGTTAATTCGCGTCCATCTGGAGATGTTTTTCCAACCATAATCTTGCCACTTAGCAACACATATAGTTCTTTTACTGGCTCCCCTTGCTGAAAAAGAAAGGCTTGCTTTTTTAGAGGGATTATACGATCAGGTGCAGTTAAGTAGTTTGCTATTTTTTTAGGTAAATGATTAAGCTTTAATATTTTCTCCAACACAGACACTCCTTAGAAATAGGTAGTTGCGACTAGAACGTAACCAAATCCCATCAATGGATGAGGATGAACTCAATTACTCAACTTTCGCACACTGAAAATAGTCATTCAACCTTGATCGTGTTTAATAGACTCAGTATTCAATAGGCTTGTTGCCATTACTTCTGCATGGATGTGCGGCATGCGACCTTCCTATACGTTTAGCACGCTATTTCGTTCCGAAAAGCAAGGGATTCGCTTTTCGCGGGGATGGCTTCAGCTAAATTGAGTCGCAAAGATCACTCCTCAATTGAAAATCTATATTCAAACGCAACGCTTATATTTAATATTCAATTTACCCTTATGCTATCTTGGCTGAACCTGAAAATTCAGATGAGAAAGTTGAGTAAATTATAAAACAATAAAAGCGAAAATTCCTACTACAAAACAATAAATTGAAAAGTAAATCAGATTTCCGCGAGCCATAATATTCATAAACCAGCGTAGTGAGAAATAAGTAGCTATTGCTGCTGTAATAAAGGCAAGCAAATATGCCGGCCATAATATAGGAAATTGATCGTCAAATAATTGATCAACTGAAAGGATTAACGTTCCCAGGCTTACAGGTATGTAAAGCAAAAAAGAAAACCTAAGAGCCGTTGCTTGCTTCATGCCTAATAACATGGCCGCAACTATCGTTGCTCCAGACCTACTGATGCCGGGAATTAAAGCAACGGATTGAGCTAGCCCAACAATAATGGCATCTTTTAAAGTTAAATCTCCTTCTGCCTTTTGACCACGTAAATTACGAATGATCCATAACGCAAACCCGGTAACAATTAATGTGACCCCAACCATTTTAGCTGTACTAAATGTACTCGCAATGACATCCTCGAACAATATACCTACTACGCCTGCAGGAATGGTTGCAACAATTAAATAGAGAATAAAGTCGAATTCGGATTTGCTTAAATGATCTTTCTTAATAATATAGTTTAAACCGTTTCTAGCTAGACGGATAATGTCATCCCAATAAATAATTACTACAGCAATAAGTGAAGCAAAATTAACTAAAATTTCAAACGATAAATTCTCCATTTTTAATCCGAACAAATCTTGTACAATAACAAGGTGTCCACTAGATGAGATTGGAATCGGTTCTGTAAAACCTTGTACAAAACCGAAGAAAATATATTGGATAATTCGAGTAAATTGTTCGATAAATATCATCATTTATTCCTCCAAGATGTGTGACCGTGTCACATTTTTTTTTGTTGGGCATAGGCTATTGATGAGAAAGGGAGGGATCTAGATGCAACACCAACACCATATTTATGATTTATGTAAGAAACATATGCATCACTATGTATTATTTCAGACGACAAGTGGCGAACAGATAGATGGTATTATTACTGACCTTGATGATCAATATGTTTATTTAGCAGTCCCTGCACAAGAACATAGTATGTCACGTGATGAAGAACGTCAAATCAGCCCTTATGGAATCGGCTATGGAACTGGCTATGGTCCAGGTCCAAGACCGCCATATGGTCCAGGTCCGAGACCACCATATGGTCCGGGACCAAGACCGCCATACGGAGGATATCCGGGATATGGTGGATATCCGGGATATGGTCCAAGACCCGCACCATTTCGAAGATTGGTCTTGCCTTTAGCAGCTTTAACTGCACTAAGTGTTTTGCCTTGGTTTTAACATAGCTACCCCTTGCCTCTAGGGCAAGGGGCTATTTGCTTTATTAACGCATTTAGAAATGCATAAACAAGACCAAGTATAGGGAAAGTGAACACATAGCTAAAGAGCAGCGAATGTGAGTTTTTAATGTTTATCAATTAATTTCTCACCGACTAAAAAACCGACTAAACTAAATACAATGGTCATTCCCAAAACGGGAATTATTTCAAATTCATAGCCACCCATACTGGTGAGCACATATCCAAGCACAAGACTAATAGCAAAGGACCATAAAGCCGTAATGATAAAGCGCATGAAAACCACCTCGATTTTGCCTAATTTAATGCTCTCTTTATTTTAACAAATGACGACAAGAAATGGAACTAAATCCGTGTTTTTGGCATATTTAAGTTGTCTATTTTCTCACAGATAACTGTCCGAAAAACACCCGTCTCAAAATAGAGAGCAACGATCATGTATTTAGGTGGGAGGTAATGGACGCTAATGTCCCAATTCACTCAACGGCCAATCAGTGGAAGAAGAACGACCCACGGATTGCAGGTTCGTTTTATGATCAAAGTGGCTACTATAATGTTGATAAAGTTGTATAAGATAGGGATACTATTGAAAAAAGACTTGATTCTCAGCATATAATAGCTTATATTAGTACCAAGTCATAATTTCATGATAATAAACTAAATACCAAGTAAGGGGTATAGAAAATGGCAACAGGAATTATAGGTGTAGGACATTATGTTCCGGAACGTGTGTTAACAAATTTTGATTTAGAAAAGATAGTCGATACAAACGATGAGTGGATTAGAACACGAACAGGCATTGAAACACGACATATCGCTGACGATGGAGAGAATACTTCAGATATGGCCTATCAAGCGGCCGTTTCTGCGATAGCAGATGCCGATTTAGAAGCAAAAGACCTTGATTTAATCCTAGTAGCTACGATTACACCTGATCAACCGTTCCCATCCGTTTCTTGTCAAATACAAGATCGGCTGGGGGCAAGCCGAGCAGCCACCATGGATATTAGTGCGGCTTGTTCAGGTTTTATGTATGGTGTCATTACTGCCAAACACTTTATTGAAAGTGGGCTCTATCGAAATGTTTTAGTCATAGGCGCTGAAAAACTTTCAAAAATTACCGATTGGGCAGATAGAAATACGTGTGTGCTTTTTGGTGATGGTGCTGGTGCAGCAGTAGTTAGCTCAGTTTCGAATGATAGAGGTATATTATCTTTTGAATTAGGAGCAGATGGTAGTGGTGGACAAGCGCTCTACCAAGAAGATGATAAAATTCGCATGAACGGTCGAGAAGTTTTTAAATTTGCAGTTAGACAAATGCCGGAATCATCAGTTAAAGTGGTGGAAAAAGCCGGTCTACAGAAAGAGGATGTTGATTATCTTATTCCTCATCAAGCAAATATTAGAATTATGGAAGCAGCACGGAATCGCTTAGGCATCTCCGAAGATAAGATGGCTTGTTCTGTAAAAAAATATGGTAATACTTCAGCAGCTTCCATTCCAATTGCACTATCTGAAGAAGTCAGAGCAGGTAAAATAAAAGATGGTGATCACATTGTACTTGTTGGTTTTGGTGGTGGACTGACTTGGGGAGCAATGGCGATCCGTTGGGGGAAATAATGTTAGAGGAGGAAGATGATAATGGAAAAAAGACGAGTGGTTGTAACGGGTATGGGGGCTGTTACACCGTTAGGTTCAACAATAGATCAATTGTGGCAACATTTAATTGAAGGTCAATCTGGCATTGATTATATTACAAAAGTGAATAAAGATGATTTTCCAGTTAAAGTAGCAGCTGAAGTGAAAGACTGGGATGCTAGTCTTTATATGGATAAAAAAGAAGCAAAGCGAATGGACTTATTTACGCAGTATGCGGTGGGCGCTGCTAAAATGGCAGTTAATGATGCGGATTTAACGATTAATGAGAGCAATGCTGACAGGGTCGGTGTATGGGTAGGTTCAGGTATTGGTGGAATGGCGACATATGAAGAACAATTTAGGAAGTTTATGGATAAAGGTTATCGCCGTGTTAGCCCGTTTTTTGTTCCTATGCTTATTCCCGATATGGCTGCTGGTCAAATCTCTATCTTACTCGGTGCTAAAGGGATTAATTCTTGTACAGTTACAGCATGTGCGACAGGAACGAATTCAATTGGCGATGCTTACAAAGTCATTGAACGTGGCGATGCCGATGTCATGATTACTGGTGGGGCAGAAGCGCCATTAACGAATATGGCGTTTGCTGGGTTTTCTACAGCGAAAGCACTGTCATTCAATGATGATCCAAATACAGCAAGTCGACCATTTGATCAAGATAGAGATGGTTTTGTTATGGGCGAAGGTGCAGGTATTCTTGTGATTGAATCACTTGATTCTGCTCAAGCCCGAGGCGCACATATTTATGCTGAGATTATTGGCTATGGATCAACAGGTGATGCGCACCATATTACTGCACCTGCTCCAGAGGGCGAAGGCGCACAGCGTGCCATGAGACAAGCGATTGATGATGCGGGTCTAGCGATCGATGCAATCGATTATATTAATGCACATGGTACAAGCACGCCATTTAATGATAAATTTGAAACCGCAGCCGTTAAAGCCGTCTTCGGCGATCATGCTAAAGATTTGATGATTTCTTCGACAAAATCAATGACGGGTCATTTGTTAGGTGCTGCTGGTGGTGTGGAAGCGATCGCCTCAATTAAAGCAATTGAAACAGGTGTCATACCACCGACAATCAATTATCAAACAGCTGATCCGGAATGTGACTTGGATTATGTACCAAACAAAGCGCGTCACGCTAATGTTGATGTCGTCCTTTCCAATTCTTTAGGTTTTGGTGGGCATAATGCGAGCTTAATTTTCAAGAAATTTTCCTGAAAACTGAAAACCAAATAGATTTGAATTAAGACTAAGACCTTGACGCATTATTGTCTAAGGTCTTTTTTTATATGCAAACACATAGAATATAAGTAATCGGACAAGCTGACGGAGGGGTGGGTGTGTTATTCCTAATTGGATTTGGACTAACAGTGGCGGGTGGTACGATGATGATTTTATATATGAACCTTATACCAGCAGGATTAGGTTGGACAAGCTATTGGTTCTTTGTTTTTTCACGTAAGGAGTGTCAATTATTTTTTATTGGAATGGTATTGATGTTCTTTGGCTTTCCTAAAATAGTCCGACGACTTAAATGAATAATTTTTCCTAAGATGGTGATACTGTCTGTTAAATCTTTAAAGTGAGGGAAAATAAATGATGGTCATGCATGATGTTTGGGTGAATTGGTTTGAAGGTGAAGAGAATGGCTACAATGTTTGTCCATTTTATGAATGGCGAAAATTAGATGATATTGAGCTTGTTGATCTGATTCCTGTTCTGTATATTGAGACACGACTTTTTAATTACATAGAAAATGATCTTGACGATCTCCCTAAAAAAATGTTGGATTTAATTCAGAATCAAACGATTGTCAAGGGTGATCCGGTTCGTCATGCTGCGATTGTTACAGATGGGAGCGGCATCATTGCTTTTGATACAATGGGTTACCAAATACCTTTGAAAAAAAGCCGGCTTATTCCACGACAAGAACGTAAAGTACTGCAGTTAGTCCAACAGCGTTCACGTCAATATTTTTCTTTAAAAAGAGATTGGCCAGAAAAAGAGTATCACTTATTTTCGCTACCGCCTAAAGCGATGATTGGGCTGGTAAGGAGAGAAAGGGAGCTAAAACATTTAACAATGCTTGCATTAGACGGCTTAAAACAAGGACATAACCTTGATGAAGTGCATTATTGGTTGATAGAATGGGAACCGGATTGCTATACCGAGGTAAAGAAACTCTCCTTTGAAGTCACCTGGAACCGGTTGTACCATCATATACAGGATGGTTGGTCAGTCAAACATGAACATTTTTGTCGTGCGATTATTAAAGGAAATCCTTTGTTTGAACAATTATGGAACCAAGCCAATGGCGGGATAGAATCGACGGTTTTGAAAAGGGTCAAATAATTACTTAATCCATTTCATTCCTCGTATTCTCACAACCAAATATGAACGATAAAACCTCTACCGTAAAAGTTGAGTTGTGCTTTTACGGTAGAGGTTATTTAATGGCCTATTTTCTCTTTTTAACTCTACCTAACCCCATCGCTTTTTTAGCCTTAGCCAACGTTTTGTTGGCAACGAAGCTGGCTTTTTCAGCACCTTTATCAAGAATATCATCGAGCTCCATTGAATCGACAATGTCTTGGTAACGGGTCTGAATGGGCGTAAGGAGATCAATAACGGCGTTAGCGGTATCTTGTTTGAATTGACCATAGCCAATACCTTTATACTTTGATTCAATCGTTTCAAGTGATTGATTAGTACAGCTAGCCATAATGGTCATCAGGTTACTAATACCTGGTTTTTGCTCAGGATCAAAACGAACAATTCCTTCTGAATCAGTGACTGCACTTTTAATCTTTTTCTCAATTTGCTTTGGTTCATCTAGCATAAAAATAGTTGCCTTTTGATTATCATCAGACTTACTCATTTTTTTAGTAGGTTCCTGCAGTGACATGATTCGTGCGCCAACTTCAGAAACTTTAATCTCCGGTATGGTAAAAATATCATTAAATTTACGATTGAAACGTTCAGCCAGATCACGTGTTAACTCAATGTGTTGCTTTTGATCATTACCAACTGGAACAAGATCGGTATTGTACAATAAAATATCTGCTGTCATTAATGGGGGATAAGTCAATAATGCAGATGATACTGCTTCTTTACCTGTAGACTTATCCTTGAATTGAGTCATGCGTTCCAATTCGCCAATATAACTTTGTGTCTGTATCATCCACCCTAATTGTGTGTGGGCAGGTACTTCAGATTGAATAAATAAGGTCGCCTTTTCAGGATTGATACCACTTGCTAGATATAATGCAGCCAATGAGCGAATATTATCCCTTAACTTTAAGCGATCTTGTGGAACGGTTATCGCGTGTTCATCAACAATGCAAAAATAACAATGATAATCTTCTTGCAGTTCGACAAATTGTTTCATTGCTCCTAGGTAATTCCCTAGAGTTAAACTTCCACTTGGTTGAATTCCTGAAAATATTGTTTTCATTTTAATCATCCTTCCTTTACTATTGCAACGATAGATAAGTGCGTATTAAAACTAAGATAAAGGTACACGATAAGCACTGTTAAGTTTTTAATTGATAGAGGAAAAGTGAGAGATGAAAGGCTAAAACTAAACGCCACAGTCTTGTTAGAACTCTCTTCTTTCTTAACGATTAAAAAAACTCATAAACCGACTATTCTCAGGGACGAATGGACCGTGGTGCCACCCTGATTATCTCGGAATTATGAGATCACTTTATCATTAGTTATCGCCTAATTAAACGGTATACAATCGTATACATGCTCCAAGGTCCCAATTCCCTCATATCTTGATGTCTGTTTCCACCATCCAGACTCTCTTTTAAACCATTGGATATGATTCTTTAACCTTTTCATAGCAAATTTTTAAATTTTAATTTATTATAGCACAATGTCAATTTGACGCAACTAAAGTTAACACATTCAATTAAGATTAAACAAAACGAAAAAAGGGTAAAGCTATTTTGAATAAAACGATTAAGTAAAAAAGGTAAGGGGAGTGAATATGCGACATTTGATGGATTTTGGCGATTTTCATATCATTGTCAATAAATCTCTTATATAATAGACGTAAAGTGACAAGTTAAAGACATAAGTTTTAAAACATGCATGGAGGTTGAAATATGCTAAAGCACCAAGAATTTGGTTGGTTATTTATCCTCGTTCTTTTATTTGCGTGGCCAGTGAATAGCTCAACCGTGTCAGCGGAAGAAGTGAATCAAGATACATTGATGGCTCAAAGACATTATAAGAAAGAAGTTCAGTTTGCAGTGTCAGATCCTATTAAGCGTTTAGCCCGATTTACATATAATTCTGGATACCAATTTTCTTATCCAGAAGCGGTTAGAGGTATCTATTTGACTGGACACTCAGCTGGCGGTTCTCGCTTTGATTCATTATTGGAGTTTGTGAATACTACCGAATTAAATGCAATGGTTATTGATATTAAGGATGATCATGGTCATTTAACATTTAGACCCGAGCAAGATTCTCCATATTATGATATTTCAAAACCTTATATTGATGATCCGGAAGCGATGATGGAAATTTTAGAAGAAAATGATATCTATCCGATTGCCAGAATTGTTGTTTTTAAAGATAGCGTATTGGCGGAGGCACGTCCAGAGCTGTCTTTTCAAGAGGACGGGGAAGTATGGGTGAATAATAGAGGAGAGGCTTTTGTTAATCCTTACGAAAAAGAAGTGTGGGAATACAATTTAGATATAGCTAAAATGGCTGCAGAGCTAGGATTTCAAGATATTCAATTCGATTATGTGCGATATCCCGAAGGCTTTGAAAGAAGAGATGAAAATCTTGATTACTCTCAAGGTGAGTATGCGGATGTTGATATCGATGGTGTGCAAAAACGTGTGGAAGCTGTAACTGATTTCGTTGCGTATGCGCGTGAAGAACTAGAAGTGTATGGTGTTGATGTTTCGGTCGATATTTTTGGTTATGCTGCAACCGTTGAAGAGACACCGGGAATAGGGCAGAACTTTTCGCGTATTGCTGATAATGTTGATGTCATTTCGTCTATGATTTATCCAAGTCATTGGACACCACACTTTGGTATTGATTTCCCTGATAAAGAGCCTTATCGATTAGTGGATGCCTATAGTAAATTAGAAAACGATATTTTAGCGGAATTAGACAATCCACCATTATCACGCCCGTGGATTCAGGATTTTGATGCCCCATGGTTATATAGTGGTGAGACATTTACTTATGGGGTAGAGGAAGTCGAGGCTCAAATAAGAGCATTAAACGAAAACGGAATTGACGAATTTTTATTGTGGAATGCTGGAAATGTTTATACAGAAGACGTTGATTATACACCACTTGATTAAATTTTAATTTTAAGCTGGATCCTTTGTGCTGATACTCACTTTTGGTATCGGCACTTTTTTGGGGAATAATTATAGATATCAGGCGCATTTCTAACTATTGCTCCCATCAGATTTTGTAAACTTTAAATTAGTGATCGACAAAAGATAGCTCTGATTAATTGAATCAAGGCATAAAAAGTTGAGGCTTAGGACAATGATAGTAGATGTACCATGAGATGAATTCACAACTGTCTCAACTTCCGTTATACTATTAATGGAAGTTTGTTAAATGAAAGGGTGTCAATGAATGGATTGGTTTGAAAAGTTAAATGAGTATTTTCCCATACATGAAATGAAATCTAAAGAACATATGGAAGCATTGTTGCAAGAAAGAAGTGATGTTTACTACAAAGATGAAGGACCAGAACATGTGATGATGTATGCTGAATTTGATAGCTTTCTTTTTATTGATTACTTGTATGTGGCAACAAGCTCTAGAGGAAAAGGTCTGGGCCATCAATTAATTAATAAATTAAAAAACAAAGATAAGCCAATCATTTTAGAAGTGGAGCCCGTAGATTATAGTGACACGGATACAGCAAAACGTCTCCATTTTTATCAAAGAGAAGGTTTTAAACACGCTACATCCATAGGCTATAACAGGCGTTCATTAGCTACGAATCAAGAAAGCGCGTTAGAAATATTGTATTGGTCACCATCCAATCAAGATGAAGAGACTATTTATCAGCAAATGAAGCATATGTATGAAGACATTCATACATATAAAGATGAAGAACTATATGGTCAGGCGTATCAAGGTGTAGAAGAAGTACTATCTTATGATCAGTCTCGTAAAACGAAGGATATTTTCAAAAATTTAAAAGAGAAACAGTAATTAGAAAAAACTTTATCACAGATAACCGTCCGTAAACCGCCCGCCTCAAAATAGTGACAGAGCGCATCTATTTAGGCGGAAGCTAACGGGCGCTAATGTCCTGTTTCACTCAACTAACAACCAGTAATAAAAAGTCCCCCCATTAATTGAAGTTTCGTTTTATTTTTCAATTAAAATGCTTTATAATAACTTTAGTTGAGAAACTAAAAAAATTTTTTAGAAAATGGTTTAATTAAATGGTGTTAGGGAATATAAAGTCTAACGGTTTAATTAACGGTATATTTGTGTAAAATGTAAGTAAAATTTCACAAATACCTATCGAAATGATACGAGGTATAGTATACTGAAAGAGAAGGTTATTAAATTAAAGTTATTTTAATCTAATAACATGTTTAATCAACTGTAAATGTATTACAATATAATTTATTTGAGGAGTGAAGTAATATGGTAACACTTTATACCTCACCAAGCTGTACATCTTGTCGGAAAGCAAAGTCATGGTTAGAAGAGCATGATATTGCTTATCATGAGAGAAATATCTTCTCCGATACGTTGTCCCTTGATGAGATCAAGGAAATTTTACGTATGACTGAAGACGGCACGGACGAAATTATTTCAACTCGTTCTAAGGTATTTCAACAATTAGAAGTTGATATTGAGCAAATGCCACTTAAAGATTTGATTAATCTCATCCAAGATAATCCAGGAATATTGAGACGCCCGATTATTATTGATGAAAAACGCCTACAGGTAGGCTATAATGAAGATGAGATTAGACGATTTTTACCAAGAAAGGTAAGAACTTTTCAACTACGTGAAGCACAAAAGATGGTTAACTAAATAAAAAATTTTATGTAAAACGCAACCTTTTAGTTAGGATGCGTTTTATCTTTTTTTCTTAATAGAAATGGGTGACAAGATCACAGAAATACGTTAAAATAGGGAATCAGTATAGTTGTATAATTAATGCTTAACCGAAGCTAAACAAGGGTAAAGTATGATATAGACAATCATGTTGCTGGAATACCTTTTCGAAGGGAGAGAGACAGGATGGAAATAGAACGCATTAATGATAATACAGTTAAGTTCTATATATCTTATATGGACATCGAAGATCGCGGTTTTAACCGTGAAGAGATTTGGTATAATCGGGAGCGCAGTGAACAACTTTTTTGGCAAGTAATGGATGAAGCCGGAGATGAAGAATCCTTTGATATGGAAGGTCCCTTATGGATTCAAGTACAAGCGCTTGAAAAAGGCTTAGAAATTACAGTGACTAAAGCCCAATTATCTAAAGATGGACAGAACTTGGAGTTGCCTATTGATTCTCCAGGCCTTGAGAAACATTTCGATGATAAATTAGAAGATTTACTAGATTCTAAATTTGGACAAACGGATAATGAAGAAGATGATGCTGAAGAGACAGAAGAGGAACTTGGACGTCTTGTCCATCATACGGTTGCATTTGAGGAGTTTGAAGATATTATTCAACTAAGTCATGCTATTGAAGATACAGATGGTATTGAAAATGAAATATACCACTATCAAAACCAATACATGATGATTTTGAAATTTAATGATGAAACACATGACGAGCATGTCCAAGATGATTTGCTTAGCGTCATCTTTGAATTTGGTAAGCGGGTGAAGCTTGCGGTTCCAGTCATTTTAGAATATGGAAATCTCATTTTTGCTGAAGATGCTTTAGCACAGGTCAAAAAACATTTTAACCGATAAGCACGACTCGGCACTGTCGAGTGCGTGCTTTTTTTTAATATCAGTTGTGGGAAGCGGAGAAATTTTTAGTTATAAATACAGCGAAAATTGAGATCGGATCAAAAGTAAATAAGTCAATTCGTCAATATAACAACCGAACTATAATAGGTGCTTAACCAATTATAGTTCGTTGTTTATTTTTTTATCCTGATTCACTCAATGAACCATCAGTGGGTGGGTAAGATCGCAGACTAAAACCGTCACATCTTTAAGAAGGATGACAGACTAAGACCGCCACGTCCTGTAGCCCTCCGCCCGCTGATTGAAGGTTCGTTCTATAATAAAGTATTTATATAGGTACTCTAGTTGCAGACGATTGATTTCCGCGGGCGTATTCTAAATGGAAGTCGTTTGTTTTGTTCCAGGCTCAATTTTCTCATTAAAATCTCTAAAAAAGAGGAAATTGCTGATCTTTGTCGAAGTTAATTATAATGAATAAAGGTGGTGAATCATGTTACAAGCTATAAATGAACAGGGAAAGCGTGTTATTCCGGCCATAATATCAGCAAATGATATTAACCAATTAAAACAAACATCACAGAGGTTTATTTGTCCGGTTTGCAAGGAGCAAGTTAGACTTAGACTAGGCACTAAACGAATTCCTCATTTTTCCCATATTAAAACAGCAGGTTGTCCCAACCATGTTGGAGGAGAAGGAATATATCATGAGCAAGGTAAGTTACAACTTTTTAATTGGTTAAAGAAGCAGGGTTATATAGTAGATATAGAGGTGTATTTAAAGCAAATTAAGCAGCGTGCTGATCTACTAATGAATTATGGTAATCGAATGATAGCGATAGAGTATCAATGCGCAAAAATAACGACTCAAGAGATTATCAAGAGAACAAAAGGCTATCAATCTGTTGGGATCATCCCTATTTGGATACTTGGTAGTGGTCAAATGAATCGTCAGGGTAAAACCATCTTAAAGCTAACACCAACTCTTCAACATTATTTGCATCAGTACCCCTCCAATGATTTCGCTAGGCTTCTTTTCTATTGTCCACATACAAATAAAATAGCATCCTTTGATTTGATTAGCTTTGTTACCTCTTACCGAGCGCTTGGAAAATTCCACTTTTTAAAACTCTCGCAATTACAATTTCCTCATTTATTTAAACAAGGTGTTATTGATCCTGTTCCCAATCAGTGGTTAATTGAGAAAAAGAGGTTTCGTTTATCATCTCCAAAACTTGGTTATGGTAGAGAGTCCGCCTTTTATCAATGGTTATATTTAAATCAGTTGAATCCGTCGCAACTTTCGAGTTGGGTTGGTTTACCAGTTAGCAGTCAATGGCTAGTAAAAGGATCGGTGTGGGATTGGCAAGCGCGGCTATGCTACGATTTTTTCAATAAACAAATAAACTTTACCGATCAGGAGTTAGCTCATTTTGCTAAACCTTATTTACAATCCTCTCGTGATTATCCACTTATTCTCAAAGATGTCAATCCGATTCGGACGTATTTAAATTACTTTATTATGAGTAACTTAATAACTTATAATGGTAATTATTACATGTTAACAAAGCAAATCGGGCGTTATAAATGCGTGGAACAATCTTTGCATAATGATCAGCGTCTCCACATAAAACTAAAGAGATATATGCGAAGCAAAATGTGAATATTGTGACATAACTCTATAATCATGATATATTTCAAAGGAGTAACTAAAGGATTTGTGACAACTGTGTAGAATGTATGTAAAAGAAAAACAATAAGGAGGGCAATGATTTTGACTACAGAAACAGGGAAGTTACAAACACGTGATCAGGTCAGAGAAGAAAGGACATGGCGATTAGAAGATATCTTCGAAACCGATGCGTTATGGGAAGAAGAGCGTATGTCGGTTTTAAACGAACTGGATAAGTTTAAGCAATACCAAGGGAGGTTAGATGAATCAGCAGATGATCTCTATCAATTGCTGAAATTAGAAGATCAAGTATCAGAACGGGTAGGTAAGCTCTATACATATGCGCACATGCGTTATGATCAAGATACCACCAATTCATATTACCAAGGATTAAATGCACAAGCTCAAATGCTTTATACACAAACAGCTAGTACCATGAGTTTTATTGTTCCAGAAATATTACAAATTGATCCTGATTGTCTTGAAGGTTTTATCGAAGAGAAGCAGGAATTGAAAATGTATAAAAAAGCAATAGATGAAATAACACGACAACGTGCTCACATTTTATCGGAGCGAGAAGAAGCATTACTAGCTCAAGCAAGCGAAGTGATTAATAACCCTTCACAGACTTTCGGCATGTTAAATAACGCGGATCTAACCTTTCCGGTCGTTGAAGATGGAGAAGGAAAGCGGATGGAATTAACCCATGGTCGTTATATAAATTTTCTAGAATCAACGAAACAATCAGTAAGACATGATGCTTTTAAAGCAATGTATGGAACATATCAGAAATTTATTAATACATTTGCATCAACATTATCTGGACAGATTAAAAAGGATAACTTTAATGCTAAGATAAGGAATTACCATTCAGCGCGCGAAGCAGCGTTAAATCAAAACAATATCCCTGAAACCGTTTATGATAACCTTGTCGATGCTGTTAATGAAAGGCTGGACCTTTTGCATCGCTATGTTGACTTGAGAAAGCAAATGTTGGATTTGAATGAACTCCACATGTACGATATGTACACGCCCTTAGTTGAAGATGTAACCATGACATACTCTTATGAAAAGGCTCAAGAGCACTTAATAAACGGTCTTGCACCATTAGGTGAGGCCTACATTACTCGACTAAAGGAAGGTTTTAATAACCGTTGGGTTGATGTTGAAGAAAATAAGGGTAAACGAAGTGGTGCGTATTCTTCTGGTGCTTATGGAACCAATCCCTATATTTTAATGAACTGGCAAGATAATTTAAATAATGTCTTTACACTTGCACATGAGTTCGGGCATTCGTTACACAGTTATTACACAAGAGAGCATCAGCCTTATCGCTATGGTAACTATTCGATTTTTGTTGCAGAGGTTGCATCTACTTGTAACGAAGCGCTTTTAAATGAATATCTAGTTAATCAAACGACGGATACTAAACAAAAACTTTATTTACTCAATCATTTTCTTGATGGATTTCGAGGGACCGTCTTTCGACAAACGATGTTTGCTGAATTTGAACATAAGATCCATACACTTGATCAAGAGGGAGAAGCCTTAACAGCTGATAAATTAACAGAATTGTATTACAATTTAAACAAGAAGTATTTTGGAGATGCTGTCATTCACGATCAAGAAATTGGTTTTGAGTGGGCGCGAATTCCTCATTTCTATTTCAATTATTATGTATACCAGTATGCTACAGGTTATGCAGCCGCTCAATCTCTAGCTGCACAGATACTTACTGAGGGACAACCCGCAGTTGAACGCTACTTTGGCTTCCTAAAAGCGGGAAGTAGTGATGACCCTATTGAAGTATTAAAAAAAGCTGGAGTAGATATGACGAAGAAAGACCCAATCATGCAAGCACTTGATATTTTCGAGCATAAACTTGAGGAAATGGAAACATTATTTAAAAACTTATCTTAATTTGAATACAAGCTGGAAGTGTGGGCTTTTGGTTTGTGTCATAGACTTTTTTGTATGCCTCTTACTCAATCCGTTGTGAATGAGTAGAGGCGTTATTTATATCATTACTCAACTTTCTATCTGAATTTTTAGGTTCAGCCGAGATAGTATAATATTAAATACAAGCGTTGACTTTGAATATAGATTTTCGATTGATTATAAACCTTTCGTTTTAGACGCGCAGGTGAGCTATGTTCCGCTACTCTCACCGGAGTCTACAGATATCTCACCTGCTAAATAGTGCTTTATTTCGTACTCAGGAAATCGCATAAATCCGCGATCGCACGAAAAGTGAGAAATTCGCATGAAAGCTAGTTGCGATCGCGCGAAAAGCGAATCCCTTGTTTTCGGAACGACATAACGTGCTAAACGTATGAGAAGGTTGAATGCCTATTTTCAGTGTGAAAAGTTGAGTCTCATTATTTAAATCCTCGAAAAGTGTTACGATAAAAAAAGAAAGATAGTGATAAATAAATGGTGATAAAGAAAATGGGTAGCGTCAGTATCATGGGTAATAATCGCATTAACCCGAATAAATTCAAGATAAATGTAAGGGATAAAACGATTAAGATAAACAACAGTTGTAATGTTTTCTTCATTGCTTTCATCCTCTCACTTCTTTATAACTATTAGATATTATGTTGATTTAGCTTTAATTATAAGTATGACATTTTTGTGAACGAATGAAGTGAAGACTTGCGAGAAGATAGAAAAATTGTTATATTATGTTTGTGAGATGTTTAACAAACAAAACCCCTTTGTTTGATCTGAAACTTTCTCCCATCCCCCCATGACTAATGAGAGTCATGGTCAGAGTATATCTTAATGATATGCTCTTTTTTATTTAATTATAGGCTCTGTTAAAGTTTAATGTTGCTGTTACTTACAAAACGGAACTCCCATAAATCAGGAATTTACGTTTTATAATATTTGCTTGTTAAACTAACGCACCCCGTTACTTCAATAACTCTTTATCAATTTTTAGTGAATTCTTTTTCAGGTAGCCCCAATACATCTGTATTTTCAGGTGTGTAGCCAAGTAAACGTAACATGGCTACAATTTGCCCTTTATGATGAAATTCATGTGTAATAGAATGCAATAGCAATTGGTGTGGTGTTTTTCTGACAGCCCCACTGCCTACTTTCCAGGGAAGCTCCTTTTCGATAATATCGTTAAATTTATCGACAAATTGTTCAAAAACAGCAGCTACATATATATCAGCTTGTTGAAAGTAGCGTTGAATATCGTTTACCTCCATCTTATTTATTGTTTCCTTTGTTAATAGCGGTGACGTTGTTTCTGAAAGTAAAAAAGAACCCAACCACGCATGATAACAACCTGCCATATGAACTAAAGATTCTCTAATATTTTGAAAACCAAACCCTAACTCCTTTTTTAAATCACTTTCATTTAATTCTTTACACTGGTCTAATAAAATCTGTCTTGTTTGTTTAACCCACTCATATTCGTGTTTCTCCAAAGCTATCCCAACCTTATAGAATAATATGTATTATAATTAGATGCTTTATCTAACTGTTATTTACGGAATTTCTATGCTATTGGTGTTCCATTTTTAACAGGTTCATCTGGCTTTAAAAGTACCACGTCACCTTCTTCAGGGACTCCTCCAATTACTAATACCTCAGATTTAAAACCTGCTATACGTCTATGAGGGAAGTTTACTACTGCAACCACTTGACTTCCAATAAGTTGTTCTGGTTTGTATCTTTGTGTGATTTGAGCTGAAGATTGTCTAATGCCAATTTCTCCAAAATCAATTTCTAATTTTATTGCAGGTTTTCGTGCTTCTGGAAAAGGTTCTGCTTTAATAACAGTACCAATACGGATATCCAATTTCAAAAAGTCCTCAATTGTTGCCACCCTAAATCCCTCCACTATATACAGTTATACCCACTTTAACTCATTAATTAAAGAAATTAAAGTAATAAACTCTACTTCCTGTAAATAAAATTATCAACAACAGACTTTAACAGAGCCTAATTATAAAAAGACAGAGTCTTGATCCTTAGGATCAAGACTCTGTTCGATTGTAACGCCAAAAAACACCATGTTTGACAGGTACACAGGATACTAATTGCTTTAATTGTAATTTCTTCATTTCTTTACAAGCTCTTTCTATAGACCATTCATAAATAACAGCTATTTCATACGAGCTAACAAAGTGAAAATGTGAAATAAAGTCCTCTAGTTTGGGCTTCTCAAAAGGCTGAACTTCTTTTTGCAATAATTGTTTTAATACTTTAACGTATATATCATAACTGTATGTGCCCGTTAATTTTAGCCCTTCATCTTCAACTGTTTCGTTAAAGAAAACAAGTGAAGGTATTTGGTCTACATCCATTTCTTTTGTCAATTTCAAATCACATTGCAGTGCTTTTTGAGCAGAATTGGAATGTAAGTCTCTTCTAAATTCGTCAAGATCTAAGTTAACTTCTTGAGCGATTCTAATTAATTGATCATCTGTTGAAATATCTGTTTTATTCAAAAATAGATTTTCTTGAATCTTACGTAAATAATACCTTCCAGCTTTTATTCCTTGGAGCTCGGCGGCTTTAATAGCTGTTGATATGCTAGATGGTGTGCTCAATGGAGCCTCTAACCAAAGATCACCATCGCAACACATCCCTGTTTGATGAGCTGTTTTTTCCCACCACTGCTTCAATTTAACAGGAGGGTGTGCTGTTTGCTGATTTATTTTAGATAGCTTTCCAGTTAATATGGGTCTTATTGAAAAGAAACGTCCATATTCGAGTTGCATTTTTTTTATAATAGGATCCAATGCCCAAGATTCTGGACAAAGCGGATCAGTAAATAAATAAATTTCAATTGGTTTTGTGAGAAGATCAAAGTAGCTGTACTGTGCCTTTGATGGTCCATCAGATTGGATAAAGGGCCCAGTCTGTTTATAGCTCACATCGATTCTCCTTTCTAAGTCAGTGTTGTGATGAAAAGCTAATTGGCTTGTTTGCTGTATTAATTGTATCAGTGACAAACACATTTCGGCAACTGATAAGTCTTAGCAGGTGGTTTCTATAGGTCTCTGTTCAAGTTAAAGCTGTAAGGATTGGTAGAAACGTTCAATTTTGTTTGGTGTTGGTTTTGTCTTCAACGATAAAGTATTGATTAATTCTTCCATTACAGCTTCTGCCTTTTGGCGGGTTTGAGCTTCCACCTCTAATTCATAATCGATTTTGTGATTGTAAGTACTCATGTCAGCAACCACTAACGCACCACGAAATTCGATTTCGATACGCTCAGTCACTAAAGCACCACCATAGTGGAGTTGATCAAGGTGAACGCCCAGCTCGATCAGTTGGTCTTCAATGGCTTGAGTGCTAGTTGGCTGATTGTTTAACCAATTCTCAGCTTGCTTTTTTGATAAATAGTCATGTGTCTCGAGTAAACCGTCAGGATGAGGTTGCTTTAATGTAAGCGTAAACTGATCATCTTTGTAGCGAATCCTTAATGCAGCCCCCTTGTTTTTTAAATCAAAATGGGGCGTTTCGAAATAATAATTAATTTGTTTCTTAGGAGGCACTGTTGAACAATTAAGATAATCTAATAGCGAACGGTATTCTTCTTCAGTTAATAACAATTTACATTCAATTTCAATTTCCTGGTTCATATTAAAAGGACTCCTTCATTAAATTATCTTTATCAAGTATAGTCTATTTATGAATCAAAAGTCGAGAAATAGGCTGTCGAAAATAATTTTGCTTATGATACAATATAATAATATGGACAATGCTAAGTTAAAAATGACAAATATATTACGATAAAGTTATTAAGAAGCTAATGAAAATTTATTTAGTTCCGATATTGAGGGTAATATTTTCTCCTGTTTACATGTATTTAGATAATTAAAGGCGGTGCTATTGTGGAAACACAGGATAATTGGACGACTTTTTTGGTTCCTTATACACAAGTTGTTGAGGAATTAAAGGTTAAGTTGCGTGGCATGCGCGCGCAGTATGAAATTGAGGCAAAGCATTCACCAATTGAATTAGTGACGGGACGTGTGAAACCTGTCTCCAGCATTCTAGATAAGGCCACACGAAAGGGCATTTCAAAAAATCAAATTGAGGAAGTGATTCAAGATATTGCAGGGGTAAGAGTTGTGTGCCAATTTGTTGGGGATATTTATTCAATAGTACATTTATTGAGGTCTCGCCATGATTTTAATATTTTTGAAGAAAAAGATTACATAAAAAACAAGAAAGAAAGTGGATACCGATCATATCATGTTATTATTCGTTATCCTGTAGCTACTATCCATGGAAAGAAACAAGTTCTCGCTGAAATTCAAATTCGAACTTTAGCCATGAATTTTTGGGCAACTAATGAACATTCTTTAAATTATAAGTATAGTGGTCAAATTCCAACAGAGATAAAGGCAAGGCTGAAACGAGCAGCTGAAGCGGCTTTTCAGTTAGATGAAGAAATGTCTCAAATTAAAGATGAAGTCCAAGAGGCACAGTGGATCTTTCACCAACTTAAAAGTAAAGCACACAAAAAAGGGGGAAGCTAAGCAATATGAAATTTGCGGTAACATCAAAAGGTGACCAAAAGTCGGATCGAATTAAGGCGATCATGGAACAATATTTATTGGATTTTGATTTAGAACGAAATATGAAAGAGCCAGATTTTGTCATTTCTGTAGGAGGAGATGGGACATTTCTTCATGCGGTACATCATTACTTTCATCGTCTAAAACAGACAGCTTTTATTGGTGTTCATACGGGGCACCTCGGCTTCTATGCCGATTGGTTACCGGAAGAAGTTGAAAAGCTTGTCATTGAAATTGCTAAGCAAAAGTTTGAAATTGTTGAGTATCCCTTACTATCACTGAAGATTTTCTATGAGAACAAAGAAGAAGCTGAGCGTTTTTTAGCGCTTAATGAAACAACAATAAAAAAAGTTGAGGGCTCTGTTGTACTTGATGTGACGATAAAAGGTAAACATTTTGAACGGTTTCGTGGTGATGGTCTTTGTGTCTCTACGCCATCGGGTAGTACGGCATATAATAAAGCTTTAGGCGGAGCGATCATTCATCCATCGTTGTCAGCGATGCAAATTACTGAGATGTCTTCAATAAATAATCGAGTTTATCGAACGATTGGATCACCTTTAATCTTACCTAGTCACCATGTTTGTCAATTTAAACCAGTGGATAAAGAACAAAGTTTTATTATGACAATTGACCATATTACCAAAAGTGTTGAAAATGTGACAGCGCTTGAGTGCTCAGTGGCGAAAGAACGTATCAGGTTTGCCCGATTTAGACCCTTTCCTTTTTGGAAAAGAGTACATGATTCGTTTATTTCAGATGAATGCTACTGAGTTGAAGAAAGGTGTCGTATAACAGTGAAATGGCAAATAACAGAAGCTGAGAATCAAATGATACTTCGTGAATTTCTAAGAGAACACGTCGGATTGTCACGTCATATGATCAAAGTCTTAAAATATGATGGAGGTAAAATTCTACTTAATGGACAGATAGTAAATGTAAGAGAACGTTTAAGAGCTGGTGACCAAATCGAACTTGATTTTCCTAAAGAAGAAAGAGGACCACGGTTAATTCCAGAGCCAATTCACTTGGATATTGTATATGAGGATGACTTTCTTATCGTTATTAATAAACCAGCTAAAATGGCAACGATCCCTTCAGCACATCATCGATCCAAAACAGTTGCTAACGGTCTGATTGCGCACTACGATCATTTAGGTCTTGATTATACCGTGCATGTCGTTACACGACTTGATCGCGATACATCAGGATTGATGCTCATAGCCAAACAACGATTTTGTCATAGTTTTTTTCATCAACAAAAAATTGAACGTCGTTATCAAGCAGTGATAGAAGGAAAACCCGAAAAAACAGACGGGGTAATTAATGCGCCGATTGCCAGAAAGCCTGATTCAATTATTGAACGGATTGTTTCAGAAGATGGCAAGCCAGCCGTGACACATTATCAAGTACTTCGAAGTGTCAAATGGGGTTCAATTGTCGATGTAAAGCTTGAAACAGGTCGTACACACCAAATTCGCGTTCATTTTGCTCATATCGGGCATCCACTCGTTGGTGATGAATTGTATGGTGGGTCAACTACACTCGTAGATCGGCAAGCATTACATTGTGTTTATCTTTCCTTTATACATCCAATCACTAAAACAAGGATACAATTGGAATCGGATTGGCCTGCTGATTTATTAAGTATAGTAGATCGCCCGTGTAACAATAAGCTAATGTAACTTATGGATATATAACGACTTGCAAGTCATCAGTATTTTTCTTTTATGTTTTTACAACCTAATTAAGCTGGCCTTATCTAAAAGTGAAAATGGGAAGTTAAGACGAATGATGTAATAGTCATTCGTCTTATTATCATTGTGCACACTGAAGTAGGTGTATTATGTTGTCTCCGGCTCAATTAAGTATAAGAAGTAAATTTCTCTTCCACATAAGGCTGTTGCGATGCAACGGTTACGATGTTTTCTTCTGGTAATTGAAAAGCAGCAAGTTTATTTCCGAAGACACATCCTAAGTCAATATTGACGGTTTTATTTATAAAACGCGGTTCTAGAACAGGGGTATGCCCATAGATGATCCAAGTATCTCCGTTATAATGCTTGGCCCAATCTAGTCTTACTGGGCGACCATCAGCTAATTTCTCACCAGTAATATCTCCATAGAAAACAAATGTACGTACTTTTTTGTCACTTTTACCGATATATTCGGTTTTAATACCCGCATGTGCAACTACTGCATTTAAGGGTTTTATTTGCAAGTATAATTCAGCCTGCTCATACAATTGAATGAACTTTGCTCGAATAAGATCTTGTTCACGGGCTGAATATGCTTCAAGTTCTTCAACAGTTGTCTCTAAACCGTGTCGAATTTGCACGTTATTTCCTAGGAAATAACGATAAAGCTTATTGCAATGGTTACCAGGTACATAATCTGCAATGTTATCTTGATGCACTAATTTATATACAAGTTCAATCGTTTTTAATGAATCGGGTCCTCTATCGGTGATGTCGCCAAGAAAAACTAGCCGTCTCTGTTTTGGATGAATATAGGATCCATTTTCTAATAAGTACCCCAGTTTACCAATAAGTTGATTTAACTCTTTATAACAACCATGTACATCTCCTATAACGTCTATCTTCATACTTAACTTAGACCTTCTGAAAAAATATATAAAGATAGTCTAACATGAATTCGTTTTTCCATGTATTAAAGGACAAATGAATTGAAAGTAGCGGGAGAATAAAAAAGCAAGTGATCGGCTATTTTCATAGCTAATTGTGGTTGTTGATTTTATTACTTGGAAAATAAGTCCGTATCATGACAAGGTTTGCGGAAACCCTAGTGAAGGTAGTCGTTAGTGAGTAAGCTAATGAGAAAAACTATAATTTTAAAAAATAGTTGAGTTTAATATATAGATCAGCTAAAATAGTATCAGGTACTAATAACAAGTTATAATTCATTCAGGGGGCTAATAGCATGAATTTCTCATTAGAAGGTAAAACATATGTAGTAATGGGTGTTGCAAATAAGCGTAGTATTGCTTGGGGAATTGCTAAAGCATTGGACCAAGCTGGTGCACGATTAATTTTCACCTATGCCAATGAACGATTTGAAAAACCCGTTAAAGATTTAGCGGCATCTCTAGATCGACAAGATGCATTATTTTATCAATGTGATGTTACAAGTGATGAAGCAGTAGCTGAAACATTTCAAACAATTAAGAAAGATGTTACCGTCATTCATGGTGTGGCACATTGTATTGCTTTTGCACAGAAGGAAGACTTGAAAGGTGAATTTATCGAGACCTCCCGTGATGGCTATTTACTTGCACATAATATAAGCGCATATTCTTTAGTAGCTGTTGCAAGAGAAGCTACACCTTTAATGACAGACGGTGGAAGTATCATTACTTTAACGTATTTAGGTGGGGAGCGCGTGGTTCAAAATTATAATGTCATGGGTGTAGCTAAAGCGAGTTTAGATGCAAGTATGAAATATTTAGCAAATGATTTAGGTCAAAAAGATATTCGAGTTAATGCGATTTCAGCAGGTCCGATTCGAACACTTTCAGCTAAAGGTGTGGGAGATTTCAATTCCATCTTAAAAGATATTGAAGAAAAAGCTCCCCTTCGACGAACGGTAACGCAAGAGGAAGTAGGTTCAACAGCCTATTATTTACTAAGTGATTTATCACGCGGTGTAACAGGTGAAATCATCCATGTTGATTCTGGCTATAGCATATTAGGGCTGTCTTAAAATTAAGTAGGATAATGTCACGATATCATTCCTTTGATCATATAGTAAGGTGTGAGAGGAGGAATGCTTATGAAACATCGCCCGATGATGTATATCGCTCAACCAGATTTAAAAGCACCGATTGCTCCAATGCAAAAAGAGTATTATTCAACTAAGGGGACGACGTATCCAGTTGAGCCTAAGCCACGAAGACAAGGACGTCCCATATTAATTGAGCGCGATCAAAATATACCATCTACCACAGAACTTGAAGTGGACGAGGTAGAGGACCAAACTTTAACAGATGAAAAAAAGGACATGAAACCAACAAAGTTTAAAGAAATGACGATTGAAGATAAACTAACATATCTTAGTCAACCCTCATCGTTTCTGCCACGGCTTAATTGCCAAGTGAAACTCGCAGGTGAATCACATAAAGGGAACATTACAAAAGTCGAGGATGATCAAGTATACTTTGAAGCAAAATTACCACCAAAACATCGTCAATTTCAAGTTAAGGATATAGAGGATATTAAGTTAATCGGATTTAATAACTAACGAGGCTCAAAAATGAGCCTCGTTTAGTTTTGAATTATAGCGCATTGATTGCTGGTAAACAAGTAATATGACAGAAACATTCAAGGTTAACAGTGATACAGACACCTGTTCCTCTTAATTTGTTTGTTTCTTGTTCAACTGGGGACTTAGGATCATGTTTTTGTGAGCTTGGGTCTCTTAGCAACTCTAATACCGCACAATTATCCTTGTCAATACTTTTTACACGGAAATAAAAGCTACCAAATACATTCTGAATTTGATTAATGCGCGCACCGTAACCTTTGAATGGTTTACAGTCTTTGCAGTATAAAATAACGGGTACAGTATCAAGATCGCTAACTGGAGACACTTCCCCTAACAAGTCCGCAATCGACTGTTCACAACTAGAATCACAGGTACAATCAACTAGCTGGTCTTGAGCATCGGCAATCTCTCTTAAAATATCTGCAACACAATTGCCAGTATCATATTTACCTCCACAAGACATAATGCATATCTCCTTTCCATAATATTGGCTGACCGAATCGTCACTTATAGAATATGTTCAATCAACGTTGCAGTGTGGGCGGTATGGTAATTTTATTCTGTATGTATAGATATGCATCAAATTAAGAATAGTAGCATGCTATTAGTAAGCGTCACATTTCAGCTCATACAGATAATCGACCATAAATTATCCCCTCAAAATAGAGAGTAGAGCAAATCGATTGAGGTGGGTGATAACGGGCTAATGTCCTGATTCAAGGTTCGTTTTATAATATAATCAAGTAAAAGGAGAAAAATTTAAAATTGAAATAATAATAATATCTGCTCCACTTGTTTGGCTTTAGTGAATCTGTTCTTTTCAGGCTATCGTTTTCGATCCAACAATCATATGGAAGTTTCAATTTTGTAGCACCAATTAGGTGAATGAGCATAGACTAATATCGACTTCATTCTCGTGAATAAAAGGAGTGATAGATAAGATGGCTGAAGAAAAAGAAAAGAAAGTAATCAAAGTAAATGATCTAATTATTCAAGCAGACCATGTTCATTTTGAACCGACTGGTCAAGAAAGACGCCCACCATTTGATCCTTTTTTTGGGCGCAGGCCACCAATGCCTACACAGTCAGAAGCTGCTGAAACTGAAGATCAAGAAACACCTAAACAAGAGGGAGAATCTGAATCAGAAAATGAACAGTCTCAACCTCAACCAGAACGTCGTCGCCCATTCTCATGGCTATAGTGATCTAATATGATAAATCACTCTCAATTTATAAAAAATTTAGCTATTATAGAAAAACATTTAGTTAAAAATGAGCATTACTTTAGGAGACCAGAGCAAAAAGTTGTACCATATGTTGATCAATTGGAGCGGGAAATGAGAGCATTTGCAGATGCCTTTAGGCTATGGGAAGAATAAAGGATTAAAAGCTGTGTAAAGCGGGTATATATGAAGTAAAGGAGGGATGATCCATGGGTTATATACTACCAATTGAAAATTATCAAGCAAAGTATTATCAAGAACGTGTGACGCAACCAGATCAAGATCCAATGCCAATCGAGCGTCCTTATCCCATACGACTTGAAACACATGATAATATACAAACAAACCAAGGGACAGCACAAGAAGATTTTACTGATTTAGAACGTGATAAAAGTGAAAATTCAAGTAGCCAACCATTGGTGGACATCTCGTCCGGACCTTCACAAATATATGCTCAGCTAACGGGTATTGGCGGGCAAGTTAATTTATATGTATAAAAAAATAAGCCACTGTTACATGGTTTGGATGTAAAGTGGCTTATTTTCTTGATATTCGGCGTAAAATATCTTGTCATATGAATCGATATTTTGTTGCTTTAATTGTTGGACAAGCCATTTTTGATCTCGATCTATTTCGCTTAAATTATCATAAATGATCTCACCGTCATTAATTAAGGTAATAGGTAGAACAATCTTCTCAGGTGCTAAATTTAAATCAAGCCTATTCAGCGGTTGTGCCATTGTCTTCTTTAAAACAGAAACGGTTCCATCTGTTTCTAAGATTGCGTAATCAACATCTTGAACAGAGAATACATCTTTAAGACGAAGGAGATGCAACAGTTGATTCATGTCCAGTTTGTTTTTCTTCATTACATCACGTTGTAAGTGCCCTTTACTGATCACCAGTGCTGGTTTTCCTTCAATAAGTGCTCTTGATCTTTTGTAACGTTGACTAATAAATTCAGTTATATACATCAAACTTCCCCAAAGTATCACAGCAAAACCAATTTCTTTAATACCTACCTGGTCGTCATACAAAGCATTACCGACCAATTCACCAAGAATCAGAGCAGAAATAAAGTCAAACGCAGTAAGCTGTCTAATTTGTGTTTTACCAAGTACTTTCGTCATCGTAAATAAGACGATAAACCCAAAAATTGTTTCTATAAATATTGAACCGAAATGCATGCCGATCCCCCCCTGTTGTTAAAAACAGCTTCGCCGAGATTGGGAGGATTTATACGTTACCTAAGTGGTTTTTCCATTTCGACATGCTCAATACCGGATTGATGATAAAAAGGCTCAGACATCACTTGATAGCCAACAGATTGATAGAAAGACAGCGCATGGGTTTGAGCGTGTAAAGTGGCGATATCAATACCGTGTGATGTTACAATGGCTTCTAATGCTAACATAAGTTGTTTACCATAACCGCGTTTACGATAAGCTTTTAAGATCGCTACGCGTTGAATCTTTGCTTTGTTATCGATCAGACGTATTCTGGCTGTGGCTATTGGCTGTTGATCTAAATAGCCAACGATATGGATCGCATCTTGATCATATTGATCATGTTCTATTTGGGGATCAACCCCCTGCTCATTAATAAAAACCTGTTTGCGAATAGTAAACGCATCTTGCTTTGTTGTTGCTGTCAATGCTTCAATGACGTCCATCATAAAAACTCCAGTCTTTTTTAAACGTTATTATATCATAATATGGATTTTAGAAAAATGGATTGAATTTTGTAGATATTTGTCGATAAATAAAGTGTAAGTTTCTTAAAAGGGGGAAAAGCAATGTCGAAAATTAAAAATATGTTTCATTCGATTTCAGCAAAATTGTTGTTACTTGTCACTATTATCATTCTAATTACTGGGGCATTAATTGGAACAACAAGTTATTTTATAGCAAGAAGTCAGTTACTGGAGGCTGGTGAACGTGATTTAAAGAGTATTGTGGACGGTTCGTTAGCATCACTTGAGCTTTTGAATGAAAATGTCGAATCAGGAACGTTATCATTGGAGGAAGCACAGGAACAAGCACGGTTAGTTTTAAGTGGTCCCATAAATGAAGAAGGTACTTATGATTATTTAGCCTCTCATTTTTCGTACAAACAAGATGGTTATTTGTTAGCATATGATCAGGATTATGTGTTGCAAATACACCCGAGTCGTGTCGGTCAAGAGCCGCCTAATGAGCATACGAGAGATAATCGTGCAACGATGGTTGAAGCCGGACAATCTAGTCATATTGAAGATCAGTATGTGATCTATGCAGATTTACAAGACGATGGTTCATATCGAGACAAAACCGCTTATATGCAGTATTTTGAACCATGGGATTGGACAGTAGGTATGGTTGTTTTTCAAGATGAATTTTATGAAGATTTGCATACGCTACTTATTTTTATTGTCATTTCAACTTTGGTACTAGTCATTTTAAGTACATTAGTCTTTTATTTCTTAACACGTTCTAAAATTAAGGTGTTAAAAAATGTAGCGAACGTGTCAAATAATATCGCAGAAGGTAAGATCTATCAAACGGATCTAAAGGAATCAAGTGATGAAATTGGACAATTAGCTACAGCTTTTAATAAAATGTCGATTGAGTTAAAAACTTTAGTTAATAATGTTCAAAAAACAAGTGCACATTTGCTTGATTCAGCAACAGACTTATCAGCCATATCAGAAGAAACGTCTGCTAGTAGTCAAGAAGTTGGAGAAGCAATTAACGAGATTGCCAAAGGGACACAAGAGCAGGCAAATGACCTTGAAGATATTAACTCACGAGTAGACCTGTTAACACAAGCAATCACCGCGATGACAACGCAAAATGAGAAGATGAGCACATTAACAACTAAGACGGCAACCGTTTCAACAGAAGGAAGCGAAATTATTGAAAGACTTCAAGCTTCTAATGCTGAATCTTTAACTGCATCACAGCAAGTTAGCAATGAGATTAAAGCTTTAAGTGATAAAGTGAAAGAAATTACGAAAGTGATGGATACGATTGAGAATATAGCCGAAGAGACCAATTTATTAGCGTTAAACGCCAGTATTGAGGCAGCACGTGCTGGCGAGCACGGTAAAGGGTTCTCAGTCGTTGCTGAGGAAATTAGAAAATTAGCTGAGCAATCAAAAGGTGCTACCCATCAAGTGCAATCAGTGGTTTCTGCGATTGTTAATGAAACAGCCAGTACAGTGAAAACCGTAGAAGGCACGATGAAGACAGCAGAAGAGTTAAGTACTGATGTTATCAGTACCCAAAGTAAATTTGGTCAATTATCCCTTTCTGTTAAAGACATTGTTGCATCTTTAGACTTAGTGAAGCAAGAAATCGATACAATCAATAATCATAATAAAGAAATGAGTGCGGCGATAGAGAGTGCCTCTAGTGTGTCAGAAGAAACAGCAGCATCTGTTGAAGAAATTACCTCTTCAATTGATGAACAAGTTCGTGTGATTGGTAATGTTGCCCAATCTGCAGAACAACTTACACACTTGAACCAAGGGTTAAGTAGTTTAATTGAAAAATACGATGTGAATGATTAATTAAATAGCAGAAGAGGCGTTCTTTTCATCGAGATGAAAAGAACGCCTCTTTTTTTGGTTCTTTGTTACATAGCGTTGGTGAAGAATAATCAGCGATGAAATTATTTTATCATAGCTAATCGTCCGTAAAATGCCAACTGATTGAAGGTTTGCTTTATAAACTATTTAGCGAAATGGTGATTTCCAATAATTATAGTTACTTCACGGCTGCGAATCCAGTCATTTGTAGCTGTTCGAGGATTATAGAAATAAAGAGAGCCACTCCCTTGCCCGCGGAAGGCAATTGCTTCATTAACAGCCTGGAGCGCTTCCTGATTTGCTTCCCGATTAATTGCCCCATTCTGAACAGGTGTAAAGGCATAAAAACCACCGGCAGAACGTTGATATATAACACCCTCAATGGTATTTGGAAAGTCAGGGTGATCCACTCTATTTAAGACAACCGTTGCTACGGCTACTTTACCTGGATAGGACTCTCCTCTAGCTTCCGCATGGACAAGTCTTGCAAGAAGCTCTTTTTCTGTACGGGTTATTGAAGCATCAATGTTTAGACTCTGCCCAGGATGGATGACTGAACTTGAAAGCTGGTTCTCTGAAATGATTTGATTAATAGATATGCCGTATCGATTAGCAATTTGCCACAAGGATTCACCATGCTCAACCGTATGTGTCGCTGCTTTAGATTGAATTGGGCTAAAAGCCACTATTAGGAATAAACTAGTAAAAAAGATGATTTTTTTCATATATGATAACCTCCTAGAATTTGAGTTTATAACTCTATTCAAAAGGCTAACAGTTGTAACATAACATTTCATTGTGAAAAATAAGGAAAATATTAAGAAGTCATAAGCTATCTGGGTTCAACGGTTGTTTAGTAACATATACCAGTTGGTTATTTAAGGAGAAGGTTGGGGTAGTTACTAAAGAATGGTTCTATTATGTCAACTTGGTCACAATATCTTAACAAGCCATTATTTATTACAGCTAACCGTCCGTAAAACGCCTGGTTCAAAATAGGAAGCAGAGGTAAAACTATTTCGGTGGGCGATAACGGGCGGTAATATTCTTAATTCACTCAACGATCAATCAATGGGAGGATAAGATCGTAGAATAAAACCTCCACATCTTTTAGAAGGATTACAGACTAAGACCGCCACGTCCTGTAGCCCTCCGTCCACTGATTGCAGATTTGTTTTATATGACTTGTTAAAAAAGCTTTCATAAACATAATTTTTACGAAAGCTTTTGTGCATCAGGCAATGGGCGTCTTCCTGACACATTAACGAGAATACCAGCAGAGAGTAGGGTGAAAATCAATGATGTTCCACCATAGCTGATAAAAGGTAATGGTATACCAGTAATGGGTAGCATACCACTCACTGCACCGAGATTAAAAATAGCTTGTAACGTAATTTGAAAGGTCACACCAAGAGCTAACAATTTTAAATACATGCTGTCCACTTCTTTCGATATTTGGATGCCACGATATAAGATAAATATGTAACCACCGATGACAGTTAGTACACCTATTATGCCGAGCTCTTCAACAATTACAGCCATAATAAAGTCCGTGTGTGCTTCAGGTAAATAACCAAGTTTTTGTACACTATTACCTAATCCATTTCCAAAAAGCCCACTTGTAGCTATGGATACATATGAATTAATCAGTTGGTAACCATCACCGCTAGGATCATCAAAAGTATTTAAGAAGGAAGTCAGTCGCTGCATACGGTAAGGCTGTGAGATCGCAAAAAAAGTAATACCACTAGCAGCAATAGTCGCTAAGAGAAAAATATGGTGAAATCTCACACCACTAAAAACGACAATTAAACCACAAATTAATAGAATATGTGTAGCTGTTCCTAAATCAGGTTGTTCTAAGATCAATAAGAATACGACAGCTAAAATGACAAGCGGTGGCAAGACGCCTTTCTTAAATTGATCAATATATGGTTGTTTCTTTGCATAAATATATGCAAAATAAATGATCATAAATACTTTAACAATTTCTGATGGCTGAAAGACAAGGGGGCCAAAACCTAGCCATCGCTGAGCTTGGTTTCTGACTAAGCCGATACCAGGCACAAGCACCAAACCAAGCAGGATAACTGATAGTAATATAAGCATTGGACTTAACTTTCCTAATGTTTTTAATGAAATAAACGATATGATCACGAAAATAAACAGTCCGACCCCAAACAATTGTAATTGCCTCATGAAAAAGAAGTAACCATGCCCATGTTGAAGTGTTGAGAGCGTATAGCTTGAGCTATATACCATCACTAAACCAAATATACTTATGGCCATTATTACAATAATTAAACCATAATCAAATCTTTTTAAGCGATTTTTCATAGATTAAGACTCCTTATTCAATCGTTTCGTCGCTGCTAAACATATACTCTTTTGTTCTCAGATGCACGCTTGTCACTAATCCAATCGCCATCATGTTCGTTAACAACGCACTACCACCATAGCTGATAAACGGCAAAGCCAGACCGGTAATTGGCATTAAACCAATTGTCATACCAATGTTTTGGAAAATTTGAAAAGCAAATAGTCCGATGACGCCAATACAAATATAAACACCAAATAATGAGCTAGCATGAAAAGCGATGGTAATGATCCGATAAATTAAGACGAAAAACAAGATAACTAAAATACTTGTTCCTAAGAAACCAAAATCTTCCCCAATGACAGAAAAGATAAAATCAGTGTGTGCCTCTGGAATTCGGCCACTCTGCACTTGATAGCCTTGATTGAATCCCGTACCAGATAACTGTCCTGAACCAATACCAAGCATGGCTTGTTGTAGTTGATAACCAAAACCTTGTGAGTATTCAATTGGATTTAACCAACCATAGATTCTAGCTAATTGGTGGTCAGCAATAAGACGGTTAAAAAGGTCAAAGTTATAAAGGTACAAGAAAATTAAAGTCCCAAGACCTGTTAATCCAAGCGAAAATAAAAGCATAAACATTTTGATTGAAATGCTTGAAGCAAATATTAACGCAAAGACAGCAAAAAGGATCATAAGTGCTGTACCCAAGTCAGGTTGTTTTAAGATTAAAAAAGTTGGTGGCAAGGTATACATCCAGATTTTTAGCGTTACGGGTATGCTTTCCCTAAAGCTGAGTCGATACTTTCCCAATCGGGTTAGAAGTGCAGCCACATGTAAAACAAGAAAAATCTTCATAACTTCTGAAGGTTGCAACTCCATAAAGCCAAGATTTATCCAGCGTATTGCACCATTTTTCTCAATTCCAATAAATCGAACGGCTATTAACAGAATTAATCCGGCACTATAAAGCGCTAATGTCCATTTTTCAATTAGTTCAAAATCAAAATATGCAATCACAGCCATCAATATAAAACCAATAACATAAAAAACAATTTGTCGCTTTACATAAAAGGTAGGATCTCCACTGGCATATTGGCCTGAACCACTATAAATTGCTAATAAACTAAATATAAAAAAACAGCATAGTAAAAACACTATGGTATAATCAATAGGTAATTTTTTCGGTTGCATATATCTATCCTCATTTTCTGGAATTTATTTTCTTCAAATTTAAAAGCAGACATTTAAATAGTTATCTAATGATGAAGTGATATGTCAACAGATTCACGAACGCTTGTTGATATGAAAAATGTCCTCTTTAATTTAAATGTTTTAAATATCTATTTTAAAAAATACTGTAATGATAAAAAACACTCACAATTATCTTTCTCTATCATATCAAAAAAACAGAAAAATTGTTAACTGAAAGATAATTATATTTAAGAATAAATTCCTTGACGGCAGACAGCGTTTCGATTATATTAAAAACACATGATTAATATTTCGACTTCGTAGCTCAGTTGGGAGAGCATCACCTTGACAGGGTGGGGGTCGCTGGTTCGAGCCCAGTCGAAGTCATTAGAGCGCCAAAGGTTTTAGCCTTAGGCGTTTCGCCATTATCAGAATTACCACTTTTTGACCATGTAAAAAAGCAGAGAACCTCTCAGCTGTACTCTCTTGCATGTCCGGCAAGACATGACTATATGTGTCTAATGTGATGGATACACGGCTATGTCCTAAACGTTCGCTAACTACTTTAGGGTTTTCGCCTAATTTTAACAATAGAGTAGCATGCGTGTGTCGTAGATCGTGGAATCTTATTTTTGATACACCAGCTTTTCCTGAAATCATATTGAAATTGCGTAATAGGTTTCTAGGGCTATATAGTGTACCTAGTTGTGTGGTAATTACTAATTCGGAATGAGGTTGGGACAAAAGCGTCATTGAGAATGGTAAAATCCGAACATGAATATCTGAGGACAGATGACGCTTCGGAAAAATACTTCGCTTTCCGTGGGCACGGCTTCAGCTAACTGTGTGAAGAAGGACGCTTCACACAGTGGATCTTCAGCTCGTGCTATTCCCACAGGAGTCTTCGTATTTTTCCTGCGCTTTGTCCAGTTTGTTCGGATTTTCATTACTGCTGTTTCGTTTTGTCTCACCCTCTTTTTTAACTCTAACATTTTTCCAGATGTTAGGGCTATTTGTCTTTTCGTGTTCTTTGTTTTTGGTTCTTGGAATTGTATTTTGTCGTTTTTTAAAGATGGATGTTATCGGGGTTAATGTTCTTAACCCTTATGTGACCAATGTAAGGAACAATTCGCTTATCATAGGTGTTTTTTCGATTAGCAAGCGTTGAAGCGCGCATTTTATTTACAGCCACTATTTTTTAAAAATAGCCCTCACTTCTTGGGGCACTACCAAGTGGTGGGGGCTATGATTAAGATAATTTGATCAAGTTTATTTTTTATAGTTGGATCTCATCTTTCTTTAACGTTATCAATACTTTGAACATATCCCGGATTTCATCTTCGCTCAAGTCATCAAAGTTATCGAGTTTATTTTTAATTCTATCTAGTGCTTCTTTTTTATATGGTTTGGGTTTATCTATTCCGTTGATAAAAAAAGTAGCAATCGTACCCGTGAGCATCCCAATAAAACCAATACCAATAAGCATAAGTAATCCAGCAAGGATTCTTCCACCAATACTTTCTGGTGAAATATCTCCGTAGCCAACCGTTGTTGTTGTGACAAAAGACCACCAAATCCCGTCAGAAATACTCATTCCTTCTAATAAATATCCTCCAATAGCTCCTGCTAAAATCATTATAATTGTAATAATAATCATGTAGATAAAACCATTTGTTTTTATGAAGAGATGTATCTTTTCTTTGAATCTAGTTAGCCAAACTCCAATTCGAATTACACGATTAATTCTACTTAATCTTGCAAGTCTAGCAATCCTTGCAAGACGAAACACTCGGAAAAAAGATGAAAATGGAATAATAGCTACTAAATCAGCCTTATTAGTACGAATAAAAAAATATTTATCTTTTGACATAAATAAACGAATAACATAATCGACCGTAAATAACATCAGAATTATAAAATCAATTATTGAAAGAAGTCGAGATGTAGTATCATTTAAATCAAATGTGAATTCTATTATTAAAATTGTCAAAACAATAAATACGAGGACGATCATCATAAGTTCATAAACCTTTAATAAAACACTTTTCATCTGCTTAACTCCTTTTTAAAATGCTATTACAAATTAATAATTTGGTATTGCATATCTTTTCATTTCTCACCAAACCACTTCTCCATAGCCTGTACACTTATAATCCATTCTTTACGCGAACCACCAGGCTTTTGAAAAAACTTTATGAGCCCTGATTCAATCATTTCATCTAATTCTTTGTTTAAGGATGGTTTTAATTTGTTTTTGACGGTTTCTTGATTCTTTCCCCATCTGAAAGGACCTTCCCTCTTGATAAGCAACTCTTTATTTGTTACTTGGTTTTTGAATGGCATTTTTTTGCTTGCAAGCTATCAGGTACCCAATGAATCTTTGTATAGTTTTCAGTAGTTTCTATCTCCTCTTTTAAGACATCGCTTATCTCGTGATAATGTCTAAATCCTCGATACTGAGTTCCAGAACATCTTCAGAGTAAAAGTAAATGGGGGTGGTCATATTCAACAATAGGCAATGGTCATGAATCAACTATTAATTCATGACCTCCTTAAGGAACATCTGTTAAAGTATTTAGAATAACTTCATACTTTTTGTGACAATCCTTGCATGGATAATCCGTACATTTTTAGAATTTCCCCTCTAAATAATTCTGTCCTTCCTCTCCTCAATTATTTCAACAATTGTACTTGAAATCTCATCTACTGATAAAGTTCCATCTATAATAAAGTCTGAATTCGGTTTAATAATTTTGATCATTTCAGTATACCCCCGCCTGCCTTGTGAAATGTAGTTTTTCATTTCAGCTAATATATCGGCAAGAGAACTTTTCATGAAATCTCTAGTTACTCGCCTTGCTAATGCAATATCTAAAGGAGTATCCAAAAATATAGCAACATCGATTAGTTTACTAATCTGAGCATTTTTATAGGCAAATGGATAGTCTATTATTATATAATCAAGATTTTCCTTGAATAATTTTTGTAAATCTCTTATCAAAGGAGTTAAGTCCCATTCGTTATAGTTAGCACCATTATCGACCCAAGATATAATATCATCAGGGCCATTGAAATCGTAATTATCAAAATGCAGTACTTTAGAATTTTGTAATTTCTTAACTAAATGTGTTGTTACGGCTGTTTTTCCGCCACCAGAAACAGCAGCAATTGAAATGACAAATGGTCCATTTGCTTCTTTCATGCAAACCCTCCCATTAATATATGTATATCCTAAAAAACTTGATTTTTAACCGATCGTTGAACTAAAGTTTTAGCCCATTATTTTTTAGATTTAAATAGATTAAAGTCAGCACATCTAAAATCTTTTCTCGAATGTAGGATATTTGATGACTTTTAAATTCCGTAAAATGTCGGCCTCAAAACACAGAAAAGAGAACAGCGGTTTACCCGAGAGCTAATGGATGCTAATGGCCTGATTCACTCAACGACAAATCAGCGGGAGAACGAAAACGTGCACTGATGAAAGTTCGTTTTATACTTTAACCCATTTCATAATTCACATGACTATTCAGACGTCTAATTGTTATCTAAAGGAATGAGTAGTCATCGCTCAACTTAAGATTTTGGACTAATGGATTAGATTTTCAAGCAAGGCGAAATAGATGGTAACACATAAGAGATCAGCAGAACCACCAGGGCTAAGGTTTTTCTGAATGAAGTCATGATTAAGATTGCTTAATCCCTTATATAATAACTGTTTGTTATTACAATGAGTCAATAAATAATCGGCTTGTGTTTGTACATATTTTAATGTATCTAAGTTACCTCGATTGACGATGTTACTGTCTTCTGCGTGCTTCATAATGATAAGTAATGTATAAAGCAATTGCGTGTTAATATCTAGTGATTTTTCCTCCCTTAAATAAGGGAGCGCATGATTAGCAACAATGGGGAAACCTTTGGCTACTTCACCACGTATCCCTAATATCCCATAGTCTTTATAAAGTTTTTCTCCATTTGTTAGCTGTGTAGTCGATGGTAAATTTTCTAGATCATTTGTAATTAAATTTTCAGTTAAGCATCTTACTTCAGCGAGAATATGAGTGGTGTCGTCACGACTGTATTCATGTAGGTTTATTTTTTTTTGTTTCAATACCTTAGCCGTAGCGGCAACAATAGTTGCAAAAGAGAAAATCACACCTTTATGTGTGTTAATGCCATTTGTAGCACGAAACATTTTATCTTCGCAATTCATACCCAATCCTCTTAAACTTTGAAAGTGTTCATCACTGGATCCTTCGAAATAATAACCATTATAAGCAAATTGAAATAGACCTTCATACAAGCTTGTTGCACTTGATAAAAAGGTGAAGAAATCCATATCTGAATGGGCGCCTGAATGATTAGGATCAACTAATCCGGGTTTTGGTTGAATACTGACTTCATATAAAATGGCTTGTTGTGCCGTTTTAGCTAGCTGATGAAAAAGACTATGACTTAACATGTGGTTGTTTTAATCCTTTCATTTGATTTTCTAATGCGATGATAATATGTTTTTCACTAAAATTGAGATGTTTATGTATGAGCTCAACCAAATTTTCTTTTTGTCCTTTTTCCATCAAAATAATCATTTTTCTATGTTCAAAAAGTGCGCGTTTGCATCGTTCTGGATCTTGAAGTGATATAATGCGAAATCGTTTCAGGTATTCTCTTAATTCAGAGATTATTGCTTTCAAGCGTGGCATTTCACTTTTTAAGTATACTTTTTCATTAAAAACTTTAAACATTTGAATGGTTTCATCAATTTTATCGTTTAACCAAAGCTTTTCGGTATCATCTAGTATTTTATAAAATTCTTGATAATCGCTTGCTGTCATATGTTTCATCGCTTCAATGGCCGCAAGAGAATCTAAATTTTTCCGTAATTTATAGATTTCTATGACGTCATCTTTAGAAATTTTTTTAACGATGACTCCTCGCTTAGGGATATATTCGACAAGCTTATCTTCAATGAGGTGTTTGGTAGCTTCTCTTACAGGTGTTCTGCTGATGTTTAGCCTTCTTGATAGTTCCTTTTCATTCAACCTTTCTCCAACTGGGATAATACCATCAATAATTGATTTTTTAAAACCTTGATAAACACTTTCGTTTAGGGATCGAGGATTTGAAAGATCAACTTGTTTAATGATGTCATCAATGTAATCGTCCATATGTAATCTCCTTTTTTCGTTTTGATGATAGATGATATAACAGAGGAAAAACTTAACTAAATAATAGCATATTTAGAAAAAATGAATGAGTGAATTATACAAAAAACACCTATAAAACATTAAAAACAGATAAAAAACACAAAGTACACTGTAAAAACACGAAGCACACCTAAAAAACACTATTTTGTATTGTCTTGGAAAACAGCTGTGATAAAATAGCATCGACTCGTGGAAAGCGTATTCATTTAACGAATGTCGTAACGAGAAAAGTAGATGTATACCTTCAATGAATCGTTAATGATATTGAAGAAAGGAGGCATGTATGGAGCAATTAGAAGTGGTTCGATTAAATTTAGCACGTAAAGACGTTTATGAAGTTTGGAAAGCATTTCTGGATAACCATGGTATGCAGTCGGATGAAGTAGTGACAGATACCTTGGGAATCTATGAGGGGGAAAAGTTAGTTGCGACAGGGTCATTTCATAAAAACATCATTAAGTGTGTCGCAGTAGATAAAGGACACCGTGGGCAATGCTTACTAAACAAAATTGTAAACGAAATTGTTACTGAATTAAGTCAAAAAGACATTTATCACTATTTTGTTTATACGAAACCAGATGTAATCGGGAAATTTATTGATCTTGGTTTTAAAAAAGTAGTTTGCACCAATCGTTTGTGTTTATTAGAAAGAGGTGTTTATGGGGTTGAATATTATAAACATAACTTAAAGATGCATTATCAAGAAGGTCATGTGATTGGGAGCATTGTTATGAATGCTAATCCATTTACGAAAGGTCACTTATATTTAGTACAGTATGCAGCATCTTTATGTGATTTTGTTCACATTTTTGTCGTTGAGGAAGAAGAATCTTTGTTCCCATTTTCGATCCGATATGAATTAGTAAAACAGGGTTTAACGTCGTTAAAGAATGTCAAATTACATAGCGCTGGAAATTATATCGTTTCGAATACAACATTTCCTTCTTATTTTATAAATAAAAAAGCAGATATTACGACAGAGCATGCACGGTTAGATGCTAGTATCTTCGAACATTATATCGCATCGGCCCTTGGGATAAAGTACCGTTTTGTAGGAGAAGAGCCTTTTTCACCTACAACTAAAATTTATAATCGTGTTTTAAAGGAGGTACTTTATCCCACTGTTCAATTAGTAGAAATTCCAAGATTAACAGCAAGTAACGGTGACATTATTAGTGCGACAAAAGTTAGAGACCTTATTGAGACTAATAATGTAGAATTATTAGGAAATTATGTACCACGTACAACATTAAAGTACTTAAAAACTTATAAAAAACAAAAAATGGAAGTGAATCAATTTGGAAATAATTAATCAGTCTACATCAGGTACTTTGGAATCAAGTGATATTCAAATTATTTTAGGGCCTAATAAACAAGGAATTGATATTGATATTCGTAGTAGTGTGCAGAAGCAGTTTGGAGAACACATTGATATGTTAATCAGAAAAATTCTAAGCGATAAAATGATAGAACATGCTAAGGTTTTGGTCGTTGATAATGGTGCTCTAGATTGTACAATTCGAGCGAGAATGGAAACAGCTATTTATCGAAGTATCGAAGGAAATCAGCGTGTTGAGTGGGGAGTGATCAAGTGATGACAAATCTAAGAAGAACAATGATGTTCGTTCCAGGTAACCATCCAGCGATGATTAGAGATGCAAGTATTTATGCATCAGATTCGATTATGTTTGATTTAGAAGATGCTGTCTCACCTTTTGAAAAGGATTCAGCTAGATTGTTAGTTTACCATGCACTTAAAATGGTAGATTATGGTGAAAAAGAATTGATTGTTCGGATTAATTCTCTTAATTCAGGGTTTGGGTTTGACGATATCGAAGCGATGATTGCTGCGGATGTAGATGTCATTCGCTTACCTAAAACAGAGACAGCAAAAGATATTAAAGATGTTGAGGAAGTGATTGAATCCTACGAAAGAAAATTAGGTAGAGAAGTAGGTTCTACTAAAATGATGGCAGCTATTGAAAGTGCAAAAGGAACGTTAAATGCACTGGAAATTGCAGAATCCAGTAAACGTTTAATTGGAATTGCTTTAGGTGCAGAAGATTATGTGACCAATATGAAAACCAGGCGTTATCCTAATGGTAATGAATTGCTTTTTGCTAGAAGTATGATTATTCATGCGGCAAGGTCTGTTGGCATTATGGCATTTGATACGATTTATACCGATTTAGATAATGAAGAGGGTTTTAAAGCGGAAGTGGAGTTAATTCATCAACTTGGCTTTGACGGTAAATCGATTATCAATCCACGTCAAATTAAAATAGTTAATGAAATTTATCGCCCAACAAAAAAAGAAATTAATCATGCACTAGATGTCATTAATGCTATTGAAGAAGCAAACGAAAAGAAATCAGGAGTGATTGCTTTAAATGGAAAAATGATTGATAAGCCGATTGTGGAACGAGCGAAATATGTACTTTCACTAGCCAATCATTCATAAACGAGGAGGTCAATGCAAGTTGATGAATAAAGTGAAACGAGAGATACCCGAAGAAGTAAGAGGCAATAACAAGCTTTTTGCCGGTGTTAATACTGACTGTAAAGTTGTGCAACGTGCGGCACCTAAAGTAAGGCCAATCAAACTTGGAGAAGAGAAATTGGTAGCTTCAATTGAAGAAGTAATCAATAAGCTTAATTTATGTGATAATATGACGATTTCTTTTCATCATCATTTTAGAGAAGGGGATTACATTATTAATCTCGTAATGGATGCCATTGCAAAGAAAGGAATAAAAAATTTAACAATTGCACCAAGCTCCTTAACGAACGTACATGCTCCATTAGTGCATCATATAAAAACAGGCGTCATCACAAATATGACCACTAGTGGCTTGCGTGGAGAATTGGGAGAAGCCATTTCTAATGGGGTCATGAAAGAACCTGTTCGCCTGCGGTCACACGGTGGAAGAGCACGTGCAATTGAAGCTGGAGATATAAAGATTGATGTGGCTTTCTTAGGTGTACCGAGTACAGATCTTTATGGAAATGCGAATGGTGTAAAAGGTAAAACGATTTGTGGCTCATTAGGATACGCTCAAATGGATGCCAAATATGCTGATCAAGTTGTTTTATTGACCGATACGATTCTTCCATATCCGAATACACCAATAAGTATTGCCCAAACAGATGTCGATTACATTGTTAAATTGGATAAAATAGGTGATTCTGAAGGGATTGGCATTGGTGCAACTCGCTTTACAACGAACCCAAAAGAACTTCAAATAGCGGAGTTAGTTAAAGAAGTGATTACGAAATCAGTCTATTTCAAAAATGGTTTTTCATTTCAAACAGGCACAGGAGGAGCTGCACTAGCTGTAACGAGATTTCTAGCAGAAGAAATGAAGAATAATAGTATTAAAGCAAGTTTTGCTTTAGGTGGTATAACGAAACCCATGTTGACTTTGTTAGAAGAAAATTTAGTTGACACTATATTAGATGTGCAAGATTTTGACAAAGAAGCTGCGATAAGTCTAGGACAACAAGAGAGACAAATTGAAATCAGTGCTTCCTATTACGCTGATCCTCATAATAAAGGAGCTGCTGTCAATCAATTAGATGTTGTTATTTTATCTGCGTTAGAAGTGGATAATCAATTTAATGTAAACGTTATGACAGGTTCTGATGGCGTGTTACGCGGTGCAATAGGCGGTCACTGTGATGCAGCCAACGCAAAAATGACAATTATTTCTGCTCCCCTAGTCCGAGGTAGAATCCCAACGATTGTTGATCGTGTCAACACGGTAATTACACCAGGAGAAAGTGTTGATGTGATTGTGACTGAAATAGGAATAGCAATTAATCCTAAACGTAGAGATCTTATTGCAAGTTTAAGTGATCAAGGCATCCCGATTTTTACTATTGATGCCTTGCAAGAGAAAGCTTATGAAATTACGGGAACGCCTAAGCCAATTGAATATGAAGATAAAGTGGTAGCTCTTGTTGAATATCGAGATGGAACACTTATTGATAAAGTATTACAAGTCAAGCAATAGCCAAGTTGTGCTGGAGGTTTGCTAATGTTTTCAAATGAGGGAAGTCAATCATTAAAGGCTATATTAGCGCGTCGGGAGGAACGAAGCATATTAATCAATCATCTGCTTGATCAATATGGTATCTCAGTGATATCGATTAAATTAAACATCCCTGGAGCGATTAAAAATAACCCCATGTTAATAGAATTATTTGATACGAGTATAGCTGCTTTGAAAGCTGTATTAAAAACAAGCTCTAAAATGATTGATGAATATAATCAACGTGATTTGAGTACAGGTCCTGAATATCATGGTGTGATTTGTTCACTATCACCAAAAGAAATAAAAAAAAGAACCATTCACTTCGAAGAGACAACAAGTTTTGGGAGGTTACTAGATGTTGATGTGATTGATCCGATTACATATCGCTCCATTTCGCGGACAGAACTAGGGTATGCGATGCGGAAATGTTATTTATGTGACCAAGAAGCCAAGGTTTGTGCAAGAGCACAATCACATCCGATTAAAGACCTTTATAAAGAGATAGAAAAAATAATAAAGGAGATGTAAAGAAATATTAGCTTGCTATAAAAACATCTAAAGGAGATATAGTATGACATATATAACAGCTATTGGTTTCTTATTAATATTGGGAATTGTCTATTTATTGATATCTGGTAAAACAAATCCGATCGTCGCTTTTTCCTGTTTACCTATCATTGCAGCTATTTTAGCAGGCTTTACCTTGGCTGAAATTGGAGGATTTGTAACAGATGGTATTGCCTCAATGGTGGCGACTGCATCTTTATTTGCTTTTTCAATTGCATTCTTTGGTCTTATGAATGATGTTGGTGCATTTGATATCATTATTCGTCCGCTTTTTCGTGTGATGGGAAATAGTGTTTTAGGTGTGATGTTAGTTACAGTAACCATTGCGATAATAGGACATCTAGATGGTGCGGGCGCTTCTACGGCACTTGTTACGATTCCGCCGATGTTGCCAATATATAAAAAAATGAAAATTAGACCTACAACATTAGTTTTACTTGTTGCGAGTTCCGTCGGAGCGATGAACGTCATGCCATGGGGAGGACCAACCATACGTGCAGGTACTGTCATTAATGAGAGTGTAAATGTGATATGGTCAGGTATTATTTCAATGCAATTTGCAGCAGTGGCGTTATCATATGCCCTTGCCTTTATTATGTCATATATTGAAAAAAAACGTGGAGCAGGTATGTCGAACGAAGAATTTGAATCCATTAAGTCAAATTCGAGTGATCGTGGCGCAACGATACAAGTAAGTAAAGGGGTCTTAATCTTTGATGTTTGTCTTGTACTAGCAACGATTGCTTTATTAGTAATAGATCTTTTACCTGTCCAGCTGATGTTTATGATTGCTTTTTCAATAGCACTAATTGTCAATGTTAAAGATTCAAAAGTACAATCTAAGTTGCTTAAAAACTATGGTGCTTCAGCTATGCCAATGATTATGATTTTATTTGCTGTAGGGGTTTTCCTGGGTGTTATCCAAGGTACTGGCATGATTGAATCGATGGCTAATTCTATTATTTTAGCTTTACCCGATGCAGTAGGACCGTATATTCATATTGTTGTATCGATTTTTTCTGTACCACTTATCCTGTTTTTAGGTACTGACAGTTTTTATTTTGGTATGATGCCTATTATTATTGAGGTTGCTAATAATTATGGCGTTGCAGCTATAGATGTTGCACGGGTTCTACTTACGACTGAGAATATCGGCTTAATGATTTCCCCTGCTATTGCTGTAACCTATTTAGCTTGTGGTTTAGCTGAAGTGAGTATTCAAGACCATATTAAGAAGAACTTCGTATGGTTATGGGGGATAAGCTTAGTCTTATTAGTAGTAATGCTTGTCATAGGGATAGTGTAACGATAAACATTAGAAAAAATAGATAAGGGAGCTACTTATGCGACAAATAAAAATAACAGAAACCGTCTTACGAGATGGTCATCAGAGTTTAATGGCGACTAGACTAACAACCGCTGAGATGTTACCTATTATAAAAACAATGGATAGTGTTGGTTATCATGCAATAGAATGTTGGGGTGGTGCAACATTTGATGCTGCCATTCGCTTTTTAAATGAAGATCCTTGGCAACGCTTAAAAGAAATTAAGAAACGTGCTAAAAATACTAAACTTCAAATGCTTCTACGCGGACAAAATTTATTAGGTTATCGCCATTATGCAGATGATATTGTCGAAAAGTTTATTGAACGATCGATTCATAATGGCATTGATATAGTACGTGTCTTTGATGCACTAAATGATATAAGAAATATGGAAACCGCCTTAAGTGCTGTGAAAAAGTATCAAGCACATGCTCAAGCAACCCTTTGTTATACCATTAGCCCTGTTCATAATATTGACTATTTCACAAGGTTAGCTGTGGATTTGGAAAATATAGGCGCCGATTCACTTTGTATTAAAGATATGGCTGGTATCTTAACACCTCAAATAGCAGGTGAGTTGGTTTCATCGTTGAAAAGGAATGTCGATTTACCTATTGAAGTCCATACCCATGCTACAAGTGGTATATCACAAATGACCTATCTCGCTGCAATAAAGGCTGGTGCAGATATGATTGATACCGCCATCGCTCCCTTTTCGGAAGGGGTAAGTCAACCTGCTACAGAAGCAATGGTAATTGTATTAGACGAATCAGAAGCATTTTATACAAATTTAAATATGGGCTGTTTAGAAGAAGTATCCGATTATTTTGAAAAGATCAAGGAAACGTATTTAGAAAATGGTATGTTAGACGCTAAAATGCTAGCAACAACACCAAAAACATTACTTTATCAAGTTCCAGGTGGCATGCTGTCAAATCTTTATGCCCAATTGAAGGATGCAGGGGCAGAAGATAAATATCAGGAAGTATTGGAAGAAGTGCCTAGGGTCCGTAAAGAACTAGGATTACCACCACTAGTTACACCTATGAGTCAAATGGTAGGCACTCAAGCTGTTTTTAATGTGATCACTGGAGAACGTTATAAAATGGTGCCAAATGAAATAAAAGAATATGTTCGGGGAGCTTATGGAAAATCTACTGTTCCTATATCTGATGAAATTAGAAAAAAAATAATAGGAGACAAACAAGTTATTCATGTACGTCCAGCAGACTTGATAGAACCAGAATTTAATAATATGAAGTTAGAGCTTGGTCAATTAGCTCAAAGTGATGAAGCTGTTTTAACTTATGCAATGTTTCCGAAAGTAGGGAAGGCATTTTTGGAAAATAAGGCAACAGCGAATAAGATAGGGTCCAAGAATGATGAGAAAAACACCACTATAAAAATAAATGCCGTATGGTCATAAGGGGATGTTTAAATGAGTGATTTCACCTTGTTGGAAGGCATACAGATTACTATTTCAAGTTTGTTGATTGTTATAACTGTGCTGATGCTTATTCAATTGGTCTTAAATCTCTTTAGCTTAGTTTTTAGAGAGAATACTAGCCAACTACAGATTGCAGATCAATCACCTAAAGCTAATGATGAAAAAGAACAGATGGTTGCTTGTCTTGCATCATTGATTATGATCAATCAAAATCAACAAAACAAGAACTATAAAATTCATTCTGTACAAAGGATAAATTAGGGGGACTTTAAATTGAAAACTTACGAGATTACAGTAAATGGGCAGTTATATCAAGTTAAAGTAGAAGAACGTAATGAGCCATCAGCAGATGATCATAAACAGTGCAGTGAAAAAACTGTTTCTTCGACTAATAATGAAGAAACAGATGGTGAAAAGATACATGCTCCAATGCCAGGTGTTGTATTTGATTTAAAAGTTGCAAAAGGCGACCACGTTAAAAAGGGAGAGATTTTATGTATACTAGAAGCAATGAAAATGGAGAATGAAATCGTAGCACAAATGGATGGTATTATTCAGAACGTGCATGTAACAAAAGATCAAACCGTAGAAGCAGGAGATATACTATTTACACTTTAAAAGAAGGAGATTAACATAATGGGGAGTATATTGTTAGACCTGCTTGCTAACTCGGGTTTTGCAGGCTTAACCTATAAACATATAATTATGATTGTTATTGCATGTGTATTCTTATATTTGGCTATTAATAAAGGCTATGAACCTTATTTACTCATTCCAATTGCGTTTGGTATGCTTCTAGTTAACTTACCTTTTACAAATTTAATGATGGAGGCGAATGGGAGAGACACGGGAGGATTATTATACTATTTATATCAAGGAACGGACTTAGGTATTTATCCTCCTCTAATCTTTCTATGTTTGGGTGCAGGTACAGATTTTGGCCCAGTAATCGCTAATCCAAAAACACTGATATTAGGTGGGGCTGCACAAATTGGTATCTTTGGTGCGTTTTTTGGCGCTTTACTTCTTAATATGTCGGGAAGTGAAGCAGCATCAATCGGTATAATTGGAGGTGCGGATGGTCCAACAGCGATTTTTCTATCAAGTCAACTTGCTCCACACCTGCTTTCTACAATTGCTTTAGCAGCATACTCATACATGGCGTTGGTTCCAGTTATACAGCCACCTATTATCCGTTTATTAACGACAGAAAAGGAACGAAAAATCAAGATGGAACAGTTGCGCCCTGTTTCTAAAAAAGAAAAAATAATTTTTCCTATTGTAACGACGATGTTAGTACTCTTAATTCTTCCTTCATCAGCACCTCTTGTTGGCATGCTGATGCTAGGGAACTTAATTAAAGAGAGTGGAAGGGTTCCGAAATTAACAGAAACTTTACAAGGGGCTTTAATGTATATTATTACGATCTTGTTAGGGGTCACAGTTGGAGCAAAAGCTGAGGCTGATCTTTTTTTAACCATTGAAACGTTAAAAATTGTTGCTTTGGGCTTAGTTGCGTTCGCAACTGGAACAGCCGGAGGTGTGTTGTTCGGTAAACTTATGTGCAAGTTAACAAAAGGTAAAATCAATCCAATGATTGGTGCTGCAGGGGTTTCTGCTGTACCAATGGCGGCTCGTGTGGTGCAAAAAGAAGGAGCAAGAGCAAATCCTTCAAACTTTCTACTTATGCATGCAATGGGTCCTAATGTAGCAGGGGTAATTGGCTCAGCTGTAGCAGCAGGAATATTTTTTCAGTTTTTCCTTTAGCGTATTATAGAAGGAGTAAGTCATGTTTTCTTGTTAAATATAGTTATTAAATATCGCGTTTTATCAAAGATAACCGTATGTAAACCGCCAGGTCAAAGGTAAATCATTTAGGTAGGCGCAAACGGACGCGAATGTCTTGATTCACTCAACGAAACTTCAATCAGCGGGAAAGGACAAAAATCCCACTGATTGAAGTTTCGTGGTTCTTTGTCAAATGATGTTGGTGAGAATTTTTGCCGGCAATTTTATAGATGAATTTCACAAATATTCAAGTCGGATTATGCTGCTTGAATGTTTGTTTGGTTAGGTGCATTTTGGACTGATTTCGATTCAATAGATCTTAACTTAATTTGAATGTCTATCTACACGTGAATTCATACGGGTTCGGTCAGGAAGTGATGAGACTCCGGCAGGAATAGCACGAGCTGAAGCCGTGCCTGCGGAAAGCGAATCACTGGATGACCGAACCCATTTCTATTTTTAGAGAAATAGAAAAGACGTTAGCGAAAGTCTACCCCCATTTCACAAACGCATGAAATGGAGAATTCCCTTCACCAACGTCAAATAGTATACAACCAGTTTCGTTTTGTTAACGTATTATCCTAACTTTTTAGTTCATACTATTTAGTAATAAACTATTATTTTACTATTAACGGCTACCAAATAATTATATATAATAAGAAGTAGTATAAGTGAAAATGGTGACTTATTACAATTGGAGGGATATACAAATGAAACGTGTTATGGTCATAGTGTCAGTGCTCCTTTTCTTGTGTGTTCAAGCCTATCTAAATGAAGTAACCGCTAAGACGTTAAACGTAGATGCTATTCCATTAGAAGAAATCCTTTATGAGCCCCTTGTTCAAGCAACTACATCACATTATGGAGAAGAGGTCGTTGTGAACTTACCTAAATCATCAATTAATGATTATCAGGTTACTTCATTATCTGAGATGTTAGTCGATCGTGAAAAAATATTTGTATCATTTAACATAACCCCAATTGATGAACACTCTGGTGAGGCTCTAGGGAGAGACGTGATTACCTTTGCTATTGACCCTGCAAAAATGGATGATCACATCTTACATGGTCGAGAAAAGATGTATCGTTTGATAAGCTATAATCACGAAGCACTTTAAGCTCAATCGATTGCCATGTTATTTTTGCCTGTTCCATTAATATATGGAACAGGTTATTCTATTTTATCGCAGCTAACCGTCCGTAAAACGTTCACCTCAAAATAGAAAGTAGCGCAAATCGATTGAGGTGGGTGATAACGGACGCGAATGTCCGGATTTACTCAACGAACCTGCGATCAGTGGGCGAAGAACGAAAACGCCAACTAGGTGAAGTTTCGTTTTATAAGTTCACTAAAAAAGATACACTAAGATAAGCATGTAAATTAAATCTCTAAGTATGGCCTATATTTTATTGGGTATGCAGACGCGAATATATCTTTTATTATTATATAAATAAGGATATTTTAAAATGTAAGCGCTATATAAATGTGGGGGAAGGGTGAAACAATGACTTCTAATTCTGAAAAGGTTATGTGGTACAAGCAGCCTGCTAAAGAGTGGAATGAAGCATTACCTATAGGTAATGGCAGTTTAGGTGGGATGGTCTTTGGCAAGGTTAATCAGGAAAGAATTCAATTAAATCAAGACTCAGTGTGGTACGGTGGACCAAGAGATCGAAATAATCCGGATGCTTTTAAGTATTTACCAGAAATTCGACGTTTGCTGAAAGAAGGTAAAGTTCCAGAAGCTGAAGATTTAGCAAAACTTAGCTTGTCAGGTGTACCTGAATCTCAACGTCACTACCAGACGTTAGGCGATTTATTGATTGATTTTGATCAGACGACTTATGAAAACTATCAAAGAAAACTAGATTTAAATACGGGTCTGGTAGAAGTTGATTTTCTAAGTGATGAGATTGATTACCAAAGAGAGTATTTTTGTAGTTATCCTGATCAAGTAATGGTAGTGAGGCTGACGGCCTCCCAAAATAAAGCAATGACTTTTACTTGCACATTGGATCGAGGTGGGACGAGGTATTTAGATCGGCTTGACGCTAGAAGTGACGATCAACTGGTGATGGCGGGAAAAACGGGTGGAGAAGAAGGGGTTCGTTTTCACAGTGAGTTAAAAGTGATTCAAGAGGGAGGACGTATTAAAGCGATTGGTAATCGTCTCTGTGTTAAAGGGGCTGATGTGGTTACACTTATTCTAACGGCAACTACTTCCTTTTATCATAAAGATCCAGAACAACACTGTCGTGATACTATTGATCAATTGACTCAAAAACCTTATCATATTTTGAAAAATAATCATCTCAATGATTACTGTTCTTTATTTGATCGCGTTACAGTTAAACTTGAAAATAACGGTGCGAAAAGGCAATTACCTGTTGATCAAAGATTAAAGCGTATAAAAGCTGGTGAAGAAGATTTGGGTTTATTTGAATTGTATTTTAATTATGGTCGCTACTTAATGATTTCCTCGAGTCGTCCAGGGACATTACCAGCTAATTTACAAGGGATTTGGAATGATCAAATGACACCAGCGTGGGATAGTAAGTTTACGATTAACATTAATACGGAAATGAATTACTGGCCAGCGGAACTATGTAATTTACCTGAGTGCCATCTTCCTTTATTTGATCATATTAAACGTTTACGTCAAAATGGAAAGATAACCGCCAAAAAAATGTATGGTTGTAGAGGATTTGTTGCTCATCATAATACAGATATTTGGGCTGATACGGCTCCACAAGATATACATCTACCGGCAAGTTATTGGCCGATGGGTGCGGCTTGGTTATGTCTCCATCTTTGGGAGCATTATCAGTTTAATCAAGATCACTCTTTTTTAGCAGAAGTATACGATACGTTAAGAGAGGCAGCACAGTTTTTTGTAGATTTTCTTGTGGAAAATCAAACCGGCGCATTAGTCACGACACCATCTGTTTCACCAGAAAATATGTATATTTTACCTGATGGTATAAAAGGCCATCTCTGTGAGGGGCCAGCAATGGATAGTCAGATTATTTACGCTTTGTTTAGTGTCTGTATCCAGGCAAGTGAACAACTGGATTGTGATCTAACATTTAGAAATAGTTTACAAGAATTACGAGCTAAATTGCCACAGATTAAACTCGGGAAATATGGTCAAATTCAAGAATGGATAGAAGATTACGAGGAAGTTGACCCTGGACATCGACACATCTCACATCTGTTTGCGCTTTATCCTGGTCAACAAATTTCAACGGCGTTAACACCACAATGGGCAAAGGCGGCTAAAACGACGTTAGTGAGACGCTTAAAACATGGAGGAGGTCACACAGGGTGGAGTCGTGCTTGGATAATAAATATGTGGGCGCGATTAGCTGAAGGAGAAAAAGCCTATCAAAATATTATTGAGTTATTGAAATCATCTACCTTACCTAATTTATTTGATAATCATCCGCCTTTTCAAATTGATGGGAATTTTGGTGGTATTGCAGGAATGGTTGAAATGTTAGTGCAAAGCCATCAAGGGCTGATTAAAATCCTCCCAGCACTACCAAAAGCATGGGCGCGTGGCTATGTGAAAGGTTTACGGGCAAGAGGTGGTTATCAAATAGAAATGAAATGGGATAATCATAAGTTGTCATGGCTAAAATTGAAGCCTTCTGTTGATGGTGTTTGTCATTTGGGGCTTCCGCTTGGCACAAATCCATATATAGAAAATCAACCCGCTTTACTTAAGAGAATATCAGATAACCACTATGAAATTGCAGTTGAGAAAGAAAAGATTTACCATTTTGTGGTCTCTGAATAGTGACGAGCTAGATTGGAGCACGATTTTTTTATCATAGATAACCAACCGGCCGTAAAATACCCACCCAAAGTTAGGTGGGGGATAGCAGACTCACTCAACTTCCCATCATTGAAAACAGAAGATCGCAGACTAAAACCGCCACATTTTTAAAAAGGATTACAGACTAAGATCGCCACGTCCTGTGGCAACGTCTGCATAACCTACATCCTGTAGGCCCACGTCTGCATGACCTACGTCCTGTAGCCCTCCGCCGACGGATTGAAGGTTCGTTTATAAAAGATAAATCCTTACCCTTTCCCAAACAGGCCCCCTGATAAATAATCAAGGGGCTGCTTGTAAGGTTAAGGATTAATTAATCGTTACGAAATGATTTTTTCTGTTACGCTATCCTGTTGCATTTTATACATTTGGTAATAGTTTCCGTCTTGTTCAACTAATTGATCATGGGTACCACGTTCAATGATATGTCCTTTTTCTAAGACCATAATTTGATCAGCATGTTGAATTGTTGAAAGACGGTGGGCGATAATGAGCATCGTTCTTCCTTTTGCTAGCACGCTCATTGCTTGTTGAATTAGTCTTTCTGTTTCTGAATCGATATTGGCGGTCGCTTCATCTAAAATTAATACAGCGGGATCGAAAGCTAACGCGCGAGCAAAAGATAAGAGTTGTCTTTGACCGGTTGAAAATGCATTGCCATTCTCAATAACGGGTTGATCATATTGTTTTGGCAGTTTTTCAATAAATTGATCCGCACCAACTGCTTTTAAGGCTGCAATGGCTTGTTCGCGGCTAATGTTTTCATCGTTCAAAGTAATATTTGAAATGATGGTTCCGCTAAAAATAAATGGATCTTGTAAAACAATCCCGATCTGCTGCCTTAACTGTTGACGATCTAAAGTTGAAGTATCCACGCCGTCAATTTTAATCTTACCTTTTTGTGGATCATAAAAGCGGAATAAGAGATTCATAATAGAACTTTTTCCTGAACCCGTATGACCGACAAAAGCGACTGTTTGTCCTGGGGTGGCTAGAAAACTCACATGATTTAAAATATAGTTTTCTTTCTCATAAGCAAAACTCACGTCGTCAAACTCGACCTTTCCCTTGACCGGATCAAGATTGTGATCTCCAATTGACTCCCCTTCTGCATTTAATAATTCGAAGACGCGCTCTGCTGATGCTCTAGCCTGCTCTAACTGTGGTAACTGATTAACAATTTGACTCATCGGTTCAAATAATCGCGTTAAGTAATCAGCAAAAGCATAGAGAACTCCAGTTGAAATAAAGCCTTCTACTGTAAGGACACCATTACCAAAGAACCAGATAAATCCGATAAAAGCAATGCTTCTTAACACCGTGACGAGATTATAGGATGTTAAGGCAGATAAAGCAATCATTTTTTTTTGATAATGAAAATGGCGCCCATTTAATTGTTCGAACTCCGTTTGTCGACCTTTCGTTTGTCGAAAGGCTTGAATAATTGGCATCGTTTGGATCGATTCATTAATCGATCCATTAATATCACTGTTGACCGAGCGAATCAAGCGATTATAATGTCCTGCATACTTTTTGTAAAACTTCATCCATAGAAACAGAAGTGGAATCAAGATTAAACAAACAGATGCAAGGGTTGGGTTTAATAAATATAAAGCAATAAAAATCCCGATCATATAAATAAACCCATTAATAAATGTTTCGAGCACTTTTACATATAATTCTTTAATCGCTTCTGTATCATTTGTAATGCGCGCTAAAATTTTACCAGCTGGTCGATCAACAAAATATTGCATCGGCAATGTTTCAATTTTCTTAAATACATCTTGACGCATTTGTTGAATAATTTTATTAGCATGGACTTGTAAGAGATATGTCTTAAAGTATTGAAAAAACGCTGCAATAATAATCAGTCCTAGATAAATAGCGATAAGTCTCATAATCGGCGTGACTTCAGGTTGAAAAAATTGATAAAGATCATCAGTAGTTAATGGGTTACCTGAGATAATCTCTGATTGACCGTTTACTGTAACGGATAATTGCTGATCTTGGTTTAATTCCACCTCACTATTTAATGGTAACTGTCCCTCAATAAAATAATAGTTCCGCTCAGATTGGATTAACGTGTAATAGGCAACCACTTGATCTTGATCCGTCACACGATCTGCTCTTTTAAAATATTTTTGTTGGTAAGAGACGGCACCATCTTGATCTGATGGTAACTGAGCCCATTCTGTTTCTATCCCAACAATATGATGATCAATAACCGTTTTAGCAATAAATGGACCAGTTAACTCAAGGGATACAGCAACAATTAAACAAATCAAAGCAAAAGAAATGATTTTTTTATTAGACAGTGCATAGTTGAATAATTGTTTTTCTGTTGAGGTTTTCACGCTCTCACCTTCCTCTCCATTTGTTGTATGTCAAATTGTTCTTTATACCATCCACCTTTTTCAATTAACTGCTGATGCGTCCCGTGTTCGATGATACGGCCTTTATCGATAACGATAATTTGATCAGCGTGTTTAACCGCAGACAATCGATGTGCCGCAATTAAAGTCGTTTTTCCAGCTCGTTCTTGTTTTAGATGATTAATGATGGTCGTTTCTGTTTTTCCATCTACTGCTGATAAAGAATCATCCAAAATAATGATTTCAGGGTCCATTAATAGGGCGCGAGCTAAAGAAATTCTTTGTTTCTGCCCACCTGAAAGTGTGACACCACTTTCTCCGACTACTGTGTCTAACCCTTCAGGTAATGCATCAATATCACTTTTTAATGACGTAGAGGCTAATACATGATTAATCTGCTCAAGTGACTTTTCACCACATCCGAAGACAAGGTTTTCTTTTACCGTTTTAGAGAATAAAATATGCTCCTGTGGAACATAACCGATCCAACTCCTTGTATCGTCTAGGCTGAACGCGTTAATGGGATGGCCGTTAATGGTTAATTGTCCAAATGGTGGCGGATACTCTCTTAACAGCTGCTTAAATAGCGTCGTTTTACCTGCACCTGTTTTTCCAACGATGCCGATGGTTTGCCCGCTTTTAATCGTTAAATTAATGTGTTTCAATTGGATGTCATCACTTTCAGGGTAAGAAAAATCAACATCCTTAAAAATGATATTTTCAAGCTTTGAAATCTGAACAGGTTGATCAGGATCAACGACATCTGGTTTTTGCTTGAATATAGCTTCAACGCGATCCAGGGATGCATTCCCGCGTTGCATAATGTTGATTAATTCGCCGATTGCAAACATCGGCCAAATCATCATCCCCAGATAAACATTAAAAGAAACGAGATCACCAATCGATATTTGGTGATTCATGACCATTAATGTTCCATAGCCTAAGCCAATGGTATAAGATAACCCAACAAGTATTTTGACGGTTGGTTCAAAGTAAGCTTCCATTTGAGCAACAGCTTTGTTCTTTTGAAACACCGTTTCAGTCATCGCGGAGAAGCGTTGCTGATCACGTTGTTCTTGAACGAAGGCACGAATAACACGGACGCCTCGAATCGATTCCAGTGTGTAATTATTTAGTTCACTAAATGCATCCTGTGCATCGGTAAATCGTTGATGAATGACCTGACCATATTTGTAAACAATCACAGCCATGATTGGCATTGGAATAAGGGCTGCTATCGTCAAATTCCAATTTATTGAAAAACCCATCATTAAGACGATGAATGACATGAAAACCGTGGAATCAACAAGGGTTAGAATACCAAAACCAGAAGTCGTCATGATGGCTTTCAAATCATTTGTCGAGCGCGCCATTAAATCCCCAGTGCGATTTTTACTGTAAAATTTCGGGCTCATTTTCAAGAAATGTTCCATTAACCTTGACCGTATTTGCCGTTCAAGTAAAATAGCTCCTCCAAACAAGTTATAATCCCAAATAAACATAATCGTATAGTTCAACACCATAAGAATCACGAAAATAAAAATGATCATCATTAATTTTTCTCGTGTTAATTCATTAAATTGAATAAGATCAATCGTCATTCCCACCAACCTTGGTGGGATAAGTTCAATAAAGCTGACTGTAATTAAAGCGATAATCGCAATCGTATATCGCACCCAATGGTCTTTAAAAAACCATGCTAATTTATAAAAAATTGAAAACACGTTGTTAAACTCCTTTCAAAAACTCCCAATATTGTAAGCTAACCACTCCATAACCGATTAAATCCTCTTGCCGATTGCATACATTTCCCATTATTCATTTTTTAAAATCCTCCTCATGTTTAAATGGTTAACATTGATCAAATAAAATAGCGCATATGTCTGTGACATATGCGCTATTGAATATACCGGTAGATGCTAAAGGCATATTTATCCTAAAAAGGAACACAAAAAGAGGTCACATTTATAATAGTGACCTCTTTAAATAGTGCTTTCACCTTAATTAAAAGAAAATATTCTGATCCATTTAGATACAAATTGAACAAATTCTTCTTAATTAAAGTCTGAAAATAAATGAAATAATTAATAGATATTTATCTATTTCAATCATTTATGACAAAACGAGGCCACGATATATTTTGTTTTAGTCCAAATTTGGGTTGCATAATAGTTAACAACATCATCATGACCTCCTTTTTAAGTTTAATTTAATCAATGTTTTTTCATTATATATACAAATGTATGTAACGTCAATAAAAAATGGAAAAATAAATAATTAAGTTGTCAATTAAGAAATAAAAATTGGTAAATATCAACCCCACAACCTTATTATACTTATAAAAATTTATCACAGATAACCGTCCGTAAACACACCCCTAAAAATAGAGCGTAGAGCAAATCGATTGAGGTGGGTGATAACGTCCTGATTCACTCAACGAACCTGCAATCAGTGGAAGAAGAACGAAAATGACCGCTGATTGCAGGTTCGTTTTATATTATTACAAATTATTTAATGGTAGCGGATGTATGTATATAATCAATGGGCATCGCTTGTAAATATAAATAAGCTAATTATTTGCATATTAATAATGATTTTCTTTAAAGTAGATATAATATTTAGGGGGTGAGATGAAAAGTGAAGGTCTTTTCTGAGGTGATCTCGTTTCGGGGAACACATGGACAATTTGGGTATCAACAAGGTGTTAAGTTAAGGGAATCGCCAATAATGCAAAATCGAGACAAATTACATGCTAAAAGATATAAGACACATTTTTCAATTGATATAGAAAAAGGCTTACAATTATTAGATCATTTTGCTCCAAAGCTCCGTTTTGAAATCGAAGGGTTGGCAAACGCTCTAAAGATGTCACAACAAGAGGCTGTCCGTTCCTTTGCTGGTTATTATTTAGAGGTTGGCAAGAGTGGCTGTTCTATAATGACAGGCGACCAATATTTTGTGAGAAACTATGACAGTCATCCAAATGGCTATGAAGGGCGCTATGTTCTTTATCAGCCTACTGATGGGGGCTATGCTTCAATGGGACCATCCATGCAAATAACCGGTCGAATAGACGGGATAAATGAGAAAGGATTAGTGATGGGATATAACTTTACTAATCGGATTGGTTCTGGTGATGGATTCATTTGTAATATGATTGGGCGCATGTTATTAGAATATTGTGCGACAGTTGAAGAAGGAGTGAAGCTATTAAAAGCTATTCCCCACCGTACGTCATTTTCTTATGTATTAATGGACCGTTCAGGTCAATCGGTAATTGTCGAAGCGAGTCCGCGCACTGTTTTGACAAGAATGGCGAATGTATGCACCAATCATTTTGAATATTTAACCCAAGAAAATCGTTATCGTAACGATGAATCGATTAGACGTATGGACCGAATCAATCGACATTTGCCATCCCGTCTGAAAGCTAACCAGGCGTATCAAATATTTAATCATCGTTCTCATGCGGTTTTTTCTAATAAGTATCAAGCTTGGTCGGGCACATTGCATACCAGTTTATATCAACCTAGCCAAGGTAAGGGGTGGATTGGTCTTGGTGCAAATCAAAGACCAGTCGTATTTGATCTCAATCGCTTCTTAGCAGGCGAAGTCCTTCGAGTCCGCCGTATTACGGGCATGTTAGAAAGTCATGTCCCATTCATTAATGATCCGAAGTGGTCATCCTTACATAGTTAAAAGCTTTAACCCGTTCCATAGTATCGATACTGTAAAAGTTTGTGAATTGATACTTCACCTCAACAGACTGAGGTTTGTCGAGTGTCTGTTCTTGCTTTTCATTTAATGGTTTAACAGTTACTATCATTTTCTTCACCCCATTATTCTTGTTTTGCATATATTTTAAGTTTATCATAGATACCCGTCTATGAAACGCCCGTTTCAAAAGAGAGAACAGAGATCATCCATTTAGGCGTGAGACAACGGAATTGAAGGTTCGTTATAAGAAACGACTTGATTATGTAAGTCTAATAATGACATAACATATTAACTTTGAAAAAGTATTATAAACAGCAGTATATACCTCGTTTATATATTTAACCACAATTATATAGTATGAAAATTCTAGAATTAGGGTACCGTTAACTGTAACCCACTCGACCGAGAGACGACTGATAATTAAAGGGAGTGTACAGCTGATGTTTAAGAACAGATTGATGTATTTGCTTTTACTGCTATTATTAGTTGCCTGTGGACAGGCAGATTCAAGTCAAGGTGGTGATGATCATCAGAATTGGCAAGAGGGAAAAGGGGAACTACCGAGTAGGGTAGGTGAGGCACAAGAAGATGATAAATTTCAACATCTCGATTTTAAACATGCATTTCAAGATCAGGCATATTTAGCTGAAATGACGAACTTCAATACACCAACAGGTAAATGGTTTATGCTTGATGGTGAAGGTGAGTTTGGTTATGGGCTAACAACAGGCTATCAGGCCCCTGAGTCAGCAATCAACGTCCATTTAGTCAGTCATCAAGATGAAAATATATCATTTAACCAAAATATTCGTGTCCGTCTTACTAAAGTTGATCAAGACTTTAATACAACCGATCTGTTGATTGATGAAACTGTGCATATAGATGAAGTGGCTGAAGAAGAGCTAATATTAGAGGACAATCTTCCTAGTGAAGAAAATGTGCTGTATGTATTAAGTGCAGAGGTGTTAAATGAAGATGATGAAGTTGAAGATACGTTATTAGGTTTCATTGTGGTGGTATCAGATGAAATGAACGTGGAAATGTCCTTGGATCAATCGCACTATCATCAAGATGAAGAAGCGACCTTAACCGTTAAAAATTATGGGCCTACCCAGCTCATACTGGGAATGCATTATTCCATTGAGCAGAAAATAGATGATGATTGGAAGGTTGTTCCACTCGATCTTGCTTTTATTGAGATTGCCATTATATTAGGCCCTGGAGACTCACATCAACAGTCGATAGAGATAGCTGATCTTGAACCTGGAGAATATCGCGTGGTCAAGGACATTCAAGCTGAGACGTATCAAGAGGCGAGGGCCACGTTAGCTGTTGAATTTATCACAGATAACCGTCCGTAAAACACTTCAAAATAAGGCTTGTTTTATAGAAAGACGAATGATCATTGGGTTATCCGCCATTGATCATTCGTCTTCATTTTTTCTAAACGTATTTTGATTCTATCGTTTTAAAAGTAACGAATACCATGTATTTATCTCATTTGAATAGATTCGGAAAAGCGCATTGCACCTTTAATCTATTGCTTTTATAATCTCTGTTTCTTTACTGTCAAGCATATTTTTATCGAGGAAAGCATTAACAGATTTATTCATTTCACCGGCTAGTTCTTGTGTTTCTTCACTACTTCCAATTAAATATATATATTCCCAGTTGTGGTCTTTTGCTAGTTTATCTAGCTTTGGTGCAATCTGTTTGTACCAGCGATGGCGATTGGCTTCAAATCTTGCAATAAATTGCTCGCGCTTGGTACTTTTACCACCAGAGCCGACGGTAGCTCGGGCACGATGAGGGCCAGTATGTTGTCGCCAGTCTTCTGTATCCAAGTCTAACGCATAGAAGTAAGTATTTATAGGGCGCCCCAGTTCAGTTTCAACAATTTTAATCGCCTCTTTTTGGGTGAGTATTATACCTGTTTTCGGAAAATTTTGATGCAATTGAATAAGTTGATCAACTTTTGCTATTTCTTCCCAAAAGAATTCGGTTTGTACGGGAACCTGAAACCGCTCGGCAAACCAAGTCGAGTGATCAGGCGTCGCAAATATAATAACACTTTTTGCTAATTCAAGTTCGTGTTCTGCCATGTAGTCTTCAACGTCACTCTTTATTTTACAGAAATTCTCCAATTCTTCTTTATCACCTTCATTTTCTAAATATTTTTCAAAACGTTGCAAGCCATTTTTTAAATGAATTTTCCATTCGCCACCTTGTTGATCGGGATCTGCGGGATCTGTGTTTAAATACATTGTAAATACACGCTTTGGTTTCTCTAGATATATGCGTTCTAATCGCTTTATTTCTTTATTTAAATCCATACGTTGCATCTACTCCTTTATTTAATAATAGCTTCCTATAGTTCATTACTAACCTAAAATAAAAGGTGTTAAACCTTCGTTTCTTAAAGTGCTTATTTATAATAGAAAAGTTGCTTAAAAATAACTAGAAATACGCTATAATATAGAATGGATAGCACTTTAGATGAATAGATTCAAACGTAAATGGTAAATCAAATAGGTTTTAAAACAATAGGGGAGGGAATAGCTGTGACAACGGTAAGACCATTTTTAATGTTTACTGGCCAAGCAGAAGAGGCAATGCGATTGTATGTTGATAGTTTTGATGACGCTGAGATTAATGAATTACAACGTTATGGTCACAATGAAATAGGCAAAATAGACAAAGTTCAACAAGCAGTTTTCACCATTCACGGACAAACGATCATCTGTACCGATAGTATTGTTGAACATCAATTTGATTTTACACCATCAACTTCACTTTTTGTCGAATGCGATTCGCTTGAAGAATTAGAGCGTGTTTATCATAAGTTAATAACTGATGGAGAAATATTGATGCCTCTTGATCAATATGGATTTAGTGAGAAGTTCGTTTGGTTTAATGATCGTTTTGGTGTGTCATGGCAATTAAATTTTTCTAAAAAATTGCAGTGAGTTGAGGCGGAGCTTATCACCTTTGTTTTTTGGGGCTGGGACAACAATAAAAGTAATAAGTTCAAATACGAATGATCCGTTTTTAGTGGCTGGATCATTCGTATTTACAGAACATATTTTTGTTATGCCCTGGCCTCTTTGGGTGGATCAAAGTAAGGTTGAAGCACCATCAATATAAACCTCAGTTCCTGTAATATGTGCTGATGCATCAGAGACAAGGAAATGAACGAGGTCAGCGACTTGTTCTGGCTTTCCTCCTTTTCCTTCTAGCGGTTGATCTCCTTCTGGGTATTCTACAGGTATCTTTACTTTTTCTAAATTTTCTTCTTCTTTAAATGTATTTTTACCAATATTCGTTTCAATTAGACCAGGACATACGATGTTGACACGAATATGATATTCTGTAAGTTCTAGAGCGGCCATTTTACCAAATGCCATTTGTGCTGCTTTGCTTGAACTATAGGCAGACATACCAATCGCAGAAAACTTTCTCGTTCCATTAATGGAACTTGTGATCACCATACTACCCCCACGTTTTTTTAGATATGGAATCGCATATTTGGTTGTTAGAAAGGTCCCTTTTAAATTGGTTTCTAGTGTTTGGTCCCATTCTTCGGGGGTAATATCTTCAATGGGTGTAACCTTACCATTTATACCTGCGTTGGCAAACACGATATCAAGTTTACCGAAATGTTCAACAATCGATTTTATAGCTTGCTCAACCTGTTCGGGGTCACGAATATCGGCTTCTGCAATCATTGCTTCCCCATCATGTTTAATAATTTTCTTTTTCACGTGCTCTGCATCTTCTTTTTTTATATCGATTAATCCCACTTTTGCCCCTTCAGCGGCAAATTTTAATGCGGTTGCTTTGCCAATCCCTGAGCTTGCACCTGTAACAATTGCTACTTGATTTTTTAACGATGAGGTTTGCATATCTTGGCTCCTTGGGTTCATTTTTAAAATTTTATCTCATAAAATCAGCTCTTCATTAGTCTATTCTTTGTATACCCAATTTAGATTTATTTACACCATTTAAAAAAGTGTGGATTTCCACTAGACAGCTTAATTATTTGTGTTAAAACCTATTTATTAAACCACTTCATATGTTTTTCGCGATACTGAACTGCTGAACGCCTGTTTGCACTTGATGAGTCTGGTAACTATTCGCGGATTGGTAACCCAACCGTCGATGAATAGTTGCTATTACTTCGTTTAATTACGTATCAACCAAACGGTGTACAAGGACACAAATTTGTGTACATGTCCTTATCCTACGATCTTGTTTAGAACAAAGTCAACGGCATTGTAATCGGTTTCTTTGTCAATTATATTTAAATTAATAAAACAACAGGGGAGGGATTGAACAATGAAAGATTTTTTTCAGAAGTTAGGGAAATCATTAATGATGCCGATTTCAATTATAGCTGCAGCAGGTATCTTCTTAGGATTAGCTTCAATCTTGCAAAATCCAGATATTGTAGGTGAGACGTTTGTTTCATTTACGAGTGTACAAAATGTTATTGGCTTTGTTCGAGCATTAGCAGGAGCATTATTTGGAAATCTACCTATTTTGTTTGCGGTGTCAATAGCGATAGGAATGGCGAGAAAAGAGAAGCCGACTTCAGCATTTTCTGCAGTGATTGGATTTATTATTTTTCATATGACGTTGAACTATATATTAGCTCTCAATGGATATACGGTAGAAACGACTTCAATTGATTACTTAATGGGGCAAGGGATGACAGAGCTAGAAGCCACGCAAGTGAATGCTCAGTATGAGACCGTACTTGGCATTTTTACATTAAGAATGAATGTCTTTGCTGGAATCTTAGTAGGGGGCTTGGTTGCAGCGTTGCATAATAAATTCTATAACATTGAATTACCTGTAGCCATTAGTTTCTTTGGTGGTAAACGATTTATTCCAATTATTACGACCGTTGTTGTTCCTTTGCTAGGTTTAATCATGTATTACGTATGGCCACTGTTTGGAGCAGCAATTGAAGCACTGGGTAATATCATCGCAGATTCAGGTATATTTGGAACATTTTTATTTGGTTTTCTGGAACGTTTATTAATTCCAACGGGTCTTCATCATATTTTAAATCAACTCGTTCGATTTACACCGATTGGTGGCATTGCCATGATTGAAGGTGAACAAATTGTCGGTGCGTTGAATATCTTTAACACAGCACTTGCACAAGATGTTCTTGATTTTGACTTAATGGCTTCGGCTACACGATTTTTAGCACAAGGTAAGGTGCCATTTATGGTATTTGGTCTTCCAGCTGCTGGGCTCGCTATTATTAGAACAGCGAGAAGTGGTGAACAAAAGCGTGTCAAAGGTTTATTGTATGCCGCCTTATTGGCTTCATTCACAACGGGAATAACTGAACCGATTGAATTTTCATTTATTTTTGTTTCACCGATACTATTTGTTTTCCATGCTTTAATGTCAGGATTATCTTTTATGTTAATGGATTTATTTAATGTCGTTATTGGAAATGTTCAAGGTGGTGTGATTGATTTAACGGTATTTGGTGTTCTACAAGGAACCGAAACCAATTGGTTCTTTGCTGTTATTGTTGGGCTAGGTTACGCCTTTGCTTATTATTATTTCTTTAAATATATTATTGAGAAGAAAAATGTGCAGACACCAGGTCGTGAACAATTAGATGAGGGACAAGATGTGGTTATCAATGATGATGGTAACATCGGTGAGACGATTGTTCATGCTTTAGGTGGCGTTAATAACATTGAAGAAATTGAGAATTGTTTTACACGCCTTCGTCTTGTTTTAAAAGATGCAAATATTGCTGACGAAAAAGCCTTAAAGGAAACAGGAGCAGCAGGTGTTGTCAAAATAGATGATACACATTTACAAGTCATATATGGACCACAAGTAGAAGGGATTGCTGATAAAGTGAAAGGGGTGCCAGGAAATGAAGAAAAATAATATTGTATTAGTTGGTGGAGGGTCAACTTGGACACCAGGTATTTTGAAAGCGATGACCACACATTTAGATCAATTCGCGTTAAATCGTGTTGTCCTTTACGATATAGATGCAGAACGTCAAAATGTTATTGGAGCGTTTGCGAAAATATTGTTTAAAGAAGAAGCACCAGAAGTTGAGGTAGAATACACAACGGATAAAGAAGTGGCTTATAAAGATGTTGATTTTGTGTTCTGTCAAATGCGTACAGGTGGTTTTACCATGCGTGAACAAGATGAGAAAATTCCACTTAGCATGGGCTTAATTGGGCAAGAAACCTGTGGGCCGGGTGGCTTTGCTTATGGTTTGCGATCGATTCGTGATATGGTGGAAATGGTAAAAGATGTGCGACGCTTAAGTCCTGATGCCTGGATTTTAAATTATACCAATCCTGCAGCTATTGTCGGGTTAGCATTAGATAAAATTTTTCCTGAAGATGATCGAATTCTTAACATTTGTGATCAACCGGTTAACTTAATGCGTTCATATGCAAAATTAATTAATCATGATGTGAATAAATTGGAGCCGACATATTTTGGTTTGAATCATTTCGGCTGGTTTACAGCGATTTATGATGAGCACGGTACAGATGTGGCACCTAAAATTAAAGATATTGTGTTAAATGGTGGTTTTCGCCCAGTCGATGCGGAGCAACGGGATCAATCATGGTTAGATACGTATGCGATGGTAGAGGATATGTTGCGTGATTTTCCAGAATACTTACCGAATACGTATTTACAGTATTATCTCTATCCTCAATATAAGCAGACGAAGCTTGATCCAAACCATACGCGTACAGATGAAGTTCGTCAAGGCCGTGAGAAAAAAGTGTTTGCAGAATGTAAACGCATTGTTGATAATGGAACAGCTCAAGACTCTAGTGTTGTTCACAATGATGCACACGGTGATATGATGGTAGAAGTGGCTGCATCAATTGCCAATCATTTGCGTAAGACATATGTAGTGATTGTGAGAAACAATGGTATTGTCGCAAATCTGCCTGATGATGTCATGATTGAAGTCGCTGCTTCACTAGGCAAAAATGGACCAGCACCTTATGCGGTCGGTAAGATTGATACTTTTTATAAAGGTTTAATTGAAGGACAACATGCTTTTGAAAAATTAACAGTTGAATCTTATATTGAAGGATCGTATACAAAAGCTCTTCAAGCATTAACCCTAAATCGCACGGTTGTTGATGCTAAAAAAGCTCGACAAGTGTTAGATGCATTAATTGAAGCAAATAAAGGGTATTGGCCAGTATTAAAATAGAGAAAAGGATGGCAAAGAGGCCGGGACATAACAAAAATATGCTCTCCAAATACGAATGATGTTAGCATGTCTAGGTTTATCACATACCCGCAGAGGAAATATACTCCCTTTCTGCGGGCACGGCTTCAGCTAATTCAGTAAAGCCGAAAGCGCTTTACTGAATGGATCTTCAGCTCGTGCTGTTCCCGCTAGAGTGTCGCATATTTCCACTGCTCTTTGGTATCATTCGTATTTGATCTTATGTCTTTTACTTTTGTCCCAACCTCTTCATTATGTTTATCCCAGATAACGGTCGTAAAACGTCCGTCACAACACTTCTATTAGGTAAGAATTAACTGCTGTTCATGCACTGATTTATTCAACTACCAATCAGTGAAGGAAAACGCCAACCCGTGATTGAAGCTTCGTTTTAAGTATGATATTTTCTCAAATATTCGTTAAATAATAAATTAATAAGATAGTGAATACTAAAGCGGTCAGCTGCATCAATCCCACTTACACGGATGTTAGTCGTAAAACCATATAATTGGTAATGTGTTTGCTTAGCCAATGGATTAGTAGAGAAACCGGTTATACTTAGCGTTTTTGCACCTGCTACATTAGCAATAGTAGTTGCAGCAAGGACATTATCTGTTGTCCCACTGTTGCTAATTGCAATAGCTAAATCTTTGTTAGATAAGAGACTTGCATTATGCTTCATAACATGTGGATCGACAAAGATATGACTATTTTTACCTATCAATTGCAGACGTGCATCTAATTCTTGAGCAGGGAAACGTGATAGTCCTACCGCAAAAAATAAAATTTTTTCAGCATGATGTATACAGTTGATAATCTGATCAATAACTTTAGGGTTAACTAATTGTTTCGTTTTAACAATTTGCTCGTCTAAAGAAGTGATTTCAACCCAATCCTTTTTGGCTTGTTCTGCAGCATATAATCCTTCTTTAAAATCAGTAAATCCTTTAAATCCGAGTTTCTGACATAAGCGAATAATGGTATTTGGTGCTGTATAGTGTGTTTTAGCAACTTCTCGAACAGTTAAATCTTTTATTTTAGCTGAATGCTCCAACAAATAATCTAAAATCATTTGTTCTGTCTCGTTTAATAAATACTGATTCTCTTTTAATCGATCATAAAAATACATGGTTACCACCTCTTTTTAAACAGCTACAAGATCAATTTTATCACAGATAGCCGTTCATAAAACACCCCCATCAAAATAGAGCGTAGAGCAAATCGATTGAGATGGGTGATAATGTTTGGATTCACTCTACGAACCATCAGTGACCATCATCGATAAAGAAGATAAAATTTAGTAAATCATCACCAGGTCGATAGCCACGTTGTAATTGTTGAATGCTTAATCCATCGTCTAGTTGTAAATGTGGATAATCAGGAAATCGATCCCAATCTCCGCCCCAAGTGAATTCAAGTGATTTAGCAATATCAACGACTTCGAGCCAATCAGGCTCTCCACTATTATTTCCATCGTATTGCATATCCCAAATAATTTCTCCATCCTGTGATTTAAGCGCAAAATCAATTGCCAAGCCATAATTGTGATAAGACTCGCCACCTTGTGCATAAGTCACAACAGACCCTTCTGTCGATCGCCCCTGTTGATAAAGCTGATCTTGTTCATCTATAGATCGAAAGCCATCGGTAATGACAATATCAATGCCGCTATCGCGAGCTTGATCAATTAATTGATCTTTCTTCTCTTCTACGGTAGGATGCAATTGATCTGGCATTTCACGATTGCTTAATTCAATATGAAATCGAACAACTTGTATAATAAGAAAACAAAGAAATAGACTAATGAATAACCAGATAAGTCGACGAATCATTACATGCACCTCCAAGGGTATGTGTTTCACTATAACATATTTATCACAGATAAGTGTTCGTAAAACGCCCGCGAGAAAATAGAGAGCAGAGCTCATCTATATAGGCGGGAGCTAACGGACGCTAATATCCTGATCCACTCAACGCCCATCGATTGAAGGTCCGCTTTATTTTAGCCTGTATGACGAAAACTTTCTGAATTTAGCAAAAATATTGAAATCATGTAGAATTATCGATATAGTGAAGAAAGAATGGAGGGAAGCTAATGTCTAAAGATCTACGTATTAAAAGTAAGGTGTTTGATGATGAAAAAAGAGCACCCAATCGTGCTATGCTTCGAGCGGTTGGGTTAACAGATGAGGGTTTTACAAAACCAATGATTGGGATTGCTAGTACATGGAGTGAGGTCACCCCTTGTAATATTCATTTACATGGATTAGCAGAAAAAGCACGTGATGGTGCTAAAACTGCCGGTGGTGTTCCCTTGATTTTTAATACGATAACAGTATCTGATGGGATATCGATGGGAACGGATGGCATGCGCTATTCATTACCAAGTCGAGACGTAATTGCTGACTCGATAGAGACGGTAGTAGGTGCGGAGAATTTGGATGGATATGTCGCCATTGGTGGCTGTGATAAAAATATACCTGGTTGTATGATTGCCATTTCCCGTTCCGAAGTGCCATCTGTATTTGTTTATGGAGGGACTATTGCCCCTGGCTATCGTAATGGAGAGAAGCTTGACATTGTTTCTGTCTTTGAAGGGGTAGGAAAGTATAACAATGGAGATATTTCCCGTGAAGATCTCCATGGTATTGAATGTGCGGCATGCCCTGGTGCCGGATCTTGTGGAGGCATGTATACAGCAAATACAATGGCTTCAGCTGTAGAAGCCATGGGGATGAGTTTACCTGGAAGTTCCTCTAATCCGGCAGAATCAAAAGATAAATATCAAGATGTTGAACGAGCTGGTGAAGCGGTTTATCACTTGTTAGAAAAAGGCATCTATCCGAAAGATATTATGACTAAAAAAGCTTTTGAAAATGCGATTACGGTGGTCATGGCACTCGGTGGTTCAACGAATGCTGTTTTACATTTATTAGCGATTGCTCATGCTGCTGAAGTCGATCTAACGATTGATGACTTTGACCGCTTACAAAAGAAAGTACCACATTTAGCTGATTTAAAACCGAGTGGTAAATATGTCATGGAGGATTTGTATAAAGTCGGTGGTGTTTCTGCTGTAATGAAGCGCTTATTAGAACATGGTTATTTACATGGAGATTGCTTAACAGTTACAGGTAAAACCGTGGCAGAAAATCTAGCTGATGCACCAGACTTAACTGATAATGGGCAAATCATTCGCCCGTTTGATCAACCTTATCGAGAGACAGGACCTCTTGTTATTTTAAAAGGTAACTTAGCACCAAGGGGCGCGGTTGCAAAAGTATCAGGTGTCAAAGTAAAGCGTCATACGGGTCCAGCACGTGTCTTTGACAATGAACGTGAAGCAACTCAAGCCGTAATGGATAATAAAATTAACGAAGGTGACGTTCTTGTGATTCGAGGTGTAGGTCCTAAGGGTGGCCCTGGTATGCCGGAAATGCTATCGATTTCTGCTATTTTAGTGGGTAAAGGATTAGGAGAGAAGGTTGCGTTATTAACTGATGGTCGTTTTTCAGGCGGTACCCACGGTCTTGTTGTGGGCCATATTGCTCCAGAAGCTCAAGATAAAGGGCCAATTGCAATTTTACAAGAAGGTGATGAGGTAACGATTGATTCTGATCTTCAAGATATTTCAGTTGATCTCGATGATCATGAAATAGAAATGCGCTTTAAACAGTGGACCCCACCACGTCTTCATCAAAAAGGTGTATTAGGTAAGTACGCACATAATGTTTCTTGTTCTTCGATAGGTGCGGTTACCGATCATTTTAATGATTAACTAAATGAAAATCATACGAGAATTATAAAAGGAAGCTGACACGGGTTAGCTTCCTTTTATAATATGATCAAGACTAATTTGTAAAAAAGAGTTTAGGATTATGAATATTTGCAAGAAGATTTTAATATTGGCAATGATTTAAAAATAAATTATACTTGTATCATAAGTTAGTTAAATTAATTTACAAAATAAAATTAGTTATTTTGTAATATTTTTTTAATTGAACAAAAGGGGGGAATAACTCATATTATTGTGTAAGATTCACCTCTAACCGTACAATCCAGAATAATTGATCGACGTAAATAGATGGTCATTACCATTTACCCTGAAGGGCTAATCCCGTCTAATAGAACTAGATAAAAATGGCCGGGCGTGGTAAACTAACAATTGAACGAAAGCGATTGCACTAATTAATCCACTATCTACGTTGATTAGAAAGCAGCTAGGATATGAAGGGAAGTGACAGAGGTGAAACTAAGAAAATTTAACAAAATGAAAGCGAATACAGGGAAGGGGTTAATTCGTAAGTTATATGGTTTGATTGGTGTGATTATGTTAACATGTATAATCGCTGCCGGATTTATCTATGCATATAGTTCGAACGTATCTGAACAGAGTACAACTCTAGAAGAAACGGCAAGCTTACAACAAGATTTCTCTGAGTTGGTCAATCATTTGAACCAGACAAGTATTATTTATTATCAGTTAGCGACATCTGGTTATAATCAAGATCAAATTGACCAAGTAGAACAATCGTTAGCTGATGCAAGGGAAATATTTAATATATTATCTTCAGGGGTTAATGAAGATGATCAACTATATCACTATTTCCAACATCTTGACGATGCAATAACAACGTATCAAAATATTTATGAACAAAACTTTACAGCAGTATTCGTTGGTGATGAAGCAGAGCGTGTGCGTTCACGTGTCGTACCTGTTATTACAAGAAATGAAGAATCGATTAACTCGGTTAACGAACGGATTCAAACCAGTTTGGCAGATCAAAGAGATAATGTCTCAGATGCACTACAACAGTCTTTGTCCAGTTCTGAGTTTGTTATTATGTTAGCTTTGGCTGTCCTTATTATGGTTCCACTGATAAGCTTAATATTTTTTGCGAAAAATTTAAATAGTGGTGTAGGGCTTGTTATGAAACGCATTAAAGCGTACCATGATGGCGATTTGTCCTATCACCATGATATAAAGATAAAGAGGCAGGATGAATTTGCTGAGATTGACAGTCGATTGGCGAACATGGGTGATCAACTTCAAAGTGTTTTAATAAAAAATAGACAGATCAGTAAAGATGTTCTCAATGTTGTCCAATCAGCTTCAGAGAAGTCTTTCGAGCAATTTAAAGGTATGAGGGAAATTGAGGATATGATGGAGCAATTTTCAGTTGAAATGGAAAGGCAAACGGATTTTACTGGGACAATTTCAGCTACAACAGAAGAAGTTTCTGCAAGTTCAGAAGAAATCCAAACTTCTATTGGTTATATGAGCGAGCAATTGGGAGAGCTTGAACATGTGTCTAACCATGGTTTGGACCTTATGGATAATCTGGAGTCATCAATGACTTCCTTGAATAATCAAACGTCTAGTACAGCTGAAAGAATATCCGTAATTGAAGAATATTTAGAGCACATTACTTCGTTTATTAAAGGTATTGATGAGATTGCGGATCAAACGAATTTATTGGCGATTAATGCATCAATTGAAGCTGCAAAGGCTGGTCAAGAGGGTAAAAGTTTTGCGGTGGTTGCTGATGAAATTAGAAAACTGTCGCAGGGAACCAATGATTTCTCAAAGCAAACAAAAGATGTATTGGTGGAGTTGAGCCAAGAAGTTGAACAGGTTGTCCGTGCCTTTCAACAGTTTAAATCACATAGTATGGAATCGTTAGAGAAGACAGCAGAATCTGCTCATTTATTTAAAAGAATCTCAGACGATAATTCTAAGATAACATGTGAACATCAAGATATTAATGAGTCAATCAAACAAATTAATCGTGCGATCGAAGAAGTGGTGAATTCAGTAACTGAACTTGTTAATAGCGCAAGCGTTTTACAAGAAAAAAGCGTAGATGTAACGAGAATTATTGAAACACAAACACAAAGACAAGAATTATTATCTAATGAAGTCATTTCATTGGAAGAAACAGCTCAGAAGCTAAATCATTAAATGCTAACGCAACAATAGTTTAAGCGTTTTCAAAAAATATGATTTTTTTCTTAAAAAGGGTTGTCAATTGAAATGGTTCAGTAGTATAATAGAATCGAAATACGGTGCAAGCGATTTCGCATTTTTGAACGCATGAGGAGCGAGCACAGTTATTACAATCATTGACGATTCATTTAAGCAATTGAATGATAGTGTTTCGTTTAAGCTGCCAAGCTATTATTTAATTGTTAAATGAAAGCGATTTATAAGAGCGCTTTCGAACTTATTATTGTTGCAATGATTGTAAGTTTATTTCAAACACTCATTTAGAGGGGGAAACAAAGAATGTTAAAAAGTAAATCTTTTTGGTTCACAGCAGTGCTTATGTTAGTTTTATCTATATTTTTAGTTGCGTGTGGTGGAGATGGTGAAACAGAAGAATCTAATGCACCAGCAGATGATACGACAGAAGAAACGGCAGAGACTGGGAATGGCGACATTCCAGAAAAGCCTGAATCACTATCTATGTGGGTTAATGATGAAGAGCAACAATTAGATGCTTATGAAGAAATTGCAGAACGCTTTGAAGCAGAGTATGATATAGCGGTTAATATTACACCATACAACATGTTAGATCAATTAGATGGGATTGGCTTAGACGGACCATCTGGTCAAGGTCCAGATCTCTTTTTTCAGCCACATGACCGGATGGGTGATATTCACTTACAAGGTGTAGCAGCAGAACTGGAGTTTACCGAAGAACAACAGGAAAGATTAGCTGAATATAATGAAGAAGCTTTACAATCTTTTAGCTATGAAGGGATTCAATATGGTATCCCTGCTGTAGTAGAAACATATGGAATGTTTGTTAATACGGATTTAGTATCTGATATTCCAGAAACAATGGATGAAGTCATGGAGATTGCTCGTGATTTGACAGAAGGTAATCAATATGGATTTTTAATGAATGCATACGACCTTTACTTCACTTACCCGTTCTTAACAGGTAATGGCGGTTACATTTTTGCACAAGATGCTAACGGTATATATGATACAACAGATATCGGTTTAAATGCACCAGAAACAGTTGAAAGTGCAGAAACAATAGCTTCATGGTTTGAAGAAGGGTTAATTCCTCAAGGTATTGATTTAGATGTTATGAACGGTTTATTTATGGATGGTCAAGTTGGATTAGTCATTAACGGGCCATGGGCGATACCAGATTATCGTGATGCCTTAGGTGATAGTTTAGAAATTGCACCATTACCAACAGTTGATGGTGAAAGATTAAATTCGTTCTCAGGAAATAAAGGCTGGTTAGTCAACTATTATACTGATCATCAATACTGGGCAACTGAGTTGGCTTTATTCTTGACCAATCAAGAAAATTCAACTACTTATTATGAAGTGGCGGGAGAATTACCTGCACACACAGAAGTTGAAATTGAAGATGAATTAATGGAACCGATCTTCGAGCAAACGCTATCAGCACACCCAATGCCAAATATCCCTGAAATGTCTAAAGTTTGGGAACCGATGGAAGATGCGTTGAATTTCATTGCTCAAGGTGATGATATTCAAGAGGTATTGGATGAGATGGTCCAAATCATTGAAGATGAAATTGCGATAATGGGCCAATAAATGTTTTTGGAGAAGGGATTGAGAGATAATTTATCTTCTCAATCCCCTCTATTTTTACTATTATCGAAGTGTTAATCTTAACTAAACAATGTTAAGTGTTGAGGTTGAATTTAATAAGACGAAGTATAAGAAAAGCTAGTACATTTACTAAGAAAGCATGCGCTTTTACATGTGTGAACGAAAACCCCCACTGATTGAAGATTCGTTTTATAAGAATATCAATTGACGGAACAAGCGCAGTAACGCACTAGAGATTAGACAATAAAGCGTTCAGATATTAGTGCTTGGTAACTGCTGTTTAAGTCTTAGTATAGATAAAACCATCGTGTGATATGTGAGATGATGTCAGTGTTATGGGTGGAAATAATTGTTGCTAATACTAAAAGAGTGATTTTTTGTTTTTGTATTAATGACAAGTTTCACCCAAAAAAACTTGGTGTTAAGTCGAGTTTTTCTAAAGAAGGAGGGAAAGGCTATTATGGCTACTAAAGACAGTCAAGAGATGAATAATAATCATAAAAGATCAGATGGCTCTAATCATAACCCCACATTTGCTATGCTGCTATCCATTATTCCAGGTCTAGGTCAAATTTACAATAAACGCTATATTAAAGGTGCAACGATCTTCATTTTATTTGCTGCTTTTGTGATTGTTATGTATGACTTTATGTCATCAGGTCTTCAAGGTTTAATTACATTAGGAGAAGTAGAGCGTGCCGATGATTCAAGAATCTTTTTAAGTGAAGGGATATTATCACTAATCTTCTTTACATTCTTCTTAGTTTTTTATTTTATTAACATTCAAGATGCTAAACGTGATGCGATTAAAATTAAGAATGGCTGGAGAGTAACAGGCGTTCTTGAAGGCTTTAGAAATGCTTGGGATGCAGGTTTTCCATACTTGCTTGTCGGTCCAGGTTTAATTTTTCTAATATTTGTGGTATTGTTTCCGTTATTATTTATGGCATTTTTAGCATTTACGAATTACACCTTATATAATGCTCCGCCAAGAAGTCTATTAGATTGGGTAGGATTCCAAAATTTCGTTAATCTATTTACGATTAGTGAATGGCGTACGACTTTTATGAGTGTATTGTCATGGACGTTAATTTGGACGTTCATGGCGACGACGCTATCAATTGGATTAGCGATGTTCTTAGCTGTTCTAACCAACGACAAGCGACTTAAAGGTAAAAAGCTTATTCGAACCGTATTTATTTTACCATGGGCGGTACCAGGATTTGTAACCATCATCATTTTCTCAGCGTTATTTAATGATAATTTTGGTGCGATAAATAATGATATTATTCAGCCACTATTTAATAATTCGATCCCTTGGCTAACCGATCCCACTTGGACGAGGATTGCCCTTATTATGATTCAAGTCTGGTTAGGTTTCCCATATATTTATGCCCTTTTTACTGGTGTACTGCAAGGAATATCGGGTGATTGGTATGAAGCAGCTGATATGGATGGAGCAACACGTTGGCAGAAATTTAGAAACATTACGTTTCCACACCTCATGTTTGCAACAGGTCCATTATTAATTACTCAATTTACATTCAACTTTAATAACTTTAATATTATTTACCTCTTCAATGAAGGGGGACCGGCTGTCCGTGGTCAAACGGCGGGTGGAACCGATATTTTAATTTCTTGGATTTACAATTTAACTTTTACGAATTCACAATATAGTATGGCTGCTGCCATATCAATAATTTTAGGATTGATCGTTGCGACGTTTGCATTTTTCCAATTCCGTCGTTCGCGTTCCTTTAAAGAGGAGGGGACTTACTAATGGCTAAAAGACAACCTATGGGTAGAAAAACAAAGAACAGATTAGAAATTGCAGCCATGTACTTAATTATTGCCGTTATGTTTGTCATTATCTTTTACCCGTTATTATGGGCGTTCGGTATATCTTTAAATCCAAGCTCCAATTTATATGGTGCATCGATCATTCCTGAAAATTGGTCATTTGTACATTATGAATGGCTGTTTACAAGTCCAAGAAGTAACTATTTATTATGGTATCAAAATACTTTAGTGGTTGCTTTATCTGTATCGTTGATCGGGACATTACTAGTCAGTTTTACTGCTTATGCCTTTTCACGTTATCGATTTAGAGGAAGAAAATATGGATTATATGCTTTCCTCCTACTGCAAATGTTTCCAGTGTTAATGGCGATGGTGGCACTCTATATCTTACTTAACACGATTGGTTTATTAGATAGTTTGTTAGGGTTGATTATTATTTATATTGGTAACAATATTCCGATGAACGCCTTTTTGGTTAAGGGTTACTTTGATACATTGCCGCAAGAATTGGATGAATCAGCAAAGATGGATGGTGCAGGGCATTTTAGAATATTCTTTCAGATCCTGTTACCATTAGCTAAACCGATCTTATCGGTGGTTGCTCTATTTAACTTTATGCACCCGTTTATGGATTTTATCCTGCCACGTATTGTATTAAGAAGTCCAGAGAATTATACATTAGCACTTGGTTTGTTTAATTTTGTTAATGATCAGTTCTCTAACAACTTCACGCGATTTGCTGCAGGGGCGATCCTGATTGCAGTACCAATAGCAACGGTATATTTGTTCTTACAAAAATATTTAATTTCTGGACTTGCATCAGGTGCAACGAAAGGTTAATAATTATCATGCACGAAAAACTATCAAGCTAATAAACTGCTTGATAGTTTTTTAATTGGTTATTTGTATTTGTTTTAGACGCACATGTGAGCTATGTTCCGCTTTCACTCTCCCAAGCACAAGGGAGACATCTTGGTAAACGCAGTGTCTCCCTACCCGTGAGCGTGGCTTGAGTTACTCTCACGCAATTCTACACCTATCTCACCTGCAAAATTGAAACAGCTAATTAATTAATGGTTTTCGTTCAAGCTCATCAAGCGACATGTCAATCTGTGGGCGTTAGATTTACACCGAAGACATCGCAGAATAAGAAACTTCTTATTCTAGGTGTGTCACATCTTCTTCGCTTAATTTCGTGCGGTTGGGTTTACGCATTCCGTATGAACCACCTGTCTAAGTGGAGATAAGCAAGGGGTGAGACTTCTGCGGGAATAGGGTGAGCTGAAGATCCACTTGAGGCGTGATCTTTACGACTCAAGTTAGCTGAAGCCATCTCCGCGAAAAGCGAATCCTTTGCTTTTCGGAACGACATAACGTGCTAAACGTATGAGAAGGTTGAATGACTATGTTCAGTGTGCGAAAGTTGAGTTATCATTAAATGATAAACTCACCGCGGCACACCTAAAAATGATATACTGAAACCTGAATAATAAAAAGATACATTGTAAGAAAGTCTGTGGGGATAGCCTCAGTGCTAAGCAACTGCAACGAGATAGGATTATGAACAGGCCGGACCCCTCGGAAAATCACAGCAGTGAAACTTAATAGCTTTATCACAGATAGCCCTGATAAATCGCTTGCTGATTGAAGTTGCGTTTGATCCAGACTATCATTCAGAAAAGTGAGTAAAAGGACGAGTCTGAAAAGGAATCATAAACATAATAGACGAGGTGTTAGGTGATGGAGAACAACAAATTATTAGTTATTGACGGCTTTAATTTATTAAGCCGTGGCTACTTTGCAACAGCGTACAATAAGACAGCAGATCAACTATCGCGGAATTCACATGGTTTGTATACTAACGCATTACGTGTATTTATGCAAAAATTATTCAATTTAATTAATCAGCATCAAACGACACATTTAGCGATTGCTTGGGATGTGAAACGGGAAGAAACGGATCGCCGGAAAAAATATGATTTTTATAAAGCGAGTCGAAATGAATTGCCTGAGCCACTGATCCAACAGTATGAAACACTTATTGATGTTTTAAACCAATTAGGTGTTGCACAGTTAACACTCCCTCCACATGAAGCAGATGATGTCATTGGTTCATTAGCATATAAATGGTCTACTGAAACCGATCATCAATGCTTAATTTATAGTAATGATAAAGATTTATTGCAATTGTTAAACAGCCAAACGTCACAAGTGATTGCACAGAAGCGAGTGGAAACCGTCTATACTTACAAACATTTTCAAGAAGAGTACGGGATTGAGCCTTATCAGTGGATTGAAGTTAAAGCCCTATTAGGTGATGCTAGTGATAATATTCCGGGTGTACCTGGTGTTGGGGCCAAGTCAGCCTTACCTCTTATTCAAGACTATCAATCTATTGATCAATTATATAAAACCTTATTGGAGCTTGATTCAAAATACAATCGCTACAAAAAGAAATTGCTTGAAGGGGAAAAATTAGCTAAAATAAGTAAAGAGTTGGTGACAATAAATTGTGCGATTGATTATTTTGATGATTTTGATCTTATGACATTATCTTATCATTTACAACATACTCAGATTCGCCATTTAATGGAATCACTCGAGCTAAACATACGATTACATTAAAGGAGGGATAAGAGTGGAAAAGTCATATTTTGATGGAGGTCTTTTTGAATATGTTGGCTGGGTTATTCTAGGGACAATCGTAACGGTGTTAACATTTGGTATTTGTTATCCATGGTCTTTGGTCATGCGCTATCGTTGGAAAATTAACCATACAGTAGTAGAAGGAAAGCGACTCCAATTTAATGGTACAGCAGTAGGATTATTCGGTCATTGGATTAAATGGTGGTTGCTTACTTTAATTACTGTAGGTATTTATGGTTTTTGGTTATTTATCAAATTAGAGCAATGGAAAGTGAAAAATACAACGTTCCGTTAAATGAAAAAAGCTTTCGGTATAAGAAACCGAAAGCTTTTTATCTTATAAAGATTTATTAATCACTTCTTTATAGTAGTTAACAGATAACAAACCAAAGCCTGAATAGAGAACCGTATAGATCACCATTACGATTAACATTGGTGTCCAAAGCTCTGTCCCAAAGAAAAACCAGCCTGATTTAACTGCAAAGTAACTATGCGATAATCCAAGGATAAGCGGAATACCGAAATTAACGATTTGTTTTATTTGGATTCCTTTAATCAAGTCATGTTTGGTATAGCCGATTTTTCTTAAAATCGTATAGTTTGACTTCTCATCTTCGCTCTCGTCCATCTGCTTAAAGTACAAAATACAACCAGATGTTATGAGAAAGGTTAAGCCTAAAAAGCCAACAATAAACATGGCTAGTCCCATGCTTTCTTTTTGCCCTTGACTCATGTCGACACGGGATAATGGATCAGATTCAGCTTCGAAATCATCAATTAAATGGTTGAAAAGCGTATTAGCATCGTCAAGTTGTGATCGATCCGTAATATTTACAGCAAAAAAAACATTATAATCAACCTGTAAAGCCTCATCTTGATGAACTTGTAATTGTTCAAAAGTGCTTTGATTAACTATACCTACTGGTAAGCCACCATTCGTTAATAAATAGGAAAGAATTGCTTTATTTTCTCGTCCTGTATAATGTTGGTCTATTGTTGCATCAGGTGTTACCCAAGAGATAACTCCATCATCCTTAAGGGTTAGCATCGTTTCCATTAGCACACTTGCACCAGCAAAACGGGTCTCACCTTCAGCTATATCAATATCCTCAACTTGATCTGCTGATATCACAGGTAAGTTCAAAGGCATTTCATCGATGTTTTGTTGAATAAATTCGGTTTCTGCAATATTCTCCACATCCGCTTCTACATATATAACATCTCGCTGTATTCGATTAAAGGGAATATTAGCTTCTTCCAAAGTATGAGTAAATAGATCAACTGTTTGTTCAGTCGTAAATGAAAAATCGCCAGCTACATTTTGCAGTGCCATTTGTTCAGCTGAATAATAAGTAATGTAACTGAGTGATAGTAAACCGATCGATAAGGCGGATACGGTGGTTACGATCGTTAATAACAAGGCGTTTGATTTCATGCGAAACATAAGTGATGATAGGCTTAACACATGATTGATCGTTAAATAACCATTTCGTTGTTTCCGCATTATATTAAGGATAAAGCTAACCGTTCCCTTGAAAAAGAAATACGTTCCAATAATTACTGAAGCTAAAATAAAAATCATCGCCAAAAACAAATGGTTCAGACCTGCAAAATCCCCATCAAACAGGCGTTGTGAAACGTAATAACCGGATCCAATACTAAGCAAACCTAATAGTCCAATGATCACTTCCAACCAAGCAAAGCGTTTAACTCGGTGTTCTGTAGATTTTAATACGGTAAACAATTGGAGAATCGTGTTCTTTAGAATAAATAAATAGTTGGTAAAGCAAATACATACAAAGATAATGCAAAAAATGATTAAGGTTTGTTGTAAAGCTTCGGCTGAAAAGTGGAGGGAAGCCATGTCATCCACTCCGGTAATTTTAAATAAAATCATCATAATCAGCTTAGATGAGATAAAGCCAATGCCTATCCCAAAAGCCAGTGAACTAAAATATAAGATGCTGTTTTCAATTGTTAAAATTCGAAAGATCTCTTTTTTATTCATCCCAATAAGTTGAAACAGGCCAATTTCTTGACTACGTCGCTTAATAAAAATACGGTTAGCATATAATAAAAAGACAGCTACGATGATAAACAAGAGAACGGAAGCTGACCGAATGCCTGCTTCTCCTTTTATCGATCCACTTACTTGATCCATAGAAGGATCATATTGCAATGTCACAAAAGAAAAATAAAGCGCCACACTAAATATTAAGGCAAGAACGTATAAATAGTAGTTTTTAACATTTTGTTTCAAATTCTGAATGATTAAACGATTAATACTCATGGGGCACCCCACTTAATACAGCTTGCGTCTTCATAATATCTTGATAGAACCTTTGCCGATTTTGATCGCCTTTATTTAATTGAGTATAAACTTGCCCATCTTTAATAAAGATAACGCGTTTTGAAAAGCTAGCTGCTGTCATATCATGTGTGACCATGACAATCGTTGCTTTACGCTGTTGATTGAGTTCACTTAATAGGTTTAGTAAATCAGCTGCGGCCTTTGAATCAAGAGCGCCAGTCGGCTCATCTGCAAATATAATAGAAGGTTGATGAATGAAGGCGCGTGCTGCTGATGTACGCTGTTTTTGTCCGCCCGAAATTTGGTTAGGATAATGGTTAGCAATTTCCTTTAAACCAAGCTGACTTGCTAGTGTATCAAATTTTTCTTGTGCTTGTTTTTTAGAAAGACCAGCAATTGATAAAGGTAAAAGAATATTTTCTTTCACGGTTAAGGTATCAAGTAAATGATAATCTTGAAAAATAAAGCCGAGATGTTGTTTGCGAAATATGGCAAGTTGTTTTTCTTTTAGTTTTGTCATATCTTGATCTTCGATTTGTAATGCACCACTTGTCAATTTGTCTATTGATGAGAGCACATTTAATAGGGTTGTTTTTCCTGAGCCAGATGCGCCCATAATACTAACGAATTCACCCTCTTCTATGGCTAGATCTATTCCTTTCAATACCTCTTGTCTATTAAATTTATTTCCATAGGATTTATGGATCTTTTCTGCTTTTAGTATTGTCAATTTACTGCACTCCTCTATGTGATAATAACTAAAGTATAAGCTTTTATTGAAAGTCATGCGTTTGAATTGGCTAACAAAAACGACAAAGCATGTGACATCTTTGTCACATGCTTGATAGCTCCAGAAACGCATTTCGGTTAGGGAAGGTTAGCGTAAAATTCGTTCCTACATCCAACGTTGCGTTCACATCAATCGTTATGTGGAGCGAGGAAGCAACTTTTCTAGCTAAGTATAGCCCCATGCCTGTTGAGGCTTGGTTAGAGTGGGTTGATGTTGAAGTAAAGCCTTTATCAAAGATCCTTGGTAAATCTTGTGAAGCAATTCCTTGACCGTAATCTTGAATGGAGAGCTTCTTATGCTGATCTTCTTGATACAATTTGATTTCAATTGTGGAATTATCACTATATTTTATCGCATTTATAACGATTTGCCGGATAATAAAGGCTAGCCATTTCCCATCACTAATAACTTCTGAATCGCTGAGGTCTAAATCAAACCCAATCTTTTTTTGCTGACACCATGTATAGAGTGGTTTAATTTCTTCTATTAAAAGGGGAGATAGATCAACGGTTTCAATGTACAAATCATTTTCAATAGCAGGCATGCGCCTAAGATGTAGCTGTTGGTCAAGCAATAAGTGTAGGCGCAACCACTCATAATGTAAGCTCTGTTTCACTGATCGATCATTAACACGATCAATAACGAGCTGAAGGGCAGTTAAAGGTGTCTTTACTTCATGAATCCATGCTAATAATTGATCTTTTTCTTGTTCGATTTCAATGTGATTTGTTGATAAATGTTGTTCATATTGATTTGAAATAGTCGTTAAGTAATCTGTAACAATCGATTGAAAAGGGGTAACGGGATGATGGGCATCGATGCCATCTTTTAACTTTTTATAAAAACGGGTTTCTCGTTGATAACGGACAATGATAAATATGACTAAAAAAATGAATGATAATAAAACAACATATAGGATACCTTCTAAAGAAAGTGTCGGATCAATCGAAGCGATTAATATACTAAGAAATTGTAATCCGATAATAAATGTGATCCAACTGCTTCGTTCTAGTAAATAGGTTCTAAACACAATCATTCTCCTCGCCTAAAGCCATATAACCCTGCCCTACTTTTGTTTCAATAAATCGATCAAGCGCAATCGATTCAAGTTTATATCTTAATCGATTAACATTTACTGTTAGCGTATTATCACTAATAAATCGACTATCTTTCCATAACATTTCTATTAATTGATCCCGACTTACAATTTTATTTTTTTTACTAAGTAAGGCGTGTAAGATAAACGCTTCGTTTTTCGTTAACTCTATTGAGTGTTCATTAGTTTCAATGGTATTTCTTTCAAAGTCAATCGTAGCCCCATGCCATGTTTTCATATGATTCGTTTCTGCATTATAATTATAAACACGTCGCAATATTGCTTGGATTTTTGCAATTAACACATCAAAATGAAAAGGTTTTTGGATGTAATCATCTGCGCCAAGCTGCATCGACATCACCATATCCGTGGGGTGATCGCGTGACGATAGGAAGATGATCGGCACTTTAGAGTGCGAGCGGATCATCCGGCACCAATGAAACCCATCAAATTGTGGTAATTGGATATCGATAATAACAAGGTCTGGATTGACATCGGTAAAACGCTCCATGACTTGATTGAAGTCCTCAACGGTGTGTACATCATAATTCCAAGTCGATAAGCGCTCTTTAATTTCTTGACATAAAGTAAAATCATCTTCGATTAATAAGATTTTTAACACGATCTTCACCACACATTTCAATTAACACTTTTCTTATATTGTAACGAAAAATAGCTAGACTAGCTATTGTTTTATAAAACTGTTAAGTCACTTTAACGAGCGGATTTTTAACGGTTTAATCGTTGCTATTATAGTTATTAATATTTTTAATATGTTCCAATATTGAAATGTGACTTCTTCCTTTTTTACCAATAAATCGATCATGTTGTTTGCCAATTTTCTCGTTTAAGTCTTACGCCACATTAGTGTCTCCTAGTAGGGTTTCGTTAACCATTTTCTCAGAAAAATAAAGGAAGTATTAGACAATGTGTGGAATATATTTAATATTTCCTTTTCTAACTTCTATCTTTGTAAGCGCTTATTTTTGGAGGGGATTGTTAAATTCAAATGAATAGGAGGAAAGGTAAATGCAACGAAGTAAACGTATTAAGGTGATGGTGGTGTTAAGTGTTCTCGTTATTCTGATGGTTTTTAACGGTAAAACGGTAGATCTTCATGCACAAGAAGTCGTTAATGCAAGAGATTTTGGTATGACACCAGGCGTTCAAGCTTCGCAAACAGAAGCATTACATGCAGCAATGCGACATTTTTATGATCGTGGTGTGGAAGGAACGGTTTATATTCCGGCTGGAACGTATGCAATTAATGAGGCTGTTCGTTTTCATGCGGGTGTCAATCTCGTTGGTGATGGCATTGGACAAACCGTTTTAAAAAAGGTAGGCACAAGCAATAATTATGTAGTCGGTAATCCTATTTTGCCAAGGGGTTCGAATCGCTTAAATGCGACAGTTTCAAACCTGACGATTGATGGTGATCGCAATAATCGAGCAAACCAAGGATTGGGTCAAATAGGTGGTATGAATATTGATGCAGACGTAAGTCATTTAACTTTAGAGCAGATTGAAGTGCGAGATGTAACGATTGGCTTATTGTTGCGTCGCCTAAAGAACTCAACCGTTAGGGATAGTATTATTGATCAATCAAGTGGACACGGAATCGCATTTGGTAGTGAGAATCATCCGGTTGGTGATGTCCATGATAACTTGATTACGGGTAATCGGATTACCAATTCAACTGGTGGGAGTGGGATTAACTTATCCCGTGCTACACGCACCACCGTTACCTATAATCAAGTGATTAATACTGTACAACAAAGTGATAGCTACGGTGGCATCCGTATTCCAAATGATGGTGCCTATAATACCGTTGAGTATAATGTAATTGAAAATTATCCGCGTGGTATTTTTGTTCTGACCGGTGCTCAACATAATACAATATCAAAAAATACGGTCATCAACTCTAGGATTCACGGTGTGTTGATTCAGTCGGATAACAATACATTAACGGATAATGTTATTCAGCAACTGGACCCGAATTTAAATATTGAATCTATCATTCGTTTAGCTCCAGGCAGTGGCAATCAAATTCGCGGAAATAAAATAGAGACGTTTGCTAACTTTAGTAATCCTGGCATTCGATTAACAGGTGGATCAAATAATAATACGATTAGAGATAATCAAATTGATACCCACGGTACGGCAGTAAGCATAGAAGGCGGAAGTGGCAATACCAATACAAATAATACAAGGTTAGCCAATCCGATTCAGTTTGATAGTCAAGCAAGTTATGAGCTTGTTAATCGAAATAGCGGTAAATTATTAGAAGTCGTTAATGCTGGAACAAATCCAGGTGATAATGTTCAACAATGGCAACGTAATTTCCATCCTTGTCAGCGGTGGCGAGTGGTTAGAAATAATGCAGGGTACTATGAGCTTATTAATCGAAATAGTAATCATGCACTTGAAGTGTTTGATTGGAATACAGCAAATGGTGGAAATATTGTTCAGTGGAGTCATTTAGGTGGAACGAATCAGCAATGGACCATTGAAAGAACCAGTGATGGTTATTATACATTAGTCAATCGATTTAGTGGCAAGGCTTTGGATGCACACAATCGTTCTGTACAAGATGGTGGCAATATCGTCCAATGGGATTTAAATCATGGCTTTAATCAGCAATGGAATATAATTAAGGTACAATAAGAATGAAGAAGCGGGAGAGATCTCCGGCTTCTTTTTTTAATCTGTTTTTGTAAAAAACTCGTAGATACGCTCATCGTTTTGATCGGTAGCTGAAATGGTATATTCTGCATGTGGCATGTCGTCACTTGTTCGAATACAGTTAATTATGTCAGCAACTTTCTCTTCCATATTAAAGTCATTACCATAGGGTTGTTCGACATCTAAGCTTATCCGTGGATAGTAAGGCTCATCAGAAGCATTTGTTTTTGGTAGATAAGTAGCTAATAATTGATCATAATATGCCGGATTATTAAACTTTCCTTGATTATAATCAGCTGATAGGACGCGATACAATGCAATTTGCTCTTGTTTGTATTGATGGTGATAAGATGTAATGGCACGAATCGAGATTGTTTCAACTGAGACATTTGGGTCAAATGCTTTAAGCTGCTCTAATGCTGGCTGGTACTTTTCACTATAAATATGTTGAATAAGAAAATCACCTAAATAATCTAACCCGTTTCTTCCGTAATCGAGACTAATTCCCTTAATTTCTCGAGGATTTCCATCAATATACACATAAGCAGTAAAACTAAATTCAGGTTTACCGACTGTTGTCACCGGAACAGCGATGCGTTGATCATTAAGCATCGGCAAGCCTGAATCCCAATCAAATTTCATTTTCTTTATATTGGGTTCAATTTCCAAGTGAAAGGTTTCTTGACCTTGGCGAACAATCTCATCACTAATTATCTCTTTTTGTTCTTTATCTCGAATAAATGCTCTTGATTCCTTTGAAACACAACCGGTTAAGAAAAGTGCCACTAAAAGAAGAATCACCGTTTTTTTCATAATTATCTCCCCTAACAGGCTAATAGCTTACCATTTTATTCGTTGAAAATCGTCTAGCTTTTTTCCTAAAAAATAAAAAAATAGGTTATGGAGAAACTAAACTAGGGAATAAGAATCAAGTGGAAAATAAATAAGGATATCCTTTACATTTCTAAAATGGATTTGCTAAGCTATTAATTAAAAGAATAGATGGAGGTTTATCATGACGAATCAACCAGATATCAGTATCATCGATTTAAATGATTTAAATTTACCGGAACGAACAGGCTCATACATATTACACGCTGAAAAGCTAACACTAATTGAAACCAGTGCCAGTCCTTCGATTCCTTATTTACTAGCAGGACTTAACGATTTAAATATTGATCCAGCAGATATTAGTTATATTATTGTGACACATATTCATCTCGATCATGCCGGTGGTGTCGGCTTGTTACTTGAATCTTGTCCCAATGCTAAAGTCATTGTTCATCCACGTGGTAAACGACATTTGAATGACCCATCGAAATTAATTCAAGGGGCAAAAGCCGTGTATGGTGATCAATTTGACCAGTTATTTGATCCAATTGTACCGGTCCCATCAGACCATTTAATCGCGAAAGCTGACCTAGACCGCTTGGAAATTAGTAACGATCGGACCTTAACTTTTTATGATACGCCAGGACATGCCAAACATCACTTTTCAATCCATGATAGTAAAAGTAATGCTATTTTCACAGGTGATACATTAGGGATTCGTTATCCGATATCAATGACAAATGGAACTGAGCTTATTTTGCCATCAACCTCACCGAATCAATTTGACCCTAATGCGATGTTGGCCTCTATGAAACGGATTCGCGAATTAAATGTTGATGCCATCTATTTTGGCCATTATGGTAAATCAGATTATCCCGATCATGTCTATCATCAATTATCGCAATGGTTAAATCGGTATTTAAGAATAAGTGAAACAATTATTAAAGCACATCCAGAGCGATCTGTTGAAGACCAGACAGAAGCGATTGCTGAGGCTTTATTTAACAGAGTTGAAGTGGAATCGGATATTAGTGACCCAACTGTTTTTGACTATATTCGGCTTGACTTGAACATTTCTGCTCAAGGGATTGTTGATTTTATCACAGATAACCGTCGGTAAACCGCCTGGCACAAAGGGAAGCAGTGATGATCTATTAAGGCGGGAGGTAACGGACGCTCATGTCCTGATTCACTCAACGAAATGTGGAGGAGAAGTAACTTGAAGGTAACTTTACATGTTAATTATCAGACACCTAATCATGTTGAAACGCTTTTTCAATCACAGCAACTGTCCATCTCTGAAGCGATTATCATTGCTGAAGATTTCATCAAAACAGGTCGAGTGAAGGCACTGCATTTTGAAGATCCATATGATACGACCTTAACGTTGAAAGAGATAAAGCAATACTTGGAAAAGTTTAAGCAAGATCCTCATGATGTCACCCTTTATTTTGATGGTGGTTTTGATCATACAAATGGCATGTCTGGGCTTGGCATAGTGATTTATTATTACGAGAATAATAAATGCTTTCGCTTACGAAAGAATGCACGTGTGCGTGAATTAACATCAAACAATGAAGCCGAGTATGCTGCATTAGAATTAGCCATTCGTGAATTAGAAAGCATGTCGATTCATCACCAGGATATAACGATACGCGGTGATGCTAAAGTAGTAATTAATCAGCTGTTAGGTGAATGGCCATGCCTAGATCCTGTTTTAAATCAGTGGATCGATCGAATCGAGGCACGGCTTGAACAATGCCATTTAAAGCCTAGTTATGACGTCATTGGAAGAAAATTGAACCAAGAAGCAGACCGTCTAGCCTCACAAGCATTAAATAAAACATATATTGAAAGCATGGCAGAAATCGAAAATAACCGATCGTGAGTGGCTGATTTTGACGACTTCATTGCTTAAATGGCTTGAATTTAACCGGAGTAGCTACTGACGTAAAAGTAAATATACATGGATAGAATTTGAGGTGAATGATCAAATCAATGGTCATTCGCTTTTTTTGTTCGCCCATGCTGGGCGAACGCTAACGGGTGAAAGTCCCGAGTACGACCTAGTAGCGGTAAGTACATAGCTAAAGGCAAGGGTGTCCAAGGCGACGTGGAATCTGAAGGAATCCCAAGCCATACAAGTAAAGGGGGAACCCGTACAGCTTACTCTTGGATACTTACGAATAAGAGATTAGCCAAATTCGTCCTAATCTCTTGTGTAGAACATTACAACAAAGTACATGCTTAGTATGAAATTGAACCGCTGTATACGGATCTGTACGTACGGTGGTGTGAGAGGTCAAGGCTGGGACAAAACTAAACAGAAGTAATGAAAATCTGAACAATCTGGACAAAGCGCAGGAAAAATACGAAGACTCCTGTGGGAATAGCACGAGCTGAAGATCCACTGTGTGAAGCGTTTTTCTTCACACAGTTAGCTGAAGCCGTGCCCACGGAAAGCGAAGTATTTTTCCGAAGCGTCATCTGTTCTCAGATATTTATGTTCGGATTTTACCTTTCTAATGACGCTTTTGTCCCAATCTCTCCTACTCGCTGTGTGATTATTGAAGGTGAGCGATCATTTTTGGAAGAAAAGCACGGTTGTATATGTAGCTTTCAGACTTTATAGGTGTCAATCATGCCACGCCTATACTTTTTAAGTCTATCATTTGTAAATGGTTATAGTTTGTAAGGGTTGATATATAATACTTGGGGTTCCTTTTTATGTAAGCGCTTTATAAAATGGTAGGTGTAATTGAAATACAGTGAGTGAGGAGGTCGGCGTGTTAGCTTTATTGATCTGATCTAATCATTGAGGAGGATAATTCGAGTGAAAAGTGGTCGAGGAAAAGGATTCATTAACTTTATTGTTTGTTTGTTATTGCTAACTCCTTTTTTAAATTTTAGACTTGAGCTGATCAAAGCAATGGAACAAACAACTGCTGAGCAACCAAGTATCATCTATCAAGAGACTTTTGCAAATGGTTTAGGTGTTATTGAGCAAGCTGGAGACGCTAGCTTAGAAGTCGTGAGTAAAGCATTTGAAGGTAACGATAATGATCAAGCTGTTTATGTTAGTGATAGACTCAATAATTGGGATGGTTTTGATATTAAGTTTACCGATGCTGGCATGGAAGACGGTGACACATATACGATAACGGTGTTAGGATTTATCGATGAAGATGAGAAAGTTAGCGATGACTCACAAGTTTATCTGCAAGCGATTAATAGTTATGACTGGATTGCTGGAGCAGACTTAAGGGCAGGTTATAGCTTTACATTAACGGGTCAATATACAGTCGATCGTAGCCAAGACACTGCTGTGCGCATCCAATCTAACACGACAGCGGCTGATGTTCCATTTTATATTGGACATATTGTCGTTGAACAGTCATCAACAGATAATGACGATAGAGTAGATCAACGTCCTCCTGCTCAAGACTTTACGATTATAGACTTTGAAGATCAAACATCTGGTGGCTTTGAAAGACGTGGAGATACAGAAGTACTTACGGTAACGGATGAAGAAAACTATACACCAGACGGTCGTTACGCATTAAAAGTGACTGAAAGAACCGAGAATTGGCATGGACCAGCTTTACGAATAGAACCTTATATTGATATTGGACACCAATATGATATATCCGTCTGGGTGAAGCTAGATAGCCCTGCTAATGCACAACTTCAATTATCTACCCAGATCGGAAGTGATAATCAGGCTAGCTATCACACGATTCATAGTAAAACGATCCAGTCGTCAGATGGTTGGGTTCAATTAGAAGGAAGTTATCGCTACAATAGCGCTGCCGATGAGTATGTCGCCATTTATATCGAAAGTTCGGAGCATCGTACAGCCTCTTTTTACATTGATGATATAACCATTGAACGGTCTGACACGGAGAATATTGATATTGAAAGAGATCTGACACCGATTAAAGACGTTTATAAGGATGACTTTTTAATTGGCAATGCGGTATCAGCTAATGATTTACAAGGGTCGAGACTCGAGCTTTTGACGATGCATCATCAATTAGTCACTGCTGAAAATGTAATGAAACCGGATTATGCTTACAATGCCGATAGGGCATTTGATTTTCAAAGTTCTAATCAGCTCGTTGAACAAATAGTAGAGCAAGACTTACTGCTCCACGGCCATGTGCTGGTTTGGCATCAACAATCACCAGAATGGCTCCATTCAGATCAAGATGGTCAACCATTAAGCCGATCCGAAGCATTGGCCAACTTGGAACGACATATTGAAAACGTATTAATCAATTACGGGGAACACGCAATGTCTTGGGATGTCGTCAATGAAGCCATGCTGGATAATCCGTCCAACCCCTCAGATTGGCGTGCGGCTTTACGAAGATCTGGTTGGTACCATGCGATTGGTGATGATTACGTTGAACAAGCTTTTCTTATCGCCAAAAGGGTAATCGATGAAAACGGCTGGGATATTAAGCTTTACTACAATGATTATAATGATGACAACCAAAACAAAGCAGAAGCGATTTATCAAATGGTTAAAGAAATCAATGAAAATTATGCAGCATCACATCATGGTGATCGTCTTATTGACGGTATTGGTATGCAAGGACATTACAATTTAAATACAAATCCTGCAAATGTTCGCCTCTCTATTGAAAAATTTATTTCACTTGGGGTTGAAATAGGGGTGACCGAACTTGATATTATGGCAGGTAATGATCATGTCTTAACAGATGAACAAGCAAATGCACAGGCTTATTTATATGCGCGTTTGTTTCAAATTTATAAGCAGTATGCTAATCATATTTCGCGTGTGACGTTTTGGGGATTGAATGATGGATCAAGTTGGAGATCGGAACAGACTCCACTGGTGTTTGACGGAGATTTACAAGCCAAACCAGCTTATTATGCGATTATCGACCCGGATACATTTATCGAATCTTATGAAGTAGAAGAAACGGAGGCAAACCAAGGTAAAGCAATCTATGGAACACCGATTATCGACGGTGAGATCGATCCAATATGGGAGGATGCTCCGCCATTAGCGGTCAATCGTTATCAAATGGCATGGCAGGGGGCAACTGGAGTCGCTCGGGTGTTGTGGGATCAAGATCATTTATATGTATTATTCGAGGTCAATGGTGTTGAATTCGACAAGTCAAGTGATCATCCTTGGGAGCAAGATTCGGTTGAAGTATTTATTGATGAAAATAATCATAAGACCACTTTTTATCAAGAGGATGATGGTCAATATCGGGTAAACTTTGATAATGAAACATCGTTTAGCCCAACCCACATTAGTGAAGGATTTGAATCTGCAACCCGTGTTGATCGAGAGGGAAATAGCTATACGGTTGAAATGAAGATTCCATTCAGAACGATTAATCCTGAAGTCAAGCAATCGATCGGTTTTGATCTGCAAATAAATGATGCTAAGGATGGTGCGCGTCAAAGCATTGCAACATGGAATGATACGACAGGTCAAGCGTTCCAAGATCCGTCAGTTTTTGGTGTGCTCACTTTGGTAGAAGCGACCGAAGACCAAGAACAACAACCGAAAGAAATCGTCATCGATGCTAATAAAACGGTTTCTGTTTTGGCTAACCAAAAGGTTATTGTACGTGATCGAGATATTTCGATTAAAATGCCTGAAGATTTACCACGCGGTACTAAGATTCGTGTTACATTAATTGAAGATTTAATTGATGCGATTTCTAAGCAAAATAGACCACTAAAAAAAGCTGGGGATGTGGTAACCGTAGACCTTGTTTTTCCTGATGGTGATCAAGACTATCGAGGGGCATTTATCCTTGAATTAGCTTATGATCAGGACCTTGATTTTGCTTCGATTTTTTATCAAGATCAAGCATCAAATAGATGGGAACGGCGTGGTGGCAAACGAAACCCTGAGACAGGTATCATCACGTTAACGGTTCCTGGTTTTTCGACTTATGGTGTTTTTGTTGATAATCTGGAAGCGGTTATTGAGGATTTAGACGATCAGATTAGGAAATTAATTGAAAGATTAGAACAACTTGAAAAGCAAGGTTATCCTACCACTCACTTACGTCAACTAATAACGGATTTAGAACATGATATTGATCAACTACATGCCGATATTGACAACCTCGATCAATCAATAACGGAACTATTAACCCGTTTACAAGCGCTAGAAACGGAACTTAATAACCTTGAGGATGACTTAAAAGATAATGACTCTCCACCAGCTGATCAAGAAACAGACGTAGAGAAAATCTCAGATGACAAGGATTTAAATCAAGATAATCAGATAGTGACTACAGGTGAAATATTACCAGCTACCGCCACATCATTATATAACTATTTATTGCTAGGTGCTTTAATATTGATTGCCGGTCTTGGGCTATATCTTTACTATTACTATCGAAAAAAACAAAAAATGCAATAACAACGAAAAGAGAAGTGACGCGCTCGTCATTTCTCTTTATTACTTTGCTTTTACAGTAGATGAAGCACACCACATCTGCGATAACCAATGTTGGAAAGGGACTAGAAGGCTTTTAGTTTTTGTAAAATATGTGATATAGGTAAGCCCATCACATTGTAGTAATCACCATCAATTTTCCTAACAAATTGAGCACCAAGACTTTGGATGCCATAGCCCCCTGCTTTATCATACGCATCATTGGATTCAAGATAGCTATTAATTTCTTGGTCGTTAAGTGGCCAGAACTCAACAACTGTTTTTTCTACAAAGCCACTTTCAAACTGCATTGATCGTAACATGACCCCTGTGTAAACCGTGTGTACGGTTCCACTTAAAGCCTTTAACATCGTGAATGCTTCCGTCTTACTGTTTGGTTTTTCAAATATCCTATGATTGAACGAAACCACTGTATCGGCAGTTAAAATAACTTCTTGTTTATCTAAAATTTGTAGATCGTCGTTTTTCAATTTAGCAAGTGTCGCTACTTTTTCAATGGGATCTTGTAATTGAACTTGCGATTCGTCAACGTCTGGAATACGGAGCTCAAATGGTAATTGAACAATTTTTAATATGTCTTGGCGTCGTGGAGAAGATGAACCTAATATTAATTTTACTGAGTCGTTGATTGTTAAAGCACCGCCGCATCTTTTTTGATGATTTTCTTGGTTTGTTATAAAGGTTTAGGTGTTAAGGAGTCTTTTTCATATATTATATCAATATCTTTAAAAGATAAAACACCCTCGGTTGAGAAAAGAACGATTAATTAGAGCGTTTTTCAGTACGCACTAAATATAACTATTGACTATCTATGAACATATGAATAAAATGATAATGTATTCATATAAATGGAATGAGGATTTAACCATGTCACCTAGAGGCTTTTCAGAGCAAGAACGTGAGCGTATTGATCAGGCGTTAAAAAAGACGGGTCGTCATTTGTTTGAAACAGTGGGGATAAACAAGACAAGCATAAAAGATTTGACTGATCAAACAGGCATCGCCCAAGGCTCATTTTATAAATTTTTCAGTTCAAAAGAGCATTTATATTTCAGTTTATTAGAGGAAGATGAACAAGCGATTCATGACAAACTAGCAGATGAATTTGCTCGTACCCCCGTTATAAATCAACAGGCTTTCTGTACCCTCCTGAAAACGGGTATTGATTTAATCGAAGGATATCCACTAGTCAAACAGATTCTGCTTACAGATCAATTCCAAGCGCTAGTAAGTCGTTTGCCAAGTGAAGTTTTAACCGAACACTTTCAAAAAGATTCTATGTTTTTTGCACGTGTATTTGAACAATGGAAAAATGACAATCTTATTGATAGACAACTAACGACGAACGTCATTGCAGCAGCGATGCGTTCAATTGTTATTCTGTTAGCGCATAAGCGAGAAATAGGCGAAGCTGTTTTTGATGAGGTATTAAATTTATTAATTGAAGGTTTAGCAAGTCGATTGTTTACCACAGATAACCGTTCGTAAACCGCCCGCGATAAAATAGATACTAGAGAATCTATTTAGACGGGCACTAATTGGGAAAGGACGAAACGTCACCCTGCTGTGAAGTGTCGTTTTATAAATAACGAAGGGATTGAAAAGGAATGATACATGTTTGTGATTTGAGCTTTACTTATCCAAAGGCGAGCAAACCTTCATTGACAAATCTTAATTTTTCCGTTAACAAAGGAGAAATATTTGGTATTTTAGGTCCTTCGGGAGCTGGTAAAAGCACGCTGCAAAAGGTTCTATTGGGTGTGTTGCCGGGTTATAGTGGTACTGTTGAGGTGATGGGGCAGCATGCGAATCGGTTAACATCAGATTTCTATCAGCAACTTGGCGTATCATTTGAAGTGCCCAACTTTTATCAAAAGTTTACGGTCATTGAGAACTTGACGTTTTTTCGTTCCTTTTACCAAAACCATACGATTGACATAATAACCTTGCTCGAGGCGGTCAACCTCATTGAAGCTAAGGATCAACGTGTTAGCAATCTCTCAAAGGGGATGAAAATGCGCCTAAATATTTGCCGGGCTTTTTTACATGATCCGGATCTTATTTTTTTAGATGAGCCAACTGCTGGCTTAGATCCTGTTAATACTAAAGATGTCATGACTTTGATTAAACAAAAGCAAGCAGAAGGAAAAACACTGATCATCAATACGCATAACATGCAAGTTGCTGAATATTTATGTGATCGAGTCGCTTTTATTGTAGATGGTGAAATAAAAGAGGTTGTTAAACCGAAAGTAGATCTTGATCAGACAAATGATAAATCTATCCGTATCACTTATCGGCAAGATCGAACACAAAAAACAAAAACATTCCCACTTAATAACCTAGGAGATAATCACGATTTTTTAGCGATTCTTAGTTTGAATACGATTACTGCAATAGAAACAGAACAACAAAGTCTTGAGCAGTTATTTATTGAGGTGACAGGGAGGGGATTGGAATGATTCATAAATTGCTTATCCAAGATATAAAATTTCAATTTAGGCACGGTTTTTACTATGCCTACCTTGTTGTGACACTCGTATATATTGGCCTTTTATTATTACTTCCCTATCCATTTAGAGTGCCACTTACGTTACTGGTTGTCTTTACTGATCCAGCAGCTTTGGGTTTCTTTTTTGTTGGCGCAATCCTATTGCTTGAACGCAACCAGCATTTATTAACCTATATCTTTATTACACCCATTCGAATCAACGTGTTCCTTTTTTCAAAATTACTTTCACTTTTTCTCATTAGTCTATTAACAAGTGTCATCATTGTTATGGTAGTGACCGGTTCCACCACTTCTTATTTGCAATTAGTAAGTGTGTTGTTATTAACAAGCTGCTTTTTTACATTATGTGGTTTATTCTTAGCGGTAACCGCTCAAACGCTAAATCATTTTTTGTTTCAAGCGATTCTATTAATGATTGGTTTATATTTACCATTGTTCAGTTACTTTCAAATATGGGACCTATCATTCATGCATGTGTTCCCTACATATTCAGCGGTATTTTTATTGCAAGGTGCTTTACAGGGAGGATGGCCATATTTGAATCAATCCTTCTTGATTCATACGAGTTTGCTACTTGTTTGGAATATGGTTGCTTTTTTCTTAACTTCTCAGCGTTTCAAACGTCATATGTTACCGAACCAAGGTGATGGGAAGGAGCTATCTTTATGAAAAAACAATGGGGTGAATTTGTAAAAGCAGATCTTAAAAATGTTTATCGTGATCCTATGCTTGGGCTCGTTTTGCTGATTCCGGTCTTTATGGATTTACTAGTTAGGTTTGGTTTGCCTTGGTTAGACTTACAATTACATGAATTTTTAACATTTTCGATACTTGATCATCTTCACTTTATTAAAACGATGGTAGTCGTGCTGACCCCATTAATGATGGGAATGGTAATAGGTTTGCTATTACTTGATGAAAAAGACGATGGCATCTTAGATTATTTTGCCATCACCCCTTTTAAAAAATGGGGGTACCTTATTTATCGGATTACGATTCCGGCCTTACTAACCTTTGTCGTCACCCTTTTTCAAGCGATGTTTTTCTTTCATTCAAATGATGTGAATGGGCTGGGATTAGCTTTAGCGCTGATGTTAAGTTCGTTAATCGGCAGCTTAATTACAATGTATTTAGCTGTACTAGCTAAAAATAAAGTGGAGGGTATGGCCTATGCAAAACTTATTTCCATTTTCATGGCTGGACCGATCATTTGTTATATGATTGAATCGGTATGGACAATTTTTGCCTACATCTTACCATTCACATGGGTCTCCGCGTTGATTTATCAGATGACCAGTGGGATGACTGCAAATTTATTTTTAATTGAAAATAAGTTGCTCCTCTTTATTGGTGGCGGTTTAACAGGTGGACTTTGGCTACTCTTTTTCTATCAGAAACTAATGAAAACCGTTTAGTTTTCAAAAAAAGGGTTGAATCCTTTTCTTTTTTCAGTCACAATAGATATGACAATTAAATTAAAAAGATGTAGGGGGACTGGTGTTGCCGGTTGAGATAGTATCCATAGAAGATACTGACCCTTTGAACCTGATCTGGTTGAGACCAGCGTAGGGAACATAGGTTAACACGATTATGATGTGATAATTTATGCGCCTAGGCTTTGCTTAGGCGCTTTTCAATTGTTTATCTTTGTCGTGATACGATTATGTTCCTCCCTACCAAAAAAGGAGGACTTTTTTTATGAGAAAAATTTGGCTAGTGATGTTTTTACTTATCTTAGTTGGCTGTGAGCAAGCGCAAGAGACAGCTGCAAGTGCACAACTGTCTGTGATGCTTGATTGGACACCGAATACGAACCATACAGGGCTTTATGTTGCCCAAGAACAGGGCTACTTTGAAGCAGAAGGATTAGATGTTGAAATATTGCTCCCTGGACAAACGGGTGCCGACCAAGTGGTTGCTTCAGGGCAAGCTGATATTGGTATTGGGTCACAACAAGCGGTGACGTTGGCGCGTGCCCAAGATGTACCGATTGTATCTGTTGCAGCGATTATTCAACACAATACATCTGGCTTTGCTGCCCCTGTAGATCGATCGATAGCCTCACCAAGTGATTTTGAAGGAAAGACGTATGGTGGATGGGGTGATCCCATTGAGGAAGCGATGTTGGATGCGTTGATGATGAGAGATCAAGCGGATATTGATCAAGTAGAGATCATCAACATTGGACAAGCTGATTTCTTTACTGCAGTAGAGCGCGAAGTGGATTTTGCCTGGATTTACTACGGATGGACCGGAATTGAAGCTGAAGTGCGCGGCATTGATTTAGATATCTTATATTTAACCGATTATGCAGAAGAACTGGATTATTATACACCGGTCTTTTTCGCGAATGAAAAGTTAATTGATGAAGATCCGGAAATGATAGAGAAATTTGTCGCAGCAGTTGCTAAAGGCTACCAAGATGCGATTCAAGATCCAGATCAAGCGGCTGGTATTTTACTTGATGCCGTCCCTGATTTGGATGAGGAACTTGTTTATGCTAGCCAAGCATGGTTGGCTGACTGGTATCAAGCAGAAGCTGATCAGTGGGGGATCCAACAATTAGAGGTATGGCAAAACTATGCGAATTGGTTAGATGATAATGGTTTAATCGAGCATAATCCAGATGTTAGTAAAGCTTTTACGAATCAATTTTTACCTGAGTAATCAGAGTGTTAGGAGCTGAATTGATGGGTTTATCAATAAAAAAATCATTAGCCCCATTCCTATTTATCATCATATTGCTTGTGATTTGGGAGCTTGCCACACGTATGTTAGCTATTCCAACTTGGTTATTACCAGCGCCAAGTTTAATTAGTAAAGAAATGATCACAAGTTGGCCTACGTTTCAACAGCATTTCTTTGCAACGACACAACTGGCGGTGATCGGCTTTATCATAGGGGTTAGCTTTGGCTTATTGCTTGCTCTTATGTTACACATGTTTCCCCGGATTAGGGCGACTATTTATCCGTTGTTAATCATGTCGCAAAACATTCCGATCATCGTATTAGCTCCACTACTTGTGATTTGGTTTGGGTTCGGTATTTTCCCGAAAATTTTAGTGATTATTTTGGTTTGTTTTTTCCCAATTGTGATTGCAACATTAGATGGATTAGCACAAACGCATCACGAGTTAATGCATTATATGCAGATGGCTGGTGCATCGAAGCAACAGATTTTCTTTAAGTTAGAATTTCCCCACGCTTTAGCAGCTATATTTTCAGGAGTAAAGATTGCGGCGACATATAGTGTGATGGGAGCGGTAATCTCTGAATGGCTAGGTGCTAATCGCGGTATTGGTTTATATATGACGCTCGCACAATCCTCATTTCGAACAGATCGTGTCTTTGTAGCGATCGTATTTATTATGTTGTTATGCTTATGCTTTTTCACAATTATTTTAGCGATCGAGCACCTATTAGTGAAAGGGACAAAGAAAGGATCGGCAGAGTATGAGTAACTTAGTTATTAAACAATTATCAAAATCATTTGGTTCCAAAATAGTACTTGATCAGCTTTGCTTTGATGTCAAATTAGGAGAATTTGTCTCGATTCTTGGACCGTCCGGAAGTGGTAAAAGCACTTTATTCCACCTTATCGGAGGACGCTATCTTCCAGATCAAGGAGATATCTTAATCGACAATAAGTCTATTGTTGGTCAAGCGGGGCAAATGAGCTATATGCCACAAAGTCCCTCCCTGTTTCCTTGGCGCACGATAAGGGAAAATATCGTGTTAGGGGCAGAGTTAAAAGGCAAGCCTGATTTAGCCTTAGCAGAGCAAATGTTGAAGAAAGCGGGTTTAACTGAAGTAGCCGATGCCTATCCAAGCGCGCTTTCTGGTGGAATGAAACAACGGGCGGCTTTTATTCGCGCCTTGTTAAGTCCACAGGATTTACTTTGTTTGGATGAACCTTTCTCAGCACTAGATGAATTTACCCGATTAGATATGCAAAATTGGCTATTATCGATTTGGCAAACCTATCGGAAGTCTGTTTTATTTATTACTCATAGTATCGAAGAAGCCCTATATTTATCTGATCGCATTGTCATTTTAAGTACAAATCCTGCGCGAATAAAAGCTGTATTCGAACCGAAATTTGAAAGACCACGAGCGCCTGAGTTATTATTGACCGATGATTTTCTTGCTTGGAAACGTCGCGTTTACCAAACCATTAAAGCAGATCATTAACAAGCGAAGGCACTATTAGTGTCTTCTTTTTTTGGGCTTTTAGCGAATCATCCAATAAAACGACGACTTGATTAGCGAAAAAGTAAGTAATGGAGATTGATTCGTTAGCATTCGCCACCATTCAAGTCAAAATCGACAAGATCTGATAGCGAATGGCCTACCAATCTTGCCCTTTTAATCATATGTATTAATGGGTAGTTAACGATATACTAGCTTCACCGCGGAATAACATGTCAGGTACCTGCTTTTAGGAGCACATGATGGAGCGAGACTTTACCAAACTATTAAACGATTTTGAACCGATGATCTTTCATCTTTTGAACAAGTATCAAGTGTGTGACCATGACGATGAATTTTATCAAGAATTAACCATCACATTATGGTTAGCCTCAATACACTATCAACCAGGAAAAACGAAATTCTCAACATATGTCTACAACAAGATGCGTTATCGCTTGTTGGACTTGTTTAGAAAACACCACCGAACACAGCGACAAGACCAGAAAATCTATCATGAAACACAATCAAACGCTATTTATTATGAAAGCGGCTATGAGCATGATTATATTCTTCTTAACCAAATTAAATCACGTTTAACAGCCAAGGAATGGACTTGGTTTCAAGGTGCAATTTTACAAGGTAAGACGTTAGTTCAAATTGGACAAGATAGCCATGTCACGGCGAATGCCGTTAAGCATTGGAAACGAAAAGCAGTGAAAAAAATCATTCCGATTATTACAAGTTAAAACAAGTGATCTGCAAAACCGTTTAAATTCTCCCTTTCACTTTTAAGCAGGAATGATGGTAAGGCAGTGTATCTTGGCAAAAACGTAATTGAACTAAAAAAAAGAGTGCAATGTTAGCAAAATAAAACGAACGTTCAATTAAGGGATGTTATCGTTCTTTTCTTAAAGGATTGGTCGTTAGGTGAATTAAGATGTTAGCGTCCGTTAGCTCCCACCCAAATAGAAGCGTTCTGTTCTCTATTTTGAGGTGGGCTTTTTACGGACGGCTATCTATGATAAACAGTGATTGAATCAAACATGTTGTGAACATCATATTGAGGACTACTTATTGATTAAATGATAGCATTAAAAATAACAGGTAGTGTATCTTTGATATTTTGGCCTTTATCCCTATTTTCCTTAATTATCTCATGCTATAAAATGTAAGAGGTATTGCAATCCTTCTTACATTTTATAGATAAAGCAATGGAGGTATTTTATGAAACAAACGATTATAGGTCTTTTTTGTTTAATGTTATTAACAACTGGTCAGTTCAATCAAGATGTCCGCCCCAAAGATATCGATCCAGAAGATTTACCAGACGTTCCCGCATTTCAAGACGAAGCGACCCGTGAATTTCTCGTATCGACTGAAGAAGTTGAGCCGGGTTTTTATTTAATGGAGTCTAGATTAGAAGGTTATCAGATGTTGTTTCCAGCAGGTGGTCGATATCTTCAAGATATTTCATCGATTAGGAATCAAGGGAATGTGGAAACTGTTACATTTGAGGATTTTGATGAGGAAATTGAAATTAAGATAAGCGGTCAAGTTAAATATCATAGAAATCAATCATATTTAGAGAATTCAGATTTATCTGATCCGGAATTCATGATAGATATAATAAGGGGAAGAAACGGTTATGAAGGTGATTTTGAGAAAAGAGAGAGAGCCGATAAGGTAATATATTATGGAGAAGAGCCTATCACCTTTGAAGAGGAGGGGCATATTTCAGAAGCTTACGGGTATGTTGGTTATATAGAATCTAATGAAAAAAAATATTTGGCAATTGATTATAATTTCTTTATTTTATGTTTTAATGACAATGAAGAAATATGTTCGAAAGAGATAAATGCGAAACAAAAACAGATCGAGAAAATGATCGATTCAATAACCTTTATTTATCAAGAGGAAGTTGATCGCGATGAGTAAAGATCTTTTAGAAAATGAAATCGTTAAATTAAGAATCATTGAATTAGAATATACTTACCGGAATGCGTTTGATACGACTGATAAAGTTAAACTTGATCAAGCCAAGGCGGAGTTTGAAGCAGATGTACGTAGGATTTATCTTGAAGAAACACGGGAACACTTACCGGATCGTATTGAGATTTATCCGTCTAGTGAATTAATTAAATATAATGATGACGTATCTGAAACTATTCGCCAATCAGGTTATGATGGCACGGCGATTTACTTATCTGATTCTGATAATCAGATCAATCAAGTCCATATAATTTCACAAGGCAGTGTCGGTCAGGAAGATTGGTTAGATCACTGTTTAAAGTATTGCTTATTTGGCTTATAGATTTATTGACCTGTTAAAAAAGACCTAGTTTTTAGTTGTCGCCTTCCAAATTTAGTCTTTATCCCTATGTATCTGATGTGTTCGATAGTATAGAATATAAGAATCAATGTTAAGTGAAAGCTATATTTGCATAGATATACGGAGGGTCAAGATGAAGAAAATGATTGCTTTTATCGGTTTATTTTATTTGCTGTTAGGAGGTTGCCAAATGAACCAAGATGTCCGCCCAAAAGATATCGATCCAGAAGATTTACCAGACGTTCCCGCATTTCAAGACGAAGCGACCCGTGCATTTCTCGTATCGACTGAGGAAGTTGAGCCAGGTTTTTATTTAATGGAATCTAAAGTAGAAGGTTTTCAGATGTTGTTTCCAGCAGGTGGTGTATATCTTCAAGACATTTCATCGATTACTAATCAAGGAAATGTGGAAACTTTTACATTTGAGGATTTTAATGAAGAGATCAACGTTAAGGTAGTGGGGCAGATAAGATATCAACAAGATCAATCATATTTAGCCGATTTAAATGATATGCTAGTTGTTGTGAGGGGGAGAACCGGATTTGAAGGTGATTTTCGAAGAAGAGAAACATCAGATGAAATTATTTTTTTTGGAAGTGAACCGCGCACGTTTCAAGAGGAAGGTTATATATCAGAAGCATATGCTCATGTTGGTTACATAGAATCAAAAGAAAAAGATTTTTTAGCGATTGATTATAATTTCTCTATTTTATGTTTTAATGACGATGAAGATGTATGTTCGAAAGAGATAAATGCGAAACAAAAACAGGTCGAGAAAATGATTGATTCAATAACCTTTATTCATCAAGAGGAAGTTGATCGCGATGAGTAAGGATCTTTTAGAAAATGAAATTGTTAAATTAAGAATCATTGAACTAGAATATACTTACCGGAATGCGTTTGATACGACTGACAAAGTTAAACTTGATCAAGCCAAGGTAGATTTCGAAGCAGATGTACGCCGAATATATCTTGAAGAAACACGCCAATATTTGCCGGATCATATTGAAATTTATCCGTCAAGCGAGTTAATCAAATATAATGATGACCTACCAGAGGATATTCGCCAATCAGGTTATGATGGCACGGCGATTTATGTGTCTGATCCTGATAACCAAATCAACCAAGTCCATATTATTTCGCAAGGCAGTGTCGGAACCGAAGATTGGTTAGACAACTTTTTCAATATTTTTCTTGGAATTGATGGAAAACAACTAGATGCAACTAGGGTTTTTGTTAACAAAGTTAACTCAAAAGTGCCAGATAATGAAGATTTATTAACTTTTGCCTTAGGCCATTCAAAAGCTTTTAATAATAATTTAATGGTACAGCTTACAGAAGGTATATTTGAAGCGGTTTATGGTGTTAATGGGGCACAAGTGGGAATAACACAAATTATAGAGATGGACCAACGGTTACGTGAACATTTAGAAAATAAATTCGGTGCAAATTTTTCTTCCGTCCCCATCAATGACCTCCGCCGTGCGATCATCGAGTATTACGACAACAAAGGCGTTACCGACAATATCATTCACCGGATTTCTGAAGATGATCCGCTTTATGGGGTTTCGGGAATTGGTAACTTTGTTTTATTTGGATTTGATGAAGCGATGTTGATTGATACCCATCCAGAAGTGAAGGGTCTACGAACGATTATCGATCAATTTGATGAAGCTGATGTTCGTAAAATCCAACAGTTCCTTCGCCAATATCGAGACGATTATCAGCTTAATGGCCCTGAAGGTTTTCTCAAAGCCATGACGGGGATTGATATAGAGCTGATTAATCAATTTATTGAGGCTGAAGGATGGAAAGAAAGTGTAGCGATCGGCTGGAATAATTTTGATGATTTAATGACTATGATCAATACCGTTGTAGAAAAAATTCCTAGCTTTCTGGCGATTGCCAATGTGGTCGTTGACAATGCGGATACGATCATTGATGGGTTGTTAGAGAATGGCTATATTGATCAAAAAACAAGTGAAAAACTACGAACTGAAATCGAATCAATTAAATTAAATTTAGAGAAGATCGAGACCAATATTGACCATTTGGAAAACTTAGGTCCAAATCAAGAAGGTATAGCCATTGCTCTTATGCTGGATATCTATGATAACGTTATGGAAAGCTGGGATTCATTAAACGTCATACACGAAGAATTAGCAGACGCACTCGACCTGATTGAGTCTGGTCACAAGATTGAGCCGATTTTAAACCAATTAGCTGAAGAAACTGGTGTGAGCTATAGTGGTGGTGACCTTCATTATGGTGGGTCACGTTCATCAGATCAAGAGATTAAATGGAACATTACATCAGTCGTTCGTCTTTATCAAAAGGGACTAGCGAAACTGGAGGAAATGGAAGAATCGATTCAAAAGTATGGTAACCAATACGAAGGTGAGATTAATGAAGATTTTGATTTAAAAAATCAAGCACTTCAGCGACAAATTGACTATATGGAAGAGAATCCTTCCCTCTTCCAAAACGACTTTAGCTTATATTTTGCTAACCGTAACTATGCTTATGGTTTGGGCAAGTTAGTAAAAATCGATGTGCAAGAAGAGATGCCGACACCCGCTCTACCAGAGCATGAGCTGATTACAAAGGAACTGAAGGCACAAACCACGGTATATCGAAATTATTTAACGCATGTTCGTGAAAAAGTAGAAGAACTATTTGAAGAAGAGTATAACGTTTCTCAATTATTTGATTTTCAAATGGGAGGTTAGGATGGACCAACTCACATATAATATAGATATGATCGCAGCTAAGTATCGTTTTTTACAAGATGATACGATGCTTGAAAAAGTGCAACGTTTAGACCGTTCGATAGAAGAAATACATGATCAGTTTACTGAGTTGAAAGATTTAATTATTGATGAAGTGGACAAACAAAGTGGAGAAGTTGCAGAAACAATTATAAAAGAAACTAAGGGGAAAATATTTATAACAAGTCAAGTGTTTTCAGAAGTTCAAGTGATGCAGCGTCAAGATGTCTTCAGTTATCGAGATATTGTTGAGACATTACGTGAGCAACGGGTTATATTACATTATCAAACGCCTTTACCGCCATCATAATTATTTTATTACAGATAACCGTCTCTAAAATACTCAGCTCAAAATAGAGAGCAGAGGTAAATCTATTAAGGTGGGGGCACTCATGCTCTGATTCACTCAACACCCACCGTGATTGAAAGTTCGTTTTATAGTTAAAAGCCCAAAACAGGGCTTTTTTAATTGGTTAAATAATGGCATTTGAGTTGAATCAAATCGCTAATATGATAAAATGAATGTAATTCTACACTGTAAGTTTACCATAGATAATCGGCCATAAAACCCCCACCTAAATGAGTGGATGGAGATCAATCTATTTAGGGGGGGGATAACGGACGCTAATGTCTTGATTTACTCAACTAACAATCAAGGCATCCCCATGGATTGAAGGTTCGTTTTATAATGTTAGGTTAGTTACCAAATGATATAGAGGATGGCGTAATTATGTTGTTATTAAAAAAAGGGTGGCATCTCTTTAAGGCCAATGCTTATTATATTTATCTCGTTGTTGCTATTTTGTTAACGGGAACGGCGTTATATGTTTTACTTGAACCACGTCTAGGTTTACATAGAGAAGGTCGAGAAACGATTACGCAATTGTTTTACCTTTACCTTGTGGTCGCATTAATTAATTATGGCTATTTTTGGTTTTACAAACGGAAGCATCGTAAAAAGCAACGAGCGGAGGATGCAGCAAATGAAGGGTAACAAAATGGATTGGCGGATTTTTCATGGAACGATGATAGGCTTTTATTTACTCGGTTTAATCGCTTTTTTACTAATTGGTGATTTAACAGAGACGATTAATCAAGTGTTATTTGGTCTTTTCTTCTTGATCGTTTTACGTGAAGTGATTCGCTTTATAAAGAGACTAAAAACAACTGAAAAATAAAGTTTCGTTCGCTTAATTAGGCAAACATAGCTAGTGTAATTGAATGAAACCCTCCCATCATTAATATAATCGTGATGTAATAAATAAATTTTATTTGACAAGTATACTTGTCATTTTTTATACTATAATTTGACAAACAAAGTTGTCATTATGACCAATATGATTGTCGGTATAGGAGGATAACGATGCCGCTGAAAAATACATTAAAAGTACATCGGGCCAAACTGGGTTTGAATCAAGCTGAAATGGGTAAGCGAATAGGGGTTTCACGGCAAACGATTAGCTTGATTGAACGCGGTGACTACTCACCATCTGTCACACTGGCATTGAAAATTGCTAAAGCATGTGATGTTTCAGTAGAAGAGATATTTTATTATGAGGAGGACAATGATGAAGGGGATGCGTGATTTCGGGAAATTATTACTTTGGTTAGTGTTAGGTGGGGTAGCAGGCTTCCTACTTGTTTTTGTGTTTGAAGCTTTAGCGAGCTTATGGTATATCATTGTCCCATATACAGATGTTTTGATTGAACAAATCTTTTGGCTGCAAGTGGGTTTAGTCATTATCTTTTATTTACCAGCCTTATTTTTGGGCGTGCGTGCGAAAAAATGGATGAATAGAATAAACACTGATCTTGATTTAGAAGATGATACCTTCGATAAACGCGTCGAACAAATGATTTATCGCTCGTTGCTATTTAATCGATTGTTTTATGTATTTAACTTCACATTGTTTGGTTTATCGATTGATGGTCGTAATCAATCGATAAATGGTTCTATTCTTATTTTTGTAATTTTCTGCGTGGCTAGTTCCTTAAATGAAGTTAAGGCGGTAAGAATGGTTCAAAAGAAAGACCCGATGAAAAAAGGTGATCCAATATCCTTTAAATATGACAAAGAATTATTGGAAAGTTTAGATGAAGCGGAAAAATTAATCATTTATAAGACAGGTTACCACACGTTTAAATTTATGGAATTTGCTTTAATAGTAATATTTGGTGTTATTTTTTTTACTAAAACCATTTTTAATACGGGTAACGCGCCGATACTAGTGATTGGGCTAATTTGGTTAGTTCAATCGATTGTTTATTTCGCTTATGCAAAGAAATTTGATGGTTCAAAGTAAATATAAGCACTACTTAAAGAGGACATGTTAATATGTTCTCTTTTTTGTTTACGACTCTATTAAACACAAAACAGTTGCGTGATTTAAGAAAAGAAATTCAAATTATTTTCCAAGATCCTTTTGGTTCTTTAAACTAGCGGATGACAATGACGGTGGACACGATGTTGAATAAGATTGTGAAACCCCATAACTTTGTTCCAAGGAAGGAGATTTTAACCGATGTGCAGAAACTATTAAGTGGCTTGCCATTTCGCAGATTAAAGGAGGTTATCTAAAGTGACAACATATTTAGCAAAACACAACCCAATATATACGTTTGATCAACATCACCAACCGGTGTTAAAGATACATTCTGGTGAGACGGTTACTATAGAAACGTACGATTGTTTTAAAAATCAACTGACATCACCAACTGATCGTGTTGATAAACTCAATTGGGATCAGGTCAATCCGGCAACGGGCCCCATTTATGTAGAAGACGCTTGTGCTGGTGATGTACTAAAAGTAACGATCGATCGGATGAAGCTCGCTGATCAAGGGGTAATGGCGGTTATTCCAAATTCAGGTGTACTTGGTGATCAAATTAAGCAACCGATGACAAAGATCATGCCAATTAAAGACGATAAGGTTATTTTTAATGAGCGAATTCAATTTCCCTTACGTCCGATGATTGGTGTAATTGGCGTCGCACCTAAAGGTGAACCGATCCCCTGTGGCACTCCAGATTCGCACGGTGGCAATATGGATAACACCATGATAACTGAAGGTGCAATCTTATACTTACCCGTTCAAGTCGAAGGTGGCTTATTCGCATTAGGAGATTTACATGCTGCAATGGGTGATGGGGAAATATCGGTAACAGGCGTTGAAATTGCTGGTGAAGTGACAGTAACTTTAGAGCTTATTAAAGCAAAGCCAATAAATAATCCAGCGCTAGAAAACGACCAATTTATTAGCACCATTGCATCTGCACATACATTAGATGAAGCCGTCCAACAATCCGTTCAAGATATGGTTAGTCTCCTCAAAGATAAGTTGGCACTTGACTTTGCAACACTAACGATGTTGTTTAGTGCTATCGGTCAGACAGAAATCTGTCAAGTCGTTGATCCACTAGTAACGGCACGATTTGTTCTACCTAAATGGTTGTTACAACAAGATAATATCGATTTCATCTAAAATCGATTCATTAAATCGCAGTGAAAATACTGGGGAGTGAAGCAACGTGAATAATACAGATTACTTAAATTATCCTAACCCGTCAAAACGCATGACGACATTTGCAAAAAAAGGAATGGTTGCAACAAGTCAACCTTTAGCCGCTGAAATAGGTCGAGATATCCTTAAGCAAGGTGGAAATGCAGTTGATGCTGCAATTGCAACAGCTGCAGCATTAACTGTCCTTGAACCCACTTCAAATGGAATGGGTAGTGATGCCTTTGCGCTAGTCTGGATCAACAATAAGTTACATGGTCTTAATGCAAGTGGTAAGTCACCTCAATCGATTTCAATAGAAGCGGTTAAAGCAAAAGGGCATGATGAAATGCCAACGTATGGCTGGATACCAGTCACTGTTCCAGGTGCACCTGGAGCTTGGGCTAAGCTATCTGAAACGTTTGGTCGCTTACCGTTTGCTGATTTATTAGCACCAGCGATTCGATATGCTGAAGAGGGTTATCCGATTAGTCCTATACTAGGTGATATGTGGAATCGTGCGTATCGTCGTTTTAAAGACACACTGACTGGCGCAGAGTATGCCAATTGGTTTAACACCTTTGCTCCAAATGGATTACCACCACAAATTGGTCAAATGTGGCGTGCACCGGATCATGCGCAGACCTTAAGAGAAATTGCAGAAACAAAGGCAGAGAGTTTTTATCGAGGGAAGTTAGCTGAACAAATTGCTGGAGAGGCTAGTCGGTATGGTGGTTTTATTACCCAAGCTGATTTAGCAAGTTATCAGCCGGAATGGGTCGATCCGATCTCTGTTAATTATCGTGGTTATAAAGTTTGGGAGATCCCGCCCAATGGACAAGGGATCGTTGCCCTGCTTGGCTTAAACATGTTAAAAGGTTATACGTTTGACAATCCTTCTTCTGTTGAGCGTTATCATAAGCAAATTGAAGCAATGAAACTTGCATTTATCGATGGTAAAAAACACATTACCGATCTGGATAAGATGACGACTCATATTGATGGGCTATTAAGCGATACATATGCAATCGAGCGCCGGGGCCTTATTGGAGAAGAAGCTTTAACGCCAGAACCGGGTACACCTCCTCAAGGGGGAACGGTTTATTTAGCTACAGCTGATCAGGAGGGCAACATGGTTTCATTTATCCAAAGTAATTACATGGGCTTTGGCTCGGGGATTGTTGTGGAAGGTACGGGCATTTCACTGCAAAATCGAGGGGCTGATTTTTCATTAGATTCGCATCATCAAAATGCGCTAGCTGGTGGTAAGAAGAGCTATCATACCATCATTCCAGGATTTTTAACGAAAGACAATCAAGCGGTCGGTCCTTTTGGTGTGATGGGGGGCTATATGCAACCTCAAGGACACCTACAAGTGATTATGAATACGATTGATTTTAACCTTAATCCACAGGCTGCACTAGACGCTCCACGATGGCAATGGATTGAAGAAAAAAAGATTCATGTTGAACCGCATTTTCCAACAGATATCGCTCAAGCACTTGCCCGCAAAGGCCACCAAATAGAAGTGGCATTAGAATCGATTAGCTTTGGAAGGGGGCAAATTATTTGGCGCGACCCTAAAACGGGTGTACTACAAGGTGGGACAGAATCACGAACAGATGGCCATATTGCGTCGTGGTAAGCGCAAGACTTTCTATAAGGGAATGGTTATAGATCATAACACAACTTCAGCAACTAAATAAAGCATTTAATCTACCTAGTTGTAAATCGCACAACTGTTCGAACATGATTATGGATAAATTAAAATAGCGAATAATGATTTAAGTAATTAACGATCAAATGAATGTTCTTCAATCTTTTAATTAAAAATGCTCGGCTCTACTAATTATTCGCTATATCCTGATCTTCTTCTACTTTTGCTTTCTTTAATGAAACCTTTATGATAAATAGAATGCCTAATGCGATGACACCTACTAACATCTCAATGGTTGCCGTTGAATAGATAAGCATCTTTCTGGCTATTGCATAAATCATGACATCTATCACATTACTTGGTTTATGCTTAATAAGCATTAAAGCAAGCTCTAGACCTATAATAAGCATAAGTAAATAGGAAAGTAAACTTTGGAAATTATCATAATCGAGTAAATGCGTCAGGGAACCTTGTTGAACCACGGAAATAACAAGAGCGACTCCACTGATAAGCACCGCAATAATAATTAACATAGCTAAAAACACTTCAATTGCCATAATAGCTGCCCCGACACGATTGGTTAACTTATGAAACTTTTTTTTATACTTTTCTTGGATATGAATCACCTGCTTTCTTATTGCATGTCGATCATCATGTAATGATCTGTTCATGTTATCTAATTATAATCGGACGATTCCCTGAAAACGTTGCAGACAACATGGACATTTAGCTGTATTTTACCACGATCATACCACATCAAGGGTCATAGAGGAATTAAAGCACGTGTTATTTAACCATATTAAAAAAACGGTTAAACAGAAAGTTTAGTAACCTCTGTTTCTTGTAACAGAAGCTTTATAAGTGCGTACGTTTTCTGCAAGGAATAACCTCATCTTACCATTTTCCGCTCTTCTCTCAAAGAAAAACCTGACGTGATTATCAAAAGTTCTTTCGCGTCCTAACTAGTTCATGTATTCGCTCTAGATAAAGAAATACTTCTTCTGTTTTCATAATAGTTCCGATTATAAACCTATACGTGTTAGAACAACGAACTCTGTTTATAAGCCAAGTTTTTCGTTAGAAAAGCTAACAATCTTGTTATTACATTTCTGTGCTGTTTTATTAAAAAAGTACTTAATAAATAGCACGTTAGATCATTTAACAAAGCAATTGAAACCATTTCTAAACAAGTTATAGTGTAAGAGAGAGTAATCTTTCTCATCCCAAAAAAAGATTTTTGTGTCTAGCCTCAAGCTCCTTAATATAGGTGCTTGAGGCTTATTTTTAAATGGATAATACGAGAGGATGTGATTGGCATGGAAGTTTCTAGATCATTTGAATATTCAAAGCGTGTACCACCTACTATACCCACTGTAGGCTCGGCATTTAATAAAGGAACTGAACATATGCTGTCATTAGCTTACGGCTTCCCAGCTCCTGAGACATTTCCAACAGATTTGTTGCGCGAGGCAACGGAAAAAGCGATGATTAAAGATGGTGAACAGACCTTGCAATATACAGGATCGACTGGAAAAACGCGCTTAGCAGAATGGATTGTTAATCGATCACGATTGCGTAAAATAAACGTACAGGCTCAGCAAGTGTTAGTAACAAATGGATCGATGCAAGCCATTGATTTAGCAGTGCGAACATTGACCAATGAAGGTGATCACATTTGGCTAGAAGCACCGACTTTTTTTGGTGCTGTTCGTATATTTCAAACGGCTCGTGTGCATATGAAAACATTTCAGGTTGATGATGAGGGGATTAATGTTGACCGGATTGAACAGGCCTTGCTTTCAGCTATCTCGTGTGGTGAACCATTGCCTAAAATGATCTATGTTATGCCAAATTATCATAATCCGACAGGGATTAGTTTATCGATCAGTCGTCGCAAGCATTTAGCGGAACTGGCTTATCGTTACAATTTTTTTATTTTAGAAGATGATGCTTATGTTGATTTAAACTTCTCGAATATTCAGCAACCAGCGATTTATCACTTTGCTCCAGAAAGGACGATTTATTTAAGCACTTTTTCTAAAATTGTTGCACCGGGTGTGCGTTTAGGATGGGCAGTTGCTGCTCAAGAAGTCATTGACCAAATGACAAGTTTAAAGCCAGATGGGACAACAAATGTATTTGTTCAAGAAGTGGTCGCTAATTTTTTTGAACAGGTTCATTTTCAGCAACATCTTGATAAGATTGTGACGTTATACCGCCAACGTTGCCAAGTGATGATGGAAACGATTGATCAATGTTTTGGAACAGAAGTAAGCTATTATATCCCTAAAGGAGGCTTTTTTATTTGGCTAACCTTTCTTAATCCTATTAACACGACCTATCTTCAAACGCTCTGTTTAGAAAAGGGTGTTGCCATCCTTTCAAGTGAATCTTTCTATTTTGAAAACCAGGAATATAATCATGTTCGCCTCTGTTATACGTATAGTAATACTGAACAAATAAAACGCGCGATTAACACGATGGCAATGCTTTATCATCAACATAAACATAAATGGCTACTCCTCAAAGATGTAGAATAGATCGATTTGACGGGTGGTTAGCAACCTGTTATGCTATAATTAATTAAAAATGGCGGTGAAGCTCGCCAGGGACGTTCCCAAACCGCAATTGAGCCAATAGCTTCTACAAAAAAGGGTTATTAAGCCTGTCTTTTGTAGTAGCTATTTTTTTGTGTGGCGTTACTATATAGGATGGGTAATAGCGGATGATGACAGTGGTTAGACTATGAGTTGGAGGGATGCTTAATGTTAGAAGGCATAGCGTTATTATTATTATTTGGTTACATAGCCGCGAAGTTGGTAGGGTTATTAAGGTTGCCTGGGTTACTAGGTATGCTGATCGTTGGGGTGTTGTTTGGTCCTTATGTGTTTGGCTGGCTTGACGGAGAGCTACTAGCCGTTTCTCAAGATTGGCGTGCATTTGCATTAATTGTTATTTTAATACGCGCCGGACTCGGTTTAAAACGTGATCAATTAAAGCAAGTTGGGGGAGTTGCTGTACGAATTAGTAGTATCCCTTGTCTTCTTGAAGGGTTAACGGTCACGATAGCAGCGTACTTTATTTTAGGTTTTAACTTTGCAGAAGCAGGGATGCTCGGCTTTGTATTAGCTGCTGTTTCACCAGCAGTTGTGGTACCTAGCATGTTAGACTTAAAAGAAGATGGTTATGGAGATGATAAACAAATCCCAACCCTTTTGTTAGCAGGAACATCCATTGATGATGTGTTTGCAATTACACTGTTCACTTTCTTCCTAGGTTTAGGTACCGCGGGTGATACCAATATTGTACTGGAATTAGCCAAAATACCACTCAGTATTGGTGGTGGAGTCTTGGGTGGCCTCCTTGTTGCTCTTTTACTCCTAGGTCTGTTCAAGTGGCGTGGTTTCGCACCAAAGTATACAGAACAACTGCTCCTTGTGCTTGCCTTAGCGATTTTATACTTTGAATTCGGAGAATGGATTGGAGTAGCTAGTCTGCTTGGGGTAATGACGCTAGGCTTTATTTTATTAGAACGCCAGCCGACGATTGCTAATCATTTTTCTGAAAAATTAGCAGGGGTGTGGGTGTTTGCCCAAATTATTTTGTTTACGCTTGTTGGAGCTGAAGTGAATATTGGTGTTGCCCTTGAAGCAGGGCTATTGGGCATTGTCATTATTATTTGTGGTTTGCTCGGGCGTAGTTTAGGTGTTTGGTTGGCAACGATCGGCACTAATTTTAATACGAAAGAACGCTTGTTTTGTATGATTGCCTATCTGCCAAAAGCAACTGTTCAAGCTGCAATAGGATCATTACCTTTGGCAGCTGGCGTAGAAACGGGTGGGGTTATTTTAGCAATTGCTGTTTTATCTATTATAATAACAGCGCCAATTGGAGCCATTGGAATTAAGCTGTCTGCACCACGTCTATTAAATAAAGGGGAATAATAATTTAATTCTGGCACAGATAAGCGTCCGTAAAGCCATCCACTACAATAGAGTAAGGTGGTGCTAACGGACGCTAATTTACTGCTTCACTCAACTAACGATAACGAAACCGCCACTGATTGAAGTCATCTTATAAAAAGGATGGCGTAAATTGCCAAAGTTCATTATAATGTAAAAAAAAGCTTTGGAGGAGATCGTTATGTTTAGTTATGAGATTGAACCCGGAATCAAATTAAAGCCACTTGAACATCGTGATACGGAAAGTTTGTATCAGTTGATTACACACTCACGTGAGCACTTGCGAACATTTTTAGGCTTTGTTGATGATACCAAAAAACAGGACGATACAAAAGCATTTGTAGAGTCAACGGTTATTAGTAATGCTAAACAACAATCGTTTGTTGCTGTTATTGTGGTGGATGAGCAGGTGGCAGGCTTAGTCGGTTTTAATAAGATCAATTGGTCAAATAAGAGAGCAGAATTTGGTTATTGGATAGGTGAAGCCTTTGTCCGTAAAGGCATAATGACAAAAGCTGTACGCGCGATCATTGATTATGGTTTTGCTGAATTAGATCTTAACCGGATTGATATTCGAGCTGCTTTTTTCAATAAAGCGAGTCGAGGTGTCGCTGAAAAGTTAGGCTTTGTCCAAGAAGGGGTCATACGAGAGGCGGAATGGTTGCATGATCACTTTGTTGATCATGTCGTTTATGGTTTGCTCAAACAAGACTGGCTTGATCAACAAAATTAAAACAATACAGGATGAGGAAGTTGGCTAGAAATGAAGACACACAGGTTTAATGTAACAGAGTCCAGCGAACTGTTAGCCTTTTTGTTAAAACATGTTGATAAAGGGCGGAATCATATTAAGGGGATATTAACAAGGGGACAAGTCTACCTTGATGGTCACCAAGAAACACGCTATAATGCAGTTGTTTCTCCAGGCCAAATCGTTGAAATTTCAAAGACAGCCCCAGTAAAATCACAGCTCAGCGGTGTGAAGGTCTTGTATGAAGATGATGATCTTATTGTTATCAATAAACAAGCAGGTTTATTAACGATGGCAAGTAAGCCAGAAGATAAGCAACAAACGGCTTACAGAGAAGTCATGGCTTATGTTAAACAATCTGATCCTAAAAATCGCATTTTTATTGTTCATCGGTTAGATCGTGACACGTCAGGTGTAATGCTGTTTGCTAAAAATGAAGAAACCAAACACCTGCTTCAAGATAGATGGAAAGAAGTAGTGATTGAACGCACTTATATTGCTTTAGTCCAAGGAAAAGTAAAGCCGGACCATGGTATGATAAAATCATGGTTAAAAGAGACGAAAACCCATTTAATGTATGTTAGTTCTTCATCTTATCAAGCGAAAAAGGCAATTCTTCATTATCAGGTGATCAATGCAACGGGTAAATACACGTTATTAAAGATTAATCTGGAGACAGGTAGGAAGAATCAAATACGCGTTCAGCTATCATCGATTGGCCATCCAGTCGTTGGAGACAAAAAATATGGTGCAAATGCAAATCCGGTTGGTCGATTAGGGTTACATGCTGCGGTGCTTTCATTTAAACATCCTACCAAGTATGAAGTAATGACTTTTGAAGTAGCTCCCCCTAAATCTTTTAACTTGAACTGAGGTGTAGAACGATGTATGTGACGTTAAGTGAAGCCGCTGATTATTTAGAGTGTTCAGAGAAACAAATGAGACAGCTAATTTTTCAAAAAAAGATTCGTGCCATCTATGATGGAAAAGACTATCTTGTCAATACAGCACAATTCGATACCCATCTCAAGCAAATCGAACAATATCGAGCGATGATGCAAGAAATTCTCAATCAACCCATCCCTGAAAGTCTATATGTAAAAGATGAAGATTGATTGACCGTTGATCATTGGCTATTTCTAACCAAATATAAAGCAGAAAAGGGGACTTATGATGATAACGAATATCCTTACTGGTATTGTGGTTTTAGGAATAAATTTGTTATATGGGATTGGTATATTACTTTTTGTACCTGAGCCTTTTGTTTATCTGTTAATCCCAATTGGATTAATCATTTTATGGCTCACATGCGTGTTAGGAGAATTAAAATCAAGGAAGTATGAAACGACATTTAGAAGGCTAAAAATATTGCTTTCAGTTGTAATGTTGGCTCTGTTTTTGGTTGTACAGCTTGCTTTTTAGAATATAGCTGTCTCAGTTTTTTTTCGTGCGAACGCACTTCTTCTCATGCGTTCGCACGAAAAATAGAAATATCGCATGAAAGAATCATGCGCTCGCACGAAAAGAGAAAATATCGCACGAACGATAAAAAATTTACCACAGGTGAGAGCAAATCGCACCTGATCCACTCCTACTCCCCATTAAACACTGATTGAAGTTTCGTTTTATATCAATCTTCCCGTTTTAGGATGGCCATTCCGTATGAATATGTGGCAGGCTTGTGCCACGCGCTCCACGTACATCAATTTCTTTATTTTCGTATGGATAGAAAATAATAAAATTTTGAGTTACTTTTTCAGATAACTTTTGTGGTAATGCTTCTAGACTCGGATGCCAAGCAACGGTGCCTTTGCGAGCGCTTATCGCGACAACTAGATCATCTCTGCCTAATTTTAAGCAATAGCGTTCAAGCATCTCCCAATCCGGAAAATGAGAAAATGATGCGCTGTGATGGGGTTTGATTTGACGAATATAGCTTTCCATCGCTTCAAAATCATCATCCATTATAATGAACATTAATTTACATGATAATTGTTTTACAATATGCTTAACAATTTGCAGAGCGTCTTTAAAACCTGGTTTAGCGGTAATACCCTTTGGTAAGACGACAATCATTCGCTCTGTCGTTTGGATCGGTTGGACTTGTTTGACAATCATTGATCGAATATAAGTATGGTCAAGAACATTATCAATGATCCCACCAAAAACTTTCTCTGTGTTTGTTTTTGCCCCGTTCCACCCCGTTATAATAGTTGTGATCCGTTCTTCAGTCACTGCGCGTTCAATGCCCCAGCCGATACTATGGTCAACGCGTGTAAGCGGTCGAACCGGAATTTCTGCTCCAGCAGCGTAAAAGATTGCGTGACCGAGCATTTTCTCTGCTGTCGCAACATCACTTTCAGCTACTTTAGCATCTTTATCAATGACCTTTAATGGGTATATAGGTTCGGTTGATTTGCTTGCGATGCGGACAAGAAAACCAAGATCCATTAAAGCCTCCATTGTATCCGGGTTGGCAACAGGAATTAAAATACGCTCGGGCTTTTTTTCTGTTGTATCTTCAATAGGTTTTGCGGATGACCGCGCCAATTTTCGAGCGAATTTTTCGGTTAGATAAGGACCAATCACACAAGAAACTAAGATCATAATAATAATCGCGTTAACGGTAGCTTGGTTGAGTAAGCCTAAGTCAAATCCAACAAGGGTCGCGGCTAAAGTTGCAGCAGCTTGTGGAGTTGATAAACCAAACATTAAATAACGTTCGTTAGCGTGATAATGATAGACTTTTGCTGTTATCCAACTCGCTAAATATTTACCTGCTAGTAGAGATAGAACAATGCCAATGGTTAATAGCCAAGCTTCAATACTGGTAAATAGCACTGATAAATCCATTAACATCCCAACCGATAGCAAGAAAAATGGAATAAATAAAGCATTCGCGGTAAAGTTGATACGATTCATTAATGACCCATGTTGGAAAATATAGCGGTTTAAGCTAAGTCCAGCAAGAAATGCCCCAATAATAGGTTGTAATCCGGCATATAGAGCCATCCATCCTGAAACAAATAGGACAACCAGTACATAGTTAAATTCATTGGCTCCATCAATCCCTGAGATTTTAAAAAACGATTTTGATAAATAAGGAACAGCTCCAAGTATAATAGCCGCATAAACAGCTGTAGAAATAATCAGTTCAAACCAGAATTGTGCATTAACCTCACCTATCGCCATGCCAGAAATGACTGCTAAAAAGATCATCGCAAAGGAATCGGTTACTAACGTTCCCCCTATTGTGGTGATTACGGCTTTATTTTTATTCACCCCAATTTTACTGGCAATCGGGTAGGCAAGTAAGGTGTGGGAACCCAATATTGATCCTAACAACAGAGAAGCAGGTATTGAAAACCCAGCAACTATACCAAGCAATGAACCAATAAGTAGTGGAATGTTAAATGACAATAGTCCAAATAATAAGCTGCGATTCTTATATTTTTTGAATCCGTCAATGTCAAGTTCAAGGCCTGCGATAAATATAATAAACAATAAACCAACCGTACCTAGTAATTCGATGGTGCTATCACGGGCTAAAATATTTAGGCCGTACGGACCAATAATAATACCCGCAACAATGGGTCCCACAATACCAGGCATTTTAAGTTTGGTCATTATAAAAGGTGTAACTAAAAAGATAATAACAGCAATTGCAAAGATGATGACAGGTTCTTGAATAGGCTCAAACAAAGCTATCCCTCCGATCAAATCAGATTAATTTATCTAAGAAATTATAGCGGATTTTAAGGATGAAGTATATAAAAATGATTTTTTTACTGCTATCTGGCTTCGACACATTAATTATCAGGCCTAAGACAGATTCGATGATCGGTCAAAAGGATGACAGAGAATAAGTCAAGGGGCGGTTTGCATATGCTATAAAATTATATATGCTAATTTTATAGTAGCTAACCGTCGGTAAAGCGACCACCACAAAATGGGATTGAGCTGATCGATTTAGGTGGAGTAATGTCCTGAATCATTCAACTAATAATCTCGGGGGAAGAACAAGAAAGCCTATGGATTGAAGTCTTGTTTTATCAATGAAAAGAAGGTGACCGAGTGGAAACGATTATAAATGTATCGCATCTGAAAAAGACGTACATGAAACGAAAACAGAAAGAAGTCATTACAGCGGTTGATGATATTTCATTTCAGATAGGAAAAGGTGAAATTGTTGGCCTGCTCGGACCAAATGGGGCAGGAAAAACCACAACGATTAAGATGATTTGTGGGTTACTTAAGCCAGATCAAGGTGTGATTACGATTAATGGCATAAATAATGCCAAACATCGGTTAAAGGCACTCCAACATATTAGTGCCGTTCTGGAAGGCAATCGTAATTTATATTGGCGCTTAACGGTTAGAGAAAACTTAGAATATTTTGCAGGGAATAGAGGACAATCGAAAAAAGCGGTGACGAATCGGATTGAATCATTGTTGAATACCTTTAGATTAAAAGATAAAGAACATGAATTAGTTAATCGTCTGTCGCGGGGTATGCAACAGAAATTAGCTATTGCGGTAGCGATGTTAGCGAATACTGATGTTATTTTGCTGGATGAACCCACACTAGGTTTGGATGTAGAAACAAGCTATGAAGTACGCACGATCTTAAAAGAAATTGTTGAGAAGGAGCAATGTACCATTATTATTAGTTCCCATGATATGGATGTTATTCAATCGGTTTGTGAACGGACGATTATTATTAACAATGGAAAAATGATTACCAATGAGCGTGTGGATCGATTACTAACATTATTTGAAGTACGTGCTTATACTGTCACATTAGGTCAACCCTTAACAGAAGCACAACAAATGGCTATTGAATCGGCATTTTCGAGTTATGATTACATAACGAATCAAATAAAACCGATGATTAATATCGAATTACCCAGTCCCGAGCATATTTATCAGTTGTTTGATATCTTAAAGCAAGAGCAGACCCCTGTTGAAAGCATCGATCGAAATACCATTAATTTTGAAGAAATCTTTATGAAAATAGTTAAGGAGGGCTATAACCATGGCAATCATACATCTGTTTCAAGCGAACTTGCGTAAACAAGCCATTGAACTTAAGCGTTATGCCCCAAATACGATTGCGATGGTACTCACGGTTTATATTATTTTCATGGCAATATTTGCTGGAATTAAAATGATTGGAAATCCGGTTACACAGGGGGTGGCCGTTCAACACACGATGGTTAATTATATCTTTTGGTACTTGGCTATGATTATTGTTAACGGCGTTGGTTATGAAATCATAACTGAAACGACAAGAGGAACCTTTGAACAACTCGGCATGTCACCAAGTGGTATTTGGCGTATTCTAACCGTGCGGTTATTGGCTGATAGCATCCTTCATTCTCTTATGGTTATTTTTCTTCTGTATTTATCGATGATAACGACTAATCAATGGCTTAACGTCGATTTTATATCTATTATACCTATTTTTCTATTTGCTTGTCTTAGCATGTATGGTTTAGCGTTTATTATTGCTGGATTAACAATCATATTTAAACAAATTCAAGCTTTTCTTCAAATCTTTCAATTTGTATTAGCCGGTTTGACCTTTATTGCATTACCGTCCCTACCTTTCTTTCTTTTTTTGCCGCTAACTAAAGGATTATCGATGATTCGTGCGATTATGATAGAAGGCGATGTATTAACAGATTTCACTATGCTTGATTTTACACTATTGATAGGAAATGCGCTTATCTATGTTGGAGTAGGATTGGGCTTCTATCTTTATTGTGAGAACTATGCGATGAAAAGAGGTCTATTGGCTCATTATTAAGAATTTGCTTGAAGGGTTAGGTTATCTAACATATCGGCTTGATCCTATCATACAATGTGCTAAGCTATTTTTAGAGGTGATCAAATGAGAATCGATATATTACAGCATGTAGACTTCGAAGGGCCTGCTGTGATCAAAGATTGGGTTGATCAGAATCATCATCATATGGTTATCCATCGATTGGATCAAGGGGTCTCCCTTCCACATTTATCAGAGCTTAACTTTTTAATCGTTTTAGGAGGGCCTATGTCTGCCAATGATCAAGGGCCAGCTTGGCTTGAACACGAACGTTTACTAATCAAGCAAGTCATAGAAAAAGGGGTTCCTGTATTAGGTATTTGCCTTGGTGCTCAACAGATCGCCAAAGCATTGGGAGCTACTATCTTTAAAGGCAAAGATCGTGAAGCGGGTTGGTTTCCGGTGACGAGCACGGATCTAAGAGAAGAGATGATCGTGTTTCACTGGCATCAGGATCAATTTGAGTTACCTAAAGGAGCTGAGCTATTGTATAGCAGTGCTGTTTGTCCTAATCAAGGTTTTCGCTACCACCGTCATGTATTAGCTTTGCAATTTCACTTTGAGTCAAATGCGACAAGCATTAAGGCACTAGTAGATAAAGATTCAGCTTTTCTTGATGGCTCACCGTACACGCAATCAGCTGAACAAATTTTACAAAGGCCAATCCCAACTACTAACAAAGCGCGTTTATTTATATGGCTTGATCAATTAAGTAAATACGCTTAGCTTCCTTTATACAATGGTTAGGAAAAATAAATGACCAAACGGTTGTTTTGAAAGGTTGGAGATCAAAATTATGAATGGTACCTGTAGCCTTGATCGGTTCCATATTTGATTCATGATACAAAATCTCAACATTCTTAAAGCAAATTATTTGTGATGCGTTGTTTGTCACAAAAGCAGTAACTAATAACTCGTTTTTATGATTTATTGCACGAAATAAAGGCAGAAATGTAATGTTTAAGTCGCTTGTCATTGTAGCTGTTGAACGGAGTCGGTTATTTTGATAGTGTAAAAAAAGGGCATTTAGTTCTTGGTAATCAGCGCTACTAAGGGCTGTTTTCCACGTAGAGTGGATATCAAGTGATTGGTTCAAGAATAGCACTCCTTCCATCGTTTGTTTTTTTGACTATATGATAGATTTGGTGTCTATCACAGATAACCGTCCGTAAAACCCTCTTCAAAATAGAGCGTAGAGCAAATCAATTGAGGTGGGTAATAACGGACGCTAATGCCTGATTCACTTAACGAACCTGCAATCAGTGGTTGGGTAAGATCGTAGACTAAAACCGCTACGTCCTGTACGACCTACATCCTGTAGCCCCCTCGTCCGCTGATTTAAGATTCGTTTTATTATAGCATAGTCTTGTGACGATGGCTGTTTCACGCTAAAATTAATATAAGAAAAGAGGAGACATATGACAAATCGAAAAGTGGAACTTATTAAGCAATTGGTTCGTATACCAAGTCCGTCTGGCCATACAACAAAAGTGATTGAATTTGTAGAGCAATTCTTTGATTCATTAGGTGTACAGACAAAACGCAATCGAAAAGGCGGCTTAATCGCTACTATACGTGGTAAAGATGATACGCAACATCGTATGCTCACTGCTCACGTTGACACATTAGGAGCGATGGTTAAAGAGATTAAGGCAAATGGCCGGTTGAAAATGGATTTAATCGGTGGTTTTCGTTATAATGCGATTGAAGGTGAGTATTGCCAAATTGAAACAACAACGGGACAAGCATTTACGGGAACAATTTTAATGCATCAAACATCCGTGCATGTCTATAAAGATGCGGGTTCAGCTGAACGGAATCAAGCGAATATGGAAATTAGAATTGATGAAAAAGTTGAGAATGCTGAAGATGTTCGTGCTTTAGGTATTGAAGTCGGGGACTTTATTTCATTTGATCCACGTGTGGAGGAACTTGATAATGGCTTTTTAAAATCAAGACATTTAGATGATAAGGCGAGTGTTGGGATACTTATGGAAGTGATTCGACGTATTAAAGAGGAAGACGTGAGCTTGCCTTATACGACACATTTCCTTATTTCTAATAATGAAGAGATTGGTTATGGTGGGAACTCAAATATAACTGATGAAACGGTTGAGTATGTTGCTGTAGATATGGGCGCTATGGGAGACGGGCAATCAACGGATGAATACACGGTTTCCATATGTGTTAAAGATGCGAGTGGTCCGTACCATTATGGTTTGCGAAAGCATTTGGTTGAACTGGCACAAACGAATCAAATTGGCTATCAACTTGATATATACCCATACTATGGATCTGACGCGTCGGCAGCAATTCGGTCAGGGCACGATATTATTCATGGCTTAATTGGCCCAGGTATTGATGCTTCACATGCTTATGAACGTACACACCTTGATTCTTTAGAAGAAACAGAAAAGCTCATTTACCACTATTTATTGTCAGAGCTAATTGAATAAACTAGTTAGTAAAAAACTCAGTACGTTATTGTACTGAGTTTTTTAAGTCTTAAGATTTAGGTTTATAAACCTATGCGAAATTATTAAATATTAGATTAAAGTTAAGTGGAATTCTTAAGAATAAACCTCAAACTAAGGCATAAATGATAAAATGCTATTAAATATGTCATTAAGGGAATTTTTATCAAAGGTATTTTCAAACATTGTAAAAAAGGGTATAGGCAAAAAGGATTGTGAAGAAAGTTCGGAGGGATGCTATAGAATCAATCAATTTCTTTTAACTATATATACTGGCAGATGAACGAATGGAAAAAATTATAACTAGAACGGATATACAGCATGTCGATAATAAAAGAAATAAGAGATTTCGAATAATTATGTGAGCATGATTAAAAGTATACCCGTTTTTATATGTATGGAACTTAAAAGGTTTTAGAATACCAAATGATGTGTAGATTGGTTAAGTCAAACAGTTGAGACGACGTACCTTATCAAATGAGATAGCATGACATAATAATTGCGTTCCCTTTTGAGTTAGTCTATTTAGTCCGCCTAATGGTAGTGTCGTTATTTAACCAATGAAAAGTGAACGATAAATAAATTAAGCAGCAATGATTAGTTTGCCAGTAAAGCTCTTTACAACACAAATGCATGAAGTTAAGTTATTTACCTTTATGATGAGGATTTGACCATGACATATGAATTAGCTAATAAAAAAGATGAGATAAATAACAAGATGACTGAGCTGCTGAAATAATAAAGGTTTCGCTAACCTGATTATTTAAGTAGTTTTTTTTGTACCTTACGTCAAGATAAAATTTCAGCCAAGTAGCCAATCGACGTAGGCGAAATTTTTAGGACTAAGTATAAAAACGGTTATGTTTATCTATGCTTTAATTAAGTAAAGATGAGGTGTATTTAATGAGAAAGAGAACATTCAAATATTTGGATGACTATTTTATGGCTTCACATTTAACTTTGTCAAAAGATTTCGAAGTAGTTTCATTTTTCGCATTAACGCCAGATCAATCTTTAAGTTCAGTCGATCGTTTTTTAGGCGTTAAAATAGAAGATATTATTCGCTTTCGCAGCGCAACGGCAACATTGCGTTATTTAATTGAATATCCAACCACAAAGCCACAACCTTATATTGTTCCAACACCAATGAAAAAGGAAGATAACAGATTGTACTTTTACAAATTATCTCTACCACTTTCTGTACAGAAGGCGGTTGGAATGGGGCTTGGTGTTATACGTATGCTAACCGGCAAGTATAGAGGAGAGTATTTGCTATATTCGATATCTGAAGTCTATAGCCACACATCAGGTGACATCATGCATTTAACAAAAGATATTCTTAGATTAAAAGTTTACATACAGCTTATCTTAGGAAAAAAAAGAATAGATGCAAGTTTAAAAAAGCAATGGATGGAAGATAAAGGGGCAATTCTTGATCTCCTATTTACTGATCATGATTATATTATTAATCAATTAGAAAGAATTTTTTCCTAAAATTACTTTACCTGTCGTAGTAATTATGTGTATAATAAAATTACTACGACAGATGGAGTAAAAGAGGGGTGATCGATTGTTATCAAGTGATACGATGCGTGGCTATAATGATACAATTATCCTTTCTTTATTATTAGAGTGGCCATCATACGGTTATGAAATTGCTAAAAGGATTAAAGAACGATCAAATAATAAATACGTTATGAAGGAAACGACACTCTATTCTGCGTTTACACGATTAGAAAAACAGGACTATATCCGATCGTTTCAGCAAGATAAAACAATGGGAAGACGACGAACTTACTATGAAATAACAGCAAAGGGACGTGAGTATTTCGATCAAAAACATCAGGAATGGCTCTTGACTCAAGAGGTTGTTAATCAATTTATCACAGATAATCGTTCGTAAACCACCGATTGATTGAATATTCGTTTTATCTCGTATTAACAAGAGCAAGTCATTATGGAAGTCAAAAAGAATGTTAGGACATTTTTATTATAACTAAGAAAGGAGCATCTTTTATGGAGACCATTATTTCTTATTTAGACAATATGTTTTCAAGATTACCGAAAACACCAGAATTGGAACAGGTGAGACAGGATTTGTTAGTCAATATGCAAGATAAATACGAAGCCCTTATGAGAGAAGGAAGCACAGAGAATGAAGCCATTGGTATTGTTATCGCTGAATTTGGAAATATTGATGAAATTATTGAGGAATTAGGTTATCAACAAAGTCAATCTCAGGATGCGCTACCGCCTTTTACAGATCAAGAGATTGAACAATTTATCATTGAAAACCGTAAAGCTGGCAAAAAAATTGGTTTAGGCGTATCAATGATTATTTTAGGTGTGGCTTTATTGATTTTTATGAATTTATATGTAGGCGGACAAATGATCCTAGGCTTACCTACGGAGTTAACAGATATATTGGGGCTTATCCCACTGTTTATTCTTTTAACCGTAGCGATTGGATTATTTATTTACACAGGTAGTCGGCTTGACCAATATAAAAAGTTTGAGCATGGTTTCGAGTTAACATCAGCTCAACGTCATCGTTTAGAGATGGGTCAACAATCATTTGCTAAAGTGTATACGACAGCGATTATTATTGGTGTAGGGTTATGTGTGCTTGCAATCCCTACCTTAATTGTCTTTTCTATATTATTAGGAGGATCATATTCTCAGCTGGGCACGGTTTTTTTACTAATGATAGTTACTATAGCTGTCTATATTTTTATTGTTTATGGTAAGCAGAAAGAAGCCTATGATAAGCTTCTTAAAACAGACGCATTTGCCAAAAGACAAGAAAGTGATGAGCATGACCGTATTGTAGGTGCTGTCGCAGCTCTCGTTTGGCCATTAGCGATCGTTATTTTTTTAATAAGTGGGCTTGTGTATCATCAGTGGCATATTAATTGGATTATATTCCCCGTAACCGGGTTGCTATTTGGTGGATTTAGCGGGATGTATCACGCCCTCAAACGATAAAAATAGTGTTGCGCTTTAAAGGATAGCATGATATAGTATGAGAGCGATGAGCTAATTTGCGTAAGCCGCACACGTCAAACGTTGAATGTGGCAACGGTGTTGCGCCGCAAACTTCATATCACTTATCCAGGATTAAGTGATAAAACCAGTCTCCAACGGGAGGCTGGTTTTTTAGTTGTATCGTCTACTGGTAACAAAGCAATGAAAAGCGACGAAGACAAATTTTAACGGTGACAAACATCATAAAAGCTAACACCATCGTAAAACGAGCTAATATGAGTTTTCTATTTGTTAATAATGAAGTAAGAGCAATAAACTGAAACTACCATAACATATTATAAAATCGTTGCTCAATGAGATTGGTGTCAATTGGGCAAGCTTCAGCATCGCGACCATATTGCCAGCCCCACACGTTTGAACGGCAATTGGGTTCACTTGGTTGAAAAGGTGGGGCATCGCGTCGTCCGGTCACACCATATTCAGGTTCAGCACTCCATAGTACGATTTGTTCAGCTACACGCTCATTAAGTTCAACAGCCTCACAATAAGCACGATTAAATTGTCCCTGATCAGGATCATGATACAAGCCAGGTTTGTAATCACTAATATACATGGCTTCAACAAAACCAGAGATAAATGCTGCATCAATATTGAAGAAATTCTCAATATTAGCAATTAGTATTTTCCCCTTCGGGATTCCTAATCGTCGTGCGTGAAAGATAGCATTTTGGGCGACAATGCGCCCTTCCCGTTCTCCAACCGCTTCTAAAAAATCATTATAAATCGGCATGATTTTTGTATTGCTATTGTGCAATAATTGAACTTCTTCGTCCGATATCCCTTCCGAAGCGCCTTCAACACGTGTTAAATAACGTCCCCAATACTCAGGCTTACCAAACTGTGTTAATACGCAATCGTATAAATCTTTTGTTACTTCGTTGGCAGAATCTACACCCCAAATATATGGCATATATAAAACCCTCTCTTAGATAAATTGGTCTGCTATACTATATGCCTAATCGTCAATCGTGTTCTAAGCTATAGGAAGTGTCATTTCTAATTTCAACACTTAACACCTGATGATGGATCAAGTTCCTAATTTAAAACCCCCTACATTTCATAATTTAAATGGATAAGTCTTAGCACCATTTAATAAGCTCTTCTTTTATTAATCAAAATCATGTTAAAGAAGTTAACATTAGAAAATATATCTATTGAAAAAATTGGCGAGTCTGTTATAATTTTAACATTAATGTCAGATGGAAATCCTAATTATATTGACTTATTATTTTGGTAAAAACATTAATTTAGGATATTTGTCTACCGTAGAAATAACCACAGACAGAAGAAGGGATGTAAAACATGAAGCTCGCATTTAGCAAGACAATGACACTCACAATTAGAAAGAAAATGAGTATCATATTTGGAATTATTATTTTATTAATTGCAGGTTCAGGTACCATTGCTTTATTAGGATTAGGTAGAGTAAATAATCAACTCAATGAAATGTATGAAAGTCATGTATTAGGGATTGAGATGGTTAAAGAAGCAGAAGTACAATTACTTTCTATTGAACGTGCTCGTAACGACATGTTAATGACCAATCATCAAAGTGAGCGAGAGATTCATGCTGACGAGATGATCGAACATCAAGCAGCATTTACAGAGGCTATTGATCAGGTTGAAGAGATGCTTTCATCAACAGCGGAATCAGAGCGAATTGGCAATATTCGTTCATTAATCACAGAACTAGAAGAAAGTGAAGCCATGATTATTGATTTAGCACTAAATGATAGTGTCAATCAAGCTTATGCATTTCGTAATCGCAGTACATCAATGATCGAACGGATTGAAGAAGAAGTCCAACAGATTGTTGATCTCAAAACTGAACGTGCTGCTGAAGCGGATGACCAATCAGCCGTTATCTTTATGACGACACAAATTGTTTCAATTGTCGCCTTGGTTTTAGCGATAGTCATTGTTATCGTTGGCTTAACCTATATTGACCGTTCGATGACGAAGCCGATTAACAAGCTTAATAAGATGGCAAAGGAACTTGCTAATGGAAACTTTAACCTTGATCCTGTTCAGATAAAGACAAAAGATGAATTAGGTTCATTGGCAAAAGCTTTTGATGATATGATGGGTAATATTAGGGAATTGTTGACAACCATACATAGGAGTGCAGAAGAAGTAGCAAGTTCTTCTGAGCAATTAACCGCTATTTCACAACAGTCAGCATCAATCGCTGGAGAAGTTGCCAACACAATGGAATCATTAGCTGATGGGGCAAGTTCACAAGCTTCAGATACCGAACAAGCGACCCAACATGTTGCAGAGATCGGACAGTTATTGGAAGAGAATAGTCAAGCTATTACCACGGTTGTTGAGTCTTCTAAAGCGATTGATGATCGAAAAGCAAAAGGTTTCAGTATTTTAGAGCAACTCGTTAATCAGACGAAAGAAAATACAGCTGAAACTGATTATGTTTATCAGAATATTTTAGCAAATAATCAAAGTGCTAATAAAATTGAAGAAGCAAGTGAAATGATACAAAATATTGCTGACCAAACCGGTTTGCTTGCTTTGAATGCCGCGATTGAAGCTGCACGTGCCGGTGAACAAGGGAAAGGTTTTGCCGTTGTAGCTGATGAAATCCGTAAACTTTCGGACCAATCTAATCAATTTACACAAGATATCTTAATGATTATTACTGAGTTGAAGGGGAATTCAAATCAAGCCGTTAATAAAATGGAAAGCATGAAAGAAATGATGGATCAACAAGCGGTTTATGTTAGTGATACTTCCAATATTTTCGATCAGATTGCCGAAGCGATTAATCAAACAGAGCAGGCAGTGGATAAGCTAAACCGTATTTCTGCTTCATTAAATACAAATAAAGAATCGACACTAACCGTTGTTGAGAACTTAGCAGCCATCGCCGAGGAAAATGCTGCTTCAACTGAAGAAGCGGCTTCTGCTATTGAAGAACAAGAGGCTAGCGCCAAAGAAATTTCGTCGTCTAGTGAAAACTTATCAAGCATCTCAAACCAATTGAATGACTTGATTCAAAAGTTTAATTTATAATAAACTTAATAAAGCTGTCGGGATTTATCACAAATAACCGTCCGTAAACCGCCACGACAAAATAGAGAGCAGGTTAGGCGGGAGGTAATGGACACTAATGTCCTGATTCACTCAACGACCAATCAGTGGGTGGGTAAGATCGTTGACTAAAACCGCAACATCTTTAAGAAGGATGACAGACTAAGATCGCCATGTCCTGTGGCATCGTCTGCATGACCTACGTCCTGTAGCCCTCCGCCCGCTGATTAAAGTTTCGTTTTATTCTCGGTAGTTTTTAAAGATATGCCAAGCATGGGGGATATAAGCCTTGCGCTCACCAATCAAGTGTTTGATGCGAATGGATTCAATTTGAATAGGAGAACTGTCATTTTAACTAGTTGGCATTCAATTAAAAATCTATTCGTTGATTAATGAAGGAATTTAGTAGATGGTGTAGAATATAATTATTGTCAAGAGAATGTGAGTTTTTAACGGCATTTAGTAGTAAAATTCAATGATGAACTGGAAAATTGTAGCTAGGGTTCCGCTTTTCTTAGGTCTGTGACCGAGGGCTACATCTTTTACAATGTAACGTAAAAGGCACCTATTGACATAAAAGGTCCGAGGGGAAAGGTTCAACGTATTTGTTGTGCGTTGATTTTCTTTCTATTCGGACTTTTTCATTTTAAAAGGAGGTTTAATTTTATGGATAGAATTGATGAATTAAAACCTGGTATTGCTGTTATTATTTTGAATGAGGAAAACCAAGTTTTATTACAGAAAAGAGCTGATGTAGGGCTATGGGGTATTCCATCGGGGCATGTAGAAATAGGAGAAACGGTTTCAGAAGCCGCGATTAGAGAAATAAAAGAGGAAACCAATTTAGATATAAGAATTAACAAGTTAATTGGCGTTTATTCTGATCCGGATTCGCAAACGTTTGTCTATCCAAATGGTAAAACCATACACTTTATAACCACTTGTTTTCTTGCTGAAATTATAGGAGGAGAATTAAAATGTAATTCAAATGAATCACTTGAAATTAAGTTTTTTGGACAAGAAGTATTACCTGATCATTTGATGAAAATGCACCCTAGATGGTTAAAAGATGCTCTTGCACAAAGAGAAAAAGCATTCATACGTTAAAATTAATCCCAAAATGTGGGTGTTAGCAAAGTAACTAAGGTACACTATGGCAATCATTCGCAAGCGCTTCTGGCAGAAAGTAGATAAAACTATGCTATCATTAGGGTGGAAAGGAATGATAAGATGAAAGCAATTGATCCAAAAACCTTAACAGCAAAAGATAATTATAAATTTCTAATCGGTAGTGTTATTCCAAGACCGATCGCTTTTGTTACGTCTCTGGGAAAAGATGATACTTTAAATGGTGCCCCTTACAGCTTTTTTAACGTGGTATCATCAGAACCACCTATGATATCAATAGCTGCCCAACAAAAAGATGGACAAAGAAAACATACCGCTCAAAATATACTTGAACGGAACGAATTTGTCGTCCACATTGTAGATCAACAAACGGTGGAACAAGTTAATCAAACGGCTGCGACCCTCGATGCAAAAACGAGCGAAGTGACTTTTGCGGACTTGACCGCAGTGAATAGCGATTACATTGAGACACCGGGGATTGATGAAGCGAAAATAAGAATGGAATGTCGACTGTATAAGCATATTGAATTACCGACGACGGATTTAATTTTAGGTGAAATCATCTGTTACCATATTGATGAAGCATTATACGCTAATGGGCGCATCGATGAAACAAAATTACAAGCTGTCAGTCGCTTAGCTGGAGATAAATATGCTAATATAGGAGAGGTGTTTTCGATTAATCGACCCAAATAAAAGGTTTATCATAGATAATTGTCCATATAACGCCAGCTGATAGAAGGTTCCTTTTATCAAGTTAAAAGTGGTAAGGGGGGATTTGCGATTATTTATCCAAGCTTAGAAGAGATACAAGAACGGTGCGAACATATGGCGAAACATTATCAAATTGATGATGCTTTGTTTTATCAAATTGTTGAACATTGGCATGACAGTAATCTTTCTAATGAAGAAAAACTATCAAGGTCATTTCAAGGTTTGCTTGATCAAGTCAGTATCGAAATGGATAAGATAGATGAAGTGATCGGGTTAAAACCCACCTGTCAGATGGGCTGTGCATTTTGTTGTTATTTCCCGATTATTGTTACAGAATTAGAAGCTAAATTGATCAAGCAAGCCCTTAGTCAGTTACCAAAAGCGCGCTATCAGCAAATATATCAACACTTGCTTACCTATCAATCTGTTTATGCTGAAAAATTAAAGAAAGCTCGAGCGCTTGATTTTTATGAGGGTATAGACTTTAAAAAGCAATATCGGGAACTTGATTTACCTTGCCCGTTGTTGAATTTAGAGACAAATGCATGTATGGCTTATCAAGTAAGGCCGATTCCATGTCGAACATATGTTAATTATATGGATCCTGAGATTTGTAAGTCAAATCGCATGCCAGAGGAGACGGTAAGCTTTGAATTTTTATATCAGCCATACTTCGAAGCGCTTAATGACTTTTTACAATGGTTATATCAAGAGGGGAATACAGGAAATGTTGAGTATCCGGATGACATTTATCATGAAGATTATTTAATCAATTGGCTTAAACCAGAATATTTAGATCAATTAAATGAAAAGTAGAAATCTCTAATTTTAAAAACCACGAGCAAGCGCAACTTGTTCGTGGTTTTATGTGATTATCCTGTAAATATTTCTCCTTTAGGATAAGATATACGTGGTTTTGATGATCGTGCTAATGCAAAGGCAATTGTAAGCGGACCAACCCTTCCAATAAACATTAACAACATAATGATGGGTTTACCGATACTAGATAATTGATCAGTAATCCCTACCGATAACCCAACAGTACCAAAGGCAGAAAACGCCTCAAATACAATCGCAAATGTTGGTAAATTCTCAGTGATAGATAAAGTAAAGATAGCCCCGAATATAAAGAATAAACTAATGATAATAATCGATAGTGAACGGTGTACAATATCAAGTGGAATTCGACAACGAAATAAATGAACTTCATTTCTACCACGTAAATAAGAAAAAACAGCAAAAATAATAATGATAAAAGTGGTCAATTTGACACCACTACCTGTTGAGGCACTCCCTGCCCCAATAAACATTAACAATACAGTTAAGAGGAGAGAGCCTTCATTCATTGCACTATAGTCCAAACTGTTAAAACCTGCAGTTCTCGGTGTGACCGCTTGGAAAAAACTACCCCATAGTTGTTCGCCAAATGACAAATGTCCAAGTGTAGCAGGGTTTTGATACTCTAATAAAAAGAATAATAGCATAGCGACGATATTAACCATCAATGTACCGACTACCATGACTTTCGTGTGTAATGAATAGCGTCTAAATTTTTTACGTCTCATTAATTCAAAGATGACAGTAAACCCCAAACCACCAGTAATAAATAACCCGGTAATGACAATGTTAACAATAGGGTCACCTACATAGCCTGATAAACTGTCTGACCATAAACTAAATCCAGCATTATTAAATGAAGAAACAGCGTGAAATAAGCTAGTAAATAGACCATAACCAAGCCCGTATTCCGGTACCCACCTTAGTGCCAATAAAAAAGTAGCTATCAATTCTAGTATTATAGCAAAAAAGAACAGGGTACGAATTAAGCGAACAACGCCACCCATTGAATTCTGATTTAATGATTCTTGAATTAATAAACGTTCCTTTAAGCCAATCTTTTTACCTAGTAATAAGACGCTCATTACAGCAAATGTCATTAACCCTAGCCCGCCTAATTGGATTAAAAAAATTAAGATGATTTGTCCAAATAAGGTAAAAGCTGTCCCGGTATCAACGACGATCAAGCCTGTCACGGTAACAGCTGAAGTAGCTGTGAAAGCTGCATCTAGCCATGAGATCGGTTCTATGGTGCTCCAAGGTAATTTAAGTAATATAGTACCGATTGATATAATGATAAAGAAACCGATAGCTAAAATTTGTGGTGGAGAGAGTTCGCGTTCTCGTAATTTTATTAAGAAATTCATTTACATTTCCACCTTTTTAAAACGTGCAATATCCTTATTACTACCTATTATAATTAAGATATTCCCTTCACTTAATCGATAATCAGGAGACGGATTAATGTCGATTTGCCCGGCATATTTAATCCCGAGTAAACTAATGCCATAGGTCCCCCGTAAATCTATGGTTGTAATTGACTTTCCGACCATTTTATCAGGAGCTTTCATTTCGACAATACTATATTCATCAGAAAGCTCAATATAATCAAGCAGATGCCCATTAATAACTTGTTGAGCAAATCGCTTTGCAATGTCTTTTTCTGGATGAATAATTAAATCGGCTCCGATTTTATCTAATATTTTTGTGTGATAATCATTGATTGACTTGACCCAAACATTTTTAATATTTAAATCTTTTAAGATTAATGTGGTTAAGATACTCGCCTGGATATCTTCCCCGATAGCTACAATAACATAGTCAAAATTTGTTAAGCCAAGTGATTTTAAAATTCCTTCATCCGTTGCGTCGGCTACTACGGCGTGGGTAGCAATGGTACTGAAGTCATTAACAAGTCGCTCTTTTCGATCAATGACTAATACATCATGCCCTAGCTCTATTAAGGATTTACTTACTCCTGAACCGAATTGACCTAATCCGATTACAGCCAATTGCTTTTGTGTTGCCAAGCGATGACCCCCTTTATCACAGATAACTGTCCGTAAACCACCCACCTCAAAATAGAGAGCAGTGTTCAATCTATTTAGGTGGACGAGATCGGACGTTAATGTCTTGATCCACTCAACGACCAATCATTGGAAAAGGACGCCCCTCTGATTGAAGTTTCGTTTTATCCGATACTATTTCTTTGTGGAACGACTACAAGTTAAGATACCTTTCTTTGTGATGAAAGTCAATAAAAAATCCGGCTGAATTCAATATTTCTATGGATTCAGTCGGATAGCGTAAAGCTGTTAAGGTGGTAGTCTAGTAAGCCATCACGTTTCATCGCTGTTAATTCCCGGGATAGAGCGCTTCGATCAACATGTAAATAATGGGCAAGCTCATGCCTTGAATAAGGAATCGTTATCGTTTTCCCTGCTTCAGCCCCTTCTTTTTCTAAAAATGAAAGAATTCGCTCGCGTAAGCGTCTATTTCCTAATAAGTCAACACGTTCAAACAACCTTTGGTGCTGTTCAAGTACGTATTTTAATAATTGCTGATAAATATATGTCCGTAATCCACATCCTTCTGGGAAAATCGCTTGCTCAAATACAAGAAGTTTGGTATCGGATTTTACTTGAATAATATGGTCATCACTCAATCCAAGCTGTTCGTTCCAAATTAAATCACCTGGTGCTAATGTTGAAACAATAAATAAGTCGCCCTCAGCACTGGTCTTTTCGATAAAGAGTTGACCGGTAAGCAGTAGCGCTATTTTATCTTTAAATAGCGATAATTGTAGCTGTTTTTTCCCTTTCACATCCATAGTATTGAGATCAAGACAGTGAATCGCTTTTGTTAATTCTTCATCTGTTAATGATTGAAAGAAAGGGAGTTTTTTCAACTGTAGTGGTGTTGCTTTCATATCTTCACCTCTTTGTTGCCTATGCAACCGTAATTATTTACTGACTGTGATAAAGTAAAATACATGAGTGAGAATCATTATCATTAAGTATAGTAAAATCTTTCATAAATAACAAGAGGGAGGGAAGACATTGAGGGATTTACCAAAAAGTAGCGTATTTAAATGGGAAGAGGTCGCGATAACATTAGCTGATTCCATAACAAGTACAGCGATAGCAGAGACCGATTGCTATGATATTACAGCGTTTGGCTTAGGAGAGTCAGAATCAGTTAGTACAGAAATCGTTCATGGTGAAAAGCTCATTTATTGTGTGAAAGGGGAGCTTCACATCATTTTCAACGATCACCAAACGACGTTAAAAGCCGAGCGTTTGATCATCTTAGATGATCAAACGTATCATTCAATTTTAGCACAAGAACCGTCGATTTTCCAACAATATTATATCTACAATATAGAGGAGTGTAAGCAGATGATTAATAAAATTCCACACAATCAAACGATCGTTTTAGCCGAGCAAATTGAGTATGTTCCAAATAAGAAAGTGAGTAAAGCGCTCGTCCAACGCAAAGATTTGACGTTAACATTATTTGCGATAGACGGAGGACAACAGATAGCGAGACATACATCAAATGGCGATGCACTTGTACAAATATTAGAAGGCGAAGCGTTAATCACCATTGATCAAACAGCATATAACGTCAAGGCGGGTGAGAGTATTGTATTGCCAGCTGAAATTCCACATGCCTTAGAGGCGATTACTGCTTATAAAATGTTATTAACTGTTGTAAAGGAAGGTGAATAAAGTGACGGAAGCGGGTCATTCTTTTTTAGCACGATTAGGTAAAACCCGTTTGCGCCCTGGTGGTAAACAGGCGACCCATTGGTTGTTTGATCACGTCGATATTAACCCAGATAAAGATATATTAGAAGTTGCTTGTAATCAGTGTACCAATGCCATTGAATTAGTTAAGAAAACGGGTTGTTCGATGATCGCTGTAGATCTTGATCCAAATGTTGTCGAGATAGCGAAACAACGTGTGCGTGATGCCGGTTTAACGAAATCGATCCAGGTTGAACGGGGCAATGCGCTTAACCTTTCTTATCCTGCCCAATCCTTTGATATCATTATTAATGAAGCGATGCTCACCATGCTCGGGGATAAGCAAAAGCAAAAAGCCTTATCAGAGTATTATCGCGTATTGAAGCCGGGTGGCATCTTGCTTACCCATGATGTTCATTTAGTAGATGGTACATCGAACGAAATCATTAAAAATTTACAACAGGCGATACACGTACCGGCAAACCCATATGATAAATTGGGGTGGACGGAATTGTTTGAAACAGCTGGATTTAACGAACTGGATACCTTAACTGGACCGATGTCACTGTTAAGTCCAATCGGTATGATTAGAGATGAAGGGATATTCAGAACATTAAAAATCACCCGAAATGCTTTTAAAAAAGATAACTATCGCTATTTTAAAAAGATGTATCGTTTTTTTAGGGAAAATAAAGCTAGCTTAGGTTTTATCGCTGTCGTTGCTTATAAAAAATAATACAGACAGTAAAAAAAGTTTAACACGACGAGAACTTGAAATTTTTTGATCATCTGTTAAAGTTAAAATCGTTTTAATAAGTTACTCAACTTTCTAGTGAGAAATTCGCATGAAAGCTAGTTGCGATCGCACGCAGAATGGAGAAATCGCTGAAGTATCCCCAGTCTAAGTGGAGATAAGCAAGGGGTGAGACTTCTGCGGGAATAGGATGAGCTGAAGATCCACTTGAGGCGTGATCTTTGTGACTCAAGTTAGCTGAAGCCATCCCCGCGAAAAGCGAATCCATTGCTTTTCGGAACGAAATAACTTCTAAACGTATACAGCACATCTATGCAGAAGTAATGTCAACAAGCCTATTGAATACTGTGTCTATTGAACACGATCAAGGTTGAATGATTATTTTCAGTGTGCAAAAGTTGAGTTAGTTAAATATTTCCCGGGCAATGTACGTATTTAAGAACATTTCTTGTTTAACAAAAAAGTGATATAACCGAGGCTTACAAGCCGTTACGGTTATATCACAAGTTTTTTCTTCAGGGTATCACAGGTAACCTTCCGTAAAACGCCAGCTGCAAAATAGAGGCTAGTGTTCATTCATCTTATTAATAGACTTTATCACCGTTGAAAATTGAATTTTTTACAACAACATAATCGACATTACGAATTGACATCAGATTATTTCCACCAGCGTAAGAGATCGAAGACTGCAAATCTTGTTCCATTTCTGTTAAGGTGTCTTGCAGTTTGCCACGATACTCAACGTGCATTTTTTTGCCTTCTACATTCCGTTTTTCACCTTTTTGAAATTCAGATGCTGAACCGAAATACTCTTTGAACAATTGACCATCACGCTCAACTGTTTCACCTGGCGATTCTTCATGACCAGCGAATAGTGATCCGATCATCACCATGGAAGCGCCAAATCGTATCGACTTGGCAATATCGCCATGGGTACGAATCCCACCATCAGCAATAATTGGCTTACTAGCCGCTTTAGCACACCATCTTAGCGCAGCCAACTGCCATCCGCCCGTGCCAAATCCTGTTTTAATTTTTGTTATACAAACTTTTCCCGGGCCAATCCCTACTTTTGTTGCGTCCGCTCCGGCATTTTCAAGTTCACGAACGGCTTCAGGTGTCCCAACATTTCCAGCGATAACAAAGCTTTTCGGTAATTTTTTCTTAATAAACTGGATCACTTCAATCACTGCATTGGAATGTCCGTGAGCAATATCGATTGTAATAAATTCTGGAACTAAGTTTTGCTTAGCTAATTCTGAAATAAAGTCATATTCTTCGGCTTTGACACCGACACTAATTGAAGCGATCAAACCACGATGGTGCATATCTTTAATAAACTGGATACGTGTTTCTGGATTAAAGCGATGCATAATATAAAAATATTGATGTTCTGCTAAATAGATCGCTATTTTTTCATCAATAATCGTTTGCATGTTGGCAGGAACGACCGGTAACTTGAACGTATGACCACCAAGCGTTATCGATGTATCACATTCTGAACGGCTATTAACGACACATTTTGCGGGAATTAATTGAATATCTTCATAATCGAATACATTTTCCATTTATAACACCTCTAAATACGAATATTTTCGTTGTATTTAATAATAATTGTTCGACCAATACGTAATATACATTAAAATAGGACAGTTGTCAAAGGGTGAGGGATTATTAAAAGAGTAGATGTTAATGACCTTGTAGTATTTCAAATATTAAAGTAACCGGATTTTGGATTATGCATACTGTAAGCGTGACTTCAGATGACTTAATGTATCATATGTTCACATTTTAGTGAGTATAAAAAATTTTATAAAACGCCCGCTGGAGGGTTCATTATATGAAAAGATTCGTATTTGAGTCCGTTTCATAATTATCGATATCGGATGTAAACACAAATGGGACAACGTGTTGAGACAAGAAGAAGTTCTATCCATCTGCAAAACAATAAATTATTATATTATACAAAATATTTGTTTTTTTTGAAAATTTACTTAAATCAAATTTACATTTATTTGATATTATTATATTATTAAATGGTAATACAAATCTATGGAAAAAGGTAGGGAACAAATGAAAAAAGTAGTTTCATTGTTACTGACTCAACTTTCGCACACTGAAAATAGTCATTCAACCTTGATCGTGTACAATAGACGCGGTTTTCAATAGGCTTGTTGCCTTTACTTCTGCATGGATGTAACGCATGGGACCTTCTCATACGTTTAGCACGTTATTTCGTTCCGAAAAGCAAGGGATTCGCTTTTCGCGGGGATGGCTTCAGCTAACTTGAGTCGCAAAGATCACTCCTCAAGTGGATCTTCAGCTCATCCTATTCCCGCAGAAGTCTCCCCCCTTGCTTATCTCCACTTAGACTGGAGGTTCATACGGAATGCGTAAGCCCAACCGCACGAAATAAAGTGAAGAAGATGTGACACGACTAGAATAAGAAGTTTCTTATTTCTGAGACTCAATGCCGATGTCTTCATGATCTACATGTTGTAAATCTAACGTCCACGGATTGAAATGGCGTTTGATGAGCTCTTGAAAGACAACCATTATTAAGATAGATGTTGCTATTTAGCAGGTGAGAGATGTGTAGACTCCTGTGGGTGTAGCGTGAGCTTGAGATCCACTTTGCCTAGTGGTTTTGACTGGGCAAAGTTAGCTCAAGCCACGCCCACGGCTAGGGAGACACTGCGTTTACCAAGATGTTTCCCTTGTGCTTGGGAGAGTGAAAGCGGAACATAGCTCACCTGCGTGTCTAAAACGAAAGGTTTATAATCAATCGAAAATCTATATTCAAAGTCAACGCTTATATTTAATATTAGGGTACCCTTATGCTATCTTGGCTGAACCTAAAATTTAGATAAGAAAGTTGAGTTAATGAGTATTGGAGTAGTGTTTCTTTTTTCATCAAATTGTTGTTGCAGAATCTTCTAAGATAGAGACGGGTGGTGAGGTGGAGGTGCAATCTGTTCCAACTGCAACGATTAGTGGACCTACAACCGTTAATGCAGGACAGTCATATACCTGGACTGTAGGCACCACTTCAAGCCATGGACCACACACGTTTTATTTTAATCCCGGAGATGGTACAGGTCGACAAAGATTAGATGGTCGGGGACAAGCAGTTAGTAGAGCTTTTTCTTATAGTTATCGAGGATATAATTATGCGCAATCGTACACCCAAAGATATAGGACTGCCGATCAACTTAATATTTCCCCAGAAAGAACGCGAACGGTTACAGTGAGAGCTTTTTAGTTTTAAACCGATCGAGATAGTCAAGTTTTAAGACGTATGTTATTGAATGGAGTAAGTATGACTCTAATGGAAAAAACCATGTGAGTCATACTTCATTTTTAAAGTAAAGGAGGTTAGCAAATGTTTTATTACCCATTAATGAAAAAAAAGCTAAAGCGTCAGCTGATGGTGATCTTTTTCTGTCTACTTTTATTGTTGCCCATTTCTGCTGTTTCCTTGTCAGACGCATCGGAAACGATTACCCAGGAAATCTATGATTTTGCACGGGGGAGCTATGATATTTTACTCCGTCCTGCAGACAGTCGTACTGAAGTCGAGGAGAGGCTCGGTTTAGTGGAGGAAAATTATTTAGGGATTGGGGATGGGGGCATTTCAATCGCAGAGTGGGAAACCGTGTTGGCACGCGAAGATATCGAAGTGGCAGCACCAGTGGCATCTATTGGTCTATTTACCGCAACAGAGATTACCTATCAGCTACCTGAAAGGACGGAATCGCTTCGTTATGAGAACACGGTGACAACCACCGATGGTGTTGATAAGTATGTCATGAGTGATCACGAATATGCCTATAGTTTTTTTCCAGTCGAAGGGATTTCCGATGGTTATGCACTCTTTTTAGAAGATTCCTTGGTCAATACATTTCAAAGTGAATTTCCGTCATTTCCCTTACCACCATCTTATCATCAAGTGATAGCGGTCGATACTGCTCAAGAAGCGGCATTGACAGCAATTGATTTTCAAGCATTAGCCGGGGGAGGATCTGGTCTTGAACCGGAACAATTTGTAGAAATTCCAATTTTAAGTCTGCTCGATCAGACCATTCCACTTACAGCATCCATTTCAATCGACCAGTTGCGGATCAATGAAGCAGAGTTACGCGACTTACTTGCCCCCCTTTAATCAAACCGATTTAGCCCAGTTGGGAAGCCTCTCATATCGAGATCTTGATCTCCATGCCCAAGTCGAGAAGGAATTGGCGACAATCGAAGTCGAGGGATCTGAACATTATGAGCTGGACTTTTCTGAATTAATTTCTCCCTTCTATGATAACTTTTTATTTACCGATGAAGCGTATCGTCTCCATACATTTGAAAATAGAGATGATTTTGACTTTGATTTATTTGGTGGAATTAGTTATCACAGTCAGGAATCCTCTTACTATTTATCACCAGTTGAGTATAAGATTGAGGGAGACAACGTTACCGTCCAACAAATAACGACAGATGAGCAAACGGGCGTTCCGATCTACCGGTCATTAGAAAAAATTGACCACTTTATGAGCAATGACGTCGGAGAAGTTATTGCTGGGGAAGGGATTTATTTTCATCATGCAGGTGATTTTAAATTGTGGGAAGATCGTGAAGCGCTTGCTGCGTCTCCTTTAGGTATTTACGGTTTGCAAGAAACTCATTTAAAGCACGATAAGAATAAGCAAGTGTACCCGACGGCTGTACCCGGCAGTTTTATCTCGACACCGGCACATGGCATTATTTCATTGGAATGGGCGGAACGTTTAAAGGGGGATGCTCCGATTGATGCCATTCGAGTAAAGGTTGCCGGTATTGATGGCTATGATGAAGCGAGTGCAGCAAAAATAAAAGAGATTGCCCGACAGTTTTCAGAACTGGGTTATACCGTAGATATTGTAGCTGGAGCCTCCCACCAATGGATGGATATAGATGTAGAAGGGCTCGGAACTGTTATGCAACCGTGGACAACTTTAGGGGCGGTTGATACGATCATCGAGAGCTGGGATTTAGTGAAGATTGTACTTGTACTGTTATTTTCGTTCGTCAGTCTTGTTTATATTTTGTTTAGTTGCATTAATCTAATGAATGAACGGAGACAGAGTGAAGATAAGCTTCGTCTTTTCGGTTGGTCTGATAAATATATTAAAAAACTACGCAATATGGAGTGGGCGAGACTTGTCGGTATCCCTTTAGTTGTAACGTTTCCTGTTGCTGTGGGCTACGCCTACTATAATGCTTCCATGATGATTATCTTTGCACAGTTGCTTGTTTTCGTCTTGATTTGCGTGCTCGTACGTGTCTCTTTTTCATTCTCTAGACAAAGGGAAAAATCTAGGAAAGTCCAGCAAAGACATGAATCGATCGCATTACAAAACACGTGGTATCATCATAAACGGATTATTGCGGCAGCTATTCAATTATTTCTATTAACCTTTATCTCCATCTTTCTTACCTTTTTACTGCAACAAGAAGAGCAACGGACCGTTCAAACGAATCTAGGGATATACATTCATGGGCAAATGGAAGTATTTTATTATTTACTAATTGCTTTCCTCTATCTCCTCTCGTTTCTTACGATTGCAGAAGCACTTGTATCGTTATGGCGAGAGCGGGGCGAGGAAATGACGTTGTTTTATCATGTTGGTTGGGGAAGAAGCAAACTCTACATGTTTTATCTTCGCGAAGTCTGTGTTTGGTCAACTGTGGCTATTTTCAGTGGTGCCGGTATGAGCGTTATCGCTTATCGAGTCTTAATGGAAAGCATGTTGACTGAATGGTCAACCGTTGCTGTTATCATGCTTAGCTTGTTGGTGATGGCTGTCATTGTGTCTGCCTTTGTGTTAACTTATATTATGAAACAATTTACAAACTATTGGGATCGGAAGGTGACGCCATGAAGATTGTTGTAGAAAATTTGGATAAGACGTATGAAACCACAGCGGAACAATTAAATATACTTAAAAATGTCAATTTTGCAATGGACCAAGGCGAATGGTTAACCATTATCGGACCATCTGGATCTGGGAAATCGACGCTTTTGCAATGTATCGTTGGCATCACTTCCGTCGATCCAGGAAGTTCGATTCGTTTAAATAACCTTGACATTCAGTCTGCTTCCAGTGAGGAGGTTCTTACCTTTCGTCGACATCGAATCGGCTTTATTTATCAAGATTACAAGTTATTTGATCAATTTGACGCGTTAACAAATGTTATTCTTCCTCTAGCCCCATATGAAGAAAAAGAATCTTTGAATAAAAAGGGGAGAGACCTGCTAGAAAAGGTGCATCTTTCCGAACGGATTCATCATATGCCACAGCAGTTATCCGGTGGGGAAAAACAAAGGGTAGCGATCGCTAGAGCGTTAATCAACGACCCAGATCTGTTGGTTTGTGATGAACCGACAGGTAATTTAGACGAGAAAAATAGAGATCATATTATTGGTATTTTAAGTGAATTGAATGCGGAAGGTAAAAGCATCATCCTTGTGACTCACGATAAAGAAGTCATTTCCAATGGACAACGCTTAATGGTGATCCAACGGGGAAATGTCATAGAACAACAGTTTTAGGCTGAGGTGAAGAGAAAGCGTGTATTAATCGTATATTTGGTAAATTTAGTGTGAACTTCGGCTTATGTCAATGGGCTTTTGCGGCATATGCTCCTTCGCTCTGCTCCGTCTGCTATTCTATAATCCCATTGACAGACTTTGGGTTTCTCTGTTCTTTTTGTCGTATATCACAACGATTACAATTGAAACAAGAACAATCATAGCATTTGCGGCAATGGTTCCCGCCCAAGTCGTAGGAGGGATGCCAAAGGCGTAGCTTGCCGCATTGAACATGGTGTGGCATAATACGCACATAAACACACGGCCTTTGCCTGATATTTTGTAGATTGCCCCGTATAAAAATCGAAATGCAATGATTTGAACTGCAAACATCCAAAAGTCAATGAGGTCCTCATAGTGACCCGTTCCTGGAATAAAGAAGAGAGGGATATGCCACAAAAGCCAGATGATGCCAACATAAACGGAAGATAAAACAAAACCATATTTTTTGTCAAGCTCAGGTTGCAATATGTACATCCAGCCAGCTTCCTCCAAGCCACCGATAATAAGATTGCCAGGCAGAGCAAGGAAGAACATATAAAATGGAAGTACTATTTCGGTGCGACCTGAAACTGAGAGATGTATCAGAAAATACAGTGCAAGCCCTGCAACAACGAACAAATAAAGAAATATGTTATTTTTGGTGTAAAAAACAGTTTTCAACCATTCCTTAAAGTTTGCTATTTTGTTATTTTTCTTTAGAACGATAAATGAAGCAATAGCGGGCGATAAAATATAGATTGCAAAAGGAATATTCATCCCTAAGTGCTGTAACGATTCTTGTACCGAAGAGTGAACCGAAAATCCGAATTGCCCAAGAGCAATCAAAGCACCTGACATAATATAGGCTATGCAAAATGTTAGTATCGTAAATTGTACTATGATTTTTTTATTTATCACGATTTCTTCACCTCGTGTTTTGAAGTATACATTAATTGTAACAGGTGGACATTGACTTTTATCACAGATAACCGACCGTAAAATCCCCTCAAAATAGAGAGTAGAGCAAATCGATTGAGGTGGGTGATAACGGACGCTAATGTCGAGATTCACTCAACGAACCTGCAATCAGTGAGAGAACAACGACAATGACCAATGATTGAAGGTTCGTTTTATAGGTCACTGCTCATTAGAATTAGGAAATGAGGCGTTTAAATCATGTCATCTCTTTATCAAAAACTGCTGATGTTAACAGAAGAAGAAGAAATAATCTTAAAGCAAAAGTCGAAAAAGATTGAAAAAGATGTTTACACGAGTCAACGTGATTTTATTATTGAGCGGGCCAAATTTCTTTCTGATAAAAAATTAATTGTCACACGTAAGCACCCGCGTTTTATTGCATTTCCCGCTCATCGCCATGACTATATTGAGATTAACTATGTTTATCACGGATCGCTGATACAAATGATCGACAATCAGCGTTTTGAACTTAAGCAAGGAGAATTACTTTTCCTGAATCAACATATTGAACATGCGCTTGAACCTTGTGGAGAAGAAGATTTGGTGATTAATTTTATTATCGATCCTTATTTCTTCGAGCATATGTTTGATAGTCTTGACATTGAAGGAGCAGAGCAGTCAATTGTTAATTTTTTGATCAGTGGTCTATTTAACCAAAATAAAGCTGGCAGCTATTTATATTATCAAGTTTCTGATATTGAAGTAATCCAATCGATTATTGCGAGTATGATTGAAGAAATGATGAATCCAACAGTATGGTCAGAAGTTACCGTTAAATTTCAAATGGGTTTGTTAATGATTCAATTAATGAAGCACGCGGATAAGGCATATACACCATCTAATCGAATTTACGATCATCAATTAGCGTTAGCGGTGATGCGCTACATTGATCAACATTTTAAGACTGCTAAGTTAGAAACAATCGCCGAGAAACTTAATATGAATAGCTATAATTTGAGTAAATATATCAAGAAGACGACGGGGAAGACGTTTAAAGTTATTTTGCAAGAAAGACGGTTAGAAGAGGCAAAGTCATTGTTGAATTATACTGATCTGGCGGTAGAACACATTGCTACTGAAATAGGTTATGATAATTTAAGTTACTTCTATCGTTTATTCAAATTGAAGTTTGGCTGTACCCCAAGCGTTTATCGTAAAGCATTATATAAGTCTTAAAAAGCAGGAAGTAGCATGATCAGCCACTTCCTGCTCACTTTTTTATGTTATCCTGGCCATCTAAGTTCTACTAAAAGCGTATAAACGAGAATAATTTAGTAAATAAATTTTTAAGAAGAGAACCTAATGATAATCGTTTGCCACGCTTATCTCCGTCGTTAGGGTCATCTTCAGCTTCATCATCATCTTTTGAGCGTGTAATCGTGATTTCTTCTTCTGCTGTGTTACCAGCTACATCAACCAGTTCAAAGTATAAGTCTGTATCCCCATCATCTAATTTGACGGTTAATTCAAATTCATCTTCGAAAAATGACTCTTGATAAGGTGCTTTAAACGGTTGTTCATATTCATGACTGTCGTTCACGTATAATTTTAAACCATTAAAGTTATCAGCGACTGAAACATTTAGTGTCACTTCAGTGGCATCTTGATCGATTTGATCAGGGACTTCAATCGTTAATTCTGGTGGTGTCGTATCAATAATGATTTGTCGTTTAATTGAGCTTTGGTTGCCTCTTGAATCTACGGCATCAAAGAATAAATCGGGTGCCCCATCTGATTCAAAGCTGATAACAGCATCAAATGTGTAGTGGTCTTCTGATTCGTTATATTCAAATTCAATGGCTTGCTCATTGATGGTAAAGGATGCTAATCCACTATCTTCTTCGATATACCCTTTTACTGCAATATCATGGGTGTCATGAACACTTAACACTTCTGGTGTCGTGATGTAAATGTAAGGGACCACTGTATCATGATTAACTTCAGCTGTTTCACTTATCGAATTTCCCGCACGGTCAAAGGCAACAACTTCGACGACTGTGCCATCTTCCCACTCACTTGCATCAATGGTGCCACTTTGTTCTTGATGATCTTCTGAGATTGTTATTGTTTCAACAACTTCATCGTCTAAAATGACTTGTAGTTGTTGGAGACCCGATCCTTGATCCGTTGCCTGCCATTTAACTTCATCTTCCTTCGTGTGGTAACGAACGGATAGCTCAGGGTCTGTTGTATCGACGAGGACAGGGAACGTAAAGCTTTGCCATTTGGCATCGTCGAAATCAATTTTAGCTCTGACTTCGTAATAGTATAGACCATCATCGACTTGCTTGCGATTAACTGTTCCGTCCCATGTTCGATCGGTCAAATATGAATAGCCCGGTAAATCATGTGTTTTTCGGATATCCCGTTCACGTTTAATCGTTCTTAACCGATCACCTGTGTGATCAAGGACATTATATTGCACCGATTCAGCATTTCTTAAAAAGGTTAGGACTGGTGTTACTTTATTGTGAATATCATTTTTGTTAGGTGAAAATGCAATAATATTCGTTTCGTCAAAGCCATCTATTTCATCAATTGGAGCTAAATAGCTGCCGTTTTCATTGACTAGTCCAGTGTGAGGGAGGAAGAAATCTTCTTCATAGCGCTTGCCATCAAGAATAGGTGCATCATCCCAACTACCGTAGAAGCCTACATAGGGAACAGCCAACGTTGGAAAACTTTCATTCGTTAATGTGACAAAACCCTCAATAAACGTACCATTCGGGAATTGATTTTCTAACGGTTGTTCATAGAACCAGTCGATTGCATTGGTTAAGTCTACTGTTACCGTAAATTCGACCGTTTGACCTGCTGGAATGGTAAGGGTATCGTCAGAAAAAGCAATCGGATATTCACCTAACCAAGGAGAGGTAGGCGCAATCGTCCCATCTTCAAACACCCCTTGTGCTTCAATTAAGTTTTGTCCAGAGACAACAAGGTCGGTTTGGACATTGCCATCAAGTTCGTAAGTGACATCTTGGTTTGAGAAGTTTTCAGCAGCTAGTGTAAAGGTAAATGAATCACCAACTTCTTGTAAGCTCACTTTCGCTTCGCCTGTATTTACTTCAGTCACGACAACAGGGGTCGCTAGTGCAGCGTGTAAATCCATAACGCCTGAGCCTTGGCGTCGTGGTGAATATGGATTTCCTAATGCATAATGATCGTTATATAAGTTTTTATCTTCAATAATCGTTGATGTATTAAGTAAAAGGTTTTTAACGGCAATCGATCGATCATAACCAGATAAATCAAAATGTTCATCTACGTGTTGTAATACGAGTGCCGATCCTCCTGAGACATGAGGTGCAGCCATTGATGTTCCGCTTTTTAAGCCGTATTCGTTATCTTGTAATGTGGATAAGATATTGCCACCAGGGGCCGTAAGCTCAGGTTTGAAATCAAGGTTAGGTGCAACACCCCAAGATGTAAAGGATGACAAGCGTCCTGCTTCAGGGTTCGCTGTCACAATAGGTTCACCATCACTAAATACAATGGAGACAGCTTCGTCGTTGTCTAATAATTGAGCAAAGTGTTCACCATCTGTTTTGGAAATAAACAGTTGTGGGATGACAATCGATGAGTTGGTCGCCATACTTGTATAACCAGCAGAATGGTTGTAAACCATAACACCAGCTCCTCCAGCTTCTTGCACGGCAATCGCCTTATCGATAAAATTTAAGCCGCGTTGCAATAAGACAATTTTTCCTTCTACATCTTTTTCAGCTAGTGCCTCAACAAGCTGATCTAAACTGTTGTTATGCACGATGTGAATCAATTCTAGTGGTTGATCAACATCTTCATGATAACGGTTTGACGCAAGGAAAGCAGCTGTGCCTTCTTCCTGATCTGAAGACCAGCTAAAGCCTTCCATTTCAATAAATGTATTTTCAATGGAAGCAACACCAATAGAATCATAGGATACACTTGGTGAGCCGGTTAAGCCGATATCAGGATTTGTTGCTAATGGGTAGTTTGCCGTAATGGCATTTGCATAATAGGCGGAATTACCAGCCGAAATGGAGGCAATAATGCCATTATCAACGGCACGACTAATCGCTTCTTGTTCAGGATCTGTCGGTCTAACAAATCCAGCTACTGAACCTAAACTTAAGTTGATAACGTCTGCACCTAGTAAAATAGCATCATCAATCGCTTTAACATAAATATCACCATAAGTGGACGTATATTGTGGATCATCACCAAAGACACGCAATGCCAATAATTGTGCATTCGGTGCGACACCTTTAATTTCTCCGTTGGCAGCAGCAGAACCGGCGACATGGATACCATGGTTACTGACAGCGGGACCTTGTTCGATAATTTGTGTGTTCTTATCCATATAATTATAGCCATAAGGAACTTTATCAGTAAAATAAATCCCATCTAATTCATGATCATCTTTCATTTGGTTAATGATATCTTCATTTAAAGTGATCGTTTCAGGACTATCGAGTGCCATGTCTTGATGGGTAGGATCAATACCTGTATCGATGATACCAATAATCATGCCTTCTCCATCAAGACCGTAATCTTCCCAGACTTGTCCTGCTTGAATAATATCAATACTATAATTCATATCTGGCTCTTGTTCTTCTGGAAGATGATAAACATTTGAAATGTGAACGTCTTCAATGCCATCGATACTTTGAATTACATCGTATTCTTTATAGGTAACTTCTGTACTGAAACCATTGACGACCGTCGTAAACTGATGTTCGACATCAAAAGTGATACCCATTCTTGAGATGTCGGAGATAATCGCGTCTTGTGCAGACAATCGTTCATCTTGAAGTTGTTCTTGAACTTGATCATCTAATTCCTTATAAAGCACACCTTGTTCAGTCGCATAAGAAATGGCCGGTTCTTCATCAAGTTCGACAATAATTCTAACTTTATCAGTCGGCTTGTAATAATCATCCTCGGTTTCTTCAGTCACATAATCTTCTAAAGATTCAGTTATTTTTTCAGGTATGTCTAACTGTTTCTCATTTGAGTCTGTTGCTTTCACAGCAAAATGAGCCGAAGTAAAAGGTAATAGCAGTAAAGTGAAAATAATCGATAGAAGAAAACGTTTTTTCGTTTGACCGTTTTTCATTTTAGACTCCTCCCTAGTAGCTTGGTAGATTAATAGACAAGGCGATCTGATTTTTCTATGTCAGATCGCCTTGTTGTGAAGATATAATGCTTAATCGTGTAAATCATCATCTGAGTGTTATAGCTATTTAACTTAGTAAAGTGCATAAACAAATAAGATGTATGAAAAGCCCCAGGTGTTTGTCTTCTATTGGCCAATAGAGTACATATATTTAGTATACAAATGGTAAATGTTAAAATAAATAGTTCTATTGTTATATTTTTCCGACAATTCACGACACTTTCTAACAATTGTCACGATATTGTTGTGGCGTCATGCCAAAATAATTTTTGAATTTACTGTAAAAATAAGTTAGATTACTATATCCTGTTTCGTCTGCAATTTGATAGATAGGTATTTCTGTATTAATTAATAGAAAGGAAGAATAGGTTAGTCGTTGAAGTTGAATTAATTCTTTGAAAGACTTACCTGTGCGCTTTTTTATTAACGTGCTTAAATAATTAGGGTTGTAATTGAACTTTTCGGCAACATGATTAAGTGTGCAATGTTGATAATTTTCTTCTATAAATTGAAGAATATCAATAATGTTTATTTGATCCTTTAACGGTGTGGTTGTTTGATTGGTATCGTAATGGAAAACACGGATTAATTCAGAGAAAATTAACAGCATATAGGCATCAATCATTTCATCTGAACAAATCGTTCGATCAAAGAATTCACACATGATCTGGCGAGCCAACAACTGAATATTTTTATTCTGTTCAGAATGAAAAATTATATATTGATCATGGTCTTTTGAATTTGAAATGGCGTTAATTAGAAAGTTAGTAATAATACCTTTGTTATTCAATTTACTTAAAAAAGAGCTGGTGAAAAAATCCTGTCTAATCAGAAAATTTATTAGGATATCATCCTGATCTGTATATTGAATTGAGTGAGGAACCTCGGTATCAATAATACATATTTGCCCTTTTTTTAACCTAACTTTTCTCCCGTTAATGATCTGATCGCATTTACCTGAGTAAACATAGATCAATTCAAGGTAACTATGTATATGCGTGGGAACAGGAGCAAAGCGATTCTGTTTGAAAATTAATATGTTCTCATTTGGCATTAATTCAGTATCAAATAGATAAACCATTTCTCCATTATGATCAACTTGATCAAGTTCTTGATATTTTTTAGATAAAGTCGGATTTTGTTTATAATAGATTTCTTTTTCATTTAATGGTCTTATATAGTTTTCTAACTGATTAGGGTCCATGTAATCCTCTCCATCTAATATTTTGTTAGTTATGATCAACAGTTTTGATATTTCGATAAATATATTTTCACGTTAATATAAGATTGTAAGCGTTAAATAAAGTATAAATCAACAAAAAAACAAAGTAAACCATAATATTATTTGAATAATAATTGTTTTATATTTGTTTTTTGAAATAATATTTTGTTATTGGGGTGAGTTGATGAGTAGAATTACAGAAGTGCTTGACAAAAAAGAAGCTAACTATGTTCTTCCGTTTTTTTGGCAACATGGGGAAGAAGAAGCTATTCTTCGTGATTACGTACAGAAAATTTATCAAACTGGAATTAAAGCGATCTGTGTTGAGTCAAGACCACATCCAGATTTTATTGGAGAGAGTTGGTGGCGTGATCTCGATATTATTATTAGTGAAGCAAAAAAAGTTGATATGAAAATTTGGATATTAGATGATTCACACTTTCCAACAGGATATGCTGTTGGAGAAATTGAAAAGCATTACCCACATTTTAGGAAAAAATTTTTAAAATTACATCAACAAGATTTTGTAGGGCCGAAAAGCAATGGTCGAGTTATGGTTTCATGGGCTATATCTGGACAGAGTAGAGAACATGTAATGCAAGTAGGAGTGGACCCAACAGCAGATAGGCGGGACCATAGCAGCCACAGTTTAGATCAAGTCATTGCAGTGGTTGCTGCCAAAAAAATAGACTTTAAAATGATTGATCCACATTCTTTGATTGATATCACAGACCAATTAACTGATGGTATTGTGTATTGGGATTTTCCGGAGGGTGAATGGAGAATCTTCACTATTGTTCAATCCATTAATGGTGGAGAGAAAGCAACAGAAGGTTATTTAAATCCAATGATACCAGAAGCAACAGATATCCTTATTAACAAAGTTTATCAAGCGCATTTCGAACGTTATAAAGACGAATTTGGCAAAACAATTGAAGGCTTTTTCTCAGATGAACCTCGTTTTGGTAATGTGAAAGGACCAGAAGCTTCGATAGGACGTCTAGAAATGGTATTGCCATGGAAGGAAGGGATGTTAAATTTACTTGAAACAGAAGCAAAAATTAGCATTCAAGAATTGCCTTTGTTATGGGTCAATGGGGGAATTCGTGCTCATGAGGTTCGTTATCAATATATGAATTTGATTACTAATTTATATAATGAAAACTTCTCAGGTCGAATTGGGAAATGGTGTAACGATCACGGTGTCGAATATATCGGTCATATTATTGAGGATAATAATGCTCATGCACGGCTAGGTTATGGCCCAGGTCATTTTTTCAGGAGTATGGCTGGCCAAGATATGGCCGGTATAGATGTCGTTTTGCATCAAATATTACCAGGTATGGACAAAGGTTATAACAAATCATTCACTTCAACAGGGTGGGACGGGGAATTTTTTCATTATGGTTTAGCTAAGCTAGGGGCTTCGCTAGGTCATCTTGATCCTAAAAAACAAGGTCGAACAATGTGTGAAATGTATGGGGCATATGGCTGGGGAGAAGGGTTAAAGTTAATGAAGTGGCTTACAGACCATATGTTTGTTAGAGGAGTTAATCACTTTGTTCCTCATGCCTTCTCACCAAAGGCATTTCCAGACGATGACTGCCCACCACATTTCTATGGACGTGGTCACAATCCGCAATATCGTTATATGAGTCATTTAATTCATTATATGAATAGGATGAGTCATTTATTAACCGGTGGTCAGCACATAGCTCCAGTAGCAATTCTTTATCACGGTGAAGCAGAATGGTCAGGACAATACATGTTATTTCAGAAAGTGGCGAGAGAGCTGATGCAAAGTCAAATCGACTTTGATGTTGTACCAAGCGATTTTATCATTGATAGTCAATTGGACCAAGATAAGCTAAAAATTAATGAAGAAACTTTTAAGACACTTGTTGTTCCTTATTCTGAATCGTTACCAAAAGCTTTATTAGAAAAACTGGCAAACGCTGTTAGAAACGGTTTTTCAATATATTTCATTGATGGGTTCCCTATACGTTCGAGCGAAGGGGAAGATGTTAGGGGGTTGATCGAGCAATTAGTGAAGTCGACTTCAACCATTTGCGTTAAGCTAAATCAACTTGTTACCGATTTATTTGAGCATACTATTTATGATATTCGAGTTAGTGAAAGCCAACCATATCTACGTTACTACCACTATCAACATAAAGAGTTGGATATTTATATGTTCTTTAATGAAGACCCTACTAAATCAATTGAAACAAAAGTAACCTTTAATCAATTGTCGCAACCTTATATCTATAATGCTTATAATAATACAATTTATGCATTAACTAAGCGCCTAGACAATGATCAACAAATAATCGATTTAACACTATCACCTTATCAATCAGTGATATACATTTTTACTGACAACCATTTAGGAGAGATAAAAACAGAAAACGAATATACTGGGTTGAAACCGTTTGAAATTATGGGAGAGTGGACGGTTTCGTTTGCTACAGCTGAAGCATATCCGAATTTCACTAATGCAATAAACATCACAGAATTAATTGACCTTGCTCAACCGGATCAATTTCCTGATTTTTCTGGGACGATACGATATGAAACAACATTTATTTATGATAGAGAGATTACTAGTGCGACACAATTAATAATTGAAGAATTATATGAAATAGGTCAAGTATGGCTAAATGATAACAATATAGGTGTTGCAATCGCTCCACCGTACCAATTTGATATTTCCAAAGCCTTAGAAACTGGAAGGAATAGGTTAGTTATTGAAGTAACCAATACATTAGTTAATCAGCAAAAAGATTTTCTATCTCAGTATTTATTGCTTGAAGGGACAGGCATTACAGGAAAGATAACTATAGTAGCAAAATAAGCTTCGAACTGCATTTAAGCAGTTCGTCCATCGGTGAAAAATAAAGCGCTTTATTTTAAATATATTTAGTAGGAGTGATTTAGATGGATCATAAAAAAGTTGCCAAAGAAATTGTAGAGACGATTGGTGGCCAAGCAAATGTTAATAGTGTTTTTCATTGTATTACACGGCTGCGCTTTAAATTAAAAGACAATACAAAACCAGAGAAAGCAAAAGTTGAGGCTATTGAAGGTGTTATATCTGTTATTGAACAAGGTGGTCAATACCAAGTGGTTATTGGGAATGAGGTTGAACCTGTTTTTAAGGAAGTAGAGAAATTAGTCGGTGATCAAGCTGTTAAGCTAGATAATGAAGAAAACAAAAATCAGAAATTGTTTGATCGATTTTCAACGATGATTTCGGGTGTATTTACACCTATGCTAGGTATTTTAGTCGCCTCAGGTTTAATGAAAGGACTTGTGGCTATCTTAAGTGTTACTAATCTTTTAAGTGAAGGTTCAGATACTTATATTGTCCTTAATGCTCTTGGTGATGCTTTATTTTACTTTTTTCCTATCTTTCTAGGCTCATCAGCCGCTAAATATTTTGGAATGAATCATTTTTATGGGATTTTAATAGCTACTGTTATTATTTATCCGGATATAGTAAGCGCAGCAGAAGCAGGAGAATCGTTTGCTTTTTTAGGAATTCCAATGAATTTAATGAATTATACCCAGACTGTGTTTCCGATTATAGTCGCAGTGTGGCTTGCTTCACTCATTGAGAGGCAATTACAGAAACTCATTCCTCAAGCTTTTAAGTATTTCTTGTTGCCATTTGTGTTATTTATGGTTGTTATACCAACTACATTATTCATAGTTGGACCAGTTATCCAAACATTAAGTAATATGTTAGCTGATTTGACATTTACAATATATAATTTTAGTCCGGCAATTGCTGGTTTAATTTTAGGTGGGCCATGGATTGTTATGGTTATGTTCGGTCTCCATTGGGCGTTCATCCCGTTATTTATAAACAATATGATAACTGGTGGGTATGATGATGTCATGGGGTTATTAGCAGCAAATCAGTTTGCGATGGCAGCAGCAGCTTTTGCGGTAGGTGTAAGAATGACTTCCAAGAAGGAAAAGAGCTTAGCCTATTCTACTGGATTAACATGTTTATTAGGTATAAGCGAACCTGCACTCTATGGGATATTATTACCAAGGAAAAAGCCGTTAATTATGGCTATAATTGCTGGTAGTATTGGAGGTGTATTTGGTGGTCTCTTGCAGGCGAGAGTATACGCATTTACTGCTTCAGGATTTTTTGCTATACCGGGTGCGATCAATCCAGCTGGTATCGATACGGGATTTTGGGGTTATGTAGGACAAATGCCAATAGGGTTTGTTATAGCTTTTGTATTGACTTACTTTTGGGGGTATAAAACGAAAGTGAAAGCTGTGCCAAGAGATTAATAATCCAAAAATAAATAGAGGGTTGAGCAATAGCATCGCTCAACCCTCTATTTTATTATCTACTTAACAATAAAAAACTATAAGCGTCTGGTGAGAATCGTTGCCCAAAATCGTATTTAACAATTAACAGAAGTGGCGTTCAACAAGTAATCTTCTACTACTTTTGCCACACCATCATTCATATTGCTATCTGTAACGAGGTCGGCGACTTGTTTAATATCATCAGGGGCATTACCCATAGCCACACCGAGACCGGCAAATTCAATCATTTCTTGGTCATTATAACTATCGCCAATCGCAATCACCTCTTCACGAGCTATCTGACAAATTTGAATTAAATGATTTAAACTGGTCCCTTTCGTTACCCCTTTTTCAGTAAATTCAAGGAAGTAAGGTTTTGAACGCATCACACTAAATTGTTCAGCTAGTTCAGCTTGAAGCTTTGCTTCGACAACTTTCAAATGATCAGGTTGATCAACCATAAGCACTTTTACAGGAGCTTCTGTTACATTTTCCGTGAAGTGATCGACTAACTTAATCGGCAGTCCGGTAATTTCTGATTCAATATCGGTATAAGGATTAGATTGCTCGGTTATGATTTCATCCCCTACGTAAGTATGGATATAAACATCTTCTCGTTGACTAAGCTGATAAAGGCTTTCTACTTCAGCTAGTGATAAGGTACTGCTAAATATATCTTGACCGGATTGGTAATCGATAATTTTCCCACCATTAAATGAGAGAATAAAGCTACCATATTGGGCTAAACAGAGCTCATCAGCAATTGCTTTCATCGCATATGTAGGTCGGCCTGAAGCTAAGACCACTTTTATCCCTTTTTCCTGAGCGGTTAGCAGCGCTTTTTTGGTGCGTGGTGAGATGGTATGATCATCTCTAAGTAACGTATCATCTAAATCTAGAACGATCATTTTATATGACATTGATGTTTAGCTCCTTTTTTTGTGATTCTTTTTCATTTTACTAGATTTTAAAAAAGAAAGGTAGTTTAAAATTGAAGTTTTATATGTTGCTGATGAGGATCGCTTTACCACAGATAACCGTCCCCACACCGCTCACTTTATATAACTCAACTTTCGCACATTGAAAATAGTCATCCAACCTTCTGATACGTTTAGAACATTATTTGTTCCGAAAAGCAATGGATTCGCTTTTCGCGGGGCTGGCTTCAGCTCATCCTATTCCCGCAGAAGTTTCCCCCCCTTGCTTATCTCCACTTAGACGGGAATGCGATTTCTCCATTTTTCGTGCGGTCGCTACCCTTATGCTGGCTTGGCTGAGCCTGAAATTTCAGATGAGAAAATTGAGTGAAATATAGAATCCCTATTTTCTTTTTATCTTCTTTGTGCTCTAATGACTATAGAGTTAGTTTGGAAATGAGGAAAGACGATGAAGAAATTTAAAAAGTTTTATTTAGAAATAACGAGTGCTTGTAACCTTGCTTGTAGCTTTTGTCCTCCCACGCTTCGGCCTAAACAGTTTATTTCTCCTGAAGATTTTGCTAAGCGACTTGATCAAATTAAACCATATACAGACTATATTAATTTACATGTCAAGGGTGAGCCACTTCTTCATCCAAAGCTTGGTCAGTTATTGGACATTAGTGCTGAAAAAGGATTTTATGTCAATATAACAACAAATGGAACGTTAATTACGAAAAAGAAACAACAGTTATTAAACAAACAGGCATTGAGGCAAATTAATTTTTCTTTACATAGTTATCAAGGGCAAGCAGAACCACTAAATAACGAGGGCTATCTAAAAAATGTATTCGCTTTTATTAAAGAGGCAACTTGCTTATCGAATTTAATTGTATCATTAAGATTATGGAATCTTTCACAAGCGAATATGACAGATGTGGAGGTATCTAAGAACCGTGATATATTGGAAATGATTGAATCTGAATTTGGTTTAACCTATAAAATTGAAGAAAAGAGTAAGCCTGGAAGCGGGATAAAGATAGCAGATCGTATTTACATTAATCAAGATTATGCATTTCAATGGCCATCGCTAGCTGAAGTAGAGGGTGATGGTAAAGGGTTTTGTTATGGTCTTCGCAATCAAGCAGGGATACTAGCAGATGGAACGGTAGTCCCGTGTTGTTTGGATGGCGAAGGCGTGATCAACCTTGGTAATATTAATGAGCAGAGCTTTTCAGAGATTGTCGCGAGTGAACGAGCGGTCGCTTTAGTTGATGGATTTTCACGGAGGGTTGCTGTTGAAGAGCTTTGTAGAAAATGTGGCTATCGAAAAAGGTTTGATAACTAATGGGGTTATCTTATCTATAGAAGGTCTTGATAATAAAATTCAACTCACTTTATCACAGATACCCGTCTGTAAAACCCTCCCTTAAAATAGAGAACAGAGGTCAATCGATTGAGGTGATTGATAACGGACAAGTTTTGATTCCCTCAACGAACCTGCAATCAGTGGGCGAAGAACGAAACCGCCCATTGATGCAGGTTCGTTTTATCTAAGGAGAACCTAGATGAGTTAAAAAGTGCTCTAAGGCAAATCAATTAATGAAATACAAACATCCCAAGTAATACCATATTACTTTAGGTGATTTTCAATAAATGGAAACATAATACAAATACTAACAAAACTTGTGTCTTTCTAATTCACATGATATTCTTAGAAGAATAACCAAATAAAAAGGAAATGGGGTCATGCGATTTTATGATGTCAATTAACCCTAAGTATAACGGTTCAACGCGAGAAGTTGTCTATCAACAAGTAAAGAAAAAGATTATAGATTTAGAATTAAAACCAAAAACAAAAATATCTGAAACAGAGATTGCAAAAGAATTAAATGTAAGTCGTACGCCTGTACGAGAAGCTTTTTTAATGTTAGCCCAAGAAGAATTGATAGGTATTTATCCGCAAAAAGGAACAATAATTTCTGAAATTGATCTTGATATTGTTGAGGAAGGTCGTTTTGTTCGAGAAAATATTGAGCGAGCGATTGTTAATCAAGCATGTAGTATGTTGGATGGAGAGCAACTGTTTCGTATCGAAAGCAATATTGCAATGCAAAAGTTATGTCTAAATAAAGGATCATATCAACGTTTATTTGAGCTTGATGAAGAATTTCATTTTTTATTGTTTCAAGGTTGTGGTAAGTTACGAACATGGAATATGATTCGCCAGATGAATAGTCACTTCGATCGCTTGCGTGTGCTTCGTTTAGCATTAAACCTCGATTGGGAAGTGGTAGTTAGTCAACACGAAGCACTGCTCCAGCATATTGAACAACAAGAGAAGCAGAGAGCCGAAGAGTTAATGGTTAGACACTTGAACTTAGTCAACTATGAAAAAGAAGATTTAAAAAAGCGGTATCCAGATTATTTTAAACAATAGGCTTTGAATAAAATGCTTGCTTTATTGTTTATTAAGTAGGCACTTTTATATGTGAAAATTTTAACGTACTTCCGGAAATAATTCCCTTCTTCAAGCGTGTAAAGGATGTAGCCCAGCGGTAAGGGGAAGATGAATTTCGGTTGGGCAATAGACCAAAGGTTCATTATTTTGTCTTTTGCCTCAATGCATTATCATCAGTCTTATAAAGTAGAAGAGTTGATATAACAATGAAATTAGATAGTAATAACCACTCATATTCTAGATGTATTACCATATTAGTTGTGAAGTATCGAAGGAAAGTAACAGATGATACCATTTCAGGCTATGCCAAAGAAATAAGGATGATAAGTGGTGGGAGTAGTTCACAACAATCGGTAGTTAATCATTCCGACTTTGGTTTCGATGAGCTGGTGTTATTTTTTCTTCAATAATAATTACTATTGGGTGTTTGAAAAGTGTTCCACAAGTCAGTGACTTATTCTTAAGATCTTTAGTTTACACTTTGTAGGTAAATTAGAGTAATTTGAATAGGTCATTTTTTTAGTTCTTTGAGTTGAAAAAAAACTTAAAACAAGATATAATTCTGTTGTCTAGTATACTAGTAAACTTAATTTTGAGAAGCATAGTCGTATGACATTGTTTAGTATGTTAGTAGATTAAGCATCTATACGTCTCTATATAAGGTGGATATGGCAATGGAATTATCAGAAGTATTATAGTGATATTCAGTAAAGTTAAGCCGGAAATAAGGGCTAAGTCTTAATAATTAAGCAATGAAAATATATAGGAGGAAATTGGATATGATAGAAGAAAACACGGATATGATGATCAGTGAAGAAGATTTATCCAGTTATAAAGCGTGGTTACAGTATAAGCAAATTACGAATGAACCTCTAAAAGCCACTTATCTGAAGATGTTAAAATCCATTCATATTGTTTCGAACTCAAATATTGTTGATTCAGCAGTTAAAGAACTTTTGCTTGGTATAGAAGCAATGCTTGGTCGCCGACCAACAATAGAGAAATCCCCAGCAGAAGCAACAATAATTTTGGAAACGATTACAGATATTGAAGTTGATGATAGAGATAGGTTCTCACAGGTAGGAGAAGATGGTTTTGAAATCATAGTGCATCATAACTTTAGTGAAAAAACACAGATTTTTTTAGCTGGTCAATCAGAAAAAGGTGTTTTATATGCGGTTTTTAGCCTGCTGCGTTCATTGCAATTGCACCGTCCAGTAGATCGATGGGCAACGATTGAGACACCGAAAAACCGACTTCGGATGATTAATCAATGGGATAATATAGATGGAACGATCGAGCGAGGTTATGCAGGGTGTTCGATTTTTTTCAAAGATAATACCTTTAGGGAAAACATACAACGAATCAAGGACTATGCACGTTTACTTGCGTCGGTAGGAATTAATGCTATATCAATTAACAATGTTAATGTATGGGATATTGAGACAAATTTAATTACACGAGAATACTTACCAAAGGTACGTCAAGTAAGTGATATTTTCAACCGATATGGCATCTCAATGTTCCTTAGCATTAATTATGCAAGTCCCATTACGATGGGCGAACTTGATACGGCTGATCCTTTAGACAAGAGAGTGAAGGTCTGGTGGGAAGAAAAGGTAAGAGATATCTATCGCTATATCCCTAACTTTGGTGGTTTTGTAGTAAAAGCCGATTCAGAGGGAAGATCAGGTCCTTTTAGTTATAATCGTGATCATGCTGATGGAGCTAATATGTTAGCTCAAGTTCTAAAACCATTTAATGGAATTGTCGTTTGGCGTTGCTTTGTTTATAATCACCTGCAGGATTGGCGTGATCGTCAAACAGATCGAGCTCGGGCAGCTTATGATCACTTTAAGCCAATCGATGGTAAATTTCTTGACAACGTTATTTTGCAAATAAAAAATGGCCCAATGGATTTTCAGGTTCGTGAACCGATCTCACCTTTACTAGGGGGTCTTAAGGAAACAAATTATATGTTAGAATTGCAGATTACTCAAGAATATACCGGCCAGCAGATTGATTTGTGTTATCTAATTCCACAATGGAAAGAAATTTTAAATTTTGATACGCACGCTAAAGGTGAAGGAACGAAAATCAAAGATATAGTAAATGGTGATGTTTTTGGCAACAGACTTGGTGGTATTGCAGCAGTATCTAATATTGGAGATAATATGAATTGGACTGGGCATACATTAGCGCAAGCTAACCTCTATGGTTTTGGTCGTTTAACTTGGGATCCTGATCTAAGCACTGAAGAAATTACGCAAGAATGGGTTAACTTAACGTTTGGCCACAACTCACAAGTTGTTGAGAATATTCAAGCTATTTTGTTGAAATCTTGGTTAGTCTACGAAAATTACAGCTCACCATTGGGAATTGGCTGGATGGTTAATCCAAACCACCATTATGGCCCGAATATAGATGGCTACGAATATTCTAAGTGGGGAACTTATCACTATGCCGACAGAGATGGTATTGGGGTTGATCGAACAGTTGATACAGGAACGGGTTATGCAGGTCAATATTTTTCACCTAATGCTGAGATTTATAATAATTTAGAAAAATGTCCCGATGAGCTATTATTGTTTTTCCAGCATGTCTCATACCGTCATGTTCTTCAGTCGGGAAAAACAGTTATTCAGCACATTTATGATACTCATTTTGATGGAGTGGAACAAGTCAAAGGGTTTATTGACAATTGGTGTAAGTTAGAAGGTGAAATTGATCAAACGATATTTAACAATGTGCGTGAGCGATTACAGTTACAGTTGCAAAATGCAATTGAATGGCGCGATCAAGTCAATACTTATTTTTATCGTAAATCAGGTATTTCTGATCAACATAATCGAATGATTTATTAAAGTGAAATAAGAGCTGTTTCAAGAATATTTAATAATAAAAACATTCATCTGGTAAGTTTTTCTTGACTTGATGAGTGTTTTTTTATGGAAATTGATGGAGGTAGGTCTAATAAAGAAAGTATTTTCAATAAAACTATTTTTATGTATCTTGTTTTAACAGCTAATTTTTTCTGGTATATCACTACTTTACTAAATTATTTACTTTAGAAAAACGATTAAAATTATATTCAGTAAATGACTAGATATTATGATCGATAAAAAAGCAGATAAAAAACGAGTTCAGCTATTGAATTTTTATAAAGATGGTTATATAATAACTAGTATACTAGTTATACTAGAAATCCAATGTAGTGATTATACCCTTATGACATGTAATGTGTTATTCAGTAAAGGAGGTGTTATGCTCTATATTTCCACCTTTAATGTAAGCGCTTTAAAATATGAGTAAGATGGTTTGCAGAGGGATGAAAAGGGTGTTTAGATACTTATCTAGTTTTTGGTTTTCAAAAAAATTGGAGGTCATATTATGAGAAACAAGAGATGGTTATTTATCTCGTTGATCACATTTTCTGTAGTTATTTTAGGTTGTCAACAAGATGATAATGAAAATGGAAATGAAACAGATGAAGTGCTAGAAGATGTAATCGCATTAAGCGTGTTGCACAGTTTTACTGGTGAACAACCACAAGCCCCAGTTATTGAGCCAGCTTTTGAAGATTTTGATATGGAACATGATGATGTTCAATTAAGCATTGAAACGGCCGGTGGAAATGATATTGAACAAGTATTACGTGTGCAGATGTCAGCGGAGGATCCGCCAGATGTATTTACGCACTGGGGAATGAGAAGAACAGAAGATTATATTCGTAATGGTAATATCCCTGACATTACCGAACTTATTGAATCTGAGTCAGATATGAAAGAAATGTTTCGAGAAGGCTCGTTTGATCCAGTAACTTACCAAGGTGGCATTTATGGTTTGCCAATATTGTCATATACGTATTCTTTTGTTGTCAATACGGAATTATTTGAGGAACATGGTGTTGAGGTTCCTACAACTTATGATGAATTACGTGATGCTGTGATTACATTTGAAGAAAATGGGTTAGTCCCTTTTGCAGCAAATAATCATAGTGCACGTTATATGCTATTAAATTTTTTCTCTCAGAAAAAGTCACCAGAGGATATGATCGCTCATGCAACAGCAGAAGAGCCATTTACTAATGATATGTTAAGTGCTGCAGAAAAAGTTCAAGAGCTAGCCTCACTAGGTGCTTTTCCAGATGGCTATATGAGCTTGGCAACAGCACAATCTGCTGAAATTTTCAATGCTGAACAGGCACCAATGTTCTATCAACAAGATTGGACGCTTGCCCACTTAGATAGTGAGCAGATGGATAAATATGAAATCATCCCATTTCCATTAGGAGATGATGATTCAGTACGTACAAACCTTTCTGGTACAGGTCAATTTATTTTTATGAGTAACGACGCATATGAAGATCCTGAAAGACGAGAGAAAGCATGGGAGCTAATGAAATGGATGGCTAGCCCAGAGATTGGTACGCGTATTATCGAAGAAGTAGCTGATATTTCAGCATTAGAGGTTGATTATGATCAATCTGAAATTAGTCCTTTATTAGCAGCTGCATTAGAAGATCTCGAAACAACAAATAATGTTATTCCATCATATGATGAGGAATTATTTGCTTCTGCTGTTGAAGGCGACTATTGGCCGTTAACGGATTCTTTATTATTAGGCAATATAACACCGGAAGAATATGTGGATGAAATGAATGCACTTATAGAGGAACATCCAAATACACAATTCGACGAGTAATACGCTTGATAGGTTAGGAAGTAAATCTAATACTTCCTAACCTAAATGTGCATAGAGGAGGTAGTAAAATGGCACAAAAAAATCGATGGACACTCGTGTTTTTTGCGATTCCTACTTTATTATTCTACTTTTATTTCTTTATAAGTCCGCTCGCTAATACTTTTTATGTTAGTTTTTTTGATTGGGATGGCCTTTCAGAGCAATTTTTCGTTGGTTTAAACAACTATATTGAGTTATTCCAAGATCCGATTTTTTATTCTGCGCTTTGGAATTCTTTTTATTGGGTAATTCTAGTTGTGCTAATTCAAATACCCATTGCTTTTTTTCTTGCTTATTTTCTTTACCAACGTGTAAAAGGATTTCGTTTGTTAAGAACGATTTATTTCGTCCCCGTAGTGACATCAAGTGTCGCGATATCGTTGGCTTTTAGTTTTATTTATAATGCGCAATTTGGGATTTTAAACAGTTTTTTAAATATGATAGGGCTCGGTGATTTAACCACAGATTGGTTATCTAATCCTTCAACGGCGGTAACAGCTGTTGCGATCCCATTTGTTTGGCAATTTATAGGGTTAATGATGATTATATTATATTCCGGTTTACAAGCCATCCCTGATGATTTAATTGAGGCAGGAGAAGTGGATGGTGTCAACGCAGTGCAAAAGATTATTTATATTATTCTCCCATCTATGAAACCAGTGTTATCTATGTGTTTGATCTTGGCAATTACTTATGCATTTAAACAGTTTGACTATGTCTTGCTTTTAACAGGTGGTGGTCCTGTTTATTTAACAGAAGTATCTGGTTCATATATGTATAACCAAGGTTTTTCCGAAAATAATTACGGGTATGGAAATGCTATTGCTGTTGCAATGATGGTAATTGTCGTTATCATTGCATTTGTTATCAATAAGATTTTCAAAACTGATGATTAAAACTATAAGGGAGGTTATAAGATGGCGCAACAAGTAATGTTAGAAAATAAAAAAAGTCTTATGGTGCGTATACTGCCAAAAGTAATAAAGTATTTTTTTGTTTGGGGATTTTTTCTGATCAACTTTGGTTTGTTTTTTTGGATATTGATGACTGCATTCAAAGATAATCGTGAAATCTTTGCAAGTCCATTCGGTTTTCCAGAATCGTACAGTTTTGAAAATTTCCTTCGTGTATTAACAGAAGGGAATATGGCGTTATATTTATGGAATAGCTTTCTTGTTACAATGATAACGATTGTGTTTTGTCTCACTTTAAGTGCGACGATGTCTTATGTGTTATCACGTTTTCAATTTAAAGGAAGGCAATTTCTTTACATTTTATTTGTAATCGGTATTACCCTTCCGTTACAGTCATTAATTTTTCCGATGTTTTTCAGAATGCATGAGCTTGGCTTGCGTGATTCATTGCTTGGAATCATCATTGTTTATACTGCACTTAATTTACCGAGGTCAGTATTTTTACTTGTTGGTTATATGAAAAGCATCCCTCGTGAGATGGAAGAATCTGCATTAATGGATGGTTGTAATTACTGGCAAATTTTTATGAAGATTATTTTACCATTAAGTAAACCAATGCTTGCAACTACTGGAATTCTAATTTTTTTATCCACTTGGAATGAATATGTTTTTGCTACTGTATTGCTATCTTCTGATGCGAATGCAACATTACCGTTAGGGTTAGCAAACTTCCAAACGGCATACACGAGTCAATACGGCTTAGTATCAGCAGGAATTATTATTTCAATTATTCCGATCTTAATTGTTTATATCATATTCCAAGAACAAGTAGTTAAAGGAATGGTTTCGGGAGCAGTGAAAGGTTAGGTAAAGGGGTCCCGTACAATGGTTAAATGCGTCATAATTACTTATGATTAGCTATTCAAAGACTAATAGTAAATTGAAGGAGGAACAAAAATGAGACCAATACATCCACAACTAAAGGGAAAGGTTGCGGTGATTACAGGGGGTGGCGGTGTTCTCTGTGGTTCGATGGCACGTGAGCTCGCCAAACATGGTATGAAAATTGCGATTTTAAATTATCCTAAGGAATTTGGTGATCAGACCGCAACGGCTATTAAGGAAAAAGGGGGAGAAGCGCTTTCGATATTTTGTGATGTAACTAAGCGTGACATTGTTGAACAGGCAAAGGATGCGGTCGTAGAGGCATTTGGTCGTGTTGATTTATTAATTAATGGCGCAGGAGGTAATCATCCAGAAGGGTCTACGACAAATGAAGTATACGATCAAGAAGATGTTGAGGACCCAGAAGTGCGAAGCTTCTTTGACTTAACACAAGAAGGTTTTAATCATGTTTTTAACCTCAATCTGATGGGGACGCTTTTACCGTCACAAGTATTTACCAAAGCGTTATTAAAAACCAAAGGTTCAATTATTAATATGTCATCGATGAGTGCCCCTTCTCCGATGACAAAAGTGCCGGCCTATAGTGCAGCGAAAGCGGGTATTGATAATTTCACGCAGTGGATGGCTGTTCACTTCGGTAAGACAGGAATCAGAGTTAATGCGCTGGCGCCAGGTTTTTTCTTGACCGAACAAAACCGACGATTATTAACGAATGAAGATGGTTCTTATACTGAAAGAACGAAGAAAATCTTATCACAAACGCCAATGGACCGACTTGGAAAGCCTGAAGATCTTCATGGGGCCTTATTGTGGCTAGCTGATGACAGTTATAGTGGTTTTGTGACAGGTATAAGTGTCCCCATTGATGGCGGGTTTATGGCTTATGCAGGTGTTTAAGAGGTGATTGATTGTGTCTAGTAAAAAAAGATAAATAAGATGCCAGTTTTAAAGTGTCGGTTTAGATCATTATAAATTATGTTACGCAATTTAAAGTTGAGTCGGTGGGATAGCCCACCCTTAATGAATGAGCTGAAAGGAGAAAGAAAAATGCGCATGGTGTTTAGATGGTTTGGTAAAGAGAACGATCCTGTTCCATTGACTCATATTAAACAAGTTCCAGGATTAGAAGGAATAGTTTGGGCACTTCACGATGTGCCAGTTGGTGATGTTTGGCCATTGGATCAAATTGCCGAAGTGAAAAAACATGCTGATCAGTACAACTTAAATATTGAAGTTGTTGAAAGTGTTAATATTCATGAAGATATCAAATTAGGTCTGCCAACACGAGATCAATACATTGAAAATTATAAATTAACCATTAAAAACCTTGCTAAATATGGTGTTAAAGTCATTTGTTATAATTTTATGCCGGTCTTTGACTGGGTACGCACAGAATTATACAAAACCCATAATGACGGAGCGACTTCTATGTTTTTAGAAAAACAACAAATTGAAAGTGTTGCTCCAATGGAACTTGTTAAAACGGTTTCGTATGATAATAGTTATTCGATGCCAGGATGGGAACCTGAGCGATTAAAACACTTGGCAGAACTTTTTAAGTTATATGAAGGGGTGACAGAAGAAGATCTATGGAGTCATTTACAGTATTTCTTAGAACAAGTGGTCCCGATTGCTGAACAAAATGATATTAAACTAGCAATTCATCCTGATGATCCACCGTATACGGTATTTGGTTTACCTCGAATTATAAAAGATCGCCACGATCTTAGCCGATTAGTTGAATTAGTAGATAACAAATATAATGGAATTACCTTTTGTACTGGTTCATTGGGAATTAAACCTGAGAATAAATTAGAAGAAATGATTAAAGCGTTTGCTGAGCGAATTCACTTTGTTCACATTCGTAATTTAAGAAGATACAAAAATGGAGATATCCTTGAAACGTCACATAGAACAGAGGACGGAGACCTTAATATTAATAAAATCGTCAAGACCTTACATGAAATCGGATTTCATGGTTATGCTCGCCCGGATCATGGTAGGCAAATTTGGAATGAAAATTGTCGACCAGGCTATGGTTTTTATGATAGAGCGCTTGGCATAATGTATTTGTGGGGGCTGTGGGATGCCTATAATCAAAATTATTATTATAGAACAAAATTAAAGTTAAACGGTTAAATCTAATAAAAAGGATGATCAAGTTGGATAGTTTTTTAACAGAAGATCGAAGTTTTTCATCAATAGCTGAAATGTGGTTAGGTGAAGATCATTATAAATGGCGTATGCTCAGAAGTAATGGTGTTTCATAACCATATATAACTGGTCATAAAAATGGAAAAGACAAATTTATGAAATGGGCTGAAACCGTACCGCATTTAACCTAAAAGATATGGATGCTATGGCTGGTTTAATAATGATAATATGTGCCCAGTTAATTTGAGAATCTAGGGGTGCAAATTTTATAGAACTGTATTTGGCAAGTAGATGGCATGTCAAATCTTCTTTTTTGCCAAATGCAGCTATAAGATAATTTAATGATTACAGATTTTAAGTCTCCTAATAATGATTACATCAATAATTTCCCTCTACACCTTCTATGATTAACGTGCTTTTTCACTTTACAATACTTACCTTTTTATTCTTTTATTGTTCTTTCCAATCTTTCTTTCAAAACCTTCACCTTACAATTAGTCTGGCAAATAAGGACAGTTTTATCACAACTCACGTCATTATATTTTATGAGTTATTCCAATATATTTATGTATAGGTAACGGTTTCAATGATGGGAGGGTAGTAAATGCAAAAATGTCACTTAGCTGTCGATATTGGAGCCTCAAGTGGACGAGTGATGGCAGGCTTTATCAATCAAGAAAAATTACAGCTTGAAGAAGTGTATCGTTTTGAGAATCAAATGATTTCAAAAGATGGCCATCTATGTTGGGACATCAATCATCTATATCAATCGCTTAAGACTGGGGTTAAAGAAGCCGTGCAGCAACAGTTTAAACCAGTAAGCTTGGCGATTGATACGTGGGCAGTCGATTTTGTTCTGCTTGACCAAGATGGTGCTTTACTGACGGATGTGATTGCTTATCGTGATCATCGCACCGATGGCGTGATGGAACAAGTTTTCCAACAAATTGACCCATCTGATATTTACCAACGTACAGGGATTCAATTCCAACCTTTTAATACGATTTATCAATTAAAAGCATTGAAAGATAGTCAACCTGATCTTTTAGCACGTGCACAGACATTTTTAATGATTCCTGATTACTTGAATTATTTGTTGACAGGAGAAAAAGCCAATGAATATACCAATGCAACATCAACACAGTTGGTCAATCTAGAGACAAAAGATTGGGATTATGCCTTAATTGATAAGTTAGGTCTACCGAAGCAGATATTTCAGCCGATTAAGTTGCCAAAAACAGCATTAGGCTCGATAAAAGACAGTCTAGCTGAAGAGCTGGGTGTTAATTTTAGAGTGGTTTTACCTGCCACACATGATACTGGTTCAGCTGTTATTGCGTTACCTGAACAACAAGAAACGATTTATCTAAGCTCTGGGACATGGTCATTAATGGGAATTGAAGCATTAGAACCGATTGCAACAGAAGAAGCATTACTTTATAACTTTACCAATGAAGGTGGCGTCGATTATCGTTATCGGTTTTTGAAAAATATAATGGGATTGTGGATGATCCAAGAAGTTAAGCGTTTATATAATGATCGCTATAGTTTTACTGATTTTGTAAGTTTGGCAGAACAAGCTGCGTCGTTTAATAGTATCGTTGATGTCAATGATCAGCGTTTTCTAAGTCCAGAAAATATGATTGAAGCGATTCGTAGTTATTGCCGTGAAACAGGCCAACCGGAGCCTACCACAACTGGTGAATTAGCACGAACCATTTTTATCAGTTTAGCTAAAAGCTATCAGCAAACGATAGAGGAAATCGAAAAATTGACCACACGTTCCTATAATCAGATCAATATCATTGGTGGCGGCTGTCAGAATGAATTATTAAATCAGTTATTAGCTGATTTTAGTAAAAAAACCGTCTATGCTGGTCCGATTGAAGCAACAGCGATAGGAAATGTAGTTGTTCAGCTCCTTGAAGCAAAACAACTCAGCACATTAACAGAAGCACGCCAACTTATTAAGCAATCTTTTCCTATTAAAATATTTCAACCAAAGGAGAATTGAGCCATGTCAATTGAACAAAGTTATCATTTAGCAAAACAATACTATCAAAAGTGGGGGATAGATGTAGAAGCGGCTCTAGAAACATTAAAGAAAATACCGATTTCCATTCATTGTTGGCAAGGTGATGATGTTAGTGGTTTTGAAGTTGATCAGCAAGAACTGTCTGGTGGGATTGATGTGACCGGTAATTACCCTGGTAAAGCAACCACACCAGAGCAATTGCGGAAAGATATCGAACAAGCACTACAACTTATTCCTGGAAAACATCGTATTAATTTACATGCGATCTATGCAGAGACCAATGGGGAGAAAGTTGAACGTGATCAGCTAGAACCAAAACATTTTCAAAATTGGATAGATTGGGCGAAAAAGCATCAACTCGGGCTTGATTTTAACCCAACCCTCTTTTCACACCCAAAAGCGGATGATGGCTTAACTTTATCCCATCCCAATAAAGAAATACGTGACTTTTGGATTCGCCATTGCCAAGCGAGTCGGCGGATTGCTGAGCATATTGGTAAAGAATTAGGATCACAAACGTTAACGAATATTTGGATACCAGATGGTTATAAAGATACGCCCGCTGATCGTTTGACGCCGAGAAAACGGTTGAAAGCTTCACTTGATCGTATTTTTAGTGAAGAGATAGATGAGCGCTACAATATTGATGCAGTGGAAAGTAAGTTATTCGGGATCGGCTCAGAAGCTTATGTTGTAGGTTCACATGAATTTTATCTCGGCTATGCTTTGAAAAATAATAAATTATGCTTACTTGATACCGGTCACTACCATCCGACAGAAATGGTGTCCAATAAGATTTCATCCCTTTTATTATTTAGTGATAAGGTTGCGCTTCATGTGTCCAGACCTGTTCGTTGGGATAGTGACCATGTTGTGACATTTGACGATGAGCTAAAAGAAATAGGACTAGAAATTGTCCGAAACGATGCGATCGACAAAGTTATGATTGGACTTGATTTCTTTGATGCGAGTATTAATCGGATTGCGGCATGGACCATCGGTACACGCAATATGTTAAAAGCATTACTGTATGGCTTATTAATGCCTAATGAGCAATTAAAGGCTTATCAAGAAGAAGGTCATTTTACCGATCGCCTAGCTATTTTAGAAACATTTAAAACCTACCCGTTTGGTGCGATTTGGGACTATTATTGCCAACTGATGGGTGTGCCGGTTGAAATGGATTGGATGCAAGACGTTCGCGAATATGAGAAACAAGAATTATTAAACCGTTAGTAACTGAATGAAATATATCTGTCATTACATACAGATATATTTCATTCACAGATAACCGTCCGTAAAACGCTCACCTTAAAATGGAGAATCTATTTAGGTGGGCGCTAACAGACGCTAATATCTTGATTTACTCCACTATCAATCAGTGAGCAAAGAATGAAAACGCACATTGATTGAGGTTCGTTTTACAAAAAAATGTGAAATGTTGAACATTATTATTAAGGAGGAATTTAAAATGGCTGTATTGTATGTGCCGAGCACGAATTTAGTAGGAAGAGGCTGTTTGCAAGAGCTTGCCCCGTTTATTGATGATTTAGGTTTTAACAAAGCCCTTGTTGTAACCGATCAATTTTTAAATCAAAGTGGAATCGTTGCAAAGGTAACGGCACAATTGGAGAAAGCACATGCGGATTTTGTTATTTATGATCAAGTTAAACCCAATCCAACGACATCGAATGTGCATAATGGGGTAGATGTATTTAAACGCGAAAATTGTGATTTTATTGTCTCAGTTGGTGGCGGATCGCCCCAAGATGCAGCAAAAGGTATCGGTTTAGTTGTTGCAAATGGTGGGGATGTCCGTACGTTCGAAGGTGTCAATAAAACAGCGAAAAAATCGATCCCAACTGTTGCTATTAATACAACAGCTGGTACATCAGCAGAATATACGATTAACTATGTGATTACAGATGAAGAACGTGAAGTGAAGATGGTAATGGTCGACAAAAATAGTTTAGTCGAGATATCCGTTAATGATCCAGAATTAATGGTTGATAAGCCTAAAGCGTTAACAGCTGCAACTGGAATGGATGCTTTAACACATGCGATTGAAGCGATTGTGACACCGGGCGCTTATAAGATTACCGATGCAACAGCTTTGGCAGCAGTAGAGACCATCTTTGCATATTTACCTCGAGTGGTTGAAGATGGTCATGATATTGAAGCGCGCGAACAAATGGCCTATGTGATGTTCTTGGCAGGTGTAGCTTTTAATAACGCAGGTCTCGGCTATGTCCATGCAATGGCGCATCAGTTGGGTGGTGTTTATGACTTACCACATGGTGTCTGCAATGCAATGTTATTACCAATTGTTGAGCGTGAAAATGCATTACGTGACCCGAAAAAGTTCCCTGCCATTGCTAAAGCGATTGGTTTAGATATAGCAAATAAATCAGAGAAACAATGTGCTGATGCGGTAATTGATGCGATTACACAATTGTCTATTCAAGTGGGCATCCCGACTAAGTTGTCTGAATTAGGGGTAGATGAAGTTGATCTGGATAAGTTAGCGGAGAATGCAATGAAAGATGCTTGTGCGCCAGGAAATCCTTTTACACCGACGAAACAAGAAGTAATTAAAATGTTTAAGCAAATTTTGTAGTGCTTATTAATTAAATAGATAAACAAAAACAAAACAAGTTTACAAGCTTGTTTTGTTTTTGTTTATGTTGTTATAATTGGTTTTATAAGTTAAAATAAAAATATACAAAAAGAAATGAGGTAAAATAATATGGGGAAACAAACAAAACAGATTATTCATGCACCATTTGTTCAAGATATGATTGAAGTGACACAGAACATGTGGCGTAATGGATGGGACGAACGAAATGGTGGTAATGTTAGTTATCTTTTAGAAGAAGAACAACTACAAAACTATTTAGATCTGAATCATGTCAAACGCTCGATTCCACTAGCATTCCCAGTCAAAGCTTTGGCAAATCGTTATTTTATTGTAACTGGATCAGGTAAATATTTTAAAAATGTAGCGAAAGACCCAGAAGATACATTAGCGATCTTAAAAGTAGCTTCTGATGGACAATCGGTCGATTTGTTATGGGGACTTTCAAATGGCGGAAACCCAACCAGTGAATTGCCTTCTCACTTTATGAGTCATATTGCACGTCTTGAAAATGATGAGCAGCATCGTGTCATTATTCATACGCACACCACGAATGTCATTGCGATGACATTCGTACACGATTTATCAGCTAAAGCCTTTACAAAAACGTTATGGCAAATGTGTACCGAATGTGTCGTTGTCTTTCCGGAAGGCGTAGCCTTACTACCGTGGATGGTGCCAGGTACAGATGAAATTGGAACGGAAACAGCACAAGCCATGGAGACACATCGCCTTGTTGTTTGGCCACATCATGGAATTTTTGGTGCTGGGGAGTCAATTGATGATGCGTTTGGATTAATTGAAACAGCTGAAAAAGCGGCGCAAGTTTATATGTTAGTAGCTTCGCATCCAGGTGGAATCAAGCAAACGATCACTGACCAAGAATTAATTGATTTAGCAGAAGCATTTCATGTCACACCAAATCCTAACTATATTTAGATCCTAAGACGTTATAGGGTTGCCCTATAGCGTCTTTATCTTAAGTAACTGTCCGTAAAACGCCGAGAGCAGAGGCGCATCTATTTAGATGGGTGATAACAGACGCTGATGTCCTGATTCACTTAACGAACCTGCAATCAGTGGGCGAACAATGAAATGGTACACTGATTGAAGATTCGTTTTATAAATTTTTGAAAGCTCAACTTTCACTGATTAGCAAAGATTGCGATGATAGGAGGAAAACTATACAATGGAATAAGAGATCGGTTTGAAAAGAAAAGAGGTTGATGTTTATGCTAGTGGCTGAGCGCCATCAAAAGATTGTTGAGCAAATAGAGGATAAGCGAATTGTTAAAGTAGCCGAATTAAGCCAGCTTTTTTCTGTAACAGAAGAGACGATTCGTCGTGATCTTGAGAAATTAGAAAAACAGGGATATTTAACGAGAAGCCATGGTGGAGCAGTATTGAATGAAAAAAAAGAACAAGATGACATTCCTTTCGAACAACGGGAAATTACGAATATAGACGCAAAAAAAAGGTTGGCACGAATAGCTATACGTTATGTTAAGCAAGCTGATACAATTATTTTAGATGCAAGTTCGACGGCTTGGTATATGGCGCAAATCATTCCAGACATGCCTTTGACGGTGGTGACGAATTCACTTAAGGTGGCAGCTGAATTAAGTAGGAAAGAGCGTATTACAGTTATTTGTACAGGGGGAACGTTACTTACCCGATCAGCCTCATTTGTCGGTCCGCTAGCGATTAAGGCCTTGGAAAAATATTATGTCACTAAAGCTTTTATTTCATGTAAAGGTATGCACTTAGAACGCGGTTTTACCGAGTCAAATGAACAACAAGCCCTAGTGAAACAAAAAATGCTAGAAACCAGTGAACAAACCTTTATGTTACTAGATGATAGTAAGGTAGGGGTACAAGCGTTTTCAGTTTTGTCTGAACTTAACACGGCTGATTATTTAATCGTTAATACACCCCTACCGCATGCAATCGTAACTCAACTTAATGAACAGCATCAGGATTTAAATGTGATCATTGATTAATAAAAGGTTTAGTTCTTAATAAGAAGTGGCATAATATATATAGGAATACGACGGTTATCACAGATAACCGTCCGTAAACCCCCCTTAAAATAGAGAGTAGTGCAAATCGATTGAGGTGGGTGCCAACGGACGCTAATGTTCGGATTCATTCAACGAACCTGCAATCAGTGAGCTGAGAACGTAAAACATCTAATGATCGAAGATTCGTTTTATTGGAGGGCTACTTATGAAGAATATCTTGCTTGTTTGTGCTGTTGGAATGTCTAGTAGTATTCTTGTCAATCGAATGATTAAAGCAGCATCGGAAAAAGACGAGGATATTCTTGTTCATGCATGTGGCATGGGCGATATAGACAAGTTTATTGATGAAGTTAACCTGTTATTAATTGGACCTCAGATTGCTTACGTGGAAGGACAATTAAAAAAGGATTACGGAGAACGGTTATCGTTGCCAATAAAGATTATTTCAAGTAAGGATTATCAGACAATGAATGGCGCCCGTGTTTTAGAAGAAGCCCTGCAAATGATCGAACAAGCTTAAGCTGGTATACCTAATTGGGGTGCCAGCTTTCTTAATGTTTAGCGATCTAATCAATTGAGTTATTAAGCTTTTTCCACTAATAGAGGAAAAGAAATAAATTAATGATGACTTGAAACCGCTTAATCAGTTAGAGTAATATTTAAGAGAGGGGAGTGACGATAAATGAATACAAGACAGCAATATCTATTGAAGGAACTGATCAGTGAACAAAAACCAATTACAGGTGATCAATTGGCTAAAATGATTCAAGTCACCTCTCGCACGATACGCAATGATCTGAAAGAAATTGACCGATTGTTGACAACTGAAGATGCGGGTGCATCAATTCACTCTGTTCGTGGACAAGGCTATCAACTTGATGTACATAACGAGGACAAGTTCAAATATTTTATTCGCACCGTTGTTGAGATAGATGAAACAGTCCCCGTGGAACCAGAAGATCGTGTGCAATATCTTGTTAAAAAATTTTTACTTAGTTCCGAATATTTAAAAATTGATCAATTAGCTGATGAATTGTTCGTTAGTCGATCGACACTTCAAAATGATTTGAAAGATGTGAAAGTTATTCTTGAGAAATATCAACTTCAGCTAGCTAAACGACCCAATTATGGATTGAAGTTAACTGGAAAAGAAAAGCAAATTCGTTATGCGATTTCTGAACTGTTATTGAGGCGGACAACGGTGACAACCGATGAACCACATCAACAGGGCTGGTTATTACCTGCTGAACAAATGGAAGTTATTCATGCTATTGTATTAAAACGATTAAAGGCCGTCCAATTAAATTTATCTGACATCGCTTTAAATAATTTAGTTGTCCACATTGCGATTGCTTGTCGGAGGATTAGAAGTGAACAATATGTTGAGCTCGTTAATCAAGATGAGGCTGATATTCGTAATAAGAAAGAATATCAAGTCGCTCAATTGATTATCGAAGATATTGAAAAAGCTTTGGATATCACATTTCCAACTGTAGAAATCTCATACGTAGCGATGCACTTATTAGGTACAAAATTATTTTTGAATAAGAATGGAACAGATATGAGAAATAGTTTTGACAAAGAAATTCTGCTCACTGTACAACAAATGGTCCAACGTGTGGAAGAACAAATGCAATTCGGCATTCTTGATGATCAGGAGCTCCATGCTGCCATCGCTATACATTTAAAACCAGCGATTCACCGCTATAAGCATCATATGAACATTCGTAATCCAATGCTTGAGGCGATTAAAGTCAATTATCCGATTGCATTTGAAGCGGGTGTGATTGCCAGTCAAGTGATAGAAGAGGCCTTTAAAATAGAAGTCGACGAGAATGAAATTGGTTATATTGCTTTACACTTTGGTGCTGCCATTGAACGGGCTAAGTTACAAACAAAACCAAAACGTTGTTTAATTGTTTGTACAACAGGTCTAGGCAGTTCTCAACTTTTATTATATAAAATGCGAGCTAAATTTGGGAATCAGCTCACTATTATTGGGGCAACTGAATTGCATAATTTGTCACAATATGACGAAGACACCATCGATTTTATTGTTAGTACCGTACCACTCCCTGACACCATCCAAATACCGCATGTTGTTATTAGTACACTGCTCGGAGGTAGTGAATTAGCCAAAATTGAAGAAATGGTTGACTCAAATACGCACTCCATCATTGATCGTTATTTAGATCAAGAGCTTGTTTATCTCAACTTGGATTTAAAAACACCGCAACAAGTGATTGAATTTCTAGGACAAGAATTAATGAATAAGGGTTATGCCAAAGCGGGTATTATCGAATCAGTTATGGCTAGAGAAAAAGCAGCTTCAACAAGTTATGGTAACTTGGTTGCCATTCCACACCCCCTAGAAGCAAAATCGGATCGAACGTTTTGGACCTTAGCAACACTAGCCGAGCCAATTGATTGGCAAGGTCATCCCGTTCAATTTGTTTGCTTGTTGCATGTTGCAGACGAAAATAAAGAAGGTCTTGAACCGATGTATAAAAGTTTGATTCGATTTGTCGATGATCGTCATATTATTGAGGAAGTATTAGCAGTTAACGATGTAAATAGTGTCATGAAAATCATTAAAAAGATGTAGATATCATTTAGCAAATGCCTATAGCTTTAGTGCTTGAAATAAAGTGCTGTCGCTATAGGTATTACATTAAATTGATTAGTATAGAAGTCTACCATATTTAAAATATAGTTTTAATGTAAGCGTTTTATTTCAACCTTATCTTTTTCCTTTGTAGCGGAAAACTGTTCCCTTTAGTTGTAAGCGTTTACATTATACAATAAAATTAAGTTAAAGAGATAGAGGAGAAAAGAAAAGGAGGGATTTCTCGTTGGAGAATCAAGATATTATTATGGGGATAATCATTCATGGAGGTAACGCAAGAAGTGACGCGATGCGAGCAATGGCTCTCGCAAAGAACGCGAAATTTAGCGAGGCAGAGCAATTGATGGAGCAAGTCAACGAGGAATTGAATAAGGCCCATCGGATTCAGACGGATTTGATTCAAGCAGAATCTAGAGGTGAAAGTACAGAGGTATCTCTTTTAATGGTTCACGCACAAGATCATTTTATGAATGCGATGACTGTTAAAGATTTAGCATTAGAAATCATTAATTTAAATAAAAAAATATATCAACTTTTAGGAGGAAACTAAAATGAAAAATATTTTATTAGTTTGTGCAGCTGGGATGTCAACAAGTATGTTGGTCAACAAGATGCAAAAAGCAGCTGAAGGAAAAGGTGAAGATATTAACATTAATGCAACGTCAGGTGGTGACATTAAATCTTACATTGGTGATGCAGATGTCTTACTTTTGGGCCCACAAGTTTCCTATTTGAAAGATGACTATACGAATCAATATGGGGGCGCAAATGGTATCCCTGTTGAAGTGATTAATAGTTTAGATTACGGCACAATGAATGGTGAAAAAGTGTTGAATTGGGCACTTGAACTTATAGATCAATAAATGATAAAAGGAGGAAGTAAATTATGGCTATCTCAGGTTTTCAACAAAAGCTACAGTCTGTTGCAGGTAAAATTAGTTCGAATAAGTATTTAAAAGCCGTTTCAGATGGTTTAATGTCAGCATTACCCGCACTTATTATTGGTGCCTTTTCAACATTATTAAGTGGGATGCAATTTGAAGCCTATCAAAATTTTATTACCAATACTGGACTTAAAGAATTATTAGAATTACCGGCTCAGTATACCACTGATATGGTAGCAGTCTATGCCGTCTTCTTTATCGCCTTTCGTTTAGCAGGTGCATTTGATAAAGATGGTGCACCAGCAGGATTAATAGCACTTATGTCATTTTTTGTATTAACACCAACTGCGGTTATGGAAGATACATCCGTTTTACCGTTTCAATTTTTAGGTGCACAAGGTTTGTTTGTTGCGATTATCGTTGGTTTAATTAGTGCACGCTTGTATGTCTTTATTGTCAATAAGGGGATTACAATCAAAATGCCAGATGGTGTGCCACCGACGGTTGCCAAAACATTTACTGGTTTAGTACCAGGGATCTTAATTGTTGTTCTCTTTACGATTGTCAGCTTTCTTTTCAGAATGACAGCATTTGAAAGTATGCACCAATTTGTCTATTCCTTTATTCAAACACCAATGCAAAATCTAGGTGGTGGTTTCTGGTCATTAATTGCGATGACATTAGTGATTCACATCCTTTGGTTACTTGGTATCCATGGTATGCTAGTTATTCTACCTATTTATTTAAGTATTTGGATGCCGTTAGGTGTGGAAAACTTAGATGCAATGGCAGCGGGTCAAGAGTTGCCGAATATTGTTAATACAGCATTTGCTCAACTGTTTATGTTACTAGGTGGATCTGGTGCGACTCTAGGTTTAGCGATAATTATGACCTTTATGGCGAAAAGTAAGCGATATCGAATGTTAGGTAAGATTGCTTTACCGGGCTCGATATTTGGAATCAATGAACCACTGATCTTTGGTTTGCCAATCGTCTTAAACCCATATTTGGCGATTCCATTTGTACTAGCACCTTTAACTGCTGTCATTATTCCTTACTTCTTAATGGCATCAGGGATGATTACGAAATTGGCAGGGGCACACTTGCCACTAGGTACACCAGCTTTCTTTAACGCTATTTTGCAAGGTGGTTTTGTTATCCTCATCGTGCAAATTTTGATGATTGTTGTCACTGCGTTAGTTTACTATCCATTTTTCCGTGTGATTGATAAGCAAGCCCTTGCGGAAGAAAAAGCAGCAGAACAATAAGAATATTTTCTTATAAGTAGGTTAGTCTATGACTAGCCTACTTTTTTGCTATGTTAGCAGATAAGAAGTATAGCGAATATAAACGTTTGGTTTAAATCAAATAATCTTTAGAGAGGGCTGTTAGCTTTAATTCATTTAATATTTCTAACTTTAACCTAACTTACTTCCGCTAATAGTGGAAAATGACTAACTCTACCTCACTTCCTCTTATAGTGGAAAAACACTCGCTTTAGATGAAAACGTTTTAATTGTATAGTGTAATTAAGATAGATAAACGAGCTAACAAGGGAGGATACGCAGTTGGAAAATCAAGAAGTGGTAATGGGGATAATCATACATGGAGGCAATGCTAGAAGTGCTGCAATGCGAGCAATGGCTGCTGCCAAAAAAGCAAATTTCGAAGAGGCTGAACAGTTAGTAGAAGAGGCAAATGAAGAGCTAAACAAAGCGCATCGGATTCAAACGGATTTAATTCAAGCAGAATCCAGAGGTGAAACTACAGAGATTTCACTGCTAATGGTTCATGCACAAGATCACTTAATGAATGCGATGACCGTTCGAGACTTAACATTAGAAATTATTGATTTAAATAAAAAGATAAATGAAATTTCAGGAGGGAATTAAAATGAAAAACATTTTATTAGTATGTGCAGCAGGGATGTCAACAAGTATGTTAGTTAACAAAATGGAGAAAGCAGCAGAATCAAAAAATGAAGAAATTAAAATTGCGGCTACCTCAGGTGGAGATATTAAGACACATATCGAGGATGCAGATGTTTTACTTTTGGGTCCACAAGTGTCTTATTTAAAAGATGACTATACGAAACAATATGGGGGCGCAAATGGTATCCCTGTTGAAGTCATTAATAGTTTAGACTACGGCACAATGAATGGTGAAAAAGTGCTCGATTGGGCGCTTGATTTAATAAATTAATCTATAACATAATTAAGGGGGAAATTTATTATGGCTATTACAGGTTTTCAACAAAAGCTACAATCTGTTGCAGGTAAAATTAGCTCAAATCGTTATTTAAAAGCCATTTCAGACGGTTTGATGTCAGCGTTACCCGCACTTATTATTGGTGCCTTTTCAACATTATTAAGTGGGATGCAATTTGAAGCCTACCAAAATTTTATTACAAATACTGGCCTTAAAGAATTATTGGAATTACCGGCTCAGTATACCACCGATATGGTAGCAGTCTATGCCGTCTTCTTTATCGCCTTTCGTTTAGCGGGTACATTTGATAAAGATGGCGCACCAGCTGGATTAATAGCACTTATGTCATTTTTTGTATTAACACCAACTGGGGTTATGGAAGATGCAACGGTTTTACCGTTTCAATTTTTAGGTGCGCAAGGTTTGTTTGTTGCAATTATTGTTGGTCTGATTAGTGCACGCTTGTATGTCTTTATTGTCAATAAGGGGATTACAATCAAAATGCCAGATGGTGTGCCACCGACAGTTGCCAAAACGTTTACTGGTTTAGTTCCAGGTATTTTAATTGTTGTTCTCTTTACGATTGTTGCTTTTCTCTTCAGAATGACAGCATTTGAAAGTATGCACCAATTTGTTTATGCATTTATTCAAACACCAATGCAAAATCTAGGTGGAGGTTTCTGGTCATTAATTGCAATGACATTAGTAATTCACATCCTGTGGTTACTTGGAATTCACGGTATGCTTGTTATCTTACCTATTTATTTAAGTATTTGGATGCCGTTAGGTGTGGAAAACTTAGATGCGATCGCAGCGGGTCAAGAGTTGCCGAATATTGTTAATACAGCATTTGCTCAACTGTTTATGTTACTAGGTGGATCTGGTGCGACTCTAGGTTTAGCGATAATTATGACCTTTATGGCAAAAAGTAAGCGATATCGAACATTGGGTAAGATTTCGTTACCTGGTACCATTTTCGGAATTAATGAACCACTGATCTTTGGTTTGCCAATCGTCTTAAACCCATATTTGGCGATTCCATTTGTACTAGCACCTTTAACTGCTGTCATTATTCCTTACTTCTTAATGGCATCAGGAATGATTACGAAATTGGCAGGGGCACACTTGCCACTAGGTACACCAGCTTTCTTTAACGCTATTTTGCAAGGTGGTTTTGTTATCCTCATCGTGCAAATTTTGATGATTGTTGTCACAGCTTTAATATACTATCCGTTCTTCCGTGTGATCGATAAGCAAGCATATGCTGACGAACAAGAAGCTGCTAAACAATAAATTTAACGCAATTATTAGCGAAAAGTAAATACAGTAAGCAAAACCGAATGATATTATTTTATAAAAATCATTCGGTTTTGTGCAATATTATACTTATGAGGATAGAGCTTTGTATGAAACCTATTTAGATCTATCATCACTGTCCATGAGTACCTTTTTAGGTAAATATATTAAAGTTATTAAATGTAACATGTTACATTTAATTGTGACAACAATTTCATTTGTTATCCTTTTCATTAGTAAACAAGTTACCTATACTAAAAATAGAGAAGATAAATTACTTAGGAGGAATCTAATATGCCATTACAAAAAGATTTTTTATGGGGCGGTGCGATCGCAGCCAATCAAGCTGAAGGTGCATATAAAGAAGATGGAAAGGGAATGGCGTTAGTAGACGTATTGCCATCTGGGAAACAACGCTGGGATGCATTAGCAAACCCTAATAAAGCCCTAAATACAACTTATGATCACTATCCAAGTCATGAAGCGATTGATTTTTATCATACGTACAAAGAAGATATTAAGCTTTTTGCAGAAATGGGCTTCAAAGTTTTTCGTACGTCTATTTCATGGCCACGTATTTTTCCAAAAGGTGATGAGACAGAACCAAACGAAGCGGGGCTAAAGTTTTATGATGATTTATTTGCTGAGTGCCAAAAATATGGTATTGAACCATTAGTTACACTAAATCATTTTGATACACCTCTATATCTAACAACAGAATATGGTGGTTGGCGAAATCGTAAGCTAATTGGATTTTATGAGCGTTATGCTAAGGTGGTACTTGAGCGCTATAAAGATAAAGTGAAATATTGGTTGACTTTTAATGAAATTAATATGTTACTGCACATCCCATTTTTCGGTGGTGGTTTAATGATTGGTGAAGATGAGAATGCAGATCAAGTGAAATTCCAAGCAGCACACCATCAATTGGTTGCGTCAAGTTTGGCGACAAAAGCAGCAAAAGAAATTAATGGTGAGGATTTCATGATTGGCTGTATGTTAGCAGCTGGTGAGGTATATCCGTATTCTTGTCATCCAGAAGATATGATGAAAGCCGTTCATGATAATCGCAAACAGTACTTCTTCATTGATGTTCAATCACGTGGTGAATATCCTTCTTATACAAACCGAATGTTTAAGGAACTTGGTGTGGACCTTGAAATGGAACAAGGAGATGGAGAATTATTAAAGCAATACACAGTTGACTTTATTTCATTCTCTTACTATTCATCACGATTAACGAGTGCTGACCCAGAAAAATATAAGGATGATACAGCAGGAAATGCGTTTAAGTCATTAAAGAATCCACATTTAGAAGCATCTGAATGGGGCTGGCAAATTGATCCTGTTGGCTTACGTGTGACGATGAATAATATGTATGATCGCTATCAGAAACCATTATTTATTGTAGAGAATGGTCTTGGGGCAGTTGATGAATTAAAAGATGGTACGGTAGAAGATGATTATCGGATTGACTATATGCGCGAACATCTAAAACAAATGATCGAAGCCGTTGATGATGGTGTTGAATTACTCGGCTATACGTCATGGGGTTGTATTGATCTTGTTAGTGCAGGGACTGGCGAAATGAAGAAACGTTACGGTTTTATCTACGTTGATCGTGATAACGAGGGTAATGGTACAGGTAAACGTTATAAGAAAAAATCGTTTGACTGGTATAAGAAAGTCATCGAAACAAACGGGGAACAATTATAATAGACAGGAAAACATGCTAAGGCTCACTTAGCATGTTTTTTATGATTGAGGTAAAGGTGTAAGAGAGAAAAAAATCAGAAGGGAGCGGTTAAAATGCCAATAGGACCAACTAATAGGAGCTATATGCGTGATAAAATACCAAACTGGCTAAAACAAAACGCACGTTATCTATGGCTTTCTCTATTTTGAAGTGGATGTTTTACGGACGGTTATCTGTGATAAAGCTTTTCCCTATTGCTAACATGCTACCGGCGCTATTAATTATTATGCCAATCTCCTACTTTTGGACATTATTTTTCTAAATCAGTTATAATGAATGTTGTAACTGATGTTTAAAAGATATCTCATGACGAAGGGAAAAATTAAATGAACAAAATACAAGCTAAACTATTTATGATGTTAATCGGTAATCTCTTATTAGGCTTAGCGGTAGGGATATTCATTATAGCTGAGCTAGGTACAGATCCGTTTGCTACGATGAATTTGGGGATTAGTGCAACACTCGGTCTTTCATTAGGTTTTTACCAGCTGTTGTTTAATGCTCTATTGTTTATTATTATTATTGTCTATGGTAGACATTTAATTGGATTGGGAACGATTGTAAATATGGTTGCTATTGGCTTTATTGCTGATTTTATCGTATACAGTTATAACCAATTAAATGTTGGTCAACCGTCTATCACCGTCAAGTTGCTTTTACTTTTGATAGGGATCATGATCGCAAGCTTTGGTTTATCCCTCTATATAACTGCTCAATTAGGGGTGGCGCCCTATGATGCACTACCATTGATCATTATGAAAATGTTAAATGAAAGTATTTCTTTTACAAAAGCAAGATTAGCGGTTGATATATTAGCTGTAGTTATCGGTTCTCTTTTTGGTGCGGTTGTTGGCGTGGGTACATTATTGATTGCCGTATCATTAGGCCCAATGGTGACCTTTTACAATAAATGCATTTCCGAGCCGTTTTTACAGAGATATGATGTTTTAGTAGCTAAAAACAAATCAATATAAATCTAGAGTTGATAGCTTTTATATTGACGCATATACGGTTCCCAATCAGGAATTTTTAACATTTGTTGATGAGACGGGATACCAAACGGATGCTGAAAAGTAGGCTGGTCATTTAAATAAATTATGTGGAATTAAGCAGTGAATGGATTTCAAGTATCACAGAAAATAGTGCAAGATTGAAAGCTACTTTTATTTATTACAGCTAACCATCCAGTAAAACGCCTACTAATTAAAGGTTTATTTTATGATTATTTTCCATAATAATCCTGAATATTTCTTTGTTATTTGGAATCGCTGTCAAAACTGATGACTATGTTTGGCGAATATTAGTTTGTAGTGTGTCGACAGTGAATTCACTTTGGTTTGCTAAAGGTGAGCGTGTAACCAAAAAAATCTAGGCAATTTTAATGTTGCTATTATAGAGATGGTGTTCGATATGTATGATTATGAGTCAAGTGATACATCAAATAATAATGTTTTGGGAGTAACAGGATCTCTTCCTTTTACGGGGAGATGGTTAGTAGGATCAACTCCTGCAAAACAAATACCAAGTCATGGCACAGACATGTTTGGTGTAGGATATGCTATCGACTTTATGGCTGTCGATGAACAGAATCGCACAAGCCCTGAAGTAAGTTGGCGAACTTTTATTGGGACAGAATCGCCTGAAATTTTCTATGCATTTGGGAAGCCTGTTGTTTCACCTGTTTCAGGAAAAATAGTTAGTATTCATAATGGAGAACCAGATCATGAAGCGCGTCGCTCACTGCTTACATTAATACCTTATGCAGCCAAGCAAAATGAAAGAATTCGCAAAGGTCCTGCTGCAATTGCTGGCAACTATATAATTATTTCACCAAATCATTCAGATGTATATATCGCAATCGTCCATTTACAGTTGGATTCGCTTTTAGTAAAAGAGGGAGATCATGTATCAGAAGGCGAACATATTGCAAATTGCGGGAATTCAGGTAACTCAACGCAACCTCATATTCATATTCAAGCGATGACAAGTTTAAATTTTTCTAATACAAAGGGGGTTCCCCTTTACTTTAATGCGTTTAATCAGTGGGGAAAAGGGAATAGCGAGCCAACTATTGTAAAAAAAGCTTTTCCGAGGGCTAATGCGGTCGTCAGTCCAAGGCTAAACGAATGACGGATGTAATAATAATTTGCACTGCTACAGAAAAGAGGTATTTTGTTAAAACATTATTTAATTTATCACAGATAACCGTCCGTAAAACACCCACCTCAAAATAGAGAATAGCGTTAAATCTATTTAGGTGGATGATAATGGACACTAATGCCCTGATTCACTCAACTAACCCTCAGTGGGAGAAGAACGAAAATCCCACTGATTGAAGGTTCGTTTTATTCCAGTAAAACAGTTATGTATCAGAGATTCGTACGACGATCTGAGAGGAGGACTTATCGTCCCCATCTCAGATAGATGATAAAATGACAACATGATACACTTTGATCACTTCTGATGGTTATTGAAATGCCTGTTGGGTTATAGCTTGCTGTTACATCACTGGTTGTTCCGATTGATTGAAGCAGACGGTTAACATCGTCAGATTTATCTGCTTGTGCTGCTGTTATTAATTGATGACTAAAAGTCTGATCAGATAACTTATCTAAAATCATAATTGGTTCATTGGAAATCGCTTTCAATGTCGATATTGACTGCTGAAACATACTTGTATCAACTGCTGGATACTCTCGATATTGATTGAGTACTGAATAAGAGGGATAATATCTAAACATAGACGGAGGATAAGAGGAAACAATAGGTCTGTAATACATAATGAACCTCCTGATATTGCATTTATTGTTTGCGAATACCCAAAAAGCTTGTGTTAATCCTAAATCCATCATAAGTAAGCATAGAACCGGGGTTAAATATATGGTATAAATCAATGGTGTAATAGTTATTGTATTTTGAGAGGTATTCATTATAGAGTTTATGCTGATTGTGCTATCGTTATTAATTATTTAACTAATAAACTCAACTTAGACTCGCCGATGAGCTATGTTCCGCTTTCCGTGGGCGTGGCTTGAGCTACTCCCACCGGAGTCTACACACTCACCTGCTAAATAGTGCTTTATTTCGTGCGGTTGGGCTTACTCAGGAAACCGCATGAATCCGCGATCGCACGCAAAATGGAGAAATCGCATTCAGTATGAATCACCCGTCTAAGTGGAGATAAGCAAGGGGTGAGACATCCCCCATAGCCGTCAAGCTAAGGATCAATTACAGAAAAAGCAAGTCTAGAGCGTATAATTTTTACACGAAATTATATTATTTTCCAATTCGGTACATGATTAGTAAAACCACTTTGTTGCTTTTTTAAAAATATTACGCTGTTAAAAGTGGCTGTTGATTTGCGATCCAGGCATTCGCTTTCCGCGGGCTCGCGCTGAGCCTCCTCGTTCGCACAGAACGCTCACTGTGGGGTCTCATCGTCTTCGCTTTTCCCGCAGGAGTCGAATGCCTTCCTCTCCAATCAACAAAGTTAAAAAACAATAAGCTTTGGCAAAACCCAAATATTCATCTATACTGCTTTGAAAGTTCGTTCATAAGTAAGATTTAAGATGTCAAAAGGACTCTTATGCTGATAGCGAAGATCTTTCCTTCCATGTCGGTATACATTTTGATAAATATTCTTCATCAGTGCACGAAGTGAAGAGATATCATGCAATGGCTGTCCTTTCTCATCTTCAATGGCGCTTTTCGCAAGGTCGATACACATTGGTGCAAGCTCCTGCCGTTCAGCTAACTGAAGAAAAATACCCTTCAAAAAGGCAACACCTTTCTCATTGGAACGTTGATGTAAGGCTTGTTTCGAAATATCCGTACCAGATAATCGCGTGATTGTTGCACAAAGCTTGCTCAATCCTTCAGCGCCTACTGTTTTTTGTAAAAAGGCACAGATACTTAAGAAATCCTCTGGCATTAATTTATTTTCACGTTGAACAAAACCTGTTTCACGCGCCCATTGACGTACCTCAGAAACAGATAACACCTGATGAACAGCTTGAATAAATGGCTCCATTTTCTTCGTGAAATGCATCGTAAACCCCTCCAAATAAATATTTCTTTTCTGTTAGGGTACCGTATTTTTCTGTTGTTTTAAATCTTACTGCTTAGCTTGACGGCTATGAGGCATCCACGCGAAAAGCGAATCCATGCTTTTCGGAACGAAATAACGTGCTAAACGTATGAGAAGGTTGAATGACTATTTTCAGTGTGCGAAAGTTGAGTAATAAAGTTCTGCAATAGCTATATAATAAAACTTGAGTGATTGGCATCATCAGACAAACCGTCCGTAAATCGCCCACTGATTAAAGAAGTATTTTATTAAGTTTTTAGTTTACAAAGTAAACTAAATCACGTAAGCTATTTATGCAAGCATTTACATTATTGTCATGGAGGTATGAAATGGAATTATTGGTTGAGCAATTTGCTAGTTTAAATTTATTGAATCAATTTTGGATTACTTTATTTTTAATTATTCCGATGGTGCTTATTGCACGGACAGTTGTTGCTGGTACGCGTTATTCACCTATTTTAATTATTGTTATCTTTGGTTTGTCAATGGGGTATATTCTCGTGCATACGGGGGTTGCAGAACCAGGAATAACTGCATTTCCGATGGTTAATATGGTGGCATCATCAACGATTATTGCGTTAATCGTATCGTTCTTTGTTGGTGGGCAAGAGCTAAGAAAGATTTTCTCGAATAAGCCCCTGAAAAATGAAGAAATGGTGATCCCGTCATCGCAAGAAGCAGTATTAGGAACAACGCGGACTCAAATTGTCATGATTATTCGTGCATTCTTTTTGTTAATTGGCATAGAGGGTGCCACAAGAACATTAATAGGAACCAGTACAAGTTCATTAAGTGATGTCTATCCTTTAATTGCCTATATAGGTATTGTTGGGTCCATTATTTTTATCGATAATCGCGCGACGATTACCAATAAGTCCTTATATATTAGAAAAGGGATTTTAGAAATTGTTGGTATTATATTTGTTTTGTATGCAGCTTATTTGATAGCTGAAACGATTGAACCCTTGATTGCACTACCACAAATTTTCTTTGCAATGATTGTCTCTGCTTTGGCAGGCGCTATTCTTTATCGGTGGTCATTTGGACCAACCATTAAAGCGCTATTATTTGCTGGGATTCCTGTTGTTTTAGCAGGTAATTTTATGGTTGGAGGATCAAGAATCGGAGAGGCTTTTACCATTGAAGGTATGGGTGCTGTCCTTTCTTATGGTTTCTTTGGTCAATTGTTCTTTATGTTTGGTGGTATTGCCGTTTTAATGTTTTTTGCTAAAACAAATCATGTTAGAAATTTAGCGCCTGGAATGGCTGGTGCACTGTCACATTCGGGACTGACAGGTGCTTGTACTGCAGGCGATTTAGGAGCCGAGGCGGCGAGTCGAGCACCGATTATGATTAATATTCCGTTTTTTGGTCATGTTTTTGTTTTTTCAGTATTAGCGATAAGTGCAGAAAATGGAGCGCTATGGATTTGGCCATCACTATTAATTGTTGCGGTTGGACTTGCTTTCACCATTTTGGCTTTAAAACATTTGCGAATTGCTAATCATGATGATGCCAAAGAGATTAAAGCACTGATGCAATTTTCGTTTGGCTGGCAACTTGTAGCTGTATTTGGTGGTTTGCTTTTATTAACATTAAGTACGATTGCTTTTGATTATTCTGGTATGGCGCAAGCATCTGCAATTTCACACTTTGGTTTATTTGCAGCTATTCAAGAGGGGATGTTTGGCGCAGAGTCGGCTAATCTGATTCCATTTATCTTTTCTATGCCATTTCTTGTTCACCCGGTTGTCTTTTTCATGTTTGGAAAGGCAATGAAAGATGGCGGGAAGATGCCGATTAAAACAGTGTATATCATTAGTGCTATTGGTGTTATTGGTTTAATGATTTCATTATTTGTTATTTGATGTTGATCAAGTCAAAAAAATTCATTTTATTTGCGTGAAAAGCTACCTCCCAACGTTAGACAACCGCTAACGTTGGGAGGTAGCTATTATATTTTATTGATATGAGCAAGCAAAGTTTTAAAGTTCATCAGTTTAAAAATAAAATGTTAATGCATCCGTGCTTAATTCTGATAAACCGAAAATTAAGTAAACAAGTATAAGTGTGATCAATGTAATAATCAAATAGCTCTTTCCATATCCCTTTATAAACATAAAAAGACTGGTCGTGGCGGCCAAGAAAAAGAAAATGGCAGCAGCGAGAATAGCTATAGATGACATAATGCTACTCCTTTCGGTAATAGAGACAGATTTAGAATTTCCTGCCTAGGTATTATTAACTAAAACCTACTACCTTTATTATTATATAACAATTGTCAAGTTGGATGATTATAGTTGACAAATGAAACTGTAAAAGCGCTCTTTTCAATTTTTCAATAGCGTTTTTTCATAGTATTAATAGATAAAATATTAATAATCATGCTATAATAGATATAAGTAATAGATTAAGGAGTGCCAAAACATGTTCAAAAAGTATCATCGTTTTATATACATGGCTAGTTTTCAATTGTTGTTAATTATTTTTTTCTTAATATTTAGTATGATCGAGTACGGGTTTAATATGATGACGATATCAGTCCTTTTTATTTTATTTATAGGTGTGGTACTCAATGTACTCCTTTATTTTTATTTCAAAAAAATCAATATGCAAACCGAGTAAAAGATTGTTTTGGGGGATTTTAAATGGACTCAATGGAGCTAATGGATAAACTGAATGATATTGTACCTGCTTATCAACCTTTTGTCAGTGCAGTGACCCATGAAATTGCTGGCTATGAACTGTTTGCAAGACGAGTTGAGGGAAATCGACTCATCAGTTTAGCTTCTTTTTTTAATGATGAGGAAGTGCCTGCGGAATACAAATTAGAAGTGAATCAACATGTATTAACGCAAGCATTATCTCAACTCTCTCACTATCCTTCGCTGTTCTTAATGATTAATTGGACGGCAGAAGAATGGTTAATTGATGATGGAGAACCATTACTTGAGCGATTAAATGCTTTTGATGAAGCGGGTTTTCCATTGCAAAGAATCATTGTACAAATAAAAGAACAAGATTTAGACATCTATTATGACCAGCTGTATCACCTTTTACTTTATTACAAAAGCTGTGGTATTCAAATAGCAATTGATCAATTAGGTGCTAGAACAGCTAATTTAGATCGGATCAGACAACTAGAGCCTAATGTGTTAAAAATGAATACACGTATTATAGGTAGCTATGATTCAAAGGGCTATGATGATATTATCTATTCCTTTGAACAATTGGCTGAACGGATTGGCGCGGCACTATTATTTGATAATATTGAAGATGATTTCCTACACTACTATGCATGGAAACATGGTGGTCGTTATTATCAAGGCTTTTATTTGTCCGATATACATAGTGGTAATCTAGATCATTCAACGATTGCGGTCGATATCTCACAAAAAACAGCTAGCTTTGTAAAGCGTCAAAAACAGTTAGTTGAGACACGTCTAAACTGGATACTTGATTGGGAAAAACAGTTAATAGAGCTTGTAAATGTATGGTGGCAATTAAACGAAGTTAATCCATTTTTAGAAAAAGTAGGCGAAGTCTTTCATAATGAAAGCTTCCGCATTTATATTTGTGACAGTAATGGTGAGCAGATATCAGCAAACTATCATAAAAGATCTAATCAATGGTTTTTTGAAAGTGATTATATAGGGGCAAACTGGGCTTTTCGTCCTTATTATTTAACAAACATGATGCACATGCGACTGTGGAATCGCGCGATGTTGTCAGAGATTTATGCAGATATTGAAACACGTGAACGGATTCGAACCTTAAGCTTCCCTTTATCAAAGGATTATTTTATCTTTATCGATATAGCTTATCGTTTCATATATAAGAATGATTGTTTCTTAATTTAGGTTAGGTAACAACAGATACATTTAGATTGATACGATAGTAAACGGTATTGTTAATGAATCATCATGTATACATTTAGATACTAAATTTCACATGAAGAAGGGTAATAATTGAGACTTTTGCTCTAACGTATATGTGATCAAATAAAAGAAAATGTGAAGCCAAATCGTAATGACATGCGTTGTTGTGATTTGGCTTCACATGCTAGTTTATTATTTTTTTTCGGTATTTAAATCGATGCCAACTTGATTCAGTGAATAATCACCCCGGTATGAATACCACTCGGTAATGTCGCTGTGAATCGATTGTTTAATGCCGCTAACTGTATAGTGCCTTCCTATAAAGTTATTTAAGATTGAAGCTCGGATAGTTGCTATATCAAGTCTTTTCTGAAGCAGACTTTGTTTCAATTCAAGCGCTTGAATACGATCTCGTTTTAAAAATACGGTCTCTCGAGATAGGAGTAACATCGATTGGATCGTTAATTGCTGTTTGGTTAAATGAGCGCCTGCCATCCGGTAATTCAAGTAAAAGTAGATACTACCCATTAGTAATAACAGACCGTTAATCCACCAGAACGGTCGAGCAAATAATAGAGTAACGGCAAGCGTTACAGATAATCCTACTAACAGTTGACACCATTGATAATAAAATAACCGCCTAGACACAGGGTGTAGATCTGGCATAGTGTATTGATACTCAGGTAGCATCGTGGTTAGAAATGCCTGAATTTCAGATTTTTTAATAAGTGGAAAGATAATCGTTCGCATATTTTCACTTTGATCGACTTCTCCTCCTGCAACTTCCAGGTAAACGGTAGCTAATTGAAAAGGTAGCCTTATGATATTTTGTTTAATGCCAACTGCTTGAATACGATTAAGTGGGATCGACAGTTGTTTTTTTTCCCAGAGTCCTCTTGTTATATAGAGTTCTTTTTCATATCGAACGACAGTAAAGTCTCCGTATTTGATAATCGAACCTAGTACACCTAAAAGCCACATTAATATAAATAGAATCATTGACAGTGCGATTAAGGTTCCCAATGCTTGGGTTAAAAGCCAAGCTGTTGTTGATTGATAAATGTCATCTGGGATAAATAGTTCAGCTTCTGAAATGCCAAAAAGTAAAATACTTATAATGACACCGAAGCCACCAGACGTGGAGCCGAAAGCAAATAATCGCTTGTAACTGGCTTCATATTTTGGCACTTGTTGTTCAAGGATATAATCATAGTCATAAGTGTTAGTAGTTTCTGTTCCGCTTTGATCTTGCTGATCAAACTTTAGTTGATTTCTAAGTGCGTGTGCTTCCTCAATGGAAATAGCAGTCAACTTAGCATCGACATTAATATCACTACCTGCTGTTTCAATTTGTAACTCTGTTAACCCAAGCAGTCGGTGAATAATATTTTGACTTAAATGAATGGACTGGATGCGATGCTTAGAAATGGTTCGTTTTTTGCGAATGATAATCCCACGCTCAATCTTCAACTCATTTTGATTAAGCGAATAAGTAAATCTTAACCAATTTAACCAGCTATATATGATGATCGAACATGCGATTGCAATAGTTGCAATCAATAAGTAAGTGAAAAATTGTTCTCGACCAAAAATAATAATAAGTGAAAATAGTAATAAAATCGTTTCTTTCATTGTTTTGAAAAATATAAAAATAATGGCAGCAATATGAAGACGTCTAGGTTCAAATGTCATCTTGTTCCACCCTAGCCAATATTGATATTTGATCACGCAATTGCTCAGCTTCTGCTTCACTTAAAGCTGGGATTTCATGAGTGGTTGCTGCCGTCGTTATCTCTAAGTTAGCCAGATTAAACTTTTTTAAAATTGGTCCTTGTTTGGTATCCACATGCTGAACCCGAACCATCGGTACAAGTGTTCGTTTCACAATAATGATCCCATGTTGTATGTAAATCTCCTGATCATAAAGTTGATAACGCCACCTTCGCCAGCGCAGTGAAGGAATTAAAATAATGCTTAGTAATACAATAACGATGGTAAAGATAAGACTTATACCGCTAAACCAATAATTCCACTTAAGCATGGCCGCTGTAATAAATAGACCTATGGTGATTAACATTAAAATAATGGAATAAATAAGTCCATGTATCTTCCAAACTTTAATTGCAGAAGGGGCAATCCTTTGACTTGGTGGATAACGCAAGAAAAACACATCCTTTTTATCTTTTATCCTTTCAATTATAGCTCAATTATTCACAGATAACTAGGTAATAATGGGTTTATCACAGATAACCGGTCGTAACTCCCCTCAAAATAGAGCGTAGTGCAAAACGATTGAGGTGGGTGATAACGGACGCTAATGTCGAGATTCACTCAACGAACCTGCAATCAGGGGGCGTTATAGATGAGATGATTTAATTCACCTTATGAATTTTTTGCTCGTGCCATGTTATACTAATGATTAAATGCCTTATCATAATAAAAATGAAACAGAAAAATAATATGTGTGATATTTCAGAAGTACATCATAGTTCTTTAATATTTTTAAGGTTTTAATACATATAACGCTTGTCGACTACTAAAATGCAAGGTGCTTGTTCAGATTTGGAAACCAGTTTAACCGATTAAGCTAAACTAGCGAGGAGTGACCTTAATGCAAAATGCTGAGCGCTTTTTGATTGCATTTAATAAAATAGAAAAACATCTTAGCAAAATTTTGAATGAAGACCGTTATATACCTTTTCATCGTGCAGTTCATCAATTAAAGAAAACAAGTGCTGTCATTAATCGCTATCATCAGGATCTACTTGAATATTCCGAATTACGCAACGCTATTGTACATGAGCGTACAGAAGTTAATTATGCTATTGCTGATCCGTATATCGATACGGTTCAAGCGATTGAATGGATTGCTGAACAAATTACAGCACCAAAACAAATTATTCCAACATTTGAAAAAGCGTTAAAAGTTGTACAAGCTGATTTAGAACTAAGTGAGGTGCTTGCTATGGTTAAAGAGACTGAGTATTCTCAGTTTCCAGTTTATCAAAACAACCAATTTATCGGCTTATTGACAGATAAGACACTTTTGCATTGGATTGCTCAACAGATGAATGGTGATGCCGGACAATGGCCGACTACGAAGATAATGGAAATTGCCAAAGATGTGAAGAAGGTTAGTCATTATCGTTTTGTTCCAAAAACAATGGATATCTATCAAGCAGAAGCGATATTTATAGATAACATAAAAAAGCATCAACGGTTAGATGCTTTACTTATTACGGAAGAGGGAAAAGCAGATCAAAGGCTACTAGGTATGGTATCTCCCCATGATTTAATTGACATTCCTTAATCGTGTGTGTACAACTATTTTTATAAGCATCTTAATACGTAGAAAAATGTTTATTTAGCTCACTTTAGGTCATTGAGGGAAGTGTTTCACTATGCGTTTAATTTTATCATTAAATGCATCAACTCCAACAATACGTGCTTTGCGTAAATATTCTTTTCCGTCAATAAACAATAATAACACGGGGACGGTGAATATTTGAAAACGACTTGCGAGTTGAGGCATCTGTTCAATGTTGATATATGCCGATTTAATCATTGGATAACGTTGCAACACATTTTCGATTTGAGGCAACAGACTTATACATACACTACAATTTGATTTAGAAAGATAAAGAAAAGTTAATCGTTCACCATTAATAAACTGATCAACCGCTTTAATGGTATCTAAAGTAATAAATGATGTCATCGTATCTTCTCCTTTCGAATAAGAGCTATTTAAGCATGTTCTTAAGAGAAAAGCAAATCTAAGCTATACGTTTATCACAGTAAAATGTTCTTCTGGTTTTCTTCTCCATAATAAATCCCAATCAAAAACATCTCATAAAGAATTAAAACAATTCGAGTTTGTAAACAAATAAGTTGACTTAAATACCTGCAAGGGTATAAAATGAACCGTATAGACGAACTGTCAATCAGTGAGCGGAGGGCTACAGGATGTAGGTCATGCAGACGTTGCCACAGGACGTGGCGATCTTAGTCTGTAGTCCTTTTTAAAAATGTGGCGATTTTAGTCTACGATCTTATTCACCCACTGATGGTTAGATGAGTGTAGCTTCTGTTATCATCCACCTTAATAGATTTACCTCTGTTCTCTTTTTTGAGGTGGGTGTTTTACGGATGGTTATCTGTGATAAAGTTTTAACTTCTCACTGAAATAAGCCGCCCTTTTCAACTAACCTGCTATGTTGAAAGTGGTGGGAGTAGTTAATTTCGCTCACTATTATCATATAAAAAAGGAGTCAATTATAATGAAAGTAACCAATGGAATAGAATTAGAAAAAGTGATCTTATCAAATAACCTTTTACATGTTATTGATGTGCGAGAACCGTTTGAGGTGGCAGAGGGAACCATTCCTGGTGCAATTAATATACCACTTGGTCAGCTGCCTCAACAGGTTAATACACTAAATAAAGAGCAACATTATTATGTTGTTTGCAGATCAGGTGCTAGAAGCTTGAATGCTGTAGCTTTCTTAAATGAACACGGTTATGATGCAACAAATGTTGAAGGTGGTATGTTGATGTGGAACGGACCGGTTGAATAAAAATGGGGATTGAAAAAGAAAGGGTGTAATAAGATGTATGATTATACTGTAACATCGAAAAAGACAGTTGAACAAATATATCAAGACTTATCGAATGCGTTGCCAACGATTAATTTCGGCGTGTTATGGGAATTGGATTTGAAAGCAACTTTAGTTAAAAAGGAGATTGATCATGACGAGGAAGGACTTATTTTGGAAGTGTGTAACCCGAAGCAAGCCAAGAGATTAATTGATGATAATCCGCTCGCCCTTTATTTCTTACCATGCAAGTTGGTAATCTACCAGGTTAAAGGCGTAACAAAGGTCGGTATGCCAAGACCAACCGCTCAAGCACAAATGATTGGAGATCCTCAATTAGAACGGTTGGCTGAAGACGTTGAGCGGGCATTGACCGGTGTTCTTGACCAAGTGAAATAACAAAACACGCAATAAAAAAGGTGCTGTCAAAAAAGATTATGATAGCACCTTACTAATTAGCACGATTCTTAATATCAATTAAATTTGATGCTTAAATCATTTTATTACTTTAAAGTAAAATAGGTTCCAATCCCTTCATCATATAGCTGAAAGGTTTGAAGTTCACTTGCTATAAAGTCTAGTTTATGCATAGCTCGTGTTATCGCAACGTAAAGAAGTTTTTGATCTTGATTTGTATTTGTATAACAATCGTCTAGTTCAGCTAGTATTACTGCATCAAACTCTAATCCTTTGGCGAGGTGAACAGGAACAACGACGATATCACTTGTGATATGATCATTATCTGATAGCAACTGGCAGTTTACATTTACCTTGTTCAGTTGGTTTAATATTTTTTCACAAGTTAACAAAGATTTACAAATAATCGCTGTTTTTATTAAGTTCCGTTGTTTGTTTAGTTCTAGTGTTGCTAAGATCTGTTTGATCAACTGTTTGTTATCTTTAATTATGTGAAATTCAGGTAAACCACCGTATCTGATGACAGGGTCAGCCAGTGGGAACGACCGCTGACTATGTGAGATCATTTGATTAGCTAATTGCATGATTTCAATCGTCGTACGATAGCTTTTTTGTAAAGTTAAGTAATTAGCTTTAGGTAATGCATGTTGAATGATGGATTGCCAATCATCAATACCGCGATAACTATGGATGCCTTGGGCTAAATCACCAAGAATGGTAAACAGGCGCGTACCCGTAACACGAACGAGTGATCGGATTTGAAAAAGACTGTAATCTTGACCTTCATCAATAACGACATACTTCTTTTTCAAAGTTGGATCAATACCTTCAATTTGCACTTGCATCGTTAACAAAGGGGCGAGATCTTCGATTTGATAGTTCTTTTTTAAAAACGTTTCTTCTGCATGTTTAAATAACCAGTCTAATTGTTGCTCAGTTAATTCATCTTCTACAAATGTTTTGAAAAAATCTCGATCACTAAATAATGCTTGGTAATAATCTAAAACTGTTTTTTTAGGTGCTTTCTTCATGAATTTTGTTACTTCGGAGATGGTCGATTGCTCCATTTGTTTAATAAGCGCTTCTTTATTAGCAAGTAACGCGCTTACTTTTTGTTGCCGAAGTACTGGATCTTTAATTTTGAATGTAAGCTTATCATAGTTATCTTCAAATTGCTCTTCAATATGATTGAGTAGTTCTTTTTTCTTATTCTTAAATAGTTTACGCAACAATTGTGTTACTTTTTCTTTTCTTTTTTGAAAGGGAAGGTAACGGTAATCTTGGATGAATAATTTTAACATCTTTTTAGAAGACATAATGGTAAATCCAGCTAACTTAAATGATTCGTTAGGGAGAAAATGGTTGCGAATATACTTAAGATAGCGCATAATAATTTTTTCGAATTCGAGTGACCCTTTAAATTTTGAAACAAAATAGAGTTGCTCTTGTTGATCTTGCTTACCCGTAATAAGTGTTTGCAATTGTTGGTTTGGATTGGTCATCTTGATCTTCTTATTAAGGCATGCTAATGAATAGTCAATAAATGTTGATTGATCAATTCGATCAACACCTAGTTCAGGTAAGCTATCACTGATGTAATCGATGAACATTTTACTCGGTGCTAAAATCATTAATTGTTTCGGATCGAATTGTTCAGCATACTGATAGATGTAAAAAGATAGGCGATGTAAAGCTATAGTTGTTTTACCACTGCCGGCCACTCCTTGAACAATCATTGGTTTTTCCAAATTAGCGCGAATAACATTGTTTTGTTCAGCTTGAATAGTAGCAACAATTTCATTTAATCGCTGATCAGATGTTTCAGCTAAAGATTTTTGTAACAGTTCATCTCGCGTTGTCATATCAATATCTCGGATCTCATCTAATTTACCATGATCGATAATATATTGTCTTTTTTTAGTTAAATTTCCCTCATAAGTAGTTTGACCTGTGGAGTAGGATACTTTACCTAACCTTCCATCATAGTAAAGGTTAGCAACTGGTGATCTCCAATCTACAATGATCGGTTCTTGCGTATCTTTTCGATATAAGGAGACTTTTCCAATGTAATAGGTTTGTGTAGTATTTGATTGATCTCGAACAAAGTCTATCCGACCAAAATAAGGCTTATCTTTAATCTTTATTAAGCTACTCAAGTCATTTTTGATCATATCAAGCAATCGAGCATTCGTTAATATATTTATATAGCTTAAACTACTATCTAAGTAGTCTAAGTTAATGAAGGCTTCTTTCATATTGATTTGATATTGTTGCTGTTGATCATTAGCAATCGAAAGGATGGAATCAATATAATCAATCGTATAGAGAAGTCGTTTGTGCTCATCATGATAATCGGGGTGTTGTTGTACATTTGACATGATTATCAACCTTTCTTGTTTTTTTGACATTTTCAATTATACAATAAATAAGTTATACTTTTGTAGGATAAAAAAATTAAAGCGGTGAATAAAAATGTTAGAAGACACTGGAGAGCGTGTTATTCCAGAGCAAATGAAAATAACCAATGAATTATTAATTGAACATATCGCACGTTATCACTTTGCTCTTAATTTTATTGAGGCTGGTGTTGTGCTTGATTTTGCTAGTGGTTCGGGCTTTGGTACACATATTATTGCGAAAAAGAAAAAGCAACAAATAGATGCAATTATTGGCATTGATATTGACCAATCAGCCATAGACTATGCAAAGAAAACGTATTATCACCCTAAATCTTCATTTCATCAGGCTGATGTGACTGATCCAACACTTATTGATCAATTTGGTCAATTTGATACGATCGTTAGTTTTGAAACGTATGAACATATAGAAGACGAGCAAGGGTATTTAGATAATGTGTTTAAATTATTAAAACCAGGCGGAAAACTGATTATCTCAACACCTTTTGGGATGGGAAGGGGAAAGCCATGCGGTTCTCCGTTTCATGTCCATCAAATTACACCAGAAGAGTTTCATCAACTGTTTGATTGTTATGATTATCAATCTGTCTCCTATTTTGTGCAAAAAGGTGCACTAATCGCGCCTGAAAGTTTTGCGACTCAATCTTATTATCCGTTGGGTATTGCAATATGTCAGAAATAACAATGGTGAGTTGTAAGTTAGTTGAGCAAGATTGTTGTTAGGATTGCTTTATCAAAGATAACCGTCCGTAAAACCCCCTCAAAATAGAAAGCGGGGGTATGTCTATTAATGGATGCTAATGTCCTGATTCACTCAACGAACCTGCAATCAATGGATGAAGAACAAAAACACCTACGGATTGATGTGCACCCCGCAGTTAGATCAAAAATCTAACTGCGGAGGTGTTTTTATGGTCTTTGAAAACCCCAGGCTATGCCGGGGGTTCCACAAGAGTAAACGATAAAAGGGTGATAATAGGGGATAATTGAAACTAAGGATGTGTTAATGTGCAACAAGCGATTTTACTAGGACCATTTGTCATAAGAAGTTCGGATATTTTTTTAATTATAAGCCTTGCTATTGGACTTGTCTTTTTCTTGCTCACAACGACATTATCTAAAGCATTAAGGCGAGTATATCTGTATTTGTTTGTTGACTTAATCAGCTTCTTTATTTTAATTTTAATTGCTGCAAAAGCGCTCCTACATATCGAATTATTTTTATCGGATCCGTTAGCTGTACTTGCCCACCCTAGTAATGCTAATGGATTCTATTTGGCTACTTTAATAAGTGGATTATATGCATACAGAAAAATTCGAGTTGATTTATTTTCATTTGATCTTGTTATTGAAGGGTTTATACGCTTATTTTTTTCAGCCAACTTTGTCTATCTATTTAGTTTGTTAATATTATTAGATAGAGAAGTCTCTATATATCAATTAACCTTTCACTTTGTTACCTTACTTATAATTATTTTCTATCAAGATAGAAATTATTATCATATACTCAATCCATTAATTGTTGGGACATGGGGATTAGGACATGTTGTCTTAAGTTTATCTAGTCAGGTTCAATTGTTTGGTTTTTATCTTTCGTATCAATACTATTTTATTATAGGTATAATTGGATTCCTTCACTTATATAATGCCTATAAAAGCCGAAGCAAGGAAAAAATATTGAAAGGTTAAGGTGTTTTATGGAAAGTGCAGCAGATATCACGATTTGGTTAGCTTTTAGTGCAGGTGTGTTATCTTTTTTATCACCGTGTACACTTCCTATTTTTCCTGGATATCTATCATATATTACAGGTGTAAGCGTTAAAGATTTGCAGGGAAAGAGTAATCTTAAACTTAAAGTGAGACTGTTCATTCATGCCATTTCTTTTCTGCTAGGCGTATCGATGATCTTTTTCAGCTTAGGTTTGGGGGCTACGGTGTTTGGAGAGTGGCTACAGCAGCTATTAACAGGGGCGTCAGCAGTTTTGATTCAGCGAATAGCAGGGCTTTCTTTAATGATTATTGGCTTAGTCGTTGGGGGATGGTTTCGTTTTTCGACATTGATGAAAACAAAGCGATTTCAAATTAAAACGAAGCCAGTCGGTATGTTTGGTAGTTTTTTGGTAGGTGTTGGCTTCTCAGCAGGTTGGACACCTTGTATTGGGCCAATTTTTGCCTCGATTTTAATTTTAGCGACAACAAGTCCAGCGCAAGGTGCACTGTACACAAGTGTATATCTCATAGGTTTTGCACTGCCTTTTTTATTTTTAACCTTTTTTTTGGGTTATGTAAAATCGATCGTGAAGTATAGTGAACAGATAATGAAATTAGGTGGAGGACTAATCATTATTTTTGGTTTATTATTATTTACCGGTCAGTTAGCCCGTTTCTCAAATTATATTTTGCGTATGATACAAGATACATGGTTTTCTAATTTAGGTTAAGGGAGGACAAAATTTGAAGAAAATACTATTATTAGCTGCTATTTTGATTATGTTTGGCTGGGCAGTATATGATTATATCACAGATACTGACGATCCTGTATCTACAGACTCATTTTCAGTTACCAAAGGCACAGAAATTCAGCAATTGGAAGAGGAAGAGGGTGGCAGTGTCGGTATAAATATTGGTGACCAAGCACCACCGTTTGAATTAGAGACTTTAACCGGAGAAACAATTACGCTTGCTGATTATCAAGGAAAAGCTGTGATGTTAAACTTTTGGGCAACATGGTGCCCACCTTGTCGTGCTGAAATGCCTGATATGGAAAAATTTTATCAAAGTCACGAGGTGGAAATCCTAGCTGTTAATCTTACGCCAACTGAATCAAGTGAAAATGATGTTGAATCGTTTGTTCAGGATTATGGTTTGAATTTTAATATTCCTCTAGATAAAGAAGGCGAAGTGTCGTCTCTTTATGCGATTCGACCTGTTCCTACTACTTTTATGATTGATTCAAATGGTATCATTCAGCAAAGGGTGTTCGGTGCTTTAAATTATGATCAAATGGTACAAGCACTACGTGAAATGGAGTGAAAGGCAAGCGCGAGTCATTTCCCGCTACTCATGAACAAATTTACCTCAATCGGGTACGTATTCTTCAAAAGAAAAGTTGATCACATGCAGTGTTTTCAGTTTGACTAAAAAATACGTCATTGAGACCTTGGCAAAGGAAATTGCTGTTTCAAGCATGAAGGCTTCCCTTAAACTATTTGATAATAATAATTATAATGTATATACTAAGAAAAGATAGTGATTTACAGAGATAAGTGTACGTCAAACACTAACTGAACGAAGATTCGTTTTATTTCTAAGAGGATTGTATTCATCCGAAAATATATGAAAATGGCTATATATAACCTTTTTAGTAGAGAATGAAAAAATATATTGTTATGTAGTTGACTTATATTTTTTGTTATATTATAATTATTATAAATTAATAATAAAGATAAATAATGATAAAGGAGGAATGATGAACAACAAACAATTACTACAAAATCAACTGAATGAATTAATTGCTACATACGGTAAGCTTTTTACAAAGTTGCATCAGCATTTCAGCATATCTAGGTTAATTTGAAATAATGTTTAATTTTGTTCAATAAAGGGAACAAGAAATAGCGTATAAAGAAAAAATTAATTACAATTTACGGAGGTTTTAAAATGACAGCAAACAAAGCATTACAAGACCATTTAAGCAAATTAGTCGCTACACATGGTGTACTATTCACCAAACTACACCAACACCATTGGTTTGTAAAGGGACCAAATTTCTTTATCCTTCATGAGAAGTTTGAGGAGTTGTATGATGAAATTAATGAACACTTTGATGAATTTGCAGAACGACTATTAACCATTGGGGGAGAGCCGTTCTCAACATTGCAAGAATTTATTGATAATTCCTCTATTTCTGAAACACCTTATACTAAAGAAGTGAAGCAAGCGGATATGGTGAAAAGTGTACTTGAAGATTTTGGCATCCTTGTTAAAGATCTTGCAGAAGGCATTAAGCTTGCAGGTGAGGCAGGGGATGATATTACTGAGGACATGTTTATCGGTTATAAAACCGAAATTGAAAAGAACATGTGGATGTTAGAAGCATACTTAGGATAATACCATAAAACCCGGTTATTTAACCGGGTTTTATGTATTTAGTGTAGTTTCCATAATCGTAAGTAAGTTTTCAAAATGAGGTTTTTTTACGAAATCTTTAGCACCGATCTGTAAACACTCTTCTATTAGAAAAGTAGTTCCGGTGGCAGAACACATGATTACATTAGCTTGTGGATCAATCGCTAATATACGTCTTAAAACCTCGACACCCATAAGTTCTGGCATATGAATATCCAATAAAACAATATCGGGGCTGATTTTACGATATTCTAAAATCGCTTCATAACCATTCTCAGCTTCAGCAGCTACTAGATAACCATTTTGTTGAATGAGTCGCTTCAACCATGTGCGCATGAAAGAAGAGTCATCAACAATTAATACACTATACATGAGGTTATCCCCTTCCATGTCAATCTCTCTCTTTTTTTCATAATAGCAAAAAAACATAAAAAAAGCGATTCATTTTACTCATTTGAAGAAAAAAACAGAAAATTCTCTCTTTTATATAATCGAAAATGCATTGTTTGCCACTTAAAAGGAATGGGCTCATCTAATATTTGCTACTTTGAAATTATTATTCCGGTGCCTCCCATTTCCTTGCTAAACCCTTATACTTTTTCTAATATATAAATAAAACTGGTCAGTTGCACTGACCAGTTTACGCTTTTAATAGAATGATGCGCCAACAATTATGAGTAAGATAAAAAGTACGACAATCAAAGCAAATCCGCCACCAAAGCCAGGAGTAGGCTGTGGATAGCTACATCCGCATCCATACATATCTTTTCACCACCTTAACCTCGATTTACTTTAGCATATGCCTGTTATGAAATCATGTTAGGGCAAAAGCCTTCTTTTGATGAATTAAAAGTCTGTTGTAAAGAAAGTGGTTTACGCTTGGTGAAAGAGATATATAGAAAAGCTATTTATACACCTTTAGCGTTCACCATCTAAAGGATTTACACAATCAATTATAATATTTCTTTAATCGCTTTAGCTACACCATCTTGGTCGTTACTTGTCGTTGTGTAATGACACCTTTTTTTAACACCAGCCTCAGCATTGCCCATCGCGACACTGCGACCAACGATTTCTAACATTGATACATCGTTATAATTGTCCCCGATCGCCATCACTTCACTTAGCTCAAGCCCCCGATCTTCAGCAAGTAGCGTTAAGGCGATGCCTTTTTGGGCGTTAGGATGATTAAATTCAGCGTTATCAAAACCAGAAGACGTTACGGTCACATCATTACTTTTAAGAAATGGGGCTTTTATCCGCTCAAGACCATCAGCTTCTAGGGAGAAAGCTAATGCCTTGTAAATATCAACTTCTTCATCATCGAGCACTGTTTGAAAGTCTTTTGTAAATATAAAATTTTCTTCCTGGAAACGTTGTTCGGCTCTTTTTTTAATTTCTTCTTCGGTAGCTTCTGGATGTGCAGAAAGCATAATATTAACTAATACATCCATAAAGTTAGAGCGATCCATGGAATAGACCCCTTTATTTGTATATAGCTCAAAGTAAGCATTTTCTTTTTTAACTGTATGTAATATTTTTTGCGTCACTGCTTTCTCCATTTTTATATTGCGGGTCATTTGACCATCTACTGTATAGATATTGGCACCATTCAAACAAATGATCGGACATTTTAACCCAGCTTTGTTAATGGGGCGGTATGCTGAGTAATAAGACCGTCCTGTAGCTATTACCACTTCTATGCCAGCTTTCTGTGCTGCTTTTATAGCTTGTGCATTTTGCTCACTTACCTCACCAACTGAAGAAAGTAAAGTACCGTCTAAATCTGTTGCTATCATTTTAATCATAAAAAACGCTCCTATCTCATACTTGATTACTTTCATAAATTAGGTTGCCCCTCATACAGCATAACTGAGATTTTCCATATCAGCAATAAATGAAGTATTGTTTTTATGTTAAGAATTCCTATGGTTAATGTACGACGTGCGCACAAGCGATTTAGACATTCGTTCAGCCATTTGGAGAAAAAACAAAGCAAATTTTTTAATACAGAGACTCGGTTTATGTATAATATAAAAAAGAAGGGAAGTGAAGTTTTCATGATTCCTAAACCACTCGTACAGGTTAATCAAGCTTTTTTAGTAATAACAACGCTTTTAGGATTGTTGACAACGCCTTATATTTTATTATTACCATTTTTAATTGGTGTGATTACATTATTTATTAAACAAAATCCACTTATTCGATTAACGCAGCCGTTATTGAGTAAAGACGCAACTGCTTATCGACTAGAAGATAAAGCGCAACAATTATTTAATCAATCCATTGCCACAGTTTGTCTGGGTTTAAGCCTATTAGGCTTTTGGCTTGATTTAAATATGATTGGCTATATATTTGGCATCATGGTTATTGGAGCAGCTGGTGTAGCTTTAATGGGGTATTGTATTGGCTGTACGATTCGCTATCGCTATATTATGTGGAAGCATAAGCGCAGACAAGCCAAGTCTGGCTAAATGGATGGTCTCTGCTCTCTATTTTGAGGTGGGTGTTTTAAGAATGGTTATCTGTGATAAACAAACTATAGAATGAAGGGGATGGCATGCTTGTCTGGATTCAATCAACAATTTATTTTTTCCATTATTATCATTACGCTAGGTTACTTTTTAAAGCGTATGGGTTGGCTTAAACCATCGGATGGTGAAGCAATATCACGCTTAATCTTTAATTTGACTTTACCCGCATTAATCATTGTTTCGTTTCATGATTTAATATTTGAATTATCTTTGGTCATTATTATTATCACTGGACTCATATTTGGTTTTGTATTAACCCTATTAGGGATTATTTTTTTTGGCAAAGAATCGAAATCTATTAAAGGCATGCTCGTGATGATGATACCGGGTTATAATGTTGGCTTATTTGCATACCCGCTTGTTGAAGGGATATGGGGTGCAGAGGGGATACGTCATTTTGGCATGTTTGATGTAGGGAATGCTTTTATTGTCTTTGGTTTAGCTTATTTATTAGGGAGTTATTATTCAGATGATCAAAACCGATTAACGATAGGAATTGCCCTGAAAAAGTTGTCAAATTCAATACCGTTAATGACTTATTTAGCTATATTTATACTTAATATCCTTTCTATTCAATTACCAAGTCTATTGATTGAGACGGCTGATATTATTTCGTCTGCTAATATGCCTTTATCATTACTCTTACTTGGTATTTATGTTAATTTTAATTTTAATCGACAATATTTTCGCTTGATTAACAAATTTATTATGGTTAGATATGGTTTTGGTTTACTAGCTGGTCTATCGCTCTATTTCTGGTTACCCGTTGCAGAGATGATTAGAGCAACTTTGTTAATAGGTGCCGTGCTACCTATCCCTCTTTCGTTAATCCCTTATGGCGTTGAATTTGGGTATGATAAGCGATTTATTGGAACGACCTCAAATGTGACCATGCTATTAAGTTTTCTTTTTATATGGTTATTAGTTAATATCATTTTATAAGTAGCTATCCCCCAAAGTTGGTATGGATGCTTCGGGGGGCGCTATGTTATTTGCGATCATTAAGTAACTGTTTTAATACGTCACTAAATTGATCATCTTTCACAAGATTTTTAAATAAATCCATTGATTCTTCTAAAAGCTCCGGATTTTCTTTTAGTTGGTTGAAGATGTTATTAAATTGATGATTATTGTTTTCCTCTGTCAATGACTTCACCCCCTGAGTTAAAAATAACTTTGACCAGTTATCAGGTAATGATGGCAATGCACACTTAATCTTTTGGAAAACGTCGATGAGTTGGCTACGATATTTAGGGTTTTTAACAACCACAGCTATCCCTTCTAAAAGATGGACAGAGTCTCTGTTAATCCCTCTTTGCTTCCACTCATTGAATAATTGGTCGACCCAAACTTCAGCACGTGGAGCTGGTTTTTTTTTATTTTTGACGCTTCTAAATTTCCCCGATTCATCTCGTTCAAAGGCTAAAACAGACTCCTTCAATATGACACACTCCTTTCTTCACCTTTACTGCTACTATATGGTTCGGTTCGTTTTTCGTATCAGTCAAATATCCCGTTATTATAAACTTCAACGCTTTAATGAGAGACAATCATTGGTTTTGTAAGAAACTATGGAAATCAACTAGACCAGATTTTCTTACTAACATAGATTATTGATGTGAGGCTTCATAATACCTCTGAGGGGAGGGAGAGAAATGGCTATTGTTGCTGCTTTAGCATTACTCTTCTTTTGGTTCTTGATATTCACACCAATTATTGTGATTATCGCGATCTTAGCTTTATTGTAGAATGAAGAAGAGTACTCTCTTTGCTAGGGAGTACTTTTCTATTAAAATTGAGAAATACCTCCAAAAGGGCTAGTTAGTATGCTAAAGTAGTAGTAACTGAAAATGAACGAGGTGTGCAAATGAAGAAACAGCAAATAATCACTGTTACCCTTGCTATGATGCTTTTCGTGGGTATAATGGTGCCACTTATGTTAAGCAATCAGAGTGGAAAACAAACATCAAGGGCTGAAGGTAACATTCAAGGACATATGCTAGCAGTGAATACTTCAAAATCAGTAAGCCGCAACGCCCTTGATAAATATGTTGCTGATGATCTGTTTGTAAATGAAGAAGATGATGGAATCGAAGAAGAAGAAGGTTTACACGTCTTAGAAGTTGAGGAAGAAACAGATGTAGAACTAGATGCAGCACAAACGCAAACCGCACCAGTAATAAGTCAACGTGACGACTCTCCTAACAACAATCAGATATTGAAAGAAGATGATAGGAGCAACGGTAATAAGCTCACCGAACAAGACGATCATGGAGATGATGATCAATTAGATAAGCCAGAATCAGACAGTGGTAATAATAAAAGTGATCAAGAAGATGATGAAGAAAAAGATGAGGAATCAGAACCTACAGAAGAGGTAACTGATAATGTTGACCATGAAATAAGTGATTGATGACTAATCGTTTACATATCTTAGTGATAGATAAAGAGGATAAAATGAATGGAGGATACAAAATGGCCAAAATAACATGTGATTTTTTCTCGGAAGCGTTAACATTAAACACGTCAATGACAGTCTTTTTACCTGAACAAACACATACACAATTTGGAATGCAAAATCATAAGCGTGCGAATACCTTGCACCCAACTTTATACTTATTACATGGTTTTAGTGATGATCATTCGATCTGGTCTCGCCGGACATCAATTGAACGCTATGTGGCTGAATTAGGACTTGCGGTTGTGATGCCAGATGTTGATCATAGTTTTTATACAGATATGGTTTACGGAAAAAAATATTGGACATTTCTAACGGAAGAGTTACCGCAAGTGGCTCGCTCTTTTTTCCCATTGTCTGATCGCAGAGAAGATAACTTTGTTGCTGGATTATCGATGGGTGGATATGGTGCTTTTAAATGGGCATTAAATAAGCCGGAGCAGTTTGCAGCTGCCGCGTCACTTTCTGGTGTGCTTGATTTGGCGAAACACCCTCAAAATAGTGCCAATAACGATCCGATGGCCCAGACTTTGTATAATGTATTCGGGGGCGAAGATATTCATGGAACGATGCATGATATTTTTCATTTGGTACGCGAGCTGAATCAAATGACGGGACCGAAACCAGAGCTTTATCAAGCTTGCGGCACGGAAGACTTTTTATTTGAAGAAAACTTAGCATTTAAGGAATTGACTGATCAATTATCTGTAAATATTAAAACGGTATTTGATCCGGGCACACATGAATGGGGATATTGGGATTACCATATCCAAGAAGTCTTAAAATGGTTACCGTTAAAATAATTTGAACATTTTTTTAAGAAAAATGCATGTGATTTGTAGTCAAAGTTATAAATGCTGATTGTATGAGCGTGCCAACAGTTTGAATGACTGTTGGCTTTTATATGAAAAAGTGGTTGCGATATTTTTAGATGCTTTTTTAGAAAGGTAATAGTAAAGTGTAATTAGATGTAAACGCAAACAAAAAAGGAGAGATTTGATGGGAAGAAAATTAAAGTGGGGTATTTTGGCAACAGGGGGCATAGCTGAATCATTTGCTAAAGACTTGGCTCATGCTAAGAATGGAGAGGCCTATGCAGTTGGCTCGAGGACATTAGCTTCAGCTGAAAAATTCGCTAAAAAATTTGATATTCCAAAAGCGCATAGCTCATATGAAGCATTGGCAGAAGATCCTAATGTGGATGTCATTTATGTAGCTACACCTCATCCTTTTCATAAAGAAAATGTTTTAACATGCTTGCGTGCTGGTAAGGCCGTCTTATGCGAAAAGCCATTTACGGTAAATGCGAGGGAGTTAGAAGAATTAATTCAGTTTGCTCGCACTAACCATCTATTTCTAATGGAAGGCATGTGGACCCGTTTTTTGCCAGTTATAAGAAAAGTTCGAGCTTGGATTGAAACAGGTGAAATTGGTGATGTGCGCTTAGTTAAAGCTGACTTTGGCTTTAAAACTCTGTGGGATCCAGAATGGCGTTTACTAAATCCGAAGTTAGGAGGCGGTGCCCTACTTGATACTGGTATCTATCCAATATCCTTTGCTTCAATGGTGCTTGGGCCTCATCCTGAAAAGATTATGAGCACTGCCGATATTGGTGAAACCGGTGTAGATGAACATTTTTCAATTCTCTTGTCCTATCCTGAAGGAAAAGTGGCAAGCTTAAATGGTGCGATTCGATTAGGCTTGACAAATGAAGCTACCATCCATGGAACACATGGCTATATTCAAATACCTAGTTTCTTAAATGCGAAAAAAGCAACTTTACATGGAGAAGGCACAGTAAAAACATTTCAGGATGACAGAACCGTTTCAGGCTATCAATTTGAGGCTGAGGAGGTTGGGCGCTTGCTACAGGAGGGGAAGCTAGAAAGTGATCTGATGCCACTTGATGAATCATTTGCGATTTTACAGCTAATGGATCAAGTGCGTGATCAATGGGGACTGCGTTATCCCTTTGAAGATAATTAAGTAGATGTAATTCTGCAACTTTGCTCATTCATATTATATTCTCTATCGACTAGCCTAAAACACAGTGATCATTCCATGTATTAAAGTTAATAAATAGAAAAAGAGAACGATGTTAATCGTTCTCTTTGTTATCAGCGTTTATTAGTTTTTTTCAACGTTAGCTGCTTGTGGTCCGCGGTTACCTTCTTCGATGTCGAACGTTACGCTTTGACCTTCTTCAAGTGTTTTAAAGCCGTCGCCTTGGATAGCTGAGAAGTGTACGAATACATCGTCTTGTCCTTCAACTTCGATAAATCCAAAACCTTTGTCTGCGTTAAACCATTTTACTGTTCCTTGTGCCATATTACTTTTCCTCCTAGTGTGGGCGTACCACACAATGTATTACTATTCTTGCTCAAGCATCAAAACGAAAACTTTCACGTTGCTAGTTACTTGAAGTGTTTTGTCGAACAAAATAGCTAAAACCATTATAACAGGTTAGTTTTTTTAATGCAACCCCTTACCGGTTAAAATGGGTTTATTTCTTTAAAATTAAACATATTCATTTTGATTTAATTATTGAAGGATAGCTATTGCTTCTCATTACAAATAAAGATAGTATAGTAACAGTATCAATGTTGTATGAAAAAGTGAGGAGTTATGTTATGGTACTTAAGCAATCGATTTATGGATTAACGCAATTAGAATTAACCGATTGGTTCCTTAGTCGTGGACTTAAAAAATTTCGCGCCAAGCAGGTTTGGGACTGGCTATATGTGAAGCGTGTGCGGGACTTTAACCAAATGACCAATTTAAATAAAGAAACAAGGCAACTACTTGATGATCATTTTACCATTGAAACACTTGAAGAAACAATTAAGCAAGAATCTAAAGATGGTACGATTAAATTCTTATTTAAACTTTCTGATGGCAATTTAATTGAAACGGTTTTAATGCGGTTTTCATATGGCTTATCAGTCTGTGTCACCACACAAGTTGGCTGTAATATTGGTTGTACATTTTGTGCCAGTGGACTGTTAAAGAAGAATCGTGATTTAACCAGTGGTGAAATCACCGAACAGATTATGAAAGTTCAACATCATTTAGATCAACAAGGAAAAAATGAGCGAGTGAGTCATATTGTAGTGATGGGGATAGGCGAACCATTTGACAACTATGATCATACGATGGCGTTTTTACGTATTGTGAATGATCAAAAGGGACTGTCCATCGGCGCACGTCATATTACCGTGTCGACAAGTGGATTAGCTCATAAAATTCGTGACTTCGCGGATGAACAATTACAAGTTAATTTGGCTGTTTCTTTACATGCACCGAATGACGAATTACGCACAAAAATTATGAAAATTAATAAAGCTTTCCCAATTGACAAGTTAATGGAAGCGATTGACTATTATTTAGAAACAACAAACCGTCGTATTACCTTTGAATACATCTTATTAAAAGATGTTAATGATCATAAACAAGAAGCGGTTCAGCTAGCTAAATTATTGAGAAACAAGCGCCATTTGGCATATGTGAATTTAATTCCTTACAATCCTGTAGAAGAGCATAACCAATATGAGCGAAGTGAAAAGGATGCCATCGTTTCATTCTATGAAACATTATTAAATGCAGGGATTAATTGTGGTGTTAGGGTCGAGCAAGGTTCTGATATTGATGCAGCCTGTGGTCAACTTAGAAGTAAGCAAATGAAAAAGGTCGATTAAAAAAGGGAAATGATTTATCCCAGATAACCGTCCGTAAAATCCCCCTCAAAATAGCGAGTAGAGCAAATCAATTGAGGTGGGCGATATGTCCTGATTCACTCAACTTCCATCAGTGGATGAAGAAGATCGTAGACTAAAATCGCCACATCTTTAAGAAGGATGACAGACTAAGACCGCCACATTTTTAAAAAGGACTACAGGCTAAGATCGCCACGTCCTGTGGCAACGTCTGCATGACCTACATCCTGTAGCCCTCCGTCCACTGATGGAAGTTTCGTTTTATACGGAATCATTGATGTTCTTGATTATTCGCATTGGATCCTTTCCTATTGTTTCAATGAAATGAAGTAAAAATACCACCAGTTTGTCTTTGATAGACTTCTCTACCAGCAACTGTATTTATAATTTGAACATTACGATCAACAGTTAAGCCCAGGTTTGTTGCACTACTACCATGTGAATGTTCAAGGCCGGTTTGTATGAAAAATCGATTGTTTTGCTGGTCTTTAAAAATAAGCTGATAATCACTAGTTACCTTAACATGTTTATCATCTTCCCAAACCATTTTATCGGCAAAGCGATTGTAAAACCAGTCGGGAATGTTGGGCTGATAGCCAGTTGCCAAAATGAGTTTGTCTGTTAATTCCTTAAAGGATTGCGATTGTTGCCATTGCTCATAAGTCACTTCATATTTTCCTTCCATAGCTCTAATGGCTTTAATTGCTGTCAAAGGCTGTAACTTAATTGAACGATCTTCACCATCTATTGTTCGGTGATAAAGTTCATGATAAATTTGGTGAAGGGTTTGTTGTTGTACACCGTTTCGTAGTGGTTTTAATTTTTCTAGTCCATTTAGACGTGATGCCAAATTTAATTGATGAAAGTAATCAACATAATCTGGAGAAAAAATTTCTTGTCCAAGTTTTGAATGATCAAGTTGGAAATAACCAGGACTCCTTGTATACCAATGAATTTTGAAGTCAAATTGTTTTTGATATTTGAGTAAATCTAAAAAAATCTCTGAGGCACTTTGACCTGAACCAATAAGCGTTATCACCTTTCCCTTCAGCGTTTGATCTTTGTGGAAAAGGTATTGGCTTGAATGGTGGATATCTTCATTCGGAAATTCAGTTAAATCAAATACGGTATTTGGTTTTGACCCTGTACCGAGTACAATATGCTTGCCCTTATAACAAGCAATATTGTTTTGGTTATGTTTGACATAAACATGATAAAGCTGATCTTCTAGCTTGACGTCAATAACACGGGAGCCAAAATGACAATCCTGAAGTTGTTCGACCACCCATTTAATATAAGCATCATATTCTTGACGAGGTATTTCAAAGTTATGGTAAAAAAAGAAAGTAAATAAGCGTTGTTTATCGTGTAAATAATTTAGATATGTAAATTGACTTCTAGGATTAGCAAAAGTAACGAGATCAGCTAGAAACGAAACTTGCAGGTCTGTACCATCAATCAACATGCCCGGGTGCCATTTGAATCGAGGCGTTTGTTCAAAGAAGATCCCCTCAATATCTGCTTGCTCTTCTATTAGAGCAGCTAGTCCGATATTATAAGGTCCAAGCCCTATGCCAATCACGTCATATATATGTTCTTTCATATATATCCTCCCATTTAAAATCGTTTTTTGTTTTTTACACTATTCCCTAATAATCAGCAACCTAATCACAAGTGAAGGAGTAAATCTACATAAAAATGGTTGCGTCGCGTGTAAAGCTGTGCTATTCTTTGATTGAATAAGTGCAATCGATTGCTTTCGTTGTATCGCTTATTTTTTTATGCAAAATGAAATCGCTTAACTATACTGATGGTAGCCATATTTTGATTGTTTATTAATTAAGATTAATCACAGATAACTGTCCGTAAACCACCCACTTCAAATAGAGAGCAGAGCTCATCTATATAGGTGGGGGCTAACGGACGCTAATGTCCTGATTCACTCAACTAACCATCAGTGTGAGAAAGACGAAACCACTACTGATTAAAGGTTTGCTTTATATTATGCAATCGTTTTTACTGTATATCAATCATTTAGTAGATCTTTATAGATAATAGAAAGGAAGGGATGGCATTGGCTAATTGGTGGAGAAATGGTGTTGTTTATCAGGTCTATCCGAGAAGTTTTAAAGATAGTGATGGAGATGGTATTGGTGATATAAATGGTATTACAGAAAAGCTATCATCTGAAGGATTTAGGGATTGATATTATTTGGTTAGAAAAAGGTGTAGCTGGGTTCCGAATGGATGTTATTAATATGATTTCTACCCGGATGGTGAGACACTACCGACAGGGTTTGGCGATGGAGCTCCTTATTATTTTAATGAGCCTAAAATACATGATTACTTACAAGAAATGCATAATCATGTATTAAAAAATTACGACACGATAACCGTTGGTGAAATGCCTAATATTACTGTTGAGCAAGTTACGATCTTTTATTAGCTAACGAACGCTAGCTAACCAAACCTTAATTGTTGTATGTGATTTTTCTAACCAGAACATAACGTTTGAACTACCAAGGTCATTTGATTTACAGAAGGCAAATATATTAATTAGAAACCTTGCAGATGATCCTTTGCAAAAAGATAATCGCTTAATTTTTAAACCTTACCAAGCGATTGCATATTTAATAGAGAATTAAGAAATTGGGGGAAACAAGCATGAATAGCAGAAAATGGTGGAAAGAGGCAGTAGCTTATCAAATTTATCCGCGTAGCTTTAAAGATTCAAATGGAGATGGAATTGGTGATCTTCAGGGCATAATTGATAAATTAGACTATTTACAAGGATTAGGTGTTGATGTCCTTTGGGTTAGTCCTATTTATCAATCACCTAATGACGATAATGGTTATGATATTAGTGATTATCAAGCAATCATGGCAGACTTCGGTACAATGGATGATTTTGATCTTTTATTAGCAGAAACGCATAAACGAGGGATGAAACTGATTATGGATCTTGTTATAAATCATACATCTGATGAACATCCTTGGTTTATCGAATCGCGTTCTTCAAAGGATAATCGCTATCGAGATTATTATATTTGGCATCCCGGGAAAGCCGGAAAAGAACCGAATAATTGGGAATCCATTTTTAGCGGTTCAGCTTGGCAATATGATGAGAAAACAGGTGAATATTATTTGCACGTTTTTTCAAAAAAACAACCAGACCTAAATTGGGAAAATAAAGAAGTGAGAGAGCAATTATATCAAATGGTAAATTGGTGGTTAGATAAAGGGATTGATGGTTTTAGGGTGGATGCTATTTCACATATTAAAAAAGTTGAAGGTTTTCCAGACTTGCCTAACCCTAATAATAAGGAGTATGTGGCGTCTTTTGCTGGACATATGAACCGTCCAGGTATCGACAATTTATTGTCTGAATTTGTTGATCGTACCATTAAAAACTATGATGTTATGACCGTTGGTGAAGCAAATGGTGTTAGAGTTGAAGATGCAGAACAATGGGTCGGAGAAACGAACGGTTATTTTAATATGATTTTCCAATTTGATCATTTAGGCTTATGGGGGAAGAGTGTTGATGGTGGTGTTGATTTACCTGCATTGAAAGAAGCATTAACAAAATGGCAGAAGGGTTTGGAAAATAAAGGTTGGAATGCTTTATTTTTTGAGAATCATGATCAAGCACGGTCTGTTTCGACTTGGGGCAATGATAACCAGCTTAGAAAGACATCTGCTAAAGCATTAGCAACACTTTACTTTTTCATGCAAGGGACACCATTTATTTATCAAGGCCAAGAGATTGGGATGACCAATGTAAAGTTTGATTCGATCGATGATTATAATGATGTCGCGATTAAAAATTTGTATAAACATGAAATAGAAGCAGGTAAATCTCATGAAGAAGTGATGCAAATAATCTGGAAAAATGGGCGTGATAATTCTAGAACACCTATGCAGTGGACGAGTGAACCTGAGGCTGGCTTTACAACAGGGACACCTTGGTTAAAGGTTAACCCTAATTATCCAGATATTAATGTCGAGCAAAGTATTAATGATCCAGACTCTATTTATCATTATTACCGTCAAATGATTGAGCTGAGAAAATCAACAGAAGCTTTAATATATGGAACTTATGATTTAATTGCAGCAGATCATGATTACGTTTATGCTTATACAAGAAGTTATCAAGGAATAAAATATGCGGTCATTGTTAATATGTTTGACAAAATGACGGTTCTCGATTTAACTAGACAATTGACAATTGAATCATTAGTGTTAGCAAATTATCAAGTCCACGATCCAGAGCAATGCATGATTAAGTTAAGGCCATATGAAGCGAGAGTTTATCGAGTGAAATAATATAAAGCTTTTCATCTGATTCATTTCAAGGTGAAAAGCTTTTCTATTACTTCGGATAAAAAGCCGAATGCGATCAAGTTACACCATTAAAAGTAAGAATTATTTTTACCTTTTTCAAGTATCGCCCATTGACACGTGCGGTTTTCAAGGAAATCAATTGCTTTAAAGATAAAAAGACCTAATAAACTAATAGCGATAATACCTGCATACATTTGCAAATAATTAATTCGGACCCATGCATCCATAATAAAATAGCCGATACCATAAGTGGTTGCATAATTTTCAGCAAAGAACAATACTGAAATACTTGTTCCGACACTAATTCGTAACGCTGTATAAAGTTTCGGTAAAATGGCAGGTAAAACGAGGTGTCGATAGATTTGCCATTTGTTGGCGCCTAAAGATTGAATAGATAGAAAGAGATGGTAACTTAGTCCTTTCACACTGTCCCGAATGGTAACAAGAATTTGAAAGACAATGATAATGGTTACCAGTATTATTTTTGAGCTATTTCCTAGGCCAAATAAAATCATAAGCACAGGTAAAAAGGCTATTTTAGGAACAGGAAATAACAGATAAATAACAGGGCCAAAAAATTGATCATAACGATAATGTAAACCTAACCAGAGTCCAATGCTCACACCGATACTAATTGAGATAAAGATCGATATCAGAATACGCAACAAACTGGCGCCTAAATGAATCATTAACTCACCACTCAATAATTTAAAGAAAGTAAGCAATGCTTCAATCGGGTTGGGAATGATGGCGATTTGAAGGAGATAGTGTAGCAATAACCAAATCAAACATACCATTAGCATCGCATATAAAGTGCGGTATTTATTAACAAGTTGATTGATCATGTTGCTCTGCCTCCAATTCCTCACGAACCCGGACACACATTTGATGAAAGGCGACTTCGTTTCTAATATGGTGATCACCAAAACAAGGATTTTCAAGAATAGATTTAATCCTACCAGACTTTGGTGTCATTATCATAATACGTTTTCCTAGAAATACCGCTTCTTCAATATTATGTGTGACGAAGATAACAGAAAGTGAACGCTTCTGATAAAGGTCTAGAATAACACCCTGTAATTCTTCTCTTACAATCGTATCTAGTGAAGAGAACGGTTCATCCATAAGTAAGAGATCGGGATTTGTCGCTAATGCACGTGCAATGGCTACGCGTTGCTGTTGTCCCCCACTCAGCTGAATCGGATAGCGATGACACTGCTCTTTAATATGTAACTGCTCTAATACATCATTTACACGTTCTTTTATCTTACTTTTATTCTCGTGACGCAAAGTTAAGCCTAGGGCTGCATTTTGATAAACGGTTTTCCAAGGGAATAATCCATATTCTTGCAAGATCACACCTGTTTCTTTTCTTGGTTTATTAATTATTTCTCCTTTAATATGTATGTTACCTTGATAAGGCTTTAGTAACCCGGCTAAACAATACAATAATGTACTTTTGCCACATCCCGAAGGACCAATGATCGCCAATGTCTCTTTTGGCTTGACGGTTAAGTCAATATTATTTAGGATCGTATTTTGTTGGTACTTTACGGAAAGATTTTGAACTTCAATCATAGTAACCTCGCATTCTTTATCCTCAATCCATTTTGCTAGTCTATTAGTTAAATAATGATAATAACGCTTCTATCAGTTTATAGTAAACAGTGAATAACATCAATGTGAAAAAACGAACAATTTTATGAACGTTTTATCACAGATAATCGTCCGTAAATCAACCCCACTGATTGAAGGTTCAATATAGACTGAGCTTTGGTTAGATATAAAAAGAAAGAGGGTATTTTCATTGAATAAGATGAAATAGGAGGGGATAAAGGATGTATTGAGGAGGAAATACATCCTGTTTTTTATGTCTTTGTCCATTTAAAGGGTGTTTCCTGATATACAAAGTAGTTTAGCCAATTAGAAAAAAGTAAATAGCCTTCTGATCGCCAACGATTTTTTGGAGTTTTACTGCTGTCATCTTCCGGGAAATAGTCGGTAGGCATATGAATATCATGTCCTTTGGTTAAGTCACGTTGATATTCTTGCGCCAATGTATCTGCATCATATTCAATATGTCCCGTAATCATAACATGCTTTTCATCTCGAGAAACAATCAAAAATGGTCCCGCTTGTTCAGAGTGATCAAGGATGAGCAGATCTGGCTCAGATTCAATCGCTTGATAATCTATATCGGTGTGACGAGAATGTGGCGCGATAAATTCATCATCAATTCCTCGGACCAGTTTGTGAGTGGGGTCAATTAATTGATGTGTAAAAATACCGCTTATTTTATTGGCACGTGTCGATTTTCTAATTCCATAATGATGATACAAGGCAGCTTGTGCTCCCCAACAAATGTGAATAGTCGAGGTAACATGTTCCATTGACCAGTCCATAATTTCAGTTAATTCTTCCCAATAATCGACGTGTTCAAAATCAAACTTTTCGACAGGTGCTCCGGTTACAATCATCCCATCATAGCGGTCATGTTTCACATCAGAAAAAGTAAGGTAGAATTGTTCTAAATGGGATTTGGGTACATTTTTAGATTGATAACTTTCCGTGTGAATAAAATCGACGTGTACTTGCAGTGGTGAGTTACTTAATAAACGTAAAATTTGTGTTTCTGTTCGCTCTTTTTCAGGCATTAAATTGAGTACCAATATTTTCAAAGGTCGAATGTCTTGAGTAGTGGCCCGTTCTGCTTCCATTAAAAAAATGTTTTCTTTCTCTAATATGGAACGTGCAGGTAATGCTTTCGGTATGTTAATTGGCATTTGTCACGATCCCCCCATTGTTTATGATCTTATCTTCATGTTACCGTACATTATAGCTTGCTTTTCTTTGTCCGGCAATAAAAAATTGATAATTCAGACAGTTAATTGATGTTCATAATTTTTTTAAAGGTAGAGGTCGGGATCCATTCATTAAATAAACGAATCATTCGCATTTGCTCTTAATTCTTTTATTTTTGACCCAGTCTGCTTTCCATTTTGAGGTGTAGTTAATTTCTCAATAAAGTGAAAACTTAATGTATTACAGATAACTGTTCGTAAACCGCCCACTCAAAATAGAGAGCAGAGGTCATTCTATAATGGGTGGGCGCTAACGGTCGCTAATGTCCTGATTCACTCAGCTAACAATCAGTGGGGGGGGCTGATGCAAGTTTCGTTTTATTCGGTTACTTCAACTGATCTGGTAGGGCAACGATTGATTCAATTAAAGTATTCAGCTTTGTTTCAATGCGATGTAATAAATAGAAGGTGACAGCAATCGGAAAGCCAAGTTCTGTTAATAAAGTTAACCATTGTTCTGCCATTGTTTTGCTCCTTTCATTCAGAATAAGAGGGACTAAAGATTAATTAGAAAGCTGCAATTTGAATATTTGCGTACATATAAGCTTTTGCTTTCAATCACAAACACAAAGGAGGCATCTTCGAAAAGGTATTGTCTTCTTACTGGGTAAAGGACCAAACTTACAGACCATTGCTCAGTTAGACATACCCCCTGTGTGCAGTTTTGTTACACACACAGGGGGATATCAGATTAAAGTCGTTACGTTATGTCCGCAATTCAGCGCCTGTTGGTCCTAAAGGATACGGTGGACATCGTCAGTCCCCGTGCATCGAGAAAAGCAACCTTGATTTTAGAGGCGTCTCTGTATTTTGCCTAGTTTGTTCGGATTCACTCCTGCTTCAAAGATAACCGTTCGTAAACCACCTCTCTCAAAATAGAATAGTAGAGCAAATCGATTGAGGTGGGTGATACGGCCGCTAATGTCTTGATTCACTCAACGAACCATTAGTGGGTGGGTAAGATCGTAGACTAAAACCACCACATCTTTAAGAAGGATGACAGACTAAGACCGCCACGTCTTTAAGAAGGATTACAGACTAAGGTCGCCACGTCCTGTGGCAACGTCTGCATGACCTACATCCTGTAGGCCCACGTCTGCATAACCTACATCCTGTAGGTCCTCCACCTGCTGATTGAAGGTTCGTTTTATGTCCTATCCTTGACTCATTACCATTCGATATCTTCAACATAGCGTTCGACAATGCGTGCGCTATATTTTTCTTTTAAAGCGCCACCAGTGGTAAAGAAAACATCTGATGCTAAAATTTGATCCATTACCTGTCTAACTTGCTCAGGATCAATTGGGTCAATTGGATCTTCAAGTGTAAAGGTTGTGACACGGTTCTCTTGATTCAAAAATTTAAGCTCTAACGTTTGCAAAATTAACACCTCCTTTCATTGATTGACTAGCGCACTAGTCAGATAGTAAAACAACATCATTACGACGTACTGCCTCTAATGTGTGTGATTGTAAAGAAGCAAAGGCGTGAGCAATGCCTAATAATTGTTCGTTTGTCGCATCTGGACTCACATTATTAAACGACTTTGTTTTTGTCATGCTATCTCCATTTGTAGGCTCGCTCGTATTCACTTCAAAAATGAGTTGAAGTCGAGAATTTATCGTTTCAAAGCTGTTCATGTAATCACCCCCTTTCTATCTTTATTATCGCTAGCACAACTAAAAAGCAGGCTTATTTGTGTTAAGAAGTGTTAAAATTTATTTTGTTAAAAAACATAAAGGTATGAATTGTGCTATACTAGCAGAGACATAAAGATATAAAAGGGGGCAAAGCTTGTGAGTCAACAATCCATTGTTTTTTTTGACATTGATGGAACCTTACTTGATCATGATAAAAAATTACCAAGCTCGACAAAACAGGCGGTCAAACAAGTGAAAGAGGCTGGTCACATTGTTGCCATCGCCACTGGTAGAGCACCATTTATGTACGAGTCATTGAGACAAGAATTAGATATTCATACATTTGTGAGTTATAACGGTTCTTACGTGGTCGTTGAGGATGAAGTTGTCTTCACCAATCCTCTAGATCAGAAGGCATTATTAGCATTGACTGCAGAAGGATTAAAAAATAATCATCCCATTGTTTTTATGGATGAGCAAGATATGAAAGCGAATGTACCAGATCATGCCTATATTAATGAGAGTATTGAATCGTTAAAGATTGATTATTTTCCTACTCACGATCCTTATTATTATAAAGATCGCGCACTGTATCAATCGTTGTTTTTCTGTGCGGAAGGTGAAGAGAAGGCTTATCAAGAAAAATACCCGACTTTTGAATTTGTTCGTTGGCATCCATTGTCTGTTGATATTCTGCCTAAAGGTGGGTCAAAGGCAAAAGGAATTGAACATGCTGTTAAGGCGTTGCAAATAGCAGATGAGAACGTCTATGCATTTGGTGATGGTTTGAATGATTTGGAAATGTTACAAACAGTAGTTAATAGTGTAGCAATGGGGAATGGTGAAGAAGAAATTAAGGCAGTTGCCAAGCATGTTACTAAAGATGTTTCAGAAGATGGTCTGCTGCATGGATTAAAAATGGTTGGGTTAATATAAGAGAAAGCTTGAGTTAATGAAGTTGCCTCCAATCAAGTAGCGTGTAGACATGTTGTCTTTCTACACGCCTGATGGGGGCTTTTTTATCGTTCTTTGTCGAACGTGAGAAGCTTGCGGTGGTCGCCTGCATGAAGAAGATATTTAAAGGTATTCATTCTCTAGTTCACAACAATATGATTATGGTAACTTGCCACAAAGCTAATCAATACACCTTAATTATGCACACCTAGATAAATTTCTAAAAGGGTTTTACTAGGTTCTATTGATATGCCTATTTTTAAGATGTTGGATCTAAAATTATCTCCCTTTGTGCTTAGTCATAAATGAAAATAATACATTTTTTAGGGGGTGGCTAAACGTAGGAAATGTTGTTGGTGAGCGTTTTTGCCGCCAACTTTATTCCGTTTTCACAAACATTCAAGTGCGTTTCCCTCCTGGATGGGTTTTAATTCTACAGGGAAACGTACTTGTTTTTTTATCACAGATAACCATTTGAAAAACGTCCACTAATTGAAGGTTCGTTTTACGTTATTAAGATAGGATCATTTGTGAATTTATTCACTAAATGTTCACACAATTTCGAGTTTATTCTGCTATAATCGATATTGATAATCATTATCATTATCAAAACAGATAATCTAGAAAGGAGTTAGACGTGTGAAATTACTAAATTGTAAACGGGGTAAAAGCTTTAGAATTATTAATCTACCCTATGATCAAACTTTAGGTATTTTTAGCATTACCTCTGGTTCAATTATAAAAGTCTTGGCAAAACAACCCTTTAAAGGTCCTGTTTTATTACAAATCAATCGCCGTAAAGTGGCGATTGGTTATGATATTGCAAAGCAAATTATGGTGGAGGAAGTGGTCAGCTTTGGTTTGTCATAACCATAATAATACCGTTATAGAAGGGCTAAGCCATACTATATATTTAGTAGGTAGTCCTAATGTAGGAAAAAGTGTTGTTTTCTCTAAGCTAACAGGCCATCATGTCATTTCTGCTAATTATAGTGGTACAACGATCGATATTATGTCTGGCAAATTACGCTTGGGAGCAGAAACTTGGCAAGTTATTGATCTGCCAGGTATATATTCACTTGATGCGAATTCAGAAGCGGAATCTGTAACGGCTCGCGCTTTAACTAATGATGGTTTAATCATTTGTGTACTTGATGCATCGCATTTATCTCGAGACCTTCAGCTAGCATTTGATATTCAAAAGTATCAAAAACCTATTATTTATCTACTTAATTTAGTAGATGTCGCCAAACGTCAAGGGATAACAATTGAAGAAGAGAAATTAAGTCGCTTATTAGGGGCACCAGTCATTCCAACCGTTGCCACAAAGAACATAGGTATTGAAGAAATCAAAAAAACGATCCCCCATCTAAGTTATGAGACCAGCCAGAAAGATAAAAAACTAGGAGATCAATCTGATCAAACGATTGATGACATGATTCAAGAGGTGGAGAACTATACGCCCCATACACCGGCTTATTTAGATCGGGTTGGAGATTTATTAATAAAACCCTTTCCTGGACTTATTATTGCTGTTTTTATTTTGTTGATTGCACTTGCTATAGTAGTTGGTGGTGGCAAGGGGTTAAGGACATTAATATTACTCCCTATCATCAATGACTGGATTATACCATTTATAACGAACATAGTGGATTTAGTTGTAGATCAAGGTGTTATTCATCGCTTGTTAGTTGGGGAATTTGGCATATTAGTAAAAGGGATAGAATGGCCATTTGCACTCATTTTCCCATATGTTTTATTGTTTTATTTCGTATTGTCATTTCTTGAAGATAGTGGTTATTTACCTCGGCTTGCGATTTTAGTCGAAGGTATATTAAATAAAATCGGTTTACCTGGTCAGAATATTGTGCCATTTATTATGGGTTATGGTTGTGCGGTTCCTGCGATTTTAGGAACAAGGGCAGCAACGAGTTATAAGCAAAGGCTTATTGTGACATCATTAATTTCTATCGGTGTACCTTGTACTGCTCAAACAGGGGCTTTTATTGCATTGTTAGGTGATCAATCGATGTTGGCTTTGGGGTTTGTTTTTGGTTTATCGATTCTAGTTATTTGCATAGCTGGAAGCCTGCTTAACCACATTATTCCTGGTGATAAAGAGCCTGTTATTATAGAAGTTCCGCCGTTATTACTACCTGATCGTTCTGCCATTTTCAAAAAAATAGCTTTTCGATTAAAACATTTTTTAGTCGAAGCAGAGATCCCGATGATGCTGGGCATTTTATTAGCTGCTCTAATTGTCGAAACGGGTTTAATTAATTGGCTAGGTCATGCTTTAGAGCCTGTCATTGTTCATTGGCTTGGCTTACCAAAGGAAGCAAGTTTAACACTTATATTAGGTATTATTCGTAGGGAGCTTGCGGTCATGCCTTTACTCGATATGCAACTAACAACATTACAATTGATAACAGGTGCTGTCGTTGCATTATTTTACATTCCTTGTCTATCTGTATTTATTGTCATCGTAAAGGAATTTCGACTTAAAATTGCAAGTTATCTATTAATCGGTACAACACTATTCGCTATCTTTATTGGCGGATTAGTTCATCAAATAGGTCAATGGTTGCCATAAAGGGAAAGAAGGACGTTAAGATGCGATGTTATTTAACTAAAAAAATAGAGTATTTAACAGCAAAAACAGGGATTGGTTGGTTTATTTTTAAAGTATATTATTATCGAAAAGTAATGCGTGAAATTAACTATGCAAGCATATGTGAAAAAGATCACGTATTATGTGTTGGTGGCGGGGCGATTCCTTGTACTGCTATTTTAATCGCACAACAAACCAACACGAAAGTGACGGTGGTTGATCATGATTCACTGATGATTCGCTTAGCTCAGTCATTCGTTAAGAGACTAGGTATCGAAGATTCAATCCAATTTATTCATACGAATGGAGAGACGTTTTGCTATCGACCGTATTCGGTTATTCATGTTGCAAGACAGGTTGAGCCACAGGAAGAAGTCATAGCAGGGATAAGTAAAACAGCCTGTGAACAAACACGAATCATTATTCGAACAGCTAATTTATCATACGTAAGAGACAATCAAAAACAGCATGTACCCTTTGAGGTACCCATGTTATGATCATCGTTAAAAAACTATTTTTTCTGTTAATCATAATCAGTGCTTTTTGGCTAGTTATAAAAAAGCAAGACTTACAAGTTCCCTTGGATCTTTTGTCTGTTCAGCAATGGCTTCAGCTTATCGGTTTGCAATTTTTAACAATGTTCCTTATTCATATTCAATGGGCTAGGCTATCAAAGCAAATAGAACTAAAAATAAGTCAATGGCAGCTTTTAACTGTTAATATGTTAGGGAATTGTGTTGATTTTTTAACACCTTCAATGAAAGCAGGAAGTGAATTAACAAAAGTAGTTTGGCTGAACAAAAATACGACGATCACAAAAGAAAAGGCGACAAGTCTCGTACTTATCCAAAAATCTATTAGTATGACTGTTTTTGGATTTATTGCTGCTTACAGTTGTTTTACTGTCAATATAGATATTTTATCTTCTGTGACGAATCATAACGGCCTCCTTTATTTCACAGGACTGTTGTTCGTTCTAGTCGCTATGGTAATAATTATCAAAAAAATCAAAAATAAAATAAAACCTTTTATTGATCAATTGTGTCAACATTTTCGCAGACTTATTGCTCATCCATACTTTATGATTGAACAAGTACTACTATCCGTTGCGATATGGTTTATATTTCCTTACAAACTATCTCTTTTATTAGACATCTACCAAATCAAATTATCGATAAGTGTCGTTATAGGGGTAACATTCATCAGTTATGCGGTAGGTATGTTGCCGTTATTGCCTGGTGGTATGGGTTCTTTTGAATCGACGCTCGTTCTATTACTTCGATCTTTTGAGATAAGCTATACGATTTCAATCGCTATTGCCTTGTTATTTCGGTTTATCACGTACTGGCTTCAACTCGTGATCAGTTTGTTGTATCTACTTGGAAGGAGGATGGTTAAATGGTATTTAAACAAAAAATCCCGAATTTCCTCACACTATGTAACCTAACATTGGGAGTTGTGGCTATTTCTTTTGTGTTAGTAGACGCCTGGTTGTTAGCTGTTTTTTGTATTTTCTTAGCTAGTGTGTGTGATTATGGTGATGGTTTTTTAGCTAGAAAGTGGGCAGTTAGTTCGGCTTTTGGAAAGCAGCTGGATTCCTTAGGGGATCTTGTTACATTTGGTGTTGCACCGTGCTTGTTAATTTTTGAACTCTATTTTACTAATGCTAATTTATTAGGTTTAATTGGAATCATAAGTTATATAGCAAGTGGTGCTGTTCGTCTAGCTCGATTCAACCTTCTCGAAGCTTGTCCAATCTTTATTGGCCTGCCAATTACCGCTTGTGGTGTGGCATTAAGTTTTCTGGCATTCATTCTATCACAAACAAGTTGGCCTCCTTCTATTAATCAATTTATTTTATTGGGGGCGTTACTTGGAGGTGCTTGGTTAATGACTTGTAAGATTACTTTTAAGAAATGGGGAACATCACTATATCTATCGGGTGACCAGACATGATGGAGGTACTTATTGTCATTTTGATTAGCTGCTATGCTTTATGGCTAATTCGCAAGTTAATTAAAAAAACAAAAACCCCCAGTTGTGGTGATTGCCCACTAAAAAGCCATTGTCACGTGCAACCTTGTCAATGTGAGAAAGAAAAACATTGATTAGGATGTGATTATTTAATATAGGGAAGGATAAAAATTTGAACATGATTTGAGCTAACTGATTTGGTCTGTTTTCTTAGATCAAATCGGTCTTTTTTTGTTAGAAACATATATAATTTTACTGGAGAACCAGCAAGCGATGAAGCCAAAATCTCAAGGCAAGAATAATGAACCTAAGCTCGTTTTTAAAAATGTTTTTGGATTGCAAACTATTCTAATTCAAAGAAATTTGCTAAGATAGATGGGGAATCTATTATCGTCAAAGTAGGTGATGATGTGACATGTAAAGGTTGTTCAAGCTCAGTTAGACAGTCGAAAGAAGATGTTGAAACACTGGTTGCGGAGCAGTTATTATTAGAAGAGCATCTTGTGGATGACTTTGTATTTGATAAACGACTTGCCATTTGTCAAAAGTGTCCCCACCTGCAATATGAAACGACTTGTGGCTATTGTGGTTGTTTTATAGCATTTCGAGCTAGATTAGCTAATAAGCGATGTCCTGATCCAGTAGGGGCACGATGGAATAAGGAGAGGGAAAAGTAATGAAGGAACAATTAACAAAGGCGTTAAATGAAATTGAATCTGATTTAAAGGAAATCAGTCGTTATTTATATGAAAATCCTGAATTAGGTGACCAGGAATATCAATCAGCTAAGTTACTTGTAAACTATTTAACCCAACATCATTTTGAAGTGGAGACAGGTATTGTTGATCGTCCGACGGCTTTTCGTGCTGTTTATGATAGTGGTAAGCCAGGCGCTACCATCGGTTATATGGCTGAATATGATGCTTTACCCGGTGTTGGTCATGGCTGCGGGCATAATCTGATTGCAACAATGGGCATTGGTGCAGGTATCTTGTTAAGTAAGGTGCTTGAGCAAACAGGTGGAAAAGTTATTGTGTTTGGTACGCCTGCCGAAGAAACAAATGGAGCAAAAGTGCCGATGGCTGAAGCCGGTCTCTTCGATGAATTAGATGTGGCCATGATGGTGCATCCAGCAGGAGAATCGACGGTTAGTGGCACGTCGTTAGCTATGGATGCACTAGAGTTTAGTTACCATGGTAAAACAAGCCATGCGGCTGCAGCGCCAGAGCAAGGTATTAATGCGCTTGATAGTGTGATTCAACTCTTTAATGGTATTAATGCATTACGACAACATGTCACGTCAGACGTACGGATTCATGGTATCATTAAAGAAGGAGGTGTGGCGGCTAATGTTGTACCTGATTATGCTGTTGCGCAATTCTATGTTCGAGCAAAAAAACGCTCAAATTTAAATCAAGTTGTCGAAAAAGTAAAGCGTATTGCCGCTTCGGCAGCAGATATGACAGGTGCTAAGTTAACGACGAGAAACTATGAATTGAGCTATGACGATATGATCACTAACGAAGCCTTATCGGCCGCCTATCAAAAAAATTTAACAGCAATCGGTGAAGAAAACGTATTTTCTGCTAAATCAAGTTTAGGATCGATTGATATGGGAAATGTTAGTCATGTAGCACCGGCAATTCATCCTTATATTGGGATGAATGATTCAAGTCTTGTTGCACACACAAAAGCGTTCGCTGATCATACGATGACCGAGCACGGACAAAAGACATTAGTAAACGGTGCGTTATCATTAGCTATGACGGGTTATGACGTTTTAATGGATAGCCAATTGTTAGAGCAGATTAAAGCAGAATTTGTTGCAGATTCGTAATACACGCATCCCCTCATTTTTTAGTTAATCCGTTTGTTTTTAGTATAATTGGAACTTTAAAATTTGTTGTTTTCCTAATGTGAAAAAAATAATATTATTTTTATTATTTAATCCTTCCCAAATGACTAATTATTTGTTAAAATTCATAATCATGTATAAATATACATCGTGTAATGAAAAAGAAGGGGAGTAAACAATATGAAAAATAAGAGACAATGGTTTATAGTAATGTTAGCTATCTTATCGATCGCTTTAATGGCTTGTGGATCAAATGATGAATTACCTGATGTAGAACAAGATACAGGTGATGAAGAAGCGTTAGGAGATTTAGAAGAACGTGATACGCTTATTATGGCGACTTCTGCTGATTTCCCACCATTTGAAACGCGAAATACTGAAGGTGAAATCGTTGGCTTCGACATTGATTTAGCTGAACATATTGCAGATGAATTAGGATATGATTTAGAGATTCGAGATATGAACTTTGATGGCTTAATTGGTGCATTACAAGCTGGTCGAGCGGATATGGTTTTATCAGGTATGTCAGCAACAGATAGTCGTCGTGAGAATGTTGACTTTTCTATTGAATATAATCGTTCTGGAGAAATGTTTGTCACACAACAAGATTCTGATGTAACTTCAATTGAAGATCTTGAAGGTAAGACAGTCGGCGTCCAATTAGGGACAATCCAACAAGAAGGTGCGGAACTCTTACAAGAAGACTATGATTTTGAGATTCATACATTAGACGAAGCACAAGCGTTAATTCAAGAACTTTTATCTAATCGAATTGATGTTGCTTATTTAGATAAAGAAGTTGCGCTAGGGTTTATTGATGCACAGGATTTAACAGGGTTTGATGATCCAACCACTGCCTCACCAGGTATGGCAGTTGCTTTTCCTAAAGGTAGTGAACTTGTAGAGGATGTTAATAACGTTCTAGAACAAGCAATGGAGTCAGGATGGCTTGAGGACCTACAAAAAGAATGGTTAACTCAACAAGACTAAAGTAATCTAAATGCAACGGTCTTTTCAAAAATAGCTTTTCATATGATAAATATTTATAGAGAAATGAGGTGTAAGGCATGAATTTGGATTTTACCCAAATCGTGCCTTATATTCCTTTTATGATAGAAGGAATATGGGTTACTTTGCAATTTGTATTAGTGTCAATATTAGTCGGTTTCTTAATCGGAACCGTTTTAGCTTTGTTTAAGATTGGTAATATTAAACCGTTAAGGTGGTTTGCAGATGCTTATACATCTATCTTTCGCGGGACACCACTGATTTTACAGTTGATGATTATCTACTTTGCGATACCACAATTAACCGCCTACGACATATCACCGTTTCTATCTGCGGTAATGGCTTTTGGTTTGAATTCATCAGCCTATGTGTCAGAGATTATCCGTGCGGGTATTCAAGCGGTCGATCGTGGACAAACGGAAGCCGCACATGCCTTGGGTGTTCCGTATCGACAGATGATGATTGATATTATTCTACCACAAGCACTAAAGAATATTTTACCAGCTTTAATGAATGAATTTATTACTTTAACCAAAGAATCAGCGATCGTTTCGACGATTGGTTATTTAGATTTAATGCGCCGCTCCCAAGTCGTAGGTGCTGAGTTATTTAGGAATTTTGAACCGTTATTATTTGTAGGTGTGCTATACTGGTCAATGGTTATGGTTTTAACGTTAATTGGAAGATGGGTAGAACGGAGGTTGAATGTTGGTGATTAAGGTACAGAAACTATCGAAGACGTTTGGAGATAATCAAGTTTTAAAAGATATCTCAGTTGAAATAAACGCGGGGGAAGTTGTTTCGATCATTGGCCCCTCTGGGTCAGGTAAATCAACTTTTTTACGCTGCATTAATTTATTAGAAAAACCGACTGAAGGTAAGATTTTTGTAGCTGGACAAGATCTAACAGCACCAAAAGTAAATGTGACTAAAGCGCGTGAAAAAATTGGTATGGTTTTTCAACATTTTCATCTATTTCCGCATTTGACCGTTTTAGACAATTTAACATACGCCCCAATCAAAGTGAAGCAAATAAAAAAAGCTGACGCCGAAGATAAAGGCAGAAAATTACTAGACCGTGTTGGGTTAGCAGATAAAGAAAAAGCCTATCCAAATAGCTTATCTGGTGGTCAAAAGCAACGTGTTGCGATAGCTCGTGCGTTGGCGATGGAACCAGACTTAATGTTATTTGACGAGCCAACATCTGCTCTTGATCCTGAAATGGTCAAAGAGGTACTTGATGTTATGAAAGACCTTGCACATACAGGCATGACGATGCTAGTTGTCACACACGAAATGGGATTTGCGCGAGAAGTTGCTGATCAAGTTTTGTTTCTCGATGAAGGAAGACTAGTTGAGACTGGGGAACCCAATGCTTTTTTTGATAAGCCAGTATCTGAACGCGCACAAGATTTTCTTGCTAAAATTCTTTGATGTGAAGAGATGTTCACGTGAAAAATAAACGCGTAAATACTTCTCTTAATAACGAATCAATCAGCGAGGTTTACTGTCACGGATGTCGTGCATAGTAACCTCGTTTTATTGTATAATGAAAAATAGCTTTTTCATTGACCATAAAAGTGGTTAACTATATAATGACAGTATCATATATATTGATATAGCAACATGAGCAGAAAGGAGCTTTCTATGAACCCTGCCCAATTTGAGCAATTACCACCTTTTATTAAACAAGAGATGGATGTGATATCAGCTAAGATACGTCCTTTAATGAAAAAGGTGTCTGCCTATTATATGTTCGGCTTTCCATTGATGCTGATTGGCTTATTAAGTATGGGAATGTACTTATTTGACAATAGTTTAAACGTGGAGACGATGATGATTCCAAGTGTCTATGCTCTAATCGCTGCGGCTGGTGTGGCGCTTTTTAAAGAATCGCGATTTCTAAAAAAACAAATTCACCAAGTAGGTAAAAACTACATGGTTGAACGTATTGATAAAAGTGAGATAATTGAAGAAGAAGAAAAAAATCACTATATTAAGACGGTGAAAAAACAGGTTAAAATGGATCTACAGCCATTTTTTAAGTTTTTAACTGAAGAGAATAAAAGAAAACACATTGATTATTTTCGGTAAAAGCTAGAGCGCAATGCATCATTAAAATGTACCCTATAGAGTAGACACTTTAAAAAAAGTCTACCTATAGGGTACTTTTGTGTATAATTAGAGAAAAAACAGTAAATGGGGAAAGAA
>NZ_JAFBDS010000002.1 GCF_016908375.1 Amphibacillus cookii
GTCACCTCGTGTGACAACGTCTAATTGACCTACATCCTGTAGGCCCGAAGCCGTGCCCGCAGAAAGGGAGTATATTTCCTCTGCGGGTATGTGATGAACCTACACCTGCTAACATCATTCGTATTTGGAGAGCATATTTTTGTTATGTCCCGGCCTCATATTTAATTAAATCTTAGCTGTCTTGTGTGTAGCTCTGACAATAACAATGCAATAAACCTTTGGTCGAGTTGAAGATCAAGCGCTGCATAATAAGCTTCAAGTAACAAGTCATCTGATAGTTGTTTCATGTTATCGCCACCTTTTTTTAGAAATTTCAAAAAACTATGCTTAAAGGAAAGATAAAGTTGTGAAATATTAAGAAATCCTTTATTATAATGTGTAGTATCAATACTTTTGTCGGTCGACTCTTGAGGTGAAAAATTATGGAACTGTTAAGAAATGCATTACAATCACCATTTAATAATTTACTGGGTGTCTTTATTTATTTATTATTAATTATTATATTAACGATTACCGCTACTACGATTTTGTTGTATTTAATACCTAATCGCTTTTCTAGATCATTGAAGAATGGTATCGTCGGTTCAGTTACTTTTCTTATTATGATATTGTGGCTATACATCGTTGTTATGCGTCAATTAAATTAACACTTATATAAATTATCTTTCCCGAATGTTTAGTTATTAAACCCTCTGTTTACTCAGTAGAAATGAGTACGGATGGCCTTTTGTGGAAACCTTATAAATGGTAAATAATATGATGCGTTAGGATTATATAGAGGTGTTTACTATTAGGGGTAAGTTGCTATCGTTGACCTCACGTAATTGAAGCTGATATAATTATCTTGAATTCAAAATAAAAGAGGTGAAGTGAACCGAATGAAGCATATATTTCGTAAAGGGAATCCAAACAAACCTACGCTTTTATTGTTACATGGAACGGGAGGTTCAGAAGAGGATCTTATCCCTATCGCTGAAATGATTGATCCTGATGCCAACATACTGAGCTTAAGAGGAAATATCGTAGAGAATGGGATGCCGAGATTTTTTAGACGCTTGGCAGAAGGTGTGTTTGACGAAGAAGATTTAATTAAACAAACAGAGCATCTGTATGATTATTTATCGGAAGCAAGTGAAACGTATAAGTTTGACCGAGATAACGTGATTGCCATTGGCTATTCAAATGGTGCAAATATAGCAGGTAGTTTATTATTTCATTATAAGCACCCCTTAAAAGCTGCTATTCTGCATCACCCCATGGTACCAAGAAGAGGAATAACGTTGCCTCCACAACCACAACTTCCAATATTTATTGGTGCTGGTGTAAATGATCCGATTTGTCCGAAGCAAGAATCAACAGATTTGGAACAGTTATTGAGGAGCCAAGAGGCTGAAGTGACTGTGCATTGGGAAGAGAATGGTCATCAATTAACACGCACTGAAGTACTCGCAGCTAAACATTGGTATGAAGAACGTTTTAAGTAAACCTAAGCGATTATCGCTTAGGTTTTTTTCGGTGCGTTCGCATGAAAAGTTCGTAAATTCGCACGAAAGATAAAAATTAATATTTAACGGAATCATTTTCATAATTCGCATATTTACAAACAAATACGACGACATAGTTATTTATAGTTTTTTTGTGCGAAAATTAAATTGAAGAAAAGAGATACTATAATAAGCGGAGGAAACAATGGACGAGACGCCTTTAGGACAGCATCAGTCGAAGATCCACTTGCGTAGCGTGTTTTTGCTCTACGCAAGTTAGCTGAGGCGATGCCTCAGGCTAGAGCTACAACATTTTACGACGTTAGGAGGAAAATGTATGTAGCTTTCGTGCCCTTGGGTGAAAGCGAGTTCATTGATTGACGGAGCGCGTCAACGCACTTCTTCTTAGATATATTTATATATTAATATTCGTGTTTAGCGTTAGCTCAAGCTATTATGAAATCCACTAAATTATGATAAGTAAAAAATAAAATAGGTCTTTACAAATAAAAAAAAGAGGAGTATGATCTAACTGTACTACATAAACTAATACGGTTAGTACAGAAGGAAGGGAGGTTACTATGTTTGAATTAGATCTAAGAAGTCGCGAACCCATTTATCAGCAACTTGTTAATAAATTTAAAACGTTAATCATTAATCAAGTATTAGCGACAGATGAAAAGCTCCCTTCTGTACGTACATTAGCACAACAATTAACGATTAATCCTAATACGATTCAAAAAGCGTATCGAGAGCTAGAAGTTCAAGGATATATATATTCAATAAAGGGCAAAGGAAGCTTTGTTGCTCCAATCATTGAACAAGAAAACCAAGCAACGTTAACCACACTTAAAGAGGAATTGAAGAAGTTATTAAGTGAAGCAATTTTTTTGGGATTAACAAAACAAGAAGTCATAAAGATGATTGATCAAATTATTGTTGAAGTAGAAGGGGGAGAAAAATAATGATCCACGTCCAAGAAATAGGTAAGGCTTTTGGAAAAAAACAGGTGTTAAAAGGCGTGAATTTAACTGTAAATAAAGGGTCAATTTATGGTTTGTTAGGATCCAATGGCGCTGGAAAGACAACACTGCTTAAAGTGCTATCAGGTATATTTAAACAAGATAAAGGCTCAATTAGTATTGATCAGGCACCCGTTTTTGAACATGTGCTAACGAAACAGCGGCTTATTTTCATCCCGGATCAGCCTTATTTCTTCTCACATTATACGGTAAAACAAATGGCGGAATTTTATGCTGAAATTTATCCGGAATGGAATCAACAGCGCTTTTTACATTTACAGCAAATTTTAAATCTTGATATCAATGCGAAAGTTCATCAATTTTCAAAAGGCATGCAACGTCAGGTTTCCTTTTGGTTAGCTTTAAGTACGATGCCTGATTATTTAATTTTAGATGAACCGTTTGATGGTCTGGATGCTGTTGTAAGGAAAAAAATTAAAAATTTAATTATAAATGATGTAGCTGAACGAGCAATGACAGTCATTGTCTCTTCACATAATTTAAGAGAGGTAGAAGATATTTGTGACCATATTGGCATTTTACATCATGGACAGTTCATTTTGGAGAAAGACTTAGACGATTTGAAATCCGATATCCATAAAATTCAAGTTGCCTTTAAACATGATATACCAGAACCCCTTTTTGATGCATTCACGGTGTTGCATCGCGAGGAAAGAGGAAGTGTTCATTTGATTATTGTAAAAGGTAATCAAGATCAAGTTGATCAGGTAATTGAGCAAGCAAATCCACTTGTTTATGATCGATTGCCACTAACGCTTGAGGAAATATTTGTATATGAAATGGAGGGTGTGGGCTATGCGATCGAAAACATCTTGGTATAACCATGAAATGATGAAACAAAACTTTAGACAAGTGGGTTGGATTAGCTTAGTCTATTTTGTCACAATCCTTCTAGCTGTTGTATTGAATATTCTTATGAAATTAGATATCGAGGATGCTTACTATGACATTTATTTCGAACAGCCTCTCTTCCAATTTAGTGAAGTGATTCAGATCTTAATGTTGTTTGCTGCTCCTGTCTTTATGGCTATGTTTATTTTGCGTTATTTACATCAAAAAGATGCAAGTGATTTTATCCATAGTTTGCCGATTACCCGTTCAAAATTGTTCTGGCAACAAATCGGGTTCGGCTTAGTCGCTTTATGGTTGCCAATTGTACTTAATGGAATCTTACTTGGTATTATTTATAACTTTTTAGATGTCAGTCACTTTTTTACTATTAATCATTTGTTTTACTGGCTTAGTTTGACGATCATTATCCTTTCGTTTGTGTTTAGCGTTAGTATAGTGATTGGTATGATAACAGGGATTTCAATAATTCAAGGTATTTTCACATATGTTTTCCTGTTTTTTCCTGTAGGTTTTACAACGCTTGTAATTTTTAACTTGAATTTCGGTATGATTGGTATTCCAGAGTCTTATTTTATCGATGATAGAATTGCTCACTTTTCCCCAATAACAGATTTAGGAAATTTATTCATGTTTGATAAGGCGACCACTTTTAAGTTAGTAGCTTATATTGTTTTAACAGTCATTTTAATACTATTTGCCTTATTGTTATATAGAAAACGCCCTGTTGAAGCAGCTAGTCAAGCGATTGCTTTTAAAAAATTAAAACCGATCTTCATTTATAGCTTTACTTTTTGTTTTACGTTAATTGGGGGCTTTTATTTTGGTTTTATTCAACAAGCTTATCAATGGATCATTATTGGCTATGTTATCTTTTCACTTATTGGCTATTTTGTTAGCCAAATGATAGTACAAAAATCGTGGCGTGTATTTACCACGTGGCGTGAATACGGCTATTTTATTATTGGTTTCACTTGTCTAATATTAGTTATTCTGTTTGATTTAACGGGATTTGAGAATCGCATTCCTAAAACTGAAAACATTGAATCGGTATATGTGATTGATGATATGTATGGTTTTGTTGAAAGAGAGCAACTTTATGGAGAAGAGCAAGGTTTTACCACATTAGATGATATTGAAGCCGTACAAAAGCTACATCAGGAACTCATCGATCAAGCTGATCGAGGTAACTTCCTTTATGCTGACCGTATGGGATTAACGATCCGTTATCAATTGAAAAATGGAAGGACATTCGTAAGAGAGTATTATATAACAGGGGATGTAGCTGATTACCCACTACTTCATAACTTAATGCAAACTGAAACCTATAAAAAATATTCAGAGCCGATCTTTAGGATTGATGAAGCTAGCGCTTATAAGTTGACTTTCACAAATAATTATGACTACAAACAACTTGTTATTAGTGATCGAGAGCAAGTTGTAGAATTAATTAATCGTTATCGTGAAGATATTTTGAATTTACCGATTCAAGAAGGTGGATTCATGACAGAGGCGGAAATTCATCTTTCGAATCAAGGAAGCATCTATTTAAATTTAACCCCTAAATACGAGGGTGTCATTTCATGGCTGGAGCAAGAAGGTCTGTATAATCAAGTAATGTTAACAATTGATGATATTGAAACAGTCATTTTCGCTAAGTTTACAGAGGATTACTATAATTATTCAGATGAAGAATTATTTGAACGTGTTCTTCCTGAACAGGATAAAATGACAATTACTGATGATGATCAGCTTGAATTTATTTTAGACCATATGTATGGGGAGTACGATGAGGAAGAATATATGGCGGCTATTTACTTAAAAGGAAATAATTTTCCTTATGTCTTTTTTAGTGACTCGGAGAATGTGCCAAGCTTTGTATATGAATATTTCAATTAAAAAGGAGATGCTATAAGGGATGTATGCGGTATTAGATCAGCAGGTTATACCAGATTTTGATGAATACTTTCATTCACATTACAATGAGATGTATTATACTGCAAAAAGAGTGGTTCATCAGCATTTTAGTGCCGAAGATGTTGTTCAAGAAGCCTATATAAAAGCATACAATAATTATGCCCATCTTAGTGATGGTTCTAAACGACGCGCGTGGTTACGAACGATTGTTATACGAACGGCAATCGATTACTTGCGAAAAGAAAATAAATATGTGACGTTATCGATAGAACAGGAATTAGAGGTTGGCCATGATTATTGTTACACTGACAATTGTGTTCAAAATCAATTTGATTTGAATTTAGAATTTGAAGAAATTAAACATGCTATGCAGCAATTACCGCCTAATTTGCAAGCTGTTTTAGAACTAAAATTACGCTTTGATTATAAAGATGAAGCCATTGCTGAGCGATTAAATATCTCACATTCGGCAGTAAAGACACGTTTGCACCGTGCTAGAAAACAATTAAGACAGGTCTATAATAAAGGTAATTAGCAGTTTTTTCTGTCAATAGTGATTGAAATTTGGGGTAAGCTATGGTCAGGGAGGTGATGGGTGATGAATCAAAGAAATATGATAATTCCAATTATTGCTTCTATTGGCGTAGGTGCTGCTACTTACTACAGCATGAGACGTAATGGAAATTTCCATCCTTTTCAACAAATGACCCAAATGTTTAAAAATCCAATGAAATCTAATTAATCGATAGAAGGAACCCCTTATATTTATATATAAGGGGTTTTTATCACTGATAACCGTCTGTAAGACAGCATTTTAACTAACAAAGGCAATAAACATTTACTTTAACTGTCTGAAAATTCGGTTTTAACAAACATATCAATAGTGACAACTATTAAATTCTGTTATAATGACGTAAGAACAAGATAAAAGCAGAGGAGTGTGTTTACTTTGACAAAGCAATTAACGGGATACGTTGGAACATACACAAAATCAGAAAGTGAAGGGGTTTATAAATTTACGTTAGATTTAGAACAACCCTTTATTACAGAAGTAAGTCCAGTGGCTAAACTTGATAACCCTACATATGTTACGGTTTCACGTGACAATAATTTCTTATATGCGGTATCAAAAGAGGGTGATAACGGCGGTGTAACCGCATTCTCAATTGATTCAGCAACACATGAATTAAAAAAGCTGAATAGCTTAGCACAAGGGGGATCTCCACCATGTCATGTGAGTGTAAAAAGTGATAATTCAGTCGTTGTGACGGCTAACTATCATACAAAGCAAATTGTTTCTTACTTAACAAATGCAGATGGTTCTTTAAAAGAGGTCGCTGATATTGCTGAACACGACGGGAGTGGGCCTCATGAGCGTCAAGAAAAACCACATATGCACTATGCTGGTTTTAGCCCAGATGAAAAGTATGTTATTGCAATAGACTTAGGTAGTGATACCATTACAAGTTATGCAATTGATCATGGTAAATTAACCAAACAACAGGTTTTCAATGCGCCAGAGGGAAGTGGTCCACGACATATTGTCTTTGCACCAAACGGTCAGTATGCTTATGTCATGACAGAACTATCTTCAGAAGTATTAACATTAAGCTATAATGCACAAACAGGGGAGTTCAAGCAAGTGGATAAGATTAAAGCAATTCCTCCTCATCATCAAACCGTTAATGATGGAAGTGCAATCCATATAAGTAATGATGGACAATTTGTATACGTTGCAAATAGAGGACATAATAGTATCGCTTTGTTCAAAGTAGAAGCTGACCATAAGCTTTCTCTGGTAGAATGGAAAGCTACAGAAGGTGACTGGCCGCGTGATTTTGTGTTAACACCTGATAATCGCTATCTCGTAGCATCGAATCAGAAGTCTGGGACGTTAACATTGTTTAGCCGTGATCAACAAACAGGCAAATTGACGTTAGTTCAACCGGGTATGATTGCGCCAGAATCTGTTTGTGTTAAATTTTTAAATGATTAACACGATCTTATAACAAAGTATAAATTGAATTAAACTTATTTAAAATGGTTTTGATTTTTTGCTAAAAGTCAAAACCATTTTTATGTTTCTTATAGGAAAAATAAAGTGGGAAATAGGAAAGTAAAAATGTATACCATATAAGTAAAGCCACAAAAACTGTCAAATTTTCGATATAAATCGAACCTTCAATCAGTGAGCATTTTCATTTTTCTTCCACTGATTACAAGTTCGTTTAGTGAATCAGGCCATACCACCTCAATCGATTTGCTTTACTCTCTATTTTGAGGTGCGGGTTTTTCGGATGGGTTATCTGTGATAAATGGCTATAGATCTAAAATTATTGCGCAACCGTTTTCTTTTTACTAGTAATTGATTGAAATATTTAGTAAAATATATGTAGGGAGGTATAAACCGAATACCTATAGTTTCATCTTTGATCATGCATAACCCTGTAAAATTTCACTAAGGAGGATTTTTAATGAATTCACGAGTGGCTTATTTTTGTATGGAGTATGGCTTGGATGTAAAAATGAAAACGTATGCAGGTGGATTAGGAATTTTAGCTGGTGACTACTTAAAAGGTGCTAAGGACCATGGTTATCCAATGGTAGGTATCGGTATCAAGTGGAAACAAGGATATACCGATCAACGCATAGATGAAGAAGGCCATCCTTATGATGCTTATCATAACTACGGTTATGATTTTCTAGAGGATACAGGTGTAAAAGTAAACGTGACGATAAGAAAACAACCGATTGCATGTAAAGTGTGGAAAGTCGATCGATTTGGAAATGTTCCTTTATATCTTTTAGATACTGATTTACCAGAAAATCCAGAGACTTGGATTACGGGTCAACTCTATGGCTGGTTTGGTGAGGAGCGTATTGCCCAAGAAATGGTTTTAGGTATTGGTGGTATCCGTGCATTGCGAGCACTCGGTTATGATATTGATGTCTATCATTTTAATGAAGGCCATGCACTTTTTGCTGGTTTTGAACTAATGAGGGAAAAGCTCGAGGCTGGTACGTCTTTTAATCAAGCGTGGGCTCAAACACGTAAAGAAATTGTTTTTACAACACACACACCTGTTGTTGAAGGAAATGAGTCCCATCCAATAGAGCGCCTCCTGTACATGGGGGCTGCTAATGGATTAACGGTTGAGCAATTAGTTGAAATTGGTGGTGCGCCGTTTAACATGACAGTTGGAGCACTGCGACTGTCACGAATGTCAAACGCAGTGGCTGAGCTCCATGGTGAGACAGCCAATAAAATGTGGTCACATGTTGAGGGGCGCTCAGAGATTGTTGCAATTACAAATTGTATCCATAAACCGACTTGGGTTGATGATAATATGATTCAAGTAGCTGAAGCAGATGGTGATCTTTGGCAAGCCCACTTGACTAACAAAATAGCATTAATAGACTTTGTTGAAAAGCGCAATGGTGTTCGATTAAAAGAAGACAAGATGATTATTGGTTTTTCACGTCGGGCAGCACCTTATAAACGAAGTGACTTTATTTTTTCTAATCAAGCAATTATGGGTCCACTGTTAGCCTCTGGTCAAGTGCAAATTGTTTTTTCAGGTAAAGCGCACCCCTTAGATGATACGGGTAAAGAAATTGTTGCTTCATTAGTGAAGATGGCAAAGAAATACCCTGAATCCGTTGTGTTTTTAGAGAATTATGATATGACGATAGGTGCAGCCTTGACCCGTGGTGCTGATGTTTGGCTGAATAATCCACGGCGTCCTAAAGAAGCAAGTGGAACATCTGGTATGAAGGCGGCAATGAATGGTGTACTCAACTTAAGTACGTTAGATGGTTGGTGGCCAGAAGCCTGTGAACATGGGGTGAATGGCTGGCAATTTGGTGACGGTTTCGAAAGTGATAATGAAGCTGAATTAGATGCGCATGATTTAGAGGCACTTTATCAGGTGTTACAAGAAGAAGTGATTCCCACATTTTATCAAAATAAAGATAAGTGGGTACAAATGATGAAAGCAAGTATTTCCAGTACTAAAGATCGTTACGCAATTAAGCGAATGCTTGAAGATTATTATAATAAGCTATATAACAATTGAAATATGTTTAGAACAAGTGAGTAACTAAATGATCTTCATCGTTTTAACCAGTATGTATAGGAGTTCAGCATAAATTGAGGCAGATGGTGAAAGGAGAATAGTTTATAAACTGTAGGTGAGTAAATTAATAATGATGAGTTGAGGTCCATATAATGGAATGTTAGACGTCGTTCTACGATAGGGTAGTCTAAGTCTAACATTCCGAAAGTGGATTTTCAGATCAATATAGTCCTTAACACAAAAGTGAACGTTCATTAGCAGATCTATAAAATTTGTGACAAGAACAGTTTAGTTCGTTCGTGTTGCGGATTATCAAATAATTTTTCAGGTGTCCCTGTTTCGATAATTTCTCCCCCGTCAAAAAGGACGATACGATCAGCTACTTCTCTGGCAAACCCCATTTCGTGTGTGACACAGAGCATGGTCATTCCTGATCTAGCTAGTTCTTTCATAACATCTAATACTTCTTTAATCATTTCCGGATCAAGGGCTGACGTAGGTTCGTCGAATAGCATAATTTCAGGTTGCATAGCTAGTGCTCTGGCAATGGCGACACGTTGTTGTTGTCCTCCCGATAATTGCCCTGGATATTTGTCAGCTTGCTCGGGAATCCCAACGCGTTCCAGTAATTCACGTGCGAGTTTTTCAGCTTTCGCTTTTGGCTTTTTCTTTACCCAAATTGGTCCTAAAGTAATGTTTTTTATGATCGTCATATGTGGAAAGAGGTTAAACTGTTGGAACACCATCCCTGTTTCCTTGCGGATGGCTTCAATATCTTTTAAATCATGTGATAAACTAACACCATCAATTTCAATATGACCTTGTTGAATCGGTTCTAATCCATTTATTGTACGAATGAATGTTGATTTTCCAGAACCAGATGGACCTAAAATGACAAGAACTTCACCTTTATTTATTGTAAGGTTCACATCTTTTAATACATGCATATCACCAAACCATTTATTTATACCTTCACACTTAATAATCGTTTCATTTGTCTTTGGCAAAGGTCCCACCTCTATATTTCTTTGTGTTTGTACCATCGTTAATAAGCCTCCTTAATAGTATTAAGTCAATTTGTGTATTTAACGTTCTCCAACACCTAATGATTTTTCAATGCGACGACTCGAATAGGACATAGAATAAGCAATAACCCAGTAAACAAAAGCAATAAACACGTAAACTTCCATATGTCTCCCTAAAAAATCAGGATTTGATTTTACTGATTGGGCAATGCCTAATAAATCAACAAGCCCAACGATTGCTACGAGAGACGTATCTTTAAACATCGATATACTTTGCCCGACAATAGTTGGAATAATTGCTCGTAACGCTTGTGGTAAAATAATAAAGGTGGTGGTTTGAACAGGGTTTAATCCAATCGTTTTAGCAGCTTCGTATTGCCCGTTCGGTATAGATTGTAAGCCACCACGTACATTTTCCGCCATATAAGCAGCAGTGAAGAAGGTTGCTCCTAACATGACGCGCATTACGTTGTCAATCGTTAACCCTGTGGGTAAAAAGAGTGGAAGCAATACTTGCGCCATAAAAAAGATTGTAATTAACGGTATACCGCGAATTAATTCAATATAACCTACACAAAAATATTTTATGACAGGTAACTTACTTGTTCGTCCTAATGCTAAAAGAATCCCAATAGGAAAGGATAAAATGATGGCTACGGCTGCTAACATCAATGTGAGCATAAGACCATTCCATACGTTTGTACGAATCGCGGGTAATATACCAAACCCATGAATGAATAATAATACGATAGGTATACTGATGGCCCAGCCGACGATGTTAATGCGCTTACTATAAGGGATTTTTGCGCCAATAAAATAGCTAAAAACCAGCATTACTAATTGTGCCGTTAACCATATTTTAGATGTGTTTGCTGTAAACGGGGCGACAATATGAATCAAATAAATGGCTGATAAAATATAGGACAATCGTAGCATTGTGCCTTTAAATGTACCAGCTGAGATGCCAAACATAAAGGTCAATATGGCTAGAGCTGACCAAATTCGCCATAATGCCGTTATGGGGTATTGGCCAACCATAAATAACTTATAGTTATCACCGATTACCGCCCATTGTGCTTCTGTCAAAACCCAAGTTAATGTTGTGTAACCAATAGAAATTAATAATCCGCCGGCTAATAGAGTTAACAACATATTATACCAAGTATTAAACAAATTTTTGCGCATCCAGTCCCAGATTGAAAATGATGGGGAAGGGGGGGCGATCATTTGCTTTGCCTCAACTAATTTTAAATCGACACTCATGACGATCACCTCTCAACCAATTGTGTTTTTTTGTTAAAAATATTCATAAACAACGATGTGATTAAACTTAATGTTAAATAGACCACAATCATGATCATAATAATTTCTATTGCATGACCGGATTGATTCAATGAAGTGTTACCGACACTAACTAATTCTTGATACCCTACAGCGATGGCTAAGCTAGAGTTTTTTGTTAAGTTCAGATACTGACTAGTTACAGGTGGAATAATGATACGGACAGCCTGTGGTAAGATAACTAACCGCATCATCGTTGAACTCTTTAAACCAATAGCTTGTGCTGCCTCTGTCTGACCTTTATTGACGGATTGGATACCGGCACGAACAATTTCAGCAATATAAGTAGCGGTATAAATGACAAGACCTGCTAATATAGCTAAAAATTCTGCAGATAGACGCAGACCACCACTGAAGTTAAAATTTCCTAATTCAGGTTGCGAAATATGAACGGGCCCTGATTGTGTCACTACCCATGCAAGGCTAAAACTAATAATTAATGTTGCTATTGCCCAGAATGCCGGAAACCGCCTAGTACCGATCTTGATTTGCTTGTTGAGTTGGTATTTCCAGATGATGACCGCACTGATCAGGCCAATAATTGAAACGATAACCCAGATGAATGTGTGACTGTTTGTTGTAAACCAAGGAATAGCAATCCCACGATTATTAAAGTAAAAATGACCCATTGAATAGCTATCTTGGACTTGCGGAAGAGGAAGAATAACTGCAAAATACCAAATGAAAATTTGCACTAATAAAGGTGTGTTGCGGAAAACTTCTATATACAAACCAGATAGCTTTCGAACGAGCCAATTATTTGATAATCGAGCGATACCGACGGAAACACCTAGAACCGTTGTTAAAAGAATACCAATGACAGCAATTCTTAATGTATTTAGTACACCAACGAGCATTGCTCTAGCGTACGTATCTGTTGGCTGATAGTCAATTAGTGATTCAGAAATATTAAATGAAGCTGTACGACGTAAAAATTGAAAACCGAAGTTAATACCAAGCCGGTTTAAACCAGTTATTGCATTGTTGATTAAGTAACCAAAAAACAACACCACCAAAATAGCAAAACCAATTTGAAATAAAATAGGTAAAATACGATTATCACGCCAAAAAGGTGTTGAAACCCGTTTAGATTCTCTCATAGCTAGACACCTCAATTTAGTTTATTAATGTAGAGAACCTGCTTAAAAGTCATGCAGGTTCTTCTAATGTGCGAGTTATCACATATAACCGTCCGTAAAACGCACACCTCAAAATAGAGAGTAAGAGGTATTAAGCGGCCGCTAACGGACGCTAACGCCAACGAACCTGCAACCCGTGGGAGAAGAACGAAAACACCCACGGAGGTTCGTTATATTTAACGGAATGGAGGCGAATAAAGAATTCCACCGTCTGTGTACAAATCATTTAAACCTCGATCCAAATTGAAGATAGTATCCGGGCCTAAGTTACGGTCATAAATTTCTTGGTAATTTCCTACATGTGTGATGACACGAATAGCAAATTCGTCATCAATGCCAAGCATTTGTCCCAATTCACCTTCTTCACCCATGAAGCGGCGAACAACAGGATCTTCACTACCTAGGAAGTCTTCAATATTTTCAGATGTAATGCCTAGTTCTTCAGCCTCAATGGTAGCAAGTGTCACCCATTTGACAATATCAAACCATTGATCATCACCATGTCTAACAGTAGGGCCGAGTGGCTCTTTAGATAGATTTTCTTCAAGTATAATATGTTGATCAGGGTTGGCTAAAGTTGCTTGGCGTGATACAAGTCCTGATTTGTCTGTTGTCCACGCATCAATATTTCCAGACTCATAAGCTTCTACAACAGCATCACTGTCATCGAATAGCACTTGTTCATAAGTGATGCCGTATTTTCTAAACTGATCGGCTAGGTTTGATTCCGTTGTTGTTCCAGTCTCAACGCCAATTCGAGCACCTTCAAGCTCTTCTAACGATGTTATACCGCTATCACTTCTAACCATGATACCTTGACCATCATAAAAAGTGGTTGGTGTAAAGTTAGTACCTAAAGCAACATCACGATCTAATGTCCAAGTTGTATTTCGGATAAGCACATCAACTTCACCTGTTTGTAACGCAGTAAATCGTTCTTGTGCCGATAAAGGTCTAACTTCAATGGCCTCAGGATCATCGAAGATAGCTGCTGCCAATGTTTTACCAAAATCAATATCAAAGCCTTCATATTCACCATCAGAATTCAAGTAACCAAATCCAGGTAGTTGATTATTTCCACCAACAATGACATAGCCGCGATCAAGTATAGTTGCTAATGTGTCACCTTCTTCGGTGTCAGAAGCTGGGTCTGTTTCATCAACATCTGTTTCTGGGTCAGCACTGATAGTGTCGTCTGCACAGCCAACTAAAAAGATACCTCCTAGTAAGGTTAACCATAGTAAAAATTTAAAAATGCGCTTAGAATTTCTCATCCCTTAATGCCCCCTTAAATAATTTATCACAATACCTAACATTGATTGTAAAGTAGTTATAATTTTTAATGTATAAAATTGTAAGATTATTTAACAATATTTTTCTGAAAATTCTGTTCATTTGGGTTTGAATAAATATGTTTAATCATTCAAAAAAGATGGATATTGGCTATCTCGGGGGCTATATAGGAGTTAAGTAACATAACAAAACCACCAGTCTCTATGAGAGGACACTAAAAAGTTAGATTTGTTACGTTAACTTTCGAGTCCAATACAGCAACTGGTGGTCTAGATTATGGTTGTTTGTTTTAATTAAAATAATTGCTAGTTGAAGTTTTTATATTTACTTAATAGACAATGTGGTTCTTTTCAAATGCAGTAATGTTATCCTCGTATGTCAGTGTTACGGATATTTCATCCCAACCATTCAATAGCATTTGTCTTGGATAATCTGCAATCTCAAACGAAGCTTCAAAGCCAACATTGTCATAAACTTTTTTCGTTTCAAGATCAACAGTTAAGTGATACTGATCAGCTTCAGCATTTTTGATCAGTTGTTGTGTTTCTGCTTCTTTTAATACAACGGGTAAGATACCATTTTTTGTGCAATTATTAAAGAAGATGTCAGCAAAGCTAGGTGCAATAATAATTTTAAAACCGAAATCTTCTAATGCCCAAGGTGCATGTTCTCGAGATGATCCACAACCAAAGTTCTCACCACCAACCAGAATTGAAGCATTTTCATACTTAGGGTGATTTAGTGAAAAATCAGGTCTTGGGTGGTCTTTATCATCATAACGCCAATTATAAAAGAGATATTGACCAAATCCTTGTCGAGAAATACGTTTTAGAAATTGCTTTGGGATAATTTGATCAGTATCCACATTTGCCCGATTTAAGGGGTATACAAGCCCTTTGTGTTGTTTAAGTGCATCCATATCGCAATTCCTCCTTCATTTATAATTCAAATGTTCTTACATCAACAAAATGTCCTGCAATAGCAGCAGCGGTTGCCATTTCTGGACTGACTAGGTGTGTCCTAGCATCTGTTCCTTGTCTACCTTCGAAGTTACGATTAGATGTTGAAGCACAACGTTCACCAGGAGGAACAATATCACCATTCATTGCCAAACACATACTGCAACCTGGTTCTCGCCACTCAAAACCCGCTTCAATAAATAGTTTATCAAGTCCTTTTTCTTCGGCTTTTTGTTTAACTGTTTGAGAGCCCGGTACAACAATAGCATTAACGCCTTGATTGACTTTTCGACCTTTTATCACACTTGCTGCCTGTTCTAAATCTTGAAGCCTTGAATTTGTACATGAACCAATAAAGACATGTTCAATAGGGACAGAAGTGATTGGGATATTTGGCTCTAATCCCATGTATTCGAGGGCGTGCTTAATTTCATTACGCTCATTATCATCTTGTGCTTGATCCGGATGTGGAATGATTCCATTAACAGGTAAGCATTGACTAGGGTTCGTGCCCCAAGTCACTTGTGGCTCTACTTCTGAAGCATTAAGTGTTACGGTTCGATCATAGCTAGCACCGTGATCAGTAGCCAATGCTAACCAATCTCTCTTTGCTTGCTCAAACAACTCACCATCTGGCGTATGTTCGCGTCCTGCTAAGAAATCAATCGTCGTTTGATCTGGACTAACTAAGCCTGCCCGAGCACCCGCTTCAATTGACATATTACAAATCGTCATCCGGCCTTCCATCGAAAGGTTTCTGACAGCTTCTCCAGTATATTCAATAACATAGCCTGTTCCAAAATTAACCCCGTACTTAGCAATTAGAGCTAGTACCAAGTCTTTTGCGGTCACACCTAATCCTAATTTTCCTTCTATTTTAACATTAAGTGTCTTAGGTTTGGCTTGCCAAATCGTTTGGGTTGCTAGCACGTGTTCCACTTCACTTGTCCCGATACCAAAGGCAAGGGCACCAAATGCCCCATGTGTGGAGGTGTGACTGTCACCACAAACGATTGTTTTACCGGGTTGGGTTAGCCCTAATTCAGGACCAATAACGTGAACAATTCCTTGATGTTTATGTCCCATACCAGCAAGCGGGACTCCAAATTCATCACAGTTTTGTTTAAGTGTGTCCATTTGTAGTTTAGATATCTCATCTTTAATAACATTGGTATGTGTTGTTGGGACATTGTGATCCATTGTAGCGAATGTTCGCTTGGGTTGCCTTACTTTGCGACCTTTAAGACGTAAACCTTCAAACGCCTGAGGTGATGTAACTTCATGGACTAAATGTAAATCGATATAAAGAAGAGCAGGTTTACCTGCTTCTTCAAAGACAACATTTTTATCCCAAATTTTTTCGATAATCGTTTTTGGTTTCGTCATTTCATTCACTCCTTAAATGGTTAATTCTTTGATGATCGCTTCTGTCATCTCAACAGTCGATACTTTAGTGCCATGATCAACATGTAAGTCAGCCGTATGAAGCCCTTTATTAATGCAAGTTTCTACCGCTTTCTCAATGGCTGTAGCTTCTTCGTTCATTGCAAATGAATAACGAAGCATCATCGCAGTTGATAAAATCATAGCAATAGGGTTGGCAATTCCTAGCCCTGCAATATCAGGTGCAGAGCCGTGTGCGGGTTCATAAAGACCAACGCCGTTTTCTGCTAAACTAGCCGAAGGTAACATGCCAAGTGATCCGGTTAAAACAGACGCTTCATCACTTAAAATATCACCAAACATATTTTCAGTGACAATAACATCAAATCGACTCGGCTCTGTGATCAGTTTCATTGCAGCTGCATCAACTAAAATATGTTCGACCGCGACATCGGGAAAATGCACTTTCTCAGTTTCAACTATTTCACGCCATAGTTTACTAGATTCTAATACATTTGCTTTATCAACAGATGTCAACTTTTTCCGGCGTAATTGCGCGCTTTCAAAGCCTTTTTTAATAATACGTTCCATCTCGTGGCGCGTATAATGAAGGGTGTCAACGACAGATTGGTCATTGTCTCGCCGTTCACTTGGTTGACCGAAGTATAACCCACTGGTTAGTTCTCTAACGATCAATACGTCACTGTCTTTAATAATATCTTCTTTTAATGGTGAAGCAGATAATAATGTTTCAAATCCTTTCACAGGTCTTAAATTAGCATAAAGATCGAGGGTTTTACGAATTTTAAGTAGCCCGCGTTCTGGTCTGAGTTCAGAAGGGTTATTATCCCATTTGGGACCACCAACCGCTCCTAAAAGGACGGCATCAGCTTGTTCAGCTGCTTGAATGGTTTGATCGGGTAGTGGCGTATTAACTTCGTCAATGGCAGCACCCCCGATTAGCTTTGTGCTGAAATGGAATTGGTGTTTATAACGTTGGCCAATTGCTTCGAGTACAGCAACTGCACTATCCATAATTTCAGGGCCGATTCCATCTCCCGGTAATAAGACTATTTTCTTTTCCATTAACATCCCTCCTTTTCGCTCACTTTTCATGAATAAACACGCGATTGACAGCATTTAAAAAGGCGGAGACAGCTGCCTCGAGCACATCTTGTGCTGTTCCACGCCCACTAACAGCGTGTTGATTAACATTCATACTTACATGAACTTCAGCTAACGCGTCCTTGCCTTTTCCAATTGAGCTTAGCGTGAAATCCGTTAATTGAATCGACTCTTCAATTAGTGATTCAATCGTATTGTATAAAGCTTCAACGCTACCTGAACCTGTTTTAGCATCATCTACTTCCTCTCCGGTAGGGGTTATTAAGGCAACCGTAGCTGTAGGGGAGAGCTTAGAGTCATAGTGAACTTGAAAAGATTTTAATTGATATTGTTTACGATTTGTAATATCCGTTTGAATATCCATTAAAATGACAAACAAATCATCGTCGGTTACTTCTTTTTTTCGATCTGTCAATTGTTTAAAAGCTTGAAATGCTTCTGATAATTTGTCATCTGATAAGTGAAAGCCAAGTTGAGTAATTTTATCTTTAAAGGCGTGGCGACCTGAGTGTTTACCTAAAACAAGATTATTCGACTGAACACCGACTAACTCTGGTGTAATAATTTCATAAGTTTGGACGTTTTTAAGCACGCCATCTTGATGAATACCAGATTCGTGGGCAAAGGCATTACGCCCTACAATAGCTTTATTACCAGGGACCACCATGCCTGTGAACTTACTAATTAAATCACTGGTGCGTTTAATCTCATTTAGAACAAACTGTGTAGTAAATGGGTAGAAGTCTTTTCGTATTTCTAATGCAACAGCTAATTCTTCTAAAGCAGCATTACCTGCACGTTCACCAATACCATTTATCGTTCCTTCAACTTGAGTCGCCCCATTTTGGATACCTGCAATAGAGTTAGCAAGTGCCATACCTAAATCATCATGACAATGGGTTGATAAATCGACGCGATCGATATTAGGGACATGTGCCTTAATATATTTAAACATTTCACCATATTCTTTAGGTGTGGTGTAGCCTACAGTATCTGGTAAGTTGATGACAGTAGCACCAGCATCAATAACTTTTTCAATAATGGTAACGAGATAATCGAGATCAGAACGTGATGCATCTTCTGCTGACCATTCTACATCTTTACATTTTGTTTTAGCATATTGAACCATACTTACAGCGATATCGATAACTTCTTCAGGTGTTTTCTTTAATTTATCTTTCATATGGATAGGGGAGGTAGCAATAAAGACATGAATTCTAGGTTTAGCCGCATCTTTAATGGCCTCCCAAGCACGATCTATATCCTTTTTATTTGCTCTTGCTAGTGCAGTCACCGTTGATTTTGTAATGGTTTGTGCTATTTTTTCTACAGCGTCAAAATCACCTTGTGAAGAAGCAGGAAATCCTGCTTCCATCACATCAACTCCTAATCGTTCGAGTTGTTTGGCAATCTCTAGCTTCTCAAGTTGATTTAAGTTGACACCAGGTGATTGCTCTCCATCACGAAGGGTGGTATCAAAGATTTTAATTTTCGTCATCAGAGATCACTTCCTTCTTAGCATTTGCTCTTTGTTTAACGAAAGGCATTAAATCACGAAGTTCTCTCCCCACTTTCTCAATTAAATGGTTATTCTCAGCATGATTAATAGCGTTAAATTGTGGTCGATTTGCTTGATTTTCAAGAATCCACTCTTTGGCAAATTTACCTGTTTGAATATCTGTTAATACATCTTTCATACGGGCTTTCGTTTCTTGATTGACCACGCGAGGCCCAGAAACAAAATCTCCCCATTGAGCAGTGTCAGAGATTGAGTAACGCATGCCTTCTAGACCACCTTCATACATGAGATCAACAATGAGTTTAAGTTCATGTAAACATTCAAAATAGGCAACTTCAGGCTGGTATCCTGCTTCAGTTAATGTCTCAAAACCAGCTTTGACAAGACTTGTGGCACCACCACATAGTACGGCCTGTTCTCCAAAAAGATCTGTTTCCGTTTCTTCCTGGAAAGTGGTTTCTAATATCCCAGCACGACCTGCACCGATTCCTTTTGCATAAGCTAAGGCAATCTCTTTTGCTTTACCGGTGTAATCTTGATAGATCCCGTATAATGCTGGAACACCTGCGCCATCTTCAAAGGTACGTCTGACAAGATGTCCTGGGCCTTTTGGTGCAACAAGAAAAACATCAACATCTTCGGGTGGTGTAATTTGACTGAAGTGAACGTTAAACCCATGTGCAAATACTAAAGCATTTCCGGGTGATAAATGTTCTTTAATACTTTCTTGATAGATTTGGGGTTGATATTCATCTGGTAAAAGGATCATAATGACATCAGCTGCTTTAGAAGCTTCTGCAACCGTTTTGACTTCGATACCATCCTCAACTGCTTTATCCCATGATTTACCTTTTCTTAAACCAACGACAACATCAAACCCACTTTCTTTTAAGTTAAGCGCATGTGCATGACCTTGTGAGCCATAACCAATAATTGCGATTTTCTTTCCTTTTAGTACATCCTCTTGAATATCTTTGTTATACACGACTTTTGCCATAAATAATCATTCCTCTCAATATTGTAATATTTATCGTAAAATGTTTAATACATATTACTTCGGTTGTTAATTGTTTTTTAATGAAGTAGTGAAAAAGGTGTTTGATCTTGACTTGCCTGTGGCTGTTGACCACGTAAGAATGCAGTCACACCAGTTCTTGCAATATCTTTAATACCATAAGGTCTAAGTAAATCGATTAATGCTTCAACTTTCTCAGATTTACCTGTGACTTGAATCGATAGGGTATCTTTACTTACATCAATAACGCTTGCTCGAAAGGGTTCGATGATACCTTGGATTTCCGATCGCAATTGTGCGTTGCTGCTAATCTTAATGAGTGCAAGTTCTCGCGCGACAATTGCTTTATCGGTAATGTCCGAGACTTTCAAAACATCTATTTGCTTATTGAGTTGTTTCGTCACTTGCTCGAGTTTTTGGTAATCTTCTACATCTACTACAAAGGTGATACGAGATATTCCTTCTTGTTCTGTTCGACCAACAGAGATACTTTCAATATTAAACTGTCTTTTTTGTAATAAACCGGTAATCCGATTCAATACACCACTTCGGTTACTTACTTTTGCTGTTATAATTCGTTTCATGGTTTCACTCCTATCATTTCATGAAGTCCTTTACCTGGTGCAATCATTGGGTAAACATTCTCTTGTTGAAGGACCCGCGCATCAATTAAGACTGGACCATCATGCTTGATTAGGTCTGGTAATTGCTTTTGAAAGTCTTCAGGGCTCTCGATTTTCACACCTTTAATTTCATATGCCTCAGCAAGCTTAACAAAATCAGGTTGAATGCTAAAGATGGATTCAGAATAGCGCTCAGAATAGAATTTTTCTTGCCACTGACGAACCATCCCTAAAGCTGCGTTATTAACGATAATTACTTTTACTGGTAAATCGCGTTCTTGTAAGATTGAAAGTTCCTGCAAAGTCATCTGAAAACCGCCGTCACCAACAATTGAAATAACTAAATCATTTGGTGCTGCAAGTTGTGCGCCGATTGCGGCAGGAAAACCAAATCCCATTGTTCCAAGCCCACCTGATGTGACCCATCGGTTTGGTTTATTAAATTTGTAATATTGTGCTGACCACATTTGATGTTGCCCAACATCAGTTGTAACAATAGCCTCCCCGTTCGTTTCTTTATATATTTTCTCAATAACCCATTGTCCAATCATGTGATCTTCAGGTTTTTTATACCATAAAGGATATGTTTGTTTGTTTGCTAACACATGGTCACGCCATTGAGCAAAGTCTGATGTTTCGGTTATTTGCTTTTTCATTTCATTTAAAGCTAATTTAGCATCACCGACGACAGGAATATGTGTGTTAACATTCTTACCAATCTCTGCTGGATCAATATCAATGTGTGCTACAATAGCCGAAGGGGCAAAGTGCTCCAAATTACCTGTTAAGCGATCGTCAAAGCGAGCGCCAATATTAATTAGCATATCTGTTTCGTAAAGCGCCATGTTAGCGGCGTAAGTACCATGCATACCCGCCATACCTAACCATAATTCATGTTCACCCGGGAATGTCCCAAGCCCTAGCAATGTGTTGATAACTGGAATTTGATGTGTTTCCGCAAATTCGATAAGCTCGGATGAGGCTTGAGCAAATTGCACGCCAGCACCAGCTAATATAACAGGTTTAGTTGAAGTTAATAATGCTTCTTTCAATTTTTTAACCTGAATTGGGTTAGGTTTTATCGTTGGTTGATATCCCGGCAAGTGAAAGGATTGATCATAATGATCGGCACATGGATTTGCAGCAATATCTTTAGGTATATCAATAAGCACAGGACCTGGCCGGCCTGTTGTAGCAATATGAAAGGCTTCCTTAACAATTCTCGGTAAATCGCTTATTTGCCTTACTTGATAATTATGCTTTGTTATTGGGGTTGTAATCCCGATAATATCTGCTTCTTGAAAAGCATCTGTTCCAATCACAGTTTGGTTTACTTGCCCCGTAAAGACAACAAGGGGAAGGGAGTCAATCATAGCATCAGCTATACCCGTAACAAGGTTTGTTGCTCCTGGACCTGAGGTAGCAATGACAACACCTGGTTTACCTGATACACGTGCATATCCTTCTGCTGCATGAATCGATCCTTGCTCATGGCGAGCTAAGACTTGATTAAAATGCTGCTTTTTCTTATATAATGCATCGAAAATAGGTAGCACTGCACCACCGGGATACCCAAACAATGTCTCTACATCTGCTTCTAAAAGTGTTTCGATTAATAGATCTGCTCCTGTTTTAGGTGCATGTGTAATCGTTTTTTGGTGTTCCTCTTTTGATTTAACCATGATAATCCCTCCTGATAAATAATTATCGTGCTTTTTGTAGATGGTTTTACAAGTTTTATAATAGACATCTGTTGTTTAATGGATCCTTTATTTATAGTAAAAAAAGATCAATTCTCTCCAAATAACCTGCAACAATTGCAGTATTACAAGGGAGAAAAGATCTTTGCTTTTCACGGTACCACCCTGATTTATTACATTCTTACAAATGTAATCTCAATAAGCCATATCAATTGGCTTATTTTGATAACGGGTCGTTGATAGTTGATATGAAGACCCGGTCAAATCTAAAAGGGGAAGGCCCCGTTCAATTTAACAACTCCAAGACGATGTCGGAATAAAATGTATTTCCGGGCTTCCAGCAACCCCGGCTCTCTGAGAATACATTTTCATTATTCCTTTGCTCTTTTCATCGTATTCGCTTTATTCAATTGTTAAAAATCCATCACACCACCCGTATTGGCGGATGTAACTAATTTAGCATATTTCGCTAAATAACCATTCGTTATTTTAGGGTTTGGTTTCTTCCAATTGGCTTTTCGATTGGCAAGCTCTTCGTCTGCTACATCTAGTTCAATGGTGCGCTTAGGTAGATCAATGATAATTTTATCGCCGGTCTCAACCAATGCTATCGGTCCGCCACTAGCTGCTTCAGGTGAGATATGTCCAATTGAAATCCCTCTTGATGCGCCTGAAAAGCGTCCATCTGTAATGAGTGCGACATCTTTATCTAATCCTCTACCAGCGATTGCTGCTGTTGGTGCAAGCATCTCAGGCATTCCCGGACCTCCTTTAGGTCCTTCGTAGCGGATCACGACGACATCTCCAGCTTTGACTGTGCCATCATTGATGCCTTTTTGCGCTTCATCTTGAGACTCGAATACAATAGCTGTGCCAACAAATTTTTTAATCGAAGGGTCAACAGCTCCAACTTTTATTACGGCACCGTTTGGCGCAATGTTACCGTGTAAAATGGATAACCCACCAACTGGGCTATACGGTGTCTCAATTGGGTGAATAACATCTTCATTTAATATCTTATGATCTTTTACATTTTCATATAAAGTCTTACCTGTGACTGTGATTCTATCTTTGTGAATAGCTCCATCTAATCTGGCTAATTCACGAATAATTGCACTGACGCCACCTGCGAGATGGAGATCATGCATGGTATAATGGGAAGCCGGACTAATTTTTGATAGATAAGGGATACGCTCCGCTACTTCGTTAATACGATTTAGATCGTATTCAATGCCAGCTTCGTTAGCTATAGCTAATGTATGCAACACCGTATTAGTTGAACCACCCATCGCCATGTCTAATGCAAAGGCATCATCAATCGTATCTTTTGTAATGATGTCCCTTGGTTTAATGTCTTTTTTAATTAAGTCAATTAAATGCTGTGCAGCTTGATAAATAAGTTCATGTCGCTGATCTGAGGTTGCGACAATTGTACCATTACCAGGCACTGTCATACCTAACATTTCCATGAGTGAATTCATTGAATTTGCAGTAAACATGCCTGAACACGATCCGCAAGTCGGACAAGCTAGTGTTTCTAACTCTTTTAATTCAGCTTCTGTCATAGTACCAGAATGAACAGCGCCAACGCCTTCAAACATTGAAACAAGTGAGAGATGCTCACCATCTGGTGAGACACCGCCTTCCATTGGTCCACCTGAAACAAAAACGGAAGGTACATTGGTTCGAACGGAAGCCATTAACATACCGGGGGTGATCTTGTCACAATTCGGTATATAAAAAACGCCATCAAACCAATGGGCATTAATGACGGTTTCAGCACTATCCGCGATAATCTCACGACTAGGAAGTGAGTAGCGCATTCCTATATGACCCATTGCAATGCCATCGTCAACACCAATTGTGTTGAATTCAAAAGGTATACCACCGGCAGCCCGAATTGCATCCTTGACGACTTCAGCAAATTTATTTAAATGTTTATGACCAGGTATAATATCAATGTATGAATTGCATACACCAATAAATGGTTTTTCTAAATCTTTTGTTTTTACCCCGGTTGCGTGTAATAAACTACGATGGGGAGCACGATCAATCCCTTTTTTTATCATGTCACTTCTCATTTTAATCGCCCCTAACTCTAACTCTTACTATTACACGACTAACGAAATACGATAATTCTGAAAATTAATTCAGTGCTTTCTTGTCTAAATAGTAAAATAATTAATTGGTTGTCGACAATCATACAATCAATTGGCATAATGGTCAACAGGTTTGAGGAAAATTTTCTGATTTTTATTATATTTTAAATAATTCAAAAAGAAACCGTTATCTTTTGTCTGAATTGACTTTTTTATCTAATTGCGAGAAGCTATTTATATCTACTTATATAATTAATAAAAGGGGGAGCACTTTGAGGAGACTTGCAGTTATACCTTGTGGTAAAAAGAAGATTTGGGATGTTAATCCGTCTTTAGGTCCGACAAAAGTAGAAGATGCCTACATTGGTAACTTACATAAATTAACTAGGGAATATGCTGAATTATTTTGCGATGAGTGGGTAATATTGTCAGGTAAGTACGGTTATTGTTCTCCTGATGAGATTATAAAAGGGAATTATGATATCACTTTTGGAATGAAAGAAACAGAAGCTCAAATAAGTTTTGAAAAATTAAAAAAACAAATAAAGGAAAAGCAATTGACCGTTTATGATCAAATAGTGGTGTTAACAGGAAAAAAGCATAAAAAGGTTGTTGAATCGACATTTGATGGCAAAGTCTCTTTAGTTTTCCCTTTGTTAGGGACAAAAGGGATTGGTGAAATGCAACAAAGATTAAAAAAAGCAATACTAGCCAAACAACCTATTAAACAGGGATAGTTATATGGTGGTTAATTTATCACAGATAACCGTCCATAGGCCTCCTCAAAATAAGAGATTAGAGCAAATCGATTGAGGCCGCTAATGTCCGGATTCACTCAATGAACTTGAAATCAGTGGGTGGATAAGATCGTAGACTAAAACCGCCACAGCTTTAAGAAGGATTACAGACTAAGACCGCCACGTCCTGTGGCAACGTCTGCATAACCTACATCCTGTAGTCCCACGCCCACTGATTTGAAGGGTCGTTTGATGTAAAATAGTAGAGGTAACGTAAATATGAAACATTAATATGGTTTAAACGATTTACAAGTCAACAAAAATCGTTTAAAGTTTGTTTGAAAAATAACTGAGCTATCTAGAGGAAATATTTTCATTTAACGTGTGTTTAAGTTTTGTTTATTGAATAGAATGGCCTTTTTGAAGGCTTCTGGGTGATGTTTTGTTTGGAAAGTGTGAATGCCACTTGTCGTGTACAAGTGGAACAGGTAAGCAGACGGTGATAAGGAACGATAATTGACATCGTATAAATCTGATAAATGATATATCGTGGTGTTTGCTTTTATTAAGGTTTCTTCCAATACTAATTCGTGGTGCACTTCAGTAATGATAACTTTATTGTCAACAATGTTTCGATCCGTTTTAAGATAGGGTAAAGTAGAAGTGAACATTTTTTTCATCCTTTCTAAATAATTATTATCCTATATTATAGCGATCTGTTCAATTGATAAGAGAAGATAAAGGAGGCGTTTTAAATGAAAGCTTATGTTCACCAAGATTCAAATTTACAATTTGCAAATTTAACCAAACCTGTATTAGCAGATGGGGAAGTATTAATTAAGATGAAGAGTGTAGGATTAAATCGACGTGACTTGATGATCCCCTCAAGAAGAGGTGAAAATACCGAACCATTGGTGATGGGTTCAGATGGTGCAGGTGTAGTTGAAGAGGTAGCTAATCATGTCACGCGATTTAAGAAAGGCGATGCGGTGATTGTTAATCCAGGAATGGGGTGGATTACTAATGATGAAACTTCTCCAGATACGTTACAGATAGTCGGTTATCCTGATCATGGTACATTTGCAGAATATTATGTTGTCGATGCTGAGTATATCGAACCAAAACCTGATCATCTAAATTGGGAGGAAGCAGGGGTTTTGACATTGGCAGCTTTAACAGCTTTTCGAGCATTATTTACAAAGGGCCAAGTGAAACCGAATGAAACCGTGTTTATCCCAGGTGCGGGTAGTGGGGTTGCAACTTATCTGATCCAATTTGCTAAGATGATCGGTGCAAGAGTTATCGTTACTTCACGATCACAAGTGAAGCTTAATCAAGCTATTGAATTAGGTGCAGATAAGGGGATTGGAAGTAACTAAGATTGGGAAAGCTTGCTTGAAGGTGAAACGATTGACCTTGTTATTGATAGCGTTGGGCGCGCAACTTTTGCAAGGTCATTAAAGGTATTAAGAAAAGGTGGAAGACTAGTAACATTTGGAGCGACCACAGAAGATGAAATCGCTTTTGATGTTAGACGGTTTTTTTACGCACAACAACAAATATTAGGTTCAACTTTAGGCAGTAGAGAAGAATTAAGAGAAATGCTGTCTTTTGTGAGCGAACATCAGCTCCATCCAGTCGTTGATGAAACTTTTGCTTTCTCGAATATTGAAGAAGCCTTTAGCTATCTAACTAAAGGAGAACAATTCGGTAAAATAGCTGTTAAAATAAGCGATTGATAGAAGAAAGAAGGTACCAGCAAAGTATATATTCGCTGGTATCTTTTTTTGTTTCATCTGTTATTGTAAATAGTGATAAACGATTTTAACCTTTTGGTTTAAAAAGTAAAGCGCCAATCATTGCAAAAATAATGGCTGAAGAAATACCTGAACTTGTGACTTCAAACATACCTGTTGCTACGCCAATAAATCCACTTTTTTCTGCTTCTTGCAATGCACCGTGTACTAGTGAATTACCGAAACTTGTAATAGGCACAGTTGCTCCTGCACCGGCAAAATCAATCAGTGGTTCATATAGACCAAATCCATCCAAAATTGCTCCAGCAACAACAAGCAAGCTTAACGTAAATCCTGGTGTTTTATTAAATAAATCCATGATTAATTGTCCGATTAGACAAATGGTTCCTCCAACTAAAAAGGCCCATAAAAATACCATTTAAATTGCCTCACTTTCAATCGTTACAGCATGTGCTATAACTGGAATAGACTGCTTTTGTAAGGTTGATAAAGGTGACAATAATGCACCAGTAGCAATGACAAGAATTCGATTAAGTTCTTGCTTATTTAGTGCATCAAGTAACTGACTGTATAAATAGACGGAAGAACAACCAGCTCCACTACCACCTGCATAAACGTTCTGATCTGCTTTATAGATTGATAATCCACAATCAACCCATTTTTTCGTGGGAATATCCACTTGCTGTGATTTTAATAAATCGATGGTAATCGATTGCCCAATTTCCCCTAAATCGCCGGTTACAATTAGATCATAGTCATCTACTGAAGCTTGGTGATCTTCTAAGTGAGTGAGTATCGTATCCGCAGCTGCAGGTGCCATAGCCCCACCCATGTTGAAAGGGTCCGTTTGATTTAAGTCCATAACGCGTCCAATCGTTGCTTTTGTTATCCGCGGTCCCTGTCCAATTTGGCTGACAAGGCCAAACCCAGCACCTGTTACTGTCCATTGCGCTGTCGGAGGCTTTTGTGAGCCGTATTCAGTTGGATAACGAAACTGTTTTTCAACGGCCGCATAATGACTTGCTGCACCAGTAAGGATATAGTGCGCATTTCCACTATCAACAATAAGTGCCGAAAGAGCTAAAGCACCAATTGAAGTCGCACAAGCATTGGTGACTCCAATAAAAGGGATGTGATGGTGGCGAGCAGCAAAATTTGTTGGTGTCATTTGATTAATTAAATCACCGCTAATAAAAAGGTCAACCTCTTGATAGCGAATGGAAGCCTTTTGAACAGTTAATTGACAGGCATCTTCAATGAGTTGTTGGTGTGCTTGTTCAAAGCTTGGCTGTCCCATATAAAGATCTTTGTGGATAAGGTCAATTTTATTGGCAATAGCGCCTTTTCCTTCAAATGGACCAGTAACTGTTGCAGATGAGCTAATAACGGGTTTTTGCTGAAAGCTCCAGCTTTGTTTGCCTATTTTCATCCGATCACTCCTAATTGAATAAGTGTCGTTTTAATCAATGCAATGATAAATGCAGAAAAAACACCAAATAAAATAACGGATCCAGCTAATTTGAACATGTTAGCACCTACACCTTGTACGAAACCTTCACTACGATGCTCCATTGCAGCTGATATCACTGCATTTCCGAATCCAGTTACGGGAACAGCAGTGCCTGCGCCAGCAAATTGTGCGCATTTGTCATATATACCGAATCCTGTTAGTAGCATGGTGATAAAGATTAACGTTGCAACGGTGGGGTCTCCTACTGTTTGTTCAGTAAAGTCAAAATAAAACATATAAAAGAAGCTAATGGCTTGTCCAACTACACAAATCAGCCCTCCAATAATGAAGGCACGAACACAATTAAGTAAAATTGGACGTTTTTTTTCGTGTTTGGTTGCCAGCTGTGAATATTGTTGTTTATTAGTATTTAACATTTAAATTCTCCTTGTGTTAAATAAGTGGAATAAAACGGTTGAGTAGCATCCTATTCAAAGTTTATTTACGGTGTTTTTAATAACTTTTTTAAATTCTTAAAGGCTTTGTCATACTCTTTTTTTGATAAGTTTTGATCTGCTAAATCATATTTTAAACGATCAATTTCCACAAATACCTTTAAATCTGAAGATACTTTGGGCTTCATATTTTGGTCAGATTCTTTAATATAGCTTTCCACTTCTTCGGCAATGGTTTGCTCATTAAATTGGGCCACTTGATCAACTTTAATTGCCATTAATAATTCTTCATCATTCATGACACTTGTGACTTCGATAATGTCCTCAAATTGATCAATAATTAATTGATTGAGAGGTTGTTGCTGGTAGCCAGCATAATTTGTTTGTTTAACACCAAGTGGTTCAGGAGATTGTTGATCTAAAGCTTGACCGTTAGTACAGGCTGTTGTAAAAACAAGTAGCAATGCTCCAATATAGATGGGGCGAAACTTGTTAAAAGATAACATCATTAACTATCACCTCTTTTTTTAGATAGCTTTTGAAAAAAATTTGTTTTTATTCAAGGAAAGATGATTTTGAAGTCTGTTTGAGTTTTTTTGATTGGCATCTGCTTATGACTTCATAAGCAGATGAGGTAGAGGGGAGTTCATTAATTAAATTGAAATAAAAAACCCTAGATCGTTAATAACGTTTCTAGGGGTGGATATTGTCTTAAATGAATTCTTTTATTTAGTTGGTTAAACGGATGATAAGATGATAACTCAAGGTGGGCCATGTGTTCTTAAGTGAATATTGTCCACGAAGTAATCGAGTTTGTTGTTGTGTTTCCTTCCTTATCACAGATAACCCGTCCGAAAAATGCTGCAACTAGATGGCAGAGGTCAATCTATATAGGTGGACGCTAATGTTCGGATTCACTCAACTATTCCTAGTCTTCTAAAGAAATGATAATATCTTTTGTTGTTTTTTCGTTGGCGTTAAACCAATTTGTTAGCTGTTCAATTGTAGGTTGACTTACATCTGGAATCTGCACTTTGAATGCTGCCTCATCAATCCATTCAACGGTTAAAATCGGTGAACGAAATGCGCTAAAGATAAAGTCTTCGGAATCATCTAGCGTAAATGTATGTTCACTCCAATTATCTAAATCGAATAGCATAACTTTGTTTAAGTTCCAAGGCTGCTCAATAGCTTGTCGTTCAAACTTAATCAGTAACTTAGAATGATCTGTTGAAGGATCAATTCGAGTAATCTCGGCCTGATCAGCTAATAATTTTGACTGTTCAGTTTCTGTATTAAGAAGCAAGTAAGAACAGCTGTTATTTTCACAAGCAAAACTTAATAAAAATAAGGAGTCAAATTCATCTTCATCAATTTGGGTTAATTGCATATTTTCAATGGCTTGATTTCGATTGGTATGTTGAGCTAAATAATTTGATAAAATCGGAATTTGATCAATATGCAAGGAGATTTGTCGATCGGTTAGAGTGAATTCTATAAACTGTTGCGTCTCACTGTTTGGACCTTCTGGGTCTTTCCCTCGATCTTCTTCAACAAATGTTACACCTTCATCAGATGTGGGATTAATTTCTTCTTGTACAATAACTGGAGGGTTATCGGAACAGCCAAGTAATAATAGACTCATTATAAATAAAACGAGTAATAGGTAGTTTCTCACTTTTACCACTCTTTTCTCTATTTGTTATTCAGGGTGATAATCTAAGATTTTCACCTGATCGTTTTCATAACCAATTGTAAATAAATAATTAGTTTTTTCCATTTTTTCGTTATCAGTACTATGATTATATTCAATTTCTACGTGTAGCAGTGCATTATCTTCTGCAATCTGTTTATCTTGATAATTGATCAATATGATATCTCTAAGTTGTAAATATTCCGATCTAAAACTCGGATAGTCTGTTTGACTTTGAAGATTATTACCTAATAGTGTATAGGCATTAATATAGTCATGTATCGCCAAGCTCTCAATGAAATATTGGACAAGATAGGTTGCATCTTCTAGAAATACCTCTTGGTCTCGTTTAGGACCTGATATAGCACTAGGGAAAGTAAGTTCTTCGTTTGAAATTGAAGAAGACCATTCTGTTACATCGTCTATAATAGCAGATATGGGAATGCTAAAGCCAATGTCACTATCTTCGATACCAGCAGAGTTGATACCAACGACTTTCCCCGTTCGACGATCTATTAATGGCCCACCACTATTCCCATGCGTAATGTTAGCCGATATTTGATAAACATCAGTATAGTTATAATCGTCAATGTCAAAAGATCGATCTATACCAGATATAATTCCGATATTTACTGAATTTTGAAAGCCAAGCGGACTGCCAACAGCAATAATTTCAGCTCCTGGAAGGAGTTTCTCACTGGTTTCTAATGGAATCGGTTTCTGATTGATAAGTTGAGGAACACGTATAACAGCAATATCTTGATTTTCTCCAACGCCCACAATTGCTGCTGGATAGGTTTCAGTATTTGACATGGTGACATTAATCGTTTTAGCACCATCAATAACATGTGCATTTGTAATAATATCTCCACGCGTATTATAGAGAAAGCCAGACCCGACTCGACTTGTTTCTTTTGTATCAACATTAATTTGCACAATGCTTTTTTGCGATTCATGAATAATATGTTGTAAGTCATTGGTGGCAGCAGAACTATCATCATAATTAATAATGTTACTTTCTACCGTGATGTCGTTTTGTTGAATATTGCTATAAAAAAGGTAGTTTACAAATAGACCCACAACAACTAATAGAGTACTAATTATCATTGTTTTAACTTTCTGTTTTTTTTCCATTTAAAGTCCCTCACTAGTGTATTAATCAAGCAACCAGGTTATCGATTCAACCTGAATATGAACGGCGTCGTTGATCCAACTTTCATCAAAATAAGTATGGTCAAATTGTCCTTTTTCTTCAGGATATAAAGTGTCTGGATAAACGTAGACATCATTTGTCTCAATGACTTTATCATTTTGATCACGTAATACATAATGGACCTGAATGGTATGAATAGGGATGGTAGCTAAACTGCTAATTTCTCCTGAGACAACAAGGTGACCCTGATTATTCTCATTTAAATCAACATCGATTATTTCAACAGCATCGTTTTGATTAATGTCTGCTTCTTCTTCATACTGTGAAATAGCTTGTTCCATACGGACTTCGAGTTCGGTTGTAAAGATATCTTGTTCTTTATTAATCGTTTCTAATAAACTTTGAAGTTTATCGTCGTTAGGTAGATAATACAATCCATTTTCTACTGTATCTTTAGCTTCAGTAAATTGATTGTTTTGTAAATAAGTGTTTGCTTGATTTGAGGTATGTGCACTTATTTGTTCTCTTATTACACTGACCAATTCATATGCATCGGGATCTTGAATGCCTTCAGCCTCCCAAAGGATGGCAGGCAAATCATGGATAGAAGGTTCATTGTTTAATTTGTTTTCAACAATCATGAGCTGAAGATCTGTTTGTTTTTGGTGCAACAGGTCATGAAACGGGTCAGCGGCTTCACCTGAATAATTGTCTAATTCAGTTATTGCCTGATATAGTATTTGTAATTGCTGATCATCATCATCGGCCTGTGTTAAATCTGTTAAGACATCAACCGAAAATTTAGCAAACTGGTGTAACACCTGTGCTTCAGGAAAATTAGGGTAATGGTTCAAAGCTCGCTCAATGTATTCGTGAGCCTTGTCATAGTCTGAGACAAGTATGGCATCTTCAGCTTGTCGATAATATGACTTCGCTTTACTTTGCTGATAATAGTTGAAAAAGTAACACGCGACTAAGGCACAAATGGTTAGTGAGACAATTACAGCTGGTACAACTAAAGTTTTTGCTGATCGCCTTTTTACTAAAATTCTATCCTCAATATGATCAGGTAATTTATCACCACAATTTATACAAAATATTTCATCTTCATATACTTTAGCACCACAATAAGGGCAATGCGCCACCTTTAACACCTTCTTTTAATAGATAACTTGCCAATCGGAAAAAGGATAGATAATGAATTCAGCTCTTCCAACAATATCTGCTTCATCTATGAAGCCAAGATCATTGCGACTGTCACGGCTCATACGTCGATTATCTCCGATTACATAATAAGTGTGATCAGGGATTTCCGTCGCAGGAACGTCATGAGTACGAAAACTGTCTGCATCAGTAATAAACGTTTGTGCATAAGGAATACCATCTATATACAATTGTTGGTCTATAATTTCAATCGTTTCATTAGGTAAACCAATAACGCGTTTGATTAATGTTTTATTCTCAAGCTCTATGACAATGACATCACCACGACTAGGCTGATTAAAAGTATAACTTAAACGATTTGTGATAATCCATTGCTTATCTTCAATAGTAGGAGACATACTATCACCAATTACTTGAGAAGTTGTAAAAATAAGTTTATTTATAATGAAAATAAGGAAAAAAGTCAATAGTAATACTTTCCCTAATTTGATAAAATGTTTAGATGATTCTCTATACATGTATTAAAAATCCTTCCTTATACAACATAAAATTAATGAGCTAATAACATTATTCTATCACATTTTAAAAGTATTTAGGAATTAAACAGCCACGCTTAGAAGTATCTATATTCTATTCATTATGTTAAAATAAATTAAGGAAAGAAATGGAGGTAACTCGATTGGACACATCCAATTTGTTGTCGCGTATCGAACATTTAAGAAACAGTATGATCGAGGTTGCTATCGAAAAGGGCTTTTCGAGTAGAGAATCCATTGCAATTAGTAGAGAGCTAGATAAATTGTTAAATGAATATGAGCAAGTAAGAGGTTTTAAAAAATAAAATCAGGATGATACATCTTCCTATATTTAGGCTGCCGAGCATGATGATATGCTCGACAGCCTATTCTTTTCATAAAACGAACCTTCAATCAGTGAGCGTTTACGGACGGTTATCTGTGATAAAACTAATGATTTGTCTTGATATATCTTTCTAGACGATCTAATCCTTCAGTCAGTGTTTCCATATCGTATGCGTATGATAATCTAAGGTAACCTTCACCTGCTGTTCCGAAAGCATCACCAGGAACTAAAGCAAGCCCAACCTTATCGACAATATCCATTGCAAGTTCAAATGTGCTCTTATCTCCCTGTAGGCGGAACATAAAATAAAATGCGCCGTCTGGTTTGACAACTTCTAACCCCATCGATAATAATCGATGATGCACGTAATCTCTGCGCTTTTGATAGTGATGTTTCATTAAATCTGGCTCGTCCTTAGCTAGTGTCACAGCAGCGAATGCAGCATGCTGACTTATTGAACTCGCACAAGAAACGTTATATTGTAGTACTTTGGTGAAATCTGTTACTAAATCATGTGGTGCAATTAAAAAACCGATACGCCAACCCGTCATGGCATGTGATTTGGATAAACCATTGATAACAATAACACGATCTTTAATTTGCGTCTGCCGTGCAAGAGAATAATGACTGCCTTCATAAGTTAATGTACTATAAATCTCATCTGTAATAATGTAAAGGTTATGCTTATCGATAACATCAGCGATTTCGATAAGCTCTTGTTTCGAAAGTGTTACACCTGTCGGATTCGATGGGTAAGGTAATATCACACATTTGGTATGCTCAGTTATGTTCTTTTCAATTAGTGCAGCGGTTAGCTTGAAATCAGTAGCGCGCGTATCTATATGGACTGGCTTTGCTCCCGCTAATTCAATTAAGGGTTGATAGCCTGGATAGACTGGATTAGGAAGGATCACTTCATCCCCCTTATTTAATAGTGCACGACAAGCGATGTCGATTGCCTGTGAGGCGCCTACTGTTATCAAGACTTGAGTCATATCGATTGATAGCTGATTCTTCTCATTTAAATAGTTTGCTACAGCTTCTCTTAATACGGGTAATCCAGCATTTGCTGTGTACGTCGTCTGGTCATTATCTATCGCCTTTTTGGCAGCTGCTTTAATGACATTAGGTGTAGAAAAATCGGGTTGCCCAATCGTTAAAGAGAGAATATCTTCTCGTTCGTTAACGAGGTTAAAGAATTTTCTTATTCCGGATATTTCTATATTTTTAATCGTTTGATTGATTGAATTTTTCATAACTACCTCCTAATAAGTTAACATTCAGGTATGGTTGCTGTAATCGTTGGCTATGATGAAAGTGAGGAGGTCTTCTAATTATGTCCAACCCTATTTATCAACAATTACGCATTTTAGGTGTATCACAAGATGTTATGGTAATTAGCATCTTATTGGTTATATTCTTTATCTTATTTGTGCTACTTAAACCGTTAGTTCATATATTAACGAAAAGGCAGTACAACCATATCCTTACTTTAATCCTTACTTTATTAATATTTTATTTAGTCCTAACAAATGCACTTTCGGTAACTGAAATACTTACTATTAAAACCCAATTATACCTGTTAAGTAGTATTATAGCTATTGTTTCTGTATGCCTATTAATTAAGAAGTTAACCAATAAATACCAGGCTGTTCCTCGTCAAAAATAGACATAGTATTATCTATGTCTTTTGCGATCGTAATAAGAATAATTCCACTTACCTAATGACGATGGAGTATAGGATGAGGGTTTTTGTTTATCAAGTTTTTTCTCTTGATAAGGAATGTCTAGATAACGACATACAATTCGCTTTGCTTGGGTGAGAGACATCTTGGTTTTAGGATTTCTAAAATTAGTATCTAAATCACCGAGATGTTTGACTGCTTTAAAATCTTCTTTATTTGGAGGAATATGAAAATAGTAGTCACCAACTTGGACTAGGACAGTAGAATGTTGTCTGCTGAATTTAGGGCGTTCAGAGTAATGCAGTCCAATTTTCTTTGCTTGATGCTCATTTAATAGTTTTTCGATGGCTAATTTTTTCATATTATAAAGTTCTTTTGGATTTAGAGCAGTTTTTGCATGGCGGTTAATTATGAAAATGGCTTTAGCAATATCACTGACCTCTTGTCTCACGAAATGCTTACCTCCTCAAAGAACACAACTTATGCATCATTGTTTATCACTATTTTAGCATGAATACTAAATGAAAACTATCCCAAGATTAGAATTTATTTAGCGACCGGCTAATATAGTGGGTTCAACGTCCTTGATCATTTGTTCATAGATAAGCGTCGGTAAAACGCCCGCTTAAAATAGAGTGCAGCGCTCATCTATTTAGGCAGTAGATAATGGTCGCTAATGTCCTGATCTGCGCAACGACTAATCAGTGGGGGAAGAACGAAAACTAACATTGATTGTAGGTTCGTTTTATTTTACGACAAAATATAAGCTGAAGCATATGTCGTACTTGAAATTTCAATGCAGAATTAGGAAGTGAGATTGTTAAATGTTTTGTTTTAATATTAAGAAGAGTCCCAGCATGGTTAGAGCAACAGAACCTTCAAGAGGATGATTGGACGAGCTTTTTTAAAAGTGAAATAATTTCGCTTCTTTCTGAACTATGGTAAAATGTAATAGGAAGCTCAAACGTGAAAATCTATCTTCAACTGCTCGTCAAGGGGAGTGGCTTATGGAACATATTAAGGAATTACCATTATTACAATTAACAGCGGAGACATTAATGATTTCCTCTGAAAAGGTTGCACATGTTCAGCTGAATAATCCTTTAGAACATGCCCTTTTAATTTTAGTGAAGTCAGGCTATTCAGCGGTACCCGTTCTTGATACAAGTTACAAATTCAAAGGAGTAATAGGTAAGAACATTATTTTAAATGAAATTTTAGGGCTTGAACGTTTTGAAATGGAACGATTATCTGACATAACGGTTGAGCACGTCATGGGGGCGAGTACACCTTGTTTAAATAGGTCAGATCACTTTCTAACATGCTTAAAGAAGGTTATTGATCATCCTTTCGTTTGTGTGGTTGACCAAGACGGTTATTTTGATGGAATCGTAACAAGAAGAGCAGTGTTAAAGCAGTTGAATAAATACATTCACGTGAATAAAGCGCTTTTCAGTGAGAAAAATGAATAAGAAATTAAGATATAAAAAACTTGTCAAGCTTACTTATCATTTGGTAAAGTAAAGCATATTACAGATCCAAGGGGGACTTTTAAAGATGAAAATGATGGATGCGAATGAGATTATCTCTTTCATTTCAAATAGTGAAAAATCTACACCTGTAAAAGTTTATTTAAAAGGTGATAACATTGGAGAGATTGACTTTGGTAAAGATGTACAAGCCTTTGTTCAAGACAAAACGGGTGTTATCTTTGGCGAATGGAAGACGATTAACGATTTATTAGTTACATATAGTGAGCAGATTGAAGATTATGTTCTTGAAAATGATCGTCGTCATTCAGCTATCCCACTATTAGATTTAAAAGAAATAAATGCTCGTATTGAACCAGGTGCAGTGATTCGTGACCAAGTTCAAATTGGTGACAATGCGGTGATCATGATGGGGGCTATGATTAATATTGGCTCTGTTATTGGCGAAGGTACGATGATTGATATGAATGCAACATTAGGTGGACGTGCAACAGTAGGTAAAAATTGTCATGTTGGCGCGGGTGCTGTATTGGCAGGGGTTATTGAACCGCCATCTGCTAAACCGGTTGTTGTCGAAGATGATGTGGTCATTGGGGCCAATGCCGTTGTTTTAGAAGGTGTCACTATTGGTAAAGGGGCTGTGGTCGCGGCAGGTGCTATCGTTACTAAAGACGTGCCAGCTAATACCGTCGTAGCAGGAACGCCTGCTCGTGTCCTTAAAGAAATTGATGATCAGACCAAAACAAAGACAGAAATTATGCAAGCTTTGCGTAAATTAGATGACTAGTTAAACAGGAGATATTTCTCCTGTTTTTTTACACGTTAGTTTACGAAAGTTTTAATGATAATGGAAAATTGCTGTATTTGTTATGACTGAGTCATTTATAATGTTTTAATTGTATGAAAGTGAGTTGAGATAATGAATAGTGATCAGTTAATTCAAATCCGACGTGACCTACATAAAATTCCGGAAACAGGCTTTAAAGAGCATAAAACACAAGCTTATTTGTTAGAAGTAATAAAAACATTTGATCAAACACATTTAACGATAGAAAAATGGTTAACAGGTATTTTAGTTCGTGTAAAAGGCGCTAATCCTTCGCAAACGATTGGTTTCCGCTGTGATATTGATGGGCTTGCTATATCTGAAGAAACAAATTTACCTTATCAATCTAACCATCCCGGTTATATGCATGCTTGTGGACACGATTTTCATATGACGATTGCACTGGGGGTGCTTGCACGAATAAGTAAACAGCCAATAAAGGATGATGTGCTTTTTATTTTTCAACCAGCGGAAGAGGGGCCAGGTGGCGCGCTTCCTTTATTAGAATCTGAATTATTTCAGAGATATCGACCTGATCTTATTTTTGCTTTACATGTTGCACCAGAATTACCAGTAGGTACGGTGTCAACAAAAGATGGGCTACTTTTTGCTAATACGAGCGAGCTTTTTATTGACTTTAAAGGGAAAGGTGGGCACGCTGCCTATCCGCACTTAACGCATGATATGGTCGTCACAGCAAGCACTTTTGTAACGCAATTACAACATATTGTAAGTCGCCAAGTCAATCCAATCGAGAGTGCGGTTGTAACAGTAGGTAAGATCACAGGGGGGACGGTGCAAAATGTTATTGCTGAACAAGCACGAATAGAAGGGACGATTCGTACAGGAGCACCTGAAGCCATTGACAAGATTAAAAGTGCAATCGAATCGTTTGCCACAGGCTTTGAAAAGAGCCATTATTGTAAGGTAGTGATTGATTATGGTTCGAATTACTATCAAGTCTATAATGATCCCGTGTATATTGAACAATTTAAAACGCTCATTAAGCAAACGGACTATAATTGGCACGATGCCCCTGAAGCAATGACTGGCGAAGATTTTGGCTATTTCTTAAAAGAAATACCAGGCTTTATGTTTTGGTTAGGGGTTGATTCGTCGTTTGGTCTGCACCATAGTAAGCTGACTCCTGATGAAAGGGCGATAGAAGTTGGGGTTCATATCGTCGAATCAACCATTCGACAACTCGCCATTGAAAAATCATGAGCAAAGTGTCCTTATCAAAAGTAGTCAAAGTTTAAAACGCCTTGTATAAGAAAAGCCCACTATTTTACGAAATAGTGGGCTTTTTTAATCTATTAGCTATCTTTTTTTAGGTGTGTAACTTGTTGTGGGAAAGGGATTTCGATACCATTTTGATCAAAGGCTTCTTTAATCGCTTTACGCATATCACGTTCAGCACCCCATTGCTCCATATTTTTAGTTTGACCAATCACACGTAGAACGACATCAGAGTCACCAAGTTGGAGAACACCTAATACATTCGGTCCCTCCTCGAAGCGTTCGTCCTTGCTAAATTGATCACAAACGCTTTGTAAAACGGTCATTGCATGATCAATATCGTCATCATAACTGATACCAATATCAACAAGCGCCCGCATCGTTCCTCTTGAATGGTTACTTACGCCTTCCATTTGTCGATTAGGAACAAAATTTAATGTCCCATCAAAACTTCTTATCTTCGTAGTACGCAAGCCAACTTCCTCGACAATACCATCATAACCAGCTGTTGTAATGTACTCACCGACCTCAATTTGTTTTTCTAACAAAATGAAGAAACCAGTCACAATATCACTGACAAGACCTTGTGCACCAAAACCAATCGCTAAACCAATCACACCAGCAGATGCGATTAATGGTCCGATGTCCAAATCAAATACACCAAATAGCATGACGATAAAGATAAACAGAAGCACGTAAGAGAAACTGTTGACGAGTAATTTTTCCAATGTGAGCACGCGCGCCTCGGAAATGTTTTGCTTCTTGGTTGATTTATGCAACAAACTAGAGATAAATTTTTTTCCTAGTGGGTTTGCGATAGCATAAGCAATGATTAATAATAAAATTTGAAAGCCCACACCTAGCGCGAGTTCAGTAATAAAATCAAAATTAATGTTCATTATGTACTGCTCCTTTCTTAGTTGTAGATTAGGATATGAAATTTTTGCTAAATGTATAAGTGCTGAAGTGGAAATAAACCAATCTTCAGTATAAGAAAACTAAACATCCATTTAATACATGAGTGGTTGTTCGTTTTTCTAATAACGATAAGCATATACTATATACCCGATTGGTGCAAATACTAATCATTGAAAGTGAAAAATCATTCGACGCCAAATATGGAAGAGGATAACAATGTTGTCTTTATTACAGATAACCGCCCGTAAAACACCGCCCTCAAAATAGAGAGTAGAGCAAATCTATTTTGAGGGGTGATATGCTAATGTTCGGAGTCACTCAGCTAACATTCAGTGGGTGGATAAGATCGTAGACTAAAACCGCCACGTCTGTGGCAACGTCTGCATAACTTACATCCTGTAGGCCCACGCCCGCTGATAGAAGATTCGTTTTATGCTGTTGAAGCGAGATTAAGTTATTTCATTAAGTCATGTTAGACTCAAAGTAGCATGCTAATATTTTTACAAACATGCGATGATATATGTATAAACAAAAAATCTTTATTCTATCCAGCTTTTAAGGAGATCGAATAAAGATTTTTCTAGTTTCTTTTGAGACCATGTCTATGGCTGACAAGCGTGAATTATCAGTGACAAGAGACGAAAGGCTTGTTTGACTGATGCATGTTTCAATAGAAGATGGGTAATGCATCCGATGCAATACAAACCCGGTGAAGTCCAAAATATGAACGTATTTGATTAACTTGTTCCACCTGTGATCGCCAATCCTTATCAGCACTCTGATAAGCTAACTTTGCTTCCGCTAAACCGAAGTAGCTTAAGCTATAAAGCTCGTTTTGCAACCTTGCTTGTTCCTTTCCTTCTGTTATATATTGCAAAGCATCTTGATACCGATTGAATTTCAGGTGATCAAGAGCAAGGTGATAGCAAGCCTTAATATGTAGGATAGAGGGCGATGTTGTTGTTTTGTAGATAAAATATAATAAATCAGATATATACCATTTTTTTTCGTTAAAGGCATCAAGTAAACCTATCGTCATAAGTAGACGTTTCTCTAAATCTGAATAATAAAGATCACGATATGCTATTGATGAAAACTCTGGTGTTGTCCATTTAATGGCTTTCACCAGTTTATTTAATGCCCTTCGTGGCTGTCTTTTAACTTCTTTATTGATCACTGCAGTTAAAAATACAATACGTTGCTCAATCTGCGTTGTAAAATAGTTACTACTGCTTTGTTGTTGGAGTAGTTCAAGTTGATAAATTTCATTGTCTAGCTGATCAAATTTTTGCAAAGCAATTTTAGCTTCAATTCGATTGTATGTCTCTAATAATGCCTCGTAATTTTCGATAAGACAGGAGGCATACGTTTCAATAAGGTTACATTTATACAGATTAGATAATAATTTTAATGTGTCGAGCTTAGGCATGACTTTGCCATTTTCTAATCCTCTTAGCGTTCCAGGTGAAACCCCTGTGTGTTCAGATACAATGGCTTGACTATAATTAAGTTGCTGACGGATATGTTGTATGATTTTAGAAAATAACTTTATGCTTTCCTCCACGTAACATGCACCTCCTTAAACGGTTAATAATAAATGGATTTTTGACATAAGTCAACAACAATTAATTGCTGTTGTCTCCCATTAATTTTGTATTATACAATAATTCCTAAGGAAATAGAACCATGTTTTTGTAAGTTATCTGTTATGTGTTAGGAGGTAGATGATTGCGATTTAAAAAGTGGCCGTGCACAATGCAACATGATGCATCTGACTGTGCGGCAGCGGTTGTATCTACAATATTATTAAGTTATAAAAAAGAAATGACGATTATGAAGATTAGAGAATTGATCGGTACCGATGCCTATGGGACAACGGTAAAAGGGATTGTCGAAGGCCTTGAAAAGCTACACTTTAATGCGAAAGCAGTCAGAACAACAGTTGAAGAATTGAAACCTGAATTAACTTACCCAGCCATTGCCCAGATCAGAACAGATGAAGGGTTAAATCATTTTGTTATCATTCATCATGTCACTAAAAAAGGACAACTTGTTATTGCTGACCCAAGCAAAGGTGTTGAAAAAATATCGATAAAGGCTTTTCAAAAGCAGTTTTCAGGTGTGTTGATTTTCATGGTTCCGACCAGTGAATTTGAATGGTTAAGCATGAAGGATAAAGGGATGTTCGATTTATTCTTTAAACTCATTGTTCCACAAAAGAAGCTCATGGGTGTGATCATTCTTGCTTCAGTGTTGCTTACGGCACTTGGCATTTTCTCTAGTTTTTTCTCGAAAATTGTCATGGATGAAATTATTCCATATGAGCTTAGAAATAGTTTATACATATTCTTAATTGTTTTTTTAATTGTCAGTCTTGTGCAAAACCTCGTATCGACCTTTCGACAGCATATTTTATTGTTTCTGTCCCGAAAAATTGATATTCCGGTCATGCTTGGCTATTACGACCATATTATGCATCTGCCGTATTCATTTTTTGGCTCTCGCAAAGTTGGTGACATTATTACCCGTTTTCAAGATGCGATGACGATTAAGGATATTTTTACCTCTGTATCATTATCGCTCGGTTTAGACATTACCCTTGCCCTTTTAAGCAGTGTTTTACTTTGGAATCTTAATATGCGATTATTTGTCATCCTACTTATTATGGTGTTAATAAATATTGCCCTTATTTATATTTTTAAGAAACCGTATCGAAAAATTAACTATGAGCAGATGGAAGCCGGTGCGATGCTTAATGCCCAACTAATCGAGTCGATCCAAAATATTGAAACCGTTAAGGCACATGCCAACGAAAAGGAACAAATGAATCGCTTAGAAAATCGCTTTGTTCATACGTTGAAAATTGGTTATAAGGAAGGCATTTTACAAAATGTCCAAGAATTTGTTTCGAGTTTTATTAATTCTATTGGGAATATTTTCATGATTGGAGTAGGTGCATTATTTATTATTGATGGCGATATGAGTATTGGTGATCTACTCGTCTTTCAAACGTTAAGTCAGTTTTTTATCGAGCCCGTACAGAATCTTGTTGGTTTACAGATTACCTTTCAAGAAGCACAGGTCGCGATGAATCGACTAAGTGAATTGATGTCACTTGATCGAGAGGATGTCGATACACAGCAAAAAATAAAAGAAGTCGATTTGAAAACAGATATCTCCTTTAAGGACGTTAGCTTTGCTTATGGCTCAAGACCACCTGTTTTAAAGGCATTTAATTTACATATTAAACAAGGGGATAAAGTTGCTTTAGTCGGTGAAAGTGGGGTTGGGAAAAGTACGATTGCTAAGCTGTTGTTACAATTTGTCACCCCACAATCAGGAGAAATTCGCTTTGGCGATTACCAGATTACCGATTTAGATCATTATTTTCTCAGGCAGAAAATCGCTTATATTCCCCAAAAGATCGATCTGTTTACAGGTACGATTGCAGATAATTTAAAAATTGCTAATCCTGAAGCCAAGTACGAAGATGTTGTCCGTGCCTGTCAATTATCGGGTGCAGACCGCTTTATCGAACGCTTGCAAAATCGCTATTACTCTATTATTGAAGAAGGTGGCAGTAACCTATCAGGTGGTGAGCAACAACGTCTTGCCATTGCTAGGGCGTTATTAGCAGACAGTGATTTGTTTATCTTTGATGAAGCAACCTCCCATTTAGATTCATTTAGTGAACAACGGATTCAGGACATTATTTTCAAGCAAATTCAAGAGAAAACAACGATTATTATCGCTCATCGCTTATCAACGATTTTGAAATGTGACAGAATCTTTTTTATTCAAGACGGCACGGTGCTTGAGTCGGGTTCACATCAAGAGTTACTTAAAAACAATAATCAATATGCCGCACTTGTCGAAGCACAAGGTGGGTCGCATTTATCAGCAAGTCATACAGACCATTTTTCACAATCAACAAATAATGATGAGGAGGTTTCTTATGAGTAAATTAACCGTCAAAGAACATAAAAAACTCGTTTTAAAACATGTGATTATTCAAAAACATCAAAATATCGGTATTGATCAATTGGATGAAAAAATTAACCAGTTTACCAATCAATTAAGTCTATTTAATGTGCAAACCTTTGGTCCGCTTGTCACTTTAAATAAAGGGACAACGATTCATGATGATGGGCGTTTAACGATGGATTATCATATTATGGTACAAGCCCATGACTATAAGCAATATAGTAAAAACTTTTCAATAAAAGAACGATTAGAATTCTCAAATTGCTTGTATGTAAAATTTAAAGATAAACCAGAGCATTTACAGTATGCCCATTCTAAACTTGACTTACATTTTTATGAGCATGATCTTGTTGCTGATAATGCCGTCATTAATGTTTTAATTGATGAAAATCCTGATCAACTAGAGGTCGATATTTTCCGGCCAGTGGCTCGTTTATGAAGCTATACCAGCAAAGTGAATTAAAGGATTCAAGGATTTTCTTTGATAAAAGGCCACCACGCTTCATGAGTCTGTTTATTATCTTTCTCGTCTTTTTCTTAATCGGCTCAGTCTCGGCAGCCCATCTGGTCAAGCGCCCTTACGTCGTCAAAGCCCAAGGGACCGTCGTTGTTGAAGGTACAGGTTATCTATCAACAAAAACACAAGGTGTTATTACGCAAATACATGCACACGCAGGTGATTATGTTGAGGTTGGCGATCCCATTATTGGCCTTTCATCAGGGAATGAAGGGCTACAAGCCGCAGTTGTAGCAGAACAAATATTAGATCTTGAAGAGACCTTGGACGTGATGGATAAATATGAACAAGCCTTAAATGATCAAGATAACATTATGAAGCAGACGGGAAAAGAGCTTGAATACTACGGTAAAGTCGCATACTATTTGGATACCATTAAGCAAGAGGACTATGAAGCGAATAAAGCATCAGAAGATCTAAGTGAAAAACACGACAAAATCAATCAACTAAAAAAAGAAATCAGTAGTATAGAGGCTGAATTGCAGCAAGCAAAACAGGAAGGGGAACAAACTGAAACGAATCAAACGCAATTGAATCAACAGTTAGTTGATAAACAACAAGAGCAAGAGCAACTTTTAACAGAGATCACAGATTTAGAGAGGCAGGAGGATATTGACTATGATAGCTTGACAGAAAAGCAAGACCAATTGGAACAAATAAATCGTGATCTAGAAAAATATCAGAACCAGTTAGAAAACTCAGAACAAGAGCAAGTATTTGAACAGGTCTCACAGCTTGAAGGTGAGCTTGATATGAAACAGTCGGAGGTAGAAGGCTTGTCAGATGAAATTAAGCAATTAGAAGAGCAATCTGACGCTCCCTAGGAGCTAAATTTGGAGCATTGGGTGGTCCAATCGGTGCTTTGTCCGGTGCGGCATTAGGAGCTTGGATGTCTAGTCAGGCTTTAGTCGTTGCAGATAATTTGGTAACCGCATATGTTCATGGTAAGGGTGTCAAGTGGGGGATGGGCTTAAGTTGGGCTGTAATTCCTGGTTTGACAGGAAAAGTTAAGTAACATAACGCGTGGGGATATAAATATAAGGGGAATTTATTATGTTTATATCTCCTCTATCAACTAGTTAAGAGGGTGAGTAATTTGTGGAAATCAAGATCTAAATTGCTATTTATCAGCGTGATCTGGACAATTATTTACAGTTACATGTTGTATCCCACGCCAGAGGATGTAGTAGGGATACAAGCTATTTCTCTTGTATTTATTGTCTGGCCAGGATTCTTGTTTTTTCAAATCGTTTGTTATGTATTATTTAAAAACTACCAAAATAAAAAAATATACCTTGGATTGATTTTATTAAAGTCAGCTCTATTCCTAATTCAGCCACTAATTGTAAAACATCAGTTGCATCCCATGATTATTTTGATTTCAATTTTTGGTGTTTTTCTAATCGATTTTCATTTTATGAAAATCGAAAACAAAGTGAACTTAAACGAAATCAATTTATCAGTTCAAGAAAAGAACATCGTGATCAATCAGTTAAAAACGTACTGGTTTCTTATCGGTTCGGTTGTATTATTGTTCACCTCGTATTTTCAATTAAAAGAAGCAAATTATACGACTATTTTGTTGTTTAGTTTATTCTATATTTTTTTAATTCTTAGGAAGGAAGAACCAAAAGGAAAATTTGTTAGTATTCAATTGATTGGTCTATTGGCTGTTTATTTACTAGCTGTGCTTAATGCACCAGAACTTCTAAAAGGCATATTGTTAATCGCTGTCTTAATGTTTATTTATCAACTTAAAAAGCGCATGTTAAAGCATGAAAAGGTAAGCAATTCAATTGATATTAAATAATTTGCGGGAAACTTGATGTAGGTTAAAGAACTCATCAATATGTCGTCACTCAGATGAAGCAGTTTGCCTACAAAAAAAGTTACTGCCTCATTATCTTTATCCGTAGCGTAAAAACCTACATACTATGCATGTGAAATAACAATGAAAGTGAAATTTGCATTTGTCAACCATAATTTGGGTTTTATTTATTATCAAATGATTTACGTCTACATTAAAGGGTCGAAAAAATGAAGATTTTGTTGATTACGATAGCTTTAGCTCTGGTATTTCATTTAATGAATGCGAATGATTTAATCGGATTTTTACCAGTCATAGTAAATATGAAAATGCGTTGATCTTAAGGTGATATTGGTCATAATCTAAGTATTTCAAAAGGAGGGACAATTCGAATGGATTTAATCATTTCTTCAATTACTTTTGTAATAGTCTCTGCTATTATATGAGATGGTTTATTATTCATAGAAAATAAATGGATAAACATAAAACCTTTAATGTCAATGAATAGTCATTTAAAATTCGGCATGAAATTTATAGGATTATTAATCTTTATGTTTGTTTCTTTTGAAATAATTAAAATTACAAATCCTTTTATTGAGGGGGCGTTTATAGGGACTCTCTCTGCGTTGCTGAGCAAATCTATCGAGGTGTTAATAAAAAACAAATAATAAGAATCATGTAATATCATTTAAAGCGAGGTCATTTATTTGCTAAGGCTCTTTTTCACATACCAGCTATCATGTTTCTAGTGATTTTCACGAGGGGAATATAATGAAACAGAAATTTAATCAGTTACTATTGCCTATTATCTTATTTTATTTTAATAATTTTGTTTTGATAATTTTTATTTGGATGTTTAGTTTGAAAGGATTCTTATACATTTGGTTTTTTACACCTTTCGTATTCATTTTGTTTACAATTCCTTCTTATACTAAAAATAATACATTGGAATCTCAGAAAATTATGTATCTAGTAAAGAGAGATTTCTTAATAAGAATATTGTTATTAATATTTAATTTTTTTGCATTAGGTAATGTGATAAAATTTCATCTTATATATTTGAGTATTGTTAACATTATTTTAACAATTATAGGAATATATTATCAATTAAAGATCTATAAGTGGATTAACCGCTTGAGTGTATCTAGTGAAGATCAACTTTCAATAAAAGAAGGTTTTTCTTTGATCAATGATTATGTTGACAGACAAAATAACTTAAGATACAAGACACTTAGACAAAAAAATGAGCTTAAACATTCTTTTAACTTAATTTTACTTGTAGGTTACTCATATGCAATAATCTTGTTCTTAGTTGTTGGAGGTATTATCTTGTTTAGAATGTTAGGAAAAAGTTATAACGGGTATGTCTTTATGTTAGCTTTCCTGTTAATTGTTGTATATTTATATATAACAGAAAAGAAATTTATTCTTTTAGGCACTGATAACCATAAGTTTAGAGATAATTTCACTCTGATGATTGGTGTGTTTATTGTATATGTTCTCCAAGGCTATGTACATATTGGAACGGGAACGTTTAATGTTTTAGGTGTGTTCTTTGCTATTCTATTTTTCCTACCAACTTTTCACACAAATCAGCTCATCATTGATTATTTTCGTAAAGCGAATGTAAAGAATAATTCAAAATAATTATACTTAAAAAAAGAAAGAAACTCGATATCCTAAGTATGGATATATTATATAATTGCTCTCATTAAATTGGCTTGAAACTAAATAAAATAAGGGACTAAAAAAACTTTCACAAGTTACTTGACTCAAACTAATTTATTATTGACAAAACAAATGGGAGAAGAACGCCCACTGATTGAAGGTTTGTTTTATTATCAAATTATTTACATCTATATTAATGGGGAAATAATAATGAAGATTTTGTTGATTACGATAACTTTAGCTCTGGTATTTCATTTAATGAATGCGAATGATTTAATAGGATTTTTACCAGTCATATTAGGTGTAATAAAAGGTCTTGTTTACTCTGAAAAAGGTCAACCGTTGTCTGCAGTTTTTAATAGGGATATTAAGAAACTCAAATTCTATAGAAACGATCTATTCGAATTTTTGAGCTTAGGAATTGTTTTCTATGTATGGTTTGATGGTTTTTCTAAAGAACATTTCACGGGTATGGCAAGTGTTGTATATACAATTTTTCTTGTCATGTTTATGTATATTTATAGATCAAGTGAAGAGAAGATATTTGGTAGGTAAAAGCGTAGTGCTTGGTAATTAACTTATTCGTTCAATGCCTGTAGAGGCAAGGATTATCTATCAAGAAGAATCCTATTTAGAAGGGGCGTTGGAATTTTTAAATATGAAAATGCGTTGATCTTAAGGTGATATTGGTCATAATCTAAATATCTCAAAAGGAGGGAAAATTCTAATGGATTTAATCATTTCTTCAATTACTTTTGTAATAGTATTTGCTATTATATGGGATGGTTTATTATTTATAGAAAATAAATGGATAAACATAAAACCTTTAATGTCAATGAATAGTTATTTAAAATTTGGCATGAAATTTATAGGATTACTAATCATTATGTTTGTTTCTTTTGAAATAATTAATATTACAAATCCTTTTATTGAAGGGTCATTTATAGGTGCTATCTCTGCGTTGCTGAGCAAATCTATCGAGGTGTTAATAAAAAACAAATAATTAAGAATGATGTAATATCATTTAAAACGAGGTCATTCATTATGCTTAAGGCTCTTTTTTACATACCAGCTATCATGTTTATAGTTGCAATAATATCAGATGTTTTCTTGAGGGTATATTTAGTAAGAGGTAGGAAACTCATATTAGATAGTAATGCATTTAATTCTCTATCAAAAATGTTAAATCTAAAAGGATATGAATTAGATAATCATATAATACAGCAAAGCAAAAGTCATTTTTGTCACCCATTAAAAAATTGTGTAGGTATAAAAAGTTTTGATTCAAGGGCTGTAAGCGAGTCATCCCTTCTTTACATGAAGGTGGCCATTATTTATCCATCAATACAAGTATAAGAAAACGTAAGGCATTCTGTGTTTCTCGAGTTATTATAGCCCTAAATCGATTACAGTGTGTAATTTTCTTTAATTATTTGAATGGAGTTGGCTTATAAATGAAAGTGAAAAAACTGATGTGGATGAGTCTTTTTGTTGAATTAATCGTACTAATAATTATCTTTACGTTATTATTCATGAAAAGAACAATTCCGGATTTACTATTTGGAGTATTTCTAATGTCCATGTTTGTTTGTATCCTATTATCATTTTTTGTCCGAAGAGCTACTAATAAGAAAGAAAGCTTAGGATCGAACGAAAGGCTTTGATCAAAAAACGTAAAGGAGAAAAATATGAAGAAACTCAGACTGAACTTTGTTTTTCTTGGCATTGGGCTAGTCTTGCTGATCATACAGCTGAAGTTGATGCTTGATGGTCCAATTGGCTTTAGTTTAGCATTTTTGGCATGCTTTTTTATTATACTAGCTATGTTTTGGAAACAGAATCCAGTTAAGGTCATGATCGAGCTACTGTTTAACATTCTTTAATTCAAAACCGTTAATTAATATCGCATCTACGTAGTTTGGCTTTGATGAAGCGTAAACATTACATATAGTTTTAACAGTAGCAATATTGCTCTTCTTCTAGAATATTATAAATGGATGCAGCTAAAATCGAAAATAACAATTTAAGTGGAACTATCCGTTTATTGAACCGCTTTTATCTGTATTTCATTTTTTTTTTTGCTAGCACAAAAAGCTACATAAAACGAAACTTCAATCAGTCCGTTATCAGCCATCTCAATCGATTGACCTCTATTCTCTATTTTGAGGTGGGGTTTTACGGCGGTTAGCTGTGATAAAGTAAGTTTTATATTTACAATCATGGGGAATATAATCGTATCTAAAGGTTAAAGGATGATCAAATTGGAACTATATACCCCCATGCCGGAATTAAATGGTGCGACAAAATGGATTAATGGTAAAGTAACCAAGAAGCAACTTCTAACTAACAAAAAGTTGGTTCTTATACATTTTTGGTCTCTTAGTTCTGAATTATCTGTTGACAATTTACCGATTATTGATCGACTTCATCAATCTTTTACCGATTTAATGAATATCATTGCTGTTCACATGCCACAAACAGAAAATGATTTAGATTTGACAGCTGTCTCTGAACTTATTAAATCCTATCAGTTATCTTATCCTGTCTATTTAGACCATCAACATTATTTAACGACATTATTTGAGAATCAATATGTACCTAGTTACTATTTATTTAACTTAGAAGGGAATTTAAGCCATGTTCAAATAGGTGGTGGTATGAAAATGTTGCAAAAGCAAGTCCAAACATTGATAAATAAATAAAACTGCTTAAAAGGGTAGGGAAATTCTTTTTCTTTTAAGCAGTTTTTTTGTTGTGGAATGATCTTTGTATCTTAACTTCCGTCTTAAGGCGGATTTTTACTTTATTTTAAAAAAGGGGTAGTAATTTATTTCGTAACTCGATATATTAGTATTTATGAAAAACGACAAATGGAGGGGAGACACCATGGGAACGTTTAAAAAGTTAAAAGCATTTTATTGGCCGTATAAACGCTATTTTTTAGCATCCTTATTATTTGTGTTAATAGTAACCGCGATTACGGTGATCTATCCAATGGTTTTGCAAGTGACTATAGATCAAGTAGTAATGGAAGGTGATTATCAATTAATACCTTTATTATCAATCGGTTTTATTGTCATCATGATCATTAAAGGAATTGCTAATTTTACACAACAGTACCTTGGCGATTTATTCGGTGTGACCGCAGTATATCATTTGCGTGATGCATTATATCAAAAATTACAGCGTTTATCTTTTACTTATTATGATAATGCACGCACAGGTGATTTAATGTCTCGTTTAACGATGGATGTTGAAGGTTTTAAATTCTTTTTAGCAGCTGGTTTTAAAGAATTGATTAGAGTCGTTTTCTTAATGGTAACAAGTTTAGCGGTGATGTTTTATTATTCAGTGCCTTTAGCTCTAGTAACGATGGCTGTAATGCCATTTTTAATCATTGTTGTGAAACGATTTGATGCTGAGGTTCACCCTGCGTTTAGAAAAATTAGAAAGTCTTTAGGGAATTTAAATACGCGCATCCAAGAGAATGTAAGCGGTATGAATACAGTGAAGTCTTTATCTAAAGAAGATTTTGAGATTGAACGTTTTACAGTTGATAATAAGCAATATCGAGAGATAAATATTAAGACCTCTAATATATGGGCTAAATACTTTCCTTTCATGGAATTTATCGGGAATATAGCCATGATTGCTTTGCTTGTTTTTGGAGGTTGGCTTGTTATTGATGAGCAGATGAGTTTAGGGGCGCTTGTTGCGTTCTTTAGCTTAGTTAATTATATTATTGGCCCCTTAATGCACTTAGGTTTTATTGTTAATCAATTCTCACAAGCAAAGGCAGCAGGTGAACGATTATTAGATATTTTAGAAGCAGATGAGGATATCGAACAAAAAGATGAAGCGTTGATCCTTGAAAATATTGACGGGCATGTCACTTTTAATGATGTGACACTAAAGTATACGGAGGACGATGATCCAGCACTTAAGCATATCAACTTTGACGCACCACCAGGGAAAGTGGTGGGTCTAATTGGGGCAACAGGAGCTGGGAAGTCAAGTATTACGCAATTGATGACAAGATTTTATGAACCTGCTGAAGGTGAAGTTTTAATTGATGGTAGGCCGACTAGTGATTATAATTTAAAGTTTTTGCGTAAACATATAGGTTTTGTACTTCAGGAATCTTTTTTATTTTCAACAACCATTAAAGAAAACATTGCTTACGGAAATCCAGACGCACCTATTGAAGAAATTATAGCTGCTGCCAAGCGTGCTCAGGCCCATGATTTTATTATGGAATTACCGAAAGGCTATGATACGATGCTTGGTGAACGAGGTATGGGATTATCTGGTGGACAACGGCAACGTATAGCTATTGCTCGTGCACTCTTAATTGATCCAAGTATTTTAATTCTTGATGATGCTACCTCGGCTGTCGATATGGAAACAGAATTTCAAATTCAGCGTGCATTAAAAGAAGTCATGACTAATCGTACGACGTTTATTATTGCGCACAGAATTTCTTCATTAAAGCATGCTGATGAAATATTAGTGTTAGAAGATGGAGTAATTGTTGAACGTGGCACACATGACACATTGCTAAATAATGGCGGACCTTATCAACGGATCTATGATATCCAATATCAAGATAAGCAAGCTGTTATGGGAACGATATAGTGGTAAAGAAGGAGTGAGAGTATGAAAAGAACAAAAGGGACGCAAAAGCAAAAAACGCATGTTAAACGGTTTTATTATCCACAAGAAAATGCAGTTGAGAAGCCATTTAACTGGAGACAGATGACCCGTTTACTTAGTTATTTAAAACCTTATACGAAAACATTATTGCCAACTGCTTTTTTGATGGTGTTAATCAATATGATCGTGCGTTTACTTGTACCTATTTTAATCGGACAATGGGTTATTGATGAAGCGATTGCTAATCAAAATATTCGCTTATTGACATATCTTATAATTGGAATTGGTGTCTTGTATTTAGCCAACTATATTGCCAATCATTATCGGATTAAGCTTGTAAATATTTTAGGTCAACGAACAATCCATGACTTAAGAAAACAACTTTTTTCACATGTGCAACGTTTATCACATAATTTCTTTGATAAGCGTTCGGCTGGTTCGATATTAGTTCGGATCTTAAATGATGTTAATTCATTACAAGAGCTTTTTACAAATGGGATTATTAATTTATTAATGGATGTCATGATGTTAGTTGGTATTATTTTAATTCTTGTGGCTTTAAGTCCGCAATTAGCTTTAGCTGTATTGATTATTTTACCAATCATGTTTTATATCTCAACCAAACTGCGTCGTAATATCCGTCGTTCTTGGCAAGATGTCCGTATTCAGAAGTCAAGATTAAATTCGCATTTGAATGAAAGTATTCAAGGCATACGAATTACCCAATCTTTTTCTCAGGAAAGGGAAAATACGGAGTACTTTGATGGTGTTAACACAGATAACTTTGAAAAAGAACGGTTGGCTATGAAGAAAAGTGCTTACTTTGGACCGTTTGTTGAAATGAGTAATGCTATTGGAACGGTTATCTTAATTTCATACGGTTCCATTCTAATTATTAATCAGTCTATTGGGATCGGAACATTTGTATCTTTTGCATTTTATCTTGGCATGTTTTGGGAGCCTATATCCCGACTGGGTCAAATCTATAATCAATTACTTGTTGCTATGGCTTCGTCTGAACGTATATTTGAATTTTTGGATGAGCAGCCAAATGTTAAAGAAAAGAGAGATGCGAAGCATTTCAAAGATATGAAAGGAAATATCGAATTTGACCGTGTTCAATTCTCTTATGATGATGATCGGATTGCACTCCATGAGATTTCACTCGATATTAAAGCGGGGCAGACGGTCGCTTTAGTAGGGCATACAGGATCTGGAAAATCGACGATTGCTAATTTGATTAGCCGTTTTTATGACCCGACAAGTGGTTCTGTTCGTGTTGATGGGCACGACTTACGTGATATGAAATTAGACAGCTTAAGAAATAATATAAGTGTTGTGTTACAAGATACATTTATTTTCTCTGGCTCTATAATGGAGAATATTCGTTTTGGTAGACCAGAAGCAAGTGATGCTGAAGTGGTTGAATCAGCGAAAATTGTAGGGGCCCATGATTTTATCATGCGCCTTGGCGATGGGTATGATACAGAAGTAGAAGAACGAGGAAATATCCTTTCAGCAGGAGAAAGACAATTGCTATCATTTGCGCGTGCATTGTTGGCTAACCCTAAAATTTTAATTTTAGATGAAGCCACTGCAAGTATTGATACAGAAGCTGAAATGAAAATTCAACAAGCACTCCGCAAATTACTTAACGGTCGTACGGCGATTATGATTGCACATCGACTATCCACTATTAGAGAAGCAGATAATATTATTGTTTTAGAACACGGCCGTATATTGGAACAAGGTAATCATGATCAGCTTGTTCAGCAAAAAGGTGAATATTATGGTCTTGTTAAATCACAATTTGAAATGCTCGACGTATTGTAAATCTGGATTTGAGATATTAGGATTCCTTCTAAGTCGTTCGATACTTAGAAGGAATTTTTTAAAAGATAAGAAAGTATAAAAAATTTGGTGATATACCAAGGGTTAAGAGCCTTCTTGGAGCAAGCGTTTGTCACTCCGAAATAAGCGGTACGTTTTTCTATCATTGTCCACGCTGTACACTAAAGTCTTAAAGGACCGGGTGGTTTTTCCTCGGTTTTTCTTATCACAGATAACCGCCCTTAAAACACCCACTGATTTAAGGTTCATTTTATAGATTGAATCCATTTGATCACTCGTATTCCCTAAAATAGAAATGGAAGATCTTAATACAATGTGATTGAGATTGGATTGGAAAATGCTTAAGCGTGCTGAATTTGTACTTTTATATGTTTTCTTGTTAGAAAATATGCTAGACTAACATTTGTAGGATCTGTAGGGAGGAATTATTGTGAAAAGAGAATTTGCAGTTATCGGTTTGGGGCGTTTTGGAGGGAGTATTTGTCGCGAATTAAGTGCTGAGGGTATGGATGTATTAGCCATTGACACAACAGAAAGTAAAGTTAATGAATTTAGAAATATTGCATCACATGCCGTTATTGCTGATGCAACGGATGAAAGAGTCTTAAAAGAACTCGGTATACGCAATATCGATCATGTCATTGTTGCTATTGGTGAGGATATTCAAGCAAGTATTTTGACCACATTGATGTTAAAAGAACTAGGCATAAAAAAAATTACAGTTAAAGCTCAAAACGACTATCATGAAAAAGTGTTAAATAAAATAGGGGCGGATCAAGTGATTCATCCAGAGAGAGATATGGGCAGGAAAATTGCTCACAGCATTATTTCTAATAATATACTGGATCACCTTGAATTGTCTGATGACCACAGCATTGTCGAGATTAAAGCAAGTAATAAACTGGTGGGCCGTACGCTAGTTGATTTGGATATCCGTGCAAACTATGGCTGTAACGTTGTCGCTATTAAATCGGGAGAAACGAAGGAAATAAACGTTTCGCCGATGGCAACAGAGACGATTAGTCAGAATGATACCCTTGTCATTATAGGGGCCGATCGTGATATTTCACGATTTGAAAAACAATTAGTCATAGAAGATTAAAAAGCCGAGCATGCGCTCGGCTTTTACTATACTTCCATAATAATCGGTAATACCATCGGTCGACGTTTTGTTTTCTCAAATAGAAATGGTGCAATTGTATCTGTAATTTCATTTTTAATTTCTGACCACTGTGTTGTTTTACGTTCCATCACTTTATTAATGTGACTCGAAACAAGCTTCTGTGCTTCGTTAATAAGATCCTCAGACTCCCGCATATAAACAAAACCGCGCGAAATAATATCTGGCCCTGAGGCAATTTTAAATTCTTTCATGTTGATGCTCACGACTACAATGACAAGTCCTTCTTCTGATAAAATACGGCGGTCACGTAAAACAATGTTACCAATATCGCCAATTCCGCTACCATCTACATAAACAGATCCAGATGGTATCTTACCAGCAACAGACGCATGATCTTTACCTAAAGCAAGTACATCTCCATTATCCATAATAAAACAATGCTCTGGGTTCACATCACATGATTCTGCCAATTTAATATGTTCTTTCTGCATGCGATACTCACCATGGATAGGCATGAAAAACTTAGGTGTTAACAATCTTAGCATCAGTTTTTGTTCTTCTTGTCCACCATGACCAGAAGTATGAATATCGTTAAGAGGGCCGTGGATAACTTCTGCACCGGCACGATATAACATATTAATCATTCGACTTACACTTACGGTGTTCCCAGGTATTGGTGATGAAGAAAAGACAACGGTATCCTTAGGTATAATTTGAATTTGTCTATGGGTACCATTTGCAATTCGAGATAAGGCAGCCATCGGCTCACCTTGAGAACCGGTACAAAGAATCGTGACTTCGTCAGCAGGCAATCGATTAATTTGGTGTGCATCAATAAATGTATTATCAGGTGCTTTAATATAGCCCAATTCACGACCAATTGATATCGAAGCTTCCATACTCCGTCCAAATACAGCTACTTTTCGATTATGTTTAACAGCACCTTCAACCATTTGTTGTAAACGATGAATATTCGAAGCAAAGGTTGCGAATATTAATCGTCCATCTGCTCGACTGAAAATATCATTAATGCTTTCGCCTACGACACGCTCTGACATCGTAAAACCAGGTACTTCACTGTTTGTACTATCTGAAAGTAAACAAAGGACTCCTTCTTTACCTATTTCAGCCATTTTAGCTAGGTTAGCTGGCTCTCCAACTGGTGTGAAATCAAATTTGAAATCACCGGTATGAACGATATTTCCAGGAGGTGTTTTAACGACAACTCCGTATGAATCAGGTATGCTATGTGTGGTTCTAAAAAATGTTACTGATGTTTTTCTAAATTTAATGACGTCATCTTCTTGATAGGTATGCAATTTAGCTTGACGTAGTAAACCATGTTCTTCTAATTTGTTTTTAATTAATCCAAGCGCGAGTTTGCCAGCATAAACTGGAATATTAATTTCTCTTAATAAATAAGGAATACCACCAATATGGTCTTCGTGACCATGTGTCACGAACAATCCTTTAATCTTATCTTGATTTTGTACAAGATAGGTGTAATCTGGGATGACATAATCAATACCTAATAGTTCATCTTCTGGAAATTTTATACCAGCGTCAATTAAGATTATCTCGTCTTGAAATTGTACACCATAGGTATTTTTTCCGATTTCACCTAATCCTCCAATTGCGAATACTGCGGTTTGATCGTTCTTTACAAATTTCATTAGTTATACATTCTCCACAGCAAAATATTCGGATTTTTTCTCGTAATCAAGATGTTCGCCCTCTAGTGGTTGAATGTATTCAATATTAATATCGCGATCCTTAAGCTCAGCTCTGACTTGGCGTTCGTTCTCTGCTTGGTAATATAGACAGTGTGTATTTTCTCTTACAGGAACCTCATCGGCCCTTTCTTGATATAGTACTTTGTAAATCATTTCATCTCTCCTTAAATAGTCTTTTTCTAAAACATAGCATTATGAAAATCGTTCAATCGTTCGTTTAAAGGTGTTGAAGGCTTAAGCATTGGGAACACGATTTTGGTTCAGTAATCTTTTCCATTTTTTTCGAAGCTTTTCTCTTAGCCGTCTTAACATAGTATAAGCAGCTCCTTTCAAAAAGCGAAAACTCATCATCCGATCCAACCCTCTTATTAATAGTATAGTATGGATTGGCAAGTTTGGAAACAGAAACGTATTATTTTCTTCAGCTTTCTGTTTTGTTTATTATTTTTCACTTAAAGAAATAAAGTTATACACCTTATTATAAGAATAGAAAAAATGATTAGTTAGCATCACAGGGTTTAGCGTTAGCAGGTGCTGTAAAAGGTTCAGAATCATTAATGTGATCATAGAACATAACGCCATTTAAATGATCGATTTCATGTTGAAAAACGATCGCAGCATAATCTTTTAACCTTAATTTAACAAATTCACCTGCTAAATTGGTAGCTGTCATCGTAATTCTGGCATACCTTGGTACATACCCTGGTACTTCTCGATCCACAGAAAGGCAGCCTTCTCCAGAAGATAAATAGGTTATTTCTACTGAGTGACTAATGATTTTAGGGTTAAAATACCCGTCACTATAGTTTTTCCCCTTAAAGTCCTCAAAGTGAACAGCGAACATACGCTTTGAGATCCCTAATTGTGGCGCAGCTAAACCAACCCCTGCTCTAAGCTTATACTTCTTTGCCGTCTCTTCATCTTGGCTATTTTTAATAAATTGAAGCATGTCTGTTAATAGTTTTTTATCTTCATGGCTAGGAGGCATGGCTACATCCTTAGCGACTTCAGTCAAAGTGGGATGACCTTCCCGAACAATATCTGTCATAGTAATCAACGTGTAAACACTCCTTTAAAATCACAAATAAGAATATAGTGATACGTTTATTGTTCAATTCTTAATTGCTGTAACATAGTTTAACATAATTATGACTGGAATGGGGATAATTTTGTATGTCAATAGATATTAACTTGGAAATGGAGGAAGTGCAATATAACTGATTTCACAATGTAAGGATGGGTGATTATAAAACGAACCTTCCATCAGTCGACGTGGGCCTACAGGATGTCGGTCATGCAGACGTTGCCACAGACGTGGCGGCCTTAGTCTGTCAACCTTCTTAAAGCTGTGGCGGTTTTAGTCTACGATCTTACTTACCCATTGAAAGTTAGCTGAGTGACTCCGAACATTAGCGTCCGTTATTACCCCTCAAAATAGATTTGCTCTACTCTCTATTTTGAAGGGGATGTTTTACGGACGGTTATCTGTGATAAATTAGAGTAAGGTAGCAGTCGATAAAAACCAATTATCTACCTTTACCTATACTACATCAATTCGATTCAATTCAATTTATTTATTATGTTTGTCCAAATGTTACTTATGTTATACTATTTTTATATGGTAGAATAGGCATCATAGAGAAGCAAAAGAATGGAGGCATTAACGTGCGTTTTAAAACTGTGGGATTAATGATAATGATATTAAGTGGTTTATTATTAGTTGCTTGTTCAGGGCAATCAACAGAAGAAGCAATGTATGAACATATGGAAGAAGCCGTTAGGTTAGAGGGCGATTTTGTTGATCAGCAGCAACCACTTGGTGAGTTAGAACAAAAGGAGCAAGACATATATCAAGAAATTAGTGAATTAGGTATGGACGAATACGAAGAGATTCGAACATTGGCCGAGCAGGCGATTGCCTCTATCGAAGAACGAAGAGAGCTTACTGAAAAAGAAATAGCAAGTATTGAAGCATCCAAAAATGAGTTTGAACAAATTGAACCACTGATAGCAGATCTAGAAGATGAAGCTTTACAAGAGACAGCACATGAAATGGTTGAAAAGATGGAGGAACGTTATCAAGCTTTTCTAGTTTTACACGAAGCTTATCAGAGCTCATTAGATTATGATATTGCTCTTTATGAATTATTAATGAAAGAAGACTTAGAAGAACCTGAATTTACTGAACAAGTTGACCAAGTTAATAATCAATACCAAGAAGTGATTGACGCTAATCATGCGTTTAATGAAGCAACAGATGATTTTAATGAAAAGAAACGCGAATTTTATGATCAATCTGACTTAAATATTACATATGAATGATTATATGATGAAAGCATGGCTTGTCTCTCCAACAAAGCCGTGCTTTTTTGCATACATGAAGTAAATATAAAGATCAAACGCCATAGTGAACGTTAATGTCTCAACTTTCTTATCTAAATTTTCAGGTTCAGTCAAATATTTGAATATAGATTTTCGATTGATTATAAACCTTTCGTTTTAGAGGCGCAGGTGAGCTATATTCCGCTTTCCGTGGGTGGGCGTGGCTTGAGCTACTCCCACAGGCGTCTACACATAGCTCACCTGCTAAATCATAATCTTAATAATGGTTGTCTTTAAAGAGCTCATCAAGCGCCATTTCAATCCGTGGATGTTAGATTTACACGATGTAGATTATGAAGACATCGGCATTGCGTCTCAGAATAAGAAACTTCTTAATTCTAATAGTGCCACATCTTCTTCGCTTTATTTCGTGCGGTTGAGCTTACGCATTCAGTATGAACCCCCAATCTAAGTGGAGATAAGCAAGGGGTGAGACTTCTGCGGGAATAGGATGAGCTGAAGATCCACTTTAGAAGCGCTCTTAGCTTCTAAAGTTAGCTGAAGCCAGCCCCGCGAAAAACGAATCCCTTGCTTTTCGGAACGACATAACGTGCTAAATCCATGCAGAAGTAAAGTCAACAAGCCTATTGAATACCGCCACGCCCACTGATAGAAATTTCGCTTTATTTTGTAGACCATCCGTCTGACTTGAATATGAATATAAATGTAGGCCGAAATGCTTAAAGTGAGCGAATAGATGTGATACACAGCTGCGGAGAAGACTGATACAGGATTAATAAATTAGTGAAACAGTTCACAATAAAATATTTTTCATACAAAAAGGTTGAATAATTTAAAAGTTATTGTTGCAAAGTGATTGACCGTTTTGAGTTATTGAGATAAACTAATATCAAAGAACAAATTGTACTAATCGTTTCAACTTTTTCTTGTATAACAGTTTTGCTTGCCAATGAAATAAAGATTAAAAATGTTGAGAAAGGGTATTGTAACGATAGGTGCAATTTACGTTTTAGGTCCTTTTGTTTAGATTTAAAACGAAATAAATAAAACAAGGATAGAATAGAAAGGAAGAGGTGAGTCTTTTGAAACGTACTGCAGAAAAGATTGCTGAGCAATTTGAAACGTTTCAAATTCTGGATGAAGAAGGTAAAATAGTTAATGAAGAAGCCATGCCTGAACTTTCAGATGATGAATTAAAAGAGTTAATGACAAGAATGGTGTACACGAGAATTTTAGATCAACGTTCCATCGCTTTGAATCGTCAAGGGCGTCTAGGTTTTTATGCTCCTACAGCGGGTCAAGAAGCCTCTCAATTAGGTTCACAGTATGCATTGGAACAAGATGATTTTATACTACCAGGTTACCGTGATGTTCCTCAATTAATTTGGCATGGATTACCACTACACAAAGCATTTTTATTCTCAAGAGGTCACTATATTGGGAACCAAATGCCTGAAGGTGTCAACGCCCTAAGTCCACAAATTATTATTGGTGCACAATACGTGCAGACAGCTGGCGTTGCGTTAGGTATGAAAAAGCGTAATAAAAAATCTGTTGCTATTACGTACACAGGTGATGGCGGTACTTCTCAAGGTGATTTCTATGAAGGGATGAACTTTGCAGGTGCCTTTAATTCACCGGCTATATTCGTTGTTCAAAACAACCAATTTGCTATCTCTACGCCAGTTGAAAAACAGACTGCTGCAGATACATTAGCACAAAAAGCTGTTGCAGCTGGTATCGAAGGCATTCAAGTCGATGGTATGGATGTGTTAGCTGTTTATGTAGCAACGAAAGAAGCACGTGAACGCGCTGTCAATGGTGAGGGGCCAACTTTAATTGAAGCCCTTACTTATCGTTATGGTCCTCATACAATGGCTGGTGATGATCCAACACGTTATCGCTCTGAAGATTTAGATAATGAATGGGAAAAAAGAGATCCGCTTGTTCGCTTCCGAAAATTCTTAGAGAAGAAAGGGATCTGGTCTGAAAATCAAGAAAATGAAGTGATTGAAAGAGCGAAAGAAGAAATTAAAAACGCTGTAAAAGAAGCAGATAATACACCGAAACAAAAAGTTACAGATTTAATTGGAAATATGTATGAAACACTTCCATCACACTTAGAAGAGCAAATGGAAGAATACAAAGCAAAGGAGTCGAAGTAAATCATGGCTCAAATGACGATGATTCAAGCAATTACTGATGCGTTACGTACGGAATTAAAAAATGATGAAAATGTTCTTGTTTTTGGAGAAGATGTCGGGCAAAACGGTGGTGTTTTCCGTGCGACAGAAGGTCTTCAAGATGAGTTTGGCGAAGATCGTGTTTTTGACACGCCATTAGCTGAATCAGGGATTGGTGGTTTAGCTATCGGACTAAGTACGCAAGGTTTCCGTCCGGTTCCTGAGATCCAATTCTTTGGTTTCGTTTATGAAGTTATGGATTCTATTAGTGGACAAATGGCACGTATGCGTTATCGTTCAGGTAATACGATGCATGCGCCTGTTACGATTCGCTCACCATTTGGTGGTGGTGTTCATACCCCGGAAATGCATGCTGACTCATTAGAAGGACTTATGGCACAGCAACCGGGATTGAAAGTGGTTATTCCATCAAATCCTTATGATGCTAAAGGTTTATTAATTTCATCAATTCGCGATAATGATCCTGTTATCTTTTTAGAGCACATGAAATTATATCGTTCTTTCCGTGATGAGGTACCAGAAGAAGCTTATGAAGTAGAACTTGGCAAAGCAAAAGTAACGCGCGAAGGTAATGATGTTACATTAATCGCTTATGGTGCAATGGTTCAAGCTTCTGTTAAAGCTGCTGAGGAATTAGAAAAAGATGGTGTAAGTGCTGAAGTTGTTGACTTACGTACGATTTCGCCATTAGATATAGATACGATTGTAGAATCTGTTAAGAAAACAGGCCGTGTCGTTGTTGTTCAAGAAGCTCAGCGTCAAGCTGGTATCGCTTCTCAAATTGTTGCGGAAATACAAGAACGTGCGATCTTACATTTAGAAGCACCTGTATTACGTGTAGCGGCTCCAGATACGGTATACGCATTTACACAAGCAGAAGAAGTATGGTTGCCAAACCATAACGACATTGTAGAGAAAGTGAATGACGTAATTAATTTTTAAGTGTTAGTAAATTAACCAGGGAGGTTAGCAATAATGGCATTCGAATTTAAATTGCCTGACATTGGTGAAGGTATTCACGAAGGCGAAATCGTAAAATGGTTTGTAAAACCTGGCGATGAAATAAATGAAGATGATGTATTATGTGAAGTGCAAAATGACAAAGCGGTTGTTGAAATTCCGTCTCCAGTAGAAGGAACAGTAAAAGAGGTACACTTTGAAGAAGGAACCGTTGCTACAGTGGGGCAAACGATTGTTACTATTGATGCAGAAGGTTACGAAGGTGGGGAATCAGATTCTGATCAAGAAGCTGCCGCACCTACCCAAGAAAACAGTTCAGACGCAGGTCAAGGTGTTTTTGAATTCAAATTACCTGATATTGGTGAAGGTATTCACGAAGGTGAAATCGTAAAATGGTTTGTCAAAGCTGGCGATGAAATAAATGAAGATGATGTATTATGTGAAGTGCAAAATGACAAAGCGGTTGTTGAAATTCCGTCTCCAGTAGAAGGAACAGTAAAAGAGGTACACTTTGAAGAAGGAACTGTCGCTACAGTGGGACAAACGGTTGTATCTATCTATGCAGAGGGTTACGCTTCAGAGGGTGGCAATGAAGAACCAGCTAAAGAAGAAAAACAATCTTCTCAAACCACCAAACAACCTGAGTCAGCATCTACGGACAATGCGAGAGTTATTGCGATGCCTTCAGTTCGTAAATTTGCTCGTGACCACGATGTGCAAATCACAAATGTAAAAGGCACAGGGAAAAATGGACGTATACTGAAAGAAGATGTTGAAGCCTACTTAAGTGGTGATCAGAAAGTTGACACAGCAGATACAACAGCTAATGAGCCAAAAGCGGCAACTAAATCTGATTCGAAAGAAACGAAATCGACAGCTAAGCCACAAGCTTCTACAGGTGAATTACCTGAGACACGTGAAAAAATGTCTGGTATCCGTAAGTCTATTGCAAACGCAATGGTTAACTCTAAACACAAAGCACCTCATGTTACATTACATGATGAAGTAGATGTGACTGAACTTGTTGCCCATCGTAAGAAATTCAAACCGGTTGCAGCAGAAAAAGAAATTAAGTTGACTTACTTACCTTATGTAGTTAAAGCTTTGGTTTCTGCTTTAAAACAATTCCCAATTATTAATGCATCGATTGATGATAATACGGACGAAATTGTTTATAAGCATTACTATAATGTTGGTATTGCAGCAGACACAGATAAAGGTTTGCTTGTCCCTGTTGTAAAAGACGCTGATAAAAAATCTATTTTCGATATTTCGAAAGAGATTAATCAATTAGCTCAGAAAGCACAGGAAGGTAAACTTTCTCCAGATGAAATGAAGGGTGCATCATGTACCATTACAAACATCGGTTCAGCTGGTGGTCAATGGTTTACACCAGTTATTAATTATCCTGAAGCTGCGATTCTAGGTATTGGTCGTATCGCTGAGAAACCAGTCGTTAAAGATGGTGAAATCGTCGCAGCTCCAGTATTGGCATTATCACTAAGCTTCGATCACCGTATCGTAGATGGTGCAACAGCACAATATGCTTTAAATCAAATAAAGCGTTTGTTAAACGATCCACAATTAATTATGATGGAGGCGTAATCGAATATGGTAGTAGGAGATTTTCCAATTGAATTAGATACATTAGTTGTTGGAGCAGGACCTGGTGGCTACGTAGCTGCCATTCGTGCTGCTCAAACCGGCCAAAAAGTAACGATTGTTGATAAAGGTGCGCTAGGAGGCGTTTGTCTTAATGTAGGTTGTATTCCATCAAAAGCACTTATTCAAGCAGGTCATCGCTTTGAAGAAGCACATGGTGCTGAAGAGATGGGGATTGCAGCAGAAAACGTCACCGTCGATTTTAGTAAAGTTCAAGAGTGGAAAAATAGTGTGGTTAATAAGCTCACTTCTGGTGTTGAAGGCTTACTTAAAGGTAACAAGGTGGATATTGTAAGTGGTGAAGTTTACTTTGTTGATAAAAATACTGTTCGTGTAATGGATGAGAAAAACTCACAAACTTATACGTTTAAGCATTGTATTATTGCAACAGGTTCTACACCAATTGAAATCCCGTCATTTAAGTATTCTGATCGCATTTTAGATTCAACAGGGGCTTTAAATCTTAAAGAAATTCCTAAAAAGCTCGTTGTTATCGGCGGGGGGTATGTGGGTACTGAATTGGGTACTTCATATGCAAACTTTGGTACAGAAGTGACCATTCTTGAAGGTGCTGATGACATTTTAGGTGGTTTTGAAAAAGATATGTCATCTTTAGTTAAACGCCATTTGAAAAAGAAAAATGTTAGCATCGTAACCAATGCAATGGCAAAAGGTTCTGAAGTAACAGATAGTGGCGTGAAAGTAACTTATGAAGCTAAAGGGAAAGAAGAAACCATTGAAGCGGATTATGTACTTGTTACAGTCGGTCGTTATCCAAACACTGCTGAAATTGGATTAGAGCAAGTGGGTATAGATATGGATGATCGTGGACTTATTAAAATTGATAAACAATGTCGTACCAGTGTTGATAATATATTTGCAATTGGAGATATTGTAGCAGGCCCACCACTTGCGCACAAAGCTTCATATGAAGGTAAAATTGCTGCTGAAGCTATTGCAGGCGAAAAGTCAGTAATTGATTATAACGGCATTCCTGCTGTTGTATTCTCTGATCCAGAACTTGCAACAGTTGGATACACTGAAGCTGAAGCAAAAGAAGCAGGCTATGAAGTGACATCATCTAAATTCCCGTTTGCTGCAAATGGTCGAGCGTTATCATTAGGTAGTGGCGATGGATTTGTTAGACTCGTTACACGTAAAGATGATGGTCTAGTTCTTGGCGCACAAATTGCAGGAGCTAATGCGAGTGATATGATTTCAGAGCTTGGTTTAGCGATTGAATCTGGTATGACAGCAGAAGACTTGGCTCTTACCATTCATGCTCACCCTACATTAGGTGAAATTACCATGGAAGCTGCTGAAGTTGCGATGGGTACACCAATTCACGTTGTAAAATAATAATTAAACACCGGTAATTCTTATGAATTATCGGTGTTTTTTGTGGTTCTTTGTCAAATGACGTTGGTGAGAATTATTGCCGATTTTATAAGTGAATGTTTGTTTGATTAGGTGCATTTTGGGCTAATTTCGATTCAATAGATCTTAACTTAATTTAAATGTCTATCTACACGTAAATTCATGCATGTTCGGTAAGGAAGTGATGAGACTCCTGCAGGAATAGCACGAGCTGAAGATCCACTCATGTGCGCGTTTGGTGCGCACATGAGTTAGCTGAAGCCGTGCCTGCGGAAAGCGAATCACTGGATGACCGAACCCATTGCTATTTTTAGAGAAATAGAAAAGACGTTAACGAAAGTCTACCCCCATTACACAAACACATGAAATGGAGAATTCCCTTCACCAACGTCAAATAGTATACAACCTTTTTTGTTAATATGTCTAAAATGATGCTTTTTTTAAACTTTATGAAAGACATTTTTTTGATCGGAAATGGTTTATAATACAGAAGAAAAGAAATAAAACAACAAGGATGAGCATAATGAAAAATATTCTCTTTTTAATAGTAGCTCTATTCATGATTTTATTATTGATCGGTTGTCAAACAGAGTCTAATCAAGGTGAATCAGAACAAGAAGAAGAAAATATTCAAGAGCCAGTAGAAGAAGAGTCTGTAAAGGAAGAAGAAGTTGAAGATAGGGAAGGAGAAATCGAATTGGATGTAACGGTAAATGAACATCAACCCCTATATCGCGTAAATCAAACGAACTGGGCAATCGAACCGATTAGTGAGGAAACCAATAGCCAAGTTGTTTTATTAACCATTGATGATGCGCCAGATCAACATGCTTTAGAGATGGCAAATACACTAAAGACATTAGAGGCGCCGGCAATATTTTTTGTTAATGGCCATTTTTTGCAAGATCAGGAACAGCAACAAATATTAAAAGAAATTTATGAAATGGGTTTTGTAATTGGTAATCACACATACACCCATCCTAATTTAAGTGATCTTTCTGAAGAGCAACAACGTGAAGAAATAATCGCGTTAAATGATTTGGTAGAAGATATAATTGGTGAACGCCCTAAATTTTTCAGAGCGCCTTTTGGTGTTAATACAGATGTTTCAAATGCTGTAGCTGAAGAAGAAGAGATGGTAGTTATGAATTGGACTTACGGATATGACTGGGAGGCTGATTATACAGAGGCAGATGCATTAGCAGAAATTATGGTTAATGCGCCAGAATTGCGTGATGGCGCTAATGTATTGATGCATGATCGTGCGTGGACGCGTGAAGCGTTAGAAGATATTGTCATTGGATTAAGGGAAAAGGACTATGAGATAGTTAACCCTAAAACAATTGAAACTGTTTCTGAATAGCGCGCTTATCTTTTAACTGTAAGAAGAGGAGTTAAAGTAATACGAATGGCGAATGAGGAGCCGGTATTGGGTCTTTCATTCGCCTTTTGCATACTAGTAAGGTGTTAGGATGGAAAATGTCGGGAATTGTGAGTGCTCGGTCCAATTTAACACAGGTAACCGTTCGGTCCGTAAACACCCGCCGTAAAATAGAGAGCAGAAATCATCTATTTAGGCGGGAGGTGACGGATGCTAATGCTGATTCACTCAATGACCAATCCGTTGGAGAAGGTCGAAACCTTCAAGAATTGAAGCTTCAATTTATTAAGTAAAAGGTTTCATTTCTTTAATAACATGAATCGTTTCTAAGGTAACATCTTCTAAACCTTGAACGGGCAAGCCGACTTCAATATTTTTTTTAATATAATTAAGATTTTCCTCAGTTATAATCTCACCAGGAATGAAAATGGGGATTCCAGGTGGATAGATCATAATTGATTCTGCACTAATCCGTCCAACCGCTTCGGACAATTTAATGGTTTCGGTGTCTGCATAGAAAGCATCACGTGGTGACATACTTAAAGCTGGTATTTCAGATATACTTACCTGCACTTGTCTTTCTATGGCATGATGTTTAAATGAGTAAACCAAATCCTTTAAGGCGGTTAGTAGTGTAGTGATGTGTTGATTGTCATCTCCTGGTGTAATAATACACAAAATATTGTACATATCAGATAGCTCTACTTCAATTTGATAATGCTCTCTCAGCCAACTTTCTACATCATAGCCTGTCACCCCTAATTGTTTAACGGAAATTAATATTTTTGTTGGGTCGTAATTGAAGGTAGCATCTGTCCCTAATATTTCGTTTCCAGGGCAGTAAAGAAAGTTTAAATCATTTATTTGTTTACGTAAATCTTGTGCACGTTTAATCGTTTCTGTTAATAAACGATGTCCATGGATGGCTAATTGTTTTCGAGCAACGTCTAGTGATGCAAGTAAGAGATAAGATGTTGATGTCGTTGTTAACATCGATAGCACATTTTGAACGCGTTCCTTAACAATTAAACCCTCCCGACCATTTAAAACAGAACTTTGTGTCAGTGATCCCCCCAATTTATGGACGCTGGTTGCTGCTAAATCTGCACCTGCTTCCATAGCTGAGAGTGGCAGTTCTTCATGAAAGTGGATATGAACACCGTGTGCTTCATCGACCAGGACAGGAATGGCTTTATTATGTGCAATTTCAACAATTTGTCGTAAATCAGCAGCTATGCCAAAATAGGTTGGATTTATAACAAATACTGCTTTGGCATCTGGATGTGCATCAAGTGCATGCTCCACTGAACGAGGGGTGATTCCATGAGCAATGCCAAGTGATGTATCAAGCTCTGGGTGCACAAAAATAGGGATGGCACCTGAAAAAATAATAGCCGATGTCACTGATTTGTGTATGTTTCGAGGGACGATAATCTTATCGCCAGGCTGACACACACTTAATACCATTGCCATAATGGGTGTGCTTGTCCCTTGCACAGAAAAAAAGGTGAAATCAGCACCAAATGCTTGAGCAGCTAATTGCTCAGCTTCTTTAATAATCCCTTGCGGATGATGCAGATCATCAAGGGGACTAATATTAATTAAGTCAATCGATAAAGCATTGTCACCCATAAAGCCTTTAAAAGAGGGATCAATCCCTCTTCCACTTTTATGACCAGGTATATGAAAAGCAAGCGGATGTTGATTAATATGTTGTAAAAGACCCGAAAATAAGGGTGTTTTTTCATGTTCTTGCATATAATTGACTCCTTTAATAAAATAATAATGCAATGAAGCAAAAAGATTATAGCAAAAATGATATCAAATAGCTAGTTAATTGAAGTATTTATCATAGGAGGGGGCGGCCAAATGAATTTTCGTTTTCCAATCGATGACCGTTGGACAACTGATGAGATTGTTGAAGTGGTTGAGTTTTTAGCGTTAATAGAGGAATGCTATCATAAACCCATTCCGTCAAAGGACATCTTAAATAAGTATCGCAAATTTAAACAAATAGTACCTAGTAAAAGTGAAGAAAAAACGATAGGAAGAGATTTTGAACGCGAAACAGGCTATTCATTGTATCAGGCCATCAAAAAGGCTAAAGAAAATAGTGATCAAAACATAAAGATGCCATAATACGGATAGAGATAAGCAAGCCACATATCATGAAATGATAAGTGGCTTGTAAAAATAGTTTACTGGAGGGCGCGTTTACCAAGCTGATAAAGAGGTAAGAGCTGGTCAAAGGTTGATTTGATCTGCTCTAATAGGGCTTCACCAGATAATTGATCGGCGCCAGATTTACTAATATGTTTGCCAATTAAAAGTTCAGCCTTCTTAACATCTCGAAAACGTTCTAGATCCTTATCGACTAGTGAGCCCACTGGTTTTGCAGCTTTATTCATGTGATCAAAAGAAACCACGTAATCATTAGGCAGTGCTTCAATTTGATCTTGGTATTTTAAAAATGTTTCAGCTATTTTAGACTTGGTAGGTAGTTCATAAATAAAAGCAAGCCATATAAATAAATGATCATCAAATAAACCAACCTGGAAGTGCGGGTGCTTTTTATAGCCTCGCTTGTTATCAGCAATGGCTAACCAGGTATCATTAGGCGGATTGACAGAACGACGTGCATGTTTAGCAATATGTAAAAACATTTCATTACCTAACTTGCTGGCTAAATGATCTGTTAATTCTGTACCTATTGCCTTGAATTTTGGTTGAATATGCTCTTGAATAGCATGCATTCTTTCATCTAAGCCTTCTATATGAAAGATTTCAAAATCGTTGTTATTAAAGTTGTATTTATCCATTCTCTATCACACCTTTCTTAACTAATAGTATATCTTATTTTAACATAATTATAATTAGATAGGTACAGAGATGCACAAAAGTGAAAATTTTGCTAAACTATACCAAGAGTAAGAGAGGATGAATCATAATGTCTACTTTCAAACAGGAAGCCATATATCAACAAGCAAAAAAATGGGTAAAAGAAGCGGGTGCACTTATTCGTCAAGCTATTGACCAACCAAGAGAGATCGATACAAAAGCAGATGCTAATGATCTTGTGACAGAGATGGATAAGAAGATCGAACAATTTTTTGCGGAACATATAAGACATACCTATCCAACAGATCGGATCCTGTCTGAAGAAGGATTCGGTGATGAAGTTAATGACTTAACAGGAACAGTGTGGATTATCGACCCGATTGATGGGACAATGAATTTCGTTCATCAAAAGCGAACCTTTTCAATTTCTTTGGCCGTTTATCATAATGGAATCGGTGAAATTGGTTTCGTCTATGATGTAATGGCTGATATTCTATACCACGCTAAAAAAGGGGCGGGAGCTTATAAAAACGAAAAGAAGTTATCCCCGATTGCCGATCATAAAAACCTATCTGAATCGATACTTATGCTTAACACTTTTTGGTGTACAAGCAACAATAAAGTAAATGATAAAAAAATAAGAAAATTAGTTCAAACCGTAAGAGGAACACGAACGTATGGCTCTGCTGCTTTAGAATTTGCTTATTTAGCAGAGGGTATTGTGGACAGCTATATTTCTTTTAAACTACATCCATGGGATTTAGCAGCAGGTGTTATTTTGTTCAATGAGGTCGGTGGTAAAACCGTTCAAGCAAATGGCAAGCCACTAACTTTTCTAAATCAAGATCCCATGGTGTCGGCGCACCCAGATATTATTGATGAAATAATCAATGACTATATTGAATTGAAATAACTTAAAAAGATGACGACTGCTATATTATTGAATATAGGGGTCGTCATCTTTTTTTTCTTGATATAGTTTAAAATTCCCTGTGGCATGGCGCATCTTCGTTTTCTTTTCTATACGCTCTGAGCAAGTTGGACATAAATATAAATGTTTACGTCGATTGCGTAATCGTTTAGCTAAGGGCGAATGATAATTAATTTGATTAACTGTATCACATATTGGACATTTAACATCCATAACTGTCACCTCAAACAAGCAAGCTATTATAAATTGATTGTTTACATTTTAGCATATCTAGACATGGAATGCTAACCTGTTATGCGTATCTTTTACTTTATCACAGATAAACCGTCTGCAAACCGCCTACCATCAAATGGAGGGTAGGGGCAATCTATTTAGGTGGGCGCTAACGGACGTTTATGTCCTGATTCACTCAACGACCAATCAGTAAGAAAGCAACTTGAAAGTATTAAAGCAATATAAGTGGGCATAGTTACTAATAAATACTTATTACACGTAAAAAAATTTTTCGGCATGGTCCGAAATCAGTATAATCACTCAATTAACTATCAGTGGGTGGGTAAGATCGTAGACTTAAACCGCCACGTCCTGTGGCAACGTCTGCATGACCTCCGTCCACTGATTGAAGGTTAACTTTATAATTAACTCAACTTTCGCACACTGAAAATAGTCATTCAACCTTGATCGTGTTCAATAGACGCGGTATTCAATAGGCTTGTTGACTTTACTTCTGCATGGATGTGCCGCATACGTTTAGCACGTTATGTCGTTCCGAAAAGCAAGGGATTCGCTTTTCGCGGGGCTGGCTTCAGCTAACTTTAGAAGCTAAGAGCGCTTCTAAAGTGGATCTTCAGCTCATCCTATTCCCGCAGAAGTCTCACCCCTTGCTTATCTCCACTTAGCTGGGTGAGGATTCATACTGAATACGTCAGCTCAAGCTCACGCCCATGGAAAGCGGAACATAGCTCACCTGCGTCTCTAAAACGAAAGGTTTATAATCAATCGAAAATCTATATTCAAAGGCAGCGCCTATATTTAATATTAGGTCTACCCTTATGCTACTTTGCTGAACCTGAAAATTCAAATGAGAAAGTTGAGTAATTAAGTAACGACTTGTCACTAATTATGTTTCACTTTGATAGAAACGGGAATGAACTATATATCAATAAAGAAGAGGTGTTGCTATATGAAAAGAAAAGTGCTCATCGGTCTGATTGGAATAGGAACAACCTTTGTGACTTATCAGCTATTGAATGATAAGCGTCAAGAGCGAATAAAGAATAAGTTTGTTAATTTTAAAAATACATTAATGTTGAAGAGAGACAATCATTTTCCAATCGAGGAAGCGGGTGGTCCATTAAGTGACAATATGGAAAATGCAGATATGGTAAGCGAAGGTTCTTTATTTGGCGTTAATTACTTCAACCAAGTTAAACAATAACATAAAAAATAGTAGGGAAGGCCATCAAAGGATGGCCTTCCCTACTAATCTTAGTATTTTTTAAAACCGTTATTGTGATCTTAAGCGGTGTCGAAAGTATTTAATAACTAGACCTTCTCGATGAAATAAAAAGGCTAGCATAAAAAACAGACCAGTAGTAGTGGCCATGGCTCCAGCAATAGATACATTTAACTGTATGGCGCTCCAATAGCCTAATATAGCGGATAAGCCACCAATCAATCCGCTTAATAAGATCACATTTATAAAGCGATCTGATAATAGATAGGCGGTTGCGCCAGGAACAATTAACATCGCTACAACCAAAATTGCCCCGACACTATTAAAAGAAGCAACTGTCGATAAAGAGACGAGCGTCATTAATAAATAATGGATAAACCCCACTGGGATACCAATTAATATTGCATAATGATGATCAAAAGTAGAAATTTTAATTTGCTTATAGAAAAGGAAAATGACCGTAAGACTAATTAATAAAACCGTACTAAGCATCCATACGGCTTTTGGGCCTAAATCTATCCCATGTAGAACGAAACGATTCCATGGAACAAAAGCAATTTCCCCCATCAGTGCATGTTCAGTATCTAAGTGAACTTGACTGCCAATGAAAGAAAGCAGGACAACGGCTAAAGCAAATAAAGAAGTGAAAATCACACCAATACTCGCATCTTTCTGAACACCTTTTTGATTTAATGTTTCAACTAAATATGCGGTTAAAAGTCCGACAACCGCAGCCCCGATTAACATAGGAATCCCGTGTAAGGTTTGCGTGATGAAAAAAGCCCCGACTATCCCTAAGAGAACGGTGTGACTAATCGCATCTGCAAGCATTGCGGTTTTTCTTAATACAAGTAGCGATCCATTAATACCGCACGTAACACCAACTAATATACCAGTTATAATAATCCAGCCTGTATAACTCATGATGGCTGCACCACTTTCATCATTATTCCACGTTTTGAGCCGAACAGTAAGCTTATTAGAAAAATAGCTGAGATAACCAATACAATCATAGGCCCTGTTGGCAAATTTGGTATTGTTGCACTAAACCAAGTCCCTATCACACCACTTAGAGCACCTAAAACACCGGACAACCCAGCCATAATAGGCAGTTCATCTGTCCAATAGCGTGCTGACAATGGGGGAGTAATAAGTAATGCGGCTATTAAGACAACCCCGACCATTTGGATACCAATAACAACGATACCGACAATGAGTAACATGAGTACACCGTTTAAAAACGATACCGGTATGCCAAGCCCTTTGGCAAAGTCAGGATCAAAAATAGCAATTTTAAATTCCTTAAAACAAACCATGGTGATAAGCACAAGGACAATGGCACTAACCGTTATTAATTGTACATCTCTATTTACAAGCGATGCTGCTTGCCCAAAAATGAATTCCTTTAAACCGGCATGATTTCCAGTAGCATGCTGTTGAATAAAAGTTAACAGCACGATACCTACGCCGAAGAAGACAGAAATGATCACACCAATCGCAGCATCAGCGTCAAGCTTAGAATGTTTAATAATCAATTGGATGAAATACGTTCCTAATAAGCTCGTTAAAGTTGCACCCAACAATAGAACAGGGAGATTTTTTTCATTAAATAACAAGAAACCAATACCTACTCCAGGTAATGCAGCATGAGCCATTGCATCACTAATAAGACTCTGCTTTTTTAGTAAAACGAATGTACCGATCATTCCACAAGCAAAACCTAATAGCAAGCTACCGGTGATCACCCATCTGAAATTGGCACTAGACAAGAAAATGGAAAAATAATCAGACATATCATGACCTCCTTATGTCAAGACTGTAGCTCTTTCAAGAAACGATATTTTGCCACCATAGGTTCGTTCCAAATTATCCATAGTAAAAACGGTCTGAGTTTCCCCATATTCAATCGGTACTTTATTCAATAGTAAGACACGGTCAAAATATTCTTCCACTGTTTGTAAATCATGATGAACAACCAGCACCGTTTTTCCTTCATTCTTCCATTCTTTCATCAAGTGAATGATAGCTTTCTCGGTCGCTGCATCTACACCGGAAAAAGGCTCATCCATAAAATAAATGGAGGCATCTTGCGCGAGTGCCCGAGCGAGAAACACCCGTTGTTGTTGTCCACCTGATAATTGACTGATTTGTCTAGTGGCAAAGTCAAGCATACCCACTTTATCAAGACATTGATCAGCGATTTCAATATCTCGTTTCTTAGCACGTTTGAAAAAGCCGATCTTTCGGTAACGTCCCATTAGGACAATATCACGGGCATTGGTAGGGAAGTCCCAATCAACTTCATTTCTTTGTGGAACATAGCCGATTAAATGCTTTTGTTGGCGAAATGATTGCTCATAAACCTTAACTGCACCTGAGTGTTTTGGGATTAGCTCAAGTACAGCTTTAATTAAGGTGGATTTTCCAGCCCCATTAGGGCCGACAATACCGGTAAGCGACCCCTCTGGAACATGGAAGGAAACATTTTCAAGAACCGTTTGTTTATGATAGTTTACTTTTATATTTGTGATTTCAAGGGCGTTCATTTAGACACCTCCTATTTTAATGCGTCAACAATCGTGTCGATATTCGCTTTGAACATACCAATATAGGTACCTTCTTCAGTGCCCGCTTCACCCATTGCATCAGAATACAATTCTCCTCCAATTTCAATTTCATGCCCTTCTGATTGGGCGCCTTCTTTGACTGCATTAATTGATCGATCGGATACACTACTTTCTATGAAGAGGGCATTAATCTCTCGATCAACAACTAAGTCAACGATATCTTGAATATCTTGGACACTATAGTCATCTTCTGTGCTTAACCCTTGCAATGCTTCAACTTCAAATCCATAGGATTCTCCAAAGTAGTGAAAGGCATCATGTGCTGTTACGAGTACACGACTTTGCTCAGGTATTTCTTCTACACGATTTATAATGTACTCATTTAATTTTTCGAGCTCATCCATGTAATCATTATAGTTTTGTTGATAGTCTTCCTCATGATCTGGGTCTAACGTAATCAATTGATCTTTAACGACTTCTACGACGTGACTAAAGGTTGTCACATCAAACCATATATGCGGGTCATAAATGGCAGGATTGTCAGGATCATTTAATAATAGAGATTCTGGCATTTCTTCTGCGACTGCAATCGTTGGTTTATCAGCTTGCATTTGTGCAAAGACATCATTCATTTGTGCTTCAAGGTCTAATCCGTTATAAAAAATAATGTCGGCTTGATCCATTTGCTCAATGTCACTTTGGACCGCGTTATACATATGTGGATCAGTTCCTGGCCCCATTAGGCTGGTTACATTTACATGTTCTCCCCCAACGTTTTCAACGATATCTCCAATTTGAGCGATTGTCGTAACCACATTAATGGTTTGTTCTTCACTTGTTTGCGTTGTGTCATTACAAGCAGCCATTAAAACGATAACTAATAGCAATGTGGATGTAACAAATATTTTTTTCATAATTTCCCCTCCCGCTAATAAATTAGCAATGTATAATTTTTGTTCTTTAATTTAAAAATGTTTCCTTAATGCAACTTTAATCTCTTCATCGTTTTTTGTCAACCCAAAATGATAATTAATTATTGGCTGTTTAAATTGAATTAACTTGCATTTTTCCTCATTAAGCTTTAATATAATGAGAAGAGGATCTTTAACGGAGGGGGATTTAAATGATGCAAGAAGCGGTGGTAACTAACGCAAATGAAGCCTATGCCCTTCTTAAGGCTGACGCAGATAAGATCTTGAAACTCATTCAAGTACAAATGGACAATTTAATGATGCCCCAATGTCCTTTATATGAAGAAGTTTTAGATACACAAATGTTCGGTTTATCAAGAGAGATAGATTTTGCTGTTAGGTTAAACTTAATTGGGGAAGCAGAAGGCAAAGATTTATTAGATAATTTAGAAAAGCAACTTAATTTATTACATGAAAAGGCACAACAATCATAAATGGCACTATGCTTATGTTGATTGACATAAGCAGTAGTTTTACAAAATGCTTTCTATACTATAAATTTAATATCAAAAACGTCACAAGAATGATAGCTTGTGACGTTTTTCTCTATATTATATCCTTTGGCGCTTTCGTTTTATCACAGATAACCGTCCGTAAAACGCCCGCCATAAAATAAAAAGCTATTTATTAGGGCGCTAACAGGCGGTAATGTCCTGATTCAATCAACGAACCTGAAATGAGTGGGTGAAGAACGAAAATGCCTACTGATTTCAGGTTCGTTTTAAGGTCGAGCTTAAAGGTGCAAGTTGTACCTATACTTAAGTTGCATTTTATGCTAGAGTCACAATCGCACAATAGATGAAAAGCAGTTCGTTTCTAAAGTTTAACATGCCATTTAATGATTCCTGCTTCTTTTGCTGAGTTAAAGGCAATAACCACAATCGGGCCTAATATGAATCCAAGAATACCAATTAATTGGAGCCCTACATACATTGCAATTAGTGTAGCTAATGGGGAAAGGCCGATCTGCTGTCCCATCACTTTAGGTTCAACAGTTCTCCGGATCGCTAAAAGAATAAAAGCAAGTAAGGCAAGCTGAGTTCCCATAAAAATGTTACCCGCTATGAACATATAGAGTGACCACGGACCAAGAATAGCGATAGAGCCGATTATCGGTATAAGGTCAATTAGCCAAATGATGGTTGCCATAATTACCGCATACTCAGGAATGATGATAAATAACCCTAGCAAAGTAACCGTTAATATGATTAAACTAACAAGGAATTGTGCTTTCAAAAAACCTACAAATACGTATTTTAATCGAGCACTCATAAATTGTATTTTCTCAGCTGTATGCTCGGTGAAATTATGATAAAACTTCGCTTTTAAAATGGGAAGTTCTAACATGAATAAAAATAGTGCAATTAAATATACAATAAAACTGACAATATAATTTGGAATGACAGCCACTATCGAGGCGAGTCGTTCTACCCTGAAATGTGTTCTTAAAATATCTGTAACGGATTCAACACTACTATTAATGCTATTATTGACTTCCTGTACAAATTCATTAGGTAAGTCCTCCATAATTCTTTCTAATTCTCCGCTCCATTGAAGGAGTAATTTATTGACTTGTAAAATATAATCAGGTGCATTCTCAGCTAAATCTACCAATTGCTTAATAATATTCGTTACCGCATATGTACCAATAAATGAAAGCAAAATAAGAAATGTTAAATAGACAATAATCACACTTATCTTACGGTTGAGGTGCAACCTTTTTTCGATCATTCGAATAAGTGGGTTGAGAAAAAGTGCGGTAATAAATGCAGTTAGTAATGGGATGGAAACAGGTAATACGAAAATAAAGAACAATAATATAATGATCGCTAATAGAATTAATGTCCAATGACGTCTGTTTAACGAACGCAACACAAATAAATCCCCCTTTCGTTAGATAAGAAAAAATCTCTGTCTCATTGAAATATATCATGTTCCTTGTAATTTGAATAGTTACTTTTATAATTAATCTTATCGTGTTAGGTGAAATCAATGATGTTTAATTAGGTTCATGTAAGGCCATACTACACATTGTGGGCAATAACTACCCACAATAAACATGAGGGAGGTATATGAGTTATGAAAACGGTTAATGAAGTTATGTCAGATCACGTATTGTCTTGCCAACCCAACCAACCGATAAATGAAATCGCTAAATTAATGGCTGATCAGAATGTTGGAGCGATACCGGTTTGTGATGAAGACCATCATCTATTAGGGATGGTGACTGACCGTGATTTGGTTATTCGAGGTTATGCAAAAGCTGTTGATTCAAATCAATCAATTGAACAGTGCATGACGCATGACGCCATAACCTGTGATCCAAACCAAACAGTACTTGAAGCGGGTGAGTTGATGGCAAAACATCAAATTCGCCGTCTTCCCATTGTGAAAGATCGCAAACTAATTGGTATTGTATCATTAGGGGACTTAGCATTGGAGGAGCAATCCGATCATATGGCAGGAGAAGCTTTGGAGGAGATTTCAGAGCGCCCGCATTACCACTAAGTTTTAAAGATAAGCAAGCCATATAGGGAGACAAAGTATGGCTTGCTTATCTTTAAAAACTATTAAACTATTTTAAATAGGAAGAAGGTACCTAAATGAAAAGTGCGTTTAAACTTTTATTTTTCCTCATTTTATTGTATGCTGCTTTTTTTATATACGATGATCTAATCACTCCGATAGATAGATCTGGGCATTTTTTTGAGCAAAAGGTTATTAAGCAAGATAGAGCTTTAGAGGTCAAGTTATCATTTTTTGATCGCGATACCACAACAGATGAGACTTTAGAACAGTTAATCGGCAAACCATTATCAAGTTTGCTAGAAGCGTTTGGTGACCCTATACAAAGTGCACCAAGTCGCTATGATTATCAATGGTATCTATTTACTGATGAGGAAGACTACTTTTATCAGTTTGGGATTAAAGACGATCAAGTTGTTACCGCTTATATAACGGGAGAGCAAGCTGATATTTTTCCGTTAGAGATAGGAATGAATTACGAAGAAGTGGAAGGATTTTATGCTTTTCAGCAAGAGGTGGAATTTGATCGCTTTTCTTTTCACTTAAGTGAGCAAGATATCGAAACAACCCCTATTATTATCTTAGATGAAGGCATACTATTACAATTATATTTTGATATTCACACAGGTCAATTATCATCAATTCGGATTATGAATGAAGAAGTAGCGGTCAAGCATCAACCTTATTATTTATCTTATACAGGCCCATTGCCGAAAAAAAGTAGGTTATCTAATGACGATTGGGAGATGGTAACGCAAAGTGAAGCATATGCTATTTTTGTTTTAACAAATATGATTCGCAAACGATTTGAAGTAAACCCATTGCAATGGCATGATCAGGCGAGTCAAGTTGCTAGTCTTCATAGCCAAGATATGCATCAATTAGATTATTTCTCACATCAGTCACAGGATGGCAGAGATTTATTAGATCGTTTAACAGAGGGGGAAGTCCCGTTCTCGCGTGCCGGGGAAAATATTGCAGCTCAATATACAGATGGGTTAGCTGCGGTGGAAGGATGGTTGAACAGTGAAGGACACCGTCGTGCTTTACTAGATGAGTCATTTACCCATCTTGGTGTAGGCGTTTATCAAAACTATTATACACAGAATTTTATCACAGATAACCGTCCGTAAAACACTTGCTTCTAAATCGAGAAATGATCACGGCTAGCATTGGTCAGTAAAATCAGTTTTAAGATGTTTCACTTTCTCTTAATGCCCATCATACATTATACTAGCTCAGTTTAAAAGGAGGTTTGGGGTTAAGATGAGTGAAACCAAATTACATCCGAAAATTCAAAAGTTCAAGGCGTTTATTGAGAAGCATCCGGGCATGATTCAAACGGTAAGAAGTGGAGAACAGGACTGGTCTTATTATTATCAACGCTACCAAGAACTGGGAGAAGATGATGATTATTGGACACAATTTAAAGATGATACAGCACCAAAAGATGAAAAGACGAAGAAGAAGTGGACAGAACAATTATTTTCAATTTTTAATAAAGTTGATTTTGACAAGGTTGATGAGCATGTGCAACAGGCAGATCAAGCGGTTGACCAATTAAGAAAACTAATCGATCATTTTTCTGAAATAAGAGGAAAAAATACGAATCAGCCGATGCACAACAATAGAATGGGCCGTCGCTATTACTACTAACTGTGACTTTATAATAAACAGCGAGAGGCGTTTTGTAAGGAAAGAGCTCCGATTAATCTCGATCTGCTCTTTTTTTTTGTTTAAAATACTGGTATGATAGTGCTAGTGGAGGTGATCGTCATGTTGGCGACGACTGAATGTATTCATTTATTAGATCAAACAGATGAATTGGCAAATATGATTATAGATTCTGAGCAGATGGTTAATTATATAGAAAATAAACGTAAGTTAAAACAAAATATTGAAGCTCAAGCTTTAATTAAACAATTTGAGATAAAGAAAGAACAATATGAAGATGTGCAACGTTTTGGTCGTTACCATCCAGACTTTAGTCAGATTACAAAAGAGATGCGGATGGTAAAAAGAGAAGTAGATATGCATGAAGCGGTTGCACAATTTAAAGTAGCTGAACGAGAGTTGCAGGCGCTATTAGATGATATAAGTGAAAAAATAGCTCACAGTATTAGTAAGCAAATTATTGTACCCCGAGATGGGGCGTTATTTACTGATAGCGGCTGTGGCTGTGGTTCTGGTGGGGGCTGTGGTTGCAAAGCTTCATAATGATTAAAGTGAGGGAACAATATGATACGTACAAAGAGACAAGGTCTTATTATCTGGTTTCAGCATATGAAAAATGTCAAGCAATTAAAACGTTATGGACACCTCATTGCAGTATCAAGAGGGTCTAGATATGCTGTTATTTATGTAGATCAGGAAGAAGTTGAAGACAAAGCAGCGAAATTGGAACGACTGCCTTTTGTATCAAAAGTCGATTACTCATACAAGCCATTTATTAATCAAGCGTTTGACAACGCTAAAGTTGATAAGGCTAAAGAATATGATTATAAAATGGGAATATAATAGGTTAATCTCTAGTTGTTAGAAAAAATCGGCAAAACGCTTGAAGGAAGTGGGTATAGTGGTGTACACTAACATGAACTTCCAGATTTCAACATTTTGTCTTGCCGCTACTAAAATAAATTAATAGAAAAAAGCCTGCAGAAAAAAGATCTGCAGGCCCTTTTTGATTCGAACTAATAGAACCAAAAAGGCAAAGGGAGAGGAGAAACCGGAAAAGCGCCTATGGGGAAACGTAGGCTCTTCCGTCTTCTAGAAGTGTTGCTTTTGCTTAACATCACTTCACTAGCTAAGTATCACCATATTAGATAAAAAATATTCAAGTTAACCAGATGATGAAATAAATTGAAATTACAAGATTTAAGCTACTATAGACAGATGAACTTTAGGTATTTAACATTTATCACAGATAACCGTCCGTAAACACTCCTCTCAAAATAGAAAGTAGAGCAAATCGATTGAGGTGAGCTAATGTCTTGATTCAATCAACGAACCTGCAATGAATAACGATTACTTGATGCGATAATGATAGGATGATTGGAGATAACCGTGGTGTTTATTACATTTTTATGGTAGCATTAAAAGCGATTAAATTGATGTAAGTGGTTATTGAGGTGAGATAAATGCGTGTCATATCGGGTACATATAAAGGTAGATTAATTCAAACCGTACCAAATAAATTAACAAGACCAACTACTGATAAAGTAAAAGAATCTCTTTTTAATCGTATCGGTCCTTTTTTTAGTGGGGGCATTTGTTTAGATCTTTTTGCTGGTAGCGGTGGTTTGGGGATAGAGGCATTAAGTAGAGGGATTGAACATGTTATTTTTGTCGATCAACAAAGGCAAGCTGTTGAGGTGATAAAAAATAATTTAAGTCAGTTAAATGTAACTGCACATGCTGAAGTATATCGCAATGATGCTTTTCGGGCACTTAAGGCAGTGGCTAAACGAAACTTAACTTTTAGTATAATATTTTTAGATCCCCCGTATCAAAAAGGGTTCTATCAACGCCTTCTCGAAGAAATAGCTAAACAAAATATTACCGATGAGCAGACAGTGGTTGTTTGTGAACATGAGGCGAGAGAAAGTTTACCAACATGGGTTGGAACACTTGAAAAAGTTCGAACAGAGAAATATGGAAGTACGACTGCAATATCGTTGTATAGAGAAAGGAAGAATTAGAATGAGTAGATTAGCGATTTGTCCTGGCAGCTTTGATCCTGTTACTTTTGGTCACCTTGATATTATTGAACGGGCAGCAAAAGTTTTTGACCATGTTATCGTTGCTGTTTTCCACAATGAATCAAAATCCCCGCTGTTTACAGTTGAGGAACGCATTCAATTATTAGAAGATTCAACAAAACATATTTCTAACGTGTCAATAGATGGTCATGATGGTTTATTAATGGACTATGCGCGTAAGAAAAATGCTGATGCTCTGGTAAGAGGGTTGCGGGCTATTAGTGATTTTGAATATGAAATGCAAATTACCTCAATGAATCGTAAGCTTAACGAAGATATCGAAACGTTTTTTGTTATGACCAATAATAAATATTCTTTTTTAAGTTCGAGTATGGTAAAAGAAGTTGCTAAATTTAAAGCTAATGTATCTGATCTGGTACCAGAAGCAGTTGATCAAGCATTAAAAGACAAATTTCAAAATGGATAACTGTTAAATGAATAGTTCTGCTATCGATTATGGTTATTAATTAAAATAACGGTTCTTTGTCAAATGACGTTGGTGAGAATTTTTGTCGGCAATTTTATAGATGAATTTCACAAATATTCAAGTCGGCTTATGCTGCTTGAATATTTGATTGGTTAGGTGCATTTTGGGCTGATTTCGATTCAATAGATCTTAACTTAATTTGAATGTCTATCTACATGTAAATTCATACGGGTTCGGTAAGGAGGTGATGAGACTCCTGCAGGAATAGCACGAGCTGAAGATCCACTCATGTGCGCGTTTGGTGCGCACATGAGTTAGCTGAAGCCGTGCCTGCGGAAAGCGAATCACTGGATGACTGAACCCATTTCTATAGTTGCAGAAATAGAAATGACGTTAACGAAAGTCTACCCCCTATTTCGCAAAAGCATGAAATGGGGAATTCCCTTCACCAACGTCAAATAGTATACAACCAAAATAACAACTGAGTACAGCCTACTCAGTTGTTATTTTAATTGGCGAAGGGCGCATAGGATAAAAGCACTTGATAGACCAACTAAAGTGATAATGGGCCCCGCTTGATACAGCAAGCTGAACCAATAACTTGATTGTAATGGGGCCTCAACTGCTATAGCATGGCCAATAGGCTTCGGCGATAGCGCCATCAAGTAAGGTGATGCGATAATAACAATCCCTGCTGAAAAAATACCTTGAAGTATTCTACCTAATAAATAAGGCATATAGCGAATGTCTGTTTCAGCTAAAATACTAGCTACTTGGGCTTGTACACTAAAACCATTAAATGCCAATAATAAACTAACCAGGATAGCCTTGGCTATCATCGGTTCATTGATATAGCCAGAAATTTGTTGAGCGCCTAGTGTGATTTCAAATATACCCGTGAAGAAAGGAAGGGCAAGTTTTTCTGGAATGTTAAAGCGTAAAAAAATGGTTTCGATTAGCTGACTACCTATATCTGCTAGACCTATTTCGATTAATATGCTAGAGAAAACAGAAAAAAAAATAATAAATCCACCAATCATTAGTAAAGTTTGAACAGAATGAATGACAGCATCCCCAAACAATTTTCCGAACGGTTTATTTGATTTAATACGTGTATGATGTAATGTTTTAAAAGCGCGTTTCCATATATTTTGCTGTGCATCTTTTCGATACATAGAGATATAATTAGCTTTATAAAAACGCATAACTATACCTACTAAAAGATTGCTGCCGTAGTGTGAAACAGTTAATAAAACGCCTAATGTTGGTGATTGAAAAAAACCAACCGAAACAGCAGCAATGATAAATAAGGGGTTTGAAGCGTTAGTAAAGGCGACAAGTCGCTCGGCTTCAACTTGGGTCAATTGTCCTTCTTGTCTCATTCGGGCAGTAAATTTTGCACCAGCTGGATAACCGCTTGCCATCCCCATCGCCCAGACGAAACTACCAACGCCAGGGACGTTGAAAATGGGGCGCATAATCGGTTCAAATAAAACACCGATAAAATGAACGACACCAAAGCCAATCAATATTTCCCCGGTAATAAAAAATGGAAGTAAAGATGGGAAAACAGTATTTGACCAGATATCAACTCCCCTTTTACTAGCAGCTAAAGTTTCTGTTGGCATTGTAATAAGGCAAATAGCAAATGCCAATGCACCAATGGCTAACATTATCGATTTTAATTGTGACTTCAACATGTTCTCCCCTAACGTATCAAAGTGGTAAGTGAGTTATGCTATACAGTACCAGAAAAAAGTAGTAAAATAATTTTAGATTTCGGTAATACTGCTTTTTAATACTATACGCATCTAGAGAAAAGATTTATGCTAAAAATTGATAAGATTATAGAAGAACACGTCTTTTGTTTGGACGATTAAGGGGTGTCATAGAATATCTTGAAAAAGCAAACATACATAATGTTTGGCGCACTGTTTTACTAATTGTATAGAGAGGGGTTTTTTATTGTATAACTTTAGAAAAAAACTATTATATATTTTATTCATCATTTTCCTAATCGTTATTTTCGTATTGCCTTTACCTTATTATATCTATAAACCAGGTACTGCCGATCCGTTAAATGATGTTGTCAAAGTAGATAATGCTTATCAAAGTGAAGGTGATCTTCATCTTGTGACGGTGAGAGGTGGACGTGCAACGCCAATTCAATTATTAATAGCAAACCTATCACCTTACGAGGATATCCACCATTTAGATGAGGTATTTCCAGAAGGATATGATCGCGAGCGTTATTTACAAGCACAACTCCAGTTAATGGAGAGTTCTCAAGAAGCTGCAATGGTTGTTGCTTATCAAGAGGCTGGAGAAGAGATTGATATTCACTATGAAGGGGTATATGTTGTTTCTATTCTTGAAGATATGCCAGCTGAAGATGAACTAGAAATTGCCGATAAGATCATAGAGGTTGAAAATGTTAAGATAATCGATGCAGAGCACCTTATCGAAGTTGTTAATCAATATCAAGTTGGTGATGAACTTACTTTCCTTGTTGATCGTGATGGTCAACAATTTGAAACGACGATTGAGCTTGTTCCCTTTGCTGAACAACCTGATCAATTTGGTATTGGTATACAACTAGTCACCAATCGCGAAGTAGATGTGGCTAGATCGGTTGATTTTGCTAGTGGAGACATAGGTGGACCAAGTGCAGGACTTGTCTTAGCTCTAGAACTTTTCGATCAGTTAACGCCGGGAGATTTAACAAAGGGTCTGCAAATTGCGGGAACAGGAGAAATCGATTATGATGGGAATATTTATCGTATTGGTGGGGTAGATAAAAAAGTCATTGCTGCTGATCGTGAGGGTTGTGATATTTTCTTTGTTCCAAATGAGCAAGGCGCTGAAGATTCTAATTACAATCTTGCCAAAGAAACCGCTGAAGCGATTGGAACAGATATGGAGATTGTGCCAATCGATCATTTTGAAGAAGCGGTTGATTACCTACAACAATAGTGATCAGTAATGGGGTTAGGTCAAAAACTTAATTGGTGAAGAAAATTATTTGAACACGCTCCACGGTACTTAAGTTACCGTGGAGCGTGTTCTATCGATTAAATATTATCCCGACTTTTCTCTAGCGTCCAGACTAAAATCGTCATGTTTAGTGACAAGAAGTTTTTATTACAGATAAGCATCCGTAAAACGCCCACCTTAAAATGGAGAATAGAGCTGATCTATTTAGGCGGGCGATAACGGACGCTAATGTCCTGATTCACTCAACTAATAATCAGCGGACGAAGAAGGGAATTGCCCGCTGATTGAAGGTTTGTTTTATTTTTCCTCAACTTCCTTTTTTAGTGGCGGAGCAAATTCTTGTTGTTTTAAGGTGTTTTGTACCGCTTGATTTAAAGTCATATAGTAGATGTTAGATGCCCGCTCATCTATTGACAGAAAATCGGGCATATTTTTTTTGTATTGTCCGATAATATTAACGGATCGGGTTTGTCTTGTTCGCTTTAAATAGGCTTGTCCTTTTTCAGTCATACCAAGTAAACGGACCGTGTCTATTTTTTTAAGTGCGTACACTTCTCGCTCAACTTCAAGAGTTGTTAAATGTAATAAAACATGAGCTAGAAGTCGCTGTATACGTGTTTTAGTATATCTTTTGGTTTGAACTAATGTTAAAAAATCATCATAATTTCTTGCATTGACTATTTGTTTTTTTAATCGATGCTCGATACCTTCATTCATACCATGAATTTGCTTTAATTGTGCAGTAGTATCACTTAATATGCGATATTTGAGCAAGGGAAAGTAATCTTCCCAGTAATGAAAGCGACCTGCCTTCTGTGCATAAGCTTTTAAAAGGGATAGATTGAGCTTGGGCATGGCTAAATCATCATGATTTAGATCCGTAAGTTCGTTTAAATGGGCTCTTATACTTGTGGCACTGGTGATTGGCTGAGATAGCTGATGTTGATGGTATTCAGCCTGTTTACGTTGAATGGTTTCCATTTTCAAGTATGGATTAATTGCTTTCTGTGCTTTAAGATAACTTAAACCTAATATATTATTTGGTTGATCGAGATCCATAGAAAAAGTTGATGATAGCTTTTGAATAGCTAGTGCATTTGCTTTAGGATAACTCACCCCGCTGTGGAGGTGTTCTTTCAGTACTTTATTATAAGTTGTTTTATTACGCTCGATTTCGTTGATGGTCGTTTTGAAAGGGGTGATATCGCCCTGCTCACTGCCAAATACAATCATATTTACACCTATTTGATTTAAAAGTTGAACAGCTGCATAACCAAAGATATCACTATGTTGGATGGCAAATACAGTTGGTAATTCAAAAATAAGATCAACACCATGCTCGATTGCCATCTTTGCCCTAGTAAATTTATCAACGATAGCAGGTTCACCACGTTGCAGAAATTGCCCGCTCATCACAGCAATAACAACGTCTGCGTTTGACTTTACTCGGGCTTGTTCGATATGATAAAGATGACCATTATGGAAAGGGTTATATTCAACGATTAATCCGACGGCCTTCATTCCAATCACTCCTATTATCGATATTGTAGCATAATGATGGTGTACAAGGCACGTTAAAAAATGTTGAAAAACTTACGTTCCTGTAAAGAAAAAATATTGACAAATGGCATAATAACTTTTACAATAAACTTTGTGCTTTCGAGGTGAGAGTAATGAAAATTTCAATTCAAAAAATTCTTCAAACAGACGTATATCGATTTGAGGAAAATGTAGACCTATCAGATCTTGAATCTTTAAATAATAATGATATTAGAGAGATAGGTACTGTTTCGGTAAATGGAACAGCATCTGTTCAAGGTAAAACGATAACATGTCAATTTACGATAGCGGGTACCATGATTTTACCTTGTGCTAGAACATTGGTTGATGTACCTTATCCATTTAAGATCAACGTAGTGGAGTTGTTTTCTATTGATCCTTATTACAAAGAAGAAGATGAATCAGAAATCCATCCTATTCATGGAGAAGTACTTGACTTAGATCCCTTTATCAAGGAAAATGTATTATTGGAGATTCCCTTTCGTGTTTATGCAGATGCGGAAGAAATCGAAGCTAATGCTTTATCAGCTGGTAATGGCTGGACTGTAATTTCTGAGGAAGAGCAAGGGGAAAAGATCGATCCTCGTCTTGAAAAATTGCAGTCTTTATTAAATAAAGATAAAAATGAAAATCAATAAGGATAAGTGTTTAACGATCACTTCCCATCCTTTAAAGTGTTAAAAGGATTTTCGTTTCGGAAGTGAAGGAGGTGTAAGACATGGCAGTACCAAAAAGAAGAACATCTAAAAAGGTGAAAAACCAACGACGTACGCATAAAAAATTACATGTACCGGGAATGATTGCTTGTTCAAATTGTGGTGAACTTACTAAACCTCACCATGTTTGTAAAGCGTGTGGTCATTACGATGGTAAACAAGTTGTTGAATCATAATATTTGTTAAACATTGAAAATACTAGTCCGTATCGGGCTAGTATTTTTTTGTCTGGTCTTTATTCTATCATGATAACTATTCGCATATAGTAATAGCAAATAGGGATAAGGAGCGGTTATAATGAGTACAAATAGACAAGATGCTTGGACGAAAGAGGAAGATCAGTTTTTAGCTCATACGGTTATTGATTACATTAAAAATGGTCGAACACAGCTTGAGAGTTTTAAAGAAGTAGCAAGACAATTAAATAGAACACCAGCTGCCTGTGGTTTTAGGTGGAACGCCTCAATTCGAAAATTATATAATGAGGCTATAGAAGAAGCTAAACAGTTAAGGAAAAAGTATGGTCACCCAATAATTGAACCTGAAACGAAAAAACATGATACATTTTCTCTGGAACAAGCTATTCAATGGCTGGAAAAAGTTAAAGGTGAGTTTAGTGAACAAAGTTTTGGAAAAAAAGATAGCCTCTATAATAAAATAGTTGTTGAGAATGAACGTCTGAATAATGAGTTAATTACTTATCAGAAGTTAATAGCTCAAATTCAACAACTTATTCAAGAGGTCAAGTTAAATCCTGATGATTAAAAGCAGTTACCACATTATCAACAGCCAATTTGTTGCACATTACAGTCTAATTGATTGCTAAAATAGATGCGTATAAGTTGCTTGTAAGTTAGTAGTGAAGCAATTGAGCCAAACGTTAACAGAATAGAAGAAAAAGTGGCGAATGATGATTCAATAAATGAATCTTTCATTCGTCTTTTTTGTGTGAAAAAACAGGGATAAATGAGGTTGAAATGTTAAAGTAAGAAGTATATAAATTAACATATCCACTAAAAAACAAGTGGAGGTAAGTATTTCTAATAATGACTAACAGTCGACATATCCGCTACCATCGTTTGATAACCGTTGAACTGATCTACATCACGTAGTCGCGAATTAGGGAGACGCCAAAACTTCGCGGCCCTCTCTTTTGTAATGGTGAGGGAAGGGTTTATATTTTACTGAGATCATTTGTTCAGTAAAGTGTCGCTGGATTTTTTGATGTAAGTCACTTCGTTTTTTGGCTACTTTGACGAAATGAAGCGCATGGTATATGATTTTGAAGTTAACATATTATCAATCAACAAAAAGAGGTGTTTATTGTGGATATAGCCATCATTGGTGGTGGAGCGATAGGCTTACTAATGACTGCGTTGCTAGCGGACAAAAACCAAGTTTGTCTGTATGTTCGAAATATGAACCAATATGACCAGATTTTAAAAGAAGATGGCATCTACTATAAACCGGGGCAGAGGAAATGCAGAGTGAAGATAAGACTAATCAAAGATCTGCAAGTGCATGATTTATTTATTTTAGCGGTAAAATCTTATCAATTAGAACCGATATTAAAGACGATCGACGTTTTTTCTTCTCCTATATTGTTTATGCAGAATGGTATGGCACATATCGAATTAATTGATAACTATCAATTCAATCAACCTATTTTTATAGCTGCTTGTGAGCATGGCGCTTATCGAGAAGCGTTAATCACCGTTGTGCACACTGGAATAGGGAAAATTAATATTGCCCCTTACCTTAACACCACCTTTAACCAAATAAAAAAGTTGCGAGAATTGGAGACAAACCAGTTTCCTTTAAAATGGCTGAATGATGCCGATCGTTTGTTAAAAGAAAAGCTGATTTTAAATGCTGTCATTAACCCGCTTACCGCGATATATAAAGTTAAAAACGGTGCACTAATAGAAAACAAGTTTCTTTATGAAAAGGCAAAACAGTTAACATATGAGGTGGCTGTAACTTTAAAGCTTGATCCAAAAGTGCAATGGGAACGGATGCTAAATATCATTTGTTTAACACAAGAAAATCATTCTTCAATGAAAGTGGATATCGACAAAGGGCAATTAACAGAAGTGGATAGCATTTTAGGTTACCTTATTAGACAAGCTGAGCAGCCCGTACCTCTTGTAGCGCAATTATACAGTGACATAAAGAAGTTAGAAAAAGGGGGGGTATAATGGAGCAAGTTATAGCATATTTAATTGCCTTAGCCATCACGTTTCCGTTTGTGATCACATTAACGCTTTATTACGGTGTAAAGTATTTCGTTAAAAATAAAAAGAGAGCTATACACTTAAGTATGGAATATTCAGCGATTTTTTACGTAATAGCAACGGTGTATATTTTTCAGGAGACGTTTAATCAACAAATAATTGGTGTGTTGATCTTAACACTCCTTATAACCTTGTTACTGTTTATTATTTTACAATGGATGCTGATTGGTGATATTATTATTAAACGTGTTTGGCAATTATATTTACGTACTCTATTTTTAATCTTTTTCCCATTAAATATTACTGTGATTATTTTAACAATCCTCTTAAGCTTAAAAAGTTAAAGAATAAATAGAATGATGTAAACTTATATAACTCAACTTTCGCATCTGAATGTTCAGGTTCAGCCAAGCTAGCATAAGGGTAACCCGAAGATTAAATATAAGCGTTGCGTTTGCGTTGCGTTTGAATATAGATTTTCGATTGATTATAAACCTTTCGCTTTAGAGGCGCAGGTGAGCTATGTTCCGCTTTCCGTGGGTATTAATTTACACCATGTAGATGATGAAGACATCGGCATTGAGTCTCAGAAATAAGAAACTTCTTATTCTAGTCGTGTCCCATCTTCTTCGCTTTATTTCATGCGTGTTAGCTGGAGCCAGCCCCGACGTATGAGAAGGTTGAATAACTATTTTCAGTGGGCGAAAGTTGAGTTATATATTATATTCAGGTGTTATAAGGAGTCGATTTAATGAAGCGAGAAGCCATAAAAGTGAATATGAGTGCTCTTGTTGAAAAATACTTACAGCAGGATAAAACGGTACTAGAGTATTTTGATTATAACCCGTATCGAGCTTCTGATTATGTACAAAGATTAGCAGATATTAAAGAACAAACGTATCAAAGACTTGCTTTAGTTGATATATTGAATAAACTTAATGCCAAGTGGGGAAACCATAACAAAGTGTTTGAGCAGATTGATCGATTGAAACAGGAAGACAGTGTCGTGGTTATAGGTGGACAACAGGCTGGGGTACTTACAGGACCTCTCTATACGATTCATAAAATGATTTCTATTCTTGTATTTGCTAGACAGAAAGAACAAGAGCTTCATATACCTGTAATTCCCGTGTTCTGGATTGCAGGAGAGGATCACGATTTTGATGAAATTAACCATGTGTTTCGATATGAAGATAATCAGTTACATAAACATAAAATTAATCAGTTTGAACAAAAGAAAAAATCTATTTCCAAGGTAGTTATTGATCAAGCAAAAGCAAAGCAATGGTTAAATGACCTGTTTTATTCACTGCCAGAAACGGAATATACGAATGATCTATATCAGTTGCTGATTGGATGTCTGGATGGTTCTCAGACTTACGTTGATTTTTTTGCTAAAATAACAACGCATTTATTTGGTGAATATGGTCTTGTGCTATTCGATTCAGGTGATCCGATTGTGAGGAGTTTAGAGAGTCCTTATATGGTATCACTAATAGAAAACCAGCAGGCGATCGCTAATAAGGTATACAAAAGCTGGAGAGATATAAGTAAATTGGGTTATCATATTCCAGTAGATCTTAAGCCTAGTGATGGTCATCTATTTTATGTAGATGAGGAGGACGAGCGCCAGTTATTGATGTGTGAAGGTCATAATTGGACAGATAAAGATTTATCTATTCAATTTACAACAGATCAGTTAATTCAATTGGCTCAAGATACGCCAGAGTATTTTAGTAATAACGTTATTAGTCGTCCTTTAATGCAGGAATGCCTTTTTCCGACCTTGGCTTTTTTCGCTGGTGCAGGAGAACTCGCTTATTGGTCAATATTGAAAGAAGCATTTCATGAATTGAACCTTAAGATGCCACCGGTACTGCCAAGGCTATCTTTTACACTGATTGATCCTTATACTCGGAAATGGATTGATAAAAGTGGCCAAGATATTTCTAAGGTTATTAATGATGGACTTGAAGAAGAGAAAGTTCGTTATCTAGCTGCCCAAGTACAACCACCACTCGATCAGCTTACTTGTCAAATAAAAGAATCGATGCGAGGACTTCATCAACCATTACGTGAAATCGCCTCGGGTTTAGGAGAAGATTTAGTACAACTTGCTGAAAAGAATCAAGCTTTAATTGAAGATCAGGTGTCTTTTTTAGCAAAGTCAATTGAGAAACGTGTCAAGCAACGGCATCAGTTACAACTCTCGGGCTATGACCATCTACAATCTATGCTAAGACCCTATCAGGCTTGGCAAGAACGACGTTGGAATATTATTCCTTTTATTAATCGATTTGGCACAGAATGGTTAGCTGATTTGTTAAATGATAATTATGATTTTCGAGAAGACATTCATTATTTAGCTAAGCTTTAACCCACTTTTCACCACCGACATTAAAAAATGACGGGTGTCTGTTTTATATTTTTATCACAGATAACCGTCCGTAAACCGACCGTCACAAAATAGAAACCTATTTATTAGGGCGCTAACAGACGGTAATGTCATGATTCACTCAACGAATCTGCAATCAGTGGGAGAAGAACGAAATCACCCACTGATTAAGTTTGTTGTTATCGAATCCCACTTCTTTGTTTTCTTTCTAAGGGTTAAAAAATAAGGTTTATCACATGTGAATTAGTGATAAACCTTATTTTTTTTCTTCATTTATTGATTTAGATCATATGTTTTAAGTTAAAATGCGAACATATGTACTATTTTTCCATTTTTTCTAAGAAACAGCCATAAAAGTGTGGTGAGAAGTGGGGGGATGTGGTAAACTATTAAAAAAGGTGGGCGATTATTATGTTTATGGGCGAATACAAACATAATATTGATACAAAAGGTCGGATTATTATGCCGGCTAAATTTCGCGATGACTTGGGTGAATCCTTTGTTGTGACAAGAGGTTTAGATCAATGTTTGTTTGCATATCCATTGACAGAATGGCGCATCCTTGAAGAGAAGATAAAAAAATTACCACTTACGAAAAAAGATGCAAGAGCATTTACCCGCTTTTTCTTTTCAGGCGCGGTTGAATGTGATATCGATAAACAAGGACGTATTAATCTACCTGCTTCACTAAGGGAATACGCTAAGATTGAAAAGGAATGTGCAGTAATTGGCGTATCTAATCGTGTCGAAATATGGTCTGAACAAATTTGGACAGGCTACATCGATGAATCAGAATCAACCTTTGCAGAAATAGCAGAAAATATGATGGAAATAGATTTTTAATGAGGAGGTGATCACTTGTTTGAGCATGACAGTGTGCTAAGAGATGAAACCATTCAGGGGTTAAACCTTAAACCCAACGGTACATATGTTGATGGTACTTTAGGAGCGGGTGGTCATTCAGAACAAATTGTAAAGAGGCTGGATCAAGGCCTATTAATTGCTATTGATCAAGATAAACATGCATTGAAAGCAGCGAAACAACGTTTAGCTAATTATCATGAAAAAATCCAGTTTGTTCATTCGAATTTTAGAGACTTAACAAACGTATTAATTGAACGGAATATTGATGAGGTGGATGGCTTTTTGTTTGATTTAGGTGTATCATCTCCTCAACTTGATCATGGTGAACGCGGGTTTAGCTACCAACATGATGCCCCTCTGGATATGAGGATGAACCAAGCGCAAGAGCACTCAGCATATGATGTGGTCAACGATTGGTCTTATCAAGAGTTAGTGACTATCTTCTTTAAATATGGTGAAGAGAAGTTTTCAAAACAAATCGCCCGTAACATTGAAACAGTAAGGAAAGAGAAACCAATTGAAACCACCTTTGAGTTGGTTGATATTATTAAAGGAGCTATACCGGCCCCAGCTAGAAGAAAAGGTGGTCATCCAGCTAAGAGAACTTTTCAGGCAATAAGAATCGCTGTTAATGATGAATTAAATGCTTTCTATGATGTCTTGCATCAAGCTGCTGAAAAATTAGTTGTTGGGGGGCGAATCGCTGTCATTACATTTCATTCGTTGGAAGATCGAATCTGTAAACAAGCTTTCAAAAAATGGAGCACGGTACCACCACAACCTAGAAATATGCCAATCGTTCCAGAATCAAGTCAACCGCCATTCACATTAGTAACGAAAAAACCTATTGTTGCAAATGATCAAGAGTTGGAGCGCAATAGGCGATCGCGATCCGCTAAATTAAGAATTGTTGAAAAAACAAGGGTTTGGAATGAAGATTTTTCTTATCAGAAAGGATGGGATAGAAGATGAGTTTGAATGAAGCTAGACAATATTATGCAGCGACTCCACAACGTAGAAGGCGGTCAGAGCCAAGTCAACAACCCAAGAAACTTGTCAAGATTAAATCCCGAAAAATCACGACTGGTGAGAAATTTCTTGCTGCATTATTTGGTATAGTTGTCTCTGTGGTTATGATTTATATTGTTTCATTCAGTGCGAATCTTGATTCATTAAATCGTGATTTGCAAAGACTTGAACAGGAAGTAAACGAACAGCAAACAGTCAACGCGAATTTAGACTATCAAGTGATGGAATATAGTAATCCGGAGCGCATTTTAAATATTGCTAAAGAAAACGGATTGAATATCCAAAATACGAAAATTAAACAAGCCACACAAATTGAAGCTGAATAACGAGGGCCAGTCATTATGAAAAAAACGAGTAAAGCTAATATAGCAATTAATTTATTTTTTGGTTTGTTAATCATAATGTTAATCACCCTTTCTGGTAGATTTGTATACATACAAACAGCAGGTGAAGTGCAAGGTGTTGATTTACAAGATTGGGCAGACCGACAACGTACTGATCAAACGACTATATCTGCACGTCGAGGTCACATTTATGATCGGAATAAAATGGAGTTAGCTCAAGATCTGACCATTTACCGTATGTACGCTGTTGTAAGTGCCTCTTTTTCTCCCAATCCTGAAAAGCGTTTAAACCATGTTGAAGATGTGGAGTATACGGCAGAACAGTTAGCAACCGTTCTTGATTTTGATGCAACTGAAATTGAAGATATTTTAAAACGTGGTAAAGAAAATGATCAATTTCAAGTTGAATTTGGCAGTAAAGCCAGTCAATTAAGTCGAGAACAACGGGTGAAAATTGAGGAAATGAATTTACCCGGTATTCATTTTATTGAAGAATCAAAACGCTATTATCCGAATGGGCTTTTTGCCTCCCAAGTTATTGGTTTGGCTCAATCAAATGATGATAACCATATTGCAGGAATAACAGGGATTGAAGCACAGTTAGATGATCTCTTAAATGGTGAGGATGGCTTTATTTCATTTCAGCGTGATAAATACAATACACGCTTGCTAAATGCTGAAGAGGTCATTGAAGAAAAGCATGATGGCTATGACGTCACACTGACACTAGATCAAAAAATTCAAACCACACTAGAAGATGCGATGTCACAAGTAGAAGAACAATATGATCCTGAACGGATAACCGCAACGGTTATCGATCCTAGGACGGGTGAAATTCTAGCGATGAGTAACCGTCCAAGTTATGATCCAAATGATTTAGGTAATGTTGAGAATTGGTTTAATGATGTTGTCTCTACACCAATAGAGCCTGGTTCTACTATAAAAGCTTTCACACTTGCTGCTGCAATTGAAGAAGGTGTTTACAATCCTCAAGAAACCTATCAATCAGGGTCGTTTAAAATTGATCGAATTGAAAATCCTATTACTGATTATCGTCAACATTGGGGAGAAATTACTTATGAAGAAGGTTTTCAACGCTCTTCAAACGTAGCAATGTCTAAACTTGTATGGGAAAAGTTAGGGACAGACACCTTTTTGGATTATTTAGAAGCTTTCCATTTTGATCGTCCTACTGGTATTGATCTACCAAGAGAACAACCAGGACAAATACTGTACCGTTATCCAATTGAGCAGCTGACCGCATCGTTTGGACAAGGAACAACGGTGACGCCGATTCAAATGGTTCAAGCTGCAACTGCTCTAGCTAATGATGGGCAAATGATGAAGCCTTATGTTATTAAAGAAATTGCTGACCCCAATACCGGAGAGGTAATTGAAGAAACAACCCCAGAGGTGGTCGGTCAGCCTATTTCAAAAGAAACGGCGGATCAAGTGTTAAAAGCAATGGAATCTGTCGTTACATCTGAAGTAGGTACGGCTCACAATATTTATAATTTAGATTCTTATTCAGTAGCTGGAAAAACAGGTACGGCTCAAATTTCAGGCGGTGGAGATATTGGTTATTTAGAAGGGCATGAGAATTATATTTTCTCTTTTTTAGGTGTAGCCCCAAGTGAAAATCCGGAATTGTTAATGTATGTAACGGTTCAACAGCCGAAAATTAGTGAAGATGAATCGGGATCAGATCCGGTATCTTTTATATTTAAACATGTAATGGAAAATAGTTTGCACTACATGAATATTCAACCTGATAAAGAAACGGAAGAAACCGTATCGCAAATTGATTTTCCGGATGTAGAAGGAGCTTCGACAGATGAGTTGGTTTCAAGTTTAAATGAACAAGGTTTTAAGCCTTTTGTGGTGGGAGAAGGAAATCAAGTTGTTGCTGCTAATATCGATCATGGCGCGACTGTTTTATCAACCCAAACTCTTATTCTAATAACCGATGAACCGACGATGCCGGATCTATCGGGGTGGTCTTTACGTAATGTATTAGAATTAGCGAACCTTACAGGTTTAGATGTAGAAGTGATTGGGTCTGGTTATTTAACAGAACAAAGCATTGAGGTTGGAACGTCAATTGAAGAAGGAAGATACTTATTAGCTGAATTTTCTTCACAACGGGCGGATTCTCGTGAGGATGACGAAAGTGATGCTGGATAAATCGTGATGATACCAATAGCTAGTGATAAAGAAGTGGAAGAAGGGAATGTTTAAAGTAGTTTTTCTGTTAGCAAATTAATCTTCGGTATCTCGTGGTGAATGAACTTTATTCGATAGAAAAACAGTGTACTATTCAGATAGGCTTGTCATATATTAGATACGATTAATCATTATTTGAAAAAGTGAGGCGTTAAATAATGAAACAAGTATCTCATGTGACAATCCGAAAACGAATCGTCACTGTTTTTTTATTAGCAATAGCCGTTTTCTTTATTATATTGATCCGGCTAATGTATGTTCAATTCGTTGAAGGTCCTGCTTTGACAGAATCAGCGGAAACCTCGTGGAGTCGTGATATCAAATTTGAAGCAAAACGTGGTAAAATTTTGGATCGTAATGGTGAAGTATTAGTTGATAATATTTCTGCACCAACGGTTATGCTCGTGCCAAGGCAGGTTGAAGACAAGGAAGAAGTCTCGATTCAATTAGCTTCTGTACTGGATGTGGAAACCAAATTGCTTGAGGGTTACTTAGCACAGGATACAAATATTGTTCGTTTTGCAGAAGGTAGAAAGTTGTCTGAAGATCAAGCCATTGCAATTCAACAGTTAGGTTTGCCGGGGGTTTATTTAGCTGAAGACTCAAAGCGGTACTATCCGAATGATCATATGTTGGCCCATGTATTGGGATTCAGTGGAATAGATAATCAAGGACTTGTGGGTTTAGAATTATATCATGATGAACAATTAAGTGGAACGCCAGGACGCCTGTCATTTTATTCTGATGCGAAAGGCAAACGTCTTCCTCATTTATCAGATACTTATGAAGCACCACTTGATGGGAATGATCTACATCTTACGATTGATTTAGCTGTACAAACCATTATAGAAAGAGAGCTTGATATTGCAGAAGCCACTTATCAACCTGATGGCGCTTGGGCATTGGCTGTTGACCCAAATACGGGGGCGGTTCTAGGGATGGCGTCACGTCCTTCATTTGATCCGGATCAATACCAAGATGTAGACCCCTCAGTATACAATCGTAATTTTCCGATTTGGAGTACTTATGAGCCAGGCTCAACATTTAAAATTATAACACTAGCGGCTGCTTTAGAAGAAAAATTAGTTGATCTAGAAGAAGATGAGTATTATGACAGTGGGAAGATTGAGGTAGGTGGAGCGAAGTTACATTGTTGGAAACATGGAGGACATGGCCAGCAAACTTATTTAGAAGTCGTGCAAAATTCATGTAACCCAGGTTTTGTAACATTAGGTCAAGCTTTGGGAACAGAGCGATTATTTAGTTATATTGATGCTTTTGGCTTTGGTCAAAAAACAAATATTGATTTATCCGGTGAGTCCAGCGGAATTCTTTTTGACCCTGAACGTGTGGGGCCAATAGAGTTAGCTACAACATCTTTTGGGCAAGGTGTATCTGTGACACCAATCCAACAAGTCATGGCTGTATCGGCAGCGGTTAATGGTGGATATTTATATCAACCGTACATTGTAGATCGATGGGTTGATTCGAAGAACAATCAAATAATAGAACAAGTCTCGCCGGAACTAAAGCATCAAGTGATTTCTGAAGAAACGTCAATGGAAGTGAAGATGGCACTAGAATCTGTTGTTGCTAAAGGGACAGGTCGTGGTGCATATGTCGATGGTTATCGCGTTGGGGGGAAAACGGGAACGGCTCAAAAGGTTGGTAGTAATGGCCGTTATTTAGAAAATAATCACATTGTATCATTTATTGGCTTTGCACCAGCAGATGATCCGCAAATTGTCGTTTATTTGGCAATAGATAATCCTAAAAATACTGTTCAATTTGGTGGTGTAGTTGCAGCGCCAATTGTTGGAGATATTATAGAAGATAGTTTAAGTGCTTTGGGGGTTGAAAGACGGGATAGTGGACTAGAGAAAGATTATCAATGGCCTGATCAGCCACTAGTTGAGGTGCCTGACCTTATTGGGTTAACAGAAAATGATTTGGTACAATATTTAACGCAATTAGCTATTGAAACAGTTGGAAAAGGTGAACACGTGATTGAGCAGGCGCCAGCCCCCGGTACAAAAGTTCCAATGGGGGAAACGATTCGCTTATTATTCGGAGAAGAAGAGTCATGATTTATTCGTGATACTTTTATCTTTTTTTGGTATAATGATGAGGTGTAATTAACTGACTTTTATATAACCGTCCGTAAAACAATTACCCGAAAATAGAGAGTGGAGCTCATCTATTAGGCGGGGTCTAACGGCCGCTAATGTCTTGATTCACTCAACGAACCATTAGTGGGTGGGTAAGATCGTAGACTAAAACCACCACATCTTTAAGAAGGATGACAGACTAAGACCGCCACGTCCTGTGGCAATGTCTGTATGACCTACATCCTGTAGCCCTCCGCCCACGGATTGAAGGCTCGTTTTATCTTTCGGCACTCATTAGCGGGTGTCGACTTTTTTGAGAAGTATGTTGTAATAATTAAATTTTAATGATAAGTGAGGATTAACATGAAAAAATTAAAAGCGATTATTGATGATTTGCCATTTCCTTATCGCGGATCGCATTTAACCAACCGAGATATTAAAGACATAAAAATAGATTCGCGTGCCGTACAAGCTGATGATCTGTTTGTTTGTATAAGTGGATATACTGTTGATGGCCATGACTTTGTTAAACAAGCGGTTGATAAGGGGGCTGTAGCTATCATTGCAGAAAAAACATTAGCTATAGACACCGTTCCTGTTATTTATGTTAAGGACACTAAACGTGTGTTAAGTTATTTAGCTAGTTATTTTTACGATCACCCTTCAAATGATGTACACTTAATCGGGATAACGGGAACGAATGGTAAAACGTCGGTCAGTTATTTACTTGATGAGATATTCACACTAGCTAAGCAAAAAACGGCTGTTATTGGAACCATTCAAATGAAAATAGCTGACACTATTTATCCAATTGCCAATACAACACCAGAACCCTCTTATTTGCAAAAAAGTTTTAAACAAATGGTTGATACAAATATTGATCATTGTATGATGGAAGTCTCTTCCCATGCATTGGAATTAGGGAGAGTAAACGGCTGTGATTTTGATCTTGCTATCTTCACAAATTTATCGCAAGATCATCTTGATTTTCATGAAACGATGGATGATTATTTAAAAGCAAAGCTGCGCTTGTTTTATCAACTAGGGAATCGGTATCAACAATCCCGTCCTAAATATGCAGTGATTAATGGAGATGATCGCTATGCGAATGATTTTGCGCATGCATCAAGTCAACCAGTTATTACATATGGGCTAACGGACATGTGTGATATTTATGCAGATCAAATTCAGTTTTCTGCTAATGGGACGATCTTTAACTTGCATACTTTAGAAGGAACGGTTGAAATCAAAACGGATTTGATCGGTAAATTTAATGTGTATAATATGTTAGCAGCAGCGTCTGCAGCCCAATTGTCAGGTGTGACTTTAGCGACTATTAAACAGGGGTTGGAACAGTCGAAAGGGGTGAGGGGACGATTCGAAACCGTTAAAGGTGATCACCCTTTCGGCATTATTATTGATTATGCCCATACACCTGATTCACTAGAAAATGTTTTAGCAACGATCCAATCTTTTGCTCAAGCGAAGATTTATCTTGTTATCGGTTGTGGAGGAGATCGTGATCGAACCAAACGACCATTGATGGCAGCGATTGGGGAGAAATATGCTGATTTCACCATCCTTACTTCAGATAATCCAAGGTCTGAAGATCCATTAGAAATTATTGAAGATATGAGAGAAGGAATGGAATCTAATCGTTATAAGATAGAAATTGATCGAAAGCAAGCGATTAAGCACGCTGTATCATTAGCTGCGCCTAATGATATTATCTTAATTGCAGGAAAAGGCCATGAAACGTATCAAATTATTGGTGATCAAACGATTCATTTTGATGATTATCAAGTAGCTTTGCAAGCATTATCTGAAGGTCGTTGAACAACAGTATGAAAGGAAGTTATTGATCGTGTTTTCTTTTTCTTTTATAAAAAATATATTTCAACAAATAGATGGTGAGTACGAGCATATCAAATCGATAGCAGGAGTAGGTACAGATACGCGTAACGATTTAGCTTCTTTACTATTTGTTCCGCTTAAAGGTCCTGCATTTGATGGACATGATTACCTAAAGGAAGCTATTGAAAAAGGAGCAGTGGCAGCTTTATGGCAAAGAAACAAGCCGCGGCCAGCTGGCATACCTGATCAATTTCCCTTAATTATCGTTAATGATACGTTACAAGCTTTACAAGAGCTTGCCTTAGCTTATCGTAAATGGATTAATCCCAAAGTGATAGCTATTACGGGCTCAAACGGAAAGACGACAACGAAAGATATAATGGCTTCAATTTGTAATCAATGTTATCAAATTCACTTTACTAAAGGAAACTTGAATAATCATATTGGTGTTCCGCTTACTATATTGTCAATGCCTGTCGAGACGGAAGTACTTATTCTTGAGATGGGGATGAATCACTTCGGTGAAATTGAAAGACTTTCTAATATAGCCATTCCGGATATAGCAGTAATCACCAATATTGGAGAGTCTCATATTGAAAATTTGGGTTCTAGAGAAGGGATAGCCCAAGCAAAACTAGAAATAACGAGTGGTTTGAAAAAAGATGGTTTACTTATTTATGATGGTGATGAGCCATTATTGCAAAGCGAATATCGTTATCAGGTTCGAACAGTAGGGTTCTCAAGTAAGAATGATATGATACTAACAGAACTTAATCAGGAGAATGAGCATACAACATTTCGTATTAAAACAAGTGAAACCCTATTTTGTATTCCTTTATTAGGTAAGCACCATGCTAAAAATGCAGCCTATGGGATTGGAATTGGTCGTGAACTAGGTATTAATGATGAGCGTATTCAAACGGGATTAAATCAATTAAAAACAACGGATATGCGTTTTGAAATAATCAAAGGTCAAAAGGAAACCACATTAATTAATGATGCTTATAATGCCTCACCAACATCAATGTTAGCGGCGATCAATGTGTTAAATTCAATGTCAGGGTTTAGAAAAAAGATCTTAATTTTAGGTGATATGTTTGAACTGGGGGAACATGCTCAGGCTTTTCACCATGAAATAGGTAAAGCTATTCCAACATCAATTGATTATCTTTGTACACTAGGTGATCATGCACACTATATTAGCGAATCAACAACAATTAATGCCCAACATTTTGAAACAAAAGACCAATTGGTTGCGTTCTTAAGTAAGCAATTATCTGCTGAAACGATTATGCTCTTTAAAGCATCACGTGGCATGAAATTTGAGCAAATAATTGATCGATTAAAGAAATAGATTGTTATCAAGACAGATCATGCGATTTGGACGGTTAACAGATAATATATTAGGAGGAAGCGGTATGAATCAATATTTTTTACTGATTACGATTGGCATAGCATTTTTAATTACCGTCCTTGCTTCACCTGTTTTTATTCCTTTTTTAAGAAGGTTAAAGTTTGGACAGAGTATACGTGAAGAAGGTCCAAAATCCCATATGAAAAAGACCGGGACACCAACAATGGGTGGCATTATGATTATATTAAGCATAATCATTACGAGCTTGTATATGTATAGTCGTATTGTAGAAAATCCTTTTACAAGAGAAATGAATTTAATTATGCTCGTACTAATTGGTTATGGGTTATTGGGATTTCTTGATGATTTCATTAAAGTGGTTTTAAAGAGAAATTTAGGTTTGACCTCTAAGCAAAAATTAATTGGGCAATTGGCTGTTGCCATTCTATTCTATTTAATTTTGAGCTTAGGCGATATTTCAACAGCTTTATCGATTCCTGGGACAGGGTATCAATTAGAACTCGGGATATTATATCCATTGCTCGTTGTCGTTATGATTGTCGGGACATCTAATGCTGTTAATTTAACTGATGGATTAGACGGGCTTGTGTCAGGCAATGCTGTGATTGCTTTTGGTGCATTTGGTATTTTAGCTTGGTCAGTGAATGGACCGTTAGAAGTTGCGATATTTGCACTAGCTGTAGTTGGGGCATTATTAGGATTTCTTGTATTTAATGCACATCCTGCGAAGGTGTTTATGGGGGATACAGGTTCATTAGCATTAGGAGGTGCCCTTGCTGCTATCGCTATTTTGATGCAACTGGAAGTGTTACTCATTATTATTGGTGGTATTTTTGTTATTGAAACGTTGTCTGTCATGCTTCAAGTTTTTTCATTTAAAACGCGAGGCAAGCGAATTTTTCTGATGAGTCCCTTACATCATCATTATGAATTAAAGGGATGGTCTGAATGGCGAGTCGTTATGACTTTTTGGTTAGCCGGTCTTATATTGGCGATGTTAGGATTATACTTAGAGGTGTGGGCTTAAATGAATAAACTCAAGAAATTTCCGTATAAACGTGTATTAGTGTTAGGTTTGGCTAAAAGTGGGACGGCAACATGTAACGTGCTCTCCAGAAATGGTGTGCATGTGATTGCCAATGATTTAAAGGCAAAGGAAACTGACCCTGAAATGGCTCAATTAAAAGCAAAAGGGGTCAAACTTGTTTTAGGAGAACACCCCTTATCATTATTAGATCAAGTTGATTTAGTGATTAAGAATCCTGGAATTCCCTATCATAATGAGATGATTAGTGTGGCTGAATCGAAAGGCATTCCTGTTTGGACAGAGATTGAATGTTTAAATTATTTAATTGATAACCCTATTATTGCAATTACAGGTTCTAATGGGAAAACAACAACAACGACTTTATGTCATGATATATTACGGAAAAGCCAACAATCTGTTCAATTAGCTGGGAACATTGGTCGAGTAGCGATTGAAGTAGCTGAGCAGTTAAAAGATGATGAGAAGCTTGTATTGGAATTGTCTTCTTTTCAGTTAAAAGGTGTGAAGACATTCAAACCTAAGATCGCTGTTTTTCTGAATTTGTTTGAAGCGCATTTGGACTACCATGGTGATTTTCTAGACTATCAGCAGGCAAAAGCAAATATTTTTGCGCGATTAACAGCTGAAGATTATCTTGTTTATAATGCCGATGATGTGCGTGTTTCTCAGTTAATTCAATCGAGTGCTGCAACACGGATTCCATTTAGTACAACAACAAAACGTGTTGATGGCGCATGGGCAGATAAGACGCATATTTACTTTAAAGAACAGAAAATAATGGAACGCTCTTCTATCCGTTTAGTCGGTGCGCATAACTTGGAAAACATTTTAGCAAGTGTTGCTGCAACATTTCTTTTAGGAGCAACAGTTGAAGGAGTTAGAGAGACATTAACGACATTCAATGGGGTTAAGCACCGCTTGCAATTTGTTGCGGAAAAAGAAGGACGCCTATTTTATAATGATTCAAAAGCAACAAATATATTGGCAAGTTCGAAAGCTCTAACGGCTTTTAATAAACCCGTCCATCTCATTGCAGGTGGTCTAGATCGAGGCAATGGGTTTGATGATCTTATTCCTTTTTTAGACCATGTCAAGGGAATGTACCTTTATGGGCAGACCGCCGGTAAACTAGCTACTGCTGGAAAGAAAGCCAAAGTTAAAGAAGTGCTAACTGGTGAGACGTTACAAGATATGGTTGAATCAGCTTTTAAAAATGCTCAACCAGGTGAAGTTATTTTACTTTCTCCGGCTTGTGCAAGTTGGGATCAATTTAAAACATTTGAAGAACGCGGAGACATGTTTATTAATCTCGTGCATACACTTTAGTAAAACAAGCTATCGGTTTTGCGATTCGCTAACAAATTAGGAAGTGTTTGCATGAAAAGAGAGCATAATATGGATTGGAAGCTAGCGGTGAGTATATATTTATTAGTTTTAGTAGGGATCATTATGGTTTACAGTGCCTCAAGCATATGGGCAACTTATCGATTTGAAGACGGTTTTTACTTTGCCAAAAGGCAGTTTTTGTTTGCCTCGATAGGATTACTAGCCATGTATGGCGTGAGTCAGATTCCTTATCATACATGGCGTCTATATGCTAAGTACATCCTCATTTTTTGTTTTCTGTTACTTGGTCTCGTTCTGATTCCAGGGATCGGGTTAGTAAGAGGTGGAGCAAGAAGTTGGATTGGTGTAGGTGCATTTAGTATCCAGCCCGCTGAATTTATTAAATTAGGATTACTTATTTTCTTAGCTGATGTGATTGCTGATCGTCAGAAAAAAATCACTTCATTTTCGAAAGGTTTTGCGCCGTTGTTGTTATTAATATTGGTTTGTTTTGGCTTGATTATGCTGCAGCCTGATTTAGGGACGGGGGTTGTCCTGGTTTCCTCTTGCATCATTGTCTTATTTATATCTGGAGCAAAGATAAAGCACTTTACTTATCTTGGTATAGTCGGTGCCCTTGGTTTTGCAGGTTTAATTGCTTCAGCTCCTTATCGGATCAATCGCATTACTGCTTTTCTAAATCCGTGGGAAGATCCACTAGGAAACGGGTTTCAAATTATTCAATCGCTATATGCGATTGGTCCAGGTGGACTATTTGGTTTAGGTTTTGGAGAAAGCTTTCAGAAGTATTTCTATTTACCTGAACCACATAATGATTTTATATTTGCCATTATCGCGGAAGAGTTGGGTTTTATCGGTGCGATAATGATATTGTTATTTTTTTTGTATTTGCTATGGAGGGGTGTCAGAATTGGCTTGAATGCTCCAGATAAATTTGGATCACTTCTAGCTATCGGCATCGTTTCAATGATCAGTTTGCAAGTTGCCATTAATATCAGCGTTGTTATCGGATTAATTCCTGTAACTGGTATAACTTTACCATTCTTAAGTTATGGCGGTTCATCGTTAACGCTCACACTCGCTTCGATGGGGATTGTTTTAAATATAAGTAGATATTGTCATTATTAATGTGAGAAAAGAAAAAAACATCTGGTAAATTTTGCTTTGCTAAGGTTCTTTGTCAAATAGCGTCAGTGCGCTTTTTAAAAACGCACTGACGCTATTTTCAAATTGAAATGGCAAGGTTTAGTCGCTAGTATGTCATGCTATTGATTGATTTAAGTATCTAATAACTTGTTAGATAAATTGAATAGGTTTCGATTTTAATTATGATAGCAAGTTATAATTAAATGGATGGTGTCGATAATAATAGTAAAATTCAATCTATTTACTCATGAAAATTGAAAGTAATTTAATAAGAATTATGCTATACTTTAGTTAACTATTTTTAATTAAGGAAATAGTTAAGGGGCTCGTTTTTTAACAATTAATAGCTGATTTTATTAACTTTTTCTGATCATGAAATGGGGTCTAAACTTCTATTTCACGCATTAATGTAGGAAAATTAGTTTTAATTGGCGTTTCATATAAGGCAAGGTTTAGTTTTGAATAGTTAAAACAATTAAAGCTTCTGCTTTTATTCAGATAAAAAAAGGAAGATACGGGATGGAAGATGAAAAAGTAGTCTCGATAGAGGAACGCATTCCTAAATTAAAGGAAGCGCGTCGCAAAAAAACCAATCGCCGCTTAATATTCTATTTATGTTTGTTCTTTGTTTTAATATCCATTGTGGTTTATCTACAATCACCGTTAAGTTATGTAAGTGAAATAAATGTTGCTGGACAAGAATACATCAGCACTGAAGAAATCATAGAATATAGTCGGTTATCAACTAATGATAATATATGGGGTTTTCGTACAAGTGACATAGAGGATAATATTAAAGAGCTTCCAGAAATTAAAGATGCAGAAGTGAAAAGGTTGCTTCCTAATCATATTAAAATAACCGTTAATGAGTTAGACAAAGTCGCTTATTTAAATGAGGGACAATATGTTTACCCACTATTAGAAAACGGGAAAACGTTAGAGTCGTTTCGAATCACTGATTGGCAAGGCGATGCGCCTTTATTGTTTAATTTTAACGATCAAGAGTATTTGAAGATGTTGACTGAGCAACTTGTCCAACTGCCTTCCTTTATTGTTAGTCATATCTCAGAGATTTATTGGGAACCGAGTGATACAAATCCTTTTATACTTAGAATGTTTATGACTGATGGTTTTGAAGTGTTAACAAGTATTCGTAATTTTAGTGATAACATGAGCAGTTATCCCTCAATCGTTAGCCAGTTAGATGACGTTGGTGATGGTATTATTGAGATAGGTGAAGGTGGCGCCGTTTTTAATACATATGAATCAATGGAAGATAATGAAGTAGACGAAGAGGATGAAACCGATGACAGTGAAGGATAAACACGTGATTTTTTCGTTTGTTTTATTCGTTTTTGGTTTTCTAATTGCTTCTAGTTATCAGCATACTAAAGGGTCGATACATGATAGTGAGAATGCTGAATTGGCTTGGGAGCGCACGTTTTATTACCGACAGCAATTGATTCAATTTGAGGATGATAACAATCAATTACAGCAAGAAATTGATCAAGTCAAGCTTGATATTATACGACTTGAAAATCAATTTGCTAAACAAGAAGAGACAATTGGTACTTCTGCTTTAAATAAAATGATGTTACAAGGGTTAACGGGAGAGCTTCCTGTTGAAGGTGCAGGTGTATTTGTATCTTTGAGTGATCGGGATTTCGGTGCATTAGAAGATAATGCGGATCAATATATTGTCCATGATGGCCATGTTCAACTTGTTATCAATGAATTATATAGTGCTGGTGCGGAAGCTGTGGCCGTTAATGGTCAGCGTATTTTTCATGATAGCCATATCGTATGCATTGGTCCTGTTATTGCAATAGACGGTAAGCAATATTCAGCTCCTTTTGTAATTGAGGCAATCGGTCATTCCGATACACTTAAAGAAAGTTTAGAATTATCTAACGGGGTCATTGATATCTTGATTAATGATCAAATTGAAGTAGAGATAGGTAAGCAGGAAATAATTGAAATGGACGCGAGAATAGGTTAATGATAGGTGATTACTATGGTAAAAAAACAAATTATATTCTCGGTTTTGCTTGCGCTTCTCGGTTTTTTGCTTGTCGGTCATTTACGTTCGACAAGGGAAACTGAGGGGCATGAAACAAAAGATAACTGGGAAATACGTTTACAACTTCAAGAAGAGCAAGCGCGTCAACAAGACTTGCAACAGGAGTTAAACGATCTAAATACAATAAAGTTACAGTATGAAACGAAATCAGAACAAGAACAAATTGAAGCCTTATACGAATCGATTGACTTGCTTGAAATGAAAGCAGGGCTAACAGAGTTAAGGGATTCAGGGATAGTTATTGAGTTAACTCCTAATTATCAACAGACAGATCAATCATTTCCTGAGCTGAAACCGGAGTTATTAACCCGTTTAATTAATGAACTAAATGCTTACGGTGCCGAGGCCATTTCAGTGGAAAATGAACGTATTATCGACTTAACCGCGATTCGCTATGTTAAAAGTAAAACTTACATTAATCAGCGGCCGTTACCTGATCTTCCACTAGAAGTAAAAGTTATTTCTACTAATCCTGAGCGCATACATAGCTACATGGAGGTTAGTCAAATCCGTAATGCGTTTGCTATGCACAATATCTCAATGGAGATTAATCTAAAAGATGAAGTAATCATACCGCCTTATCAAGACGATCTTAATTTAGAGTATATAAGGGTTTCTGATCAACAAGAAGAAGGTGATCAATAATGTGGTTGCCACTACTCTTTTTAGCGGTTGGCGTTGGATTGGGCTTATTGACTGAGTTATCTATTCCAAATTATTATGTTGATTATTTAACAGTCATCATTTTAGTTGTTTTCGATGGATTATTCGGTGGTATAAAAGCGCATTTAAAAAATGAATTTAGATCAGCTTTGTTTATCTCCGGTTTTCTATCTAATTTAGCTTTGGCTATCTTGTTAACATTTATAGGAAATCAATTAATGGTAGATCTCTTTTTAGCAGCAGTTTTTGCTTTAGGTTTTCGTTTGTTTAAAAATATTGCTATAATTAGAAGGCAACTGTATGCTAATTATTTAAACAAAAAAGAAAAAAATGAAGGGAACAAGTCGATACGTGTAGAATAGTGTAAATATCATATATTTAAAAATTATAAAAATTATAGTATTAATAGTCTAGCAATTAAATGGTATACTATTAAGAAGAATATTTTTATTATTTTTTAAGTGATGGTTCAATAAAGTTGGCAAATAAGAAACCAAAATTAAAGTGGTGAACTTTTTAAGCTTAGTGTGTAGGTTTTCGCTCCATGAAGATTTCGGAATGAGTCAGTTAAGAGACGTGCCACTTAGCATTTGATACCATTGTGAATATCCTCTAAAAGTATGAGTGATAACTTTATAGAGATTATAAAATATTAAAAGTTAGTAAATATTGACGTGTAGATTGGGAGGTGCCTTACTTTTGAACAACAATGAAATTTTAGTCAGCCTAGATATAGGTACATCAAAAATTAAAGTGATAATTGGCGAAGTTTTAAGTGATTCATTAAACATTATTGGTGTAGGAACTGCAAAATCAAATGGAATGAAAAAGGGTGCTATTGTTGATATTGATCAGACGGTACAATCTATTCGTGCTGCTATAGAACAAGCAGAACGGATGGTTGATATGAAGATTGATCGTGTTATTGTTGGTATTAATGGTAATCATATTCAGCTTCAATCTTGCCAAGGTATTGTTGCTGTCGCCAGTGAGGATCGGGAAATTGGTGATGAAGATGTCAAGCGTGTCATTGACGCTGCTCAAGTCATTTCTATTCCGCCTGAACGTGAGATTATTGATGTTATTCCTAAACAATTTATTGTAGATGGGCTAGATGAGATTACAGATCCTAGAGGAATGATTGGTGTTCGCCTTGAGATGGAAGGAACGATTATTACATGTTCTCGAACCATGTTACATAACATTCTAAAATGTGTTGAAAGAGCTAACTTAGAGGTTATTGATATTTGTTTACAGCCATTGGCAACAGGTGCCATTGCATTATCAAGTGACGAAAAAGATTTAGGTGTAGCACTGATAGATGTTGGTGGTGGTTGTACCACTGTATCTGTTTTTGAAAATGATCATCTTGTTGCTACACATGTTATCCCACTTGGTGGTGATAATATAACTAAAGATATTTCAATAGGTTTAAAGATTAGTTCAGAGGATGCAGAGGCGATCAAGCTTAAACATGGTCATGCCTTTTTTCCTGATGCGAGAGAAGAAGAAACTTTTGATGTAACAGCGATTGGTAGTGATCAGCATTATACTTTTAATCAGCTTGACCTTGCAGATGTTATTGAGGCAAGACTTGAGGAAATCTACACTTATGCTGCACGTGAAATTAAAAAAATTGGCTATTCTGAATTACCAGGTGGATTTGTATTAACTGGTGGTTGCATGAAAATGCCTGGTTCGTTAGAATTAGCTCAAGATCTTTATCACGCTAATGTACGGGTGGCCATTCCAGATTATATTGGAGTTAGAGAGCCACAATACACGTCCGGTGTAGGAATACTGAAGTTCTCACATAAAAACGCAAAGATCCAAGGTAAACGACTGGAAGGTGCGGTCACACAGCTTGAAACTTATCAAGAGAAACCACCTAAGAAAAAAGTTGCGAAACAAAAGGTACAGCGTGAAAAAGTAACTCCTCAAAAGGAGAAAAAAGAATCTGGTGTGGCTAATCTGTTTAAATACTTTTTTGATTAACGATTTAATCGTAGTATTTGTCGTTTAAGAAAATAGTGTGAATCGGCAATATTGTCATTTATTAGGAGGAACTTACATGTTAGAGTTTGATACTGAATTAGATCAGCTAGCAACAATAAAAGTTATTGGTGTTGGTGGTGGTGGTAATAATGCTGTAAACCGTATGATTGAACATGGCGTTCAAGGTGTTGAATTTATAGCAGTAAATACAGATGCTCAAGCTTTGAATTTGTCTAAAGCAGAAGTGAAAATTCAGCTTGGGACCAAGTTAACACGTGGTTTAGGAGCCGGTGCGAACCCAGAAGTAGGGCGTAAAGCGGCTGAAGAGAGTAAAGAACAATTAGAAGAAGCGCTCCAGGGTGCAGATATGATTTTTGTCACAGCTGGTATGGGTGGTGGAACAGGGACTGGTGCGGCACCAGTCATCGCCCAAGCAGCTAAAGAAATAGGCGCTTTAACTGTTGGTGTCGTCACTCGTCCTTTCTTGTTTGAAGGTCGCAAACGATCTACACAAGCAGTAACGGGGATTGATGGTTTAAAAGAAAATGTTGATACATTGATTGTTATTCCTAATGATCGATTGCTTGAAATAATTGATAAGAACACCCCGATGTTAGAAGCATTTAGAGAAGCAGATAATGTGTTGAGACAAGGTGTTCAAGGGATATCAGACCTTATTGCAACTCCTGGTCTCATTAATGTTGACTTTGCAGACGTGAAGACGATTATGTCAGATAAGGGATCAGCATTAATGGGAATTGGAATTGCCACAGGTGAAAATCGTGCGACAGAAGCTGCTAAAAAGGCGATCTCTTCTCCGTTACTTGAAACTTCTATTGATGGGGCAAGAGGTGTTCTAATGAATATAACAGGTGGAGGGAACTTAAGTTTGTATGAGGTCCAAGAAGCTGCTGATATAGTGACTTCTGCTGCCGATCAAGAAGTCAATGTTATCTTTGGCTCTGTTATAAATGAAAATTTAAAAGAAGAAATTGTTGTAACTGTTATCGCAACGGGTTTTGATGATAATAAAGAAGATGCAGTTCAACAGAGAAAGCGTCCTACTAATCATAAGCAAAATGCATCCGCTCAAGATAGTGGTAGAAGAGAACAAGTGCAAGAACCTATTGAACAGTCAACATTTCGCCAAGAAGAAGATACGTTAGATATTCCAACATTCTTACGTAACCGAAATAGAAGACGGTAAAGTACAGTAAAATGTAAAGCGTACGAGACAAAAATAAATGAAGTAAGACCAAAAGCGAATGATCCATTCATAAGTAAATGGATCATTCGCTTTTATTGTACGGATTTAAAATATTTGTTGGAATAATGGTTAAACTTAACCATTTGCTTTACCCATCGATTGAAGATTCGTTCAGTAGACCTGTTAAAAAAGACCTGGTTTTTAGTTGTCGATTTCCAAATTTAGTCTTTATCCCTATTTATCTGTTGTGTTCGATATTATAAAATATAAGAGTGAATGTGAAGTAAAAGCTACATACTGCATGGATTTACCGGAGGGTCAAGATGAAGAAAATGATTGCTTTTATCGGTTTATTTTTTTTGCTGTTAGGAGGTTGCCAAATGAACCAAGATGTCCGCCCAAAAGATATCGATCCAGAAAATTTACCAGACGTTCCTGCATTTCAAGATGCAGCGACCCGTGAATTTCTTGTATCGACTGAGGAAGTTGAGCCGGGTTTGTATTTAATGGAATCTAAATTAGAAGGTTTCCAGATGTGGTTTCCAGCAGGTGGTGTATATTTTGAGGAAATTTCATCGATTACGAATGATGGGAACGTGGAAGTTTTTACTTTCACTAGTTTTTATGAAGATCAAAATATTGAGTTAGAAGGTCAGATTCGATATCATCGCAATCAATCTTATTTAGAAAAACCAGATTTTATGTTAGATAGTATAAAAAACATAACAGGTTATCAAGGTAAATTTGACAGCAAAGAAACTTCAGAAAAAAATATTTATTATGGTGAGGAACCAATAGAGATAAAAGAACCAGGTTATTTGTCAGATATATATGGTTATGTAGGTTATATGGAATCAAAACAAAGGGATTATTTAGCTATCGATTACAATTTCACTCTATTTTGTTATGAAGATAATGCTAATTATTGTAAAGAGCAGATGAGTGAAAAAAAAGAATTAGCAAAAAAATTAATCGATTCGATTACCTTTATTTATGATGAAGAAGATGATCATGATGAGTAAAGATCTTTTAGAAAATGAACGCGTTAAATTAAGAATCATTGAACTAGAATATACTTACCGGAATGCGTTTGATACGACTGACAAAGTTAAACTTGATCAAGCCAAGGTAGATTTTGAAGCAGATGTACGTCGGATTTATCTTGAAGAAACACGAGAACACCTACCGGATCATATTGAAATATATCCATCAAGTGAATTAATCAAATACAATGATGACCTACCAGAAGATATTCGCCAATCAGGTTATGATGGCACGGCGGTTTACTTATCTGATCCTGACAATCAGATCACTCAAGTCCATATTATTTCACAAGGCAGTGTTGGAACCGAAGACGGGTTAGATTACGGTTTAAATTATTGCTTATTTGACTTATAGATTTATTAACCTATTAAAAAAGACCTAGTTTTTAGTTGTCGCTTTCCATATTTAGTCTTTATCCCTTTTTATCTGTTGGGTTCGATATTGTAAAATATAAGAAACCATGTTAAATGAAAGCTACATATGGATTTATTGGAGGGTCATGATGAAGAAAATGATTGCTTTTATCGGTTTATTTTTTTTGCTGTTAGGGGGTTGCCAAATGAACCAAGATGTCCGTCCGAAAGATATTGATCCGGAAGATTTACCAGATGTTCCCGCATTTCAAGACGAAGCGACCCGTGAATTTCTTGTGTCCACAGAAGAAGTTGATCCGGGTTTTTATTTAATGGAATCTAAACTAGAAGGTTTTCAGATGTTATTACCTGAAAATGGAGTATATAGTAAATTAACTTCCGCAATATCCAATCAGGATATTGAGACATTTAGCTTTGAGAGTAGAAATGATAGTATTGATATCCATGTAATTGGTCAAGTCAAATATCATCGTAATCAAGCGTATTTAGCCGATTCAAATGATATGTTAGTTGTTATTAGAGAAAGGACCGGTTATGATGGTGAATTTAAAAAGAAAGAATCACAAGATAAGAATATTTACTATGGTGAAGAATTAAAAGCATTAGAAGTCAATAATAACTCGTCAGATATTTATAGTTATCATGGTTATATCGAGTCAAAAGAAGAAGATTTTTTAGCAATTGATTATAATTTTTCCATCTTTTGTTTTAGTGATGATAATGAAATATGTTTGAAAGAGATAAATGCGAAACAAAAACAGGTCGAGAAAATAATCGATTCGATTACCTTTATTAATCAAGAGGAAGCTGATCGCGATGACTGAAGACCTGTTTGAGAATGAAATTGTTAAATTAAGAATCATTGAATTAGAATATACTTACCGAAATGCGTTTGATACGACTGACAAAGTTAAACTTGATCAAACTAAGGCTGATTTTGAAGCAGATGTACGCCGAATTTACCTTGAAGAAACACGACAATATTTGCCTGATCATATTGAAATTTATCCATCAAGTGAATTAATCAAATACAATGATGACCTATCAGAGGATATTCGCCAATCAGGTTATGATGGCACGGCGGTTTACTTATCTGATCCTGACAATCAGATCAATCAAGTCCATATTATTTCACAAGGCAGTGTTGGAACCGAAGACGGGTTAGATCACTGTTTAAAGTATTGCTTATTTGACTTATAGATTTATTAACCTGTTAAAAAAGACCTAGTTTTTAGTTGTCGCTTTCCATATTTAGTCTTTATCCCTATTTATCTGTTGGGTTCGATATTGTAAAATATAAGAAACCATGTTAAATGAAAGCTACATATGGATTTATTGGAGGGTCATGATGAAGAAAATGATTGCTTTTATCGGTTTATTTTTTTTGCTGTTAGGAGGTTGCCAAATGAACCAAGATGTCCGTCCCAAAGATATTGATCCAGAAGACTTACCAGATGTACCCGCGTTTCAAGATGAAGCAACACGTGAATTTCTTGTGTCCACAGAAGAAGTTGAGTCAGGTTTTTATTTAATGGAATCTAAATTAGAAGGTTTTCAGATGTTGTTTCCTGAGAATGGTATATACACCAAATTAACTTCTTCTACCTCAGATGGCAAGATAGAAACATTTAATTTTAAAGATATAAACAATGGTAAAGATGTTCATATAATTGGTCAAGTCAAATATCATCGCGATCAAGAGTATTTAGCAAACCCAGATGAGATGTTATTAGCCATTAGTGGGAGAAATAATTTTGAAGATGAATTTAAAATGAAAGAAACGTTAAGTAAAGAAATTTACTATGGGGAAGGATCTAAAAAAATAGAACATGATGGCGATGAAACAGAAGTATATAGTTATATTGGCTATATAAAATCAAGAGATAAAGAATACTTGGGAATTGATTATAACTTTTATATCTTATGTTTTAATAAAGATGAAATATGTTCTAAAAGAGTAAGCGAGAAGAAAGATCAAGTCGAAAAAATAATCGATTCGATTACCTTTATTAATCAAGAGGAAGTAGATCGCGATGACTGAAGATCTGTTAGAGAATGAAATTGTTAAATTAAGAATCATTGAATTAGAATATACTTATCGTAATGCGTTTGATACGACAGATAAAATTAAACTTGATCAAGCTAAATTAGATTTCGAAGCAGATGTACGCCGGATTTATCTTGAAGAAACACGTCAATATTTGCCGGATCATATTGAAATTTATCCATCAAGTGAGTTAATAAAATATAATGATGACCTACCAGAAGATGTTCGCCAATCAGGTTATGATGGCACGGCGATTTACTTATCTGATCCTGACAATCAGATCAATCAAGTCCATATTATTTCACAAGGCAGTGTTGGAACCGAAGATTGGTTAGATAACTTTTTCAATATTTTTCTTGGCATTGATAAAAAACAGTTAGAATCAACTAGGATTTTTGTTGATAAAGTCAACTCAAAAGTATCTGAAACTAGTGATTTATCATTTTTTGCTCTAGGGCATTCAAAAGCATTTAATAATAATTTAGCAGTTCAGTTAATCTATTCTATATTTGATAATGTTTATGGCGTAAATGGTGCTCCAGTGAGCTTAAGTCAGATTATTGACGCAGATAGAGACTTGGAGTTGAGTTTATTTTTAAAATTTAGAGAAGACATAGACTCAATTCCTCTTGAAGACCTCCGCCGCGCGATCATTGAGTATTACGACAACAAAGGGGTTACCGACAATATTATTCATCGGATTTCTGAAGATGATCCGCTTTATGGGGTTTCAGGGATTGGTAACTTTGTTTTATTTGGATTCGACGAAGCGATGTTAATTGATACCCATCCAGAAGTGAAGGGTCTACGAACGATTATCGATCAATTTGATGAAGCTGATGTTCGTAAAATCCAACAGTTCCTTCGCCAATATCGAGACGATTATCAGCTTAATGGTCCTGATGGTTTTCTTGAAGCTATTACTGGTATTGATATAGAGGTGATTAATCAATTTAGTGAGGCTGAAGGAGAGGCAGGATTTGCTGTTGTCGCTTTGAAAAACATGGATATGATCAATACCATTATACAAAAAATCCCTGATTTTCTGGAGGTTTTGGATGTGATCCTCGCCAATGCAGATATAGTCATTGATGGGTTGTTAGAGAATGATTATATTGATCAAGAAACAAGTGAAAAGCTACGAACTGAAATCGAATCAATTAAATTAAATGCAGAGAAGATAGGAGTCAATTATGACCATCTAGAAAACTTAGGTATTAATCAAGAAGGTATAGCCAGTGCTCTTATGCTGGATATCTATGATAACGTTATGGAAAGCTGGGATTCATTAAACGTCATACACGAAGAATTAGCAGACGCGCTTGACCTGATTGAGTCTGGTCACAAGATTGAGCCGATTTTAAACCAATTAGCTGACGAAACTGGTGTGAGCTATAGTGGTGGTGACCTTCATTATGGTGGGTCACTTTCATCAGATCAAGAGATTAAATGGAACATTACATCAGTCGTTCGCCTTTATCAAAAGGGACTAGCGAAACTGGAGGAAATGGAAGAATCGATTCAAAAGTATGGTAACCAATACGAAGGTGAGATTAATGAAGATTTTGATTTAAAAAATCAAGCACTTCAGCGGCAAATTGACTATATGGAAGAGAATCCTTCCCTCTTCCAAAACGACTTTAGCTTATATTTTGCTAACCGTAAGCATGCTTATGGTTTGGGCAAGTTAGTAAAAATCGATGTGCAAGAAGAGATGCCGACAACCGCTCTACCAGAGCATGAGCTGATTACAAAGGAACTGAAGGCACAAACCACGGTATATCGAAATTATTTAACGCATGTTCGTGAAAAAGTAGAAGAACTATTTGAAGAAGAGTATAACGTTTCTCAATTATTTGATTTTCAAATGGGAGGTTAGTATGGATCGACTTACTTATAATACAGATATGATCGCAGCTAAATATCTTTAATCCGATGCTTGGTCCAGTGAACGACTTAGACTGTTCACTGGACTAAAATCAAATTAAAACGATTCACTTATATAACGTTCCACAGCATTCAAGTTACTGTGGAACGTGTTTTTGTTTGTCTTAGAAAATTGAACCTTCAATCATTGGATGGTGAGGACAACCTCAGCTAATTCACATCGAGTGACAACGTCTAACTGACCTCGATTTTGTTAGTCTGAAGCCAGCAAATTCACAATTTGATTAAGACAATATTTGTTAATAAACGTGAAAAAGATATAAAATTCACAGTCATACTGTGACAGACTTTGCTTCCTCAGCTTTATATAATGATGTTAATCCGTTTAAGGAAAGGGAATAACTGGTGACTATATATTTAGACGCAATATGGCTACTTAATCTATTGATTGACTTTATGATCTTACAGTTAACAGGCTACTTAGTAAAGAAGAAAAATCGAGGTTGGTCCGTTTGGTTAGCTTCACTTTTTGCTTCATCAATGGTTTTCATTGCCGTACTATATCCGAGTAGTATTGTTCTTCATCCATTGGGGAAAATTTTATTCTCTTGTGTGATCTTGTTTATTGGATTTAAATATGTCTCTTTCATCGATTATGTCAAAACATTGATGATTTTTTATTTTGCCTCTTTTACCTTAGGAGGTGCATTAATGGGATCTCACTTTCTATTTCAACAATCTTTCGAATTAAATGATTTTGGTTTTTTGACCGTTTCAACAGGATTTGGCACACCGATAAGTTGGGGGTTCGTTATCATTGGTTTTCCGTTTTGTTGGTGGTTTACCCGTCAAACAATGGACAAGCAAACGTTAGTCAATTATCAAGCTGAACAAATCTATTCATGTCAGATAAAAGTGCTAAATCGTGTGGTAAATAGCACCGCTTATTTGGATAGTGCCAATCACTTAATTGATCCCATTAGTCAAAAACCCGTTGTCATCATTGATAATGTTATTATCAAGCAACTATTTAGTGAGGATATGGTCTTACGTTTAAAACAAATGAATCAAACACTTGATTTAAGTAAACAAGATAATCAAATCACAAATATGATTCACTTTATCCCTTATCAAGACGTATCAAATGAAAATGGCATATTATTAGCTTTAAAGCCAGACTTATTTGCATTTTCAAACCAAACCCACGCTTACCGAACAAAAAATGTTTTACTTGGCTTACGTTTTGGTCCCTTGTCATCAGGCCAGCATTATCACTGTTTACTGAATCCTAAAGTCTTTAATCGATCTGAAACTGCCTGATTTTAAGAAAAGCTCATATTTCTTTGACTTATCACAGATAACCGTCTTACAGGCAGTAATCCTTTACTTCCTAAGGCATAATAATGAAAAGGAGTTGTTTGTTTTGAGAAAACAGTGGATAAAGATAAAACTATTCTTTTATCGAATCCGATTAAAGCTTGGAATGAAACCGAAAGAGGTTTATTACATAGGAGGAAGTGAAGCTTTACCACCTCCATTATCGAAGGAAGAAGAATACCAGTTGCTTCTTAAATTACCCAAAGGTGATAAAGCAGCAAAAGCAATGTTAATTGAAAGAAATTTAAGGTTAGTGGTTTATATCGCTCGTAAATTCGAAAATACTGGCATAAATATCGAAGATTTAATTAGTATAGGAACGATTGGTTTAATTAAAGCTATTAATACCTTTAACTTAGAAAAGAAAATTAAATTGGCAACCTATGCATCAAGGTGTATTGAAAACGAGATTCTTATGTATTTGAGAAAAACGAACAAGCTAAAATCAGAAGTGTCTTTTGATGAACCATTGAACATTGATTGGGATGGTAATGAATTATTGTTATCTGATATTTTAGGGACTGATGATGACATTATTGAAAAAGATTTAGAAGCATCAGTTGATAAAAAACTATTGGAGAAAGCACTTGAACAATTAACAGGGCGAGAAAAACAAATTATGGAGTTAAGATTTGGACTTGTTGGTGAAGCAGAGATGACGCAAAAAGATGTAGCAGATTTATTGGGGATTTCACAGTCTTATATTTCTCGACTTGAAAAAAAGATCATACGTAGGCTACAAAAAGAATTTGAAAAAATGATGTAAGGCAGATAAAGGATGCGGTAGGTTCGGAAATTTTTACCTGCATAAAAGCGATAGCCAATGGTGATACTGTTCCATGTAGAAACGGACAACATGGGAGGGTCACAAATGGTTAGACATAAAGTAGAAATTTGCGGTGTAGATACATCAAAGCTACCGGTCCTCAAGAATGAAGAAATGCGAGAGTTGTTTAGAAAAATGCAAGCAGGAGATCAATTTGCAAGAGAGACACTAGTTAATGGGAATTTAAGACTAGTACTGAGCATTATTCAAAGGTTTCAGAATCGGGGGGAATATGGAGACGATCTATTTCAAGTTGGTTGTATCGGCCTGATAAAATCAATTGATAATTTTGATCTTAGTCAAAATGTCAGATTTTCAACCTATGCTGTTCCGATGATCATTGGAGAAATTAGACGTTACTTGAGAGATAACAATCCAATTCGTGTGTCACGCTCATTGCGAGACACCGCCTACAAGGCATTGCAGGCAAGAGAGCGAATAATGAGCAAAACGCTAAAAGAACCTACAGCTGAAGAAATAGCAAAAGAATTAGGGGTAGAACAAAGTGACATCGTGTTTGCGATGGATGCTATCCAAGATCCGGTTTCGTTATTTGAACCGATATATAATGATGGCGGTGACCCTATCTTCGTTATGGATCAAATAAGTGACGATGGAGACAAAGAAGAAAATTGGCTTGATCAATTATCTTTAAGGGAAGGTATGAAAAGGTTGAATGCAAGGGAGAAATTAATTTTATCGAAGCGCTTTTTCCAAGGTTTGACTCAAATGGAGGTAGCTAACGAAATAGGTATCTCTCAAGCCCAAGTTTCTCGACTTGAAAAGGCGGCAATTAAAGAAATGAATAATGAAATGTTTGAATAATAAAAGTTAATACTCAACTTTCACACACTGAAAATAGTCATTCAACCTTGATCGTGTTCAATAGGCTTGTTGACTTTACTTCTGCATGGATGTGTCGCATGCGACCTTCTCATACGTTTAGCACGTTATGTCGTTCCGAGAAGCATTGGATTCGCTTTTCGCGGGGATGGCTTCAGCTAATTTGATAGATGTTACGATTTAGCAGGTGAGCTATGTGTAGACTCCTGTGGTAGTAGCTCAAGCCACGCCCACGGAAAGCGAAACATAGCTCACCTGTGGGTCTAAAACGAAAGGTTTATAATCAATCGAAAATCTATATTCAAACGCAACGCTTATATTTAATCTTCGGGTTACCCTTATGCTAGCTTGGCTGAACCTGAACATTCAGATGCGAAAGTTGAGTTAATAATAAAATGAACCTATCAGTTAACGGGTGATTTCGTCCTTTCCCGCTGATTGTAGTTGAGTGAATCCGAACATTAGCGTCCGTTATCGCCCGCCTCAATTGATTGATCGCTGTTCTCTATTTTAAGTCAGGCGTTTTACGAACGGTTATCTGTGATAAAAAAACCATCTAAAGGATAAGTTAGTTCTCGAACTTTCTTATCCTTTAGGTGGTTTTAAATTTGAATCTTATTAAAAGTTAATCACTCGACTTTATTTAGTGAAGCTAGTCAGGTTATTTTGATCGGTAGTTATGGCTCTACTTATTGAATCATATAGTTTAACTAAGGAAGGTGATATTAATATGGTAACTTTATCAACTTTACAAACGAAACAGATTGTATCGATGGATACAGGTGCTAGGATAGGTCATGTGATTGATTTAGAGATAGATGTAGAGACGGGCTTAATCACAGACATTATTATAGGAAATCGATCTAGCGTTAGTCATATTTTTCAAAAGCAAACCGAGGTGATTGTTCCATGGAAAAACATTGTTACTTTTGGGCATGATGTCATTTTAGTAAATGAAAAGTCATAAATAATTGATAGGATTGAAAACAAATTTTCAAAAAGATATGATAGAATAGTGAAAAAAGGGGTGCGATATGGAACCTTTTCAACAAGTACATGAGTCTTTCTATCATGTTTCACCATGGATTCAACGCCATAGCGGTTTGCAAGCGGGTCTGACTACACGTTATGGTGGCGTTAGTCAATCTAGTTATGCTTCGTTAAATATGGGTTTACACGTTGGTGATACCCCAGAAGCTGTTATGGCTAATCGCCATCGATTAGCTAAACAAGTGAATATTGCAATCGATCATTGGGTTCTAGGTGAACAGGTACATGGTACGAAAATAGCTCGGATTGATCATAATAGTGAAAAACGAGGAGCAGGTTCAAATTCCACTCAAGCTCCTATTCCAGGGGTAGATGGGTTAATAACGAAAGAAAGAAATATTTTATTGGCAGCTTTTTTCGCTGATTGTGTTCCCCTTTATTTTTATGACCCGATTACGGGATGGCTAGGTATTGCGCATGCAGGCTGGCGGGGGACAGTTAATGGTATGGCAATAGAAATGGTTAAGGCATTACAGCAAGAGGGTGTAGAAACTGAGAATTTACAAGTTGCAATCGGTCCGTCAATTAGTCAGATGTATTATCAAGTTAACTTAGATGTGATCAATTGTATTCCTCAAATCTACAGAGACCTGGTGTCGATCAAAATAAAAGAAGTGCCCGAACAGTATTTATTAGACCTACGCCAACTTAATAAACATATGTTAATGGATCAAGGGATAAATCGTGAGCATATACTAGTAAGTCATCGATGTACCTATCAAACGAATAATCTATATTCATATCGCCGTGATCATGGCAAGACAGGTCGCATGCTTGGATTTATTGGTAAATATTGAAGGGTGTAGTAAGGAGGATTCAATGTCTGTTTCAACTAATCTTGACCAGATTAAGCAGCAAATTGAATATAGCTGCGATCAAGTCAATCGCTCATCTGACGAAATTACTATAATCGCAGTTACAAAATATGTTACAATAGATCGTACAAAGCAAGTCATTGAAGCAGGTATTAATCATATAGCAGAGAACAGAGATCAAGGGCTACTTGAAAAACAGTCAGCGATTCAAAATCAAGATGTGCGCTGGCATTTTATTGGGAATTTACAATCCAAAAAGGTAAAAAAGGTTATTAATGAAGTTGATTATTTCCATGCATTAGATCGATTATCACTTGCTAAAGAAATCAATAAGCGAGCAATTAAAAAAATCCAATGCTTTGTTCAAGTAAATATAAGTGGTGAAACCTCTAAAAGCGGACTTGCTCCTCATGAGGTTGAAGATTTTATTGCTGATCTTGGTATTTACTCAAATATTGAAGTTATTGGACTTATGACAATGGCGCCGTTTACGAGTGATAAGGAAACGTTACGTCATGTTTTTCGGTCACTGCGAGTATTAAGAGATCAGATTGCGTTAAAGGCCTATTCTCATGCACCGTGTACAGAGTTGTCGATGGGAATGAGTAATGATTATCACATTGCAGTAGAAGAAGGGGCAACGTATATCCGAATTGGTTCCAAACTAGTGGGAACAGAAGGGTAGGGGTGAGAGATGAGTATAAAGAATAAATTCAGAACATTATTTTCAGTTGAAGATGAAGAGTATTATGAAGAACTAGCACCCGATGAAACGGAAGAATTATCAAGGCGAAGTCAAAAGCAGGACAAAAAAGACCCGAAAAATGTAGTTAGTTTGAAGTCAGTTCAAGCTCAAACAAAAGTCGTGCTTTCTGAACCGCGATCTTATGATGAAACGCAAGATATCGCTGATCAGATTGTTAATCGTCGCTCAGTGGTGATTAACTTACAGAGGGTTGATTATCAACAAGCGAAGCGTATCGTTGATTTTCTAAGTGGTACGGTGTATGCTGTTTCTGGAGAAATTCAAAAATTAGGGCCTCATACTTTTTTGTGTACGCCTGACAATGTTGAAATAACAGGAAATATAACTCAAATGGTAGAAGATGAAGAAGATTTTGAGCAAAGGTGGTAAATGAATGGTATTTTTTGAAAGGTTAGTATTTCAATTAGTTAATTTATATCAGATCGCTATTGTCATTTATATTTTAATGTCGTGGTTTCCTGGTTCACGTGAGTCATCAATTGGTCGATTGCTTGCAAATATTGTAGAACCTTACCTTGAACCATTTAGAAAAATTATACCACCCATTGGCATGCTTGATATCTCAGCCCTTGTTGCACTGATTACATTGCGATTAGCAACAACCGGTTTAGATGTCCTATTCTCATTCTTTCGATAAGGCGGCAGATACATGATGGATATATATCAGCATTTTCGCAAAGATGAGCAGGGTTTTATTGATCAAGTTTTAAACTGGCGTGAACAAGTGGATCGCCAGTATGTTCCAAAATATAGTGATTTTTTAGATCCAAGGGAGCAATTGATATTTCGGACGATTATCGGACAAGATACGCCATTTAAATTAACCTTTAATGGTGGTTTTGAAGGGGCAGAACGCAAGCAGGCATTTCTTGCGCCTTATTATGAAGCGGTAGATCAAGCCGTCTTTCCTATTCGTGTGCTATCTGCTAGTTATCCAGTGAAATTTGTTAATATAGCGCATCGTGATGTGTTAGGTGCCGTTTTATCGCTAGGCTTACATCGAAAGAAACTTGGAGATATTGTCATTGATGCTGAACGTGGTCTAATACAGATGGCTGTGAGTACGGATATTGCAGATTTTGTTACGATGCAACTGACGTCAATTAAAAAGGCCACACTACAATTTCAAATTGTTTCCGAAAAAAAGAAGCTTGCGATTGAAAATGAATGGAATGTTCAAGAAGCAACCGTTTCTTCACTTCGGTTAGATGTGCTTATCAAACATTTTTACCGTTATTCTAGAAAAGATGCCTCTGCTTTAATTGACAAAGGTTATATTAAAGTTAATTTTAAAGTTGTTGAGGACCCGGCATTTTTAGTTGAACCGGGTGATGTCCTTTCTTGCCGCGGTAAAGGTAGAAGCCGTTTGGATGAAATTATTGGAGAAACCAAAAAAGAAAAAAAGCGTATTCAATATGCTTTGTTAAAAGATTAAACAATTTTGTATATTTAGCAGGATATTTAATTAAATATGTCGAATACACCAGTTAAGTTAAACAACAGATAGAGGAGGTGGCCGTTGTGCCATTGACACCATTGGACATTCATAATAAAGAGTTTACCCGTGGTATTAGGGGATACGATCAAGATGAAGTAAACGAATTTCTTGATCAGGTTATTAAAGATTATGAATTAGTTATTCGTGAAAAAAAAGATTTAAAGCGACAAGTTGATGAACTTCAAGAAAAATTAGGACATTTTTCAAATATTGAAGAGACTTTAAATAAATCGATTTTAATTGCGCAACAAACAGCTGAAGAAGTTAAAGGTAATGCGACAAAAGAGTCTAAATTAATTGTTAGAGAAGCAGAAAAAAATGCTGATCGTATTATTAACGAAGCATTAGAAAAATCAAGAAAAATAGAGATTGAAGTCGAAGAACTAAAGAAGCAAGGCAAAGTATTTCGAACACGGTTGAAAATGTTAGTAGAAGCTCAGCTTGAACTAGTTGAAAATGGAGATTGGGATCAACTGTTGCAACTACCGATTGGCACTGGAGATACAGACGAAGAAGATATGTAGGTGGAGCTTGACGTAATTGAATTTATTACATATAATGCATAGACGAAGATTATATATTATTTAACCTATATTATCGATAAAAGCAATGCGAGGAAGAGTAGATTTTTCATTCCTTATTTAAGCGAGCTAGGAAATGGTGAAAGCCTAGTATAAGTAGAGAAATTGAAGATCATCCTTAAGCTTTCTTTTTGAACGCTAAACCTATTAGCTAGTAAAAAAGAACGGTTCATCACGTTACGATGCTATAAGTGAGTTGCAATATGCTGTAACTAACTAGGGTGGTACCGCGAGTTCTCTCGTCCCTTCGAGGATGTGAGGGCTTTTTTATGTGTTAGAAAAGGGATAATATGTTAGCAAAGAAGTGGTAACTGGCGAAGTTACCATTTGAAAACACTAATGATGAAAAAACAACACATTCGCTAAATGCTAACAATATAACAAAATCCTTTTAAAGGAGTTACTGGCGAGCAAGTGTTATAAAAGAAGGAGGAAATAAAATGGATTACAAAGAAACGTTGTTAATGCCGAAAACTGAATTTCCAATGCGAGGGAATTTACCTAACAAAGAACCAAAAATTCAAGAACAATGGGATGAAGCTGCGCTTTATCAAAAAGCCCAAAAACGGACAAACGGTCGTCCTTTATTTGTACTTCATGATGGACCGCCATATGCCAATGGGGACCTCCATATGGGGCATGCATTAAATAAAATTTTAAAAGATTTTATTGTTAAATATAAATCGATGTCAGGTTTTCATGCACCGTATGTACCTGGATGGGATACGCATGGACTACCGATCGAAACCGCACTTGCAAAGAAAAAAGTCGATCGTAAGAAAATGTCAGCAGCAGAATTCAGACAAAAATGTGCAGAATATGCATTAAAGCAAGTAGATAATCAACGGACCCAGTTCAAACAACTTGGTGTTCGAGGCGATTGGGAAAACCCTTATGTAACATTAGATAAGGCTTACGAAGCAGCTCAAATTGAAGTCTTTGGAGAAATGGCTAAAAAGGGCTACATTTATAAAGGTTTAAAACCTGTTTATTGGTCACCATCATCTGAATCGGCATTAGCAGAAGCTGAAATTGAATATCAAGATAAACGTTCACCTTCAATCTATGTCGCTTTCGAAGTAAAAGAAGGTAAAGATTTATTAGCGGGTGATGAGAAGTTTGTGATTTGGACCACAACCCCTTGGACGATTCCAGCTAACTTAGCGATTGCACTGCATGCGGATTTAAATTATGTCGTTGTACATGTTAACAATGAAAAGCTTATTATTGCTGAAGCCCTTGTAGAAAACGTAGCAAAAGTATTGGAATGGGAAGACTATCAAATTTTAAAAACGTTTAAAGGAAAAGAAGCGGAGCGTTTAGTTGCTAAGCATCCATTTTATGATCGTGATTCACTTATTATATTAGGTGAGCATGTGACAACAGATGGAGGGACAGGACTCGTTCATACAGCTCCAGGTCATGGTGAAGATGACTTTCTTGTAGGGAAAGCATATGGATTGGATGTATTATGTCCGGTTGATGAAAAAGGTGTCTTTACTGATCAAGCACCTGGTTTTGAAGGTTTGTTTTATGATAAGGCTAATAAACTGATTACTGAAAAATTAGAAGAAAATAATGCCTTACTCGGTCTCACCTTTATTACACACGCTTATCCTCATGATTGGCGAACGAAAAAGCCTGTTATTTATCGTGCGACCAATCAATGGTTTGCATCTATTAAAGATTTCCGTGCTGATATTTTGGCTGAAATCGAGCGAATCAATTGGGTGCCGAAGTGGGGAGAAACACGGTTATTTAACATGGTGCGTGATCGTGAGGATTGGTGTATTTCACGACAACGTATTTGGGGCGTGCCAATTCCGGTTTTTTATGGTGAAGATCGTACACCGATTATTACAGATGAGACGATTAAACATGTAGCCAATCTATTTCGCGAACATGGTTCAAATATTTGGTTTGAATGGGAAGCGAAAGACCTGCTACCTGACGGTTTTCGCTCCGAACATAGCCCTAATGGACAATTTACAAAGGAAATGGATATTATGGATGTTTGGTTTGATTCGGGTTCTTCGCATCAAGGCGTTCTCGAACAAAGACCTGAACTTAGGCGACCTGCTGATCTTTACTTAGAAGGTTCTGATCAGTATCGTGGCTGGTTTAATTCGTCATTATCTACTTCAGTAGCTGTAACCGGAAAATCGCCTTATGAAACGATTTTAAGTCATGGCTTTGCCTTAGATGGTCAAGGACGTAAAATGAGTAAATCTGTTGGTAACGTGGTGGTTCCAGCAAAAATAATGAAACAATACGGTGCTGATATTTTACGATTGTGGGTAGCCTCTGTCGACTATCAAGCTGATGTGCGTGTGTCAGATGACATCATTAAACAAACATCTGAAGGTTATCGAAAAATTAGAAATACCTTCCGTTTCTTATTAGGGAATTTAGCAGATTTTGACCCTAAAGAACATCAAGTAGCTGATGATGATCTTCATGAACTGGATCGCTATATGTTAATTAAGTTACAGCAACTTATTAATAAGGTGAAGAAGGCTTATGATGCGTTTGATTTTTCAACGGTCTATAATCAGATTCACCAATTCTGTTCAGCGGAGTTAAGTGCATTCTATTTAGATTTTGCCAAGGATATTTTATATATTGAACCAGAGAATAGTCCGCGTCGACGTTCAATCCAAACCGTATATTATGAAACAGTTGTTAGTCTTGTTAAATTACTGACACCTATTTTAACCCATACTGCTGAAGAAATTTGGGCATATATCCCTGAGAAAGAAGCGGAGTTTGTCCAGTTAACGGATATGCCAGAACCAAGAGATATAAGAAATGCTGATCAGCTTTTAGGGAAATGGGATCAGTTCATTGCGGTGAGAGACGATATACTAAAGGCTTTAGAAGAAGCGAGAGCGGATAAAATAATCGGGAAGTCTTTGGAAGCCAAGTTAACGGTTAAAGCTAAAGATGACGCCACTAAAGCTTTGCTAGAGCAAATCGAACGTTTAGATCAGCTATTTATTGTCTCTAAAGTAGAGGTTGTAGATCAGATTGAAAGCACTAAAGACTATCATTATGTGCAAGTAAATGTGGAAAAATATGATGCCGATAAATGTGAACGTTGCTGGGTCGCTTCTGAAACGGTTGGGCAAAATGAACAACATCCTCAATTATGTCAACGTTGCGCAGAGGTTGTCATTGAACACTATTAATATTTGTTAATGTTCAGGTCTTTGCCTGAACATTTTCTTTTTTTAAAAGAATTGTGGTAAAATGCAGAAGTAAGCAAGCTTTGTTAGAAATAGGGGGAAGAACATGCGTTATTATTTAATTGCAGTTGGTGTTCTTATTTTAGACCAATTAACTAAATGGTGGATTATTAATTACATGGAATTAAGAGAAAGTTTTGCTATTGTTGAAAATGTACTGTACATAACATCACATCGAAATCCTGGAGCAGCTTGGGGGATTTTGCAAGGAAGAATGCTTTTCTTTTATATTATAACGGTGGTCGTCATTGTGGCCATTGTCTATTATATGCAAAAGTTTGCTAAACAAGATAGATGGTTAGGTATAGGTTTAGGACTTGTCTTAGGTGGTGCGATTGGTAATTTTATTGACCGTTTACTTTATCAAGAAGTGGTCGATTTTATTGATGTTTACATCGGATCTTACAATTATCCTATTTTTAATATTGCTGATTCAGCTTTAGTCGTAGGTGTAATTGTAATAGGGATTGCCACTTTAAAAGAAGAATTTGAGAAAGGGCGTTCAAAATAATGAATCTTGATGAACATTATATACAGGAGCATGAACAAAACCAACGGATTGACAAAGTGATGACCGAGATAATACCGGACACATCAAGGGCGCAAATTCAGTCGATGATTAAATCAGGGCATATTCGTGTCAACGGTGAGGTGATAAAGGCAAATTACCGTTGTGTATCTGGAGCGCATGTGACATGGACGATACCGGAACCAGAAGTATTAGAGGTTGAAGCCGAACAAATACCGCTTGATATTATTTATGAAGACGAAGATATTTTGATTGTAAATAAGGAAAAAGGGATGGTTGTACACCCATCGGCGGGACATCATTCAGGTACATTAGTTAATGCATTACTCTATCACTGTCAAGATCTATCAGGTATTAATGGTGTGATTCGACCAGGCATTGTACATCGGATTGATCGTGATACAAGTGGATTACTAATGGTTGCCAAGCATGATCAAGCCCATCAATCACTTGCAGATCAATTACAGAATAAAACGATTAAGCGTTCATATCTTGCATTAGTCCATGGCGATATTCCACATGAATATGGCACGATAGAAGCCCCGATCGGACGAAATCCCAAGGACCGCCAAAGTATGGCTGTTGTCGATGATGGCCGTGAAGCGATCACACATTTTGAAGTGATTGAACGGATTGAACATAAATATACTTTAGTAAAATGCAAACTGGAAACAGGTCGCACCCATCAAATCCGTGTGCATATGAAATATATCGGCTTTCCTTTAGTAGGTGACCCTAAATATGGTCAGCGAAAAACATTGGATGTGAAAGGACAAGCCTTACATGCACAAGAGTTAGGGCTTAAACATCCGCGCTCAAACGAGTGGCTTGAATTTAAAGTTGATCCACCGAGCATTTTTCAAAATGCTTTAAAAAAAGTTCGAGATATACATTGACTTTTGAAATGAAGTTTGAAATAATGAATACTAATAAAATAACCTTTAAGAACAGTCCCGTGAGGCTGAAAAGGAATGGATTAACCACTTAGATAATTGACGTTTATCTAAACCCTTTTCTCGTGCGCGGAGAAAAGGGTTTTTTAGTTTAACGAACACAATATGCGGAGTTGGACAGATGATGATACAGTTAAATATGTTGAGGTTATTTTAGAACAAGGGGGGCAATGAACGGTGAAGCAAAAGGCGGTCATTTTAGATCAACCGGCTATAAATCGAGCATTAACACGAATTGCGCATGAAATATTAGAGCGAAACAAAGGGGTTAATGATCTGGTTATCGTTGGTATTAAAACGAGAGGCATTCCCTTAGCTCAACGTTTAAGAAAGAAAATTACGGAGATTGAAGGCGTAGATATTCCGATTGGTGATATTGACATTACGCTTTATCGTGATGATTTAACCCATGCGTCTACTAAAAACGAACCAATGGTTAAACATACGGATTTGCAGGCAGACATTAGTGGAAAGAACGTTATTTTAGTTGATGATGTTTTATACACAGGTCGGACGGTGAGGGCCGGTATGGATGCTTTAATTGATTTAGGGAGACCGTCACAAATTCAACTTGCTGTACTAGTCGATCGCGGCCATAAAGAGTTGCCCATACGTGCTGACTACATCGGAAAGAATATTCCAACCTCTCAAGAAGAAATTGTTGTCGTGACATTAGAAGAAACCGATGAAATGGATCTTGTTAGTATTTATCACAGATAACCGTCCGTTAACGGACGCCAATGTCCTGATTCAATCAATTGACCATCAGTGGGAAAAGACCAAACTCCCCACGGATTGAAGGTTCGTTTTATTAAATAGGATCAAATTAAAATAGTTAAACCTTTAAAACAAGTCCTGTGAGGCTTGCAAGGTTGTTTAGGGATACGTGTGTGTACACGTCTACCTCTTTGCGACTTTGCAAAGAGGTTTTTTATTTGAGTGAAAAATGAAGAATATTAGAGATAGAGAGTGTTTAGAGGAGGATGTTAAACATGGAAAGATTAGATATGGTGATGGATGTTGGGGATATCCCCAAAAAATCAAAATGGTTTATGTTAAGCTTGCAACACTTATTTGCAATGTTTGGTGCTACGGTACTGGTGCCGTTCTTAACCGGCTTACCACCCGCTGTAGCCCTCGTATCAAGTGGGTCTGGTACGATTGCCTATTTATTAATTACAAAAGGTAAAATTCCCGCTTATTTAGGATCAAGCTTTGCTTTTATTGCGCCAATAGTTACAGCAATCAATGAAGGCGGCGTCCCAGCTGCAATGATGGGTAGTTTTATGGCTGGACTTGCTTATGGTGCAATAGCATTGCTAATTGGCACCTTTGGTTTAGATTGGATCATGAAAGTTTTACCCCCGATTGTAGTAGGTCCTGTTATTATCGTGATTGGACTTGGTTTAGCGCCCACAGCGATTGATATGGCGATGAATGTTGATGGCGACTATAGCGGTGCACATTTCTCAGTTGCGATTCTAACCTTGATTGTAACGATAATCGGATCCTTGTTTTTTAAAGGCTTTTTCGGTCTTATCCCCATTCTAATTGGGATTGTCGTTGGCTATGTATATGCACTCATAATAGGTATTGTGGATACCACTGGAATTAGTGCAAGTTGGGCACAAATTACCGGGGCGGACTCGATTGGTGATTTTTTCTCAGCAATATTTGTTATGCCAGATTTCGTTATTCCATTTATTGATTATTCACCAATCGATGTCCTGAATATGAATATTATTGCCATTATGGTACCTGTAGCTATTGTAACGATAGCTGAACACATTGGTGATCAAATGGTTCTCTCTAAAGTTGCTGGACGTAATTTTATTAAAAAACCTGGCTTACATCGATCGATTATGGGAGATGGGGTAGCCACTCTAATCGCTTCATGTCTAGGTGGACCGCCAAATACAACTTATGGTGAAAATATTGGTGTTTTAGCGATTACTAGAATTTTTAGTGTTTTTGTCATCGGTGGGGCTGCTGTATTAGCGATCATCTTTGGCTTCACAGGCATTATTTCAGAAGTTATCTCCTCAATTCCTTCACCGGTAATGGGCGGTGTATCAATTCTATTATTTGGAATTATTGCGTCAAGTGGTTTAAGGATGCTTGTTGATAACCAAGTCGATTTAGGTCATAATCGTAATCTTATTATTGCGTCAGTTATTTTAGTAATTGGAATTGGTGGCGCATTGATCAGATTTTCAATCTTTGGCGTAGAATTTGAAATAGCTGGTATGGCGTTAGCAGCAATTACAGGGGTAATTTTAAATCTAATTTTACCTGATAAGGAAGTTGGCTATGGAAACGGAAAAATGTTTGAAACTGAAGAGGTAGAAGAGTAAATGATTTAGGACTAGCCATTAATAATTAGCTAGTCCTTTTTATAAAAAAAAATGAGGTGAAACCATATGAATAACTTTGTCTCTATGAAAACGATAAAAGCAAATGAAATTATCAAATTATTAGAGCAAACAGATGCATTTGCTAATGGACAATCATTTGATTTATCAAGTCGTAAAAAGCGTTTTATTGCTAATCTATTTTATGAACCGAGCACACGGACTAAGATGAGCTTTGAGGTAGCAGAGAAGAAATTAGGGCTTGAAGTTTTGGATTTTCATGCTGAACGTTCAAGTGTGTTAAAAGGTGAGTCTGTTTATGATACAGCCAAAACGTTTGCTTCGATTGGGGCAGAGGCACTTGTTATTCGTCATCCAATCAATAATCAAGTCCAACAGTTGGCAGAAGCGTTAGATTTACCGGTAATTAATGCAGGAGACGGTGCAGGAGAACATCCTACACAGTCGTTGTTGGATTTATATACCATGTATCAGGAGTTCGGTGCGATTAAAGGACTCAATGTGTTAATTGTCGGTGATATTTTACACAGTCGAGTCGCCCGATCAAATGCTTATGCGTTAAAGGCACTAGGCGCAAATGTGTATCTAGCTGCAAAACCAGAATGGAAAGATCAAAGCTTAGACTTTCCCTACGTTGATTTAGATCAAGCGATTGAGCAATGTGATGTCGTTATGTTGTTACGCATTCAACTGGAACGCCATCAGCAGAGTAAAGATATAAAGGCTAGTGCATACTTAACACAATATGGTTTGACAGTGAAGCGGGAACAACGAATGAAGAAAGAGGCGATCATTATGCATCCAGCACCGATCAATCGCGGTGTTGAAATAGATGATAAGCTAGTCGAATGTCAGCGCTCAAGGATATTTAAACAAATGGAAAACGGTGTCTATGCTCGTATGGCCGTTATTCATCAACTATTAAATAAAGGGGAATCTAGACATGGCAATGATTATCAAACAATGTTCGCATACGCTCACTAATTTTAAAGAGCAAACAATCGATATAAAGATTGACCAAGGAAAGATCATTGAGATTAAGGATCATATTACAGTAACTGAAGAAGATCAATTGATTCAAGCCAAAGGAAAAATGATTGCACCTGGCTTTGTTGATGTGCATGTCCATCTACGGGAACCTGGTGGAGAAGAAAAAGAGACGATTAAAACAGGGACACAAGCAGCTGCCCATGGTGGCTATACCACCATTTGTTCGATGCCAAATACAAACCCGGTTCCGGATGATAAAGAAGTGTTACAACGCATCCAAGATGTTATCAGACGTGATGCGGTTATTCATGTGTTACCATACGCCTCGATCACAACGGGTCTAAAAGGGGAGCAACTTGTAGATATGAACGCCTTGGCAAATCAAGGAGCATTTGCTTTTACAGATGACGGTGTCGGTATTCAATCGGCCGCTGATATGATGGAAGCAATGACTCGGGCAAAGGCTGTCAACAAAGTCATTGTTGCTCATTGCGAAGATAATTCATTAATTAATAATGGAAGTGTACACCAAGGTGAAGTGAGTAAAAGGCTAGGGATTAACGGCATTCCATCTGTTTGTGAATCAACTCAAATTGCCCGCGATGTTTTGCTAGCTGAGGCTACAGGTTGTCATTATCATGTATGCCACGTTAGCACAAAAGAATCTGTTCGAGTGATTAGAAATGCAAAGCGAGCAGGAATACAGGTGACAGCTGAAGTTAGTCCGCACCATCTCTTATTAAATGAAACCGCGATTAAGGAAGCTGATCCACAATTTAAGATGAATCCACCGTTACGAACTCAGGCTGATCAAATCGCTTTATGGGAAGGACTAGTTGATGGAACAATTGATTTTATTGCTACCGATCATGCGCCACATACTAAATTAGAGAAACAACAGCCCATTGATAAGGCGCCTTTTGGTATCGTTGGACTTGAAACAGCTTTTGCACTTTTACACACCCACCTTGTTCAAACAGGAAAATGTCAGATCGATCAATTAATTGACTGGTTAGCAATGAAGCCAGCAGAGGTGTTTGGTTTAAATAAAGGTAAGATTGAAGTTGGCGCTGATGCTGATCTTGTTTTAATCGATTTAGCAAAAACATGGACGATTGATGCGCAAGACTTTTATTCAAAAGGTAAAAATACCCCTTTTAATCAGTGGGAGGTAACAGGTAAGCCGATGATGACAATCGCTAATGGAACGATTGTATATGGGGAGGAGCAAATGGCATGAAGAGAGACTTGATATTAGAAGACGGGACCGTTTTTACGGGTGAGGCATTAGGTGATTTAAGTGAGAAACAAGGGGAAATTGTATTTAATACAGGCATGACAGGGTATCAAGAGATTTTATCTGATCCGTCCTATTGTGGGCAAATGGTAACGATGACTTATCCGCTAATCGGTAATTATGGTATCAATCGTGACGATTTTGAATCGATTAATCCATCCATTCATGGTTTGATTGTCAAGGAAATGTGTGATCAACCTTCAAATTTCCGCCACGAAATGCGACTAGATACTTATCTTGCTTCAAAAGGGATACCAGCTATTTCAGGAATTGATACGCGACAATTAACTAAAAAAATTCGTCAACATGGGACGATGCGAGCGATACTTACCGGTGCTAAATCAGCACAAACAGAAGCCGTGAACTGGTCTCCGATTATTAAGGATCAAGTTAAGCGTGTGTCAACGAAGAACCCTTATGTAGTACCTGGACGAGGCTATCGTGTGGTCCTTGTCGATTTTGGTATGAAGCATGGTATTTTGAGGGATTTAACTAAACGTAATTGTCATGTAACGGTTGTCCCTTATTGGTACTCAGCACAAGATATTATGGCATTAAAACCTGATGGGCTTATGCTAACAAACGGTCCAGGAGATCCCAAACATGTGCCAGAAGCAATTAATATGATTAAAGCTATACTTGGACGTGTCCCTATTTTCGGAATTTGTCTAGGCCATCAACTTTTAGCATTAGCTTGTGGTGCCAATACAGAAAAGATGAAATTTGGCCATCGTGGTGCCAACCATCCCGTAAAAGATTTGCAATTAAATCGGACATTTTTAACTTCACAAAATCATGGTTATGCGGTAAAGGCGAATTCACTTAACGATACCGACTTAATGTTGACACATGTAGCGATTAACGATGAGACCGTAGAAGGTGTTAGTCATCGTTATTATTCAGCCTTTTCTGTTCAATATCATCCAGAAAGTTCACCAGGACCAGAAGATACCAGCTATTTATTTGATCAATTTATTACAGAAATTAAAGCAAATAAACAAGAAAACAAGGGGGCAATATAATGCCTAAACGTCAAGATATAGAAAAGATTTTGGTGATTGGCTCTGGTCCTATTATTATTGGACAGGCTGCCGAATTTGATTATTCAGGAACACAAGCTTGTCAAGCGTTAAAGGAAGAAGGTTATCAAGTTGTCTTGGCGAATTCCAATCCTGCTACAATTATGACGGATCATACCATTGCGGACACGGTATATATGGAGCCACTGACCGTAGATTTTTTAGCGAAGATTATTCGTAAAGAGCGACCAGACGCGATTCTACCTACATTAGGTGGTCAAACTGGATTGAATTTAGCAATTGCTTTACAGGATAGTGGCGTATTAGACCAATACCCTACTGAAATGTTAGGCACAAGTTTAGACGCGATTCAATTAGCTGAAGATCGTGAAAAATTTCGTCAACTGATGCATCAATTAAATGAACCGGTACCAGAAAGTGAAATTGTGACATCAATTGATGAGGCGTTAGATTTTGCCGATCAAATTGGTTATCCACTTATTGTTCGCCCTGCATACACTTTAGGGGGTACTGGCGGTGGAATGTGCTTCAACGAAACAGATTTAAAAGAGATTACCAGAAACGGCTTGAGCTTGTCTCCAGTGGGACAATGTTTAATTGAACGTAATATTGCCGGATTTAAAGAGATTGAATATGAAGTAATGCGTGATCATAAGGATCAAGCCATAGTCGTTTGTAATATGGAAAATATTGATCCAGTTGGTATTCATACTGGTGATTCTGTTGTTGTTGCTCCTTCTCAAACATTAAGTGATCGAGAATATCAATTATTACGCAATGCATCATTAAAAATTATTCGAGCCCTTAAAATTGAGGGCGGTTGTAATGTTCAATTAGCACTTGATCCGAAAAGTTTTGACTATTACATTATTGAGGTCAATCCTCGTGTGAGTCGATCATCTGCTTTAGCTTCGAAAGCAACAGGCTATCCGATTGCGAAAATTGCTGCAAAAATAGCTGTCGGCTTGACTTTAGATGAAATTAAAAACCCGATCACGAAAACAACGTATGCTGCTTTTGAGCCGGCGTTGGATTATGTCGTAACAAAATTTCCGCGTTTCCCATTTGATAAATTTACAGCAGGTAATCGAAGGTTAGGGACACAGATGAAAGCAACTGGTGAAGTTATGGCGATCGGTCGAAACTTTGAAGAAGCCTTTTTAAAAGGAATTCGTTCGTTAGATTTTAATGCGGATGATTTTTATTTAAGTGAACTTACTTCAGTGTCTGACCAAGAATTAGAAGATCGAGTTGCTCAACCTGATGATCAGAGAATCTTTGTTGTTGCAGAACTATTCCGCAGAAATTATACAGTTGAAACGCTTCATCGTTTAACCCAAATTGATGGTTTCTTTTTAAATAAAATAGCTAAAATAATAGATTTTGAACAAGAACTACAAGATCATCCATTAGATAAAGCTTATTTAAAATTCGCCAAAACAATCGGCTTCTCCGATGCGCAATTGGCTCGAATAACGGATCAATCAGAAGATCAGATTTACCAACTACGCAAAACTTACCACATTCAACCGGTTTATAAAATGGTTGATACTTGCGCAGCGGAGTTTGAGTCTGCTACACCCTATTTTTATAGTAGCTACGAATGTGAACAAGAATCGAAGGTTTCTGATCGGGAGAAAGTGATTGTGATCGGTTCAGGCCCAATCCGAATTGGACAAGGGATTGAATTTGATTATGCTACTGTACACTCCGTTCTCGCTTTAAAAGAATTAGGTTATGAAGCGATTATTATGAATAGCAATCCAGAAACCGTCTCAACCGATTTTAGCGTGTCAGATAAGCTTTACTTTGAGCCCTTAACATTAGAGGACGTCATGCATGTGGTAGAGTTAGAGCAACCTTTGGGAGTCATTGTTCAGTTTGGTGGACAAACCGCTATTAATTTGGCAGAAGGGTTGCAAAGAAGAGGGGTAAAGATTTTAGGAACCTCGTTAGAAGCAATTGATCAGGCTGAAGATCGCGATAAATTTGAGCGTATGCTATCACAATTACAAATTCCACAGCCGACAGGGGAAAGTGTCCGAGAAATTGAGCACGCAAAAGAAGTTGCTAAAAAAATTGGCTATCCGGTGCTTGTGAGGCCATCGTATGTCATCGGTGGTAGCCAAATGGAAATTGTTTATAATGACGATGAATTACAACATTATTTGAACAAAACAACACATATTAAACGTAAACACCCGGTTCTTATTGATAAATATTTAACAGGAATCGAAGTGGAGGTCGATGCGATTAGTGATGGTGAAACAACAATCATACCAGGTATTATGGAGCATATTGAACGAGCGGGTGTGCACTCTGGGGATTCAATTGCGGTCTATCCAACGCAACGGATTGCTCCAAATATTAAACAACAATTAATTGATACAACGATTAAGATTGCAGAAACGTTAAAAATAAGAGGATTAATTAACATTCAATTTGTTGTTCATCACAATGATGTCTATGTCTTGGAAGTTAACCCAAGAGCAAGTCGAACGATTCCTTTCCTCAGTAAAATTACGGGTGTTACGATGGCAAACTTAGCGACACGTGCGATTCTAGGTGAAAAATTGCAGGCATTAGGTTATCAAAGTGGTTTACTGCCGGAGGCGAATTATGTATCAGTAAAAGTGCCTGTCTTCTCCTTTGAAAAATTGAGAAGTGTAGATACCATGTTAGGACCTGAGATGAAATCAACCGGTGAGGCAATTGGTCGTGATAAAACATTAGCTAAAGCCTTATTTAAAGGTTTAACTGCTTCAGGTTTAAAAATACCATTTGAAGGTGCAGTGCTGATGACCGTTGCAGATAAAGACAAGGAAGAAGCCTGCACCATTGCCCAACGTTTTCAGGAACTAGGTTTTAATATTTATGCAACGACTGGTACTGCTCAATATCTATCAAGTAAAAACGTGAATGTTCAAGAAGTTGGCAAAATCGGTTCAGATCAAGAGAATGTCTTATCAATCATTGAACAAAATCAAGTGCAATTTGTCGTTAACACATTAACTTCAGGTAAGAAACCAAGAAGTGACGGCTTTCGTATTCGTAGAGAAGCAGTTGAACATGGAATAGCTTGTTTGACTAGTCTTGATACAGCTACGGCTATATTAGATGTGATTGATTCGACTACATTTTCTGCGCAACCTGTTGTAGCTAATCAGGAGGTTATTCGATAATGAAAGTTTGCGAAGCAGTGATTGATGATATTAAACAAATTGCCAGAGATACGATGCAAGTCAATTTAAAAGTTGAAGCAAATGTATTGCAGACGATAAAACCTGGTCAATTCGTGCACATTCAAGTAAATAATGGAACAGAGCATATGCTACGTCGCCCCATTTCTGTTGCCAATATTGACCAAGAACGTCAATTGCTAACGATTGTATTTAAAGTATTTGGGCAAGGTACAGCTAAATTAGCAGTATACCAAGCAGGTCAGTCTATCAACCTTCTGATTCCTTGTGGACAAGGTTATCCCATTGAAGAATTGCAGATAAAAAAAGCGTTATTAATCGGCGGGGGCATTGGCGTCCCCCCACTCTATTACTTAGCACGTCAATTGGCGAAAAAAAACATTGAAGTCATTTCATTGCTCGGTTTTCAAACGAAAGCAGATGTTTTTTATCAGCAAAATTTCGAAGCTATTGGGCAATGTTTTGTGACAACGATTGATGGTAGCTATGGCTATAAGGGTGTGGTGACTGATGTGATTAAACAGGAAAATTTGCTATTTGATTATTATTTTAGTTGTGGCCCAACAGCGATGTTACGCGCGGTTCAAGCAGAGCTAACGAACTATCCTGGCTATATTTCCCTTGAGGAGCGCATGGGTTGTGGCATCGGAGCTTGCTATGCTTGTGTCGTACCGAGTAAGGATCAAGCGACTTACAAGAAGATTTGTCAAGATGGTCCTGTGTTTCAAGCAAACGAGGTGAGTATATGAGTGATTTAACCGTTCAATTGCCAGGGTTAGATTTGAAGAATCCAATTATGCCAGCATCAGGCTGTTTTAGTTTTGGTCGTGAATATAGCAAATTTTATTGTTTAAGTCAGCTTGGTGCGATCATGATTAAAGCGGCAACAGCAGACAAACGGCTTGGTAATGCCACACCGAGAGTAGCGGAAACACATGCTGGCATGTTAAATGCAATTGGTTTACAAAATCCTGGTGTCGAAGCGATTATTGATCACGAGCTTCCTTTTCTCCAAACATTTGATGTGCCTGTTATCGCAAATGTTGCGGGTTCAACCATTGAAGAATATGAATCCGTTGCTCGTGCTTTAAAGCGAACTGAAGCTATCTCAGCGATAGAGTTGAATATTTCTTGCCCTAATGTCAAAGAAGGCGGGGTGCAATTTGGTACGCGTCCAGAACTAGCAGCAGAAGTAACCCAACGTGTAAAGGCGGCTAGTAATGTGCCCGTTTACGTAAAGCTATCACCAAACGTCACTGATATTGTAGAAATTGCACAAGCGGTTGAACAAGCTGGAGCAGATGGGCTAACGATGATTAACACGTTAACAGGCATGAAAATAGATTTAAAGAAAAGACAACCATTATTAGCCAATCAAGTAGGCGGTTTATCCGGTCCGGCAATCAAACCGGTTGCGATTCGGATGATATACCAAGTTTACCAAGCAGTTACGATACCAATCATTGGCATGGGAGGGATCACCTCAACAGATGATGTGATTGAATTTTTATTAGCCGGTGCAAGTGCTGTTGCGATTGGAACCGCTAATTTCAAAAATCCAATGATCTGCTCGGAGATCATTGAACAATTACCTCATGCTTTAAAAAAATATCATTTTGCGTCAGTTAAAGACGCGATTGGGAAGGGACATGGACATGGATAATTCAATTTATATTGCACTAGATTTTCCAGATTGGCAAGAAACTGAACATTTTCTAAACAGACATCAACTCACACAAGCTTCAGTGAAGGTAGGCATGGAACTTTTTTATCGTGAAGGGCCGGATGTAATTAAGCGACTAAATGATCGTGGTCATGCGGTTTTTCTTGATTTAAAACTTCATGATATTCCGACAACGATTTATAAAGCGATGAAAAACATAGCTAAATTGAATGTTGCGCTAACAAATGTTCATGGGCTAGGTGGTAGTGAAATGGTGAAAGCTGCCAAACAAGGCTTATTAGATGGGACAGAAGGACAGCAAACCCCTAAGCTATTAGCGGTGACACTGCTAACTTCAATCGATCAAACAGTCGTGAATAACGAGTTGAAAATGCCAAATACACTAGAAAATATCGTTGTTGATTTAGCGAAACTGGCGCAAAATAACGGGGCTGATGGCGTGGTATGTTCGGCACATGAGGCACCCAAACTTAAAGCAACATGTGGCCAATCTTTTCTCGCAGTCACACCAGGCATTCGATTGTCAGATACGGCATCAAATGATCAGAAGCGTGTCGCTACACCTGCATTTGCAAAAGAAAAAGGAGCAGATGCCTTAGTAATCGGTAGAAGTATTACCACAGCTCATGATCCAAAAGCAAATTACTTAGCAGCGTTAAAGGAGTGGCAAGATGACAAACTTAGCTAATAAAGTGATCGCCAATTTATATGAGATTGAAGCGATCCAGATTAAACCAGATCGTTCTTTCACTTGGACTTCGGGGATAAAATCGCCTATCTACTGTGATAATCGGTTAACGATGGCGTATCCGAAAGTACGTAAACAGATTACCCAAGGATTTGTTGAAAAACTCCAAAGTTACATTGAAGAAATTGATGTGATAGCAGGTTGTGCAACAGCAGGGATTCCCCATGCAGCATGGTTAGCCGATGCATTAAATATGCCATTGGCTTATGTTAGAGGTAAAGCAAAAGCACACGGTAAAGGAAATCAAATTGAAGGTGTGATCAAGCAAGGTGATAAAGTTGTGGTTATCGAAGATTTAATTTCGACAGGTGGTTCTGTTCTAGAAACAGTAAAAGCTATTGAAGCGGTTGGAGCAAAAGTGATTGGCGTGTTAGCCATATTTAGCTATGGTTTAAATAAGTCAGTGCAAGCTTTTGATTCATTAAATATTCATTATCAGACGTTAGCTGATTTTGATTTATTAATTAAATTTTTACAAGATAATCATGAAATTACTAATGCTGAAGCGATTGATTTACTTGAATGGCGTGATCAATTAGGTTAATCTACTATGTTCGGATACATAGGTCAGTTGTTTTCATGTGAACAAATTGTTTTTTTATATAGACGCATGAAAACAATGTTTATATTTAATTATTTCAAGTTTATTGTATGTAGTGGGAAAATGAGGATTAGAGAGAGGCTTGTTGAAAAGAAACAGATTAAAAAAAGAGGAACCAAGGTGAGACTCCATGAGGAAAGCATCGAGACTGCTGAAAAACTAACCCATGGAGGTATTTTATAATTAAAGTATGGTGTATTCCACTCCAGTTACAGACGATCGCTTTCCGCGGGCACGGCCTCAGCTAACTTCTCCTAGCCAAGAACGCGAGGAGAAGTGGATCTTCGGACGCGTGCTATTCCCGCTGGAGTCGTCGTCTTTCACTTCCGTTTTAATCTCTTTTCTTTGGTATAATAGAAAGAGAAAGTAATAAGAAAAGAGCGGTGAAATGATGTTAAAACAACAAACATCCCTTTCGTTAAGTCCTTATACGCAACTTTATGATGCGCTTACTCCAAAAGACAACTTTCTTCGTCAAATGCACGATCTTGTTGACTTCCGTGAAAAAGAGATAAAACAGAGTCTCTATACTCTGAAAAACAAGCGTAATTTCTCACTTTTATAATGAGGATTACGCTCAATTTTTTATTTTATTGTTACGCGAGAAAAATAACACTTTTTCAGCAGTCTCGAAAGCATCAGTCGAAGAGCCACTTGAGTAGCGTTTTTTCTACTCAAGTGGCTGAGGGGATGCTCCAGGCTAGAGCTACATAGTTAAGGAGCTAAACCCCATGTAGCTTTTGTGCCTGCGGTGCGCCAACACGTTTGTGTATTACCTTATTGTTTTAATTTCTTAATAAACTGCTGGTCTGGTGTGACAAATAATGTTTTTTGGTGATCATAAATCACATAGCCTGGTTTAGCGCCATTTGGCTTTTTTACATGACGAATTTCTGTATAATCAACAGGAACAGAAGAAGATTGACTTGCTTTACTAAATAAGGCGGCTAACTGTGCTGCTTCAGCTAAGGTGTCTTCACTAGGTGAATCGGAACGAATAACGACATGCGAGCCAGGAATATCTTTAGTATGAAGCCAGATATCTCGACGACCAGCAAGGCGCATGGTTAAATATTCATTTTGTTTATTATTTCGTCCAACTAAAATCGGTGTCCCATCTGTTGCTAAATACTGTTCTGGATCAGGTTTGCCCGTTTTTTTCTTTTGTTTACGATCGTAAACTTTCTTTTTTAAATAGCCTTGTTCCCGAAGCTCCTCACGTATATCTTCAATGTCTTCGACGCGTGCGGTTTCAACTTGTTGGATCAACTGATCAAGATAGTCCATTTCTTGTTCAGCTTTTTTTATTTCATGCTTTAGCTTCTGTTTAGATGTTTTTAATTTCTGATATGTTTTAAAATAATGTTGTGCATTTTCACTTGGTGTTTTATTGGGGTTAAGCTCAATCGTCAATGATTGTTGATCAGGATCATAGTAATCGATCACATCGATTTGTTGATCTCCAGCTTTGACAAGATGTAAATGAGCGGTCAATAACTCCCCTTGTTTTTGATAGAATTCAGCTCGTTCGGCCTTTTTTAATGTTTGTTTCTGTTTTTTTATCTTTCTTTTATTTTTGTCATATTCATTATTTAAGAACTTTATTAAATCCCCAGCCTGTTGCTTCACACGATCTCTTTCTGCTTTATCAGCATAGAAGTTATCGAGCATATCGCTAACGGAAGCAAACACTTTAGATTCACCATCAAACCGCTCAAGTGCAATGACGTGGAAATCCTCTTTGCCCCCATAATGAATAACAGGTGTTAGCTCATCATTGTTAATTTGTTCAATCATTTGTTTAAAGGATTTGGCGATATGGGCAACCGTTTTAGGTTGGACTTGATTACATATCTCACTAGCTAGTAATGGTGAGATTCCCATAAATGTATTAACAAGCTTTTGTTGATAAGAGAGGTCACCACCTGTATTTTCTAAAATGTCTTCAATCGACTGCAAATCGGTTGAGAACGGATTCTTCTTATCTTGGTCAGGCGGATAGATGTAAGTTTGTCCCGGTAGTATGGTGCGGTATCGATTTTGATTGGGGGAAATATGCTTAATGCTGTCTAGTATATGCCCTTTTTCACGGTCAATCAAAATAATGTTGCTGTGTTTCCCCATAATCTCAACGACAAGCTTTTTACTTATGTCATCGCCAATCTCATTCTTACCCCGTACATTTATTTCAATAATCCGCTCATTCTTGTACTGATGAATGGATTCAATAAAACTTCCAATCAGATGCTTTCTTAATAACATACAAAACATTGGCGGCTCCGCAGGATTTTGAAAGGGTTCTTCGGTTAAATGAATCCGCGAATAGCTAGGATGTGCAGATAGAAGTAAGCTGTGGTTAGAACGTTGTGCCCTAATGGTTAAAATTAACTCTGTCGCAGTAGGCTGATAGACTTTGGTTACCCGACCAGAAGTTAAAAGTTTGTTTAATTCATTTGATATCGCATGTGTTACGATGCCATCAAAAGCCATAATATCACCTCATTCTTAACATTATAGCATGTTTTTACTTGCAGATGCATATCAATCAGTACGAGTGAACAATGATGGAGGAATGCTAGGTGAAATGGTATAAACTTTCAGTTAACGAAGTGATTAATCAATTAGGCAGTCATGCGAACTTCGGTTTAACAGAGGACATAGCAGCACAGCGTCTTAAAAAAAATGGCAGTAATCAATTAACAGACCAACAAAAGCCTTTGTGGTTTATGCTGTTTTTTAAACAATTCCAAGATTTTATGGTGATTGTTCTTCTTATTGCCACTTTTATTGCTGCCTATTTAGGTGAATTTATTGATGCGATTGTCATTGTAATTATCGTGTTAATTAATAGTTTATTAGGATTCTTTCAAGAACAAAAAGCAGAAAGATCGTTGTCAAAGTTAAAAGCAATGGCAACACCTAATGCTTTTGTATTAAGAAATGGACATTGGGTGACGATTCCTTCCCAGCATGTGGTTATTGGTGATATTGTTAAGTTGAAGAATGGGGACCGTGTGGTAGCTGATATGAGAATTATCAGCAGTACACAACTGGCGATTGAAGAATCCGCCTTAACGGGTGAAACGCTACCCATTCAAAAAACAAGTCAAGCGATTGAGACACAGCAATTGAATATTGCTGATCAAACCAATATGGCTTTTATGGGTTCAATGGTTGCTACTGGGCATGGTATAGGTATTGTTGTTGCTACTGGTATGCAAACAATGGTTGGTCAAATCGCTGATTTAATTGTTCAAGCCCCTAGTCAAAAAACACCACTTGAAAAAAGATTACAACATTTAGGGAAAGTTCTTATCTTTATTTCTTTGGTCTTGACAGCTTTAGTTGTATTAGCAGGTGTTTGGCAAGGACAACCATTATATCAAATGTTCCTTGCAGGAATATCTTTAGCTGTTGCCGTTATCCCAGAAGGTTTACCGGCTATTGTAACGGTCGTATTATCATTAGGTGTACAAAGGATGATTAAACGAAAAGCAATCGTAAGAAAATTAAGTGCCGTGGAAACGTTAGGTAGTACGTCGGTCATTTGTTCTGATAAAACAGGGACACTCACAGAAAATAAAATGACTGTCGTTGAACTGTTTACTAATAATAAAAGTTTTCAAGTATCAGGGGGATATGGTTTAACAGGTTCATTTACAAATGCGACAAACCAAGTCGAGTCGGATATGCTTAATCAACTGTTGATGTACAGTTCGTTATGTTGCAATGCCGAGATGTTAGACAATAATGGAAATATAACATTACAAGGTGATCCTACCGAAGTGGCAATTATCATGGCAGCCCTAAAAAAAGATCAACAGTTAGTCGAAGCGAAGACGTTAACAAAAGTTAAAGAGTTTCCTTTTGATGCGAATCGAAAACGGATGTCGGTTGTTGTAAAGGATAGAAACAATCACTATATGTCGATTGTTAAAGGCGCACCGGATCTGCTATTAGATTGCACTTCAAAGCTGACATTGAATGGACAAGTTCAGTCACTAAGTCAACAAATGAAGCGGCAGATACAACAACAAATCGAGTCGATGGCCAATCAAGCTTATCGAACGATCGCTGTATGTATGAAGCCTTTACCATCTCCACACGCGCTAAAAATTGAGCAGGTGGAAAGTCAATTGATCTTTATGGGTTTAATAGGTATGGTGGACCCACCTCGTCGAGAAGCAAAGTTAGCGATTAAACAATGCAAAGATGCCGGGATTAAAACGATTATGATAACAGGTGATCATGCCAAAACAGCCAGTGCTGTCGCAAAGTCACTTGATATCATTTCTTCAGAACAACAAGTGATTACTGGGCAAGATCTCGAAGTGATGTCAGAGGAGATGTTAAAACAACAGGTTGATCATGTCCATGTTTTTGCTCGAGTTACACCAAAAGATAAGCTTAGAATTGTCCAAGCATTACAAGCTAACGGACATGTAGTTGCTATGACAGGAGATGGGGTAAATGATGCGCCTGCTTTAAAAGTAAGTGATATCGGCGTTAGCATGGGAAAAACGGGAACAGATGTGGCTAAAGAGGCATCTGATTTAATTTTGTTAGATGATAATTTCGCTACCATTGTTGGAGCTGTGGAAGAGGGACGTAATATCTATGAGAACATTCGAAAGTTCATTCGTTATTTATTAGCATCAAATGTTGGTGAAATACTCGTAATGTTATTTGCGATGCTAGCCGCTTTACCCCTGCCTTTATTACCCGTTCAAATTTTGTGGGTTAACCTTGTTACCGATGGGTTACCGGCACTAGCTTTAGGACTTGATCGTCCCGAGCGTGATTTAATGCAACACCCCCCAAGACCTGTTAAAGAAGGTGTTTTCGCACGTGGCTTAGGGATCAAAATTGTTTCCAGGGGATTATTTATTGGTGTGATTACTTTTCTTGCATTTGTGATGGCATTTCAAAATGGTGCTCAATCCGTCGCTTATGCAAGGACAATAGCATTTATGACCCTTGTCATGGCTCAATTAATTCATGTTTTCGATTGTAGGAGTCATCGATCAGTCTTTGATCGTAACCCATTTGGTAATAAATATTTAATTATTGCTGTTATTTCATCGATTGCTTTATTATTACCTGTTATCTATTTTGAGCCACTTCAAATCATTTTTCATACCGTTGCTTTAACCGGTACAGATTGGTTAGGCATTCTTCTATTCAGTGCGTTACCAACATTGTTGTTTGGTTTTACAAGACGCTAATTTAATGTGTATAATATATACCGTAAAGTAAAAATTTCCTTGGCTTAGTGAGTTTTTAACTCAATGCCTTTAGTAGCTTCTCTTTTTGGGGTATTGTACGATGATGTGAGGTCAATGGATAGCCGTTATTTGACTATCCATTTTTACACGTTAAGAAAGCACAGTTTTTAATATTTGCCCCGTTATAAAGCCCTTAGCACAACGCATTTACTATAGAGCGAACGCATGCTAATTTTTTAATTCATGCTTGAAATTAAAAAATTAGTAATAACCTACTTTAGAAAGAGTGGCAAAGGAAGATAATAGGATGTGATGGTTTGGTAAAAAGTATGACAGGTTATGGCGAAGTAGACTTAGTGTTAGATCAGACAAAGATTAAGGTTGAAATAAAATCGGTCAACCACCGCTTTTTAGATTTATCGATAAAAATGCCTCGTTCCATTGATAAATATGAAGAACAGATTAAACAACTGATGCGTACTTATTTTATACGGGGCAGGATCGAATGTTACATCCATATTTTTGATGAACGTATAGCAAATCAAACAGTAGCTGTTAACTGGTCATTACTCGAGCAATATGATGACGCACTTCAACGTATTTCTAATCAATATCCTGATTCTGCACAAGCATTATTGACGTTATTACCAGAATTAACAGATGTTTTTCAAATCGCAGAACCAGATGAAATAGAAGCAAAGTTAGTTAGTCAAATGCTTGATGCTGTGAATAGTGCCTGTCAGCGCGTCAATGATATGCGAGAAGCTGAAGGTTCAAAATTAGCAGAAGATGTAAAGTATCGAATAATAACGGCTAGAAATATTACAGCTGAACTCACTCACTTGCGTGAACAAGTGAAAACGCATCACTATGAGCGGATGTTAGAAAGATTAAATGCTTTATTAATGAAGCAAGGTTTAAAACAAGATGAACGCTTCTATTATGAATTGGCAAGTCTAGCTGAAAAAGGTGATTTAACAGAAGAATTAGTTCGTATTCAAAGTCATATTGAGCAGATGGAGACATTACTTGAGCAACCTAATGAAACAGGGCGTAAACTGGATTTCATTGTTCAAGAAATGATCAGGGAAGCGAATACCATCGGTGCAAAAGCCAATGATCCTTCTATTAGTGAATATGTAATAGAATTAAAGGCAACAATTGAAAAGATAAAGGAACAGGTTCAAAATATTGAATAGACATTTCAAATCTTCTTCATTTATAATATAATGATATAGATAACATAGGAGAAGGACGTAACGATCCAATCGGATATAAGAGGGGGAGCAAGCTTGAGTTTAAGATTAATTAATATTGGCTTTGGAAATGTTGTTTCAGCCAATCGTATTATTACGATCGTCTCACCAGAATCCGCACCTATTAAACGTATTATTACGGTTGCCCGAGACAATAACAAACTGGTCGATGCTACTTACGGTAGACGGACACGTGCGGTTATTATAACAGACAGTGATCATGTTGTATTATCTGCAGTACAACCTGAAACCGTTGGACAACGTGTGCTAAGCCATGAAGAAGAGATCGATGAATAATGCGTGTTTATACGAATTTTTCTAAATAAAACAATTTAAATTAAGATGATGAAGAGATAATGATGGAGGGAATAAATCGTTGATTGAACAAAAAGGAATTTTATTTATTTTGTCGGGCCCATCGGGGGTAGGGAAAGGAACGGTTAGAAAAGCACTATTTGAAAAAGATACTGCATTGCAATATTCGATTTCAATGACCACACGCCCGATACGTCCGGGTGAAAAAGAAAGTGTTGATTATTTTTATCGTTCGAAAGAAGAATTTGAATCGATGATTGAAAAAAATCAATTGCTTGAACATGCTGAATATGTAGGGAATTATTATGGTACCCCCCGTCATTATGTTGAAGAAACACTTGATCAAGGAAAAGATGTTTTTCTTGAAATTGAAGTCCAAGGCGCATTACAAGTAAAGGAAAACTTTCCGGAAGGTGTTTTTATATTTCTATCACCTCCAAGCTTAGATGAACTAAAAAATCGAATTATTAGTCGAGGTACAGAAACAGAATCACTGGTCATGAATCGACTTAAAGCAGCAAAAGACGAAATTGAACTGATGGATGCTTATGATTATGTTGTTGTTAATGATCAAGTCGACCATGCCGTAGACAAAGTTCAAGCTATTGTCAAGAGTGAACACTGTAAACGTGAACGCGTAGCTAGTCAATATAAAAAATTGTTGGAGGTGAGCCAATCATGATGTTAGAGCCGTCAATCGACCAATTACAAACAAAAATCAATTCTAAATATACATTAGTTATCTTATCTGCTCGCCGTGCTCGACAGATTCAAAATACCAAAATTGTTCAAATTGAAGCACCAACAGCAGCAAAAAATGTTGGTATTGCTTTAGAAGAAATTCATGCGGGAAAATTAACGTATGTATCGACTGAATATAAAGAAAGACGCTAATCACGTCGCCGTTAAACGACCCCTTGTTTGCCAATCGGCAGGCGAGGGGTTAAACTTTTAGCGTACTAAAGATAGAGGATGTGATCAAATGTTAACAGATAAAAAGATTGTATTAGGGGTTACAGGTGGAATAGCTGCCTATAAAGCTATTGCACTAACAAGCAAGTTAACCCAAGCTGGAGCAATAGTAAAAGTGATTTTAACAAAAGGGGCGCAACAGTTTGTTACCCCACTTTCATTTCAATCGATTTCACGACAGCCAGTCTATGTCGATACATTTGATGAGCTTGATCCAAAGGAAATTCAACATATTGAATTAGCTGATTGGGCAGATTTGATTGTGATTGCTCCTGCTACTGCCAATATTATTGGCAAATATGCAAGTGGTATTGCAGATGATATGTTAACGACGACCTTATTAGCGACTGAAGCACCAGTATACCTTGCGCCTGCTATGAATGTCCACATGTATCAGCATCGAGCAGTTCAGGATAATATGGCGCGTTTAAAAGAACGAGGATGCCATTTTATTGATCCGAGTGAAGGGTATTTAGCCTGTGGCTATCATGGGAAAGGGCGACTACCGGAACCTGAAGAAATGATTGAGTATTTAAAAAGGGAACAAGAAAAAGCAAAGCCTTTGGCTGGCAAACGACTGTTAGTCTCAGCTGGACCGACACAGGAAACCATTGATCCTGTTCGTTTTCTAAGCAATCATTCATCTGGAAAGATGGGCTTTGCCATTGCAGAAGTAGCTGCCCAATTAGGCGCGATCGTAACCTTAGTGAGTGGCCCCGTTGATTTGTCTACGCCGAAAGCTGTTGAGCGAATCAATATTACAACTGCCGAAGAAATGTATCAAACGATGTTGGACCACTTTGCTGAACAAGATATTGTCATCAAATCAGCAGCTGTTGCTGATTACCGTCCAGTCACGGTTCATCAGCATAAATTAAAAAAGCAAGCGGATACGCTAACGCTTGAGTTAGAAAGAACAAAAGATATTTTACAAGCACTAGGTAGCCAAAAGCGTGATCAGTATTTGGTTGGATTTGCTGCGGAAACAGAAAATATGGAGGCATATGGTCAACAAAAGCTGACTCGAAAAAATTTAGATGCTATTGTGATAAATGATATAACCAAGGCGGGGGCAGGTTTTAAGTCAGACACCAATGAAGTCGTTATATTAACAAAGTCTGGAATGAAAACAAGAATTGAGCTGACTAGCAAACAAGCTATTGCCTATCAGTTACTGAATCAGATAGCTAAAGAAATGGGAGTAGATCGCTAGTGACGGTTGCTAGAGTTGTTGTCGACGTGCCCGCGTCACAAACTAATAAAGTATTTGACTACTTAATTCCAGAACATTTATTAGGGACGATTGAAGTGGGTATACGCGTGATTGTCCCTTTTGGTTCGAGAACGATCATGGGCTATGTATTGGAAATAGCAGAGGATACAGAGGTTGAGCGTGTAAAGGCGATTAAAGATTTGCTTGATTATACACCGATTTTAACAGAAGAATTAATTGAATTAGGTAAGTGGTTGGCTGATCATACGATGAGTTTTTATATATCAGCATTTCAAGCGATGCTGCCGCAAGCGTTAAAAGCAGATTATCGTAAACAAGTACATCGAATAACCGATGCCCCTTTAGTGCCAATACTAGAGTCTGTTTTTGCAGGAAGGGATTACATCGATGAAAAAGATTTATCAGAGCAAGATATTCCGCTTAAGTATGTTAAACAAGGTATAGCAGATGGCGATCTGGAAATGGTCTATCAAGTTAAAAGTAAAGAAACCTATAAAAAAGTGACCATGATCAAACGAAAAGTAGCTGTCGAACGTTTAGATGCTTATGTAGCTAATTTATCAAATCGGGCTAAAAAACAGCGAGAATTAATAAATTATTTTGTAAGTCACGATCAACCGGTTATGTTAAAAGTATTTTTGGCAAAAATGAAGACAACACGTCAAACGTTAAAGCCGCTTTTATCTGCTGGCATAGTAGAATTATATCAAGAAGAGTTATATCGTAATCCATATCGCGATGATTTAATTAAGCCGACAAGCCCATTACCATTGAAGCCACAACAGCAACGCGCACTTACTCCAATTGTTAATAAACTTGATCAGATACAGCATCAGGTTTTCTTATTACATGGTGTAACGGGTAGTGGAAAAACAGAAGTGTATTTACAAGCTATTGATCATGCTTTATCCCTTGGTAAAGAAGCGATCGTACTTGTTCCAGAGATAGCACTGACCCCCCAAATGGTCAATCGTTTTAAAGGGAGATTTGGAGCGGATGTGGCTGTTATGCACAGTGCACTGTCAAAAGGGGAACGGTTTGATGAATGGCGGAAAATACAAAGAAAAGAAGTTAAGGTTGTGGTTGGTGCCCGATCAGCCATTTTCGTTCCATTTGAGAATATTGGCTTAATTATTATTGACGAGGAACATGAATCAAGCTATAAACAAGAGGATCATCCGCGTTATCATGTTAAAGATGTAGCGATTGCGCGTGGTGAATATCATCGATGTCCAGTTATACTAGGTACCGCGACGCCGACATTAGAAACATTTGCTCGTGCGAATAAAGGGGTTTATCATTTACTATCAATGCCAGCACGAATGAATGAAAGTCACATGCCAAATGTCTCGGTTGTAGATATGAGGCAAGAATTGCATGCTGGAAATCGGACCATGTTTTCTCGACAACTGAAAGCAGCAATCGAAGAAAGGATTGCAAGAAATGAACAAGTTGTTTTATTTCTAAATCGACGAGGACACTCAACCTTTGTTATGTGTAGAGATTGTGGAGATGTCATTCAATGTCCGCATTGTGATATATCGCTCACTTATCATCGTAAACAAAACCTGTTAAAATGTCATTATTGTAATTATCAAGAAAAAATGCCACAAAAATGTCCGAGTTGCGAGAGTCAAACGATTCGATACTTTGGTACGGGGACTCAAAAAGTAGAAGAAATGATTCACCAGCTAATACCTGAGGCAAGAGTGATCCGGATGGACGTGGACACGACACGAAAAAAAGGAGCTCATGAGCGTTTGCTTAGTCAATTTGCTGAAAAACAAGCTGATATTTTACTAGGCACACAAATGATTGCTAAAGGTTTAGACTTTCCTGATGTCACGCTAGTAGGTGTATTAGCAGCAGACAGTTTGTTAAATTTACCAGACTTTAGATCATCGGAAAAAACTTTTCAACTTTTGACACAGGTTAGTGGAAGAGCGGGTCGTCATCACCTTGAAGGTGAAGTTATTGTTCAAACGTATACACCAGAACACTATAGTATTACGTTTGCTAAAGACTATGATTATCTTGGTTTCTTTGAAAAAGAAATGGCATTGAGAAAAGCTTTTCAATATCCGCCTTACTATTTTTTGACGTTAATTACCGTGTCGCACCAAAACCCAAATCAAGCGCTAGAAGTCACACGGACGATTAGTCAATTATTAGCAAAACATTTGTCAAATCAAGCACGTATTTTAGGACCCACACCATCACCTTTAGAAAGAATAAAGAATCGCTATCGCTTTCAGTGCATGGTAAAATATAAATACGAACCAAAACAGAAACAGGTATTAGCGAAAATATTAACGTATTATGAAGAGCAGATGAGAAAAGAAGATCTGTTCATTCAAATTGACCTTCAACCATATCAATTAATGTAGAAAGAAGGGTTTTTATGAAGAAAGTTATCTTTATGGGGACGCCAGATTTTGCTGTACCGATATTACAGCAAATCATCAATGACGGCTATGAAGTCGCTCTTGTTGTTACGCAGCCTGACCGCCCAAAAGGTAGAAAGCGCACACTTACACCACCACCTGTTAAAGAAGAAGCGATTAAGCATGATTTACATGTTTATCAGCCTGAAAAGATAAAAGAAACGTATCATGAAATTTTAGCTTATAAACCAGATTTAATTGTTACTGCTGCTTTTGGGCAAATTTTGCCTAAAGCTTTGCTCGATGCACCTACCTTTGGTTGTGTGAATGTCCATGCTTCATTGTTACCTGAATTGAGGGGTGGTGCACCTATCCACTATGCAATTAAACAGGGGAAAGAAAAAACTGGAATCACGATTATGTATATGGTCGAAGCTTTAGATGCAGGTGCAATATTATCGCAGAAAGCACTACCCATTGAATATAACGATCATGTAGGAACATTACATGATAAGCTATCAAAGCTTGGGGCTGAGCTTCTACATGAAACACTCCCAGCTATTTTCAATAAAACGATTGAACCCGTTGAACAAGACGACACGAAAGCTAGTTACGCACCTAATATTACGCGTGATCAAGAAAAGATTAATTGGGGCAACGATGCTATGACTATATATAACCATATTAGAGGCTTACACCCGTGGCCAGTTGCTAGCACAACCATTAACAGTAGAAATGTGAAAATATGGTGGGGAGAAACGGTGGATCTAAAAACGGATAAAAACCCTGGAGAAATTATAAAAATGGAGTCGGATGGTGCAATTGTTGCTTGTGGAGAGCAAACAGCAATCAAGCTAACTGATATTCAAATATCCGGAAAAAAGAGGATGTCCATGAAAGATTATTTAAATGGAAGTGATCCATTGTTTAAAGTAGGTATTCAATTAGGAGTCGAACATGAGTAAATATCAACTACGAGAAAAAGTATTAGAAGTTTTAGTAAAGGTAGGAGATAGTGGTGCATTTAGTCATCTCATCATCGATCAGACGTTGAAAGAATCTGGTTGGTCGAATAAAGACCAGGCATTATTTACTGAAATCGTTTATGGGACATTACAGTATAAATTAACGCTTGACTATTTTCTCGAGCATTTTGTAAAAAAAACAGATAAGTTGGAAAAATGGGTAAGATGGCTAATATGTTTATCATTTTATCAAATGTACTATTTAGATAAAGTTCCAGATCATGCGATCATCCACCAAGCGGTTGAGATTAGTAAAATAAGAGGACATAAAGGGATTGTCAAATTGGTAAATGGTGTGTTGCGTTCAGCACAACGTCAGGGGTTTCCAGCGTTTACTGATATCGCTGATCCCATTGAACGCCTTTCGATAGAAACAAGTCACCCTTATTGGTTAGTAGAAAGATGGATCGATAGCTATGGACAAGATAAAGCAACATCCATCTGTAAAGCGAATCTCAAAACAAAACCAATAAGTATCCGTATTAATCCATTGAAAGTGACGCGAAAAGTGGTGATTGAACAACTTACTGAAGATGGCTATCAAGTGGTAGAATCAGCTTTTTCTGACCAAGGTATTGTCATTGAAAAAGGCAATATCCTTAGGCACCCGTTGCTAGAAAACGGATCAGTTACCATACAGGATCAAAGCTCTATGCTTGTTGTAGAAATGATGGCTGTTGCGGAAAACCAACACGTTTTAGACGCCTGTAGCGCACCTGGTGGAAAAACGACACATATTGCTGAAAAGCTAAATAATACGGGGCATGTATTTGCTTATGACTTGCATCAAAAGAAGGCTAATCTCGTTAAGAAGAAAGCAGAATTGCATGGTTTAATCAATGTAAGAACAAAAGGAATGGATGCTCGTTTATTAGGTAACACCCATCAACCTGCTTCATTTGACCGAATTTTAATTGATGCACCATGTTCCGGTTTGGGTGTTGTACGAGGAAAGCCAGATATAAAATATGTAAAAACTGCTGAAGATATTATCTCATTGGCACAGATTCAATACGAATTGTTGACAAGTATTGTTCCTTTGCTAAAAAAGGATGGTAAACTGGTTTATAGTACATGTACGGTTGATCCTACTGAAAACGAAGCAGTCATTACCGAATTTTTGGCTAGTCACCAAAGCTTTGAAATTGATCCTAGCTTTTTTGATGAGTTACCTAGCTTTTTGCACAGAAGCACCGGTATCACGAAAGTGGGATTGCAAATATTTCCTGATGATTTTAATTCCGATGGTTTCTTTTTGACGCGTATACGTCGTAGAATAGATGATCAATCATAAAAGTCTTATGAGTTATTGAAGATAAGAGGTGAATGGCACAATGAAACAATACTTTATTACAGATCAAGGTAAAGTTAGGCCTCATAATGAAGATGCGGGAGGACTATTCAAAAATAAAGCTGATCAAACATTAAGTATCGTTGCAGATGGAATGGGTGGCCACCAAGCTGGAGATGTGGCAAGTGAAATGGTAAAAACGTATTTCGCAAATGTTTGGGAAGCAACCGAAAGGATAGCTACACCTGAAGAGGCCGAAGCATGGTTAAAATCACATATTTTAAAAGCTAATACTAACGTTTTTCAACATGCAGAACAGAATCCTGAATGTCGAGGTATGGGCACAACAGTTATTGTTGTTATTTTCATGGCTGATCAACTGTCGATAGCCCATATTGGAGATAGCCGTTGTTACCGATATCGTGAAGATGATCTTACTCAAATTACAGATGATCATTCACTCGTTAATGAACTTGTGCGATCAGGTCAATTATCGAAGCAGGATGCTGAGTATCACCCGCGTAAAAATGTACTAATGAAAGCACTTGGTACAAACCCTTTGGTTGAACCAGATGTCTTTTCCGTGGCATGGCAAGAAGGGGATCGTTTAATCATTTGTTCAGATGGATTGACAAATAAATTAACTGATCAGGAGTTAAAGGACTATTTAGCCACGAATGAATCATTACGTGATATAGCTAAAGAGATGGTTAATGAAGCAAATGATCGCGGTGGTGAGGATAATATTACCTTAGCATTGGCAGAACACAGTGAAGCGGAGGAAGGTGATGCCACTTGTTAGAAGGGAGACTGTTAAGTGAACGTTATCAGGTCAAGAAACTGATAGGTGGCGGCGGAATGGCCAACGTGTATCTCGGTTATGACTCGATCTTAGAGCGTGAGGTAGCTATAAAAGTATTACGTTTGGAATATGCAAATGATGAGGAATTTATTACACGTTTTCATCGCGAAGCACAATCTGCCACGAGTCTATCCCATCCTAATATTGTGAATATATTCGATGTTGATGATGAAGATGATATTTATTACATGGTGATGGAATATGTCGATGGCATGACATTAAAGGAATATATTCAACATTATGGTCCAATTCCTGTAGAAGAGTCAATTGATATCATGGTGCAAATCTGTTCAGCTATTGAACATGCGCATGAAAATCATATTGTGCATAGAGATATTAAGCCCCAAAATATTTTGATAAGCCCAGATCAACAGGCCAAGGTGACTGATTTTGGTATTGCTTTAGCGTTGAGTGCGACGTCTTTGACCCAGACAAACTCTGTGTTAGGGTCTGTTCATTATTTATCACCTGAACAGGCGAGGGGTGGAACAGCTGATAAAAAGTCAGATATTTATTCTTTAGGGATTGTATTGTTTGAATTACTAACCGGAAGAATCCCGTTTTCTGGTCAATCTGCAGTTTCCATAGCTTTAAAACATTTACAGTCCAATACACCATCGATTCGACAATGGATAGATAATGTTCCGCAAAGTCTGGAGAATGTTGTATTAAAAGCCACCACAAAAGATCCTTTTCATCGCTATCAAACATTAAGCGAATTGGAGGCGGATCTGTCTACTGCACTGAACCCAGAAAGAATAAATGAACCGCCCTATGTCCAACCTGATGAACCTGGTGAGGCGACTAAGGCCATTCCTGTTGTGACAAATAAACAATTAGCACAAAGTGATACAGATAATGAGACGCTTGTCCATTCGAAACAAATGACAGACTCGACCCAGCCTGTCAATCCCAAATCTGAAAATGATGAAGCCGAGGCTAAAGATAAAAAAAGCAAGAAAAAAAAGAAAAGTAAGAAAAGTAAGAAAAGAAGGATTATCTTTTGGCTTACGATGACATTTTTGGTTGTTCTTATCGCTAGTTTGTTTGCACTTTTTATTTTGCCGAACTTGCTACAACCTGATGATATTGAGATCCCAGATTTAGAGGGAGAACATGTTGACGATGCTGAGGAATTACTAACAGAATTAGGTTTAGAAATGGAACAAGAGGATATCTTTTCAGAAGATATTGAAATCGATCATGTGGTCCATACTGATCCTGAAGCCGAAACAACCGTGAAGGAAGGAACGACGATAACGGTGTTTGTCAGTCAAGGTCCAGAAACGGAAACCTTCCCTGATTATGTCGGGCAATCGTATAGTCAAGTTGAGCGTTTATTATTACAGCGTGGCTATCAAGATGTGCAAAGAATTGACTCCTATTCTGATCAACCAGAAGGTCAAATTATTGCTCATTCTGATCCAGAGCCTGATAGTGAAGTCGTACCTGCTGAAACAGTTGTTATATTTGAAGTCAGTATTGGAGAGCGTATGATTGAGTTAGACAACCTAGTTGGAATGGATGAAGCTAGTGCACGACAATATTTGGAAGATCATGGCTTAACAGCTAATGTAACAGAAGAACATTCCGCCACGGTTAATGAAGGGGATGTTATACGTCAATCACCTGAACCCGGTACCGAATTAGAAGAGGGCGCTATTGTCAACTTAGTAATCTCTTTAGGTGAAGAAGAGCAGTCACCGATTACACATAGTGTGACCTTCAATGTTCCTTATACAGGTGATAGCAACCCATCCGATGATGAGGAAGATCAGGAAGACACAAATCCAGTAAGGCAAGATGTACGTATTTATGTGGAAGATATGAATAATGATCTCAGTGAATTATATGAGACAGATACTATTGTTAGTGATACAGAGTTCACTATACGCTTGGTCATAGCCCCGGATACTACAGCTACCTATAAAGTTGAACGTGATGATCAAGTCATTATTCAACGAACAATAGCTTATGAAGATGTGGAAGGAGATTAGTGTATGCCTGAAGGCCAAATTATCAAGGCATTAAGCGGGTTTTATTACGTGAACAGTCAAGGAATAACTTATCAGTGTAGAGCAAGAGGTCTGTTTCGTAAGCAGAAACAGACACCTCTTGTTGGTGATTTTGTTGTATTTGAAGCGGAAAACTTAACCGATGGGTATGTAACCGCACTGTTACCAAGAAAAAACCAGCTTATCCGCCCTCCTGTCGCAAATGTTGATCAAGCCTTAATCACCGTTTCGGCAAAGGAACCCGAATTCAGTACGATTTTACTCGACCGATTTTTAGTTTTAGTGGAATTTAATCATATTGAACCGATTATTCTAATAACCAAAATAGATTTATTAACAAAAGAAGAAGCTTCACATTTAAATATGTTTGTAGAAAATTATCGTAGCTTAGGTTACCAAGTGAAGTTACTATCTGATAAACCGGATCAAAACTTACAGGAAATGCAAGCAACGTTAGCAAAGCGGACTTCAGTCATCGCTGGACAATCTGGTGTGGGTAAATCTTCCCTATTGAACCGCTTAAACTCAGACTTATCAATAAAAACGGCTCAAATTTCAGCTAGCTTAGGCCGAGGAAAGCATACGACGAGACATGTGGAATTAGTAGAAGTAAGTAATGGATTAGTTGCTGATACGCCAGGGTTTAGTTCTTTAGATTTTGAACAGTTATCGCGAGAAGCTCTACCCCTATGCTTTCCAGAGTTTGAGCACTATCGTTCACAATGTAAGTTTAGAGGTTGTATGCATATAGAAGAACCTAAATGTGCGGTGAAAGCTGCGTTAGAACAAGGTGAGATCGCTGAATATCGCTACCAGCATTATTTACAATTTGAGCAAGAAATACATTCAAGAAAGCCGAGGTATTAATTATGAAAAAAATTGCCCCTTCAATCTTATCAGCTAATTTCGCTCAACTGGGAGAAGAAATAAAAGAGGTAGAACAGGCTGGAGCCGATTATATCCATGTTGATGTTATGGATGGTCACTTTGTCCCTAATATTACGATCGGCCCATTAATTGTAGATGCGATTCGTCCAGTGACGACATTACCATTAGATGTTCATCTAATGATTAATAACCCAGACCAGTATATTGATGCTTTTGTTGCAGCAGGCGCAGATATAATTTCTGTACATGTAGAAACTTGTAATCATCTACATCGAACGATTTTAGCAATAAAGGAGAAAGGTGTAAATGCGGGATTAGTTATCAATCCTGCAACCCCGATTGAGCTCGTTAAACCGATTCTTCCAGAGCTTGATTTATTATTATTTATGACTGTCAATCCCGGTTTCGGTGGGCAAGCATTTATACCGGCAGTACTTGATAAAATTAAACAAGCAGATCAATGGCGTAAAGCACTAGGTTTAAATCTTGAATTTGAAGTAGATGGGGGAATAAATATCGATACCGCAAAGCAATGTGCAGATGTAGGTGTAGATGTATTTGTAGCAGGGAGTGCTATTTTCAACGCGAATGATCGTTCGCAAGCTATTACAGAACTTAGAAGTGTGATTATAGGAAATGAATGATATTAAGCGCATTGCAATCGTTGCAGGTGGACCAGACACGCTCATTCCAAATATTGGCCATTTTAATAAGGAAATAGACTATTGGATTGGATGTGATCGAGGAGCACTAACTATACTTAAACACCAGTTACCTTTAAATTTAGCAATTGGTGATTTTGATTCCGTGACCGAAAGAGAATGTGAACAGATTCGAAGCTGTGCTGATCGAACAAAAATGTATCCGGTAGAGAAAGATTATAGTGACTTGGAGCTGGCTATTGAAGCTGCATATGCCTTAAATATAGAAGAAGTCATATTATTTGGCGTAACTGGTGGAAGACTTGATCATGAACTATTTGTTATTTTCATACTTGAAAAATACTTTATTGAAGATATTAAAATTAGAGTAATAGATCGACAAAATGAAATAAGTGTCTACCTACCCGGGAGATATCGTCTTGAGCAAGATGACCGTTATCCCAAGCTATCCTTCTTACCTATGTCAGAAGTGGTTCATAAACTTAATTTGGAAGGGTTTTATTATCCACTGACTAACGCGGATGTTAAACGTGGAGACTCTTTAACTTTATCAAATCATTTGATTAGTCAATATGGTTATTTTTCGTTTGACAACGGCATATTAATATTGATAAAGAGTAGTGAACAACTTAATGATTAAACAAGAGATTCATTGAGCTGTTAGATAGGGTTAGGAGGGGTCACATGCGTTTTTATACGATAAAGCTCCCAAAATTTCTAGGAGGTATTGTCCGTTTTTTTGCAGGGGCAACGCAAAGAAAAGACAAGAAAAAGTAACATAAACAGAAGAGCACCTTAATTTAAGGTGCTCTTCTGTTAAAAGTTATTATACACGTTCAACTTTGCCTGACTTCAAGGCGCGGGCAGAAACATATACACGTTTAGGTTTACCATCTACCATAATACGGACTTTTTGAACGTTTGCTTTCCATTGACGTTTATTTGCATTCATAGCGTGAGAACGGTTATTTCCAGCTTTAGTCTGACGTCCAGTTACAGCACATTTACGACTCATATTAATCCCTCCCAATTTGCAACTATCTGATTTCATACTTATATAATTTATCATAGTTACAGTTTAAATGCAATCACTAGTTTAAGCGAGTAGTATGTACTTTTTATGGTATGACCTTAGCGATGAAGCATAATTATAATCAATATGTAAGGGTTGACAGGCATAGGCTTTTCGTCCATTGTAGACAATAAGAATGGTGGATGCATATTTTGATCGATAGGCTAGAAGCATTAAAGCCTTTTCTATTTGATAAAAATATTGTAAAATGTTTAATGGCTATTGATGTTTAGTTGAGGTTATAATACTTTTGACTATCCTTAAAAAATTTAAATAATACTAAAGAAAGATTGACTACCGAGGAGGTTAAAGATATGTCTATTGAGTTGACCACAAAAGATGGACGGGTTACGATCACAAATGAAGTGATTTCAACAGTTGCTGGTGGTGCTGCTATTGAATGCTATGGTATTATTGGTATGGCTTCAAAAAATCAATTAAAAGATGGCATTGCTGAAATTTTAAGAAAAGAAAATTTCTCTAAAGGTGTCGTTGTTCAGCAAGAGGGAGATCAAGTATCAATTGATATGTATATCATTGTCAGCTATGGAACGAAAATATCTGAAATTGCTCACAATGTCCAATCACAAGTTAAATACACATTAGATAAAACATTAGGTTTGCCAATTAAGGCTGTAAATATTTATATTCAAGGGGTTCGTGTGCAAGCTGAATAATCAACTGTAATTGGTGGCGCGTGTTCGTGAATGACAAGGGAGGAAGTAGCAGTGGTATTAACAAGAATAGAGGGTGAGAAGCTAGCGGAGATGATTCTATTAGGCGCTAATCACCTCTCTAATAACGCAGATATGATTGATGCACTAAATGTGTTTCCTGTGCCGGACGGGGATACAGGTACAAACATGAATTTATCGATGACTTCAGGTGCTTCAGAAGTCAAAAAAGTAACTAACAATAATGTAGCAGAAGTAGCCAATGCATTTGCTAAAGGTTTATTAATGGGGGCGCGTGGTAATTCAGGGGTCATTTTATCGCAATTATTTCGTGGTTTCTCTAAACGTGTAAGTGATTTAGAGACGTTGACACCTAAAACCTTTGCTGAAGCTTTGCAAAATGGTGTTCGTACAGCATATAAGGCTGTCATTAAACCCGTTGAAGGAACGATTTTAACAGTGGCTAAAGATACAGCCAATGAAGCAGAGCAACTTGCCACTCAAATGGACGATTTCATTGCATTTATGGAAAGTGTTGTTAACGCAGCAAAGCAATCATTAGAACGGACGCCAGACTTATTGCCCGTTCTTAAAGAAGTCGGTGTTGTTGATAGTGGTGGACAAGGTTTAGTCATTATATATGAAGCATTTTTAGCTTCTCTTAAAGGAGAAGCTTTACCGGAAACCGATACAGAAACTGCACCAATGGATAATATGGTAAGTGCTGAGCATCATAAATCCAATCAAGATTACCTCAATACCGAAGATATTGAGTTTGGTTATTGTACTGAATTCATGGTCAAATTTGAAGCTGATAAATTGGAAAGACACCCTTATGATGAAACCGTTTTTCGTGAAGAACTGGGCCAATTAGGGGACTCATTATTGGTTGTCTCTGATGAGGATTTTGTTCGTGTACATGTTCATGTTGAATATCCAGGAGAAGCGCTGAATCTTGCTCAGCGTTTTGGAAGCTTCGTTCAACTGAAGGTTGAAAATATGCGTGAGCAACATTCTTCTATTGTTGGAGAGAGTGAAGCTAAAAAGGATAAGCCAAAATCAGATTATGGAATTGTCGCCGTTGCTATGGGTTCGGGGATTGAGGAGTTGTTAACAAGTCTAGGAACAACTGTTGTCATGCAAGGTGGACAAACCATGAATCCTAGCACTCAAGATATTACAGAAGCGATTAAAAAGGCACATGCAAAAAAAGTCATTATTCTACCAAATAATAAAAATATAATTATGGCAGCGGAACAGGCTGCAGAATTAAGTGAGGCTGAAGTTGCGGTTATACCTACAAAAACGATACCTCAAGGTATGAGTGCATTGTTAGTCTATAATCCAGACGCAAGCTTAGCTCAGAATTCAGCAGACATGTCTGACGCATGCCAGCAAGTTAAAACAGGTCAAATCACATATGCGGTTCGTGATACACAGATTGACGGTTTAACAATCGAGAATGGTAATTTTATGGGGCTCGCTGATGGGAAAATTAAAGCAACAGACCCTGATAAATTAGTAGCTACAAAACAATTACTTGCTGAACTTATCGATGAAGATGCTGAAATTATCACTATTTTAGAAGGTGAAGATGCTACTGAACAAGAGACAGAGATGATCCAGTCATTTATAGAAGAGAACTATAAAGATATTGAGGTTGAGGTTCATAAAGGGAATCAGCCGATCTATGCTTATATCTTTTCAGTTGAATAATATATTATTTTACTGATACTTTAGGTGTTTCGAAGGCTTACTTCGAAACACTTTTTTGTATAAAAAAGCTCTATACTAAATGTGGTGGTGCCCGCTATCAAGCTATTGGTTGAAAGGCCTGTAAAAAAACATCCCCAAAACGGGCGTTCGCACGCGGAAAGCGAGTATATATCACGCTGCGGTCTTCCATCAAAACAACGATTTGGGCTTTAGAAAAAAGAGATGGGGAAGTGAAAAGCACACCATCACATTTGACAGAGAACCTAAAAAATGAAAGCTATTTTTTAGAAAGGATAACCGAACGAGATCCAGTTATCGTTTAATATCAATATATAATGGGCTTTGATAGAATTTAGGGCCAGCTAAGTGTATACTAAGTGCATACGACTTCGTTAATAGAGGTGATCAAATGGTAAAATTTAATTCAGTTTTTGATATAATTGGGCCAGTTATGGTTGGACCATCGAGCTCTCATACAGCTGGTGCAGTTAAGATAGGAAATGCAGCAAGACATTTATATGGAAAAACGCCAGAAAAGGCTACCATTCACTTATATGGGTCTTTTGCGAAAACTTATAAAGGGCATGGTACCGATCTCGCCTTAATTGCTGGTTTGCTCGGGTTTGATACAAATGATCAACGTATACCAGACGCAATAAGTGAAGCCAAAAAGGCAGGTATGATTTTTCATTTTATTGAAGAGCATACAGCAACTGAACATCCTAACACGGTTAGAATAACGTTGGGGGATGGTCAACAACAATTTGAATTGGTAGGTGTATCAATTGGTGGAGGGAAAATCGAAATTATTGAGTTAAATGGTTTTGAACTTCACTTGTCCGGGAATTATCCAGCAATATTGATTATGCATAATGACCGTTTTGGGGCAATAGCTTCAGTAACAAAAATATTAGCCAAAAATGAAATTAACATTGGTAGAATGGAAGTAAACCGTAAGGACGTTGGCAAAGAAGCGCTTATGACGATTGAATTAGACCAAAATATTGAGAGTGATGTAGAGCAAGAACTACAGTTAGCTAAGCATATTCTAAAAATCGTTAAAGTCGTTAACTAATAGACAAATACGTGGAGGGAACAAGATGTTTCGTACAGTAGCAGAGCTTGTGGCACAAGCAGAAGAAAATAATATTAGTCTTGCGGAAGTGATGATCCAGCAAGAAATGGACATTTATGATTTATCTCGACAGGAAATTATTGATCGAATGGATCGAAATTTAACTGTGATGGAAGAGGCGGTTGAACGGGGACTTTCTGGTGTAGAATCACATTCTGGTTTAACAGGCGGGGATGCGGTATTACTTCAACAGTACATGAAAAATAGTCAGCCCTTATCTGGTCCATTGCTTTTAGATGCAGTTAGTAAAGCTGTTGCCACAAACGAAGTTAATGCGGCGATGGGTGTGGTTTGTGCTACACCTACTGCTGGCAGTGCTGGCTGTGTACCTGGTGCTTTATTTGCGGTTAAAGAAAAGTTAAATCCAACAAGAGAAGAAATGATTAACTTTTTATTTACCTCAGGTGCTTTTGGCTTTGTTGTCGCTAATAATGCGTTTATTTCTGGTGCTGCAGGCGGATGCCAAGCAGAAGTCGGTTCAGCAGCCGCGATGGCATCAGCAGCTGTGGTTGAAATGGCTCAAGGTACCCCTGAGCAAAGTGCCCATGCTTTTGCCATTACCTTAAAAAATATGCTTGGCCTTGTTTGTGATCCAGTAGCTGGATTGGTTGAAGTACCGTGTGTAAAGCGAAATGCGACAGGTGCCGCTAACGCGATTGTGTCAGCCGATATGGCATTAGCAGGAGTGAAAAGCAAAATACCTTGTGATGAGGTTATCGGTGCCATGTACCGAATTGGCAAGCAAATGCCGACTGCATTAAAAGAAACAGCAGAAGGTGGATTAGCAGCAACACCGACAGGGAAAGCACTTGCGGCTCAATTGTTTAATAAGCAAGGGGGAAGTGTCAGCGGTGAAGGATAGGTTAGTAACAGAATTAACAGGGGTTGGACAAGCAATGGCTGATAAGTTAGCATTGCTTGATGTGTACACCATTGAAGATGTCTTAAATACATTTCCATCACGTTACGATCATGAGCAGGTAACACCACTAGCAACATTAGTCCATGAACAAAAAGCAACGATAGAAGGTGTGATATTAAGTGAAGCGGTCGTTACATACTACGGCAAAAAAAAATCGCGTCTCACTGTTGCGATACAAGTAGACACTGTTGTGGTCAAAGGGGTCATGTTTAACCGTCCTTTCGCTAAAAAGCATTTAGTTGTTGGTGATACGGTTACCTTTACAGGTAAATGGGATCAACACCGCCAACAATTGACGATTGAACGTTATCGGGTCGGCGATCAAAACGACACTCAAGCGATACAGCCGGTTTATTTGCTTAAGCAAGTTGTTAAAACTTCACAATTCAAAAAAATCGTTCAGCAAGCGATTGATGACTACATTGGTGATATTGAAGAAATATTACCGCTCCAATTTTTAAAGGGCTATAAGTTGTTAGATCGCGCTACAGCCATTAAGCAAATCCACTTTCCAGATCATTTTAATTATCTTAAACAAGCCAAACGCCGACTTATATATGAAGAAATTTTACTATTTCAATTAAAGATGCAAGCTTTTCGTAAATACAATCGAGAACGAACACAAGGTAATGCGCATTGTTTTAAGGAAGAGAAAGTGGCTGCATTTATTAAGCAGTTACCTTTCCAATTAACAGAAGCACAACAAAAAGCGTGGCAAGAGATTCAATATGACTTGCGTTCACCTTATCGTATGCATCGTCTCCTTCAAGGGGATGTTGGATCGGGTAAAACCGCTGTGGCAGCTGTAGCCATGTACGCGACCATTAATGCGAACAAACAAGCGGCGTTAATGGTACCAACTGAAATTCTCGCTGAGCAGCATGTCCAATCATTGCAAGCATTATTTCATGATTACGGACGGATTGAATTACTAACTGGATCAATTAAAGGCAAGAAAAGAGAACAATTATTAAGCGACCTTCAACAAGGGGAAATTGATATTATTATAGGTACACATGCTCTAATTCAAAATGACGTCGATTTTCATAACCTTGGTCTTGTTATTGTTGATGAACAGCACCGTTTTGGGGTTAATCAAAGAAAAACATTAAGGGAGAAAGGTTTCGATCCTGATGTACTGTTCATGACAGCCACACCAATTCCGAGAACATTGGCGATAACAAGTTATGGCGACATGGATGTGTCTGTTATTAATCAAATGCCAAGCGGCCGAAAAGCGATTGATACGTTTTGGGTTAAAGCGTCAATGTTACCACGGATTTTAACTTTTATTGAGAAGGAAGTAGCAAGTGGACATCAAGCGTATGTGATTACCCCATTAATTGAAGAATCTGATAAGCTCGATATTCAGAATGCAGTCGATTTATATCAACATTTAGAAGTTACCCTGTCTGAGCAAATAAAAATAGGCTTGTTACACGGGCGCTTAACGAATGATGAGAAAGAACAAGTCATGTCACGTTTTTCCCAAAATGACATTCAAGTTCTTGTAGCAACAACTGTGGTAGAAGTCGGTGTTAATGTACCGAATGCGACGGTAATGGTTATTTATGATGCTGAGCGATTTGGACTTTCTCAATTGCACCAATTAAGAGGACGTGTTGGTCGAGGCGATGCTCAAAGCTATTGTATTTTAATTGCTGATCCGCAGGGGGAGACTGGAAAAGAACGGATGCGTATTATGACGGAAACAACCAACGGTTTTGAGCTTGCTGAACACGATTTGAAGCTAAGAGGACCTGGCGATTTTTTTGGCAAGAAACAAAGTGGTCTACCAGAGTTTAAACTAGCTGACTTGATTCATGACTACCGTACGTTAGAAACAGCTAGACAAGATGCACAAACGATTATATTTGAAGAACGTTTAAACAATGATCCTGAATATCATCAACTCAAAGCCTATGTTGATCAACGTTTGCAGGAACATATTCATGGGTTTGATTAAGATTGGGGTTGCAAATTTTTAAATAGTCAGCTATATTACTATTAGTACCTAGTCATAGGATGTAATAAAAGACTGAAGTTTACATAGGTGGTGCGAGTATGAGATTACCGAAAAAAATACGTCAAGAACAGTTAAAAGCAAAGATTGAAGAAACACCTTTTATAACAGATGAAGCACTGGCAGAAGCATTTTCAGTTAGTATTCAAACGATTCGATTGGATCGCATGGAGCTGTCGATACCAGAATTAAGGGAACGGATAAAATCGGTGGCAACTGATCAATGGAATGAGACGGTAAAAGCATTGCCTATTGATGATGTTATAGGTGAAATTATTGATTTGGAGTTAGATCTTCGTGCGATATCAATTATGGATATTACAGCAGATCATATCTTTTCAAGAAATAATATTGCTCGTGGGCACCACCTTTTTGCTCAAGCTAATTCTTTGGCTGTTGCGGTTATAGATGATGAATTGGCACTAACAGAAAGAGCAGATATTAAATTTTCACGGCAAGTTAAACAAGGTGAACGGGTCATAGCTAAAGCTCATGTTGCATCAACTGAAAGAAATAGTCGTACATCGGTAACTGTAGATAGTTATGTTGACAATGAGCTTGTTTTCTCTGGACGTTTTATAATGTATCGATCTAATGATAAATAAGGAGGAGAAGTAAAATGAAAGTCGTTATTGACGCGATGGGTGGGGATCATGCACCTCAAGCAATTGTAGAAGGTGCACTACTAGCTGTTGAAGCTATTCAGAATCTTGAGATCACTTTGGTTGGTGATCAAGAAAAAATTGCTCCTTATTTAACTAATGATCGTAATATATCTGTTATACATACGACTTCAGTCATTACCGGAGAAGATGAACCTGTTCGTGCGGTAAGGAAAAAGAAAGATGCTTCGCTCGTTTTGATGGCAAAAGAAGTTAAAGAGGCTAGAGCAGATGCTTGTATATCAGCAGGTAATACGGGTGCGTTAATGAGTGCTGGATTATTTCAAGTTGGCCGCATTAAAGGGATTGAGCGACCGGCATTAAGCCCTACCCTGCCAACGATTGACCAACAAGGATTTGTACTTTTGGACGTTGGAGCCAATGTTGATGCAAAACCGAAGCATTTGGTACAATACGGCATTATGGGTTCGATTTACAGTGAGAAAGTACGTGGTGTATCTCGTCCGCGTGTCGGTCTACTGAATGTTGGAACCGAAGAAGGTAAAGGAAATGAATTAACGAAGCAAGCATTTGAATTATTGCAAGATGCACCGATTCATTTTATTGGTAACATTGAAGCCCGCGATTTATTAGATGGTGTTGCTGATGTTGTGGTAACTGATGGGTTTAGTGGTAACATTGCTTTAAAAACAATTGAGGGAACAGCTTTAACGATGTTTAAAATGTTAAAACAAACTATGATGTCATCATTAAAGACAAAGTTAGCAGCCAGTGTACTCAAACCTGATTTGAAACAATTAAAAAATCAACTTGATTATGCTGAATACGGAGGGGCTGGTTTGTTCGGATTAGCAGCGCCAGTAATTAAAGCACACGGCTCATCCAATGCTCGGGCTATTTTCAGCGCAATTAAACAAGCACAACACATGGTGGAATTTCAGGTGACAGAAACAATTGAAAAGACGATCGCACCGACGAATAAAGCAGAGGAGGAATAAAATGAAGCAAGTGGCTTTTGTTTTTCCGGGACAAGGATCACAACAAGTTGGAATGGGCGACCTATTTTTAGCAGAAAGTCAACAGGCCCGATCTTTGTTTGAAAAAGCAGATCAAATATTAGGATTTCCGATATCAACAATGATGAGTGAGGGGCCGGAAGAATTATTAACAGAAACGAAATATGCTCAACCCGCCTTATTATTAGTCAGCACCATGATATTAGAACAATTAACCGCGGTTGGGGTGACCCCGACTGTCGTTGCAGGACATAGCCTCGGTGAATACAGTGCTTTGGTCGCTGCGAATGTATTAACATTTGAAGAAGCGATACAGCTTGTCCATCAGCGGGGTAAGCTAATGGAAAGCGCTGATCCAGAAGGACAGGGTGGAATGGCGGCTGTGCTAGGGTTAGATCAGCAGGTCATTGAAGAGCAATTATCATCAATGACAGAAACAGTTGAACTGGCTAATATTAATTGCCCTGGGCAAATTGTTATTTCTGGGACTAAAACAGCCATTGATGCAGCTGTTACGCTATTAAAAGATGCAGGGGCAAAGCGTGTTATTCCTCTCAATGTGAGTGGACCTTTCCACTCTTCCTTGATGCAACCTGTTGCGAATGATTATGAGGAACTTCTTACACCGATTCATTTCAATGATGCTAACATTCCGATTTATTCCAATGTAACAGCTGAGAAAGTAACAGATGCTGAAGTGATAAAATCTTTGCTTGTTAAGCAATTATATTCGCCGGTTAGATTTCATGAAATTATTAATCATTTAGTGGCTGAACAGCTTGATGCAATTGTTGAAGTAGGTAATGGCAAGGTATTGAGCGGGTTAGTAAAAAAAGTTTCACGTCGTGCTAAAGTTTTTTCTGTTCAAGACCCAGCATCTTTTCAAGACTTTATCAATTGGTATAAAGGAGAGGGAAATAATGACAAGTAAAGTTGCAATAGTTACGGGTGCCTCACGAGGTATTGGCCGTGCCATTGCGTTGGATCTAGCTGAACGTGGTTATCATGTGGCTATCAATTACGCAGGTAATGAAGAAAAGGCTAATGAAGTTGTTGCAGAGATTACAGCAAAAGGATCTCAAGCGCTTGCTTATAAAGCAAATGTATCTGATGAAGTAGAAGTCAAAGCAATGGTAAAAAAGGTCATCGAAACATTTGGTCGGATAGATGTTTTAGTTAATAATGCTGGTATTACTCGAGATAATTTATTGATGCGCATGAAAACAGAAGAATTTGACCAAGTTATTGATACCAATTTAAAAGGTGTTTTCCTATGTATGAAAGCTGTTACGCGTCAGATGATGAAACAAAAGCAAGGAAGAATTATAAATATTTCTTCTGTTGTAGGGATAAGCGGTAATCCAGGTCAAGCCAACTATGTAGCAGCTAAAGCTGGTGTAATTGGTATGACTAAGACTGCTGCAAAAGAGTTGGCTCCGAGAAATATTTTAGTTAACGCCATTGCGCCAGGATTTATCACAACAGATATGACAGATGAACTAAATGACGAATTGAAAGCACAGCTGTTGGAACTTATCCCTTTACAAAGATTAGGGAAAGCAGAAGATGTGGCTCATGCAGTAGGTTTTTTAGCTTCTGATCAGGCAAACTATATTACAGGTCAAACCTTGCAAATTGATGGTGGAATGGCTATGTAATGAAAATGGACCATCTTGAAAGGAGGTGAAAGGAATGGCAGATACGTTTGATCGTGTTAAGAAGATTGTTGTTGATCGCCTCGATGTAGAAGAGGATAAAGTGACGATGGAAGCGTCATTTAAAGAAGATTTAGAAGCTGATTCATTAGACGTCGTAGAACTTATTATGGAACTAGAAGATGAGTTTGATATGGAGATTGCTGATGAAGAGGCAGAGAAAATTGAAACAGTAGGCGATGCTGTTAAGTACATAGACAGCCAAGCTTAATAAATCATGAATAAGGTCTCGTAAATGATACGAGGCCTTTGCATTCTAAATTAGGAAAGTATAAAATTTTAATAGAGAAGTCCGTTTAAATTTTTAAAAGTGACAAGTGTAAAAAAACATTCGTTAAAGGGCGAGTGAATACCCGTTTTTTGATTAAAAAGAAACGAAAGATATGGGAGGAAAAGGAGGTGTAGAGTGATGAATTTCAAGCCACTGCAAGAATCTTTAGGTATCACATTTGAAAACGAACAAATTTTGATTCAAGCTTTTACCCATTCTTCTTATGTTAATGAGCATAAAAATCGCATTCATCAGGATAATGAGCGTTTAGAATTCTTAGGTGATGCTGTGCTTGAATTAGGTATTTCCCAATATTTGTACCGTACTTACCCTGATAAAGCAGAGGGAGAATTGACTAAGTTGCGGGCATCAATTGTATGCGAACCGGCACTTGTTAAGTTTGCGACCGATCTTAATTTTGATCGATATGTACTTCTAGGTAAAGGTGAAGAGCGAACAGGTGGCCGAAGACGACCAGCTTTACTAGCTGATGTCTTTGAAGCTTTTATTGGTGCATTATACTTAGATCAAGGGTTTGAAGTGGTTGTTAGCTTTTTGAAACGCTATGTTTACCCGAAAGTTAAGCAAGGTGCTTTTTCACATGCGATGGATTATAAAAGCCAGTTACAGGAATTAATTCAACAAAACAAACATGCTGTGATTGACTATGAAATTATAGCTGAACATGGTCCAGCCCATGATCGTGAATTTGTAGCACATGTAAGGATAAACCAAGAAGTAGAAGGGATTGGACGTGGTCGTACTAAAAAAGAAGCTGAACAACGAGCAGCTAAAAAAGCATTAGACAACCAAAAGTTACCATCATAATTGGGCGTTGGCTCGTTTTTATGAAATAAATTCGTAAAAACAAGCCAACGGTTACGACGTTCGATAAGGAAATATTCTATCACAGACAACCATCTAAAACGCTCGCCTCAAAATAGAGAAAGGTTCGTTTTATTTCCGAATCGTCGATAATTCCTCAATAAAGGCTTGGGTTTCAGAAACACTTAAACTGTCTTTAGCCATTAAATGATCATATAACCATTTTAAATCATCGTACTTCTCTAAGTTATAATCTTCTGGATCGAATAATGTCGTATTCACTACACCTAACTTTGTTCCTATTTCCTTTAGTATATACGCTAAGTTTTTTTGATTAGCACTTGATAAATCCAATCAGCATCCTCCTTTTTAATCAAACCTTCTAACCTGTCTCTCTTTATGATAAAATAAATAAGTTGAAATAGAAAGAGATGATCAAATTTTAATATGCTTGATTAGGATATATGTTGTTCCTAAGGCATATCATACATGTTTTTAAGGTAAAAGTTATTAAACGGAATAGGTGAAAGCTATGTTTCTTAAAAAATTAGAATCTGTTGGATTTAAATCGTTTGCAGAACGGATATCGGTAGACTTCGTACCTGGTGTAACAGCGGTTGTGGGACCTAACGGAAGTGGTAAGAGTAATGTTACTGACGCCATACGTTGGGTACTAGGTGAGCAATCGGCCAAGTCTTTACGTGGGTCTAAAATGGAAGATATTATCTTTCAAGGCAGTGATACACGAAAACCGTTAAATGTTGCAGAAGTCACGCTTGTACTTGATAATGCTTCAAGGAAGTTACCGATTGATTATCAGGAAGTCAATGTAACAAGGCGCGTTTATCGTTCTGGAGAAAGTGAGTTCTTTTTAAATAAACAGCCATGTCGGTTAAAAGATATTATCGACTTATTTTTAGATTCTGGGCTTGGTCGAGAGGCCTTCTCTATTATTAGCCAAGGTAAGGTAGAAGAAATATTAAGCTCTAAAGCTGAAGAACGCCGTACGATCTTTGAAGAGGCAGCGGGTGTCTTAAAATATAAACAGCGAAAGAAAAAAGCGGAATATAAATTAGCAGAAACCCAAGAAAATTTAAATCGTGTGGAAGATATTATTCATGAGATTGAAACACAGTTAGAACCGTTAAAGCAACAAGCTTCGTTAGCAAAGGAATATTTAGAGAAACAAGAGCAGTTAACGGAAACGGAAGTTGCTTTAATTCGTACAGAAATTGAGATGTTACATAATGATTGGCAGCATTATCTAAAGCAAATCGAAACATTTAAGGAACAAGAATCTCAATTTTCTGTAGAGATTCAATCAGAAGCTGCTCGGGTTGAACATGATCAACATCAGATTGAACAAGTTGATCAAGCGATTGAAGCCTATCAACAGCAATTGCTGACGTTAACTGAATCGATTGAAAAATTAACTGGCGAAAAGAATGTCATGCTCGAACGCGAAAAACACACAACTGAAAATAAAGAAAAATTAGAAAACCAATTAAAAGAGCGATTGGAAGAATTAGCACAATTAAAAACAGATCTGAATGACGAACAGCAAAAGCTTAATAAGGCGAAAGTTAATAAGGCATCTACTGTTAAAGAGCTAGAACACCTAAAAGCAGACTTTAATCTAGACATTCATGATTTGGAAGAAAAGATAGAGTCATATAAAGCTGACTACATTGATTTACTTAATGAACAAGCAACGACTAAACATGCCATTCAAACGATGAGCCAACAACTTAATCAAATCGATCAACGCCAACAATCTTATGATGAGCAACGATCAGGTCAGAAGCAAGCTTATCAACAACTGGTAATAGAAAAAGAACAGCTTAGTGAACAAAGTCAACATATGAATCAGAAGTTGACAGTGCTAGAGAAGGAGTTTGCAGAGAAACAAAAGTTTATTGCTAAGGAACAGTCATTATTAGATGATATGCATAATAAGCTCGAACAAGGTAATCGTCATATTGATAAATTGATGTCACGCAAGGAAATGCTTGAAGAAATGAAAGAGGATTTCCAAGGTTTTTATGGAGGCGTCAAATCAATCCTTAAAGCAAGAGAGCAAGGAGAAATTAATGGTATTGAAGGTGCAGTTATTGAATTGATCGATATCCCTAAAGCTTATCTATCTGCATTAGAAACAGCGTTAGGTGCACAAGCACAACACGTTGTCGTAGCTAATGAAAAAGCAGGGCGACAGGCGATTAGTTATTTGAAGCAATTTAATAAAGGACGTGCCACTTTTTTACCGCTTGATACGATGAAAGCTAAACAGATGGCAACTTCTACCTTGCAGAGGTTAACCAGTCATCCTGGTTTTATCAAGATGGCGAATACAGCTGTGAATACAAAATCACGCTATCAAGTTATCATTGATCATTTGTTGGGTCATACTATTATGGCAAAAACGTTGAAAGATGCTAATGAACTTGCCCGTCTCGTTGAACGACGCTACCGTGTCGTTACACTGGAGGGTGATATTGTTAATCCTGGTGGCTCAATGACTGGTGGTGCAAAAAAATCGACCAATCAATCGCTGTTTGCAAGAGATCAAGAGATTGAAGAGTTAACTGTAAAGCTAAAGGACTACCAAACAAGAACGAGTCAGTTTAAAGATGAAGTCGTTAATAAGGAAGAACAGCTCGAACAGCAGCGTAGCCAATTATTAGAACTTGAAAAAAGTCGTGAAAGCTATCAAGATCAAATCCGTGAGCATAAAGGACAGTTGCAAAGTTGTCAAATTAAGCTCGCTCATTATCAGGAGCAATTAAAGCGCTATGAACAAGATCAGGCACAAGAAGATGCTGAACGGACGAGATTAGTAGAAGAAAAAACAGCAAAAGAACAAAAATTAATGCAATTACAAAACGAAATTACGCATTTACAAAAAGATACTGAAGCACTAGAAGAACGCAAACAAAACTTTGAACAGAACCGCGCGAGTGTTCAGAGTAAAGTACAAGCACTTGAAGTGAAATTAGCAGAGGAAAATAAAGAAGTTGGCTACCAAGCGGAGCGTGTGAAACAGTTTGCTGATAAAAGAACCGCTTTAGAAACGAGCAAGAACCAACTTGAAACTGAGTTGAAAACGATTAATGAATTAGAACAAGGTATTGATCAGATCGGGACGATTAATCTCAAATTAGAAAAGGAAGAAGCGGAAAAACAGACAGTCACCAGCTCCATCCAAGACTGTCGAAAAAACCGTTTATCGTTAACAGAAGCTTTATCTGAACGTGAAAATAAGCATCGCACCTTGCAAAATAAACGTCAAGCGATTGTTGAACAACGGCAAAGTATTGAAGTGAAAGCCAATCGTTTAGATGTTGAATTGGAAAGTCGTTTAAAGCATTTGCAAGAGGATTATCAAATGAGTTTTGAGAAAGCAAAAGAATTGTATGCTCAGGTTGAAGATATTAAACAATCGCGACAAGATGTTAAATTGCTCAAACGGTCAATTGAAGAGTTAGGAACAATTAATTTAGGTTCCATTGATGAATACCAACGTATTGATGAGCGCTATCAATTTTTAACAGAGCAGCAAACAGACTTAATTGAAGCGAAACAAACGTTATATGCTGTTATTTCTGAGATGGATGAAGAGATGGAGAGGCGTTTTGAGCAAACATTTGCACAAATAAAAGATGAATTTGCGGTTGTTTTCAAACAATTATTTGGGGGCGGACATGCCGCCTTAACACTTACAGATCCACAAAATTTATTAACGACGGGTGTTGATATTAAAGCACAACCACCAGGTAAAAAAGCGCAGCAGTTAGCGCTATTATCTGGCGGAGAGCGAGCTTTAACGGCAATTGCCCTGCTGTTTGCGATTTTACGTGTAAGACCTGTTCCTTTTTGTGTTTTGGATGAAGTTGAAGCCGCATTAGATGAAGCAAATGTTGAGCGGTTTAGTCGATATTTAAAAATGTATAGTCAAGATACCCAATTTATTGTTATTACACATCGGAAAGGCACGATGGAAGGTGCTGATGTGTTATATGGGGTGACCATGCAAGAGTCGGGTGTTTCACGGTTTGTCTCAGTTAAACTTGAAGAAACCAATGCATTACTTGAATCAAATTAAAAGGTGGATATTATATGAGCTTTTTTAAAAAGTTAAAAGAAAAATTCTCCGCATCTGCAGAGAATGAAGAAGTATCTGATAAATATAAAACAGGTTTAGAAAAAACAAGAGCTTCATTTTCGACAAAATTAAATGATCTTATTGCCCGATATCGTAAGGTAGATGAAGACTTTTTCGAAGATTTAGAGGAAATATTAATATCGGCTGACGTGGGCGTTAATACGGTTATGGAGTTAGTTGAAGAGTTAGAGATGGAAGCTAAACGTCAAAATATTAAAGATGCTGTCGATTTAAAAGAGCTGATTTCAGAAAAATTAGTGGAGATTTATTCAGCAGGCGATTTCGCTGAAGAAGCGCCACTGAATCTGCAGAATGACGATTTATCAGTTATACTATTTGTAGGTGTTAATGGTGTAGGTAAAACGACATCAATTGGTAAATTAGCTTATCAATTAAAACAAGAAGGTAAGAAAGTTCTGCTCGTAGCAGGTGATACGTTTAGAGCAGGTGCAATTGAGCAGTTAGGCATTTGGGGTGAACGGGTTGGTGTTGATGTCATTAAACAACGAGAGGGTAGTGATCCTGCAGCAGTGATGTATGATGGTATTCAAGCTGCTCGATCACGAGGCGCAGACGTGCTGTTATGCGATACAGCAGGTAGATTACAAAATAAAGTCAATCTTATGAATGAGTTAAGTAAAGTCAAACGCGTTATTGAACGAGAAATACCTGGTGCTCCTCATGATGTGTTGTTAGTATTGGATGCGACGACAGGACAAAATGCGTTGAGTCAGGCTAAGAACTTTGCAGAAGCTACAGATGTTTCTGGTATTGTTCTTACTAAGCTAGATGGAACAGCAAAAGGTGGAATTGTATTAGCGATTCGTAAAGAATTAAAGATCCCTGTAAAATTTGTGGGGCTTGGTGAACAAATGACGGATTTAGAAAAGTTTGATCCTAATGCATTTGTATATGGATTATTTGCAGATATGTTATAAGAAGAATAGTCGTTCAACTTGACAGATGGTAACGAAATCGTCTAGTATTTTCATGTAAAGGCGCTTTACTTAACAAGGGGTGTTATTATGTTAGAAAAAACAACGCGCGTTAATTTTTTATTAGATTTCTACCAAGCGTTATTGACACCAAAGCAACGTAATTATATGGAATTGTATTATTTAGAAGACTATTCTTTAGGAGAAATATCAGAGGCTTTCAATGTGTCTAGACAAGCGGTTTACGATAATATACGTCGTACAGAATCAATGCTGGAAAGTTATGAAGACAAATTGAAGCTTTACAAAAAATTTTTAGAACGCCAAGCATTGTTAAACAAATTAAGTGATGCTGTTGAGCCTTATGACGCTAAAGAGATTAACAATTATGTTGAGCAATTAAAAGAATTAGATTAGGAGGGTTTCCTCTATGGCATTTGAAGGTTTAGCTGACCGTCTTCAGAGTACAATAAAAAAGATGACGGGAAAAGGAAAAGTAAGTGAGCAAGATGTAAAGGAAATGACTCGAGAAGTTCGCCTAGCATTACTTGAAGCAGATGTTAACTTTAAGGTTGTTAAAGATTTTGTCAAGCGCGTAAAAGAACGTGCAGTTGGCACAGAAGTAATGGAAAGCTTAACCCCTGGACAACAGGTCATTAAAATTGTTAAAGAAGAACTCACTGCCTTAATGGGGGGAGAACAGAGTAAAATTGCTGTCTCTGAACGCCCGCCTACTGTGATTATGATGGTAGGTTTACAAGGTGCTGGTAAGACAACCACAAGTGGTAAATTAGCCAATTTACTAAGAAAGAAGCATAACCGTAAGCCATTGTTAGTTGCGGCTGATGTTTATCGTCCCGCAGCTATTGATCAGTTGCAAACCGTAGGGAAACAATTAAGCATTCCTGTGTTTGCGAAAGGAACGGATGCGAATCCTGTTGATATCGCTAATGAAGCGATTGCTCATGCTAAAGAAGAACACTATGACTATGTCCTTATCGATACGGCAGGACGTTTGCATATCGATGATAACTTAATGGATGAACTCGCGCGTATTAAAGGCGATGTAAGCCCTGATGAGATCTTTTTAGTCGTTGATGCGATGACAGGACAGGATGCAGTAAATGTTGCTGAAAGTTTTGATCAGCAATTAAATGTATCTGGTGTTATCTTAACAAAACTTGATGGTGATACACGTGGTGGAGCGGCTTTATCAATAAGAGCAGTTACGGATAAACCCATTAAATTTGCAGGTATGGGGGAGAAATTAGATGAGCTGGAAGCATTCCACCCAGAAAGAATGGCTTCTCGTATATTAGGGATGGGCGATGTCCTTACTTTAATTGAAAAGGCTCAAGATAACGTTGATGAGAAAAAGGCGAAAGAATTAGAAGAAAAAATGCGATCAGCTTCCTTCACTTTTGATGATTTTCTAGATCAAATGGAGCAAGTTAAAAGTATGGGGCCATTAGAAGACCTACTTGGCATGATACCAGGTGCTAATAAAATGAAAGGTCTAAAAAATGCCCAAATTGACGAGAAACAATTGGTCCATGTTGAAGCTATTGTTAAATCAATGACTAAACAGGAACGTCAAGATCCAAGTCTTATGAATGCAAGTCGAAAAAAACGTATTGCAAAAGGGGCAGGACGTCCGGTTTCAGAAGTAAATCGATTATTGAAACAATTTGAAGAAATGAAAAAAATGATGAAACAAATGTCTGGTATGCAAGGTGGAAAAAAGGGAAAAAGGAAAAAAGGTTTTAATTTACCCTTTATGTAATGTAAAAACACTTTACAGACATAAAATAATCTGATAAAATCTAAACTTGTGTAAAACATTTAGTAATGGAGGTGCGAAACATGGCAGTTAAAATTCGTTTAAAGCGGATGGGATCTAAACGTAACCCATTTTATCGTGTGGTTGTAGCTGACGCACGTGCTCCACGTGACGGGCGTATTATCGAACAAATTGGCACATACAATCCGGTCGTTGATCCGGTTGAAGTGAAATTAGATGAAGAAAAAGCATTAAACTGGATGTCTAATGGCGCGAAGCCTAGTGATACAGTTCGTAATTTATTCTCTAAAGAAGGCATCATGAAGAAATTCCACGACCAGAAAAACCAAAAATAAGGTGGCGTGATAACATGGAAGCCTTAATAACCACAATTGTTCAACCATTTGTTGATTACCCTGAAGATGTTCAGGTAGCAGTTAAAGAAGAAGCGAATAAAGTCGTTTATCATTTAACGGTTCATCCTGAAGATGTTGGTAAGGTGATCGGCAAGAATGGTAGAATTGCTAAGTCAATTCGAACAGTCGTGTATGCCGCGTGTACAGATACAAAGAAACGTGTCTATCTTGACATTATGTAAGTCATTAACAGGGGAAGGGGAGCCTTTCCCTGTTTTCTGTATAAAGAAACGTGTCCGTTAATAAAAAGACATAAGCTTAATTATCCATTTCAATATTCACTTAAAAGTGGATAAGAAGTTGATTTGACAAACCATCCCGTTCAAAACTTAACAAGTAGCACCATAACAAAGAATCGTCAATTATTTGCAAAAGCAGGTGAAAAGATGACAACATTTTTTAACGTAGGTAAAATAGTCAATACTCATGGCATTAAAGGCGAGGTTAAAGTCGTACGCATTACTGATTTTGAAGATCGGTTTAATGAAGGTAATACCTTATACTTATTTTTAAAGGATACTCAAGAACCAATCAAGCTAACCGTTAAACAACATCGTAAACATAAGCAATTTGATATGCTATTGTTTGAAGGTTATCCATCGATTAATCATGTTGAACATTTCAAAGAAGGTATGTTAAAAGTCCATAAAGATGATCAGTCCGCACTTGATGACGATAGCTATTATTATCATGAAATTATTGGCTGCCACGTCTATACAGTCGACGACGAATATATTGGAGAAATTAATGAAATTTTATCACCAGGAGCAAACGATGTTTGGGTGATAAAAAGAGAGGGCGAAAAGGATCTATTAATCCCTTATATTACTCCCGTTGTTAAAGAGGTAGATGTTGTTGAGAAGAAAATTGTCATTCAACCAATGGAAGGATTACTGTCATGATGAAAATTGACATCTTAACTTTGTTTCCCGATATGTTTGAAGGGGTATTGAATGCTTCGATAATGAAAAAAGCCCAAGAGCAAGAGGCATTTCAATATCGTACGATTGATTTCCGCCAGTATACGACCAATAAGCATCAAAAAGTTGATGATTATCCATATGGTGGAGGCGCTGGTATGGTATTAATGCCACAGCCGATATTTTCAGCGATTGATGATATTGAAATCAATCCATCTAAACCACCTCGCATCATTTTAATGTGCCCTCAAGGTGAGCAGCATACACAACGAAAAGCTGAAGAGTTAGCTCAAGAAGACCATTTGATTTTTATTTGTGGTCATTATGAAGGATATGACGAACGAATTCGTGAACATTTGGTTACCGATGAAATATCTATAGGGGATTTTGTATTGACAGGCGGAGAATTAGGAGCAATGGTGGTGATTGATAGTGTCGTACGTCTCTTACCAGATGCCTTAGGAAATATAGATTCTGCAAAAGAAGACTCTTTTTCCACTGGTTTGCTTGAACACCCACATTATACAAGACCGGCAGAGTTTAGAGGTTATCAAGTTCCTGATATATTAAGATCAGGTCATCATGAGAAAATAGCAGAATGGCGAAAAAAACAATCATTAATCCGTACGAAGCATAGACGTCCAGATTTGCTAAATAATTATCCGCTATCTGAAAAAGAAAAGAATTGGCTAGGTGATCAATAAAACGGTTGTTTGATCTTGAATAGCCCTTTTTTTTGTGTTATATTATTAGTTGTGCTTAAGTGAATACTTATGCAAGAAAACAATGTTCCGCTGTCATGAACTTATCGGATATGAGCATTAGTTAAGAAGGAGTGTATAGACATGCAACAATTAATCGCAGACATTACTAAAGATCAGTTGCGTACAGACAGACCAAACTTTCGTCCTGGTGATACGGTCAAAGTTCACGTTAAAGTAGTCGAAGGTACACGTGAGCGTATTCAGGTATTTGAAGGTGTAGTCATTAAGCGCCAAAATGGTGGTATTAGTGAAACATTCACTGTACGTAAGATTTCTTATGGTGTTGGTGTTGAACGTACTTTCCCAGTTCATTCACCACGCGTAGATAAGATTGAAGTAACGCGTCGCGGACGTGTTCGTCGCGCTAAACTTTACTACTTGCGTCAGTTACGTGGTAAAGCAGCACGTATTAAAGAAATTCGCTAATTTGAAAGTTGAAAGAAGCTTGAAGATTCAAGCTTCTTTTTTCTACGTTAGGAAATGATAAAACGAATCTTCAATCAGTGGGTGGTTTCGTCCTATCACACTGATTGGTAGCTGAGTGAAAACTTTTAAAGTACCAAGTATAAGAAAAGCTATTCGATTCGCTAAAGGCGGCCTAAGTTATAACAAAGATGCTATCGAAACTCAATTTGCAGGAATTGTAATTTAGTGGGGTGATAATATGACGATTCAGTGGTTTCCTGGCCATATGGCTAAAGCCAGAAGAGAAGTACAAGAGAAATTAAAATTAGTTGATTTTGTCATTGAATTAGTTGACGCTCGTGCACCTCAAGCATCACAGAATCCAATGCTTCATCAAGTCCTACAACAAAAACCAAAAATACAAGTGTTAATGAAAAAAGACTTGGCTGATGCTAGCATAACTAAAGCATGGTTACTTGAGATCAAAGCAAAAGGTAATCGAGCGATTGCTGTTGATGTTCAGAAAAAAGAAGATATTCAACATGTGATTGAAGTTGCTAAAGAAATGATAGTGGATAAGATGACGCGTTTACAGAAAAAAGGCGTTCGTCCCCGTCCCGGAAGAGCAATGATTATCGGGATTCCTAATGTAGGAAAATCAACCTTAATTAATCGCTTAGCACATAAAAAAATAACTAAAACAGGTGATCGTCCAGGTGTCACCACCGCTCAACAGTGGATAAAAGTTAAAAAAGATTTTGAATTATTAGACACACCCGGAATATTGTGGCCTAAATTTGAGGATGAAGTCGTTGGCTATCAACTAGCAGCCTTAGGCACCATAAAGGATCAACTGTTATCTTTAGAAGATATAGCCAGCTATCTTTTGCAACATATGAATCGTTTCTATCCTGATTTGTTGGCAGAAAGGTATCAACTCGAAGGTACAAGAGCGGATGTCGTAAAAATGTTTGAACATATTGGTCAATTGCGAGGCGCACTTACAACAGGAGGAACTGTTGATATCGATAAAACAGCTGAATTAATCATTAGAGATTTTCGTTCGGGTAAGATAGGATCAATATCTTTAGAGCGACCAAGCGAAGGTATTTAGAAACTAGAAACGCAAGCGGGATCTCACCTATCCCACTTGTGTTTTTGTATTTCATAAAAGAACAGCAATTCAATTAGCGACTTCAAGATGGTTTGATTTGGTCGATATATAAATTAAATTAAAGCAAGAGGTGTGGATATTGGTTGATCGGACAATAAAAGAAATAAAAGCATTATTACAGACAAAGAAGATAAGTGATGCCTTATTAAAATCATTAGAGGCTGATCAACGCCAAGGTGTAAAACAAGCGGTAACAAGCTATAAAAAAATGCTAGAAAAAGAAGCGAAGTTGCAGGAACAGTGGCAATTTATGCAAGAGTATGAACGTTACTACCATGATAAAGGAAAACATTATATTGCCGGTGTCGATGAAGTCGGGAGAGGACCATTAGCGGGTCCAGTGGTGGCTGCGGCTGTTATTTTACCAGCGACGTGTCAATTAGTTGGATTAACAGATTCAAAGAAGCTTTCAAAGAAAAAACGTGAATATTTTGCAAAACAGATACAGGAACAAGCCATTAGTATCGGTATTGGTCGTGTTGATAATGAAGTGATTGATCAAATTAATATATATCAAGCGTCACTGTTGGCTATGGAACAAGCTATTAAGCAACTTTCACCAGAACCAGACCAATTATTAATTGATGCGGTTTCTTTACCTCGTTTATCGATTGATCAAGCCCCAATTATTAAAGGTGATCAAAAAAGTATTTCAATAGCAGCTGCGAGTATTATAGCGAAAGTAACAAGGGATAAAATCATGCTAGACTACCATCTTAGCTATCCCGATTATCAATTTGATAAAAATCAAGGGTATGGTACTCGTGCACATTTAAACGGTATCGATCAGCATGGGATCACTGCTATTCATCGTCAATCATTTGCTCCTGTTCGAGACTATATTTAAGGAGGTATAACGATTATGGACTCAAGGCTTTCTACTATTTCTTCTTATGTCCAATCAGCAGAGAAATCGCAGAACTCAAATAGTTTAGTGCTTCGCCAAGGGCAGGTTATGTTAGGTAAGATAACAAAGTTGCTTCCGAATCAAGTGGCGACTGTTCAGTTAGGAAATCATGAAGTGACGGCTAAACTTGAGACTGCATTATCGATAGGGAAGGCCTATTTATTTGAAGTCGTCTCCATTGATGATATACCTCAGCTAAAAGTAGTACCAACGCCTGTCACTGAATCGAATCTGTCTGATCAAATTGTAGCATTGTTAAGCAAGCTTGGCTATACAGATGCAAAAGAAATGCAATCGTTTTTGCAAGATCTTATGACCCAGCAAACCCCATATAAATTGCAAGATTTAAGTGAAGCGCTGTCCATCATAAAGCAATATCCGAGTGAGCAGACGAAAGCAGTACTGACAGACATGCTAAAAAAGCAGGTTCCTGTAACAGAAGAAACATTTCAGGCTGTAAAGGCAACTGCAGCTGATTCGATCGAAAGTCAGTTAACAAAGGTATTTCAAACGTTGAATCAGCAAACATCACTTAATCATGCTGAAAAACAATTATTATCTGAGCTTTCTATTTTACTTAATAAAAATGTCTCGGAAATTGGACAGACAAGTGATCAACAACAAGTCAATTTATCAGCTAACCATACCAATAAATTAACCAACACGACCTTGCTACGTTCAGATAGTGGGGAACAAGTAGTAGGAGATTCAGGAAAACAAATAGCAAATCAAGATAATTTTTTATCGGATTTTAACAAGCAATTACCTTTAAGTAATAAATTAATTTACCAATTTCAAAAGGCTCTATCATTGATTTCTAGTGATCACCCAGACTTATCTGATCAGGGTTTACAGCAATTAGGGAAGTTATTAAACGATAAGATAAATTTCACAAAGATAACGGCGCATTTAAATAGTGAAGTTACGACTCAATTAGAGGCATTTGTTGAAGACCCCACGAGGCAGCAATTTTTAAAACTAGCTGAACCGTTAGAACAACTGTTTCAAGCTCAATATCGACCTAGTGATCAACCTGAACGCTTTCACTTATTAAATCAATTTACGAATGTGTCTAAGGATCTATTTTCAACACGTGATTTATTTCTTATTAAAATGAAAGATTATTTCAAAAATAGTGGGCTTGATTATGAATATAATATTCATAATCAAATAACACGTGATGAGGGGAGTTCAACACAGCTAAAGCAATTATTACTTCAGGTGATAAATAGTCAATCAAGTTCTATTCGAGAAATAGAAAGTGCATTAAATACGTTTACAGGACATCAATTATCCCTTGTAAATGAAGATGCAAGTTTTATTCATATTTCTACTCAAATTCCAGGAATGTTTGGTGTTAATGAAGATATCGGCCTAGAATTCTATAGTAAAAAGGATGAAAATGAAAAGTTAGACCCTAATTATTGTCGAATCGCTTTTTATCTTGAATTAGACCAACTCGGCACGACTATGATTGATATGAATGTTCAAAATCGTTTTGTACAGATGACTGTCTATAATCATGAAGATATATCTAAAAACTTACACGTTTATAAACCAACATTAAAAGAAGGATTAGATAAATTAGGTTATACATTAGCTACGGTTCATTATAAACCTTTTCCAGATGATCCTTCAGAACTGTCAATACGGACTGAAATCACTAAACAAGCCCATCAAGCGAGTCGTTTGGATGTGAGAATTTGAAGAAGGATAATCATTATAAAAAAGCAGTTGCGCTCCAATATAGTCAAGAGAAGAAAACCGCACCAGTTGTAAAGGCAACAGGAAAAGGCTATGTTGCGGAAGAAATTTTGAAGCGAGCAAAACAGGCAGATGTTCCTGTTCAGCAAGACAAAAGCCTCGTTGAGGTGCTAGCTGAACTAAATATAAATGACCGGATACCAGAGGAATTATATCAGGCGGTAGCAGAGGTTTTTGCTTATATATATCAAATTGACAAAAGCAAAAATGATGATAAATAAAAAGGCGCCCCCCCTCAAAAAAGAAGTGGTGCTTGCCTCTTCTTTGAGAGTTGCAGTTTATCCAGACCTTAAATCAGTAAATAATCCTGTTTATTATTTTATAAAACGAACCTTCAATCAGTAGGTGTTTTCGTTCTTCTCCCACGGATTGGACGTTGAGTGGATCAGGAGATTAGCGTCCGTTATCTCCCACCTTAATAGATGAGCTCTACTCTCTATTTTGAGGCGGGCGTTTTACGGACGTTTATCTGAGATAAATGGTGTAATGGTTCAACTTCCATCCAACTTATGTAAATTATATATAGACAAGCGGTTTAAGATTCAATAAACTATAAGATAAGTATAAATAATAAGGAGTGTCTAATATTGAATGATCCACGCTGTCGTTTGATTTACCTTGCCCAAAATCCACAGTTATCCCGCCCGCTTCTCCTTACCTTTTTGAAAGAAGACCGCACACTAGAACCCCTCTTCAGCGCTTCCATTAAAGACTTAGTTAATAAATATCAGTTGTCTACTACAAAAGCACAGACGTTACACCGTTATATTAAAGACAAAGATAACTTCGATCGTTTGCTAACTCGATTGTCACGCTTTAAGATATGGACGATCCTTGATCCTGATTTTCCCCTAGTGTTAACTTTAATTCCTGACCCACCAGTTGTGTTATATGGTTTAGGGCAGACTTGTTTAATAGACCAAATGCCATCACTAGCTGTTGTTGGTACCCGTCACCCATCGAAATTAGCTAAAAAACATATGTATCAATTATTAAAGCCGTTGGTTGATAAGGATTGGGTGCTAGTTAGTGGGATGGCCTACGGGATTGATGGTTATGCCCACCGATTAGCTGATTATTATGGTGGAAAAACAATAGCTGTTCTTGCTGGAGGATTAGAGTATCCCTATCCACCTGGCCATTTAAATCTCTATCATCGGCTGATCGAAAATCAGTTAGTTATTTCTGAATATCCGCCGTTTGATAAACCGAAACGCTATCAATTTCCTGAACGAAATCGGTTAATAAGTGGCCTAACCTTTGCGACGCTAGTCATTGAAGCCAAACATAAAAGTGGCTCTTTAATTACCGCGGATCAAGCCTTAGAGCAAGGGAAAGATGTTTTTGCTGTCCCTGGAGCGATTAGTCAATCACAATCGCAAGGGTGTCATGAATTAATTCAAAACGGCGCAAAATTAGTTCAAAATACCCATGATATATTACAAGAATGGGAATTATTTAGACGAAAATGGTGTCGAATGATGTTGGAAAGCAATCAAAATCCCGCTATGGGATAAAATTTATTTACTGATAAATTTGACAAATACTTAAAAAGTATTTAATAATAGTGAAGATTTATTTCATATCGTTTCAATTAAATAGAAAACCTCTTGGGAGGGAAAATGATGGCAGATTATTTAGTAATTGTTGAATCACCAGCTAAAGCAAAAACAATTGAACGCTATTTAGGCAAAAAGTATAAAGTGAAAGCTTCGATGGGACATATTCGTGATTTACCTAAAAGTCAGATGGGGGTAGATGTAGAGGACGATTACACACCGAAGTATATAACCATTAGAGGAAAAGGCCCTGTTTTAAAAGAATTAAAAACAGCAGCGAAAAAAGTAAAAAAAGTATACTTAGCAGCTGACCCCGATCGCGAAGGAGAAGCGATCGCTTGGCATTTGGCGCATAGCTTAGAGATTGATGATCAATCTGATTGTCGTGTTGTTTTTAATGAGATCACTAAAGATGCTATAAAAGATTCTTTTAAACATCCACGTCGTATTAATATGGATTTAGTAGATGCTCAACAAGGTCGTCGAATTTTAGATCGTTTAGTCGGCTATAATATTAGTCCGTTACTTTGGAAAAAAGTTAAGAAAGGACTAAGTGCTGGGCGAGTTCAATCGGTCGCTGTGAAGATGATTATAGACCGAGAAAAGGAAATTGAGGATTTTAAGCCTGAAGAATATTGGTCGATTGATGGTCAATTTTTAAAAGAGGCGGATCAATTTGAAGGATCATTTCACAGTTTAGACGGAAAGAAAGTCGATTTGCCCAATAAAGATGAAGTCGATCGTATTTTAAGTCGACTATCAAATCAATCTTTTACAGTTGATCAAGTAAAGAAGAAAGAACGTAGAAGAAATCCGGCTTTACCTTTTACGACTTCCTCATTACAGCAAGAGGCGGCTAGAAAGCTGAATTTTCGGGCAAGAAAAACAATGATGGTTGCTCAGCAATTGTATGAAGGTATTGATTTAGGTAAAAAAGAAGGTGGAATTACAGGTTTAATTACCTATATGAGAACGGATTCCACGCGATTATCAGAAACAGCACAATCTGAAGGTAGAAACTATATTACGGAACAATATGGTGAATCGTTTTTAGGAACAGCAAGGAAAAATAAAAATTCTGAAAAGGCCCAAGACGCACACGAGGCTGTCCGACCAACATCGGCCTTTCGCGATCCGAGCTCGTTAAAACCGATTTTATCTCGAGATCAGTATCGACTATATAAATTGATTTGGGATCGATTTATTGCAAGTTTAATGGCGCCAGCGATCATGGACACCATGACGGTCCATTTAGTACAAAATGGTGTACAGTTTCGAGCTACCGGATCGAAAATAAAATTCAAAGGTTTTATGAAAGTTTATATTGAGGGTAATGATGATAATAAAAAAGAGACAGACAAATTATTACCAGCTTTAGAAGAAGGCATGGTCGTTAAAGCTGAGAAAATAGTGCCAAATCAACACTTTACACAGCCACCTCCAAGGTATACAGAAGCACGTTTGGTAAAAACAATGGAGGAGAAGGGGATCGGAAGACCTTCAACCTACGCTCCTACTTTAGATACAATCCAACGAAGGGGCTATGTAACTTTAGATAACAAAAGGTTTATCCCAACTGAACTTGGTCAAATCGTTATTGAACTCGTGATTGAATTTTTCCCGGAAATTATTGATTTAGACTTTACCGCGAAGATGGAAGACGACTTAGATGCTATTGAAGAAGGAAAGACCAATTGGGTAGAAATTATCGACCACTTCTACCAAGAGTTCGAAAAGCGTTTAGAGAAGGCTGAAAAAGAAATGGAAAAAGTTGAAATAAAAGATGAGCCTGCTGGTGAAGACTGTGAGAAATGTGGTCATGAAATGGTTTATAAAATGGGGCGTTATGGGAAGTTTATGGCATGTTCAAATTTCCCGGATTGTCGTAACACAAAGCCGATTTTAAAAGAGATAGGCGTTGAATGCCCCAAATGCAAGAAAGGGCAGATCGTCGAACGCAAGTCGAAAAAGCGGCGAACGTTTTATGGCTGTGATCAATATCCAGACTGTGATTTTCTGTCTTGGGATAAACCTATTTCACGTCCATGTCCTAAGTGTAATGAAATGCTTGTAGAGAAAAAAGTCAAGAAAGGGATGCAAATCCAGTGTTCATCTTGTGATTATAAAGAAGAACCACAAAAGTAATTGAAATAGAACTGTGCAATTGGGGTCGGTACCCTTTTGTGCAGTTTTTATTTGGTTGTATACTATTTGACGTTAGTGAAGGGAATTCCCCATTTCATGCGTTTGTGAAATGGGGGGGTAGACTTTCGTTAACGTCATTTCTATTTCTCTAACTATAGAAATGGGTTCAGTCATCCAGTGATTCGCTTTCCGCAGGCACGGCTTCAGCTCGTGCTATTCCTGCAGGAGTCTCATCACTTCCTGACCGAACCCGTATGAATTTACATGTAGATAGACATTCAAATTAAGTTAAGATCTATTGAATCGAAATCAGCCCAAAATGCACCTAACCAATCAAACATTCAAGCAGCATAATCCGACTTGAATATTTGTGAAATTCATCTATAAAATTGACGGCAAAATTCTCACCAACGTCATTTGACAAAGAACCTTTTATTTTATTGTTTTATTTTAAGATAGAAAAATTAAGTAGATAGATGAAATTTAAAGTGGGGCATTACTTGTACGCTACTTTAAAGGTGACTAGGTTTATTTGTTGACATAGACAAATAATAACGATATACTTTCCTGTTGGTAAGTATATTCGCTTGACATGTATTGATTATGCTAAAATCACAATCAAGAAAGGATTCAGAACTTTATCATAATTCGGTAAATGAGTTGCGTTAATTTCCATAATATGATACGGTTTAATCGCCTACTATAATGAGGTGAAATAGTGACAATATATGATTCGATTGAAAAACAATTTTCTTTGTATTTACAAATTGAAAAGAATGCTTCACCAAATACATTAATAAATTATAAACAAGATTTAAATAATTTTTTTCAATTTTTACACAAAGAACAAATGAATGGATTAAACGAGGTAGATGATCGTGTTGTACGACTCTTTTTAACTTATTTATATGATCAAAAGCTTAGTCGAAAAAGTGTTGCACGTAAGATTTCAAGTTTGAGAACGTTTTACCGATATTTAGAACGTGAAGAGATTGTAGAAAACAACCCGTTTTTGACAATAGCTTTACCTAAAGCGGAACAATCATTACCTCACTTTCTTTATAAAGAAGAGTTAGCGCAGCTTTTTATGGCTAGTGATTTGTCATCGCCATTGGGACAACGAAATCAAGCGCTACTAGAATTAATGTATGCTACAGGTATCCGTGTCAGTGAGTGCCAACGTTTAACTATTGATGCACTCGATTTCTCTTTACAAACCGTCCTTGTCTATGGGAAGGGGAGGAAAGAGCGTTATGTTCCGTTTGGGACTTTTGCAGCTACAGCATTGCAACAATACATATCCGAAGGCAGAAAGCAATTATTAACTAAAAGCAACCTAGATAGCTCGGCTATTTTTTTAAATGCTAAAGGAACACCGCTAACGGATAGAGGTATCCGTTTTATTTTAAATAAGATCGTTGAAGATGCTGCATTAACCATTCATATTCATCCACACGCTCTGCGTCATACGTTTGCTACGCATCTATTAAATGAAGGGGCTGATTTGAGAAGCGTGCAAGAGCTGTTAGGTCATGACCATCTTTCGTCAACCCAAATATATACCCATGTGACGAAAGATCGCTTAAAAGAAGTTTATATGAAAAATCACCCTCGAGCAAAGAAACGATAATTAAGTAATGAGGTGAATGTATGGAAACACAATTTCATGCGACAACAATTTTTGCTACTCACCATCAGGGCAAATGTGCGATGAGTGGGGATGGCCAAGTTACTATGGGAAACGCCGTTGTTATGAAACATAAGGCCAAGAAAGTCCGAAAGCTGTTTAGAGGTCAAGTTCTTGCTGGATTTGCAGGTTCTGTGGCTGATGCCTTCACCCTATTTGAAAAATTCGAAGCAAAACTGGAAGCGTTTAATGGCAATTTAGAACGATCTGCGGTTGAGCTTGCTAAAGAATGGCGTAGTGATAAAACACTCCGTAAGTTAGAAGCGATGTTAATCGTTATGAACAAAGAAACGCTTTTGTTGGTATCAGGGACCGGTGAAGTTATTGAACCTGATGATGGTATATTGGCGATTGGTTCAGGGGGACAGTATGCTTTAGCAGCTGGTAGGGCATTAAAGCGTTACAGTCCGGATAAAACAGCAGCTGAAATTGCTAGAGCAGCTTTAGAAATAGCCGGTGAAATTTGTGTGTTTACGAATGATCAAATAGTTTTAGAAACACTCGATTAAGTCGTATTGGAGGTGGAGGGGTTGAAAGCAGATCTTTCACCCAAAGAAATTGTTAAAGAATTAGATCGATATATTATTGGGCAGAAACAAGCTAAGAAGTCTGTTGCTATCGCCTTAAGAAATCGAGTCAGACGAATGAAATTAGAAGAAAAAATGAGAGATGAAATTGTCCCCAAAAACATCTTGATGATTGGACCTACAGGTGTTGGTAAAACGGAAATTGCAAGGCGACTTGCTAAATTGGTTGGTGCCCCTTTTGTTAAGGTGGAGGCAACAAAATTTACTGAAGTCGGTTATGTCGGACGTGATGTTGAATCGATGATTAGAGATCTAGTTGAAATGGCGATTCGAATGGTTAAACAAGAAAAGATGAAAGAAGTCCAGTTAAAAGCTGAGGAGCAGGCAAACGAAAAGCTAGTAAAATTACTTGTTCCAATAGTAAAGAAGCAGCAGAACCATATAAAAAACCCATTTGAAGTCTTCTTTCCACAAAACGATCAAGGTGAAGACAGTGACGATCAGTCGCAAGTAGATGAGGAAAAGCTTCAAAAAAGGAAGCAACTCGCCCACCAGCTTGCTCTTGGTGAACTTGAAGATACCATGGTGACGATTGAAGTAGAAGAGCAACAAAACAACACGATGTTTGATATGATGCAAGGATCAGGCATGGAGCAAATGGGTATTAACATGCAAGATATGTTTGGGCAATTTATGCCGAGGAAAACAAAGAAACGAAAATTGCCGGTGAGTGAAGCACGCAAAGTATTATCACAGCAAGAAGCACAAAAGTTAATTGATATGGATGAAGTTGCGCAGATTGCCTTAGATCGCGTTGAGCAATCTGGGATGGTGTTTATTGATGAAATAGATAAAGTAGCGGGTAAAAGTGATCATCAAACAAATGTATCTCGTGAAGGGGTTCAGCGTGATATTTTGCCGATTATCGAAGGTTCAACCATTGTAACGAAGTATGGTGCGGTGAAGACAGATCATATTTTATTTATAGCAGCAGGAGCTTTTCATATGGCGAAGCCTTCTGATTTAATCCCTGAACTTCAAGGACGTTTTCCAATTAGAGTCGAATTAGAGAAGTTATCCGTTGATGATTTCAAACGTATATTAATGGAGCCATCGAATGCCTTACTTAAACAATATCAGGCCTTATTAAAAACAGAAGACGTTCAAGTCGATTTCACTGACGAAGCCATTGTAAGAATAGCAGAAGTGGCCTTTCAAGTTAACCAAGAGACAGATAATATTGGAGCGAGAAGACTTCATACGATACTGGAAAAGTTATTAGAAGATCTATCGTTTGAAGCTAATGATATTACCATGCCATCAATTGAGATTACACCACAGTATGTAGACGAAAAGTTAAGTTCAATTGCAAAAAATAAAGATTTAAGTCAATATATATTATAGCTATAGTTATCACGAATGGAGGAATAACATGGAGTTATTAGATCGTGCAAGAAAAATAAATTCAATTTTACAAGGGACCACAAGTAAATCTGTAAACTTTAATGAAATGGCAGTCACATTGCAGGAGATTATGGCTGCTAACATATTTGTTGTAAGCCGAAGAGGCAAACTACTTGGTTTTTCAATTAATCAACAGATAGAGAATGCACGAATGAAAGCAATGCTAGAGGAAAGGCAATTTCCAGAAGCCTACACAGAAAGTTTGTTTAACATTCAGGATACGACTTCAAATATTGATATAGATAGCCCATATACGGCCTTTCCAATAGAGAATAAGGATTTATTTAAAGATGGGTTAACAACGATTGTCCCTATTATTGGTGGAGGAGAACGGTTAGGAACTTTAATTCTTAGTCGTTTAAATGCAGACTTTAACAATGATGATTTGTTATTAGCAGAGTACGGTGCTACAGTAGTGGGTATGGAGATTCTACATGAAAAAACGGAAGCAATAGAGAAAGAAGCACGGTCTAAAGCTGTTGTTCAAATGGCGATTAGCTCGCTCTCTTATAGTGAACTCGAGGCTATTGAGCATATATTTGCTGAACTAGATGGCAAAGAAGGATTGTTAGTAGCAAGTAAAATTGCTGATCGGGTAGGGATTACACGTTCGGTAATCGTTAATGCCCTTAGGAAGCTTGAAAGTGCTGGTGTTATTGAATCTCGATCATTGGGCATGAAAGGAACATATATTAAAGTATTAAACAGTAAATTTCTTATGGAATTACAAAAATTAAAGACAAATAATGATTAAAAAGACTTTGCATGAGAATTCATGCAAGTCTTTTTTTTAGTTTTTAAAAAACATAAACAAAAGAGATGGTGTCAATTAAAATTACACAACTAAATTTGATAGCAAATGATAAGTTCTTAAATTGGCATTGCGACAATAGCAATGCCGTTTTTGGGTGTTATAAAGGTTAAGGTACTCATCTTTAAATGAACATTTTAAAAGCTTGTAACAACAAATAAAACTTATAACTTCGTTGGGAGCTAATCATGCATGGATAATAGTTATAGATTCATCTACAAAACACGACAATATCGGACAATAACACTAAGTATTTTTTTCTAGGAAACAAGTTCCATATAATCGGCTTACTCATTCAAGAATGGTTGAATTTATCAAGTAAATACACTGCTATACCCAAGTATTTACTTGAAACCGTTATTATATAGGACATTTTGATCAAAAAAACAAAAATGATTCATAGGTCCTATTAATAATGAATAATAGTCAACAGTTGGAAGTAAGCTGTGTCCTTTGTTTCACTAAACATTTTTAAATTCAGTATAGATTTTTGCTGCGGAATATTGAGTAAAGGCCCATATGACAAGAAGTTTGTGTGATAATAATCATATGTAATTCATTAATACAATCAGAGCTCCGATTCCAAACTAATTGAAAAGATTTAGTACGATAGTATCAAATTGCATGAAATAGGTCTGTAACTTTAGTCAGAATATCTCAAAACAGCGTAGACAGGTGCATTGTTTTACAATACAATGACAATTAGATTACGAAAAAAATGTAGAAGAACAGTAAAGGAGGTTGCTTTATGTCAATATTTGGAGCTTCAGTCAACAATATTCAACACGGTTTAGATTACGCAATGGCAAAAAACCAAACGATAAACAATAATATTGCGAACGTTGACACTGCCAATTATAAAGCTAAAGATGTTCAGTTTAAAAGTCTACTAGAGCAACAAACAGCGGAAAACTTCCAAGCGAAGCGAACTCATCCTCAGCACATAGACTTCGGTAATGCTTCACAAGGATTTCGCGTAACTACTAATCAGAATACCCAATATAATCATAATGGGAACAATGTTGATATTGACAAAGAAATGACAGAGTTAGCAAATAACCAAATTTACTATCAAGCGCTCATTGATCGGTTAAACGGCGATTTTGGTAACTTACAAAATGTTATACGTGGAGGGCGTTAATTATGAGTATATTTAACGGGATAAATACCAGTGGATCAGCGTTGACTGCTCAACGACTCAGAATGGACACGATCTCTTCAAATATTGCCAATGCTGAAACAACTCGTGCAACGATTAACGAAGATGGGGAATTCGAGCCTTATCGGAGAAAAACAGTTAGCTTTCAAGAACAAGGTCAGTCTTTTGCTAATCAACTTAGTAGAGTGCGTGGTCGTCAAGGAAATGCTGGTAGTAATGGAGTGAAAGTGGCTTCAATTAACGAGGACGAAGAACCCTTTGTCATGGTTTATAATCCGTCACATCCAGACGCTAATGATGAAGGCTATGTAGAAATGCCAAATGTTGATCCTTTGCAAGAGATGGTCGACTTAATGAGTTCTACGCGTTCATATGAGGCAAATGTAACAGCACTAAATGCCAATAAAGGAATGCTAATGAAAGCACTTGAGATTGGTAGATAATAAAGAGAGGGTGACTGATAATGAGTGTTAATCTTCAATTTTTACAATCAATCCAACCAACGACGCGTATGCATACAAACGAAGAGGTTGATCGTTCCGCATCACAACAACAATTTTCAAATCAACTAAAAGAAGCGATTAATCAGTTGAATCAATCACAAGTTGAGACAGATATAAAAACGGAAATGCTAGTCAATGGTGAAATAGATGACTTACATGATGTGATGATTACAGCACAAAAATCGACAATGTCTATGAGTTTAGCCGTTGAGGTGCAAAGCAAAGTTATAGATGCCTACAACGAAATGATGCGTATGCAAATTTAAATTAAAGCACTTCACTTGAAGGTTGTTTGGTATGGAGGCACATAATGAAAGAGAAAATGAATGAATACAGGATCAAAACAATTGAATTATGGAACTCAAGGACGAGAAAGCAAAAAGGTTTAATCATATCATCAATTCTATTATTTTTCTTAATTGTTATCGGTGGTAGTTTCTTAGCAACGCGTTCCACTATGGTTCCACTATATAATAATCTTTCTGTACAAGAGGCAGGGCAAATCAAGGAAGAATTAGATGCTCGAGGGATTCAAAACGAAGTCAGTGACTCCGGAACAACGATACATGTTCCAGAAGGCATGGCGGACAGCCTAATTGTTGATTTAGCTGCACAAGGTATCCCTAATAGCGGCAGTATCGATTACTCATTTTTTAGTCAAAACACTTCTTGGGGTGTTACGGATAATGAATTCGATATTATGAGACTTGATGCTATGCAAACGGAGTTAGGAAATTTGATTACGGGTATTACAGGTGTTGAACAGGCAAATGTTATGATCAGTTTGCCCCAACAACAAGTCTTCGTTAGTGATGCTCAAGAAGAAGGCTCTGCTTCGATCGTCTTAACGATCGCACCTGGTTACCAGTTTGAAGCTGATCAAATTAATGGACTCTACCATCTTATATCTAAATCTGTACCTAACCTGTCTCCTGATAATATCGTCATAATGGATCAAAACTTTAATTATTATGACCTTGATCAAGGGAATCAGTTTTCTAGTGGCGATATCTATGCTAATCAACAGGAAATCAAACGTGATATCGAACGTGATATTCAACGTCGTGTTCAACAAATGTTAGGTACAATGATTGGTGGCGATAAGGTCGTCGTTTCAGTGACAACAGATATTGATTTTACACAAGAAGAACGGATTGAACAATTAGTTGAACCTGTTGATGAAGAAGAAATTGAAGGCCTACCTGTTAGTATTGAAACCATTCACGAAACTTACTCTGGTGAAGGGGCTTTCGCTGGCGAAGTCGGCGCAGGAGAAGAAGATATTATGAATTATCCTGCTGGAGAAGCAGGAGAAGGTGACTATGAGCTAATCCAGGAATCGATCAATTATGAATTTAATAGAATTCAAAGAGATATTAACGAGAGCCCTTATAAAATTAGAGATTTAGGTATTCAAGTTGCTGTTGATAACCGTAGCCATGTATTAAATGATGAAGGTGAACCAGAATTGCTAACAGCTGCAGAACAAGCTGAAGTAGAGGAAGGGATCGCTTCAATATTAGATTCAATAATTTCAACATCAGTAGATGCGAGTTATGGAGAGATTGATCCAACTCAAAATACCTCCATTGTTTTCCAAGAGTTTACTGGATTAGATATAACACAACAACCAACGACAACGGGGATACCTATTTGGGTCTATATTATTGGAGGTATTTTACTTGTAGCAGTGATTGCACTTATCGTTTTGTTGGTTCGTAAGCGTAGGAATCAAGAAGATGAGTTTGCTTATACAGAAGAACTTGAAGAACAATCTAATGAAGTTCCAGAGATTGAAGAGCCTGAAGCAACTGAAGGTGCAATAAAGAAAAAACAACTCGAAAAAATGGCGAAAGACAAACCAGACGATTTTGCCAAATTACTTCGATCTTGGATTTCAGAGGAATAGGGGGAGAAGCTTGATGGCTAGGCCAAACCAAAAACTTACCGGACGCCAAAAAGCAGCAATTCTGCTTATTTCACTGGGTCCCGATGTATCAGCACAAGTATATAAACATTTAACTGAAGAAGAGATTGAAAAGTTAACATTGGAGATTTCTTCAGTGAAAAAAGTAGAAACAGAACAGAAAGAAGAAATTCTTGAGCAATTTCACCAAATAGCATTGGCCCAAGATTATATTACGCAAGGTGGTATTGGCTATGCTAAAACAGTACTGGAGAAGGCTGTTGGAAATGAAGAAGCCCAAAATATCATTTCAAGGTTAACCTCATCACTGCAAGTGAAGCCATTTGACTTTGCTCGAAAAGCAGATCCTGGACAAATATTGAACTTTATTCAAAGTGAGCATCCACAAACAATTGCGCTAATTTTGTCGTATTTAGACAATGAGCAAGCGGGGCAAATTCTTTCTGAATTACCTCAAGAGATGCAAGCTGACATCGCAAAGAGGATTGCTATTATGGATTCTACTTCTCCAGAAATCATCTATGAAGTAGAACAAATCCTAGAGCGAAAGCTCTCTGCAACGGTTACACAAGATTATACACAAACTGGCGGTATTCCAGCAGTTGTAGAAGTGTTAAATGGTGTGGATCGAAGTACAGAACGAACGATATTAGATGCTCTTGAGATTCAAGATCCAGAATTAGCTGAAGAAATCCGCAAGCGTATGTTTGTCTTTGAAGATATTGTTACGCTTGATAATAGAGCTATTCAACGCGTTATTCGAGAAGTTGAGAATGATGACCTACGTCTTGCGCTGAAAGTGGCTAGTGAAGATGTTCAGGAAATTGTATTTAGCAACATGTCCTCACGAATGGCAGAAACCTTTAAAGAAGAAATGGAATTCATGGGTCCTGTTCGTTTACGTGATGTAGAAGAAGCGCAAACGCGAATTGTTGCAGCTATTCGCCGTCTAGAAGAGGTTGGCGAAATTGTCATCGCTCGTGGTGGAGGAGATGATGTTATTGTCTAACAAGCAACATAACACTCCACAAAGGAAAAAAGTTATTGGATTAAAACCAATTGTATTCCCTAGTCAAGAAATTGATCAAGAAGATGATCAAGCGAAGCAAGTAGAGAATTTAGTTGATCAAGTTGAATCAGCAAAACAGCAGCTAGCAGATATTCAACACGAGATGGATCAGAAAAAAAAACAAACAGAAGAACAAATAGCTCAAGCGCAAGAACGTTGGCTATCAGAAAAACAAATATTGATAGAAGAAGCAAAAAAGACCGGTTTTGAAGAGGGATTTCAACAAGGTGAAGAAAAGGCAGAACAAACGTTTAAAGATAAATTAATGCTCGCTGATCAAATAATAGCAACGGCAGAAAAAGAACGGGTTGCTATTATTGATCAAGGTGAACCGGTCATTTTAACTTTAGCAATGAAAGTGGCAAGTAAAATTATTGGTTATGAAGTAAGGGAAAATGATGCATTTATCAACATGGTTAAAGAAGCTATTCAAGACGCTCAAAACCAGCCCTCTGTTAAGGTACAAACGAGTACCAATCAATTTGAGTTTGTAAGGGATCGAAAGGAACAATTAATGTCCGTGCTTGAACCAGATGTTAGTTTGACTATTTATCCGTCAGATAAACTGAACGATGGTGATTGTATTATTGAAACACCATATTCGCGATTAGATGTTTCAATTGATCAGCAGTTGAATAAGATACGTACCGGTTTAATGGAGCTAATGGAGGAGATCAACCGTGGACATCAATAGCTATATTGAGACAATTGATCATATAGATTCGTATAGACGCTATGGGAAAATTAAGAGAGTCGTGGGTCTTATGATCGAATCGATTGGCCCAGCTGTTAATATAGGTAATGTTTGCTATATTCATTCAACAAACGGTGATCAAATCATGGCAGAAGTCGTTGGATTTAATGATGAGAATGTCCTATTGATGCCATATGGTCAAATGACAGATGTTGGCCCTGGTAGTTTAGTAGAGGCGACGAACAAGCCACTTATGATAAAAGTAGGTAGACCGCTAGTTGGAAGTGTCGTTAATGCATTAGGGATGCCATTAGACCAGTCGCAATTACCATTAGGGTTGCATTATGTCAATACAGAACAGATGCCCCCCAATCCTTTGATGCGGCCACGTATAACCGAACCAATAGAACTGGGCGTTAGATCAATTGACACATTATTAACTGTTGGTAAAGGACAAAGGGTAGGTATTTTTGCTGGTAGTGGTGTAGGTAAAAGTACATTGTTAGGGATGATTGCCCGAAACAGCGAAGCAGATATTAATGTCATCGCATTAATTGGAGAACGAGGACGTGAAGTTAGAGAATTTATTGAAAAAGACTTAGGTACTGAAGGCTTAAAACGCTCCATCGTAGTCGTGGCTACATCTGATCAGCCTGCTTTAATGAGGATAAAAGGTGCCTATACCGCAACAGCAATTAGTGAATATTTCCGAGATTTAGGTTATAACGTTAACTTAATGATGGACTCTGTAACGCGTGTGGCTATGGCGCAACGTGAGGTAGGTTTAGCAACAGGAGAACCCCCTACAACAAAAGGTTATCCACCATCTGTATTTGCAACACTACCTAAATTACTAGAAAGAACTGGAACCAGCGACCAAGGTACAATTACTGCCTTTTATACCGTATTAGTAGACGGTGATGATTTAAATGACCCAATTGCTGATACGACAAGAGGGATATTGGATGGGCATTTCGTTCTAGATCGTAAACTTGCTGAGCAAGGGCAGTTTCCAGCTATCAACGTTTTAAAATCGATAAGCAGGGTAATGCCGCAAATTACAAATGAAAATGAACAACAATTAGCAACACAAATGCGATCATATCTTTCGACCTATGAAGAAAATTATGAATTGATTCAAATAGGTGCCTATAAAAAAGGAACAAGTAAGGGCGTTGATCAGGCTATTCAATTGCAACCTAAAATCATTTCATTCCTAAAACAACATGTTGATGAAAAATGTTCAAGAATGGAAGCGGTCGATTTGATGAAAACGGTTTTGCATGGGGGAGTTAAATAATGACAACAGTAAAAGCTTTTCATAAAATTCTTAACCACCAAGAACGGTTGAAAAATCAAGCATATCTTGATTACCAAGATGCTGTTAGTGCATTCGAATTAATTGCTGAGCAACTTTATCAACTACTATACAAAAAAGAGCAAGTCGAAAAAGAGTATAACTATTATTTAACATCTTCAGGTACAGTGACAACATTGGCTACACATTATGCCTTTATTGAACAGATTAAGCAGAAAATATATGAAGTGGAAATGGAAGTTAATCGAAAGCGTTCAATCATGGAGCAAAAGCAACAAAAGTTAACAACCGCTCATGTTGAAGTTAAGAAATATGAAAAAATAATTGAGAACAAACAAAAAAGATCAGAATTAAAAGTCAAATATCTTGAAAATCAAACAATGGACGAGCTGTCGTCGAGACAGCATTTCAATTATGGAAATAGGTGAATAAGATGGCGGATCCTTCAACAACTAAAAAAGAAAAGAAAAAAACGAATGTCCTTCAATGGTTATTTCTTATTCTAGTTCCTTTAGTATTAGCTATTGTCATTTTATTCATTGTATTGTCAATGCTTGGTATGGATCCTATTGGGAAAACAAAGGCATTTGCTAACTCGATCCCAGTTGTTAGCAATTGGGTTACAACTGATGAAGAAGCTGAAATTGAACGAAAGCAACGTCAATATGAGAGTAAGATTGAGAGTCTTGAAGAAGAGATAACTGCAATGGAAAGTGATTTGAGTTCAAAAAATTCTGAGATTGATCATTTGAATCAAGAAATTGTCAGATTAACTGCTCAAATTGAAGACTCTATTGAAGAAGACGGTGAAGATGAAACTGAAGTGGAAAATCTAGCAAAGCTTATTGAAAGTTATGATGAGATGAATCCAGCAAACGCAGCTGTGATCTTATCAAATTCATCCAATCAGGTTGCTTTGGCCATTTTACAAGAAATTGATGATGCGCATCGAGCAGATATATTAAGTGCAATGGATCCTGAACAAGCAGCAACATTTACTGAACAATTACTAGATTAATTAACTTGAAAGGAGGTGAAATATTGAATATAAATGCGTTACTTTTTAATCATACGGTTTCTTCTGTTGATCCCATTCGCTCTAAAGTGACAGCGGATCATAAACAAACAAACGTATCATTTGGGCAATTGCTTGGGTCTTCCACCCCCCTGTCGTCTGAAATACTTACAACTAAAGAAGAGTTGGTAGCTGAAGCGTCAGATAGTGATAAATGGAGTGAATTTCTTCAATCTTTGGATGAAGAGGAACTTGATCATCTTTTCGCTTGGTTCCAAGAGAAAACGGGTGAAACGATTACTGATATAGAAGGCCTTGTTGAGGCGGTTAAATTAGTCGAAGAACAGCCTGAAGAAATTGACGATGATCTCGTTAACCAATTTGTTTCCTTATGGGTACCTGAACCACCTGTTTCAAGCCTTCCAACTGAAGTCGATTTGAGCATGATCTTTAGTGGTTTAGAAGGCATAAGTGATCTTACGCTTGATTTCTCTTCGTTAAAGGATTCAATTGAACAATTGATTAGTCATTTTGATGAACTGAACCAGAATGAAGCAAAACAATTACTTGTGTCATTGAAACAATGGACGGAGGTTGCTCAAAGCGATGCGACATTAACAGATCAATTTATTAATGATAATGAGCACAAACCACATTTTAAAGCTTTTCTACATGTACTTAATAATTATCAAAATAAGGAATTATTAAGTCAAAGAACAACGTATCAAGCAGATACGACAGTTACTTCAGAAGACGTTATGAAATGGGTGAAAGCAGCCGTTGCACGTCATAACAATCCTGCTAGTGAGCAATCATCTAACTTCGGAGCGTTATTTAATCAGCAGCAAGGACATACAACGATTGAACAATTGGCTGTTCACTTAAATAGTCAGACAGAAACGGTTGATCAATTATCTGAACAGTTAATGTCTAAGTTAGAACAAGCACTTGAACAAAGCACATTTTTACAAGGGAAAAATGGGACCAACCAGTTGCTTATTAAGTTGGCACCTGAATCCTTGGGGAACATTATGGTTGAGTTAACAGAAATCGATGGGGAAATGTTGGTTAAATTAACAGCATCTTCTCAAATGGCTAAAGAAGCTTTAGAAGCTAACATAAGAGAGCTTCGTCATATGTTTTCACCTCAAAATGTTGTGGTTGAAAAACAAGAGGATTCATCACTAATACTCGAACAACAATCACCACATGATCACTTTAATGATGAGCAAGACGCTCATGAGCATGAACAAGAAGCGATATATCATCAGCAAGATCAACAAGATGAGTCAGAGACAAGCTTCGAAGATATTCTTTTCAATGAAAGGGTGTAAAGCATGACATCAATTGATCCATCGTATTATTTGAAAAATCAACCGAGAAGTACGCCAAGTGGTGAACTAGGTAAAGATGAGTTTTTGAGGATATTAATGGCTCAAATCCAAAATCAAGATCCATTAGACCCAATGGATGATCGAGAGTTTATTGCACAAATGACAACTTTCTCTCAGCTTGAGCAAATGCTTAATATGAATGATTCAATATCAAGATTGGTGGATAACCAAATGATGTCACCTGTGATTCAATATAGTCATTTGATTGGTAAAGAAGTCCAATATTATGCACTAGATGAGGATACAGGTAAAATTATCGAACCAAAGGAACTTGCAACAAGCACAGTCGTTGCCATCAGTGAACGAGAAGGCTACGCTGTTATAGAGTTAGAGAACAATCAAAAAATATATACAGATGAAATTTTACGTATCAATGAACCTTCTGTAGATTAGGGGGGATCAAATGGATCATCGGATTCAACATATACCGAGCCAAGCGTTATTATCAAATACCCGGTCACAACATATAAAGCAAACAGCACAGGGTGACTCATTTAAAGCTTTATTTAACCAAGCGCAATCAACATTAAAGATTAGTAAACATGCACAGGAACGATTAAATGAACGAGATATTGATATCTCAGACGCTAAGTGGCAGGAAATCGCAAACCAAGTATCAGAAGCAAAAAGTAAAGGGATTACCGACTCACTTGTGATTACGGAAGAAGCGACTTTACTTGTTAGCGCAAAAAATAATACTGTTGTAACCGCAATGAACCGTAGTGAGGCGCAAAGTCGGATTTTCAACAATATAAATGGAACCATTATTTTAGATTAGGGCTGGACCGTCATAGGAGGCCGTTGACACTGTCGATTGAAAGAGACAGTAGTCTTTATAAGGAGGAATCGTTTAATGTTACGTTCAATGTACTCAGGTATTGCAGGTATGAAAGGATTTCAAACGCAATTAGACGTGGTTGGTAATAACATTGCTAACGTCAACACCGTAGGCTTTAAAAAAGGGCGTACGACATTTCAAGATATGATGAGTCAAACCGTCTCAGGCGCTTCGGCACCAACCGATATCCGAGGTGGTATTAACGCACAGCAAGTAGGATTAGGCTCTCAAATTGGCTCAATTGATAATATTCATACACAAGGTAACCGTCAAACAACAAACCGTACCCTTGATCTGGCACTTGAAGGCGATGGTATGTTTGTGTTTGGAACGGACTTAGTAGCTGATGGTGATGGAATTGATTTGCAGCAAAGTCAACTGTTATATTCTCGTGCTGGAAACCTTTATTTAGATGATGATGGTTTCATCGTTAACGCAAATGGGCAATATTTAATTGGTCATGATGAGGATGGCAACCCGTCGCCAATTCAGTTGCCTGAAAACATGGGTAGTTTCAGTATTCAAGGTAATGGTGTTGTTAACTATATTGACGAGGCAGAGGAAACACAAATAGCTGGACAAATTATGTTGGCTAGTTTCTCAAATCCGGGTGGTTTAGAGAAAGTCGGTTCAAACATGTATCGCTCAACGGTTAATGATGGCATGATTACAGATGGTGATGTTGTGCAGTTAATTGAACCAGAATCAGATGGTGCAGCAGCAATTGTTTCCGGTGCGCTTGAAATGTCAAATGTTGATTTGGCTGAAGAATTTACCGATATGATTGTCGCACAACGTGGATTCCAAGCCAATACACGAATTATTACAACTTCAGATGAGATTCTGCAAGAATTGGTTAACCTTAAACGATAGATATAGATAGGAGGAGGGAGCAAGTTCAATAACTTGCTCCTACCATAACATTATGATAGAACTAACAAACTTTAAAGGTGAGACGTTTACATTAAATGCTTACTACATCGAGCGTATTCAATCTTTTCCAGACACAACCATTACATTAGTGAATGGGAAAAAGTTGGTCGTTAGAGAGTCTGAAAACGAAGTCAGAGATCTATCTATAAAATTTTATCAAACAGCTGGTATAAACAGCTGGCAAGAAAAAGTGGGTGAACATAGTGAATAGTAAAGTTTTTAAAATTATCTTGGGTGTTTTAGCTATTATCGCCATTTCAGGTATGGCAGCAATCATCTTCATTTTAGTGAATGAAGATGATCCAGATCGTGAATTAACCATTGATGAACAGATCGAATATTCATACACGACTGAACAAATAAGTGTTGATTTACAAGATGGCCGATTTGTTCAACTTCAATTTAACTTGATTACGAACAATAGTGATGCAAGGGATGAAGTCGAAAAACGTCAGTTTCAATTTAACAATATCTTAATTAAAGAATCAGTTAACATGACATCAGATGATATTCAAGCAGGTTTATCAGAACTAGAAACGAATTTAAAAAATGAAATGAATGAATTAATGGAAGAAGGGGAAATTACCGACATTTACATTGTGGGTAAAATTGTACAGTAATTTAGCTCCTTAATGGGAGGTGAGAGCAATGGCAGAAGAGGTTTTGTCCCAAAATGAAATTGATGCACTATTATCAGCACTGTCTTCAGGCGAAATGGATGCTAATCAATTGAAGCAAGAAGAACAAGATAAGAAAGTTCGGGTTTATGATTTTAAACGCGCACTTCGTTTTTCGAAAGATCAGATTCGTAGTATTTCTAGAATAAACGAAAATTACGCTAGGTTGTTAACAACATATTTTTCAGCACAGTTACGTACATATGTACATATTTCTGTTGCTTCTGTTGATCAAATTCCTTATGAAGAATTTGTTAGATCTGTACCAACGATGACTGTTTTGAATATATTCAGTATGGCACCGTTGGATGGTCGAATTATTTTTGAAATCAATCCAAATATTGCTTATGCGATGTTAGATCGTATTCTTGGTGGGAAAGGAACGAGTCTAAATAAAATTGAGAATTTGACTGAAATTGAGTCAACGATTATGACAAATTTATTTGAAAAATCGTTAGATAATTTGCGTGATGCATGGGCATCTGTCGCCGAAATTGATCCAATGTTAGAAGAATTTGAGGTCAATCCTCAATTCTTACAGTTGGTTTCTCCAAATGAAACAGTAGTCGTGGTTTCATTAAATACAACGATAGGGGAAAGTAGTGGGATGATCAATATATGTATTCCACATGTGGTGCTAGAACCAATTATGCCTCGTTTGTCTGTCCATTATTGGATGCAGACAGAAACACAAAAAGACAGAAAACCTGAAGAATATGAAAACTTGACCAAGAATATTGAAGCGACTGATATAGATTTACAAGTTATACTCGGTCAAACCAACATTTCCGTCCATGATTTATTAGCATTACAGACTGGAGATGTATTACATTTAAATCAATCGATTGATGAACCATTAGTTATGCAATCTGATCAAGAATCACTCTATTATGTTCAACCTGGACATAAACGAAATAAGGTTGCTGTACAAATATTAGAAGAAATTAAAGGGGGGTCCCCAGATGATGAATGATGGTATGCTTTCTCAAGATGAGATTGATGCATTGTTAAATACGGATGAAGAAGGTCAAGACGAAGTTGTGGAAAATGGTAATGATCAAGATGACGACATTACCACAATCATGTCGGATCTAGAACGAGATGCTTTAGGGGAAATCGGTAATATTTCTTTTGGTAGTTCTGCTACGACGTTATCAACTTTGCTTAACCAAAAGGTTGATATTACAACACCAACCATTTCAGTTATTCGCCGCAATGAATTAGAGGATGAATTTCCACATCCACATGTAGGGGTTGAAGTTGAATATACAGAAGGCTTTGAAGGTGTTAATTTATTTGTGATTAAATCAAATGATGCTGCAATTATTGCAGACTTAATGCTTGGTGGTGATGGCCAAACAGAAGCTACCGAATTAAGTGATATCCACATGAGTGCTGTTCAAGAAGCGATGAATCAAATGATGGGTACGGCTGCCACAAGCATGTCAACTGTATTTTCCAAAAGAGTTGATATCTCTCCACCATCTACTATGATGATTGATGTTAAAGATGAATCAAGTGAGCAACACATTCCAGGGGATGACATCTTAATTCAAGTTGCTTTTCAACTAAAAATTGGTGAACTGATTGATTCGAAAATTATGCAACTCCTTCCTACGCATTTTGCTAAAGAAATGGTGGACGGTCTATTGAATGCACCAACTGAAAAAACGAACAAACAAGAATCGAAAAAAGTGGAGAAATCAACGACAGCAACGCCCAATCAAGAATCAAGTCAAAATATGGAGAGAGTTAGTCGTGAACCTCGTAATATCGGGGAGCCATCACAATCTGGAGCTGATGTACAAAATGCTTCATTTTCGACTTTTGAAGAGGTGAATTTGCCTGAAACAGAAAAACGCAACTTAGATATGTTATTAGATATACCGTTGCAAGTAACTGTTGAACTCGGAAGAACAAAGCGTGCGGTTAAAGATATTTTAGAGTTATCATCAGGATCGATCCTAGAGTTGGATAAACTAGCTGGTGAACCTGTTGATATTCATGTTAATAACAAGCTAATTGCACAAGGTGAAGTTGTTGTTATCGATGAAAATTTTGGGGTGCGAGTCACTGACATTGTTAGTCAATCGGATCGATTGAAAAAGTTAAAGTAAAAGTTAAGGAGGAAATAGGATGGCATACTCAGTATTAATTGTTGATGATGCAGCGTTTATGAGAATGATGATCAAAGATATATTAACGAAGAATGGTTTTAACGTGGTGGGGGAAGCCCAAGACGGTCAGCAAGCCGTTGAAAAATTCGCAGAGTTGAAACCAGATCTTGTTACCTTAGACATTACGATGCCAGAAAAGGATGGGATAGCAGCTCTTAAGGAAATGAAAGAAATTGAGCCAAACGCAACGATCATTATGTGTTCAGCCATGGGGCAACAAGCAATGGTTATTGATGCCATTCAAGCAGGCGCAAAAGATTTTGTTGTAAAGCCGTTTCAAGCTGAACGTGTTATTGAGGCGATTAATAAAGCATTGGACTGATTGAATGAAAAAGATTGTTATACTAACCCTATTGCTTTTTCTAATGACACATATAGAACCGACTCTAGCTAATGCAGATAATGATTCGGTATCAGATTTTTTTAACCAAGATCAACTTGAGTCGCCCGAAACAGATGTGCCCGAACAACCTGTTGTTGAGCAAGATGATGAAGATCTCTCACCACAATTGACGAACCAACAAACCAATTTAGCGGTGTTAATCTTTCAAATCATTATTTCGCTTGCTTTAATTATTGGATTGATCTACGGGTTGTTGAAATTCTTTAATCGCTCAGGTCGTTTTAGTAAACAAGGTGAGAATTTGGAAAGTTTGGGTGGACTTTCTTTAGGGGCTAGCAAATCTGTACAGCTAATTAAAATTGGGACGAAAGTGTATTTAGTAGGTGTAGGAGACGATGTCTCATTATTGACAGAGATAACTGATGAAGAAGTTAGACAACAATTAATTGAACAGAAGTATACTGATCGATCGACACAGATTCCTTTTTTAAATCAATTGAAGTTAAAATCGTTACAGAAAAGTAGAAATCAACAAGATAATGATGAAAGTTCAAGTGAAGATAAAGCTTTTGCTTCATTGTTTAAGGGAGAACTTGATGCTATGAAGAAAAAAAGAGCAGAAATTAGAGCGAACGATAAGGAAGAAGAATAATTATGAATGAATTTATTGATATCTTTTCTGGAACAGATCCTGAAGCTGTATCAACTTCAGTTCAATTACTTTTACTGTTAACGATTTTCTCACTTGCTCCAAGTATTCTAATATTAATGACAAGTTTCACCCGAATTATTATTGTGTTATCTTTTACAAGAACATCATTAGCGACGCAACAAATGCCACCTAACCAAGTTTTGGTTGGAATTGCACTGTTTCTGACTTTTTTTATCATGGCACCAACATTTCAAGAAATTAATCAGCAAGCCTTGTCACCATTAATGAATGAAGAAATTAGTTTAGAAGAAGCCTATGATCAAGCGAGTGCACCCATTAAAAGCTTTATGGCAGACCATACGCGACAAAGGGATCTTGCCTTATTTTTAGATTATACTGACACAGAAGATATTGAATCGATTGACGATATTCCGTTAACTGTCCTTGTTCCTGCTTTTGCTATTAGTGAATTGAAGACAGCATTTACGATGGGGTTTTTAATTTTCATACCTTTTCTCGTGATCGATATGACAGTGGCTAGTATTTTGATGTCAATGGGGATGATGATGCTACCACCTGTTATGATATCATTACCGTTTAAAGTATTACTATTTGTTATGGTAGATGGTTGGTATCTGATAACGGAATCATTATTATCAGGATTTAATTAGTGAGAAGGAGAATGTAATGATGAGTGGAGAAATAGTTATAACACTTGCTGAGCGTGGCATACTTACTGTTTTAATGGTAGCAGGCCCCCTATTAATTTTAGCATTGAGTGTAGGTTTACTTGTTAGTATCTTTCAAGCGACTACTCAAATCCAAGAACAAACATTGGCATTTATTCCTAAAATTGTTGCTGTATTATTAGGTCTCGTTTTCTTTGGACCGTGGATGCTTACGAGAGTGATAGAGTTTACCGCAAGTATACTACAGAATCTCAATCAATATGTAGGTTAAGTGATGCTAACATTAATAGATCTTAATCTCTTACCTGCTTTTCTACTCATCTTGGCTCGAATCGTTGCGTTTATTGCTACAGTTCCGATTTTTTCTTATCGAAATATCCCCAATCCATTTAAAATCGGTATAGCTATTTTTATAAGTTGGATTTTATTGTTTACGATTGATATTCCAGATATTTCACTTGATTTAACTTTTTTACTGCTTGTTTTTAAAGAAGCTTTTATTGGAATCATTTTGGGGATGGTCGCTTATGTAATTTTGACTGTTGTTCAAATCGCAGGCGGATTTATTGATTTCCAAATGGGATTTGCTATTGCTAATATTATTGATCCTCAAACAGGGGCACAAAGCCCAGTGATTGGCCAATATTTCTATACGTTTGCTATATTGTTTTTACTGGCTGTAGATGGTCATCATTTACTTATTAATGGCGCTTTTTATAGCTTTGAACTAATAGCAATTGATCAGTTGATCAACATAGGATCAGAAAGCTATATACTAGCTGTGTTAACGATGTTTAACCAAATGTTTTTAATTGCTTTCCAGATGGCGATTCCGATTGTTGGCTGCTTATTTTTAGTAGATGTAGCCTTAGGAATTATTGCACGAACTGTTCCTCAACTGAATGTATTTGTTGTTGGTATTCCATTAAAGATTACGGTTTCGTTATTTGTGATTAGTATGTTTATTGTTCTGTATATGGGACTTGTTAGAAGTCTTTTTGGTTACATTATTGAAATGATGCATGTATTTATGCAAGTGCTAGGAGGGGTGTAGTGATGCAAAGATTGGCTTTAGATTTGCAGTTTTTTTCAGGAGAAAAAACCGAGAAGGCTACACCTAAGAAACGTCAAGATACAAGGAAAAAAGGACAAGTAAGCAAAAGTCAAGATGTAAACACTGCTGTTCTACTCTTTTTTATGTTTATCGTTTTTATCATTATTGGTCCTTTTTGGAAGGAGCGTTTCACAAGCCTGTATCAGCAAATCTTTACTGAATACATGCTCTGGGAGTTAAGTCCTGATCATTTGCGCATCATATTTATTGATGTTCTCACCTATATTGGATTTGCGATTGCACCAGTTATGGGTATTGCTATTATAGCTGGATTCGCTTCAAATTTAATGCAGATTGGTTTTTTATTTACGACAGAACCATTGCAAATGAAGTTGGATAAAATAAATCCAATCTCAGGAGCAAAAAAGATTTTTTCAATTCGTGCAATAGTTGAATTGATTAAATCAATTCTAAAAATTACTGTGGTTGCAACCGTCACGTTCTCAATATTATGGATGAATAAAGATGAGATGATGATGTTGGCCCATGGAAACCTTGATGGAGCGTTATCTTTTTTTGGTTCTACAGTAACATTAATGGGAATTTCAGCATCGCTAGCTTTACTTGTCCTATCGATTATTGATTATATGTATCAACGTTTTGATTACGAAAAGAATATTCGAATGTCGAAACAAGATATTAAGGATGAACATAAGAATATTGAAGGGGATCCTTTGATTAAATCTAAAATCAAAGAACGCCAGCGTCAGATGGCAATGCGTCGTATGATGAGTGAAATCCCAAACGCTGATGTAGTCATTACGAATCCTACTCACTATGCGGTAGCGATTAAATATGATGAATCAAAAGCAGATGCCCCTTATGTTGTTGCTAAAGGCGTCGATTATGTAGCATTTAAAATTCGCGATATAGCCAAAAATAATAAAGTAGCAATTGTAGAAAATCGTCCTTTAGCAAGAGCATTATATGCCGAAGTTGAGATTGGCCAAGCTATTAATGAATCGTTTTATCAAGCTGTAGCTGAAGTTTTGGCTTATGTCTATCAAATTGAACAAAAAGCTTAACACAGCTTGTAAGGAGAGGGAATAATGAAGGCAAAAGATCTATCCGTACTTTTATTTGTAATTACAATTATTATTATGCTAATCATCCCATTACCTGGATGGTTATTAAGTATTTTAATATTGACAAATATATCATTGGCTTTAATCGTTATTTTAGTGGCCATGAATACAACAGAACCACTGCAATTTTCGATTTTACCTTCGTTATTACTACTTTTAACATTGTTTCGATTGGGTTTAAATGTTTCTACTACGCGTTCCATACTAGGTGAAGCAGATGCTGGGAATGTAGTGGATACATTTGGGACTTTCGTTATTGGTGATAGTCCACTGGTAGGTTTCGTTGTATTTGCAATTTTAATTATTATCCAATTTCTTGTTATAACAAAAGGTAGTGAGCGTGTATCTGAGGTAGGTGCCCGATTTACGTTAGATGCGATGCCTGGTAAGCAAATGAGTATTGATGCTGATTTAAATGCAGGATTAATAAATGAACAACAGGCTAAAGAACGCCGACAAAAAATTGAGCGAGAAGCCGATTTTTATGGAGCGATGGATGGAGCAAGTAAGTTTGTAAAAGGGGATGCAATTGCTGGTATTGTCATTGTACTTATAAATATCATTTTTGGTCTTGTCATCGGTATGATTCAATTAGGAATGAGCTTTGAAGAAGCCATATCTACCTACATGCAATTGACAGTTGGGGATGGATTGGTAAGTCAAATTCCAGCGCTGTTGATTTCAACTGCTACAGGTATCATTGTGACACGTGCTGCATCAGAAGGTAATTTAAGCAGTGATGTGACGGGACAATTACTTCAGTATCCAAAGTTACTTTACATTGCTGGAGGTACGATATTCCTGTTCGGTTTAACACCAATTAATTTCTGGCTAACGACAGCAATAGCTGCAATATTGATTTTTGGAGGTTTGTTGTTAGAGCGTCCTGCTAAAGATATTGAAGTTGATCACGCTTTAGAAGAGGAAGAAGAATCAAGTAGCCAGATGAAGTCACAAGAAAATGTAGTTGATTTAATTAGTATGGATCCGATTGAATTTGAATTTGGTTATGCTTTAATCCCACTTGTTGATGCAAGCCAAGGTGGCGACCTTATGGATCGAATCGTTATGATTAGGAGACAATTAGCCATTGAGTTTGGAATTGTCATTCCTGTTGTACGAATTCGTGATAATATTCAATTGCCGCCAAATGCTTATCAACTTAAAATAAAGGGTAATGAAGTAGCACAAGGTGAATTAATGTTGGACCATTATTTAGCGATGACCCCTGGAATAGATGATGATGATCTTGACGGGATAGAGACAAAGGAACCCGCTTTTGGCCTACCAGCAAAGTGGATTACAGAAGAAGTGAAAGATGATGCTGAACTGGCAGGTTATACAGTTGTTGACCCTCCTTCTGTCGTTTCTACACATATAACAGAAGTTATTAAAAAACATGCACATTTACTATTAGGGCGTCAGGAGACTAAGCAATTAATTGATCATTTAAAAGAATCTTATCCAATCTTAGTCGAAGAGGTTACACCAGAACCATTAAACGTTGGAGATGTTCAAAAGGTACTTGCTAAGTTATTACGCGAACAAGTATCTGTCAGAAATTTACCTGTGATTTTTGAGACATTAGCCGATTTCGGAAAAATGACAAATGATCCTGAATTACTTGGTGAATATGCAAGGCAAGCATTAGCATCACAGATCACAAAGCAGTATACGGAAGGCTCTAAATCATTACGAGTCATTACCGTGGCCGGAGAAGTAGAGCAAATGATTGCTGATCATGTTCAACAAACAGAGCATGGAAATTATTTGGCATTAGATCCGGATTCGCAACAGCGAATTATTCGTTCGGTAACAGAGAAAGTCGAACAGGTATCCTTACAAGAAGAGATCCCGATCATTTTATGTTCGCCAACCATCAGAATGTATATGAAGCAATTGCTAGATCGTTTCTTTCCGCATGTGGTGGTGTTGTCTTATAACGAGTTAGAACCAAATCTAGATGTTCAAAGTGTTGGGGTGGTGAACGCCGGATGAAAGTAAAAAAATATGTGGCAGCGACAATGCCCGAAGTGATGCAAAAGGTAAGAAAAGAATTAGGAAGTGACGCTGTTATTCTTAATTCTAAAGTGATTTATACTGGGGGATTTCTAGGGCTATTTAAAAAAAGAAATATTGAGGTGGTAGCAGCTATTGAACCCGAACCTGTTAGAAGGTCTTCAAATCATATGGTTAAGTCACCAGTCAAGCACCAGTTCAAATCAGAAAAGGAAGCAAAGGATAAAGAGCAAAAGATTGTATTGGAAGAGTTAAGGTCATTAAGAAAATGGATGGAATCAAAATCAGAAGATGATCAGCAAGTCTTTCCGGCTGCTTTTGAATCGGTTCGCGACCATTTGTTAGCACAAGAGGTAGATCAAACGATTACCGAACAAACATTAAAAGCCGTTTATGAACAAGAGAATCGTGACGATTTAACTTATCAAGAGGCGAAGCAGGCAGTCAAGTCACACTTATTATCTTTTTTTGCAAATTATGACTGTGGAGCTATAGCTTATGAGAAAAGATTTATTCATCTTGTTGGCCCTACAGGGGTTGGAAAAACAACAACCATTGCTAAGCTCGCTGCTAACAGCATGATCAAGGATGGAAAAAAAGTAGCGTTAATTACCACAGATACGTATCGAATTGCAGCAATTGAGCAGTTAAAAACGTATTCAAAAATTTTAGATATTCCATTAGAAATTGCTTATACGATGGAAGATTACCAAAAAGCCAGATTGAAATTTCAGCATTATGATGTGGTTTTTGTTGATACAGCGGGACGAAACTTCCGCGATCCTAAGTACGTCGCAGAACTTGGACAAATCGTCGATTTAGAACATGATATTGAGACGTATTTGGTTCTCTCCTTGACAGCTAAATCGAACGATCTCGTCTCGATATTCAAACAATTCCAAGCGATTCCATTGAAAAAGCTTATTTTCACAAAGACCGATGAAACCATGTCGTATGGTGCAATTTTGAACTTAATCAGCCATTATCAAATAGGTATAGCCTATTTAACCCATGGTCAAGATGTACCAGACGACATTAGGGAAGCTGAACCACGCATGCTAGTAGAACTGTTAATGGGGACACATGATGAACATGTATAATGATCAAGCTGAAAATCTTCGTAAAAAGATGGAAAAACGGAGTAAACATAAACATGCTAAAACAATTGCTGTCGTAAGTGGAAAAGGTGGCGTTGGGAAATCAAATTTCACATTAAATTTTGCCCTTAGCTTAGCTCAAAAAGAAAAATCAGTACTTATTGTTGATCTTGATATCGGGATGGGTAATATTGACATCCTACTTGGCTTACAAGCTAAGCAATCGATTGTTCAAATGTATGAGAATAATCTTTCTATTCATGATATTATAGAAAAAGGACCACATGCTTTAGCTTATATCGCAGCTGGTTCTGGACTTTCAGAAGTATTTAGCATGAGTGAAGAGAAATTTAACTATTTTTTAGAACAATTTGACCAAATCACTTATGATTATGATTATATCTTTTTTGATATGGGAGCTGGCGCCACACATGATAGCTTATTTTATATATTAGCTGCTGATCAATGTTTTGTTGTAACGACGCCTGAGCCTACTGCTATGATGGATGCTTATGCTATGGTTAAGCATATTTATTTAAGAAATCCAGAGCTCCCCTTCTATCTGGTTGTTAATCGAAGTGAATCTTTTAAAGACGGTAAGATGATCATGAAAAGACTTCAAAAAGTTATTGAACAGTTTTTATCGAAATCGATTACACCTTTAGGTATTATTCCTTATGATAAGGTCATTTCAAGGGCTGTCGTTCAACAAATTCCGTTTACGTTATTTGATTCACGTGCTCAAGCCTCGAAAGCTGTTAATCAAATCGCTACTCAATACTTAACGGATTCAATCAATATAAATAAGAAAACATCATCAACTTTTATAACAAAATTAAAGAAATTTATGACAGAAAGGTAGGGCAATATGGATAAAGTAAAGGTACTCGTTGTCGATGACTCTGCATTTATGCGTAAAATGATTTCTGATATATTGGAATCACATATAAAGATAGAAGTCGTAGGAACCGCTCGCAATGGTCAAGATGCACTAGATAAGATAGATACATTGCATCCTGATGTGGTCACTTTAGATATTGAAATGCCTGTAATGGACGGCTTAACCGCTTTATCCCATATTATGAAAAATAAGCAACGCCCTGTTATCATGCTTTCGAGCTTAACTAAAGAAGGTGCTGATAAAACGCTTGAGTCAATGGAATTAGGTGCGGTGGACTTTGTTACTAAGCCTTCTGGCTCTATTTCTCTAAACATTAAGGAAAAAGAAGCCGAAATTATAAGTAAGGTCTTACAAGCCACTCATGTCAAAGTTACATCTATAAAGCCTAAAAGTTATCAAACTTCTGTTATTCAATCGTTTAATAGGGATAAAAAACAACGATCTAAGTTAAGTAACACGGATAAATTTATTATAGCTATAGGTACATCGACAGGGGGACCTCGCGCCCTTCAGCAAGTAGTGACGCGATTACCGGCAGATATACCTGCACCTATTGTAATTGTCCAACATATGCCAGCTGGATTCACTAAATCATTGGCTAATCGTTTAAATAATTTATCCCATATATCTGTAAGAGAAGTAACTGATGGCGAGTGGCTGGAAAATGGAACAGCTTATATTGCACCAGGTGGCTATCAATTTAGAGTGGTTGAGTCATCAATGGGTTTGAAAGCTAAAGTGACAAAAGAAGAGAATAGAAATGGTCATCAACCGTCTGTTGATGTATTATTTGAATCTTTAGCTGAATTAACCAAGCACCAGCTATTAAGTGTTATCATGACCGGCATGGGGGCTGATGGGGCGAATGGCATTATTGAGATGAAAGCGAAGAAAAGTAATACGATCGTTGTATCTGAAGATAAGGAAACTTGTGTCGTCTATGGCATGCCCCAAGCTGCTGAAAAGACAAAATTAGTAGACTTTGTCGTTGAGCTTCCAAGTATTGCAGATACAATTGTCAATCAACTGAAAGTCAGAGGTGAATAGCATGGAAATGAATGAGTACTTAGATGTATTTATTGAAGAGAGTAAAGAACATATTCAATCCTTAAATGATCAATTATTACTACTTGAAAAAGAACCGGACAATTTGGATATTGTTAGTGAAATCTTTCGATCAGCTCATACATTAAAGGGTATGTCGGCAACAATGGGTTTTCAAGATCTCGCTGACTTAACTCACAAAATGGAAAATGTACTTGATGCTGTAAGGAATCAGCAGTTAACATTAACACCTGGAATTATTGATATTGTTTTCAATGCTGTTGATGCACTTGAGGCAATGGTCCTTGATATTATCGACGGTGGTGAAGGGAAGAAAGATGTATCAGACTTAATTAAACAACTAGAAGCTATAGAAACTGGTGAATCAGTTGGAGAAACCAAGTCAGATCATGTGGCAACAAACTCAAACAAACCAACGATTAATGTTAATCAAGAATTAGATCAATTTGAATTAGCTGTTCTACAGCAATCCCAAGAAAAAGGTTTTAAAAACTTTCAAATCACCGTTCAACTTCAAGAAACATGCTTGTTAAAAGCAGCTAGAGTGTATATGGTCTTTGAAATTCTCGAACAAATTGGTGAAGTTATTAAGTCAACACCGACTGTAACTGAATTAGAAGACGAGAATTTTGAATTTGATTTTTCAGTTATATTAGTAGCTCAAGATACATCAGAAGCCATTCAGCAAAAAGTGATGAAGGTATCTGAAATTGAGCAGGTTCAAGTTAATGAACTGCAACTTGACAATCAATCGATCACAGAAACAGATGCAGTAGTAGAAGAAACGCCTACTAAAGTTAAAGAAGAGGCTACAGCCAAGAAAGAATCTTCTAAATCACAACTAACAAGTAAAACCATCAGAGTTAATATAGAACGATTGGATGCACTGATGAATTTGTTTGAAGAATTGGTTATCGATCGTGGTCGCCTTGAACAAATATCAAGCTCTTTACGTGACAATGAACTTCAAGAGACGGTTGAGCATATGTCTCGAATTTCAGGTGACCTACAAAATATTATTCTTAACATGCGTATGGTACCGATTGATCAAGTTTTTAATCGTTTCCCAAGAATGGTGAGGCAATTAGCTAAAGATCTTGATAAAAAAATTGATTTGCAAATATACGGTGCAGATACTGAACTTGATCGTACGGTTATCGATGAAATTGGTGATCCATTAGTACACTTGATTCGAAACGCATTAGATCATGGTATTGAGACACCAGATATAAGAACGCAAAAAGGGAAGCCTGAAGAAGGTATTTTAAAACTAAATGCTTATCATAGTGGTAACCACGTGTTTATCGAGATTTCAGATAATGGTGCTGGTATTGATCGTGACAAAGTCGTTAATAAAGCAATTGAAAATGGTGTTATTACACAGGAACAAGGCCAAACGTATACTGATAATCAAGTTTATCAGCTCATTTTAGAAAGTGGTTTCTCTACTGCTGATAAAATTTCTGATATTTCTGGACGTGGCGTAGGACTAGATGTGGTAAAGAATACGATTGAATCACTAGGTGGAACAATCACAATTGATTCTACTTTTAATGAAGGTTCAACATTTTTAATCCAGTTACCATTAACGCTTTCGATTATTTCAGTTATGTTAACTGAAGTACAAGACGAAAAATATGCAATTCCATTGTCATCAATTATTGAAACAGCTATCGTTCATAAAAAAGATATTATGCGCGCACATAATAAACAAGTGATTGATTTTAGAGGTAAGGTGGTCCCACTCGTCTCTTTACAGCATGTATTTGATATACCTGGAGAGCCGAACGACGAAGAATATTATTCTGTTGTTATTATACGTCAAGGTGACAAAATGGCTGGCCTTATTGTTGATAGCTTTATTGGTCAACATGAAGTGGTGCTAAAATCTCTCGGTAACTATTTGACAGACATATTTGCAATCTCTGGTGCAACCATCCTTGGTGATGGACAAGTCGCATTGATTGTTGATACAAATGCATTAATTAAATAACAAGGGGGTAAATGAGATGGCAGAAGTGACAACAGAGTATTTAAAGTCTATTGTATTTCAATTAAATGATGAAGAATATGCGATGCCTGTTGACCTAGTAGGTTCAATTGAGCGTATGATGCATATTACCAGAATCCCAGGTGCAGCTCCTTTCGTCAAAGGTGTTTTAAATCTAAGAGGCGTGGTCACACCGATTATTGATTTGCGAAAAAGGTTCGGTTTTGAGTCAGTCGATTATTCAGAAAGTACGCGTACGATTATTATTCACCATAATAATATGGACGTTGGCCTTATTGTTGATGCGGCTTATGATGTCATTGATATACCTAAAGATCGGTTAGAACCGGCACCAGAAATAGTGGGGTCTGTCTCAATTGAATATATTGATGGAGTAGCTAAACATGACGATCGATTATTAATTTTATTAAACATTGATAAGGTGCTAGCAGACGAAGCACTGGCAAGTAAAACAGCTTTTCAAGATAAGCAGGTGTAATCATGTCATTTATTGATTCTTTAACAGATTATCAGTTAGATGCACTTAAAGAAGTCGGTAATATAGGCTCTGGCAATGCAGCCACATCATTGTCAATGCTGTTAAATCATAAAGTAGATATGAAGGTGCCGGCAGTTCGAATCGTTGATTATAATGAAATGATGGAATTGGTCGGTGGACCCGATAAGTTAATTGCTGCAGTTTTTTTGCGTATCGAAGGAGAAGCACCAGGTAATATGTTTTTTGTTCTTTCGCCTGAGGAAGCAGAAACTTTTGTTAAGCAAATGACGGGAAGTGAAGATTTTTCAGTGCAAGAACCCCCTTTTGATGAGATGGCCATGTCTGCACTACAAGAAATGGGGAATATATTAGCAGGCTCGTATCTTTCTGCGTTGTCTGATTTTATCAATGTTTTATTACAGCCATCTGTCCCTCTATTAACAATTGATATGGCAGGGGCAATTTTAGCAGAAGGACTATTGGAGTTATCACAAGTAAGTGATTATGCGATAATTATTGATACGATTATTGATGATCACGAAGATGAAAACAAACCGATACAAGGTCATTTCTTTTTACTACCTGATCCGGATTCATTCCCTAAAATTTTCAATAAATTAGGCGTGCCAGAGCAGTGAAAACGTACGAAAGTAAGTTGATTAAAGTAGGAATAGCTGATTTAAAATTTGCAAAATCACCGGATGTTTTGCGGACATCAGGTTTAGGATCTTGTGTTGGGGTGGTTGTCTTTGATGCATCAGCAAAAATAGCCGGGATGGCACACGTTATGCTTCCTGATTCTAAATCATCAAAAAAATCAGAGCTTAATCAATTTAAATATGCAGATACTTCATTACCGATTTTAATTGATACATTGATTAAAGATGGAGCAAGAAAATTTGCGTTAAAGGCTAAAATAGCCGGTGGTGCGCAAATGTTCTCATTCAGCTCATCTAATGATATGCTTCGAGTAGGTCAACGTAATGTAGAAGCGGTTAAAACAGTTTTGAATCAATATCGTATACCTATTTTAGCCGAGGATGTTTATGGTAATAGTGGACGGACCATTGAGTTTTCACTAGAAACAACATTGTTAAATATTAGAACCGTTAGTCAAGGAACAAAAGATATTTAAAAAATAATGAAAGCGAGGCGATTGGATTGCTTGATAAGGCGGTAACCATCGATCAACTTTGGAAAAACTGGATAGAAGATAAAGATGCATTTGCGGCCGATCGACTCGTTGAACATTATTTATACTTAGTGGATTATCATACGAATCGGATAGCCAGCCATTTACCCAAAAATGTTCTGAAAGATGATATTCGTAGCCTAGGCTTATTCGGTTTATATGACGCTTTGCAAAAATTTGAACCAGAGCGTGATTTGAAATTTGACACGTATGCATCGTTTCGGATTCGTGGTGCCATTATTGATGGTTTAAGAAAAGAAGATTGGCTTCCTAGATCAACGCGAGAAAAAGCGAAAAAAATTGATCAAGCATCACATGAATTAATTCAAAAGTTACAGAGAAATCCATCCGTTACAGAAGTAGCAGAACATCTTAATATGAAAGTTAGTGAAGTAGAAACAAGTTATAAAGATGCATGGTTTGCTCATTTACTTTCCATTGAAGAAAAAGTTGGTGAATCTTCTGAAGATCATAAAGAAGGTATTGGTTACACGATTGTTGACAAAGACCAGCTTTCACCGGAAGATCAAATTTTAAAAGATGAAAATTATGAAGAACTCGCTCAATCGATTAAACAGTTGAATCAAAATGAACAAATGGTTATTAGCCTTTTTTATCATGAAGAGCTTACTTTTACGGAAATTGGACACGTCCTGTCCCTCACGACATCAAGAATCTCTCAAATTCATAAGCAAGCGATATTTAAGTTAAAGCATGTATTATCTTGATCTAACATATTAAGTCACGAAGGAGATATGAAAATGGAGGATATAAACGATTACTTTGACCTACTTATATCTGCTGATAAGATGTCTGCAACAATTCAATTAAGGGCAGAATACAATCCCGATGAGCTTGGAGAAAAAGTATTTAGAGAATGGTTGGTAAGTGAAAATATTAAGTTTGGCTTGGATGAAGAAGCGGTAAAAAAGATTGTCAGTCAGTATGATGCATCGATCTTTCCCATTAAGATTGCAAAAGGTGTAGCAGCCCAACATGGGAAAGATGGTAAAATTGATTTTGTATGTGATCAAGATGACTACTTTGATTTAGATGAAAAGAGAAATTTTCGTGATGTGAAAAAGATCCCTTCACTTGAAGAAGGCGAGAAGATAGCTGTGATTACAGATCCGGTTCAGGGGCAGCCAGGCCGTGACGTTCTAGATAAAAAGCTACCAGCTAAGCAGGGAAAGCCTGTCAAGATGCGCGCAGGGAAAAACGTACGTTTTGATGAGCAAACGAACACATTCTTTGCCACAACAGGTGGTCAATTAAGTGTAGGCGCAAATAAGATAAACGTATTTGATACATATGAATTAAATGAAGATCTATCAATGAAAACAGGTAATGTTAATTTTATTGGTTCTGTTATTATTCGAGGTAATGTCCCTGCAGGCTACCGTGTTGAAGCTGATGGAGACGTTCACATATATGGGCTTGTAGAGGATGGACATGTTATAGCTGGAGGTAATGTTATTATTACTGAAGGTATTGCCGGATTGAAAAAAGGCTCAATTAAAGCTGGTGGCGATGTGACCATTAGTTACATAAATCAAGCGAAAGTAGAAGCAGAAAATAATATTATTGTTCAAAATTCAATTATGCACAGTTATTGTGTAGCGAAAGATCATATCTATTGTAAATCTGGTAATATTATTGGTGGTGCGTGTTCAGCAGGAACATTAATTGAAGCTAAAGATGTTGGTAATAAAATGGACACAAAAACAGAAATTGCAATTGGCATTGATCAAGAACAATATCAAATTGAAAGTCAATTAAATGCAGCTAAAGATACGCTTATAAATGACATAGAGAAATTAAAAGCATTAGGGGATGGATTGGAAAAAAAAGCAAAATCCGGATTATCCTCGAAAGAACGTATTTTACTTTTAAAGCAAAAGAACACGATGCAAGTTACCGAGAATAAGTTGAAGAAAATTGAAGAGAAAATTGCATCATTGCACGTGCAGATAGGGGATGAAGAAAAAGCGAAGTTAATTGTTAAAGGTGTACTGCATCCCAATGTCGATCTGCGGTTTGGTAAGTATCAAAGGACAACGGATAAGGAGTATAAATTTTCTCAAGTTTTTCTTGATGATGGAGAAATCCAAATTTCACCTCTTTAAGTTGAAGGGAAGTGTGTGCTGTGAGTTGGAAAGGGATCGAATTACAAGTCGCATTACCTCGTACGTCAGATGCTGGTCGAATTCAAGAGCAAATTCAGCAACGTGGCCAATTTATGCAAGATGTGATTTCACAGGCTCAGTTACAGTCAGAGGAAATAAAACGTCGACAAGTGAATGATCTTGAACAAAAGCAAAAGTTAAATAATGATCGGCACGATAAGAAGCAGCTGCATTCAGACACAGAAGAAAATCAACCCAAAGAAGCGGAAAGCCACATCAAGCTAGAGCATCCATACTTGGGAAAACGAATTGATATTAACGGTTAAGAGGGATTTAAAATGATGGAATATGGTTTATTGTTTATTAGTTTTCTTACCCATGCAATTACATTTATTATTATACGACAATTAAAAAATAAGCTTGATCAACCTAGTCAAATTCAAGAAAATTTAACTAAGCAGCAGAAGGAAATAGAAGAACTTCTTGCTGTTTATTTATTAGAAATACGAGAAGAAAATGAAAAATTATTGGAGCATATCGAGAACAATGGGGCACTGACGAAGCCTAAAGAAGTAGCAGGTGATAGACAAAGTCATCAAACACAACAGCAATCAGGTGTTGAAAATGTTGATAATCGAGACAAATATCAGGATTATCAACCACCAGTCCAACCTGAACAAGAAGAACATGTTGAACAGTCATTAGCAGCTCAAGTCCTTGCTTTACACGCTAAAGGGGAAACGATAGAAGCTATTGCTAAAAAGTTAAACCGTGGAAAAACAGAAGTTGAGTTACTTGTTAAGTTTCAACAAAAAAACAAATAAAAAAACTTGCTAGAAGGCTATCGTTATGATATATTTGTTCATGGTGTTAATTACACACGCTTATGGATGATGGAGATGGTGCTAGTATAAACATATATTAGTTTCTCTGTAAAGATGAAATAAGCGGAGGGAAAACCAAAATAGGAGGAAGTTAAAATGGCAGTTATTTCAATGAAACAACTACTTGAAGCTGGTGTACACTTTGGACACCAAACACGTCGTTGGAATCCAAAAATGAAAAAATACATTTTCACGGAAAGAAACGGCATCTACATTATTGATTTACAAAAAACAGTAAAAAAAGTTGATGAAGCATACAACTTTATTAAAGAAGTAGCCGAAAATGGTGGAACTGTTTTATTCGTGGGAACGAAGAAACAAGCGCAAGAATCTGTTAAAGATGAGGCGATTCGTTCTGGTCAATATTTCATCAATCAGCGTTGGTTAGGTGGTACATTAACTAACTTTGGCACGATCCGTAAGCGTATCAATCGCTTGAAAGATATTGAACGCATGGAAGAAGATGGTACATTCGATGTACTTCCTAAGAAAGAGGTTGTTGGTCTTTTGAAAGAAAAAGATCGCCTTGTTAAATTCTTAGGTGGAATTAAAGAAATGAAAAAAATTCCTGATGCTTTGTTTATCGTTGATCCTCGTAAAGAGCGCATTGCTGTAGCAGAGGCTCATAAATTGAACATTCCGATTGTAGGTATTGTAGATACAAACTGTGATCCTGATGAAATCGATTATGTAATCCCTGCAAATGATGATGCGATCCGCGCAGTTAAATTATTAACTTCTAAAATGGCTGATGCTATCTTAGAAGTTAAACAAGGTGAAGAAACTGAAGTAGCAGAAGAAGTTTCAACTGAAGAGACAGTTGACTCTGTAGAGGTTGCTACTGAGCAAGAATAACAAAGGTTTACAGAGGTGATAAGAGGGGAACCTTTTATCACCTTTTTTACACGCTAGTAAATGGTAAAATTTCGAGGATGATGTCTATTGACAAAGGAGAAATTTTACAAAATTAAAGCGAGACGTATGGACATTAAAATAAATAATGATGTCAAAAACATTTTGTAGTAAGAACAGTTATATTGATGTAAGCATTTAGCTAGATAACAATTAAGGAGGAATTACAAATGGCAGTAACAGCAAGTATGGTAAAAGAACTACGTGAAAAAACTGGCGCAGGAATGATGGATTGTAAAAAGGCGTTACAAGAAACAAATGGTGATATGGAACAAGCTGTTGATTACCTTCGAGAAAAAGGGATTTCAAAAGCAGCTAAAAAGGCTGATCGTATCGCTGCTGAAGGTTCAGCATATACATTAACAGATGGAAATACAGCTGTATTATTAGAAGTTAATTGTGAAACAGATTTTGTAACTAAAAATGATCAATTTAAATCATTGTTAGATGAGCTAGCTAAGCATTTGCTAAGTCAAAAACCAGAAACATTAGAAGAAGCTTTACAACAACCACTCCATGGAAATGGAGAAACGGTTGAAACTTTTATTAATAACAACATTGCAAAAATTGGAGAAAAATTGTCTCTACGTCGCTTTGTTATTACTGAGAAAACAGATGCAGATGCCTTTGGTGCTTATATTCATATGGGCGGGAATATTGGTGTATTAACAGTGGTTGAAGGTACAGCTGATGATGCCTTTGCGAAAGATATTGCGATGCACATCGCTGCAGTTAATCCTCGTTTTGTTTCTCGTGATGCAGTTGACGCTGAAACGGTTGATAAGGAACGTGACGTACTTAAGCAACAAGCATTGAATGAAGGAAAGCCAGAGAATATTGTTGAGAAGATGGTAGAAGGTAGACTTGGTAAATTCTTTGAAGAAATTTGTTTATTAGAGCAAAGTTTCGTTAAAGATCCTGATCAAAAAGTGAAAAAGTTAATTGCTGATAAAGGTGCGACAGTCAAAGGTTTCACACGTTATCAAGTAGGTGAAGGTATTGAAAAGCGCGAAGAGAATTTTGCAGAAGAAGTAAGGAATCAAATGAATAAATAATCAATCTATCTGTAGGGAATATGACTGGTGATGCCAACGTTTTCCAATACTTCAATGCCCCGCGGTTAGAAGTATAAACACAGTTAAGTTATGGGGAGCACATCGTGTTCCCTTTTCTTTAAGCTATAGAATTTTAGCAAAGTAGTGGGAAGCGGGGTTAAAGTTTTAAAATACCGAGGGTAAGAAGAGTTAGCACACCACTAAAGGTCTAGCAATTTCTGTTTTTTCAACATGTGACTAAACACTTGTTTTTATAATAAGTCGTATTAACCGTGCATGATTTGACAACATACTTAATTGATTCAATTAAATAAAGGTAGAGAGAATTAGTTTTTCTTGAATGGATATACTTCGTTTGTTTCATAACTAAAGATAGTGTAAGATATAAGTAAATTATACATAATGGAGGTTATTATGGCGACAGCACGTTATAAAAGGATTGTGTTAAAATTAAGTGGAGAAGCTTTAAGTGGGGATCAAGGTTATGGTCTTGAACCCAATATTATCCAATCTATAGCTAAGCAAGTCAAAGAAGTAGCCGATTTAGGTGTTGAGATAGCTATTGTTGTTGGGGGAGGTAATATTTGGCGGGGTAAGGTAGGTAGTGAAATGGGCATGGATCGAGCTAATGCTGATTATATGGGGATGTTAGCTACTGTTATGAATTCGCTCGCCTTACAAGATAGTCTTGAGAACTGTGGTATTGAAACGCGTGTTCAGACATCAATTGAGATGAGACAAGTCGCTGAACCTTATATTCGTCGAAAAGCCATTCGCCATCTTGAAAAAAAACGCGTTGTCATTTTTGCTGCAGGAACAGGGAATCCATATTTTTCAACAGATACAACGGCTGCGTTACGAGCAGCAGAAGTGGATGCGGAAGTAATTCTAATGGCTAAAAATAACGTTGACGGCGTTTATAATGCTGATCCTAAATTTGACACAAGTGCCGAAAAATATGATCAACTTACTTACATGAAAATGCTTAATGATGAATTAGGCGTAATGGACTCAACCGCTTCATCATTATGTATGGATAATGATATACCTCTGTTAGTTTTTTCAGTTACTGAGAATGGAAATATTAAACGAGCCGTCTTAGGAGAAGAGATCGGTACTATGATTAGGGGGAAATAAAAAATGTCTGATTCAATTATTAAAGAGGCTAAACAAAAAATGGAGCAAGCGATTCAATCTTTTTCAAAACAGTTAGCAACCGTGCGCGCAGGTAGAGCCAATCCTGCCATTTTAAATAGTGTCTTTGTTGATTACTACGGTGCGGCCACACCATTAAACCAACTGGCAACGATTTCGGCACCTGAAGCACGATTACTGTTAATTACTCCTTTTGATAAATCGGCTATTGGTGAAATTGAAAAAGCCATTCAAAAAGCTGATCTAGGTTTAGCGCCTTCCAGTGATGGGAATGTCGTTCGAATTGCTATTCCAGCATTAACAGAAGAACGTCGTAAGGAACTTGTGAAAGTGGTTGGTAAGTTTTCTGAGGAGGCAAAAGTGCAAGTTCGAAATGTGCGTCGTGATGCTAATGATCAATTGAAAAAGGCTGAGAAAAATGGTGATCTAACAGAGGATGATCTTCGAGGTTACCAAGATGATGTCCAAACTGAAACGGATCAATCAATAAATAAAATTGATAATCTTGTCAAGGAAAAAGAAGCGGAAATTATGGAAGTTTGATTCATTTAGCAAAGTGAGGTGTAGCAAAAGCTCGATCTTTTGCTACACCTTTTTTCTATTAGCAAAGTTTCTTAGTGAATCTAGAGTGATTACATGGTAAACTGTAAAAAGGCGAGTAAACCATAGCCTAATTTAAAATTGAGTAAGTTAGTGTTAATAATGGGGGATATAAAATGGCATTCATTAGATGGCCTTTTAAAAATAGAAATAAAATGATCTATCAGTCAAATGATGAGATTACAATCATTCCTAAACATGTTGCAATTATTATGGATGGGAATGGGCGCTGGGCAAATCAACGTGGATTACCACGATTTGCTGGGCATAAAGAAGGGATGGACAATGTGAAACGCATTGTCAAAGTTGCTAATAGTTACCGAATTCAAGTACTTACTTTATATGCTTTCTCGACAGAAAACTGGAAACGCCCGAAGCAAGAAGTAGATTACATAATGAAATTACCAAAAGAGTTTTTAAGTGTGTATTTACCAGAACTGATTGAGGAGAATGTCAAGATTCAGACAATAGGTGATTTTGAGGCATTGCCTTATCATACGAAGAAGGCTGTTCAGCATGCCATTGATCAAACAAAAGATAACACAGGCTTGATCCTAAATATTGCATTAAACTATGGTAGCCGCTCTGAAATGATCAAAGCTGTCCAGGCGATAGCACTAGATGTTAAGAATGAGCATTTGTCTATTGAAGATATTAATGAAGATATGATGAATCAGCGTTTGTTTACTGCTAACTTGCCAGATCCAGATCTTTTAATTCGTACAAGTGGCGAAATAAGATTAAGCAACTTTTTATTGTGGCAACTTGCTTATACTGAATTTTGGTTTACCGAAGCTTATTGGCCTTCGTTCAACGAGAAAGAGTTTGAAGCTGCACTCGTCGCTTATCAGCAAAGAAAAAGAAGGTACGGTGGTCTTTAAACATAAAAAAGGTGTGAAAATGATGATAACAAGAATAATTACAGCTGTAATCGCAATTTTGGTGTTTTTTCCGCTCGTTATTATAGGTGGTTGGCCCTTTTATTTGATAATGTTTCTGATTAGCACAATAGGGCTCTATGAGTTATTAAAGATGCGTCAAATGACAAAATATCCTGTCCCTATGATTTTTACGATGATATTATTATGGTCATTGATTTTACCAGATATTGAATGGCCTGTATTTACTTGGCTTTTTACGCATCAAATTGAAGTGTTATTAATTATTGCGTTACTTTTATTAAGTTATACGGTTTTAGTAAAGAATAAATTTACTTTTGAAGATGCGGGATTTATGTTATTATCAGCGGTATATATTGGATTAGGATTCTATTATTTTATTGAAAGTCAAGCAAGTGGTTTACACTATATTTTTTATGCAATAGTGGTCATTTTAGCTACAGACACAGGGGCGTATTTCTCGGGTAGATTATTTGGAAAGTACAAGCTATGGCCAGAAATTAGCCCAAATAAAACAATTGAAGGTGCAATTGGTGGGACAATTATTGCAATGTTTGCTGGTGTGATTTTTCATATTATTGTTCCTGTCCATGATTCAATGTTGGTGGTCGTAATCGTTTCTTTATTTGCGAGTTTAATGGGGCAAATTGGTGATTTAGTTGAGTCTGCCTTTAAGCGATACTATAATGTTAAAGACTCCGGTCGTATCTTACCAGGGCATGGTGGGATATTAGATCGATTTGATAGTTGGTTATTTGTGTTCCCATTCTTGCATTTTATTCAATTTGTTTCATAAAGTAGAGGAGTGAGCCATTGAAGAACATTACTTTATTAGGAGCAACTGGATCTATCGGGGTTCAAACCTTGGAAGTTATACAAGCCCATCCTGAACAATTTTCAATTCACGCATTAGCTTTTGGAAAACAGATAGATGTAGCTATTCCGCTAATTAAAACGTTTCAACCTAAAAAAGTAGTCGTACAAGATGTTGAAACAAGAAATGAATTAAAAACGTATTTACCAGAGTTAAATATTTTAGTAGGGGTTGAGGGTGCAATTGAAGTTAGCACGGATTCAGCTGTTGATGTAGTAGTTAATGCGGTAATGGGGAGTATTGGTTTGGCCCCTACATTACAGGCAATTGAAGCGAACAAAACCATTGCGATAGCGAATAAAGAAACATTGGTAACAGCTGGGCATTTGGTAACCGCGCTAGCAAAACGGCAAAACGTTCATTTATTACCTATTGATAGTGAACATTCCGCTATCTTTCAGTGTTTACAAGGTGAAAGCGAGAAGGCAGTTAATCGTCTTGTTATTACTGCATCGGGTGGGAGTTTTCGAGATTATACGCGGGATCAACTGGAAGGAGTGACCGTTAAAGATGCATTAAAACATCCTAATTGGTCAATGGGGGCAAAGATTACGGTTGATTCAGCCTCGATGATGAATAAAGGATTAGAGGTTATTGAAGCCTACTGGCTATTTGGAATGGATTATGATAAAATTGACGTTATTTTACATAAAGAAAGTGTCATACATTCAATGGTTGAATTTGCTGATCGGAGTGTCATTGCACAATTGGGCTTAGCGGATATGAGAATTCCAATCCAATATGCACTAACATATCCCAATCGATTACGATTAGAAGGTGCGGAACAACTTGACCTTGCTGCAATTAGTCGATTGAATTTCCGAAAAATGGATTTCGATCGTTTCCCATGTTTGAAAATGGCTTATCAAGCAGGAAAAATAGGGGGATCAACCCCAACCGTGTTAAATGCAGCTAATGAACAAGCCGTTTCCTTATTTTTGGATGAGCAGATATCTTTTTTAGATATTGAAAGGTTAATTGAAAAAATGCTTGATCAACACCAAAATATCGTTAACCCTGACTTAGCTACGATCCAAGCGATTGACTTAGAAACAAGAAGAAAGGTTCTTGAACAACTAAAAAGGTAGAATAAAGGAGAGACGTTCGATTGAACACGATCATAGCTTTTATACTAATGTTTGGTTTATTAGTATTTGTTCATGAATTTGGTCATTTTATTTTTGCGAAAAAAGCAGGTATGCTTGTGCGAGAATTCGCAATTGGTTTTGGACCAAAGATATTTTCAATTAAAAAATCAGAGACATTATATACGGTTCGTATTCTACCGATGGGTGGGTATGTACGTGTAGCTGGAGAAGATCCGGAAATTGTTGAGTTAAAACCAGGACAACATATCGGTCTAACCTACAATGCTGAGCAAAAAGTAAACAAAATTATTGTTAATAATAAAGACAAACACCCTACTGCCCAAGTTATTGAAGTGGAAAGTGCGGACCTTGTTCATGATTTAACCATTAAAGGTAGATTAGCTGGTGAAGAGACACTTCAGACATTTTATGTGGCTGAAGATGCCGATTACTTAATGAATGAAGTAGAAACCCAAATTGCACCATATAATCGCCAATTTGCTTCAAAAACAAAACGTCAACGCGCGATGCAATTGTTTGCAGGGCCATTGATGAACTTCATATTAACTGTTGTTTTATTTTTAATTTTAGGTGCCATGCAAGGCGTTCCTGTTACTGAAGCAAGAATTGGTGAGATTCAGCCCAATAGTCCGGCTGAAGAAGCTGGCTTACATTCTGGAGACCACGTTATTTCTATTAATGAAACTTCAATATCTGAATGGATTGAATTTCAAACCTATGTTAGCGAGCGCCCTGAGCAGCAACTGTCAATGGTTATTAATCGTGATGGTGAAGAAATCGAGCTCGAAGTGGTGCCAAGAGCGGAACAAATGGGTGATCGTGAAGTAGGGCGCATTGGTGTGATGCAGTATGTGGAGAAATCTTTTGCACGAGCCATTCCCTTTAGCATTCAAGAAACTTACGAGTGGTCTAAACTTATTTTAGTTAATTTAGGGATGTTGGTCACTGGACAATTTTCCGTTGATATGCTATCAGGACCTGTGGGGATCTATGATGCAACAGACCAAATTGTCCAAACAGGTATATGGAATTTCATACAATGGACAGCAGCTTTAAGCGTTAATTTAGGTATTATTAACCTGTTGCCGTTACCAGCGCTTGACGGTGGACGTCTTATGTTTGTAGGCGTAGAAGCTATTCGAGGCAAACCGATTTCTCCAGAAAAAGAAGGTTTGGTTCATTTTGTTGGCTTTGCTTTACTTATGTTATTGATGATTATCGTGACTTGGAATGATATTCAACGCTTATTTTTATAGAAATACCAAAAGATAGAAAAGGTGGATTGTGAGATGAGACAAAGTAAAACATTAATTCCAACTTTAAAAGAAATACCTGCAGATGCCGATACTGCTAGTCATCAGTGGCTATTAAGAGCAGGGTTTATCCGCCAGAATTTTTCTGGTGTTTATAGTTTTCTGCCTTTAGGAAAACGTGTGCTTGATAAAATAGAGGCTATTGTACGACAAGAAATGGATCGTATTGGAGCTAATGAGATGTTGATGCCATCGATTCAGTCAGCCGACCTTTGGCGAGAATCAGGAAGATGGGACAAGATGGGCGCTGAACTGATGCGATTAAATGATCGTCATAATCGCGAGTTTGTCTTAGGTCCAACCCATGAGGAAGTGGTTACAAGCATCATTCGAGATGAGGTAAAAAGTTATAAAAAATTGCCTTTAACCGTATATCAAATTCAAACCAAGTTTAGAGATGAACGTCGACCACGGTTTGGATTATTAAGAGGCCGAGAGTTTATTATGAAGGATGCCTATTCTTTTCATGCCTCTGATACAAGTCTAGATCAAAGTTATCAAGAGATGTATCAAACTTACTCTCGTATCTTTAATCGATTAGGATTGAATTTTCGTGCAGTCATTGCTGATTCTGGAGCGATGGGTGGTAAAGATACGCATGAATTTATGGCACTTTCAAAAGTGGGCGAGGATACCATTGCATTTTCGACGGAATCTGATTATGCTGCTAATATTGAAATGGCTGAAGTCATCGATCATTATAAACCGGCTGTAGCAGATACAAAACCATATATGAAAATAGAAACACCAAATCAAAGAACCATGCAAGAGGTAGCGGATTTTCTAGGTCATGAACTAGAAGAAGGCTTTAAATCGTTATTATTTAAAGTTGATGATAATTATGTGCTCGCTGTAACACGAGGAGATCACGAAGTTAATGAGATTAAACTTAAACATTACCTTAAAGCAGATCATGTTGAACTAGCAACAGAAGAGCAAGCATATCGTGTAATGGGAGCTAGCTTTGGTTCACTTGGCCCGATTGGTGTCTCAGCTAATATTCGAGTGCTTTGTGATTACGCGATACGTTCTGTTGCATCAGCAAGCTGCGGAGCAAATGAAGAAGGTATGCATTATGTTAATGTTAATCCTACACGCGACTTAGAAAATGTTGAGTATACAGATTTAAGATTTATTAAAGAAGGGGACCCTTCCCCGGACGGTAAAGGCACAATTGAATTTGCAGAAGGTATCGAGATAGGGCAAGTTTTTAAATTAGGTACATTTTATGCTGATCAATTAGGTGCAACGTATTTAAATGAACAAGGGAAAGCAGCACCGGTGATGATGGGCTGTTATGGCATTGGCATTTCTCGTACAATGGCTGCTATCGTAGAACAATTTCATGATGATAAGGGTATTGTTTGGCCAAGTTCAGTCGCTCCATTTCAAGTACATCTTCTTGTGTTAAATAGCAAAAAGCCTGAGCAAAGTCAGTTAGGTGATATACTTTACAACAAATTGTTAGATGCGGGATTTGAAGTCCTTTATGATGATCGAAATGAACGAGCAGGTGTGAAATTTGCGGATAGTGACTTAATTGGCATCCCACATCGAATAACGGTTGGAAAGCGAGCGACGGAGGGCATTGTTGAATGTAAAGTACGCCAGTCCGGTGAACAATCTGAATGTCATGAAACAGAGATAGTCGATTATTTAAACAGAGCATTACATTAACAATTAACCCTTGTCTATGAAAATAACGGACAAGGGTTTTCCAACTTTATTACTGATACTGAATCTGGAGGTTAAGAAATGAGCTTATCCAGTCATGAAAAAATGAATCTTCTACTAGATCAAATAAATATGAATGAACAGGACCAAGTCACGTATTTTGCCAATGCACAATTACTGAAATTAGAGGTGTTTAAAAAAGAGCGTTGCTGGCTCTTTCACTTTAATATTGAAAAAGTATTACCGACTCAAATCTATCGTTTGTTACGATTGAAATTACATGAAACGTTTCAGTCGATAGCTGAGGTTGACATGATTATTACTTGTGATGATCAATCGATAGCTGATGAAGAAATGTCTGGTTACTTTAGAGACTTTATTGAGACAGCACAAGACTTGTCACCTGCCTATGCTGACTTACTAAAAGCACAGCAGCCTGTTGTACAAGAACAAAAGCTAGTGATAAAAACACGAAATGAGACGGAAGCAACTGTAATTAAAAATCGCTTGAACACAAGCTATCGTGCATACTGCCAACGTGTAGGGATACCATTTTGGAGCATCGATACAGTTGCAGACCAGACCCAAGAGAATTTGGCTAAATTTAAAGAACAAAAAGCGTTAGAAGATAAATTACTTGTTAAGAAAGCAATGGAAGATAAAGAGAAAAGAACAGATAAAAAGGAACAACAGGCTTCAGATCAGCCTTTGATGATTGGTTACCCTATTAAAGAATCACCATTACAAATGAAAGACATTGTAGAAGAAGAAAGACGTGTTATCTTGCAAGGCTATATTTTTGATGTAGAGGTTAGAGAGCTAAGATCAGGTCGTCATCTCCTCATTGCCAAAGCAACTGATTATACCGATTCCTTTTCATTGAAAATGTTTTCGAAGGCAGATCAAGACCAAGAGAAGTTTAAATCAGTTAAACAAGGCATGTGGGTTAAAGTAAGAGGGAGCATCCAAACGGATACTTATACAAATGAGCTAACGATGATGCTAAATGATTTAAATGAAATAAAGCCGAAAGTAAAGCAAGATTTAGCTGATGTTGACCAAAAACGTATTGAATTACATGCACATACAACCATGAGTCAAATGGACGCTGTTGTTTCTGTTTCAAAACTAGTAGAACAAGCCGCTAATTGGGGACACCAGGCCATTGCTATAACAGATCATGCAGTTGCACAAGCGTACCCTGAAGCGCATGCGGCAAGTCAAAAGCATGGGATAAAGATGATATATGGTGTAGAAATCAATTTAGTCGATGATGGGGTACCGATCGCATATAATGAAGTCGACCTTGAGCTGGATGAAGCTACCTATGTCGTATTTGATGTTGAAACAACTGGATTATCAGCAGTGTATGACACGATTATTGAATTGGCCGCTGTTAAATTCAAAAATGGCGAAATAATTGATAAGTTTGAGCGCTTTGCTAATCCACATAAGCCGTTGTCTCAAACCATCATTGATTTAACAGGTATTACCGATGATATGCTTAAAGATGCCCCAGAAGTTGAAGACGTGTTAAGCGCTTTTCGCGAATGGATCGGTGATGATATTTTAGTTGCTCATAATGCGAGTTTTGATATGGGATTTATTAATCAGGGGTTTGAACAACATGGTCTGCCCAAAGCGCTTAATCCGGTCATTGACACGTTAGAGTTAGGCCGATTTATCTTACCACAATTAAAGAGTCATCGACTCAATATATTATGTAAGCATTACGGGATTGAACTGACACAACACCACAGAGCGATTTATGATACAGAAGCAACAGCCTATTTATTATGGAAATTAATTAAAGCAGCAGAAGAAAAAGATATTACCAATCATAATCAATTTAATCTGCATATGGGGGAAGGTAATGCTTATCAACGTGCTCGGCCGTACCACGCAACATTATTGGCTAAAAATGAAATAGGTTTAAAAAATATATTTAGGCTTATTTCAATGGCACATGTTGATTACTTCTATCGTGTGCCGCGTGTTCCTCGATCGAAATTAACGGCCCATCGCGAAGGGATTTTAATAGGGACAGCATGTGAAAAAGGTGAAGTCTTTGAAACGATGATGCAGAAATCAGCAGAAGAAGCGGAGAAGGTAGCCAGATTTTATGATTATGTTGAAGTTCAACCACCAGAAAATTATTATCCGTTAATAGAACGAGAATTGATTCAAAATGAAGCGCAGATATATGATATTATCCGTAATATTGTTAATCTAGCTGATCAATTAAATAAACCATGTGTAGCCACAGGAAATGTCCATTATTTAGAGAAACAAGATAAGGTTTATCGTAAAATTTTAATTAAGTCACAAAGTGGTAATCCACTTAGCAGACAAACATTACCAGATGTTCCTTTCAGAACGACTGATGAAATGTTGAGCTGTTTTGATTTTCTTGGTGAAGACAAAGCAAAGGAAATTGTGGTGGACCATACAAAAGCCCTATCTAATCAAATTGAACAAATAAGCCCTGTAAAAGAAGATTTGTATACACCAAATATTGAGGGGGCAGACAAAGAAATTAGAGAAATGAGTTATGCATTTGCGCATAATTTGTATGGGGAAAATTTACCTGAGCTTGTTGTAGAAAGAATGGAAAAAGAATTAAAAAGTATTATTGGTCATGGTTTTGCAGTTATTTATTTAATATCACAAAAACTAGTAAAGAAATCATTAGACGACGGCTATCTTGTGGGGTCACGTGGGTCAGTAGGTTCTTCATTAATTGCAACCTTTACTGAAATTACAGAGGTCAACCCGTTACCTCCACATTATGTCTGTCCAAAGTGTAAACACCATCAATTTTTTACTGATGGAAAATATGGGAGTGGTTACGACCTTCCTGATCAGAATTGTCCGGAATGCGGAACAGCATACAATAAGGAAGGACAGGATATTCCGTTTGAAACCTTTTTAGGATTTAAAGGAGATAAAGTACCAGATATTGATCTCAATTTTTCGGGTGCATATCAACCCGTTGCGCATAATTATACAAAGGTTCTATTTGGTGAAGATAAAGTTTACCGAGCTGGGACCATCGGTACAGTTGCTGAAAAGACGGCTTATGGTTACGTCAAAGGCTATGCTAGTGATCATGATCTACATATTAAGAATGCAGAAGTAGATCGATTAGTTAAAGGCTGTACAGGTGTGAAAAGAACAACAGGACAACACCCAGGCGGTATTATTGTTGTTCCTGATTATATGGACATATACGATTTTACCCCGATCCAATATCCAGCTGATGACCGTAACTCTGAGTGGTTAACGACGCACTTTGATTTTCATTCTATACATGATAATTTATTAAAGCTTGATATACTTGGACATGATGATCCGACGATGATTAGGATGCTTCAAGATTTAAGCGGTATTGATCCGATGACCATTCCAACTGATGATGACGAAGTAATGAAGATCTTCTCATCTCCTGACGTACTGGGCGTGACAGCAGAACAAATCATGTGTGAAACAGGTACATTAGGTGTTCCGGAATTTGGAACGCGTTTTGTTCGCCAAATGTTAGAAGATACAAACCCTAAAACTTTTGCAGAACTTGTGATTATTTCAGGTTTGTCCCATGGAACGGATGTATGGTTAGGTAATGCACAGGAATTGATTAATCAAGGCATTTGCAAGCTTCCTGATGTCATTGGTTGTCGAGATGATATTATGGTTTACCTCATGCATAGAGGACTAGATGCGTCGTTAGCATTTAAAATTATGGAATCTGTTCGTAAAGGTAAAGGGTTAACCGACGAGTGGATCGTTGAAATGAAAAAGCATGATGTACCAGACTGGTATATCGATTCATGTAAAAAAATAAAATACATGTTCCCTAAAGCTCATGCATCAGCTTATGTTCTAATGGCTATTAGAATTGCTTATTTCAAAGTCCATCATCCCATTCTGTTCTATGCTGCATACTTTACTGTACGTGCCAGTGATTTTGAATTAGATATAATGGTGAAAGGGTCTGAAGCGATTCGAACACGAATTGAGGAAATTTACAAAAAAGGAAACGACGCTGCCCCTAAAGAAAAAAGTTTAGTTGTTGTACTAGAACTGGCATTAGAGATGAATGAACGAGGATTTAAATTTGATAAAGTTGATTTATATAAATCAAGTGCAACAGATTTTCTTGTGGAAGGGGATCGCTTAATACCACCATTTAATGCTATTGATGGTCTTGGTACTAATGCGGCATTAAATATTGTTAAAGCGAGAGAACAGGGAGAATTTTTGTCTAAAGAAGATTTACGTGAGCGCAGTCGTATTTCAAAAACAGTGATTGAGTATTTAGAAAATCATGGATCATTAAACGGCATGGAAGAAAAAAATCAATTATCATTGTTTTAGTAAAGAAACCCTTTTGATTTACTTGCTTTATATCCCAATATATGATATATTTTATATGGATTTAAATGAGCGTGCTAAAAGGAGGAGTGGGGAAACCCACTCTTTCTTCACACCTTAGTGCTTTTGTGTTTTTTTATGGTGATGGGTAATCCCTTGTCGATTTTGACAAGGGATTTATCATTGCACACTAAGTGGAATAAGCTTTAAGTGCTATATGAGTTTTATTAGTCTTTCGTTTAATAGGTTAGGTTAGCCGATTTAAACCAATAATGAAAATATGGTTTAATGCGTAGACTATAAAAAGATAAGTTTGTATACACCTAACACTTAATATATGAATGAAATAAAGGAGGCGATAAAATGAGTGGTCATGTCATACAACAAACAGAAATATTGGTTACACCTATTTTAACAGAAATGAATTTACACCTAGTTGATATTGAATTTGTTAAGGAAGGTAAAAGTTGGTTTTTGCGTGTTTTTATTGATAAATCAGGAGGCGTAGACATTGAAGAATGTGGGCGTGTATCTGAACAATTAAGTGAACGTTTAGATAAGCAAGATCCGATTAATGTACCTTATTATCTTGAAGTATCATCACCTGGAGCTGAGCGCCCATTAAAAAAGCAAGAGGATTTACGTATGCACGTAGGTGAGCATATTCATGTTAAATTATATGAACCGATTGATGGAGCAAAAGTGTATGAGGGACGTTTAGTTACCTTTGATGAAAATGAGGTAGCTACACTTGAAGTGAAAGATAAAGCGAGAACTAAACAAGTTAAGATACCGTACAATAAAATGGCTAAGGCTCGCTTAGCGGTATCATTTAATTAAAGGGGGATCTATTGTGAGTAAAGAGCTTTTTGATGCCATTCATTATTTAGGTAAAGAAAAAGGTATTGATAAAGATGTTTTAATAGAAGCGCTAGAGGCTGCACTTATTTCAGCTTATAAAAAGAATTTTAAATCTGCTACAAATGTAAGAGTCGATCTTAATGAAGAAACCGGAAGTATGAAGGTTTTCTCACGTAAAGAAATTGTTGATGAAGTCGAAGATATCCAACAACAACTAGGAATCGATGAAGCGAAAGCAATTGATCCAACTTATCAAGTAGGAGATGTTGTTGAAGTTGAAGTAACCCCTAGAGACTTTGGGCGTATTGCTGCACAAGCAGCTAAACAAGTGGTGACACAAAGAGTTAGAGAAGCAGAACGTGGCGTTATTTACAATGAATATATTGATCGGGAAGAAGATATTATGAATGGCATCATTCAACGTGTAGATTCTCGTTTTGTCTATATTGATTTAGGAAAGGTTGAGGCAAAATTAGCTGAACCAGAACAAATGCCAACAGAGACTTACCGCGTCCATGACCGTATTAAAGTATTTGTCACAAAGGTGGAAAATACAAACAAGGGACCACAAATCTTTGTTTCTCGATCACATCCAGGTTTACTTAAACGTCTTTTTGAAACAGAAGTACCAGAAATTTATGATGGTGTTGTCGAGATTCGTTCTGTTGCTAGAGAGGCTGGTGATCGATCCAAATTATCAGTCTATGCCCAAGATCCTGATATAGATCCAGTTGGTTCTTGCGTAGGTCAAAAGGGCCAACGTGTTCAAACGGTTGTAGATGAATTAAAAGGTGAAAAGATTGATATTGTTGAATATTCAGAAGATCCAGTTGATTATGTATCTAATGCTTTAAGCCCCTCAAAGGTAACGGAAGTCATCGTTGATGAAACAGATAAGGCGACAACAGTGGTTGTCCCAGACAACCAACTATCGTTAGCAATTGGTAAACGGGGTCAAAATGCACGCTTAGCTGCCAAATTAACAGGCTGGAAAATAGACATTAAAAGTGAAACCGAAGCTAAAGAATTAGGTATTCTCACAAATAATAATCGGGTGGAGCAAAACAGTGAGCCACTTTTTAATGCGGATGAAGATTTATTTGAGTAAGGAGGAGCTTGATTATGCCTAAAAAAAATAAAAAAATTCCGCTGCGGAAATGTATTATTACCCAAGAAATGAAGCCTAAACAAGAATTAATTCGAGTGGTAAAGACAAAAGATGGAGATGTTTTTGTTGATCCATCTGGTAAGAAAAATGGTCGTGGCGCCTATGTTTCTCATGATTTAAGTATTGTCGATCAAGCAGAAAGTAGTCAATCAATAGAACGTCATTTTCAAGTTAAGGCGATAAAGGAAGTTTATCAAGATTTAAGAAAAGTAATACAAGGTGAGGACCTTGAGTAACGAGCAAAAATATTTAAACATGATCGGTTTAGCAACAAGAGCCCGTCAAATAGCTGTAGGAGAAGACCAAATTATTAAAGCGATTAAACAAAGACAGGCCAAGCTTGTTCTAATCGCCAATGATATTGGCCTTCAAACAAATAAAAAGCTTACAGATAAGTGTAAGTTTTATCGCGTACCTTATCGGACAATTGTCGATCGTGATACATTATCACATGCAATTGGTAAGGCTGGGAGAGTGGCTATTGCTATCACGGATGAAGGCTTTGCTGAAAAAATTTGCTCATTACTCGATTAAATAATATTCGGGGGTGACTGTATGGCTAAAGTAAGAGTATATGAATATGCCAAAAAGCACAATGTATCAAGTAAAGACGTTATTAATCAGTTAAAAGAGATGAAAGTAGATGTGACCAATCATATGTCGACGATCTCAGATGAGACTGTCATTAAGTTAGATAAGCTTTATAGTGGAGATAACCAACAATCAAAGTCTAATCAAGAGAAAAGTTCAAACAATCAGAAAAACGAAACGAAAAAGCAAACGGTTGAAAAACAAGAGAAAGCAAAGTCTCATTCATCTAAACAAGGTGAAAAAGTGATTAAATATACGGGTACGTTAACGGTTGGAGAATTAGCTGAAAAACTAGGAAAAGATACAAGTGAAATCATTAAGAAGTTAATGTTTTTAGGTGTTATGGCAACAAAAAATCAAGATTTAGATGATGATTCTGTTGAATTAATTTGTGGGGAATACGGTTTAGCTGTTGAAAAAGAGATACAGATTGAAAAGACAGATCTGGCTCAATATATTGAACCAGATAAAGAAGACCAACTTGTTGAACGTCCCCCAGTTGTTACGATAATGGGCCATGTTGACCATGGTAAAACAACCTTGCTGGATTCCATTCGACATACTAAGGTAACTGAGGGAGAAGCAGGCGGCATCACTCAACATATTGGAGCATACCAAATTAAAGCAAATGATAAAAAGATTACGTTTTTAGATACACCTGGACATGCTGCTTTTACAAGTATGCGTTCACGAGGGGCACAAGTGACAGATATAGCAATCTTAGTTGTGGCAGCAGATGATGGCGTCATGCCTCAAACCATTGAAGCGATTAACCACGCGAAAGCAGCAGAAGTTCCGATCATTGTTGCGGTAAACAAAATGGATAAAGAAGGAGCAAATCCAGATCGTGTGATGCAAGAGCTTACAGAATATGAGTTGATTTCTGAAGAATGGGGTGGCGAAACCATATTTGTTCAAATGTCTGCGATTCAAGCCGAGGGTATTGATGATTTGCTAGAAATGATTTTACTCGTTGCAGAAGTAGAAGAACTTAAAGCCAATCCTAATAAGCGTGCTGACGGTACAGTCATTGAAGCGGAACTTGATAAAGGACGTGGCTCAGTAGCTTCTTTACTTGTTCAAAATGGTACGCTTCATGTTGGTGATCCTGTTGTTGTAGGTCATACGTTTGGACGAGTAAGAGCTATGGTTAATGATTTAGGACGCCGTGTTAAAAAGGTGGGTCCGTCTACCCCAGTTGAGATTACTGGTTTGAATGAAGTGCCACAAGCTGGTGATCGTTTTGTTGTATTTAAGGATGAAAAGACCGCTCGTCAAATTGGTGAACTTAGACAACAGAAGCAAATTGAAGAGCGTCGTGGAGATCAATCAAGAGTGAGTTTAGAAGACTTGTTTGACCAAATCAAACAAGGCGAAATAAAAGATATAAATATTATCTTAAAAGCTGATGTTCAAGGGTCTGCTGAAGCCTTGGCTGCTTCTCTTAAGAAAATTGATGTAGAAGGGGTAAAGGTTAACATCATTCATACAGGCGTAGGAGCAATTAAAGAGTCAGATATTATTTTAGCCTCTGCTTCCAATGCTATTGTGATTGGTTTTAATGTTAGACCAGACAATAATGCTAAGAAAGCAGCTGAATCAGAAAAAGTTGATGTTCGCTTGCACCGTATTATCTATAAAGCGATTGAAGAAATTGAAGCTGCAATGAAAGGGATGCTAGATCCTGAATTTGAAGAAAAAGTGATTGGTCAGGCCGAAGTACGAGAAACGTTTAAAGTATCTAAAATCGGTACCATTGCAGGGAGTTATGTTACAGATGGGCGTATAACACGCGATTCTGGTGTGCGAGTTATCCGTGATGGCGTTGTTATTTTCGAAGGAGAGATTGACTCACTGAAACGTTTTAAAGATGATGTTAAAGAAGTCGCTCAAAATTATGAATGCGGGATTACTTTACAAAACTTCCATGATATCAAAGAGGGCGATGTTTTTGAGTGTTACATCATGGAGGAAATTAAGCGATAATGTTGCTATACGTTGACATCGAGTGTTTTATTTATCAATCTCATTCTTTAAAAGAGAAACGCTCAGTCTTAAAGCGTATCATAACGCGACTTCAAAATAGCTTTAATATAACGATTAGTGAACTTGATTATCAAGATTTGTGGCAACGTACTAGGATAGGAGTGGCTACTATTTCCTCAAACCGGGTACGTTGTGAGCAAGTCATTGATGCCTGCTTAGCTAAACTTGACTCTTTTCCCGAAATAGAATGTGTGCGTGTAGAACGGCATTGGTTCGGGTAAAGCTATACTGTATAGTAAGATATAGAAATTGAGGTGAGTGTTAATGAGTGAAGTGCGTGCAAATCGTGTTGCTGAACAAATGAAGAAGGAATTAGGGGATCTCATAACAAGAAAGATTAAAGATCCAAGGGTTGGCTTTGTGACGATTACGGATGTAGAAGTGACAGGGGATCTACAACAAGCTACTGTATTTCTAACGATATTAGGTAATCAACAGGAGCAACAAGATACCCTGGATGGTTTATCTAAGGCGAAAGGTTTCATACGCTCAGAGATTGGGCATCGTATTCGCTTGCGGAAAACACCTGAATTGTTTTTTAAAATAGATGAAACCATTGAGACGGGTAATCGAATTGAGAAACTATTACGTGATTTAAATCAATCGGATCATTAACATTTTACTTCGCAAAACCCTTGTTCTATAATGAAACAAGGGTTTTGCTTTGTTTAATATAACATATGACAGGTTTGATAAGCATTTAACAGCCATAACAGAAAAGAAGCTTTACTTATTCACATAACATAATAAATGCTATTAAGGCAAGTTGGAGGAACGGTAATGAATGGTATTGTCCCATTATGGAAGCCTGCAGGGATAACATCACATGATTGTGTGATAAAGTTACGTCGATACTTTTCAACAAAGAAGGTTGGGCACACGGGGACGCTAGATCCTGAAGTTGAAGGTATATTACCTATTTGTGTAGGAGAGGCTACTAAAATTGTCCCTTATTTAACAAATACGACAAAGACATATCAAGCTGAGGTAACGTTAGGTGTGTCTACAGATACAGAAGATCAGACTGGGATGCCGACTGAGCAGATAAAAATAGACCGGCTAATTACTGAATCAGAAGTTAAAGAAACGCTCGTTAAGTTTCAGGGAGAGATTACTCAGCTTACCCCACTTTATTCAGCAGTAAAAGTAAAGGGCAAGAAATTGTATGAATATGCCCGAGCGAATCAACCTGTTGAACGGCCAGTTAGACATGTGTTCATTCATGCCATAAATTATCTAGAAAAGACCCTAAACCAATCTAATGGTAAGGTGAGCTTTGGTTTTGAGGCAACGGTTTCGAAGGGGACTTACATTCGTACGTTAGCTGTTGATATCGGTAAGGCATTAGGGTTTCCTGCCCATATGTCACACCTGGTTCGCACGGCTACTGCTAGCTTTGATCGAAGCCATGCTGTTACATTGACGGAAATTGAACAGTTAAGTAAAGTAAATCAACTCACAACTGTCCTTTTGCCTATTGAAGCAGGTTTAATGCATCTTCCTACATTTGAGGTGGACCAACAATGGGCAACGAAAGTTTTAACCGGTCAAAAGTTTAATCGTCCGAATGGATGGCAAGAGGATCAGCCTTACGTCATGATGTTCTCAGGTAAGGTGTTAGCGATTTACTACGTTCATCCAACTAAACCAGAACTAATAAAACCATTGCGTGTGTTTAAGCAGTAATGAGAAAGAGGTGAAAGCGATGGAAACCATCATGTTAAAGTATCCGCACACCAACCTTCCAGATACAAATAATACATCTGTTTGTGCGATTGGTTTTTTTGACGGCATACATAAAGGACATCAGAAAGTTATTGAAACCGCCAAAGCTATTGCCCGTCAGAAAAATAAAAAATTAGCTGTTATGACATTTACTCCACACCCATCAGCTGTACTTCAAAAAAGTAATCGTCATGTTTCATATTTAACACCACTGAAGCAAAAACAAGCGATTTTAAAAAGTTTGGATGTTGACTTATTGTATATTGTTAAATTTGATTTATCATTAGCTCAGCTCGACCCGCAATCATTTATTAATCATTTTATTGTTAATTTGGATATTTGTCACTTGGTTTGTGGTTTTGACTTTACATATGGCCATATGGGTAAAGGGAATGTTGATACTTTATTGCAGCACGCAAGCGAGCGTTTTGGTGTATCAGTAGTTGAAAAGTATAGTGAACACCATGAAAAGGTAAGTTCGACACGAATTCGTAAACTACTAGCTGAAGGGAAAGTCGATCTGGCTAAATATTTTTTAACAAGACCATTAACGACTGAAGGCAAAGTTGTCCACGGTTATAAAAGAGGAAGAGAGATTGGCTATCCAACAGCTAATTTGGCGATTGATCTGAATCAAGCATTGCCTCGAACGGGTGTGTATTATGTGACAGTTGATATAAACCATCAACGTGTTCATGGTATGGCGAGCCTCGGTTATAATCCGACATTTGCGGATGATAAGGCCGAGGATAAGGTGAAATTAGAAGTGCATTTACTTGACTTTACTGGTGAGCTTTACGATCAAACGTTAATTGTTTATTGGGAAAAATTTATTAGACCAGAATATAAGTTTGATGGTGTTGAGCAACTAATAACGCAAATTAACCAAGATGAGATTGAAATTCGTCAACTTTTTCAATGAAATGTGCCATAAGACTTGCAATTTGGTTGAAAAAGCGTTAATCTATTTAACGGAAACCATCTGCTTGGCAAAACGCTTCTCCAACGTTTGCTAGGGGATTGGGGATTTTTTAATATTAATAGGAGGTGAAACAAGGATGGCTATTTCACAAGAGCGTAAAAATGAACTTATTAATGAATTTAAAACGCATGAAAACGATACGGGGTCTCCAGAGGTCCAAATCGCTGTCCTAACTGCTGAAATCACAAGTTTAAATGATCACTTGCGTGTACACAAAAAGGATCATCATTCACGTCGTGGTTTATTGAAAATGGTTGGGAAACGTCGTAATTTATTAACTTATTTACGTAATAAAGACGTTACACGTTACCGTCAACTTATTGAAAAGCTTGGCTTGCGTCGATAACATACACAAAAGCGGGGAATTTCCCGCTTTTTCTGTATGCTTATTTAATAAAACGGTTTCGAAAGACAAGTAGCTACTAAGGTCCTTGCGCTCGATTCTGATCAAAGCGTTGTTAAGACATGCAACGTTTTGATCAGGATGGAGCAAGATGATGTTGATGCAATAGGATAAAGAAGCTAGCTCTTTTGAACCGTTCATAGCATTTGAATAAGTTATATTTATCTGAGGTAAATTAACTTAATTAGCTTTTTATTTAGTCTAACGTAAACGGTTTTAACGAGAGGGGTATGAAAAAGAATGTCGAATAAACAAATATTTAAAACGGAAATTGCTGGGAAGCCATTTGTTGTTGAAGTAGGAGAATTAGCCAAACAAGCAAATGGAGCTTGTATGATTCATTATGGTGACACATCTGTATTGGCAACAGCTACGGGTTCAAAAGAGCCAAAAGACTTACCGTTTTTCCCATTAACAGTGAACTATGAAGAACGTCTTTATGCGGTAGGAAAGATTCCAGGTGGATTTATAAAACGGGAAGGAAGACCAAGTGAAAAAGCGGTATTAACATCCCGATTAATCGATCGCCCGATACGTCCACTTTTCCCTAATGGATTTCGTAATGATGTCCAAGTGATTAGTATGGTTATGAGTGTGGATCAAGATGCGCCATCAGAAATTGCTGCAATGGTTGGTTCATCTATTGCTTTAGGAGTATCTGATATCCCATTTGCCGGACCCATTGCCGGTGTCATTGTTGGACGTGTAGATGGTAAGTTCATTATTAACCCGACAACTGAACAACGAGAAAAAAGCGATATTGACTTGACTGTTGCTGGTACAAAAGATGCCATTAATATGGTAGAGGCTGGTGCAGATGAAGTTGCCGAAGATGTCATGCTTGAGGCGATTATGTTTGGGCATGAGGAGATCAAGCGATTAGTTGCCTTCCAAGAAGAAATATATCAAGCTGTTGGTAAAGAAAAGATGGAAGTAACGCTTTTCAATCATGATCAAGACATCGAAGCGGCATTAGAAAAAACGGCAAAAGCTCAATTGGTAGAAGCCATTCAAGTTGTCGAAAAACATGCTAGAGAAGAAGCAATAACTAACGTTAAAAATCAAGTGATTGAACAGTATGAAGCGAATGAAGCAGATGAGGAAACCATTAGTCAAGTTAAAGATATTTTAGAAAAAATGGTAAAAGACGAAGTGAGAAGACTGATTACGAAAGAGAAAATACGCCCAGATGGTCGTACGCCTGATCAAATCCGTCCTTTAACTTCACGAGTTAATCTATTGCCACGTACTCATGGTTCAGGATTGTTCACGCGTGGACAAACCCAAGCATTAAGTGTTTGTACACTTGGCGCATTAGGTGATGTACAGATTCTTGATGGACTTGATCTAGAAGAGTCTAAACGTTTTATGCATCATTATAATTTTCCTCTCTTCAGTGTTGGTGAAACGGGGCCAATACGAGGACCGGGTCGTCGTGAAATAGGTCATGGGGCACTAGGGGAACGCGCATTAGAAAAGGTGATTCCGTCAGAAAGTGAATTTCCGTATACCATTCGTTTAGTATCTGAAGTGTTAGAGTCCAATGGCTCAACATCACAAGCAAGTATATGTGCCTCTACACTTGCTATGATGGATGCGGGTGTACCTATTAAGGCACCAGTAGCTGGTATTGCGATGGGATTAGTTAAGCAAGGTGAAGATTATACCGTATTAAGTGATATTCAAGGTATGGAAGACTTTTTAGGTGATATGGACTTTAAAGTGGCAGGTACTGAAAAAGGTGTAACAGCATTACAAATGGACATTAAAATTGAAGGATTATCTCGTGATATTTTAGAAGAGGCTTTACAACAAGCTCGTGTGGGTCGAATCCATATTTTAAACCATATGGCAGAGGTAATTTCTACACCTAATGATGAGCTGTCTGCTTATGCTCCGAAGATTTTAACGATGTCAATTAACCCTGATAAAATTCGCGATGTGATTGGCCCAAGTGGTAAGCAAATCAATAAAATCATTGAAGAAACAGGTGTGAAAATTGATATCGAGCAAGATGGTAAAGTGTTTATATCATCAACAGATCAAGCCATGAATGAAAAGGCTAAGCTTATTATTGAGGATATTATTCGTGAAGTACAAGCTGGTGAAATGTATTTAGCCACGGTTAAACGGGTTGAAAAATTTGGAGCTTTTGCGGAATTATTCAAAGGTAAAGAAGGATTAATTCACATTTCAGAACTAGCTCTTGAAAGAACAAATAAAGTAGAAGATGTTGTAAAAGAAGGCGATCAAATTATGGTTAAAGTTAAAGAAATTGATCGTCAAGGACGGATTAATTTATCCAGAAAAGCGGTTTTACTCGAGGAACAAGAGAAGCAAGAAAAATCCAGTAACTAAACAAAGAAGATTCTTTACCACAAAGAAACCAATCTTGATCAGGAATGTTGTAAATTTGATCAAGATTGGTTTTTTCTTATTCGCTTTATTCATACCTTTATATGAGGGAGGGGAATAATGATGAGGTATAAGGAATTGAGTAGCAAAGAAATTGTAAATTTAGAAGATGGTACTCGTCTAGGTGTACTTGGGCAAACCGATTTGGAAGTCGATCCTAAAACAGGAAAAATAAACGCTTTTATCATTCCAAGCTATAGCTTATTTGGAATGAAGCGCGATCAAAATGAAACGACGATTACTTGGAATCAAATTAAAAAGATAGGAAAAGACACCATTATTGTTCATCGTGCCAGTAAATGATAAGTTAAACAGGTGCGTGAAATAAGTAAAAAACTGATCAGTCTAACTTGATCAGTTTTTTTGTCTAAAATCCCCCCCCTGATTATGAGTGCGACCCTTTACACAAGCATAGTCCTTTGTTGAACGATTATGAATGGATGGTATAAGTATATAGAAATCCTTAGTATCTATCATTGCTGTTAGATAAAAACCTATTTCGCCCTAACCATTGCACTGTCTACGTTTAGTCACATAATATAAAGAGAGATAACTGTCATTAACTATGTAACTCAACTTTCGCACACTGAAAATAGTTATTCAACCTTGATCGTGTTCAATAGACGCGGTAGTCAATAGGCTTGTTGACATTACTTCTACATGGATGTGCCGCATACGTTTAGCACGTTATTTCGTTCCGAAAAGCATGGATTCGCTTTTCGCGGGGATGGCTTCAGCTAACTTGACTCGCAAAGATCACGCCTTAAGTGGATCTTCAGCTTATCCTATTCCCGCAGAAGTCTCACCCCTTGCTTATCTTCACTTAGACTGGGGGTTTATACTGAATGTGTAAGCCCAACCGCACGAAATAAAGCTACCCTTATGCTGTCTTGGTTGAACCTGAAAATTCAGATGAGAAAGTTGAGTATGTAATATTAAGAGGAAACGGAAGTGAGTGCGCAATGAATAGGAAATTACAAATAGCAATTATTGGTGGTGATGCTCGCTACTTAGAATTAATTAAAAAGCTAGCTGGTCACCCCTACTACCAAATTAAATTAATTGGCTATGATCAATTAGACCCTGGTTTTTTTAGTGTCAGCCATACAGATTTAACGCAAATTACGCCAGAAACACTTGATGCTGTAATTTTACCGATTACCGGTATAAATGATAAGGGTGAGATAAATCCAGTTTTTTCAAGTCAAAGCATTTCATTTCCTGAAGATTGGTTTGCAAGACTGAATCATCAGGCTTTAGTTTTTACTGGGATTACAACAGCTTATTTAGATGAAGCAGTGAAAAAAAACCAAATTAAACTCTATCCATTAATGGAACGGGATGATGTAGCAATCTACAATGCGATCCCAACGGCAGAAGGAACGATTTTATTAGCTATACAACATATGAAAATTACACTGCATGGAGCCAATGCCATTATTCTTGGGTTGGGGCGTGTCGGATTAACGGTTGCTGACAAATTTGCCAAATTAGGTGCTAATGTCTGGGTTGGAGTAAGAAGTCCTAGTGACATAGCTAGAGCAAACACACTGGGCTTTGATGGTTTTCACCTTGATGATCTAGCAGCATATACTGAGAAGTGTGATCTATTGATTAATACTATTCCAGTACGGATTGTTGATAAGCGAGTATTAAATACGTTAAAGACAGATGCGTTATTGATTGATTTGGCATCAAAACCAGGGGGCATTAATTTTGATTATGCTCGAGATAGAGGACTAAATACGATCCATGCATTAGGTTTACCTGCAAGGGTAGCACCAAAAACGGCAGGTGAAATATTAGCTAAGGTTATTGATCAACTGATCACAGATCATCAATAGAAAGTAGGTTGATTGCATCGTGTTAACAAACAAAAAGATTGGGTTTGGTTTAACGGGATCACATTGCACATATGACCAAGTTTTCCCGATTATTGACAAACTAGTAGCTAACGGTGCAGATGTACACCCGGTTGTGTCCTATACTGTTCAAAATGTTGATAGTCGTTTTGGAACAGCAGCAGAACATTTGCAAATATTAGAAGATAAAACAGGTCATATACCCGTATCTTCTATTGTAGAAGCAGAAAAATTTGGCCCAGCTAATCCATTAGATGCCATGGTCGTCGCTCCTCTGACCGGTAATTCATTAAGTAAATTAGCCAATGCAATAACTGATAGCCCAGTACTAATGGCAACAAAGGCAACTATGCGTAATCAAGCCCCGGTAATATTAGCAATCTCAACAAATGATGCACTTGGATTAAATGGCGTTAATTTGATGAGGTTAATGGCAACTAAAGGGATATACTTTGTACCATTTGGCCAAGATAATCCTTTTAACAAACCGAATTCACTTATTGCTAAAATGGACTATTTACAAGACACGATCGAAGCTGCATTAGAGAATAAACAATTCCAGCCCGTTATTACCACCTATTAAACAGCATTTAAGCTAAGATTTTATAAATAACTTAAATCGAACATCCTCTTCTCCATAAGAATATGTTAAAATAGAAATTACAATTTATTTCGCTTGTGGAGAGGGGATTTTTATGTCAAATTCTAAATTATATAATATTGCTGTCGTAGGAGCGACAGGGGCCGTTGGACAGAAAATGTTAGAGACCTTAGCAAAAAAAGACTTTCCAATTGGTCAGCTAAAACTCCTGTCTTCTAGCCGATCAGCAGGAACGAAAATAAAGTATAAAGATGAGATATATACAGTTGAAGAAGCCACAGCTGAAAGCTTTGAAGGTATAGATATTGCGTTGTTCTCAGCGGGTGGATCGGTATCAAAAAAACTTGCTCCTGAAGCAGTTAAAAAGGGAGCGGTTGTCGTTGACAATACAAGTGCATTTCGTATGGATGAAAATGTACCGCTTGTGGTTCCTGAAGTTAATGAAGAAGATATTAAGCAACATAAAGGTATTATTGCAAATCCAAATTGTTCAACCATTCAGATGGTAGCAGCCTTAAAGCCACTTCAGGAGCAATATGGTTTAAAACGTGTGATAGTCTCCACTTACCAAGCTGTTTCTGGTGCTGGAGCGGAAGCAGTTGAAGAATTAAAAGATCAAGCTCAAGCTTTCTTAGCTGGTGAAGATTTAACAGCGCATTTATTACCAGTAAAAGGTGAAGCTAAACATTACCCAATCGCGTTTAACGCCTTACCACAAATCGATGTATTTCAAGAGAATGGTTATACATTTGAAGAGATGAAAATGATTAATGAAACGAAAAAAATACTACACGCCGATGCACTAAATGTTGCAGCAACTTGTGTTCGACTGCCTTTCTTTACTTCTCATGCAGAAAGTGTTTATGTAGAAGTTAACACAGAAACATCTGTTAGATCATTGCAAAACCTGTTAAGCGAAGCGCCAGGGATAACGTTAGCAGACGATCCTGACAACCAAATTTATCCAACTCCACTTGGTGCTGCAGGAAAGTCAGATGTATTTGTTGGAAGAATTAGACGGGATTTGGATTATCATAATGGCTACCACATGTGGATTGTTTCAGATAATTTATTAAAGGGAGCAGCGTGGAATTCAGTACAAATTGCTGAATCACTGATTAACCATAACTGGCTCTAGATTTGAGGTGAAGCGATGGATATATTAGTTCAGAAATTTGGGGGAACGTCAGTCAAAGATAAAGAAACAAGACATAAAGCAATTAAACATATTCAAACGGCAAAAAGAGAAGGTTATAAAGTTGTTGTCGTTGTTTCTGCAATAGGTCGTGCACCAGAGCCTTATGCAACAGATTCGTTATTAGCTTTAATCAATTATCCTAATGGTTATCAATCTAGTCGTGAACAAGATCTCTTACTCGCATGTGGTGAAATTATATCAGCAGTCGTTTTTTCAAATGAATTAAAAGAAGCAGGTTTTAAAGCAACAGCGTTAACAGGTGCTCAAGCTGGCTTTATTACAACAAGTGATTTTACTGCTGCTAAGATTCAATCGATGGAGATTGAGCGTTTAAAACGTGAATTAGCGGTTAATGATGTGGTGGTTGTCGCTGGTTTTCAAGGGCAAACTTTAGACCATGAGACAACCACATTGGGCCGCGGAGGTAGTGATACATCCGCCGCCGCACTAGGTGCTGCCCTAGATGCGAAATTTATCGATATTTTCACAGATGTAGAAGGTATTATGACAGCAGATCCACGTGTAGTAAAAGATGCGCGCACCTTAGATGTCGTTACCTATAACGAGATTTGTAACCTTGCCTATCAAGGTGCAAAAGTGATACATCCGCGCGCTGTCGAAATCGCGATGCAAGCAAAGGTTCCCATCCGTGTTCGATCAACAGCTCAAGATCATATTGGGACACTGATAACCACTTCTATACACGATGCTAAAGGTAAGGACATTCCGGACCGTCTCATAACAGGGATTGCTCATATGTCAGGTATTACTCAAGTAAAGATAGAGGCAGATCAGCAAGTAGAGCTTATGCATGCCCATATTTTTAAAGCAATGGCTGATGCAGGTATTTCAGTTGACTTTATTAATATTTTCCCTAACGGTATCGTCTATACGATTCCAGAAGTATTAAGTGAAAAAGCGCATCATTTACTTAAAGATTTAGGTTATCATCCTATCTTTACGCATCATTGTGCTAAAGTATCTCTGGTGGGGGCTGGGATGACAGGTGTACCTGGGGTGACGGCTACCATTGTTCAAAGCCTAACCAATGTGGGAGTGAAAATATTACAATCAGCAGATAGTCATACCACGATATGGGTCTTAATTAATGATGAAGACCTTGTTCTAGCAATTAATGCCCTGCATGAGGCATTTGCTTTAAAAGATCGATTAGCAGATAATAAGTGAACGATTATTGTTTGAAAGAAAGGAAGGCAATCTCTATGCAGTTTGGAAAACTCTTAACAGCGATGGTTACACCATTTAATGATAAGAATCTGGTTGATTACAACAAAGTGACCGAGTTAATGCATTATCTTATCGAAAATGGTTCAGATGGTTTAGTAGTGGCAGGAACAACAGGAGAATCACCAACATTAAGCCATCAAGAAAAACTTGAGCTATTTAAACATACGGTTGCAGTTTCAAACGGCCAGTACCCTATTATAGCTGGGACAGGTTCTAATAATACAGAAGAAACAATTAAATTAACAAAAGAAGCAGAAGCAATTGGTGTTGATGCCGTTTTATTAGTTACACCTTACTATAATAAACCTAATCAATCTGGACTCTATCAACACTTTCTTGCCGTAGCTGAAGCAACAGAGTTACCGATTATGCTCTATAATATTCCTGGTCGAACGATGGTTCACTTAACCGTTGATACAATTGTAGCCTTATCCAAGGTTGACAATATTATTTCGGTCAAAGAGTCGAGTGGAAATCTCGATGCGATATCGCAAATTATCGAAGAGACTAGTGATGATTTTTCTGTCTATAGTGGAGATGATAGTTTAACTTTACCACTGAAAGCAATTGGAGCTGATGGGGTTGTTTCTGTAGCTTCACATATTGTAGGGAATGAAATGAAAGAAATGTTGAATCGATTTGATCAAGGAGAAGTTAAGCAAGCATCCGCTCTTCATCGATCATTGCTTCCTATTATGAGAGGCTTATTTATGGCACCTTCTCCAGCACCTGTTAAAGCAGCGTTAAGAATGAAAGGTATCGAAACAGGTAGTGTGCGCTTACCACTTGTTAATGTTAATGAGGTTGAAGAGCAACTGATTCGAGATTTAATTTAAACGTTAGAGTACAATATCTTTTGTTTGGATATTGTGCTCTTTTCATTTGAATAGCCATCATTTATGCCTCATTTATCACAGATAAACGTCCGTAAATCGCATCTCAAAAAAATAAAGTGTTAAGCTAAATATAGTTAGGCGGTCGATAACGGATGCTAATGTCCTGATTTATTCAATGACCAATCAGTGGGAAGGTAAGATCGTAGACTAAGACCGCCACGTCCTGTGGCAACGTCTGCATGACCTACATCCTGTAGGCCTCCGTCCGCTGATTAAAGTTTCGTTTTATATGCTATAATAATGGAATGAGAAGTTTAAGATAAGGAGATTTTTAGCATGGCTCGTAAAAAGAATAAACGTAAAACATCAAAAAATAAAATAAAACTACAATTACAATATGAATTGTATGGTATTCTTTTTATTCTATTGGCTATTTTTGGGAGTGGCGCTGGTTCAATTAGTGATGGGCTTATTCCGGCATGGTTAGAAAATTTCTTTCGTTTTTTCCTAGGTTTTTGGTACATGGTTGCCTCACTAGCTCTGTTTGCGTTTGGGCTTTATTTAATGATTAAAAGACAGATTCCTAGATTAATGACAAGAAAGCTACTAGGGGTACTTATACTATTTTTAGGTTTGTTGCTTTTAAGTCATATTGATCAGTATCATGTTTATCTCAGGGGGGGAGAAGAATCATCTATCATTAAGGAAACGTGGGACCAGTATATTAACTACCTTAATGGACAGGTTAGTGCAAATGTTTTAGGTGGTGGTCTAATTGGAGCTGTTCTCTATGCTTCATCTTATGTATTATTTTCCACTACTGGTGCTGTTTTTTTAGCTATATTTATGATTCTTGTTGGCATTATTTTTTTAACCCACTTTTCGATTGGGGCCTTTTTAGAGAAGCAAACAGCAAATTTTAAAAAATTTATCGATGCGCACTATAAAAATTGGAAAGCGAATCGAGAGCACAAGAAATCAATACAATCACAGGTAACACCACAGGAAAAAGGAAATAATGTAAAACCTAATGATAATCAACAATTGGAAGAACCTGTTATTGAAGCTTTCACAGAGATAGCTTATGCAGAACAAGAAATGGACATGTCAAAGGCTAAAAAGGAAAATCATGAAAATCAAATAGTTGACCATCAAGAAGCTGAAGCAATACTTGACGTTGCGCCGATGACAGAATTAGAAAACGTTGATTATAAGTTACCAATGGTTAACTTGCTTAATGAACCAAATAAAAAAGCACATCAACAAGAGCGAGGGCAAATTCAAGCTGTTGTTCGAAAGTTAGAATCGACATTTAATAGTTTTGGTGTTAAGGCTAAAGTGACACGGGTACACGTTGGACCAGCGGTAACGAAATATGAAGTTTATCCTGAGGCGGGGGTAAAGGTTAGCAAGATTGTTAATCTTCATGATGATCTTGCATTGGCATTAGCAGCTAAAGACATTCGAATTGAGGCGCCGATACCAGGGAAATCTGCTGTAGGTATTGAAGTACCAAATACAGAAGTATCTATGGTTACACTTCGAGAAGTTTTTGAAACAAAACAAGTGAAAGAAAGCTCAATTCTATCCTTTGTATTAGGACGAGATATATCGGGGGATGCCATTGTTGCAGAATTAAATAAGATGCCACACTTACTTGTTGCTGGAGCAACGGGGAGTGGGAAAAGTGTCTGTATTAATGGGATTATCACAAGTATTTTAATGCGGGCTAAGCCACATGAAGTAAAGATGATGATGATTGACCCAAAAAAGGTTGAATTAAATATATATAATGGTATCCCTCATTTATTAGCACCAGTTGTAACAGATCCGAAAAAAGCGTCACAAGCATTAAAAAAAGTCGTCTCAGAAATGGAGCGACGTTATGAGCTATTTTCTGATACAGGCAATCGCAATATCGAGGGCTACAACAATTATATAAATAGATATAACGAAACAGTAAGTGTAGAAGAGAGACAACCGCTTTTACCGTATATTGTTGTTTTGGTCGATGAGCTAGCTGATTTAATGATGGTAGCATCCAATGAAGTCGAAGATGCGATTACACGTTTGGCACAAATGGCTCGTGCTGCCGGCATTCATCTAATTATCGCTACTCAGCGGCCATCTGTAGATGTCATTACAGGTGTTATCAAAGCCAATATTCCATCAAGAATTGCGTTTAGTGTGTCATCACAAACTGATTCACGAACGATTCTGGATACGGGTGGTGCTGAAAAACTGTTAGGAAGAGGTGACATGCTCTTTTTACCAGTAGGTGCATCGAAGCCTACACGTATTCAAGGCGCTTTCTTGTCAGATGAAGAAGTCGAAAATGTTGTTGATCACTGTGTAGAACAACAAAAAGCGCATTACCAAGAAGAAATGATACCAGATGAAATTGAACAAAAACCATCACAGCCAGAGGATGAATTGTTTGATGATGCGGTTCAATTGATTGTTGAGATGCAAAGCGCAAGTGTATCCATGCTTCAACGTCGCTTTAGAATCGGCTATACAAGAGCTGCGCGATTAATTGATATGATGGAAGATAGAGGGATTGTCGGACCTTATGAAGGGTCAAAGCCACGAACAGTGTTGATATCGGAATATTCAGAGTAACGTAGCTTAGACTTATTTCGAATTAGGAAATTGTCGTAATTTCTGTTTATTTATTTTTTGTAAAGTGGTATATTGTTAATGACCAACCAAACGCTATAATCTGGAGGATGTTGATATGGTGAATAATCTATACGATAATGACTTGTTTAAAAAGACATTAATAAAATTACGTAAAGATATTGAACAAGGCATCTATCCACCAAATGAAAAGCTTCATCCTCTCTATGAGCTGGCTACAACCTATCAAGTCACTCGTACCATTATGGAAGCTGTTATTGATCAATTAGTTGAAGAAAATGTGGTAACAAGGCGGTTAGGAATCGGTGTATTTGTTAACCCTAAGCCCATCTACTCTTCAGGTATTGAAGAGTTAGGTAGCGTGTCAGATATGATTCGAAAAGCAGGTAAACAACCAGGTACTCAATATGTAGCTGCTGAAGTGGTCACACCAACTGCACATGATCTTAATAACTTTAATGTAACAGATCTTGAAGCGATTGCCCGTGTTGAACGTGTACGTACTGCAGATGGTGAGCCCGTTGTCTATTGTATTGACAAAGTTGATCATGCTCGAATTCCTATTGGTCAAATTCACAGTCAAAATTCAATTTTTAAATTGATAGAAGACTATACAATGATGCGTATTCAGTATGCTCATACATATATTGAACCGATTGGTTTTCATGAGAAGATATCTGCGATTTTGGATTGTAGACCGGACCAGTCTTTACTGCTACTCAAGCAAATGCACTATACTGAGGATCATCAACCGATACTCTATTCAGCGAATTACTTTAGAAGTGATGCATTTCAATTCCATGTGGTAAGAAAGCGACTGTAGTATTTTGTTTAGGACAGCCTAACATCTTTTTTAGTACGGTATTTGGTCAACTATTAACTATTTGGGGGTATTTAAGTGAAGAACAAACATTGGCTTATTCTTGCTTTATTGTTTGCAGCAGTATTGACTCTAGGTGCCTGTGGAACAGCAGATGAAGAAGACACAACGACAGATGACGCCACGGAGACAGACGAAGACACTACAGAAGATACAGTAGACTTTTCAGTTGCAATGGTTACTGATGAGGGTGGGGTAGATGATCGCTCATTTAATCAATCTGCATGGGAAGGTATTCAAGCTTTTGGTGCTGACCATGGTCTTGAACGAGGTACGCACTATAATTATGCACAGTCTGATGATGCTGCTGATTACATGCCTAACCTTAATAATTTATTACAACAAGATTATAATTTGATTTTTGGTGTGGGTTTCGAATTGAGAGAAGCAGTTGAACAAGTCGCATCAGCAAACCAAGATACACATTTTTCTATTATTGATGAAGTGATTGAAGCAGATAATGTGGCAAGCGTGACCTTCGCTGAAGAGCAAGGATCATTTCTTGTTGGTGTAGCTGCAGCACTTAAAGCAGAATCTGACGAAGTTGGTTTTGTTGGCGGTATTTCAAGCCCATTGATCAAACGTTTTGAAGTAGGCTATGTAGCAGGTGTTAAATCGGTAAATCCGGATTTAGATGTTCGCATCAATTACGCAGAGTCATTTAGTGATGAGCAAATGGGGCGGTCATTTGCTAATAGTATGTACGGCGATGGTATAGATGTTATTTATCATGCTTCTGGAGCTGTAGGAAATGGTATTTTTACAGAAGCAAGAAATCGCATTGAAAATAATCCAGATCAGCCTGTATGGGTAATCGGTGTTGACCGTGATCAATACGAAGAAGGCCAACAAGGTGATCACAATGTTACATTAACGTCAATGGTAAAACGTGTAGACGTTGCTGTTCAAGAAATTTCAGAAATGGCTTTATCAGGAGATTTTCCAGGTGGAGAACATATCATATTAGGTCTTGAAGACGAAGCAATTGCTGTAGCTGATACAAATAGTGATGCATATACAGATGAAATTCGTGAAGCGGTTGAAGAATGGCAGCAACGGATTCTAGATGGAGAAGTTGTGGTGCCACAAACGGATGAAGAATTAGAAGACTATTTAGACTCTCTTTAATTTAACCGAGAAAAGGCTAGAGTTCTTCTAGTCTTTTTCTCTGTCTAGGAAATACTAATCCTTTTTATTGATAAATAAGTGTTAATCGTTACCTCCAGTTTTAAGCACTAAACATGATGGCTACTTAATATACACGGTGATTGGTGATCATTACCGGTGTATTTGTACGTCTTATCAATCCATTATCTTTGTTGCTTCCTCCCACAACGAATTATATTAGTGCCTTGTTACAATTAGCTGTTTTAGCTTTTTATGTAAATGATATAGATAGATGATTTAGGTTAAATCATTAAATGAAAAGCAGTTACTCTCCCCTTTTCATTTGACGATTTTACCTCGCAAGCAATGGGATGGGTGAAGATATTGTAAGTTTGAAGTCAACAAAAGTTGACGGTTATCAACCTTATAAAATAAGGAGTGAACATAATGAGTAATTATATTGTTGAGATGTTAAACATTCGCAAAGAATTTCCTGGTATTGTAGCTAATAATAATGTTAATTTGCAATTAAAAAAAGGTGAGATACATGCATTACTTGGAGAGAATGGGGCAGGTAAATCAACATTGATGAATGTGTTGTTTGGTTTATATCAACCAGAAAAAGGAGAGATTCGGGTCAAAGGCGAAGTGGTGAAAATTAGTGACCCAAACATTGCCAATCGATTAGGTATCGGCATGGTTCACCAACATTTTATGCTTGTTGATACCTTCACTGTGGCACAAAACATTATCTTAGGAAGTGAGCCGAAAAAAAAGGGTGTTTTTGTTGATTTGAAACAAGCAGAAAAAGAAATTGTTGAGCTTTCAGAACGTTATGGTTTAAGGGTTGACCCAAAAGCAAAAATTAGAGATATATCTGTTGGTATGCAACAACGAGCAGAAATATTAAAGACTTTATATCGGGGAGCTGAAGTTATTATCCTAGATGAACCGACAGCAGTATTAACACCCCAAGAAATTAAAGAGCTTATTGGTATTATGAAATCTTTGATTAATGAAGGGATATCAATTATTTTAATAACACATAAATTAAAGGAAATTATGGAAGTTTGTGATCGTTGTACGGTTATTCGGAAAGGTGAAGGAATAGGAACTGTCAATGTGAGTGAGACAAATGTTGATGAACTTGCATCTTTAATGGTGGGGCGCGATATTGTTTTCACCACAGAAAAGACACCAGCAAAACCTAAAGATACCATACTATCAATTAAAAACTTAGAAGTTAAAGATTCTAGGCAAGCGGTTATGGTAAAAGGTTTAAATCTAAATATTCAGGCTGGTGAAATTGTCGGAGTTGCAGGTATAGATGGTAATGGACAGTCAGAGCTAATCGAGGCTATTACAGGGCTAAGAAAAGTGGAATCTGGAGAAATTCTCCTTCACAACAAGTCAATCACACATTTATCTACACGCAAAGTAACAGAGGCAGGTGTGGCACATATTCCACAAGATCGTCATAAGTTTGGTCTGGTTTTAGAGTATCCAATTGGAGAAAACATGGTTTTACAAACGTATTATCAAAAGCCTTTTTCAAACTTTAAAGTACTTTCATTCAAAAATATTTATCAGTATGCTTCAAGGTTAATTGAAGATTATGACGTGAGAACACCATCAACACGTACAAAAGCTAGAGCACTGTCTGGTGGTAATCAACAAAAGGCGATTATAGCTAGAGAGGTTGATCGCTCACCAGATCTCTTAATCGCAGCACAGCCAACACGTGGATTGGATGTGGGAGCGATAGAAAATATCCACAAACGATTAATTAAAGAACGTGATAAAGGAAGGGCTATTCTGCTCGTATCTTTTGAACTAGATGAAATTATCAATGTGAGTGATCGTATCGCTGTTATGTTTGATGGACAAATTGTAGCTGAAGTTAAACCGGAAGAAACGAACGAACAAGAGCTCGGATTATTGATGGCCGGTAGTAGTAAAGAGAAAGCAGGTGAGTTGTAATGTTTTCCAATCGAACGTTTAATTTAATCGTTCCTATCTTTTCTGTATTATTAGGATTTCTAGTTGGAGCGATTGTGATGTTGGCTTTCGGTTATAGCCCAATAGAAGGTTATCGTGCACTATGGAATGGCGCATTTGGTAATGCCTATTATCTTGGAGAAACGATTAGACAATCGATTCCGTTAATGTTAACAGGATTAGCTATTGCTTTTGCTTTTCGAAGTGGCTTGTTTAATATTGGGGCAGAAGGCCAAGTGTTTGTAGGTTGGTTAGCTGCTGTATGGTTAGGAATTGTAGTAGACTTGCCGACCATTATTCATTTACCGTTAGCTATTTTAGTGGCTGGGTTGGCTGGTGCTTTGTGGGCATTGATTCCTGGCTTATTAAAGGCAACACGAGGTGTTCATGAAGTTGTAGTAACCATTATGATGAACTATATTGCCTTGCACCTAAGCAATCATATTATTCGTGCTTACCTCTTAGAGTCTGGATCAAGAACATCTCGTATTAACGAGTCAGCTTCTTTAAGAACAGAAGGTTTAACGACGTTATTTGGGGGATCTCAAATTCATTGGGGGTTCATTATTGCATTTATTGCAGCTATAATCATGTGGTTTTTACTTGAAAGAACAACTTATGGTTATGAGCTTCGCGCTGTTGGATATAACAAACATGCGGCTCATTATGCTGGTATCAACGTTAAACGTAATATCATCATGGCGATGATGATTTCTGGTTTATTTGCCGGGCTTGCTGGTGCTATGGAAGGGCTAGGCACATTTGGGAGCATGCATACACACGCAAGTTTCTCTAACTTAGGGTTTGATGGTATTGCTGTTGCTTTATTAGGAGCAAATACAGCTATCGGATCCGTTATTTCTGCCTTTTTGTTTGGCGCATTGAAAGTAGGTTCATTAAGTATGCCACCCATTTCAGGTGTCCCTTCTGAATTGGTTGAAATAATTATTGCTGTCATTATTTTCTTTGTTGCATCAAGTTATATGATTCGTTGGATTGTACTTCGCTTTAAAAAGGAGGAGAAATAAATGCAAATTATTGATTTATTGCAGTCAATGATGCCAATGGTATTATTTTATTCTGCTCCACTGATATTTACTGCGATAGGTGGCGTATTTAGTGAACGTTCAGGTGTTGTAAACATTGGCTTAGAAGGCCTTATGGTGATGGGAGCATTTAGTGGTATTGTTTTTAATTTAACATTTGCAGAAATGTTTGGCTCATTAACACCTTGGCTGTCACTACTTGTAGCGGGCTTGGTTTCTGGAATATTCTCTATTATGCATGCTGTTGCAGCTGTTACATTACGTGCTAATCAAGTGGTTAGTGGTGTGGCGATTAATATGATTGCACTTGGCGTAGGTATATTCTTAACAAGAGAATGGTATGGAAGTGGACAAACCAATTCTATAGTTGAACCCTTTTATACCCGATCAGTTCGTTTTTTATCCGACATCCCTATCATTGGAGAAATGTTTTTTAGTGGTATTTACTATATTGCTTATATTGCCATTCTTTTTTCGATATTGGCATGGTTCATTCTTTATAAAACACCCTTTGGTCTTCGGCTTCGTTCTGTAGGTGAACACCCAATGGCCGCAGATACAAATGGGATTAGCGTTACAAAAATACGTTATATTGCAGTTATTATATCTGGCTTTTTAGCTGGATTGGGTGGGGCGACCTATGCATTAACGATTTCATTAAATTTTGGCGGGGCGACAATCTCTGGCCAAGGTTTTATGTCACTAGCTGCTGTTATTTTTGGGAAATGGCACCCACTAGGTGCAATGGGAGCAGCCATTTTCTTTGGTTTTGCTCAAAGTTTAAGTGTCGTTGGCCGTAACTTTCCAATATTGGCTGATGTACCAAATGTCTATTTAATTATTGCCCCATATGTATTGACCATTTTAGCATTGGCAGGATTTATTGGCCGTGCAGAAGCGCCAAAAGCAAATGGAGAGCCATATATTAAAGGTAGTCGTTAATCAAGGCAATACTTGTATAGCCATGTTCTATTTATGTCAAATACGTGAGTGAAAAATAATAATACGCATTAAACGCATGCTCCACAGTACTTAGCTACTGTGGAGCGTATTTTTATTACGATAATAAAGGGTGTGGTAATTGTTACCGGATTTTTTTTAGTGTAAAATATATTGGTGAAGCTAAAGATGGGTATGATAAAGACAAAATGCACCGTTATTAAGGAGGCTATTTATGATTGAATTAAATGAAGAACAAATAGACAAGAAGGGTTACAAGTTACATATTGTTAATAGCAAAAAATTCAAAACTGTTCATATAACAGCAAAGTTTCGTTGTTTACTAAAACGTGAAACCGTAACGAAAAGAGCCCTTTTACCTTTTGTATTACAACAAGGAACGAAGAGATATCCAACATCAAATACTTTTCGCAGAGCATTAGATGATCTTTATGGCGCGGTATTGTCAATGGATGGTACTAAAAAAGGTGAACAACACATTCTGACCGCTCGTATGACTATTGCAAATCAAAATTACTTATCTGATCAAGACAGCATTTTAACAGATGGGCTAACTTTTTTTAAGGAAACATTATTTGCTCCGAATGCAACTGACAGTCGCTTCGATCCAAAAGTTGTTGAGAGAGAAAAGCAAACATTAAAACAAAAGATTGCAGCAATCGTTGATGATAAAATGCATTATGCTAATATGCGTATGATTGATGAAATGTGCAAAGAAGAGCCTTATCATTTGCATGTTCATGGTTATCCAGATGATTTGGAACAGATCACTGCAGAAGAGCTTTATTCATATTATCAGTCTGTTATGACTGAAGATCCACTTGACTTATACGTACTGGGCGATTTCGAAGCCATCGATATTAAAGAATTAATTGGTAATTTATTCGATCGAAATCAAAGTGAACCTCTAGATTCAGATTTATCACCAGAGATTCCAGTAATCGATGAAGTAAAGGATATTATTGAAGAGCAAGATTTGCAACAAGGTAAGTTGCACTTTGGCTATCGGACGCATACGAAATATGCCGATAAAGATTATCCGGCTTTACAAGTATTCAATGCCATTTTTGGTGGGTTTCCCAGTTCTAAACTGTTTATTAATGTGCGTGAAAAAAACAGCTTAGCCTACTATGCAGCGTCTCGTTTTGAAAGTCACAAAGGACTGTTATTTGTTTTTAGTGGTATTGCTCCAACTGATTATGAAAAGGCAAAAGCGATCATATTAGAACAGATGAAGGCTATGCGTGATGGTGAATTTACCGAAGCTCAAATCGATGAAGCTAAGCGCTTAATTATTAATCAATACAAAGAAACGCTAGATGATCCATTTGGCATGACAGAAGTCCTTTATAACCAACACCTTGCAGGTTCATCTCGTTCCGTTTCTGAGTTTATCGAGGCTGTTGAATCTGTTAATCATCAAGCTATTGTACAAATGGCCAATAAAATTGAATTAGATACCACCTATTTCTTAACGGCAAAAGGAGGTCAGTCCAATGCATAAAAAACATTATCCACAAATAAAAGAAACGGTTTATCGAGAGACGTTACCTAATGGCTTGCGTGTTATTTTAGTTCCTAAAAATGAAATGGCACAAACATATGGTGTCTTTACAACAGACTATGGATCAATTGATCAAAGCTTTGTACCGATTAATTCTGATGAAAGGATTACTGTACCTGATGGAATTGCCCACTTTTTAGAGCATAAGCTATTTGAGAAAGAGGATCGTGATGTATTCCAAGACTTCACAAAGAACGGAGCATCTGCAAATGCTTTTACTTCTTTTACAAAAACCGCTTATTTATTTTCAGCAACATCTGAAGTGGAAAAAAATACTGAGATTTTATTAGATTTTGTGCAAACACCATACTTCTCAGATCAATCAGTTGAGAAAGAAAAAGGAATAATTGCTCAAGAAATACAGATGTATGATGATCAGCCAGACTGGCGAGCATTTTTTGGGATTATAGCAACGATGTATAACGCACACCCTGTTAAAATTGACATTGCAGGAACAGTGGATTCGATACAATTGATTACAAAGGAAGATCTTTACACTTGCTATCACACATTTTATCATCCATCAAATATGACAGTAACTTTAGTCGGGCAATTTGATCCTGAACAAATGATTGCATTAATTAAAAAGAATCAAGCACAAAAAAGTTTTGAAAAACCACCACATATTAATCGCTTTTATCCTGAAGAAGAGTTAAAGGTAGCAAAGGCTGAAGACGCGATTGAAATGCCAGTTGCGGTAGCCAAGTGTATGGTTGGTATTAAAGAAGAACCTAAGCAAGATAGCCAAACGTTTATAAAAGAAGAATTGTTAGCGGATATGTTATTAGATTATTTTTACTCTAAATCAGGAGAATACTATCAAGAATTGTATGACAAGGATTTGATCGATGGGAGTCTAGGGTTTGAATCAGAGCGTCAAAAGCAATTTGCCTTTTCTGTTATTGGTGGAAACACTAGTGATCCGGATAAATTCGCTGAAACAGTAAAGTTACAGCTTGACTCATTCAAATCTTATCAGCTTCGTAAAGAAGATTTTGAGCGAATGAAACGTAAGATGATTGGTGGTTTATTAAGAGATATGAATAGCACTTCAGAAATTGCTAATCAAGTCAGCCAATATCAAATGCTCGATATTGATTTTTTTGAGCTTCTACCAACTCTTGAATCGCTATCCTTACAAGATGCTAACCAATTCTTGAATAATTGGATTAAAGATGATAATGTCGCTGTATTCCAAGTTAAGATAGCTGAGGCATCGTAACGATGCTATGGTGTCTTCCATGAAGCAGATCAAGCCGTTATGGAAGTATTAATACCGTACATGTTTTTCGCTACGTGGATGATTACAAAAGCTTGTCTGCGACACATGTTGGCTAAAAGAGTATAGTGGGGACGTCGTTAGTCATGAAGTGTTGTATTCATCTGTAAAAGGAGCACAATTAGCTTTTGCTAAAGCATTTTGCAACAAGTAGGTTCCAATGGGATTAGAGTTAAATCGATAAGTCCAGGTTTTATCGATACAAAGATGAATGAAAATCTTACAACACATGAAAAAGCAATGATTACTGATGTTATTCCCCAAAAACGATGAGGAGCAGTAAAAGATGTTGCAAATTTAGTAACTTTTTTGCTTGATCAGAAGTCTAATTATATAGATGGAGAAAATATTGAATTGTCCGATGGTTGGCGATAAGTGATAGGGAAAAAATAATTATTCAATCATGACATTCTTCTCTTTTATAATGAGCGAAAATCATTTATTATAGTAGTAGTATGCTCAAGTGAAATGATAGTTGACAGTGATTAAGTAAACGGATGGTGTTATAGATGCAAATTGGTGAAAAATTAAAAGAAGCACGTTTGGATAAGGGTCTTTCCTTAGATGATGTCCAACGTTTAACTAAAATTCAAACGAGACATTTACAAGCCATTGAAAGGAATGACTTTTCAGTTATACCTGGAAGCTTTTATACACGTGCTTTTATTAAAGAGTATGCAAATGTTGTCGACTTAGACCCGAATCAGCTTTTAGATGAACATCGAAACGAAATACCAGCTTCAGAAACGGAAAATGCTGTAGAATATACACGTATGCAACGGACAAGGGGAAAAACAACTTCATCAAAGACGTCACCATTTGCTTCTTTGTTACCTACTGTGTTTGTTATTCTCCTTATTGTTGGTGTAGGCTTCTTTATATGGCGGATTACTTTAGGGCCGGGGCAGCAAGACGCTGAAGATGGAAATGAACAAGTACAAACAGATCAATCAGCTGGTGATGAAGTCTCGTTACCACCTGATACAAGTGATGAGGATAATGGGCAAGAACAGCCCGATTCAAACGATAACGATGATGAGGGTGAAGAAGAGGAGGAGCAAGAAGAGGACAGTGAAGATCCAGAACTGACCTTTTTTTCCTATGAAAGTAACCAATCGATTTATCAATTGGAAACTGATGATGAAACGATTGAATTAACGATAGAAACATCAGATAGCAATTGGTTGGAAATTGAAGATGATTCAGGTGAGCGATTGTACTACTCTACATTTCAATCCAGTGAGTCCCCGCTTACCATTGATGTTACTGATGAATCTTTTGTTTATTTGAGGTTTGGAAATCCGAGTGTGATTGATCTCTCAATTAATGATTTAGAGGTGGTTCTTTCTGAGGATATCGCACCTACAGCTGTACAACAGGTTTGGATCTATATTAATGAAGAGCCTGAGTCATAAGTTTACCAATTTTCAGCTTTTCGATTGAGCTAATTGTTAACGACCCTTCTCATCAAGAGGTGAGAGGGGTTAACTGCTGTTACAGGATAAAGGATTACATATATTTATTACAGATAACGAACGCTAATGTCCTGATTCGCTCAACTAATAATCAGTGGACGAAGAACAAAACCCGTCACTGATTGAAAGTTCGTTTTATATCGTTTGATTAATGGAAAGGATGGATGATTAAATGAACATTCCAAATCGGATCACTTTATCACGTATTTTTTTAATTCCTATTTTTATATTACTACTAACCTTACCGTTGGATTGGGGGAGTTGGACAATTGGACATCAGACATTACCAATTGTTGACTTCGTAGCAGCACTATTATTTATTGTAGCCTCAGGCACAGATTGGGTCGATGGTTATTATGCTCGTAAGTATAATTTAGTAACGAATTTAGGAAAGTTTTTAGATCCAATGGCAGATAAGCTACTCGTAACAGCAGCCTTTATTTTGTTAATAGAGATGGGTGCTGCTTCGGCTTGGGTTGTGATTATTATCATTTCTCGAGAATTTGCGGTAACAGGGTTACGTCTTGTTGCGGCTGGAGAAGGGATTGTATTGGCTGCGGGGCAGATGGGTAAATGGAAAACGACATTTCAATTACTAGCGATTGCCGTCCTGTTATTACATGATTTTCCTTTCTCTTACTTAAACTGGCCTGTTGGAACCATCTTATTATACATCGCGCTTCTACTTACTGTTGTTTCTGGTGCCGATTACTTTGTTAAAAATTGGCATGTTATGAAGGAGTCAAGGTAATGAAAGGTATTCAAGCAGAAATTATTGCAGTAGGTACAGAATTGTTACTCGGTCAAATTGCTAATACAAATGCGCAATGGATTTCTCAACAGTTAGCGACCAGAGGGATAAGTGTCTATTATCATCATGTGGTTGGTGATAATGAGAAGCGGTTCTTGGAAGTCTTACAATCAGCAACGAAACGTTCGGATCTTATTTTAATAACTGGCGGCCTTGGACCAACCGATGATGATTTGACTCGAGAAACTGTAGCTCAATTTGTAGGGGAAAAGTTAGTTGAAAGTAAACAGGCATTGGCCGACATAGCAGCTTATTTTGAAAGAAGCAATCGCGTAATGACTAATAATAATAAAAAACAAGCACAGATTATTCCTGGAGCAACCATCATCCCAAATCGATCAGGAACGGCACCAGGTATGATTGTCCCTTATCAAGATTGCCAGTTTATTTTAATGCCAGGTGTTCCAGATGAAATGAAGGGGATGATGGAGGATACGGTTTTTCCTTATTTAAATGACTGTTTAACACTCAACGATGTTATTACGTCTAAGATGCTTCGCTTCATAGGCATTGGTGAATCTGAGCTTGAAATGAAAGTGAAACACATTATTGAACAACAAACTAATCCCACAATCGCACCGTTAGCAACCGACGGAGAAGTAGCATTACGGCTAACCGCGAAGGCCGAGTCTTCTGCTGAAGCGGACCAGTTGATTAATGTAGCTCAACAACAAATTGAGCAGATTGTCGGTGATTATATTTATGGTGTGAATGACCAAACCATTAATCAAGTCATTGTTAATTGGCTCATTCGAAATCAGGAAACAATTGCTGCAGCCGAAAGTTTAACCGGTGGTCGTTTCGCAGACGCAATGGTATCTGTACCTGGCGCTGGTCATGTTTTTAAAGGAAGTATTGTAAGTTACACACCTGATGCCAAAGTAGCAGTACTTGATATTGATCAATCCATTCTTGATCAGTATGGGATGGTAAGTGAACATTGTGCTTACCAAATGGCTAAACATGCAAAAAATAAGTTCCATGCCACATATGGAATTAGTTTTACCGGTGTAGCTGGTCCCGATGAATTGGAGGGGAAAGAAGTAGGTACGGTTTATGTTTGCTTTTATCAGTCAGAAGAAAACTATAAGATTGAACAATTTTCCTTCCCTAAAAATAGAGAAATCGTCCGTAATCGCTCAGTAAAAAAAGGTTTAGCATTAATTTATCAATATTTGAAAATAAACCACAAAGAAAGCTAATTCCTTCAGTTTTATCAACTTTTCTATAGAAAACAGCTGGTTTACCACATAAAAAAATAAGAACATTCATTCGCATTTTACTTGTTTAATTGTTTAAAACGGTGTATGATAGATTTAGTTGAAATTATGAGGAGGAATTCTTGTGAGTGATCGCAAACAGGCCTTAGATATGGCTTTAAAATCTATAGAGAAACAATTTGGAAAAGGCTCAATTATGAAATTGGGTGAGCAAGCTTTGCAGAAAATCGCAACGGTCTCAAGTGGCTCTTTGGCTTTAGATGTGGCTTTAGGTGTTGGGGGCTATCCAAGAGGTCGTGTTATTGAAATATATGGTCCTGAATCATCAGGTAAGACAACGGTATCGCTTCATGCAATAGCTGAAGCCCAACAACAAGGCGGAACTGCTGCTTTTATCGATGCTGAGCATGCCCTTGATCCAGTATATGCTAGAAATTTAGGGGTGAATATCGATGAACTATTACTCTCACAGCCTGACACTGGTGAGCAAGCATTAGAAATTGCTGAAGCATTAGTGCGTAGTGGAGCGGTAGATATTATTGTTATTGATTCTGTTGCAGCGTTAGTTCCAAAGGCAGAAATTGAGGGTGAGATGGGAGATGCCCATGTTGGCCTTCAGGCTAGACTTATGTCACAAGCTTTGCGCAAGCTTTCAGGAGCGATTAATAAGTCAAAGACAACGGCTATTTTCATTAACCAAATTCGTGAAAAAGTGGGTGTCATGTTTGGGAGTCCTGAGACAACCCCTGGAGGGCGTGCGTTAAAATTCTACTCCTCGGTACGTTTAGAAGTTCGTCGTGCAGAGACGATTAAGCAAGGAAACGATATGGTTGGTAATCGAACACGGATAAAAGTGGTTAAAAACAAAGTAGCTCCTCCATTTAAGCAAGCTGAAGTAGATATTATGTATGGTGAAGGTATTTCTCGAGAAGGGGAAATGCTGGATATTGCCTCTGACTTAGATATTGTGATGAAAAGTGGGGCATGGTATTCATACAATGATGAACGTCTTGGACAAGGACGTGAAAATTCTAAGCAGTTCTTAAAAGAGAATACTGCAATTGCTACAGAAATTTATCAATCAGTGCGCAATCATTATAATATGGATGAACTTAATCCTAATGAAGAACCGATCATGGATGAACTTATTGAAGATGGTAAGTAAATAGAAAATGGTTAAGACAGTGTCTTATAGCTATGATGATCCTAAAAGTTAAAGCTGAATTTAACGGTTGGGATTTGGCTAAAGGTGCTGTCTTTTGTCTTGCCATTACTTCTTTTTGCAAAAAAAGCAGCTTAAAATAATGATATTTCTTGACAAAACAATAGGATTTTGAAAATAGTATGTGACGTTTTCTTGACATTACTTATACGCACTATTAAAATTAATGGTGTATAATTCATTTTTTTTAAATTATACACAACTATTAATGACGCATTTTAAATGAGTAAGACAAGTATATGCCGACTTAACTTAAGTTTAAAAATGAATAGCAAGAGGAGGTGAAACCATGAATTATCTGGACTTTTTGGTTATCGTCATCTCCAGTTTGGCTATCCTAATCGTCGGTATTGTTGTTGGCTATCTGATTCGTAAATCGATTGCAGAGAAAAAGATTTCAAGTGCAGAAGAGTTGGCAAAACAGATCGTAGCGGAAGGGCATCGTAATGCGGAAGTTGCTAAGAAAGAAGCCCTTTTAGAAGCGAAGGATGAAAATCATAAATTTCGTCAGCAAGCAGAGGACGAACTTCGCGAACGACGTGTTGAACTTCAGAAGCAAGAAAATCGTCTCATGCAAAAAGAGGAGAACCTTGATCGCAAAGACGAAACGTTAGATAAACGTGAACGTATGCAAGAGAAGAAGGAAAACTCATTAACAGAAAAACAACAACAAATTGAAGAAATGGAAGGCAAAGTGGAAGCCTTGTTGAAAGATCAACAGGCTGAACTGGAGCGCATTTCTGGTTATACATCGGATCAAGCAAAACAAGTGATTTTAGAACGGGTCGAAAAAGAAGTTAGTCATGAAACAGCACTTATTATTAAAGAGGCAGAAAATCGTACAAAAGAAGAAGCAGACAAAAAGGCTAAAGAGATTTTATCACTTGCCATGCAACGTTGTGCAGCTGATCATGTTGCAGAAACGACAGTGTCTGTAGTAAATCTACCAAATGATGAAATGAAAGGCCGAATTATTGGTCGTGAAGGTCGGAATATTCGAACTTTAGAAACCTTAACAGGTATCGATTTAATTATTGATGACACGCCAGAAGCTGTCATTTTATCTGGTTTCGATCCAATTCGCCGCGAGACAGCGCGAATTGCCTTAGAGAAATTAGTGCAAGATGGTCGTATTCACCCTGCACGTATCGAAGAGATGGTTGATAAGTCGAGACGTGAAGTCGATGAATATATTCGAGAAGTTGGTGAACAAACAACTTTCGAAGTAGGTGTACATGGCTTGCACCCTGATTTAATTAAGATTCTTGGACGCCTCAAGTACCGTACAAGCTATGGTCAAAATGTTTTAAAACACTCAATTGAAGTGGCCCATTTAGCTGGTTTACTTGCATCAGAGTTAGGGCAAGATGTTATGTTAGCTAAGCGAGCTGGACTATTACATGACATCGGGAAAGCGATTGATCATGAGGTAGAAGGTAGTCATGTTGAAATTGGAAAAGAGCTTGCAATGAAATACAAAGAAAAAGAAGTGGTTATTAATGCTATTGCTTCTCACCATGGTGATGAAGAGCCCACTTCTATTATTTCAGTCCTCGTTGCAGCTGCTGATGCTTTATCCGCTGCACGACCAGGTGCGAGAAGTGAAACATTAGAGAATTATATTAAAAGACTAGAAAAGCTTGAAGAGATTTCTGAATCATATGAAGGGGTTGAGAAATCCTTTGCTATTCAAGCTGGGCGAGAAGTTCGAATCATGGTTAAGCCGGATGAAATTGATGATCTTGAATCCGTGCGTATTGCTAGGGATATTCGAAAGCGAATTGAAGAAGAACTGAATTTCCCTGGACATATTAAGATCACCGTTATTCGCGAAACACGTGCAGTAGAATATGCAAAGTAAACATGTTTTTAATAGCAGAAAAGCGAAAGAAGCGACCAACATGTTGGTCGCTTCTTTTTGACAAGAGTAGGAAATTATGTGAAACTGGGTGTTATATAATAAGAAGTTTAAAGTGAAGGAGCACATTAATGCGTATTTTATTTATTGGCGATATTGTTGGGTCAATGGGGAGAGAACAACTTCAAACCTATTTACCGAAATTAAAACAGAAGTATCAACCGCAACTAACCATTGTAAATGGTGAAAATGCTGCTTCAGGGAAGGGCATTACTGAGAAGATTTATAAGCAATTTCTAGAGTGGGGTGCTGACGTTTTAACGATGGGAAATCATACTTTTGATAAAAAAGAGATTTTTGAATTTATAGATCGTGCGAAGCGAATGGTAAGACCGGCTAACTTTCCTGTTGGCACACCAGGTAACGGAATAACATTTACTAATGTGAATGGTACGGAAGTAGCAGTAATTAATTTACAAGGCAGAACATTTATGCCGGCTATCGACGACCCATTTCGAAAAGCTGATGAACTGATAGCAGAAGCCCAAAAAAGAACGTCAATCATTTTTGTGGATTTTCATGCTGAAGCTTCGAGTGAGAAATTAGCACTAGCTTGGTATTTAGATGGACGGATCAGTGCGTTAGTTGGTACGCATACGCATGTGCAAACCGCTGATAATCGAATACTTGATCAAGGCACTGCCTATATTACTGATGTGGGTATGACGGGCCCTTATGATGGTATTATTGGTACTGAACGCGAGGCGGTCATTAAGAAATTCTTAACCAATCTTCCTGTGCGTTTTGAAGCAATGAAGCATGGAAAGTATCAGCTCAGTGGTGTAGTTATTGATATTGATCCTGCTTCAGGTAAGGCCAAAAAAATTAATCGTATTTTTATTACAGAGGATCAACCTTTTTTCAGTTAATCATTCGATTAAAAGTAAGCATATCAGCAGTTTGTGAGAATATAGTAAAAGTGGAACGACTTTAGAAAACCAAGGAGGTAGCAAAAGTGGACGTATTAAAGGTTTCAGCTAAATCAAACCCAAATTCAGTAGCAGGTGCCTTAGCAAATGTGTTACGCGAACGTGGTTCGGCAGAAATTCAAGCCATTGGTGCAGGTGCACTTAACCAATCTGTGAAGGCTGTGGCAATAGCTCGTGGTTTTGTTGCACCTAGTGGTGTTGACTTAATATGTATCCCTGCTTTTACAGATATTAAAATTGATGATGAAGAAAGAACGGCAATTAAACTCATTGTTGAACCTCGTTAATTGGCTTTCCTGTTTGTATTTTACAAACAGGATTTTTCACATTTTAAGGAGAGTGGCTGAAGATGTTAATCGATGCACATTGTGATTTATTATATCAACTTTGGCGGCATGCATACGATGTTAATCAGTCAAACAAACTTCAATTTGATTTAACTAAGTGGCGTAATAGCCCTGTTCGGATTCAAGCTTTTGCTATATTTGTACCCGATGATGTTCCGGCTTATAAACAATATGATGTAGCATTGAAAATGGTGGAGCTTTTTTATGAAAAAATCATTGTACCCAATCCTGACATAGTGTCTATAAAAACGAAAAAAGATATTGAAAATATAGCCGATCACCAACGTGGTGCAATCTTAACTTTGGAAGGATGCCATCCAATAGGTAGAGATTTAAACAAATTAAAGCAATTGATTGATTATGGTGTCCGAATTGTCGGTTTGACATGGAATAACAATAATGCTATTGCTGATAGTATTGATCACCCCCATGGAAAGGGATTAAGTAGTTTTGGACATGAAGTCATTAATTTATTAAATGATGAACAAATTTGGACAGATGTCTCACATTTATCTATTAAAGGATTTTATGATGTTATAGCAACGGCACATGATGTGATGGCATCGCATAGCAATGCTTTTACGGTATGTCCGCATAGGCGTAATCTTGATGATCAGCAGATTGCCGCACTAATCAAACGTGACGGTTGGATTGGTGTTACTTTTGTTCCTTACTTTACAAAGGTAAATGAGCCAGTTGAGATTGATGATGTCATGAAACAGATTGATTACTTCCTCAAACGTGGTGCGAGAGAGCATCTAGGCTTCGGTTCTGACTTTGACGGTATATTAACAACTATTCAAAATTTAGAAACAGTAGAAGACTATGTTAATATAGTAGAAGCCTTAAATAAAAGATACGATAAATCAACAGTTAAGCAAATCACTGGTGAAAATTTCATAAGAAAATTCCCTAGAATCAAAGTGTAAATCAAGCTTTTTTACACAAAAAAGTATGATGACGTGTTAGAATGGACAAAGACGTACGTGTAAGGAAGGAGTCATTTTCAAATGAACGAAAAACAACGTAAAGAAAGTAGTCAAATAAAGCAAGATACACATGCAAATTTAGATCGTTTGAAAAAAATGGATTCAGACGAGTTGATCGGTAAGTATTTCCAGTCAACTTATCAACCCCCTAATTTGAAAAAAGCTAAAAAACGCCTCAAGAAAGATGTTGATATTCATTACGACTTTAGTATTCCGGAAGATATGAAAGGAATCGGAAAAGACAAAAAATTTCTGATTCGCACATACGGATGTCAAATGAATGAGCATGATACTGAAGTTATGGCGGGCTTATTAACGGATTTAGGCTATCAACCTGCAGAAGATACAAGTGAGGCAGATGTGATCTTATTAAATACATGTGCGATACGAGAAAATGCTGAAAATAAAGTTTTTGGTGAAATCGGTCACTTAAAACCGCTTAAAATGGAAAATCCCGATCTGATTATCGGTGTATGTGGCTGTATGTCTCAAGAAGAATCTGTTGTTAATCGTATTCTTAAAAAGCATCCTTTTGTCGATATGATTTTTGGCACCCATAATATTCACCGTTTACCAAGCTTGTTAAAAGAAGCGATGTTTTCTAAAGCAATGGTTGTTGAAGTATGGTCTAAAGAAGGCGATATTATTGAGAATTTGCCAAAAGTCCGTAAAGGTAATATTAAAGCATGGGTAAATATCATGTATGGCTGTGATAAGTTTTGTACGTACTGTATTGTTCCATATACAAGAGGAAAAGAGCGCAGTCGTTTACCAGAGGATATTATTCAAGAAGTACGCCAACTTGCAGCTCAAGGTTATCAGGAAGTAACTTTACTTGGACAAAATGTGAATGCTTACGGAAAAGACCTTGAGTTTGAATATGGTTTAGGTGATTTGATGGAAGAAATACGTAAGATTGACATCCCTCGTGTTCGTTTTACAACGTCTCACCCTCGCGACTTTGATGATCGTTTAATCGAAGTATTGGCTAAAGGTGGTAATTTACTCGATCATATTCACTTACCTGTTCAATCCGGTAGCTCTGATGTATTACGGATTATGGCGCGACGTTATACACGTGAAGATTACTTAGAATTGGTCCGTAAAATTCGTGAAGCAATGCCAAATGCAACATTAACGACGGATATTATCGTTGGTTTTCCAAATGAGACAGATGAACAATTTGAGGAAACAATGACATTAATGAAAGAAGTGGGGTTTGAAGCGGCATATACTTTTATTTATTCACCGCGTGAAGGCACACCGGCTGCACGGTGGGAAGATAATATCCCAATGGAAGTGAAGAAAGAACGTCTCCAACGTCTTAATGCTCTTGTTAATGAGCAATCCAAATCAGCCATGGAGAAGTATGAAGGGCAAGTAGTTAAGGTTTTAGTAGAAGGAGAAAGTAAAAAAGATCCTGAAGTACTATCAGGATATACCGAACGAAATAAGTTAGTAAACTTTAAAGCATCTAAATCACTTATTGGAAAAATTGTTCCGGTTAAGATTACAAAAGCTAAAACATGGTCATTAGACGGTGAGCTCGTTGAGATGACGTCCGGGGTGTATTAAAAAGTGACATACTCAAAAGAAGAAATCTTTAAGAAGGTCGAAGAGATCACCAATGACTTAAATGAATTAGAAGAAGTAGAGCGCTATAAAGCACTTGAAGAACGCTTGAATGCTAATCAAAAAGTTAAGGACAAAATTAATCAAATTAAAGCATTACAGAAACAAGCTGTTAATTTGCAAGCCTATGAAAAACATGAGGCTGTTAAACAAATTGATCAACAAATTGATGCAATCCAAGCGGAGATTGACGCGATTCCCATTGTTGCAGAATTTAAAACGTCACAAGTTATTGTTAATGATGTGTTACAATCACTAATTGGTAATATAGAAACTCAAGTTAGCGATAAATTGAACCAAAATGAATAAAAAATTTTTTGATCAAATCACACCGATGACTTTTATCATCCAAGTGATTGATTGGACAATCTACCAAATCTCCTGATTGAAGGTCGGGAGATTTGTTGTGTTTTGAGAACGAATAAAACGAACCTTAGCGTCCGTTATCTCCCACCTCAATAGATTGACCTCTGTGCTCTATTTTGAGGTGGGTGGTTTACGGACGGTTATCTGTGATAAAACCGGTCGTACATTAACAAGTAAGAGGTTAGCTCCAGACATGTACTTCTATGGATTTATAAAAATAATCTGTGTTTACAGTAGCAACGGTTAGGCAAATGCATAGGATGAATTATGTGGTAAGTGTCACTTCGCCTAGCTATATTGAATAAACTGAACATGAAGAAAGAGGAGGTTATTGTCTATGTCATTTCTTGATCAAGATTATCGAGAAATTATTACAAAAGCTGTCATCGGTAAGGGTCGTAAGTTTACGCAAGATACCCATATTATTAGTCCAACACATCAACCCTCTAGCATTTTAGGGTGTTGGATCATTAATCATTTATATAATGCCAAACGTAAAGGTGATGAGGTGGTAGAAGTAAGTGGAAGCTACGATATCAATGTTTGGTATTCATACAATGATCATACAAAGACAGAAGTCGTTACTGAGCGGGTGACTTATTCAGATCCCATTAAACTAGCCGTTAAAGATAAGCAAACCGTAGGCTCTCACATTGAAGTTCATGCCAAACCGTTACAACAACCTAATTCATTATCGTGTACGATAGAGAAAGCAGATCGAAAAATTAAAACGGAAGTAGAGCGTGAATTTTTAGTTGAAGTTATCGGTGATACGAAAGTAGCTGTTCGCGTTGATCCAAGTGGCGTTGTAGAAGGTGAAGAAGATTGGGTTGATCAGTTAACAGACGATGAGCTAATCAATTTAGAACCAAATGATACGAATTAATAGGTAAAGCGTACATGTTGTTGTACGCTTTCTTTTTTTTATTGAAGATAACCGTCTGTAAAATCCGCGCCTCAAAATAGAGAGTAGCGATCATCTATATAGGCGAGAGATAACGAACGCTAATGTCCTGATTCGCTTAACTCGGTTTATTTTATACGAAGAATTAATGAAATTCTTTGAATCTACGGGTAAAAATTGGAGTTGATGATATGCTATAATAAGAATATTGAAATCTTTAAATAGTTTAGGAGATCGATTAATGAGTAATTATACGCCAATGATTGAACAATATTTGAAAATAAAAGCACAATATCAAGATAGTTTCCTCTTCTTTCGCTTAGGTGATTTTTATGAAATGTTTTTTGAGGATGCGTTAAAAGCATCTCGAGAATTGGAAATTACGCTTACAAGTCGTGATGGTGGAGGGGAAGAGCGTATACCTATGTGTGGTGTTCCTTACCATTCAGCAAGTAATTACATAAAAACCCTAATTGAAAGAGGATTTAAAGTTGCAATATGTGAGCAGGTTGAAGACCCTAAAGTTGCCAAGGGCGTTGTGAAACGAGAAGTTATTCAGCTTATTACGCCAGGTACAGTTATGGAAGGCGCCATGCTTGACGAAAAAGAAAATAACTATTTAGCAAGTATAACAGGTTTTGAACATGGGCATTATGTCCTGGCATACAACGATTTGTCCACAGGCGAAACAAGTGCAGCACTCGTCCAAACCGGTTGGGAAAGTGTGTTAAGCGAACTCTATAATAGACCCATTAGAGAAGTTGTTATTTCAAAAGACTTACCCGTAGAGCATCAAGGTGATCTTACCAATCGTCTTCAAGTCACATTATCATATGTCGAAGAAACAACAATAGAGCAGCCCTACGAGCATTTGGTTGAAAATATTGACAATGAGAAATTGAAGATCGGATTTGGTAGGCTTGTTCATTATATTCAATCGACCCAACAACGTGCACTTGATCATTTAAAACCACTTCAGGTTATAAAACTAAATGAATATTTAGGGCTTGATATGTATTCAAAGCGTAACTTGGAGCTGACTGAAACCATTATCAAAAAAGGAAAACAGGGAAGCTTGCTTTGGGTTCTCGATCAAACAGTGACTGCAATGGGGGCACGTAAATTAAAAAAATGGCTAGAACGTCCATTACTAAATCAAGATATACTAACAAGGCGCTATCAACTTGTTGATGGATTGATGGCTGATTTTATCTCGCGCGAAGATTTACGCGAACAACTAAAGTCCATTTACGATTTAGAGCGTTTAGCTGGGCGAGTTGCTTTTGGTAATGTTAATGCACGCGATTTATTGCAATTGAAATTATCAATTACAAAAGTACCTGGTTTAAAGAAAATACTAGCACAATTTTCGGAAGAACAATTAGTGAAGCGTGGAGAAGCTTTGGATTCGTTAACGGAGTTGCAAGATTTGCTTGAAACCAGTTTGACTGAAGACCCGCCTTTAACCATTAAAGAAGGTGGCATTATTCGAGATGGTTTTAATGAAGAGCTTGATCAATATCGGGATGCCTCACGGAACGGAAAAAAATGGATTGCTGAACTCGAACAACAAGAAAAGCGAGCAACGAATATAAAATCTTTAAAAATTGGTTACAACCGGGTTTTTGGCTATTATATTGAAGTGACCAAAGCTAACCTTCATTTGCTCCCCGAGGGGAAATATGAACGTAAGCAAACATTAACCAACGCAGAACGCTATATTACACCAGAATTAAAAGAAAAAGAGCAATTAATTTTGTCAGCAGAGGAAAAGAGCATCGATTTAGAATACAATTTATTTATTCAATTGCGAGAACAAGTTAAATTTTACATTACACGTTTACAGACATTAGCTGATCAAATTAGTGAGCTTGATGTGTTGCAAAGCTTTGCTTTGGTGAGTGAACAATATGGTTATGTTAAGCCGACATTAACAAACGAGCACACGATTTCAATTGCAAAAGGGCGCCATCCAGTCATAGAAAAGGTGATGAAAGACGAGGAGTATGTGCCTAATGATGTATTAATGGATCAATCAAGCCAACTCCTTTTAATAACTGGACCGAATATGTCTGGTAAAAGTACATACATGCGTCAAGTCGCATTAATTGCAATTATGGCCCAGATTGGATGCTTTGTACCTGCTGAGCATGCTACATTACCTGTATTTGATAAAATCTTCACTCGAATTGGTGCGGCAGATGATTTGGTTGCAGGACAAAGTACATTTATGGTTGAGATGCTTGAAGCGAAGCATGCATTAACGCAAGCGACAGAAAATAGTTTGATTTTGCTTGATGAAATAGGGCGTGGGACAAGCACTTATGATGGTATGGCTTTAGCACAAGCTATTATAGAGTATGTTCATGATCGGGTAGGTGCCAAAACGCTCTTTTCTACGCATTACCACGAATTAACGAGTTTAGAAGATCAATTAGAGCAATTAAAAAATATTCATGTCCGTGCTGAGGAATATGAGGGACGTGTGGTCTTTCTTCATCAAATTCAAGATGGTGCAGCAGATGAAAGTTATGGTATTCATGTCGCTAAACTTGCTCAATTACCAGAAGAGTTAATTGAAAGAGCCAAAGTTATTTTAGCTGAGTTAGAAATGAAATCAGAATCATCTGAAGTGCAGCAAGACACTGATCAATTAAGCTTTTTTGCAGCTGAATCTACTTCAATAGAAAAGAAACAATCAACTTCAAAGATTGAGCAAGCACTTAAAGCACTAGATTTAATGGAAATGACCCCTATGGAAGCTATTAATGAACTGTACCGATTGCAAAAGCTAGCGCGAAAGGATGAATCATAATGCCAATTGAAACAATGCCTGATATTTTGGCCAATAAAATAGCAGCAGGTGAAGTGGTGGAGCGTCCTGCTTCAGTGGTCAAAGAGCTTGTCGAAAATAGCATTGATGCAAAGAGTTCAGTAATTAAAATAGAAGTTGAGGAAGCAGGATTGCGTAAAATAAAAATTACAGACAATGGAACGGGGATGGATAAGGCTGATGCAGAACGAGCATTTTTACGTCATGCAACAAGTAAGATTCGGACAGAACAAGATTTGTTTCATGTCGCTACATTAGGTTTTCGTGGGGAAGCGCTAGCCTCTGTTGCTGCAGTTAGCCAGCTGACTATAAAGACATCTACGGGGGAAAGTGCAGGAACGATTATCTATCTTGAGGGTGGAAAAATGGTCAGTCAAGACAAAGGTGATGCAAGACAGGGGACAGAGATTACGGTGCAACATCTTTTCTATAATACCCCAGCTCGTCTGAAATATATGAAAACCATTCATACCGAGCTTGGACATATTACAGATGTTGTTAATCATATCAGTTTATCTTATCCAAACATACGTTTTGAATTGTATCATAATGAAAAATTATTATTTCAATCAAATGGGCGTGGTGATTTGCTTCAGATTATTGCTCAAATTTATGGCGTTTCTGTTGCAAAGAAAATGCTTAAAGTAGATCATAAGACCTTAGATTATCATATTACTGGATATATTGCTAAGCCTGAGATTACAAGGGCGTCACGTCACTATATGTCAACGATTATTAATGGGCGTTATATTAAGAGTATCCCCTTAAATAAAGCGATCCTTAATGGGTATCATACGCTTTTACCAATTGGACGTAGTCCGATTGTCGTCATGCAAATAGAGATGGACCCGATCTTAGTTGATGTTAATGTTCATCCTGCAAAGCTTGAAGTACGCTTTAGTAAAGATAGAGAATTATTTCAAGCAATTGAAGAGTCAGTTCGTCAGACGTTCCGAACAGAAACGCTTATTCCAACAGTTACACAACCGAAAAAAAATATAACCCAAAATACACAAGAAAGCTTTAACTTTGAACATCAGCAAGAAAAGCAAACTTCATCAGAACTTGGACCAACAATAGAAACAGAAAATAAATCAACGGACACACATCAGTCACTCGATTTTACTTTAGATGCAGCGAAAGAGGAAGTGTCGGCTTATCAAGCCGATGTTGATCCGGTGGAGCATAGTCCTGCGCAAGTCAATCAAGCTGTGTCTGCGAAAAATGAACGGGTACCCGTGTTATATCCAATTGGCCAACACCATGGCACTTATATTCTAGCTGAAAATGAGCAGGGTTTATATATGATTGATCAACATGCTGCACAAGAGCGGATTAAGTATGAATATTTTCGAGATAAAATTGGTCAAGTAGAGAGCGAATTGCAGGAGCTACTCATGCCATTAACTTTTGACTTTTCTAATCAAGAGGCGCTTATGATCAACCAATATCAAGAACAGTTGAAAGAGGTTGGACTATTTTTTGAACATTTTGGACAAACAACTTATTTAATACGTGCCCACCCGCAATGGTTTCCTAAGGGTTTCGAAGAAGAAGTCATTCGTGATATTGTAAATCAAGTGATGGAGGAAGGTAAAGTTGATTTAAACAAATTAAGAGAAGAGTCAGCCATATTAATGGCTTGTAAACGTTCAATCAAAGCGAATCATTATTTGAATTATGATGATATGTTTCAGTTGTTAGAATCATTACGCGAAACGACAGATCCTTTTACTTGTCCCCACGGAAGGCCGATCATTATTAATTTTTCAAACTATGACATTGAAAAAATGTTTAAACGCGTGATGTAACTGTAACAATGAGATATAAAGGGAACTTTTATCACAGATAACGTCCGTATACTATCCACTTCAAAATAGAGAGCATAAGCAAATCTATATAGGTGGGCGGGGTGATAACGGATGGCTAATGTCGGATTCACTCAACGAACCTGCAATCCGTGGGGTAAGATCGTAGACTAAAACCGCCACGTCCTGTGGCAACGTCTGCATGACCTACATCCTGTAGGCCCACGCCTGCGGATTGAAGTTTTGTTCTATACACTTAAAAAATTAAGGTTGCCACGTTCGTGTGGCACTGTCTACTGGTCTACCTTCTGTAAATTTAAAGCGATGTTCGTACTTGGAAACACGATGTTTACCAAGGTATCTTTGGGTTGTGAGCGATCACAAAATATTTACAGAGATAGAATACGCACAATAGGTAGTAACTAAAACTTATTATACGAGGGGTAATTGAAATGAAACAACCGGTCGTGGCCATTGTAGGGCCGACAGCTGTTGGTAAAACAGAGTTAAGTGTTCAGATTGCTCAACGTTTTGATGGTGAAGTTATTAGCGGAGACTCTATGCAAATATACAGAGGAATGGAGATTGCAACCGCTAAAGTAACCGAGGAAGAAAAAGCGGGTATTCCTCACCATATGCTTGACATTAAGGACCCAGAGGAATCGTTTTCTGTAGCTGAATTTCAAGAAAAAGTCCAGCATTACATTACGATGATTACAGACAAAGGGCGCCTTCCAATTATTGCTGGAGGTACAGGATTATATATTGATGCCGCCTTGTCTGATTACCAATTTTCTGAGCAACGTCGTGATCCCAGTTACCAAGCAAAAATCGAGGCATCGATTGAACAAGATGGTATTGATCATGTTTATGCACGTCTACAATCCATTGATCCTATTCAAGCGGCTAAAATACATCCTAATAATGTAAGAAGAATTGTTCGAGCTTTAGAAGTTTACGATCGTACAGGCCAAACGATGAGTGAGATGCAAGCCCAACAATCTCAAACCTCACCGTATCATCCTATTTTAATCGGTTTGGAGATGGACCGTACCCTTCTTTATCAACGTATTAATGAACGGATTGATCATATGCTCACATTAGGTCTGATAGAAGAAGCACATTATTTTTACAAACAAGGTTTAGAGAATGCGCAATCTATGAAAGCGATTGGTTATAAAGAGTTTATTCCTTATTTTAAAGGTGATTGTGATCTTGATGAGGCTATTTTATTACTTAAACGTCATTCAAGACGCTATGCTAAACGCCAATATACGTGGTTTAAAAATAAAATGAAAGTAAATTGGTATAACTTAACTCCCGAGACAAAAGAGCAAGTTTTTGAAAAAATTTATTCAGATTTAGCAGGAATTTTAAGTCTAACCTAGAATTATATTATATTAGAGATAGAATAGAGGAGGAATAGTATGGCTCAATCTGTAAATATTCAAGACCAGTACTTAAATGCCCTAAGAAAAGATCATATTCAGGTCACTGTCTTTCTAACTAATGGTTTTCAATTACGTGGTCTTGTTAAAGCGTTTGATAACTTTACTGTTTTATTAGAAACAGAAGGAAAGCAACAATTGATATTTAAACATGCCATTTCAACATTCGCACCTGTAAAAAATGTAGCTCTAGAAAAAGAATAATTACCTATGTCAACAGCTAACACAGCACCCTTTAGAAAAGATCTAAAGGGTGCTGTGTTTTTTGACGAAGCGATAAAAAATCTAAAGACCTAAGCATAAAACGAACCTTAGCGTCCGTTATCACCCACCTCAATCGATGCTCTGCACTCTATTTTGAGGTGGGTGGTATCCTATCCCGGACGTTTAGCTGTGATACGTAAAAGAATAAGCGAATATGAATTTTTCTCATTTATTTAGTGTTAATACAAAGCAAAAGTTGCGTATAATACATAAAGAAAGAGGTGATTAGACAGATGGCCATGAGAACGAATCAAATTAATATTGTCTTACACGATACCCACCTTAATCAGGCTGAAAACGAAGATCGAGTTGATCCATTTGAATCCATTAACCAAGTGATGCAAGGTTTTATTGGTATGGATAATCTCCGTGAGAAGATGAAAGAAATTTATGCTCATATTGAAATAAACAAAAGACGTCAAGAAGCAGGGCTTAAGACAGAACAACAATCATTACATATGCTATTTAAAGGGAACCCTGGAACCGGAAAAACGACGGTAGCTCGTACTTTAGCTAAATGGTTTGTCGATTTGAATATTTTAGAGAAAGGCCATATTATTGAAGCAGATCGAACAGATTTAGTAGGTGAATACATTGGGCAAACAGCGCACAAAACACGAGCATTAATACAGCGAGCACTTGGAGGCGTTTTGTTTATCGATGAAGCTTATGCTTTGGCGTATGGTGGAGAAAAGGATTTTGGAAAAGAAGCGATTAATACGTTAGTTAAGCAAATGGAAGATCATCGCCAATCTTTTATTTTAATCTTAGCAGGATATCCTGAGGAGATGCAGTTTTTCTTGCGAAGTAATCCAGGGCTAGCTTCTCGTTTTCCTTTCATTTTAGATTTTGAAGATTATCAATTAAGTGAATTAATGGAAATCGCAAAAAAAATGGTTAAAGACCGTGATTATCACTTAACTGAAAAAGCTGAATTAAAACTTCGTCGATTAATTGAGCGTGAATTGCTAAAGTATACAACGTATCCATTTAGCAATGCCCGGTTTGTTAGAAATATTATTGAAGAGGCCGTTCGAAAGCAATCGATTCGTTTAGTTAAAGAAAGGGTATATGAATTAAATAAGTTAATATTGTTAACATCTGACGATATATAAGAAAAAAGTTAACATCATTCGTGAATATTTTGTGTAAACTTGCTTACCGGATTATATTTTTTTGTTAAAATAGAAGAGACGTATTGTAGAAATGAGGTATTAAAAATGCAAGAAAATGTGCTAATTATCGCTGTGCAGAGGAAGAAAGATGATGAATGTCGGTTTAAATATTCGCTAGAAGAACTAAAGGCGTTAACAGAAACGGCTAAAGGCCAAGTCATTGAAGTGGCCATGCAAAAACGGGATCATCCACATCCAGCCACGTATTTAGGTGCGGGGAAATTAACTGAAGTAAATCAATTGATTGATATAAAAGCTATTGATTTAATTATTGCTAATGATGAATTATCAGCTTCTCAGACCCGAAATTTACAGGCTGAATTTGATCTTCCTGTCATTGATCGCAGTCAATTAATTTTAGACATTTTTGCAAGTCGAGCAAAAACAAACGAGGGGAAGCTTCAAGTTGAACTGGCTCAATATCAATATCTGTTACCGAGGCTGCATGGGCAAGGGCTAGCGCTTTCAAGACTCGGTGGAGGAATTGGCACGAGAGGCCCAGGGGAAACCAAGCTAGAATCTGATCGAAGACACATAAATAGAAGAATTGATGAGATTAAACGAAAGCTAGCAACTGTTGCGAATCAACGCCATCAGTATCGATCACGCCGAAAAGCCAATCACACCTTTCAAATTGCTATTGTTGGCTATACAAATGCGGGAAAATCAACACTTTTTAATCAGCTAACACAGAGTGATGCCTTTGAACAAGATCAACTGTTTGCGACATTAGATCCACTCTCAAGACAATTGAAGTTGCCTTCGGGACTTAATGTTATCTTGACTGATACGGTTGGATTTATGCAAGATTTGCCAACTGATTTAATCGCTGCTTTTCGCTCTACACTTGAAGAAGTAACAGAAGCAGATTTGATCTATCATGTTGTTGACGCTTCCCATCCTGATCAACATCATCAGCAACAAACGGTTAATCAATTACTTCAGGAATTAGGTGCTGATCAACTCCCCACCTTAACTTTATACAATAAGACTGATTTAATCGCCACTGATTTTATCCCGTTGCACAAACCGGCTTTAACAATCAGTGCATTTTCAGTATTAGATTGTAAGAAGCTGCTCAAGGAAACTGAAGAATTAATTAAACAAGAATGGAAACATTACTCTGTTCAGATCCCAGCTGATCAAGGCAAAAGGTTACAACAATTAAAGCAACATTCGATTATTACCGATAATACGTTTATTGAGGTTGAGGAAAGTTATTGGCTACAAGGTTATCTACCTGATAACCATCCGCTTACACCAGAGTGATTTTTTTCAGAAAGTGGTATGCTTAATGTGGTTTACTCTATATTACTGGGGTGTCCTATGATATCCTTGAAGAAGTTGTAGGTGTCCGTGGCGAAAATTCGGGATCTTTAATGGATTTTGGGGTAAATTATCATGCCATCCCATTAACAAATACAAATGAAATCGATTTACTTAACAAATCAATTAATGAACAAACAAAAATGATTGCTATCAGCGATCAAAAAGATATGCCAACCCTCCTTCATTCGCAATGTGGTTATATCAAAATCTAATACTATACTTATAGGAAATGATGGGCTTTAATAACAAATAGACAAAATGTATTAAATGTTTTGAAAATTTCAATGTAAAAAAAGCTAACATCTGTTGACAACTATTTTTCCGTGTGTGTATAATAAGATTATGGAAAGCAAGAGAGGAAAGGGGAGAATGTTATGAGTGATCTAGATAGACGTTCGCAGCCCTTATTTTCCATAGGTATAGTCAAGGATTTGACTGATTTGACCGCTAGACAAATTCGTTATTACGAAGAACATCAATTAATTCACCCGGCTCGAACAGAAGGAAATCAACGATTATTCTCTTTCAATGATGTCGATCGGTTACTGGAAATTAAGGAATTGATCGAAAAAGGGATTAATCTTGCTGGTATTAAACAAGTTTTACAGCTCAAAGATTTACCAACTACCGAGAAGGGATCAGATAGTGAAATGGACAAAAAACCTGAATTATCTGAGAAAGAATTGCGTAAACTATTACGGAATGAATTAATGCAGTCAGGCCGACTTGGAAAAACCTCGTTGCGTCAGGGGGAATTATCACGATTCTTCCATCATTAAAGAATAGTTAAAGGAGAGGACAAACATGGGAACAAAGTTTACCGTAGAACAGATTAAGCAGAAAATCAAAGAGGAAAACGTTAGGTTTATTCGGCTACAATTTACAGATTTACTTGGAACGATCAAGAATGTTGAGATTCCTCTTAGTCAATTAGACAAAGCATTGAATAATGAGATGGTGTTTGACGGTTCTTCAATTGAAGGTTTTGTTAGAATTGAAGAGTCAGATATGAAGCTATATCCTGACCTGGATACTTTTGTTGTCTTCCCTTGGACATCAGAAAAAGGTAAAGTAGCACGTTTCATCTGTGATATTTACACGCCAGAAGGAGAGCCATTCCTAGGTTGTCCGCGTGTTAATTTGAAGCGAAACCTTAAAAAGATGGAAGATATGGGATTCACAGCCTTTAATATTGGAACGGAGCCAGAATTCTTCTTATTTAAACTAGATGAAAAAGGAGATCCGTCATTAGAACTTAATGATAAAGGTGGTTACTTTGATCTTGCTCCAACTGATTTAGGTGAAAATTGCCGTCGTGATATCGTGCTTGAATTAGAAGAAATGGGCTTTGAAATTGAAGCTTCGCACCATGAGGTAGCGCCAGGGCAACATGAAATTGATTTTAAATATTCTGATGCAGTCAAACATGCTGACGATATTCAAACATTTAAATTGGTGGTTAAAACGATTGCGCGTAAGCATGGTCTGCATGCAACCTTCATGCCAAAACCGTTGTTTGGAGTAAATGGTTCAGGTATGCACTGTAACATGTCACTATTTAAAGGTAAAACAAATACATTTTTAGATGAAGAAGGCGAATTGAAATTAAGCAAAACAGCTTATCAATTCATCGCTGGTATTATCGATCACGCGCAAGCATTTACTGCGGTTACAAACCCAACCGTTAACTCATACAAGCGTTTAGTGCCAGGTTATGAAGCGCCTTGTTATATCGCTTGGTCAGGTTCAAACCGTTCACCACTTATCCGTATTCCAGCATCTCGTGGATTAAGTACACGTGTTGAGGTGCGTAGTGTAGATCCATCTGCTAACCCATACTTAGCTCTTACTGCTTTACTTGCATCAGGTCTTGATGGGATTGAGCGTGGTTTAGAAGCACCATCATCAGTTGATCGCAATATCTATGTCATGGACAAAGAAGAGCGTGAAGCAAATGGTGTTAAAGATTTACCAGCTACACTTTATGAAGCACTTGTTAATCTCTCTAATGATGAAGTCATTACTCAAGCATTAGGTGAGCACTTATTCGAACACTTTGTTGAATCTAAAGAAATTGAATGGGATATGTTCCGTACACAAGTACACCCATGGGAAAGAGAACAATATATCCAAATGTATTAATCAGTTAAACCCTAGAGCCACAATGGTTCTGGGGTTTTTTTGTTCTTTGGGAGGCCACCGTTTTGGTAAATAAAACGATCACAGATAACGTCCGTAAACCCCCCTCAAAATAGAGAGTAGACCAAGTCGATTGAGGTGGGTGATAGTTCGTTTTATAACAGTGAGAAGAGCAACGAAATGGATATGACAGCATTTCTGCTATCATATCCATTCTATATCTATAATATTATCAATCTTTAAAAACTCTAAGCCGTCAGCTACTTCAACTTCCAATCGTCTTAAATCAAGCTGACGTATAATGATGCCTTGATATTTTAGCACGCGCTTGTTTTTGTAATAGGTGATCTCAACAACAGATTTAAACTCAATAGCTTCTATGACTGTTCGTTCAAGTTCTTCCAACTTATCTTCAGATAAAATAGGTTTAATCACATCGTTTAATTCTTCATAATGTTTACGTATTAACTCTTTGTGCTCAGGTAAGATCATTCGACTAGCTTCCCATACTAAATTAGATCCTTTTGTAAGTTTATTTTTCATGATGCCGTCTCCTTATAAGTTTACAATAAGAACGTTCGTTCTATATTTTACATCTTAGGGCTTACTCAATACAAACTTATTTATTGGCAGGTCTAGTAGTTTTTAACTATCTGTTGTTAAGGTTTGTAGTATTAAAATGGTACGATTAGCTTTTTAATAATTGGTAGTATAAAGATAAATATGGTAAACTTATTTTGCTGTGTTTTTAGTTTTAAAAAAGGGGGAAGAATTTTGAAAAGATTATTAATATTGCTAAGCGTGTTATTATTGGCTGTTTTCCTTATTTCAGCATGTTCTCAAGATGAATCCGATCAACAAGATATTGATGGGAGCAATGAACAAGGTGATGTAGAGGAAGATGGTGCAGAAGAAAGGTTAGCTGATGTTGAAGTCACGATACCAGCTTCTTTTTATGAAGGAGAACTAGATACCGATCAGATTAAAGCGGAAGCTGATGAGGTTGGAATTACTGAAGTAACAGTTAATGACGATGGATCAGTTACTTATACAATGCCTGAATCTGTACATGATGAGTGGCTAAGTGATTATGCGACTGAAATTGAAAGTACAATGGCTGAGCTTGTTTCAAGTGCTGATTTTGTATCAATTAGTGATGTGACAGCAAATAATGATTACTCAAGTTTTACAGTTGCTGTTGACCAAGAAGTTTATGAAAATAGCTTTGATGGTATAGCAGCCTTTTCACTTGGGATTTCAGGCTTGTTTTATCAGTTAATGAATGGGGTTAATCCAGATGACTATAACGTCACCATTGACATTGTTGATGAAGAGTCTGGAGAAATTTTTGATAGTGTCATTTACCCAGATGATATGAATGAATAGTAAAAAATAAAAGTCACCTTTTGGTGGCTTTTATTTTTTATATATTTTATTTTACTTTTAAATGGAACAAGTAAAAGGCTACTTTAGAGATATAAATAAAACGGCTCGTTCTTCCTATTTACATCAGATGATATTTCAATTAACATAAATTGAGGTTTGTTACATAGATTACGTTAGTTCTCGTTTTTCTATCTTTAATTAAAAATTAATTTTGAATAGTATGGCTAAGAGAACTTCTAGTATAGAATTCAGGTTCTGATTACATTAAAAAGCGAGGAGAATGAAAATAAAGATGGGTTTTAAAAAATATGTAAAAATCGCCATTTTATCAGTAATTATTAATTTTCTGAGCATTTTTAGCGTTATTTTAAGCGTTTGGTCGTTAATTATGCTTCTGATCGCATTATTTGTGAAGAGAAATAAAAAATCCTCAAGAACTCAAAAAGATAAAAAGTTAGTTGGTGTGATGCAAATTGCTTTAATTGGAGTAGCTATTTTTATTAGTACTGTACATGCATTTATTAGTGTGGTTATGTTTAACTATATCGTACAGACCTATTTGAGTAGTTTCCAAATCATTTTTATCTTGTTGGCAGGTTTAGGTATAGTCGTTTACTATTATTTCAGCATTAATCTATTTAAAGAAGTTTTGAAATTTGTAAAGCAGAAGGAGTCTGCATGATGAACATAAAGTAATAAAGTGTAGTTTGCTATATTACAAAGCCACTAGTTATCTAAAGAAGTCTACCTATATCCCTTTAAATGGAAATGATGAGGTAGGCTACTACAGGATTAGTGGTTTTGTATTTCCTTAATTAAGAAGCATGTTTTAATGGTGATATCTCTACTTCGTTTTTGGCTGCTTCAATGAGAAGGAAAATAGCTGTTAAAATATGTAGAACCATGCCTACAAATGGAATGAACCCAACACACGAAGTAACAATACCAAGTATATGGCCAACCTTCTTCATGTTACTTTTAATACTTAATACGAGCCCAATTATATGTAAAGCTAGCATAAGCATAAGGGGTGTCCAAGCTAAACCAATAATGATTGTACCCCCTAATACGGGAATCCCCCAAAGCGCTTCTAATCCACCTGTAACCTATTTCAAAATTCTTGCTTCTTCTTTTATTTTCAAACCATAATTACAATAATATTACACTATAGTTTTGGTTCTTTTTCACTATTTACTTGAAAATTATCAGATATAAAAGTAAATTTGCCTAATCTAATTGGTGTTCATGTATTGATATTATGAATTATCATGTAAGTTTTTCATAAATATGGGGAAATTATGATAGTCAGATAGCCGCGTGCTCTGAATCGCACCTTATAATGCTGACAGATGTTGATCTTATTATTGAAAGCAATCGTAAATAAAACAAAAAACGGGAGGTTTTTCAAATGGGATTGTTTGGTGGGAGCTCTAATGATAAAAAAATGGATAAAGAAGAAAAACAATTAGCTAAGTTTATGGAAAAATATCAACTTGAGGAATTAGACGAAAAAGATTTAGTTGTTTTACAACGTATCGCTAATGACCTTGTCGGTAATAACTTCTTCAAGGTTGGTTTGGCTTTCAGCTTTGCTAAAGCTGAAGAGCAGGCGAAAGTGTCGTATTTGTCTGCTATGGTTGAGCAAAATTGGATGATCATTAGACAACTTAGTCGCTTGAATAAAAATATTGAAGCAATGAACAATAAGTTATCTGAATAATACCTATTTAATGGCGTATAGATAAAAAGAACCTGCAATCAGCGGACATTTTCGTTCATCTCCTACTGATTGCAGGTTTGTTGAGTGAATCCGAACATTAGCGTCCGTTATCACCCAGCTCAATTGAGTTACTCTACTCCCCCTTCAGCACTTTGTCTATACAGTTTTTCTCCTTTAAATATATATACAAATATTGAAATCAAAATGATTAAAGAGAGGATTTGATTGGAAGGTCAAGATTTTGCAGAAATGAAGTTAATTTTCACTAACTCAACTTTCGCACACTGAAAATAGTCATTGAACCTTGATCGTGTTCAATAGACGCGGTATTCAATAGGCTTGTTGACTTTACGTCTGCATGGATGTGCCACATACGTTTAGCACGTTATTTCGTTTCGAAAAGCAAGGGATTCGCTTTTCGCGGGGATGGCTTCAGCTAACTTGAGTCGCAAAGATCACGCCTCAAGTGGATCTTCAGCTCATCCTAATCCCACAGAAGTCTCATCCCTTGCTTATCTCCACTTCGACTGGGAATGCTTCATGCGATTTCTCTATTTTGCGTGCGATCGCAACTAATTTTCATGTGAAGTTCTCACTTTGCGTGCGATTTCCTGAGTAAGCCCAACCGCACGAAATAAAGCGAATTCTTATTCTGTGATGTCTTCATGATCTACATGGCGTAAATCTAACACCCACGGCTAGGGAGACACTGCGTTTACCAAGATGTCTCCCTTGTGATTGGGAGAGTGAAAGCAGAACATATCTCACCTGCGCATCTAAAACGAAAGGTTTATAATCAATCGAAAAGCGGTTGTCTATTATTATTTCAGTATAAATCTATTTAAAGAAGCATTGAGAAATAGCAAAACAGAAGGAATCTGAACGATGAAAATAGCATAGATGTGAACTACTGCTATCGGAGCATTAGAAGTATAATCAGAATTAAATATGAGCTTAAAGAATCATTTATTTTACATATTATTTCCATTTAAATGTAACGACGCCTGTCTTGGGTAATAAGAAATGCTTAAAAGGTTTTATATTCCAAAATAATCAAGTTATATGTATAATAATACAAAAAAATACAGAGGTATTTGCTTATAAGTTAAAAAAGTTATAAGAAATTTTGGTAGTGACACGCCAATCATAAAACTACATACCTTATATTAATTCTTATCTATTTGCATGCAAATTACAAGCTGAAATCGCTTATAGTAAAAGTGTACGTAAACAATAGGTGAAAACAAAAAATTTAGTGTAATCTTAATAAGACCTATTAACTGTGTAAAACATTTGATTAATACTACTCTCTAATTAATGATTTTGAAAGTGCTCCCAACCTTATAAATAAACGTTAATTGACCGTTGATTACTGGAGTAAGCAATAGCTGGCTAGAAGCTGTTTATTTTACTTTATCGTACGCCGACATGTGAGGATTAGTATTATTGCGCCATCAGCTTGTTTTTTTAATAGCATCTGTAGTAAGTGATCGATCGTTTAGTAAGTGGATAAGATGTTCCAAAGATTTCTGTAAAAATAGTCATTAATTAAATGATTTATTGTATATCTAGGTTTGGTGGTCATATTTACTTCTTAAAAAAATTTAAGCGTTGTGAATAAAACTGTAAAGTATGATTACACTTGTATTTCATGTGAATTAAATGGAGTAGAAGTGTTAAATATATAGAATGATTTAACAAAAATGAGAAAATATAATTAGGCCAAAGCCCCCTTTTAAGAAGAAAGAATGTGATGGTAGTATTATTATAAATGGACTTTTAAGTGAAAATTGAATATAAAACTTTATTTTATAGATGATGTTTTTTCTAATTTGAATTTTATTAAAAAGAAGACATTTATTTATTGTATCAAGATTTTCAACTTCTTTTAGCAAACTAGTTAGTAATAAATTTTAGAATGAATAGGTCTTTAGTTTCGCGCATAATCAATTAAGTTTTTGGTTGCGCTTGTTGATTAAGTAATTAAATGTATATTGACGAGCACTATTATTGTAGAAATGAAGCTATTGTATAATCTTTTCCATGAGTTGTCTTTTTAAAAATGAATGCAGGTGTATTAACACCTGATGTATCCATATATAGAAGTTTATATCATTTATTGAAAATTCGAATTTTTTAGGGGGGGAATTAAATGTAGAAATAGTGATTGTTTATAAAAGAAAAATTCATAACTTTTGTTATGTGAATGCATTTCATAATTCAGCTATTTGGAGTAGAAGACGAACAATATGTAAGTTTTCAATGAACAAAGGAAGCCGGAGAATGAACCGCTAAGAGTAAAAACATCAGGTAAAGCTTCACTTAAGGGAATGTTAAATTGAAAGCGTCACATCATGTGTTAACATCGAACTGATCAACATCCTGTTGACCTTAGGCGATGCCTTTAAACAAGCGAAGTCATTAGCAGATAAAGCGTGTTCAAGCGCTCAAAATCATGACGATAATCGCACGATTTTAGTTATTCATTTAAATGTGTTTGTTTTTAAAATAGGATTAGATCATAAAGTAAGTTCATTATTTTTGATGTGTTAAGTTGGTTACTACGAATAGTTGAATACCGTTGTAAGGTATTCTTTCTAATATACTTATTAAGATAGTTGGAAATTCACTTACCTATTCATGATTTAATAGTTATTGATTAGTATTTACAATCTTAAGAGTAAATAAGACTCTGACAATGATTTTATAATTGCTATTTTTATTATAAAAAGAGTTAGTGTTTGTTAGTTAGAAATACATACAATACGAATATTATAGCTCATATTGAAAGAGGTAATGCTAATGAAAACTGTAGGATATAGTGAGTTAGAACTTGCATGGGAAATTGATAATCATCAATTTATTAGGGCCATTCAAGCTGATTCTAATAAGATATTATTGAGGAGGTTGACTGGTGATGATGAAATATCTGAAGGGTTATTAATTAAGGAATTTCAGATTCGTCAACAATTTGATATACCTTGTATGTTAACCCCGCTAGAAATAGTTGATAAAGGGATAGCTTTTGAAAATATAGAAGGCCTAAGTTTAAGTGAAGCGTTGAAAAGTCACGCATATTCTATTGAAGAATCGCTAAAGATAGCGATTCAACTTGTTAAGTCAGTTGAGCAATGTCAGCATATAAAAGAAATTAAGTTTATGGTTAAACCAGATCGCATTATTTTATCCGAAGATTTGGAAGTTAAAATATTACCTATGGTTTCGACGAAGGAATCATTGGAAAGTAAATATCAATCGCCTGAAGTATTGCTTAAGAAAAACTATGATCAACGTTCTGAATTATATAAGCTAGGTATGCTGTTATATGAAGTATTTGCAAGAGGTAAAAATCCATTTTCTAGATACAATAATCAGGATTGGACCCATAATCACATAGCTGTTGAGGCGATTCAATTAATAAGAATGAATCGGAAAGTCCCTAAGATGGTTAATTATATAGTTATGACACTTTTATCTAAAAATCCAGAAAATAGATACCAAACATGTGGTCAACTACTTAAAGATTTAACGAAGTGCTTAGTCGCGTTAAAAGAGACAGAGAAAATTGACTCATTTCGCTTATCCATTGAACAACTAGATGGATTTTTTAAAATTCCAAAACACTATTACGGAAGGGATAACGAAATTTGTCTAATGTATGATTTATTTCAAGACGCTTCCAATGGTTCAGTAGAATTAGTGTTTCTACATGGGCCTGTTGGAATAGGGAAAACAACTTTAATAAACAATCAATTTAGAAAAATGATTTATAACAGAGCATACTTTACTTCGGGTGAATTTGATCAGACCCAAAATCATACACCTTATCAACCATTGATTACAGCTTTTCAAGATGTAGTTAGTGAAATTTTAACACAAACGAATCAACAAATGGGCAAATGGAAAGAAGTAATTTTGGATGCAATTGGAGATCAAGCACACCTTATTACTAATGTTATACCAGAATTAACGTCAATTATAGGAGAGCAAACAGCAATAAGCTTAATGTCTGTTGAAGAAAAAGAGCAGAAATTTATCCAGGTATTTCAACAATTTATTCAAGTATTTATCAATAGTGGTCAGCCACTAGTCTTATTTTTAGATAACTTTCATTTGGCTGATCAACCATTCATTAAACTAATTCGTTCTTTAATAATGAAACCAAACACAACCAGACTAATGCTGATTTTAGGCTGTAGAGACGATGGTGACAGAGCGCAATTTGAGATGATAAAAGATCAATTTGAAATGATTGATCAGTATGGCGTTCGGTGCACGGAATTGGAATTGTTAAATTTATCAATGAAGGAAGTTAACCAGTTAGTAGCCGACACACTTCATAGTGATCCAACTAAGACTGTAGCATTGACTAAATTAATTTATAAAAAGACAGCAGGAAACCTTTTCTACACGAAACAATTACTAAAAGTTATTTATGCCAACGATTGGATAATGTATAATAATGTGACGCAAACATGGGAATGGGACCAAGAGGCGATTCAATCAGTTAAAGAGCAGAAGTGTTTAATCAATTATATGATTCATAAAATTGATCGACTGCCTAAAGTCGTGAAAAAGGTGTTAAAGATTATCGCTTGTTTTGGTTATGTTTTTGAACGATCAGAAATTGAACGGTTTTCAGATTTCTCAGTTAAAGCAATTGCGGACGCGATACATCGCGCTGAAAAAGAGGGGTTAATTTTTTCTGAAACGCTTAATAATCAGGATCAGCGCTATCATTTTTTCCATAACCAGATTCAACAGGTTATTTATGATTTAAATAGCGAGACTGAAAAAAAACGAAATCATTTAGAATTAGCAAGATTTTTTGTTGATTTAGGGCCACAAGATGATTTGATATTTAAAACAGTCGATCATTTTAACAAAGGCAGAGATATGATTCAAGAAACAAGTGAAAAAGAGCAGCTGATCGAGTTGAATTACAAAGCAGGTTCATTGGCTAAGGAATCAAATGATTATGTTACTGCTCTGCACTATTACCGAAGCGCTGTTATGAGTATGGAGCAACTAAAGTGGGATAAATGTCATGATTTTTGTTTTAATCTGTATTTAGAGTTAGCAGAATCGGAGTATTACACTGGCCATGAGCAAGAAGTTGAAATACTACATGAAAAATTATTACAACGCGCTCACGCAAGTTCAGATAGCCTATTGGTATATAGTCAAAAGATTTTAAACTATATTAATTGTGGGAAACCGAAAATGGCTTTAGAAGTAGGAATCTATTCTCTTGAAAAGATTAATATTGATATTCCAAGAGAACCAACCCCGCAACTTGTTAGAGAAGAGATGGTGTTAACAAGGCAACGTCTTGCTGGGGATTTTAAAAAATTAAGGTATTTACCTAATGTTAAAACACGTGAAATTTATACCATCATGAAGGTTTTATTTGAATTATTAATCCCTAGCTTTCTAATAAATAAAAGCGTTTTTTCTGTTATTATTTGTAAACTTATGCGTTTAATTATAGAATATGGAAAATATGAAGATGCGCCTGCTGTTTTCGCTGTTTATGGTTCTTTATTGTGTCTTGAATCGAAAGCATTTCCAGAAGCTTACTCTATTAGAGATATTGCGTTAAGTATGGTAGTAGAGGAAAATACTCCTTCAGTAAAAAGTAAAACTTATATGGTTTTGGGGAGTGCATTCTATCATTATGGTAACGAGGAGATTATCAATAAAGAAGAATACTTAAAACAAGCTATTGAATTTGGAGGATGTATTGGTAGCGGAAACATTTATACCAGTATGGCTATTTTAAAACACACATTTTTATCATATGAGAAAAAAACATTAGTGGATTTGTTAGAATTAACGGATAGATACATGAGGATCCTACAACAATTTAATGATGGATTGGTGTATGATAATGTCATGCTCTTTTCACAATTTATTTTGTGCATGAAAGGACGAACGAGCGACCCTTTATCAATGGATAGTGATGATTTTAATGAAAAGCATTTTATGGTTGATATTGAAGCTAAAGACACAAAAGATATGACTCTATTTAATTATTATCTATACAAAACCCAAATTTGTTATTTAAACGCAGAATATAGTAAGGCGGTGTCATATGCTTTAAAAGCAGATAATTATGTTGAATATTCTGATCATTACAATTATCTAGTTGATCATTACTTTTACAAAGCAATAGTTATGTTGAAATGCTGGAAGGATCAGAGTGGCACTAAACAATTGGAGTGGAATCGTGAGTTGAGGATTGTTCTAGAACAGCTTGCGCATTTTCGGAAATATGATGAGAAATGTTTTGCCTACAAAGAATGGTTGATTCGAGCTGAATACGCTAATGTTTTTGGTTATCTTGATAAAGCAGAAGAGTTATATGAACAAGCGATAGCTTCGGCAGAAAAGAACGGAAATCGGTTAAGTAAGGCGTTAACTAATGAACTTACGGGGCAGTTTTATCATGAAAGAGGAAAAATAAGAATTGCGCTAATCTTTCTGAAAGTGGCTATTCAAGAGTATAATGAGTGGGGAGCGGGTTGGAAAGCGCGCTTTATTGAACATGGATATTTTGATAGGATGACAGACGATGTCAATCACCTAATAATAAAAAAAGAATCTCCATCACAAGAAATGAGTCGAGACTTAAGTATTCGTTCGAAGACAAAATTAGACAATATTATTAGAGCATCAGAAGTAATGTCAAAAGAAATAAACTTTTCCGATGCACTTAAAGAATTAATGTGTGCTATTAAACGAGAATCTCTAGCAGAAAAAGTTATTCTTTTTACCAAACAAGAAAATGTGGTCATTGTCACTTCGATTGTGCAAGGAATAGATGATGTCTCGATGCCCAATAAGCCAATTGATGAATCAAAGGAGATTCCGCATCAAGTCATTAGATATGTTGATCGTACGAAGAAACTTGTTAACACATCTAATAATACACATGCAGAAATCTATAAGGGGACGTCGTATATTATGGAATATTCTCAAAAATCCACATTATGTATGCCGCTCTTTATCCAAGGTCAGTACGTGGGAATTCTTTATTTGGAAAATCGTTGGATTGCCAATCTGTTTTCTGAAGAGCAATTTTCTATCTTGAAATTTCTAGGTACCCAAGCTATGTTTGTGACGAGATTAATAGAACCCTTTAAATCTGATACTATAGATTTGAAACAAGCACTTTATAAGAATGATAATGTGGATGAAGAGCTAATGATTTATGATGATCTCACTGACAGGGAACTTGAGATTATTAACTTAATGGCAGCTGGGCATTCAAACAAAGAGATAGCAAAAATCTTAGGTGTGAAAATCGGAACGATAAAAGTTCATATACATAACATCTTCTCTAAATTAGATGTTAACCGACGAACAATGGCAATCTTTAAAGCGAATCAGTTAAAACTCATAAATTAAGTTTAGAAGAGGGTGTCCTAAATAATCACTACACAGTGACTTTTTATGGACACCCTCTTTCTTTAGCTTTAAATGATTTTTTAATATAGTTGACGCTATTCGTAATAGGCATAGATCTATAACTTAACTTTTGCAGTTCAGATTTGTACTTAAATCATTAGCATGACAAGCTTACGCGGCTGTTGAATAGCAAATTGAATGTTAATTGTTAAGTGCTGAAAATGAAAAAAATAAATTTTATACAGGAATTATAACTTTTGATATACGTAGAGAAAGTGATTTTTGTTGTAGGATAACTATATTATTCAAATCAAGCAGAATGGAGTGGTAAAATGCAAGATTTTGAAGCGTTAAAAGAGATCACTGCATTAATTAAAAAAAGGTTTCTCATGATCATATCAATTGCAATTTTGGCAGGGGTTATCAGTGGGATCTTTACTTTTAGAGTAACACCAACTTATTATTCGAGTGCTCAATTTTTAGTGAATCAAATGAGTGAAGACGAAATCTACCAATCAAATCAAATTAGTGTCAATTTAGATTTAATTAATTCCTATAAAGACCTTATCGTCAGCCGGCAAATATTAGACATCGTATCAGAAGAGTTGGACAGGCCGATTTTTGCTAATTCTATTGAAATAGATAATAGAAGTGGTTCACAAATTGTTACATTAGGTGCTTTTGATTCAGATCCAACAGATGCAGTAATTTTAGCTAATACTGTTGTTGAAGTTTTCCAAAAAGAATTGCCTGGAATTATGCAGGTAGATAATATAAATATTATTAGCAGAGCATCGACGGCACAAAAACGGGGACCTAATATATCATTAAATATTACCATTGCTACCGTATTAGGTCTAATAATCGGAGTAGGTATTGTTTTAGTATTAGGCTATTTAGATAACACGATAACATCAGAGAAGGATGTTAAAAGACAATTGGATCTTCCTGTTTTGGGTGTGATTGGTCATGCTCAACCAAGAAATATTAAGAAATTTCATGACATTTTTAAGGTTAACGGAAATTAGAAAGGGCGTATTTACGAGTGAAAAGAAATAGAAAATTAGACTATGATCAAGCTGATCGAGTAACGAACAAAATGCAAGATTCACATATTACGGCACAATACTTAACTTTGAGAACAAATGTAGAATACTTCATGAAAAAAAACAAGATGAAATCATTGATTATTACTTCTCCAGAATTTCAGGACGGAAAGTCAATGGTGAGTGCAAATTTAGCTGTTGCCTTTGCTAAACGAAATTACAGAGCATTAATTATTGATGCCGATATTCGTCATGCAAGTTTGCATTGTTATTTCCAAGAAAAAAATAATCATGGCTTATGCAGTATCATTAATGGTAAGAAACAATTTAAAGATGTTGTGATTCGTAGCCGGGTGAAGAATCTGGATTTATTAACAGGCGGTTCGATTTCTGCCGACCCGACGGAATTATTGGCATCAAATAAAATGACTGAATTACTAGTTGAAGTAAATAAAATCTATGATTTAGTAATTTTTGATACACCAAACATTTTAGGAGTTGTGGATACGAGAATCTTGGCAAATATTTGCGATGTTTCCCTTTTAGTTGTTCGCAGTATGAAAACAAATTCGGAAAAAGCTTCTAAAGCAAAAGAAATATTGGAAAACGCAGAAGCAGAATTAATAGGTGTGGTATTAAATGATCATGATAAAGATGATAAATTAGCAATATTACAAAAATATGATGTTAGTGAGATTGATATAGCCTATAGGTAGACTTAAAAAAGTCTACCTATAGTTTTTTTATGCTCATGATAGATAGCTTAATTTGCAAATGGATTAAGTTCAGTTTCTTTAACCAGTTTGAGAGGATTCTTTTGAAATGTGCATTTACTCTGGGAAAGGGAAACGTGCCAATACAAAAATGTTTCATTGCTTTACAAACGTATTGTTATCTTCGTGTTGACAAGCAAAAAAGTTGATTTGAGTTTGGAGTGAGGATGACTTTATCTAATCATTAAAAATCTCTATGTCGTTAATTTTTTAGAGGAATTATTTGCTTTTACCAAAGTCATTATTTTGATACCACGTATTTTCACATCTGTCATATCGATATTTATTCTCTTCTGAAATTTAACTTTATTTCCATATCAATCTACATTTTATTAACTTTTCTCCTATTATGGGCGGTAAAGTACATAGTTAAGGAATTATTTCTTAAAAAAATTGTCTAAATATAACTTTAGTTATATGTGAATTATTTTTTATTTTGTTATAAATAGTTTAAAGAAAAAAGTAGTGTTATTTATCAAAGCAAGTAAACGAATCAATAATCTACGTATATAAATTTCACAGTACCTAAGATGAATAACGAAGCAACTGTAATAATAACAAGTTAGCTCTCTATATATGAAGTCAAAAAAAGAACTTAAAACGTAATAGAAAAGCTTGTCTTCAGTAAAAGGAAAATAAAATAATGAACAGAGATACTTAATGTATGAGTTTATGGGTGATGTATCCTAACCCTTATCAATGGATGCACTCGGTCATACTGTGGGTTATATCAAAGATAGATAACCTTAGCGCAAGTCAGCAAGGGTGTGGAAGTGAGGACGGGTTAGATGCCCATTTTTAATTAAATTATGCCTTTTCGCTATTTAGTCTATCTGCAGATTTAGGATTGGAGATTAAAATATGAAATGATCACTTACGTAAGCCAAAACGCAATGTTCTTGATATTTGGCTTGAGTAATAAAACCTGAAAATCATTTATAGCAAATCGACAATGATGTTATCTTTTCTCTGATTTAAACACTAACAAGCGAGAAGTCAAAAAAATATATATTTAAGTTAGGAAAAACGACCAAAGTAAAAAAGTATACTATCCAAGATATTTATCAAAAAAATTTAAGGAGGTAGGTTATGAAAAAGATAAAAAAAGCAATCATACCAGCCGCTGGATTAGGAACAAGATTTTTGCCGGCAACTAAAGCAATGCCCAAAGAGATGTTACCTATTGTTGATAAACCAACGATTCAATACATTATAGAAGAAGCTGTTGCGTCAGGTATTGAAGACATTATCATTGTAACAGGTAAAGGGAAACGAGCAATTGAGGATCATTTTGATCATGCACCTGAATTAGAACGGAATCTTGCAGAAAAAGGAAAGTTAGATTTACTTGCTCAGGTAGAATATACTTCTAATCTTGCAGATATTCACTATATTAGACAAAGTCAACCCAAAGGATTAGGTCATGCGGTTTGGTGCGCGCGAAACTTTATTGGTGATGAACCATTTGCCGTATTGTTAGGCGATGATATTGTTAAAAGCGATGTTCCTTGCCTTAAGCAGTTAATAGAACAATACGAGAAAACTTATTCTTCTATTATAGGTGTTCAAAAAGTACCAGATGAAGAAACAAGTCGTTATGGAATTATAAACCCTGATAGCTTTGAAGGGCGACGTTACAAAGTTAATAGTTTTGTCGAGAAACCAGAACCAGGAACCGCGCCTTCCAATCTAGCCATTATGGGTCGCTACATACTTACACCAGAAATTTTCAGATTCTTAGATAAGCTGGAAGTGGGGACTGGAGGAGAGATTCAATTAACGGACTCAATTCAAAGATTGAATCATATACAACGTGTATTCGCTTATGATTTTGAAGGTGAACGCTATGATGTTGGAGAGAAACTAGGGTTTATAAAAACAACGATAGAATTTGCATTACTGAATAAAGAGTTAGGTCCTCATGTTGAAAAAATGTTAAAAGAAATGATACTTGAAGCAGTACCAAATTGATCTAATCTAATCAGTGTAGATATTAACTACTAGAAGCTAATTTGAAATAACTATTTGACTGAAACTGATGACAAGGTTGGTGAAGCGAGTTGCTGATAACAAAAGGTCATACAGAAGAAAAAAAGAATTATAATATTAAATACATTATGATCCCAGTAAATGAATCGCGTTTTTATCGTGTTTCGAAAAGATGTATCGACCTAATAATTGCTGGTGTAGGATTGATCATGTTATCTCCTGTATTTCTTATTATTGGACTTCTAATTAAATTAGATGATAGTCAGACTTCGATTTTTTTTAGTCAAGAACGTTTAGGTAAAGATGGCAAAAGTTTTAACATGTACAAATTCCGCTCCATGGTACCTAATGCAGAAGCATTAAAACATTCATTATTAGCTAATAATGAAGTAACTGGTCCAGTATTTAAAATGAAAAAAGACCCTAGGATTACGAAAATAGGTAAATTTATTAGAAAAACAAGTATTGATGAATTGCCACAGTTAATTAATGTTTTAAAAGGTGAAATGAGTTTAGTTGGACCTAGACCTCCACTGCCGGATGAAGTATTAAAATATTCAAGTTACCAAATGCAACGTTTGAAGGTTGTTCCCGGACTAACTTGTTATTGGCAAATAAGTGGTAGAAGTGATCTTGATTTTGAAGAATGGGTCTATTTAGATTTAAAGTATATAAGTGAAAGAAATCTGTTAATTGATCTTAAATTAATTGTTAGAACCGTTGTCGTTCTATGTGGTTCAAATGGAGCTTATTAATGTTCACCAAATATTTAAAGGATGAGATATAGTATGAATACTTCCGTATTAGTGCCAACTTATAAACGAACAAGCGATTTGCGACGTTGTTTATTAGCTTTGCAAAAACAAACTTTGTTACCAGACGAAGTCATCGTTATTGTTAGAGATACAGATTCAGAAACAAGACGATTTATAAGAGGACTTCAATCAACAAAGTATCAACTAGTAGAAAGGCTGGTGACTATTCCTGGACAAGTAGCCGCTTTAAATGAAGGTTTGCGAAGTGCGCGTGGTAAATTTATTTGTATTCTAGATGATGATACAGCACCGTATCACACCTGGTTACAAACCATTGTTGATCAATTTCATCTTGCCGATGATATCGGTGGCATAGGCGGGCGAGATTGGATAAATTACAAATCAATGAAAGGAAAAGCAAAAAAAAGAACGGTTGGGAAAATTCAGTGGTTTGGTCGGGTGATCGGAAATCATCACCTAGGTTATGGGCCTGTTCGCGATGTTGATGTGTTAAAGGGAGCAAATATGAGTTATCGTCGTGAAGCGATCAACGAATTGTATTTTGATGAAAGATTACTTGGAGAGGGGGCTCAGGTACATAATGACATGGCATTCAGCCTAAGTGTGAAGCGAAAGGGATGGCGTTTAATATATGATCCTCGTGCAATGGTTGATCACTTTCCTGCACGACGATTTGATTTAAATAAACGGGATGAATTTAATGCTAAAGCCTATTATCATGCTATATATAATGAAACACTAATCATATTAGAATATATGCCATCGCGCTGTAGAAGGTTAATCTATATTTTATGGACTGTGTTAATAGGTACACGCGATCGACCGGGTGTTCTTCACTTATTTCGCTCATTAAGTAATCAACCTTATTTAGTGATGGAAAAGTTTAAGGTTAATTTAAGTGTAAGATTATCCTTTGTCAAAAAAACAAAGGATAGGCAAGTATCTTAAAGGAGAAGTTTATGAAGAAGAAATTAGCGATCGTTGCGCATAATATAAATAATAAAGGCGGTATGGAGAAACATTTGTTGGAAATGATTAAGCGACTAAAGTATGATTATGCTATTACGGTAATTGCGACCGAATTAGATTGTGATTGTGAAGATGTCAAATTTATGAGAATCCCCATTCCACAACGACCTGTCTTTCTGAAAAGTATGTTATTTATGATTATTGTTAGCGTGATTCTCACTTTTAAAAAGTTTGATCTTGTCCATACAACAGGCGCAATTGTCCTAAATCGTGTTGATGTTTCAACTGTCCATTTTTGTCATAAAGCTTATCATCAATTGGGATTACATGATCGAGTGAAGGTCGTTAAATCAAATGCCCATCGATTAAATACTTGGTTTCAAAATCATTTTGCAAGAATAATGGAAAATCTGTGTTATCAACCTAAACGGATACCACAGTTAGTCGCTGTATCTGAACACGTGAAAGAAGAACTTACTAGATATTTTAATTATGATAATCAAAATGTGTCGATTATATATAATGGGGTCGATACAGAAGTATTTAAACCCGTAAATGAAGCAAGAAAGAAGATCTATAAAAGGAAAAGAAGAATACCAGAGGATGCTTTGGTATTTATTTTTGTTGGTGGAGATTGGACTCGAAAAGGCTTGCCGATTATGATAGAGGTATTTGTGCATCTTCGATCGACTTATCCAACGATTAATGCAAAGTTGTTGGTTGTAGGAAAGGGAGATGAAAAAAGGCTTCTTAGTGGACTCGATTCAAACATGAGAAATCACGTTATTTTTTATGGGTTTCAGGAAAATCCAACTGAATTGTATAATACAGCGGATATATATGTGCTTCCAAGCTTGTATGAAACGTTTAGTATTGCTTCACTCGAAGCAGCTGCATGTGGTTTACCTATTATCATGACAGAAGTTGGAATTTCAAATATTTTGGCAGAAAATGGAGTGACAGGTTTCACAGTTGAAAGAAATAAGCATTCTTTACAAGCGGCTTGTGAGACTTTATCGTTAAATACTCAATTAAGAAAAGAAATGTCGATCAAAGCGCACGAGAAAGCTAAGTATTTAACATGGGATCGGAGCTATATTTTATTTAAAGCACTATATAAAAATATTGTAAATTAAATGATGCATGGAAAAGAGGAGGAACATCTAGTGGCTGTAATTTTTAATAAAAAGTTTGCTCAACTAATACTATTAGTAGTCATAACATCCTTAATGGTTGGCGTATTATCTATATCAGCACAAATGATAAGGCCTCTTGTATTTATTGCATTGTTTTTAATCATATCCGGTTTAGTTATCAGCTATCGAGAACGGATGATATATCTTTTTATTATTTATTTAGCTTTCATAGGATTAATTAGACGAGCACTAATCCCGATTGCTGGATGGAGTAGCTTTGATCCGCTTCTGATTTTAATCCCGATTTTTACCGTTATACTTGCTATTCTAATGTTTTGGGAACATAAAAATAATCCACATGAGCAAAGAGAAAAACCAGACAAATTGATGGCTTTACTCTTTGGTATGAGTTGTATCCATATCATTAATCCATTGACATTAGGTCTAGTCGCTTCCATGTTTATTTTAATTCCATGGTTATGGTACTATATTTCATTTTTTAAGTTTAATAAAACAATGATTAAACATATTATGAACACGATCGAACTATTAGGCGTAATCATAGCCCTGTACGGTTTATATCAGTCATTTTTCGGGTTGCTTCCATTTGAAATGGATTGGGTAAATATATCAGGTTATGCAGCATTATACTTGGCTGAAGACACGGTAAGGGCAATTGGGACGTTTCCAAGCGCTCATGAATTTGTTTATTTTATAACAATAACATTTAGCATTTCTTTTGCAAGAATGATCGTTGATCGTTTTAAGATTATCCATGCTCTTGTAAGTATCACAGCACTAACGGCAATCATTTTAGCAGGATCAAGAATGGTTATCTTCTTTATTTGTCTAGCTATTTTTATGGTTATAGTTATCACTCGAAAACGCTTAATAGCGCGAGTGAGTGCAGGGGTCATAGTTGCGATAGGTTTTATAATATTGTGGTCAACATTCCCTCAAATTAACCCTGCTTGGTTTGGCTCTGCTGAACCAGTTATCAAACATGTAATAGGGGGCCTTGCAGATCCGCTCTCGGAAGAGCAAACGGGTATTGGTCATATTGAACGTGTGGTAGATGGCGCCAAGAATATATATACGAATCCGTTCGGTAATGGAATAGCTTCGATTACGAAGGCAGCAGATAAAGCGGAAACTTCGCAAAGCATGTCTACAGAGATTGATATATCAAATATGATTGTTGCTTTAGGTTTAGGTGGCATTATATACATGGTGGTTATTGGCATCACAATTTACAGGTCGATTTGGTTAATTTATCATCAAAGGCAAATGGAACATGTTGTTACGCTAGGTATTTTAATTAGTACTTTAGGTCAATGGCTTAATGGAGGCTTCTATCTAACCCCAATGATTGTTTGGTTATTTGTTGGATGGATTCATAAAGAATATATGTTGCAACGAGGTGGAGAATATGCGTTTAACGGTGATTAGTCATGCATGTGTTACGGATGTCAATCAACAAGTATATAGTGAAATGGAGAAATTGGGTCATCATGTAGATGTGATCGTACCAAGTAATTTTATAGCTGCTGATTTAACAAATAGACCGATTCAAGTAAAGCGTTGGCCAGGATTTAATGGAGAAATTATTGAAATACCAACAGTATTAAATAGAAGTATCCCTTTACATTTTTACCGCAAAAACTTAAAACACGTCCTAAAAAGACTAAATCCAGATGCGATTTATTTAGCCGAAGAACCATACTCGCTTAGCTGTTTTCAATCAATAAGATATGCCAAGGCATTAAAAATCCCGGTTGGATTTTATTCAGCGCAGAATATTTATAAAAACTATCCTTTTATAATAAAGCGAATAGAGCAATACACCTATAATTATGCTGATTTAGCGGTTAGTATTAGTAAGGATGTAACAGGTGTATTACGTGATAAAGGTTATCAAAAGTCGTTAATTGAAATTCCTTTAGGTGTAGATGAAGCTCATTTTAATATTGATTATCAGATCAGACAGTATGGGAGAGCAGAATTAGATCTATCAAATGATACGTTTGTTATTGGTTTTGCAGGTCGATTAGTTGAAGAAAAGGGCGTAGATATTCTATTTAAAGCGTTTAAAAAATCACTTGCATTTTTATCGGACATTCACTTAATAATTGTAGGAAGAGGTCCGTTACAAAAAGAATTGAGAGCGTTAGCCACGAATCTTCATATTGATCAACAGGTAAGTTTTATTGATAATGCTGAACATAGTGCGATGTCCAAATGGTTCAACTGTATGGATGTACATGTACTCCCTTCAAAAACTTCGCACAATTGGAAAGAACAGTTCGGTAGAGTGTTAATAGAAGCGGCAGCCTGTGGTGTAGCATCTATTGGTAGTAATTGTGGAGAAATTCCGCAAGTGCTTAAAGCATTACGAATGGATTGGGTGTTTGAAGAGGATGATATAGATCAATTATCTAATAGAATAATTGTTGCAGCAAAAGCTGAAAAAAATAGGCTCAGTATAAGAGAGCATGCGATAAACAAATTTGGCAATAAACAAATTGCACAAATGATTATCGCGTCATTTGAAAAAATAGTTGGATAGAAGGTTGTGATTGGATGATTAAACGTTTATTTGTGTCAATTGATTTCCCACCCGAAAATGGCGGGATACAAAATTATGTTTATGGAATGGTTAAACATTTAAATCCCAGTCAAACATTTGTCTTAACATCAAATAGAATTGGAAAAGAAACATATAAGCGTTTTGATGAATCACAAGCTTATAAAACATACCGGATGGGTATGACTAATCGCGTTTCATTTATAAGGCAAATCCAACAACTCTTTGGCTTGATTTATTATTTAGTTAAAATAAAAAGAAAACACAAAATTGAAGAATTACACTTTGGAAATATTATGCCTATAGGAGTGATTGGCCCCCTGGCTCGTAAATGGTTAAAAGTAAACTATTATCCATATATTCATGGTTTAGACTTTTTGGAATCTAAGCAAAATCGCTTGAAATATAAGTTATTAATGTACAGTTTAAAGCGGGCAAATAAAATTATCTCTAATAGCCAGTATACGAAAACAAAGTTAATAGAAGTAGGAATTAAACCAGCTGATATTGTTATTATCAATCCAGGAACAATGAAACATGACGATATAGACCTTAATACAACTGCTGTTAGTGAAAAATTTGGGTTAGCAGACAAGGCGGTCTTATTAACGGTGGGACGACTAGTGAAAAGAAAAGGACATGATCTTGTGATTAAAGCGTTACAAGAAGTTATAAAAGGTAATGAAGAAGTCGTCTATGTCATTTGTGGTAGTGGTCCCGAACGGGATAATTTAGAAAAGATAGTAAAAACCTTAGCTATGGAAAAACACGTTGTTTTTACGGGTGCAATAGAAAGAAGTGAATTAGAAACATTATATTCATTGGCTAATTTGTTTATCATGCTTAATCAAGAATTACATCAAGAAGGCGATGTAGAAGGTTATGGCATCGTGTTTTTGGAAGCGGGATTACATAGAACACCTGTGATTGGAGGGCGTAATGGCGGTGTTCCTGATGCCGTGATAGATGGAAAAACCGGCTTTTTAATTAATCCATTAGATAAAAAGGAAGTTATTCAGACCATACTAACGCTTTTAAATGATCACGAATTAGCAAGAAAAATCGGTAATAATGGTTATCGTTGGGTTACAGAGCATTGTTTATGGAAACAAAGAGTGAATTTATTAGAAACGTTGGAGTGATGATATGGGGGATAAACAGCCAATTAAAGTCATTTTTATCAATCATACCGCTGTCGTTGGTGGTGCTGAGCGCAGTTTATTAGATATGCTTAGTTATATTAATAAAGAATTATTTCACCCATTGCTTGTTTGTTTTGAAGATGGGGAACTCGTTCGTCTAGCTAGACAAATTAAAGGGATAGAAGTTTCCATTATAAAATTCCCTGATAAAATTTTGAAATATAACCGAGACCAAAAAAATCGTTTTCGTTTTTTTTATGGCTTTTCTTTATTTTTCCCAATAGTAAAACTTTGGCGATTTGGATTAAGGCATAAAGTAGATTTATATTATACCAATTCTATGAAGGCACATTTTATTGGTTTAATAGTTGGGAAACTGATGTTTAAAAAAGTCATTTGGCATGTAAGAGATATTCTTGACGACGGCTTAAATCGAACCCTATTCACATACTTAGCAAGATATACAGATAAAATTATTTGTATATCTGCTGCGGTGTCAAAACAATTTAAACAAAATCATAAATTGAAAATCGTTTATAACGGCATCTGTCCTCATGAGGAGGCTAATAAAATTGAATGCTGATAAGGTGGCTATAGTTGGTCAAATTGCGAAATGGAAAGGGCAAGATATTTTTATCCAAGCTGCAAAATGTTTACATCAGAAATATCCCGAGCTAAAGTTTTTAATCATTGGTGACGTTTTATTTAATAAAGAGGAAGAGCTAAATTTCAAACAAACCATCATTGAAGAAGCTAGTGGTTGTGCAGCCATTCAATTTTTAGGACACCAAGGAAATGTCAGGCCGCTACTAAATGACATTGATATCTTGGTTCATGCTTCCGTACGACCGGAGCCTTTTGGTAGGGTGATTATTGAGGGGATGGCCGCCAAGGTACCCGTGATTGCTTCGGGTATCGGAGGCCCTTTGGAAATTATTGAGCATGGTTTATCAGGGCTTCTTTATCAACCTGGTAATGTTGGCGGTTTAGTAGAAGCAATTGAGTATTTGCTCACCGATAAACAAGGTTATCAAAAAATAGCAAATCAAGCTTATCAACGTTTTCAAAATAAATTTACGATTGAACAAACCGTTTCATTAGTAGAAAAACATATTCGTTTATCCGTATTAAAAGATTGACAATTTCAATTTTAAGCTTAGAGGGTGAAAAAATGAAAGTAGCATTAATATCCAGTGCTGATTTCGATCCGAATACTGGTGTGTCAGGTAGTCGCATTGCACTAAGTGATGCATTAAGAAAACTAGATATCAGGGTCGACACCTATTTTATGGATGATCTAAAGTTGTTTTCGGGTGGGTTACTGGATAGAGTTATCTTCCCATGGCGAGTTGCTTCAAAAATAAAGAAATGGAGAGAGTATGATTTAATCGATATCGCTTCTGGTGATGGTTGGATCTTGACATTTATGAAAAACAGGCCCATAACCGTGTTTAGTAGCCATGGGTTAGAACATCTTGCTCATGAAGAAATCGTTAAAGAGTCCATGCAAGGACACCTTAAATTAAGTTGGAAATATCCATTATATTGGGGCGGTATTAGATTGCAAGAAGTAACCAGCTCAATAAGAAGATCAGATATGTCGATCGTTTTAAATAAGACTGATAAAGATTATATTGTAAATCAGATGGGTATTGAACTTGATCGTATTCGCATTGTACCTAATGGAATACCAGATTACTTTTTAAATCAGAATGTAAAAATTGAGCGTAAAAATTATGGGCTAATAAATATAGCTCAAGTTGGGAGCTATATTCAGAGGAAGGGGATTGATTATAGTACAAAAGCATTAAATAAAATTTTATCCTTATATCCAAATGTTAGTGTTACCTTTTTTGGAACGGGCTGTCCAGTAGAACAGGTGCATAAAGCATTCAATTATACAGTAATAGACAGAGTTCATGTGATTGAAAATTACAATCATGTTGATTTACCTAACCTCTTAAGGAGATTTCATATTAATCTATTTCCTTCACTGTCAGAAGGGTTTGGGAAAACATTGATTGAAGCAATGTCATGTGGACTGGCACCGATAACGTTTGAAACACCGGGACCTAACGATATTGTTAACGACAATCATGATGCATTAGTGGTTCCGCGTCGGAATATTCGAGCACTAGAAAACGCGATTGAACAGTTAATTAATGATGAGACGTTGTTATATAACATACGTCATAACGCTTATCAGACCGCTCAAAAATATAGTTGGTATCAAGCTGCAGAAATCAGACTGAATGCTTATAAACAAGCATTAAAAAATAGAGACAAACGCAAATAAGCTATGAACTATCGATAGATGAAACAATGCTTATCGCACGCAACTTTTATCACAGATAACTGTCTGTAAAAAAACAGGCTCAAAATAGAGAGTAGAGCTAAATTTATTTAGGCGGGGCTAATGTTCTGATTCACTCAATTACCAATCTGTGGGAGAGTAAGATCGCAGACTAAGACCGCCACGTCTTTAAGAAGGATTACAGACTAAGATCGCCACCTCCTTAAGAGGATTACAGACTAAGGCCGCCACGTCCTGTGGCAACGTCTGCATAACCTACATCCTGTAGGCCCACGTCTGCATGACCTACATCCTGTAGCCCTCCGCCCACTGATTGAAGGTTCGGTTTATGCATCTTAGCCTGTAAAGGAGTGGGATTTTGAGATTATTACAAATCATAGATAAATATCATGATGGTGGAGGGAAAGAACGCTTTTTGTATGATTTAACACAAAAGATACGAGCTAATGATTCGGAAACTGCTGTGATATGTTTGGATTATAGTGGTACGTCAATTTGGGGGGGGGAGATAGGATGTGAGATGATGACTTTCGATAAAGCTTGGCGCGATAACGTTCAAGCGTTTAAACCAGATGCGTTACTATGGCATGTAAGCCCTAACACAACCGATGAGGTAAAGGAACTTGCGCTTAAATATCCACTTTTTTCAATCGTTCATAATGTCACATGTCCAGCAGGGACAAGGCTATTTAGGGATAAAGATGAAATATGTATGTGTTCTACAGGTCTTAAATGCATGGTGAATTGGTATGTTAGAAGATGTGGAATAAACAAGGCGCCTAAAGAAGCGTTTCGATTATTTAAAAAGAGTCAAGCGACCCATGATCTGTTTAAGCAAAGTAAAGCAATCTATGTTGCAACCCAAGCGATGAAACAATCACTAGAATGGGAAGGTATTGATCCGAATCAGATTAAGTTATTTGATATTACCCTTGGATCATTAACAGATGTAGGACCAATAAACAATGTTACACGTCAAGATACTATCCTAAATATACTGTATGTTGGCAGGCTTTCTTATAATAAAGGTGTACAGTATTTAATCTCTGCGATTTCAGAACTTAAAACTAGAGGTATTGATATAGCATGTTATATTGTTGGCGGTGGTTGGTATGAAGATCGCTTGATTAACCTGGTAGAAGATAAAGAACTAAGGCAGTTCATTCATTTTATCGGTAAGGTAGACAGTGTTAAGATTAAACAATATTATCAGAATGCGGACATTGTTGTTGTCCCGTCAATTTGGTATGAAGCCGCGGGGTTAGTAGTACCTGAAGCCAGACAAGCAGGAAAGCCTGTTGTGGTATTTGACAGTGGTGGATTGTCAGAATGGTCACACATGATGAATCATATTTATGTTGCAAAAAGGAAAGATTCATTTGATCTCGCCAATACAATATTAACGGCTAAGGAACAAAGGCACACAGAATATAATGATAATTTATTTAGAACAATGTATACGGACATATACCAAGATTTACTAGAACAGGATTGTGAAAATTATCTTTAACTGAAATAGCGAGGTTGATAATATGAATCCTAAAATAAGCGTTGTTGTTCCGGTATATAAAGTGGAACGCTACTTACCCAAATGTATCGATAGTATTCTCAATCAAACGTATCGCAACTTAGAAATCATTTTAGTCAATGATGGTTCTCCTGATTATTGCGGTACAATATGTAATAAATATGCAGAAATTGATGAGCGAATTTGCGTTATTCATAAAGAAAACGGTGGACTTTCTGATGCGAGGAATGCTGGCTTACGAATCGCAACAGGTAGGTATATTAGTTTCATTGATTCTGATGATTATATTCATAGTGAATTCTATCGTTATTTATTGGAAGATATGATTGAAAACAAGGCCGATATCGTTCAATGTGGCTACACTAAAGTTACAGAAGAATCAGATCATGATCTGATTAATGAATCGGTTAATAAGTTAGATACATTTGTTTTTTCAAAAAAACAAGAGATTCTAGACAATTTATACAATCAAAATTATGGTGACACGGTTGTAATTTGGAATAAGCTATTTAAATTAAATTTGTTTCAAGATATTGAGTTTCCAAAAGGTAAAGTTCACGAAGATGAATTAACCACGTATAAACTTTTATATCAGGCAAATAAACTCGTAATAATGGAGCGTAAAATGTATTATTATTTGCAACGAACATCAAGTATTATGGGAGCAGGTTTTAATCACCAACGACTTAATCAAATAGAAGCTTATGATAATCAGTGGCAATTTTATCATGAACATGGTTTGATCGAGTTACAGAAAAAGGCACTTAGAAGATTAGAGTCTTTAGTCAGAGGATCAATTAATCGTGTGATTATCTATGATATTGATAATCGTGATGTCATAATAAACAAGCTCATTCAGTATTATAAGGATCATTTGCAAGTGTTTGAATTATATCCGAGCTCAATGAAAACGAAACTGATTAGAAATTTTTATCGCTTTATGCCGGTATTTCTAATTAGAAGATTATATATAGCACTAAATTTCAGAAGGAAATAACTGAATGAATTTAATAACTATTCATTCAGTTTTAAAACGAACAAATATAGCGATAAAGTTCATATTCGTTCGAAAATTATACGAGGCTAAGCATATAGATACGCTCGCTAAATCAATAAACGCACTTGCTAGAGGCAATTTGATCAGTAAAGAAATGGTGATCAAGTCAATCTTAGCATCGCGTTGATTGATTTTTTTCATTCATCAAGAGATTTCTTAATATTTTATATCTTTCGGTTTTAAAGATATCATTTTTGATGAAAAGCATTCATCTAGGATTAATAGATGAAATAAAAGATATAAAAGATATGCTGGTTAATAAGGAGTGATATCAAATGATGTTATACAAGATTACAAAGAAATTAAAGAGGTTTAGCCACAAATTAAAGAGATTTAGCTACAAATTGAAGAGGTTTAGTCACAAATTAAAGAGATTTAGCTACAAATTGAAGAGGTTTAGTCACAAATTAAAGAGATCTAGCTACAAATTGAAGAGGTTTGGTTACAAATTAAAGAGGTTTGGCTACAAATTGAAGAGGTTTGGTTACAAATTAAAGAGGTTTGGCTACAAATTGAGTGTGAGATTCAGTGCATATAAGGTTAGCAGAGCAATAAAAAACAGTAAGGAATGCAATATTATACTAATTGGCACTCCAGAACATGGGAATTTAGGAGATCAAGCCATAGCTTATGCAGAGAAACGTTTTTTAGATGAGACGTGTCAAAATTTTAAACGAATTGAAATTCAATTTAGTGAATTGAAGTATTGTTTATATGCGCTCAAAGAACATATTATAGATCAAGATATTATTATGCTTCATGGCGGTGGGAATTTAGGAAATGAATACCCAGCAGAAGAGGAACTTAGACGGATGATTATTAAGATTTTCAACAGACAAAAAATCATTCTTTTCCCACAAACAATGTATTTTGATGATTCTGAAAAGGGGAAAAAGGAATTTGAGCTAACAAAAAGAATTTATAATTCACATAGAAATCTTATTCTAATTGCACGAGAAAAGCAATCTTACCAGATGATGTGTGATGCCTTTAAGAATAATACCGTTATAATCGTTCCAGATATTGTTATGTACTTAAACCAAACGCAAAAGAAACAGCGCCGAGATGTTTTGTTGTGTTTTAGAAACGACGTCGAATCGATATTAAATGATCATCTAAAACAACAAATAATAGATCGTTTTGCTGATGATGAAAATCAGGCAATCATAACTGATACGGTGGTAAAATATGGTGTTAGCAAGCGACAAAGAGAGCGAGAACTTAATAAGATTTGGGACGCTTTTAGCCAATCTAAATTGATAGTTACCGATCGATTGCATGGTATGGTCTTTGCGGCTATAACATCAACCCCTTGTATAGTTCTCAGTAACTATAATCATAAGGTTAGAGGAACTTATCAATGGCTTAAACATCTCCCTTATATAAAATTCGTTGAAAAAGATGAAAATATTTTTCTTTATATAGATGAATTATTAGCTTTAAATTGTGATGATGCCCGTTATAACAATGACTTTACCAAATCGTATTATCAAAAAATCGCGGTTGAAATCGATCAAAGTTGCATCGTACAGATAGAGAATAAAGTGGAATGACTTAGACAAAACAGTAAATAGAGAAAACGAGGCGAGCCTATGGTCAAGCAGATTAAATTTGGTGTGATCATTACTTATATTGGAACATTAATTAACTTATTAACTGGATTATTAGTGACGCCAATAACCTTACGTTTGTTTGGACAGGAAGAATATGGGCTGTATGCATTAGCAATGTCAATAATGGGGATGTTGTTTTTATTTGATTTCGGTTTTTCAAATGCAGTCGTTAAATATGCAACAAAATTTAAAGAGAAAAATGATGAAAAAGGCTACCAAAATACGATGGCGATGTTTCTTCTATTATATTCAATCATCGGAATCATTCTATTTGTTTGTGCAGTTATCATGTCGTTACAAGCCGATAAAATCTTTGCTAAAGGTCTTTCTGTTGAAGAGATTGAGCGTTTTAAAGATATGTTGATTATTGTGGCTATTAATTTAGCAGTTTCATTCCCACTTAAACTCTTTAGTGGTGTCATTGTTGCCCATGAACGGTTTATTTTTAGTAAAGTCGTCAATTTAATCAGATTCATTGTTAATCCACTAACGATATTGTCTGTACTTTACATGGGTTACACTTCAAGCGTTGTATTAGCCACAATCACAATTGTTAGTATATTCTTGTCACTGCTTGATGTTTATTACTGTATCGTCATACTAAAATTGAAAATCAAATTACATAAAGTTGATTTTCAATTATTAAAGGAGATAGCTAGTTATTCACTTTGGGTTTTTGTTGCTGGTCTTGCAGATATTATTTATACTCGAACAGATATTTTTATCTTAGGGGCTCTAGTCAATGCAAGAGAAGTTGCTGTCTATCATATAGCAGATGTTATAAATAGTTTATTTAATAAGTTAACAATGGTTTTAAGTGGTTTTCTTTTACCGAAGCTCGTTAAAATGATAACGAACAAAGTGTCTAATCGTCAAATAGATAATATCTTTATTAAAATATCAAGAATACAGTTTTTTCTTGCGGCTTTGGTGATAACAGGCTTTATCTCAGTAGGACATGAATTTATAGTCTTGTGGGCAGGGCCAGATTACCAATTGGCTTATTGGGTCGCTTTATTAATTATTTCGTCACGATTTATCCCCATTGTTCAAGTGCTAGCAACATCTATTTTACAAGCAAAGAACCAACATGTTTTTCAATCAAAACTCTATCTGGTCGTTGCCGTATTCAATTTGTTAATTAGTATTCCTTTAGCAATGATGTATGGTGTTATTGGAGCAGCGATTGGGACCGTTATTGGGAAAATCATTAATACGGTTGTCATGAACATTTATTATGTTCGTATTGGAATTGATATGAAACGCTATAGTAAGGAAGTTTTTATTTTATTTATACCTATGGTAACTATGGGGCTTTTAGGCTATTTGCTTAAAAGTTTTTTTCATGTTTCGAATATGATCGATGTGTTTATTTTTGCGGTTGCATTTAGTGTAATCTATGGCTGGATCATGTTTCATTTTTATATGAATGATGGTGAAAAGCGTTTTATCATCAATTCTTATCATAAACGCTTCTCTAAAAAAGAGGATCCGAAAAAACGGTGTATTTAACAAATTTATCGTCAAATGGTTGCGTCGCTGTTTTCTAACATTGACGATACTAACGGTATGCGTTGTTTGACTATTTTTAAAATGTTCTTTTCCATTTAATTCAAACCAATAATTGTTCTAATGAGGAGGTGTATTCATGAAAGTAGCTATTATTCATGACTGGCTTGTTGTCTATAGTGGTGCGGAAAAAGTTTTGGAACAGCTATTAAAGATCTTTCCAGAAGCAGATTTATACAGTACAGTAGACCATCTATCGAAAGGTAATCGGCAATTTATTCTGAATAAAACCGTTAAAACAACGTTTATTCAGAAGCTACCTTGTTCAAAAAAAAAATATCGTAACTATCTCCCTTTTATGCCGTTAGCGATCGAGCAACTTGATATGTCAGGATATGATTTAATTTTATCTAGTTCTCATGCTGTTGCAAAAGGTGTTATCACAGGTCCAGATCAGCTCCATATTTCATATGTGCACTCTCCAATTCGGTATGCTTGGGATCTTCAACACCAGTATTTAAAGGAAGCGAGAATGGATAAAGGAATAAAAGGTGCACTAACGAGAATGCTACTACACCAAATTCGATTATGGGATTACCGAACAGCGAATGGTGTAGATTATTTTATATCTAATTCTAATTTCGTCGGTCGAAGAATTTGGAAAGCTTATCGTCGTCAATCGACTACGATTTATCCACCTATTGATATAGCAGGCTTTTCTTTAAAGGAAGAGAAAGAAGATTTTTATATAACGGCCTCACGAATGGTTCCGTATAAGAAAATAGATGCCATTGTTGACGCCTTTTCTTTAATGCCTCAAAAGAAGTTAATCGTTATTGGAGATGGACCGGAATTTAAAAAAATAAGGGACAAAGCGGGCGCAAATGTTAAAATACTAGGCTATCAAACTTTCGAAGTTTTAAGAGATCACATGCAGCGAGCTAGGGCCTTTATTTTTGCAGCTGAAGAAGATTTTGGTATTTTGCCATTAGAAGCTCAAGCTTGTGGTACACCAGTTATTGCATATGGTAAGGGTGGATCGTTAGAAACTGTGCGAGGAATCGCTCAAATAGCTGAGCCAACAGGTTTATTCTTTTATCAACAGAAACCAGAAGCGATTCGAAGAGCAGTTGAACAATTTGAAAGGATGAGCTTTAATCCACAACATTGTCGAAATCATGCGATTAACTTCTCACCACAAAGGTTTAGGAGAGAAATCAAAGCCTTTGTAGAATCAAAATTATTCAACGCTGATCAAAGCTCTGAACACCCTGAAGCAAAAGAACGTATGAAAAGCTTTCAAATTTCATCTGTTTCTTGGAATAAGAAGACATACTAACTTGAGTGTTGGTATAGAAAGGAATGATATGAGTGGTAAATCTTATGTGAGAAAGATAGACAATATTTATTCAATCAAAGGATAATGTAATAACCAGCATTGGAGTCAAGCAAAAAGTAATTAATATGGAGATAGGTAAATGTTAATATTTAGCCCGACTAAAGTATGATCGTTTTAATCAACATCTTAGATTTAAATGGATTAAAAATAGAATAAGGTGATCTTCAATGAACACGATTAGTAATAGGGAAAAAAGCATGTCTAATGAACTTGAATTGTTATTAGAGCTTTTAAAAAATCAAAACAAAGAGGTATTATGTAAATGGTCCCCCCTTATTAAAAAAGTGAATTGGACGGAATTGTTTAAGCTAGCACGATATCATCGGGTCAATCCTATGGTATATAAAAAATTAAAGCAATTAAATACTGAACTTGTTCCTAACCAGATATTAAGAGCATTTCACGATCACTATTTGGCAAATACAATGAGAATGATGCAACTTACCGCTGAAATGGAGCGTGTTTGCTCGATTTTTAATCTTCATAAGCTTAATGTACTGGTTTTGAAAGGTCCGGCTTTATCTTATCAATTATATAAAGACTTATCATCGAGAACATCTAATGATCTCGATTTTTTAATTTCGATTGAGGATTTAGATGCTTCAATGGAAATCTTAAAGGATTTAGGCTATCAAATAGCATATGAACCGCCAAGACTTCTTCAAGATTGGAAAGTACAAAATCATCATATTGAATTTTATAATTATGAAAAAAATTGTGAAATTGAAGTGCATTGGAAATTAAATCCTGGGCCAACCAATGAACCTTCATTTTGTGAAATGTGGGGCAAAAGGGTTCAAATTCCTGTTACTACAACACCCATTTATAGTTTGTCTGAAGAATACTTGCTTTTTCATTTAATTACCCATGGTGCTCGACATGGTTGGTTTAGAATGCGTTGGTTGACTGATATTGATCAGTTACTACGGCTCCATCATCAGCACGATAAGCTTATTTTAATGTTGAAAAGATACAAATATAGTCATTTGATTGGTCAATATGTTCAACTTGCTAAAGCGTTATTAGATGTTGAGTTATCAGCGGATTTAGAGTCTTTTGCGCTAACGCGTAGGTCGCAATATCTCGCGAGTCAAGCGTTAGCTTTTATTGGCGATAGCATAAATATTGACGCTCCACCTGACACTTTTTGGATGAAAAAATCAAAACGTTATTTATATGCAATTAAAAGTCACTCGCAAAAGTGGCAGTTGTTGATTAGAAAAGCACAACCAAATTCTTGGGACGCACAAGTATTACCTTTACCAAGGGCGCTCCACTTTCTTTATTTTCCTTTACGTCCTTTCATTGGAATCTGGCGATGTGTTCAAAAAAAAGATAATCATTAACGGTAGCTATTATTAACTTTTTAAATATCAGTCAGTTGTTAGTCACTGCACACTGCTTGATAGAAGTGATCTGGTCGAGAGCTAGAAGGTATAAAAGGTTAAAGGCTTGTGCTTAAGAAAAGGAGGGAATTTTATGAAGCTTGTTTTATTGTCTGGAGGATCAGGAAAACGTTTATGGCCATTATCAAATGATGCACGGTCAAAACAATTCTTAAAAGTGTTAGAAGATGAAAATGGTAATCTTGAATCGATGGTGCAGCGTGTTTGGAGACAATTGAAAAAAAATAATTTAATTGATGACGCCGTTATTGCTACGGGTAAAAACCAAGTAGAGATGATTTATAGTCAAATAGGTGAAGATACCCCTACTGTAAGCGAACCGGAACGAAGGGATACATTTCCAGCTATTGCCTTAGCAACCGTATATTTGTATGATTTAGAAAATGTGAGTCCTGAAGAGGTTATTACTATTCTTCCTGTTGACCCGTATGTAGAAGATCGTTTTTTTGAACGAATAAAAGATTTAGAAAATGTGATAGCAACATCTCAAGCAGATTTAGCTTTGATAGGTGTAACGCCGACCTATCCTTCTGAGAAATATGGTTATATTGTACCTAAAAAACAGCAAGACAAAGACTTTTATACGGTGGATTATTTTAAAGAGAAACCAGATCATGAATTGGCACAGGCACTTATTGATCAAAGCGCTCTTTGGAATTGTGGTGTATTTGCTTTTAAATTAGATTACATGCTTAAAGTATTGAAAGAAAAAGGTTTGCCGATTCAATATGAAGCTTTATTAAAACAATATCCAATTTTGTTAAAAAATAGCTTCGACTTTGAAGTTGTAGAAAAGGCACAACATATTGCAGCCATTTCCTATGACGGTATTTGGAAAGACTTAGGAACCTGGAATGTTTTAACAGAAGAGATCCCGAATTATTTAGTTGGAAAGGGTGTAGTTGATAAAGATACTAAAAACACTCATGTGATCAATGAATTAGACATACCGATTACATTAATCGGTATTAATGACGCGATCGTTGTCGCTAGTCCCGACGGTATCTTAGTATCACATAAAGAAGCGAGTCAAAAAATCAAATCATACACCCATGCTATAGAGGGTCGACCCATGTATGAAGAACGGAGATGGGGATGGTATCGCGTACTAGAATACAAAAAATACCCCGCAGGTAATGAAGTTTTGACAAAAAGAATTGGTATTAATGCGGGCAAAAATCTAAGTTATCAAGTTCATTATAAAAGAAATGAAGTTTGGACGGTTATTAAAGGAGAAGGTGTTTTAGTTCTCGAGGATCGAATAAGTCATATTCGAGTAGGTGATGTCATTCATATACCTTTAGCATCAAAGCATGCAGTAAGGGCGACAACTGATATGGAGTTAATTGAAGTGCAAACTGGAAGTGAATTAGTAGAAGAAGATATTTATCGTATCGTTGTATCTTGGAAAGAAATTGAGTCAATTATACAACCGAATGTAATGTCTAAGTAAGTCCAAATACTATAAAAGCAATGATTTTCTGAAAGTTTTCATAAGCGTACCGAAAATCCATATATGGGGGGCTTTATGTTTTATTAATAGGAGATGAGAAAATGGTTAAACAATACAGTGTGTTAATTGCTGAAAAGCATAAGCTCTATAGTGAAATAATTGCGGCTGCTTTTAAAGGAATGGGCAGTTTTAACTTTATTAAAATTGTGAGAGATAGCAATGAGGTTATTAAATTTGTAGAGAGTGCTGAATCAATGCCTAATTTATGTTTGGTTGATGTCCAGATTCAAGATATAGAGGGCATATGTTGCACGGAATGGTTAAAGAAATATAATTCTGAGATGAAGGTCGTTCTTTTATCGGATCACAAAAGTAAGTCTCTTTTTGAAAAGTCTCTATTAGCTGGGTTAGATGGGTATTTACTGAAAGAATCAAGTTTGGAAAAATTCAAGCAAGAAATAAAGCTTGTCTTAGATGACCAATTTGTTGCACCTAAATATTTGATTAATGATTTATCTGAAAAATTTATGTATTTAACTAATTTAGAAAAGCAAGGCCACATTTATTCAGTGAAAAAGTGTTTAGAATCAAAAAAACATTTGAATTTTAAAGAAAATGATTACCGATTAATTCTATCCATTAACAAGGGCTGGTCTAATAAAAAAATTTCTGAAGAACTTAATGTAAGTGAAGGAAATGTGAAAAATGCTATTTCTCGTATTTATAGAAAATTAAATGTTAATAGTCGCACACAATTGATGCAAATGTTTTTTCGAATTACGGATTAATTAGTCTATTCTGTTATTACTTGCTACTAAATAGGATAGGGGATAGCAGCAGTAACAAAGGGGATGATATTGATGTTTATAACGATGAAGAAATTTCTAGAACTTCCTTCTTTTAGAAAGAGCTTGTATATTGAAACGTTACTAAATTTAGCACGAGCTCGTGTATTAAGAAACAGAACGTTTGTTAAAGTAGCACCACATTTAGGTGAACAATCAAAAGAAACGCCACTTACAATCAGTAGTGATCAATTTATAATTAAAGAAATTTCGCGGACGATAGATATTATGAGTAAGTACACTTTTTGGCAAAGTACCTGTCTTGTACAAGCTATTGCAGCCATGAAAATGTTAGAAAAAAGAAAGATAGAAAGCACTTTGTATTTAGGAACAGCTCGAGATAAAGACGGGAAAATGATTGCACATGCTTGGTTAAGAAGTGGCCGGTTTTATGTGACAGGTCGAGCGAATATGACTAAATTTACTCCTGTGCGTTCATTCGCTAAATTTATTTAAGTGAATGTGATTCATCATTCAGCTTTGAAAAAGGATTAAGCAATAAAAAAATTAAAGAATAGAGAAAGGCAATCAGACTGAAAGCAACGGTCTCATATTGGATTGATGTAATTATAATGAAGCGAGGTGAGATTTATTGAGTGCTATCGTTGGTATTTATCATTTGAATAAAAAGAAAGTTTCATGTGAAGAAAGGACGCAAATGATGGATGCTTTGAGCGAATATCCGGCAGATAAAACGAATATCTGGCATAAAGATCATATATTTATGGGGTGTCATGCTCAACATATTACGGAAGAATCGATTAGTGAAATACTACCTTTTTATGATGCTGAGCGCGGCTTAACCATAACAGCTGATGCGATTATAGATAATCGTGATGAACTGTTTGAGTACTTGGCTATTGAGAAGCGTAATCAAAAAGAAATGTCGGATAGCCAATTAATCATGCACGCTTATTGCAAGTGGGGTGAGGCCGCCTTAAATTATTTGATTGGAGACTATGCTTTTGTAATTTGGGATGAGCGCAAGCAAAAGCTATTTGGTGCAAGAGATCCCTCTGGTTATCGCACACTTTATTATTATCATAGTCATACGCTGTTTGCCTTTAGTACAACGATTGAGCCTTTGTTAACTTTAACAGGAATTAAACCTGAGTTAAATGAGCAATGGCTGGCAGAGTATTTAGCAATATCAGGAATGATTGATACATTAGACGCTCGTATGACACCGTATTTGAAGATAGAACAAATACCACCTTTTCATTTATTTACATTGGATAAAAGCAAGATCAAGCTAGAGAAATACGGTTCTTTTCATCCGAAAGAACGCTTGAAGTTAAGATCAAATCAAGAATATATTGAAGCATTTCAAGATGTTTTTCATAAGGCAGTAAATGCAAAATTGCGTACATTTCGAGGGGTTGGATCGCAGTTGAGTGGTGGTTTGGATTCTGGTTCTGTTGCAAGTTTTGCGGCTAGAGAATTAAGAGAAGACAGCAAAAGTTTACATACGTTCACTTATGTTCCAACAAGTGATTTTGTTGATTATACACCAAGTCATTTGATACCTGATGAAAGAGATCTTGTGAAAAAAACCGTCAATTATGTAGGTGGAATGCAGGATTGTTATTATAATTTTATGGGGAGAAACTCTTATTCTGAGATTGATCATTATCTTGATGTTATGGAAATGCCATATAAATTTCTGGAAAATTCATTTTGGCTTAGTGGTATGTTTGAACAAGCACATAATCTGGACTTGGGTGTTTTATTAAACGGAGATAGAGGGAATTTCACTATTTCGTGGGGATCATCAACACCTTATTTTGCCATGCTTATTAAAAAGTTTAGGTGGATTCATTTTCAACGAGAATTTAATCAGTACTGTGAGAGAACGCGTAGCTCGCGTTCTCGATTAATGCCATTCATTCTAAAAAGTGGGTTTCCAAGCCTAAATCAATTATTTAAAAAGTCTTCATCAGCAACGCAATCTATTATAAATCCGAACTTTGCCACTGATACCAAAATCTTTAGTAAATTAAAAGATTATCGTTTTAATAGATCAGGTTGGTTTGCGACCCAAAATGCATATAAACAACGGAAAATTTTATTTGAAGATATTTTGCCATGGAATGCTGGGAATACATTGGATTGTAAATTATCGTTGCGTTACAGATTGTGGAAGCGCGATCCGACTAATGATCTCAGAGTCGTTCGCTTTTGCCTATCCTTACCTGAGGATCAATATGTCCAAGATGGATTAGATCGGGCGCTTGTTCGAAAAGCAACGAAACAGTACTTACCTGATAGCATTCGCTTAAATCAGTCGACTAGGGGTATTCAAGCGGCGGATTGGATTCAAAGAATGATTCCTGTATGGCCGGCTTTTGTAAATGAAGCAAAACAACTATGTAAGGAGACACGTTTGCTAGAATATATCGATGGTGACACGATAGCTTCTTTCGTAAAACACGCTGAAAAGGGACCTAGTCAAGAATATGCTAGGTTTGAATATAGTCTTTTAATGCGATGTCTAATCGTCAATCGTTTTCTGAAAAAATTTAATTGAAAGGAGGTGAATCAAATGTGAAAACCGTGGAAACAACCAACGTTAGGAGTATTAGATGTTAATGAACCTATGTTCTTTGGTTAGTTAGACAAAGGCAAAGACACAAAGGTTGCGAATCTGTGATTGAAAGGAGGTGAACCAAATGAGAAAAGCGTGGACACAACCAACGTTAGAAGTATTAGATATAAGTATGACATTAGCGGGTACGAATTACGTTAATTTTGATGGGAATTTCACTGATGGCTCTCCAATTCCAACAGATGATGATGGTAATCCCTTAATTGGTGAAAGTTAATAATATATAAAGGGAATTTCTGTGGATATCGATACTTAATACTAATGAATGTGGACTCTATCTTTTTTGATAGAGTCCTATTTTTTAAAAAATAAAAGGTGATGATTAAATGTGAACAACCTAGAGCAACAACATGTATATAAGGGGTTTGGATTAATAATAGACAGTTATTTAAGATTGCCAGAAATAGCTCCAGTTAAAGCGTCACATCAGAAGATTGATGTGGTAATAACACGAACGAATTTGGCAGATACATGGTCTCAATTGATAGGAGCTAAAAAGAATAAGACCATTTACGTAAAGAAAGATACGATTATGTTCCGCATCCCTAATGTTGCAACATTTTTCATAGTCAATGGTGATGAAATTCATATTGACCCATTGGCTGATACAAATGAAGATGAGTTAAGGTTATACATTCTTGGAACATGTATGGGCGCTATTTTATTGCAAAGAAAAATATTACCGTTACATGGGAGTGCAATTGTTATTGATGGTAAGGCTTATGCCATTGTTGGCGATTCGGGAGCTGGTAAATCAACATTAGCTTCAGCTTTTTTAAGGAACGGCTATCAGCTTCTTAGTGATGATGTTATTCCTGTGACATTCACTAATGATAATAATCCAATCGTTATTCCAGCCTATCCTTACCAAAAATTGTGGCTAGAAACGTTGGAAAAATACGGAAGGGATTCTAGTGACTTTACCCCCATCTACAATCGTGGAACTAAGTTTTCAATTCCTGTTATTGATCAGTTTGCAAATCAAGCAAAAGAATTGGCAGGGATACTTGAATTAACGAAAACGAACGATGGTTCTATTAAAATTAATGCTATTGAAAAACTGCAGCAATTCGATCTGTTGTTTAAACATACATATCGCAATTTCTTTATTCCACAGTCAGAGTTAACAGATTGGCATTTTCGAACGTCAGCAAAGCTTGTTAATAAGATAGGAATGTTTCAAATTCAACGGCCTGTCACTCGATTTACAGCTGATCAATTAGTAGACGGAATTTTAACAATAATTAGAGGAGAGATGTATTCATATGAAGAGAATTGAGGGTGTTGATAAAAATCAAATGATTAAGCAATTAGAAGGGAATATAGTGAGTGATATGGATGGTGAAAAAGTCATGTTAAGTGTGACTAAAGGAAAGTACTTTAACTTAGGTGAACTAGGAGGAGAAATATGGGATATGATAATAGAACCGATTTCTATCCAACAATTAGTATTGAATTTGCTAGAACAATATGATGTTGATCAAGAAGTCTGTTATCAACAAGTTATAGCTTTTATAAGACAATTAGCAGAAGCTGAATTAATTCAAATTTATGATTGAACCGTGGATGCTAAGGAGAGGTAACAGATGAAAAATATTTTTTATTTTATTAAGCAAATCCATTTATATAGTGGTAAAGCGTTTTATATAAATACATTTGCGTCAATGGGAATTGGTTTGCTGGATGGTGTAGGTATTTTGTTGTTAATTCCCATGATAAGCATAACAGGCATTGTCAATTTAAATACAACAGAATTACCCTTTGCGCGTGTGATAAGTTTTTTGAATGAATTTCCAAATGTGGTGAGTTTATTAATTATATTAACCATATATCTTCTTATTTCAGTAGGACAAAATCTACTAAAACGTTATCTTACCGTCAAAAATTCGATTATTCAACAAGGATTTTTAAGATATTTACAACTTGAAACATATAATTCAATTTTAAAAGCTGATTGGAATTTCTTTCTGAAAAATAGAAAAACAGATCTCATTAATATTTTAACAGTAGAAATCGGTCGTACTAATGCAGGCGCACAAGGATTTTTAAACCTAATTGCATCCGTTGTATTTACGGTGATTCAAATAGGGATGGCTTTATGGCTTTCACCTTCAATTACAACGTTTGTTTTGGTGTGCGGATTATTACTATTATTCCTCAATCGAAAATTTTTAAAACGTTCGATTGCATTAGGTGAGCGCAATTATGAATTATCAAAACATTATCTTTCAGGTATTACCGATCATATCAATGGAATCAAAGATATTAAAAGTAATTCATTAGAAGGACCAAGAATGGAGTGGTACCGTTGGATTACGAAAGAGATACAAGATCAACAAGTCAATTTCATGGCCTTAAAAGCGACAACACAAGCCAATTACAAAAATGCTTCAACTATTTTTATAGCTGCATTTGTTTTTATATCTATTCATTTATTTTCTGCACAAGCTGCATCATTAACATTAATTATTGTAATCTTTTCTAGACTATGGCCTCGTGTTGCAGGGATTCAAAGCTCGTTAGAACAGGTAGCACTTACCATCCCCTCGTTGAAAGCAGTTCGATTGTTACAAAAAGAAACAGAGGAAGCAGCTGAGTTTATAGATGAACCTTTTCAACAGTCTACGGAGCTGTCAATTGATTATGGTATTCACTGTGATCATCTCTCATTTCGTTATGCTAAGGGATGTGGGAAACACGCCCTAAAAGATATTAATATTTTTATTCCGGCTAATAAAATAACCGCTTTAGTTGGAAAATCAGGTGCTGGGAAAAGTACATTAGTAGATGTTTTAATGGGGCTAAATCAACCAGAGAGCGGTCAAACATTAATCGACGGTCATCTTCTTAAAGGTGAACTATTACGTTCATTACGAACTTCGCTAAGTTATGTAGCACAAGAACCATTTTTATTTAATACAACAGTCAGAAAAAATCTTTTGCTCGTTGCTCCAAACGCTAAAGCTCAAGATTTATGGGAAGCGCTAGAATTTGCGTCAGCGGCGGAATTCATCCGAGGATTAGCGGATGGCTTAGATACCGTAATCGGAGATAGAGGGGTTAAATTATCTGGTGGTGAACGGCAAAGACTTGTATTGGCTCGCGCGATTTTACGTAAGCCAGCTGTTTTGATTTTAGACGAGGCAACTAGTGCTCTTGATACAGAAAATGAATTTAAGATTCAACAAGCAATTGAACAGTTAAAAGGTAAAATGACCGTTATTATCATTGCTCATCGCTTATCAACGATTCGAAATGCTGACCAAGTTATTGTATTAGACGAGGGATCAGTGGTTGAACAAGGAAAATATCAACAGCTTTCTGATCAATCAACAGGTGTCTTTAAAAAATTAGTTAGTCAAGCTTAATAGCAACTTTAAAGTAGAGCGATATCACTGCTCTGACTGGGTTTAGGATATCATATTATCTAACTTATTTCGATTGTTATTTGTTATATTATAATGAGTGGATTTCATAATGGCTTGCGCTAACGCTAAACACGCATGTTAATATATAAACATAGCTAAAGAGAAGTGTGTTGACTCACTCCGTCAATCAATGGACTCTTTTTCCTGAGGCATCGCCTCAGCTAACTTGAGTAGCAAAAAACGCTACTCAAGTGGATATTCGACTGACGCTGTCTTCAAGGCGTCTCGCCCATTGTTTCCTCCGCTTAATATAGTCGCTCTTTTCTTCAATTTAATCTTCGTACAAAAAACTATAAATACCTTAGTGGTTACCCCCGAAAGTTAGATTTTTCACTCTAACTTTCGGAGGGCGGTACAAATGCGTACGTTTTTTACTCACACAGTTTTTTATTTGGTAGAATCATAAATATAAAGCTAAGGGAGTGTTTTCGATGGCAAAACCAAAAAGAGATCCTAACTCTGTAAAATTAGCTAACAAGATTATTGAACAGTTAACGTTTACAATCGTTAAGTGATGCTATAAAGTATCTGTTATGTCGAGATACGCTCTTGTACAAGTTAAATTTTTTTGGTGCGAATTTGGTATAAGCACAAATAAGGATCTTGATATAACTGAGTTTAAGACTACTTTCGGTATTTTAAGTTTCATGAATAAATCCTTCAAAAACAAGTTAGTAGAGGGATGACATATATTGCTTTGTTTCAATCTTTAAAAATTCTATGCAATATTTTTTCTTGCTTTTAATCTACTATCCTGAATTGTCCAAAAGAAACCTAGTATTCCCAATCCACCTATTAATCTTGGATGCCAAATAAGCTCGTTTGTTGTATAATGGACATAGGAAGTCCCTCCAGTCTTTTGGTTTGGGTGGTTACTAACCATTATACAAGACTTAGGGAGGTGCTTCCTTTTTTATGTCTTAAACTCATTGAGGCACAAGGGATAAGAATTATGAAATTCATTCATAATTAATAACAAAAAAGAAAATTATGGTCTCTAATTAGCCTATCAATTTTTTTAATAAGTCGGCCATCCTTGATTATCCCAATATAAATCATTTATTAACAGACTTGGCAGACCATTTCGATCAGCATCATAAGCGTGACGGACATAAAGATTATTGTTATAGATAAATTGATGACCTGGTCCGACCCATTTATCATTACCACTATCAAAAACCGTTCCGCCTCCATAAAGCATATTGTTTCCTACTTTATCAAAATAAGGTCCTGTTATGTTTCTTGATCGCCCCACAACAACATTATACGTACTGTTGAGACCATCACAACACGAATCAAATGAAGCAAATAAGTAATAGTATCCATCTCTGTACGTAATACTTGGTGCTTCTATCGCCCCATGTGGATGATTCGGTCTAGCAGCAATGCTATAAGTCTGTCCAGTTGGTTTCATTGTTTGAGCATTCAATCTGGTCAGTTTTATACCACTCCAATGTGAACCATAGGCTAGCCATGGTTCACCCTGAGCATCAATAACTAACTCCCCATCAATCGCATTGTAATTGTTCTGTGTTGTTGATCGAACGACAAGTCCATCATCCCTCCAATTTCCAGATGCAATACTCTCTGTTGACAATAGTCCGATAATTGATTGATTTGAGCCAAAAGAAGAGACGGAATAATATAACCAATAGCGACCATTGTAATAATGGATATCAGGCGCCCATTGATTACTCGTATGATTAGGTACATACTGACGCCACCAACTTAATGGTTGAGGAAATACAACTGGTGCTTCATTCCAATTTCGTCCCTCATCGTGAGAGTAAATTACCCGGATTCCATTCCGATTTACTTCACCTGTTCCAAAAACCCACCACGTGTCTCCTTCTCTAATCATCGAAGGATCATGAATCATAGGGTGTTCATCCATCTCCCAAAATGCTGCAGATACTGAAGCGCCGCCCAGACTAAAGAAAATTAAAACAAATAAGATTACCTTCCAATCCTTTTTCCACATAATTCTCATCCTCTCCTTTTTTGTTAGAATACACCACGAAATGTAAGCGTATTCATGCGTGAATATTTTAACATATATAAGGTGATTAAGTTAACGATTATTTTTAGAAATTTTCGATAATATGAATTAATGGAAAAATTTTCAGGCTGTGTTTTTACCGTAATGATAATACTAACCACTCTGTACTTTCATCAAAAAATTTGGATAATTAAGCAATCATCGGATATGTAACAGTCAGTGACTAGTGAGAGTTTTTTTTCATCATTACTGATAAAAAGATTGATACTTAAACACTTTTCCACCTTGCAGATTTTCTAATTTCTAACATAAACAGATGAAATGTCTAAATTTCCAGTCAATTGCTTCTGAGACGAGATCGTCATTTCTAAAAGAATCGCAGAAACGTTTAATATAGCAAGAGGCAGTGCCATAGACATTGAGATCAATGGAGGGACAGATGCGTATATCGTATCAAAAGTAAATAAAAATGAAGGTAGATTTGTTTCTGATAAGACGCAACCTTTATAGTCTATATCAATAATGCTACTTTAGCTAAAAAAATGAACCTATCAGGTTCGAAAAAATTTAATGTTCTATATGCAGACTCAAAAAAACAGACAGCTGATACAGATTCAGTGATCACTGATTTTGAAGAGAAAAATTCTGATTTCATTAATCATTATAATTAGCAGATTTAAGCTTATAACTGCGGAAAGAATCCCTGTTCTGGGAATATATCAGTCTGGGAGCCACCAAAAATAATGTATCGACGATATAATTCCAGAAAATGTATTTTATGAAATAATTGAATGAAACATTTATCAACCCCTTAGAATGACTAGTGTTTTAAGTGATCTTATCTTTATCCACTCTTTTGTGAAGCAAGATCAGGAAAAACATCTGTTTATATCATCGATTTCTTACCTTAAGGTTGGTAACTTTCTATGACTAGGATGTTAACCCCCCTTTTTTCTTCAATAAATAATCATTCATAGATGTGATGGTCATCTCTTTTAACTCATTGGGTGTAAACTCAATGATACGTCCATGACTGTTTTCGCAAATTTTATAACGCCATGTCTTTGTTGTTCGTTCAACGAGTTGGACATTAATTTTATATTTACTGTACATAAGTTGCTTATTAGCAATAATATCTTTTTGAACCTGTTCAATAAGCTGGTCGAAAAATTGCTCATATAAATAATTGAATTTCAATTGATTAAAAGCATGGCGATCTTTTTTGAAAAGCGTTAAAACAAAAGGTAAAATAATAAAGTTGTTAATGATCTTATGCTTGGTCATACTTTCACCTCTAACAGAACGTTTGTTCTTATTATATGTGATGTGCTAAAAGAAATGCAAACTAATTTATTGGTATAAATGGAAATATATATAGCTGTATAGCCATTAATCATTAGCATGTTAACAATCATCTTTACATATATATGGTGATAGTTATAGCTGAAATTATTGATATATGATAAAATAACAACGTTGTTATTACTAAATATTGTAATTGGAGGGGAGAAAGATGAAACAATTATCTGAAAAACTTGTTCAAAAACAAAACTATCCTGAACGTGTTTTACAGTTTGGTGAGGGGAATTTTATGCGTGCTTTTGTTGACTGGCAGATTGACAAGTTGAATAAAGCTGGATTTTTTAATGGTAGTGTTGTCATTGTTCAGCCAATTGAGCATGGCTTGACTGACAGATTGAATCAACAGGATAATTTGTATACGCTCATTTTAGAAGGTGTGAAAAATGGAGAACCTGTAAGAGAAAAGCAAGTGATTGACTCGATTAGCCGTTCTATTAATCCATACGTGGATAAAGCGCAATATTTAGCATTAGCCAAACAACCTGATTTGAAATTCATTTTCTCAAACACAACAGAAGCTGGTATAGCATTTGACCCACAAGATCAGTTAAGTGATCGTTTAGCGAAGACTTTTCCAGGGAAATTAACCGCATTCTTGTATCAACGTTATTTACATTTTAATGGTGATGACACGAAAGGGATGTACATTATTCCGTGCGAACTGATTGATCGAAATGCTGACAAACTAAAGGCTTGTGTTCTTCAGTATATTCAGTTATGGCAATTAGAAGAAGCCTTTAAAGAGTGGATTGAAACAGCAAATCAGTTTTATTGTAGTCTTGTTGATCGGATTGTGCCAGGCTATCCAGGTGATCAAGCAAACATAATAGAAAAAGAATTAGGTTATCGGGATCAACTCTTGACAGTGGCTGAACATTACCATTTATGGGTGATCGAAGCTGATCGCCATTTACAAGAGCGATTACCAGTTGATCAGATCGGTTTAAATACGTTATTTGTTAGTGATTTAAATCCTTATCGAACGAGAAAAGTTCATATATTAAATGGAACACACACGGCTATGACTCCAGTTGCTTATTTACTTGGTTTAGAAACAGTTGAACAAGCGATTTGTGATCGGCGAGTAGAGCGGTATTTGAAGTTGTTAATCAGCCAAGAGGTCACCCCAACATTACCAATAGAACGCTCAGAATTGGAAGCGTATACAGAATCGGTACTTGAACGTTTTAAAAACCCTTATATTAATCATCAATTAATGAGCATTTCGTTAAATGGAATCGCAAAGTTTGCTACAAGAAATTTACCGGTGCTTAAACAGTATATTAAACAAAAACATCGTTTACCAAAGAAGTTAGTCTTTGCTTTTACATCTTTAATTTATTTTTACCGTGGCAAAAGAGCGGAAGAGAAGATTAGTATAAAAGATGATCAAGCGATATTGGCGTGTTTTAGGGAATTATGGAATAACTTTGATGGAAGTGAAGAAGCTGCAAGTGTGTTAGTTAGTCAAGTTTTACAACAAGAGAAATGGTGGGGCGAAGATTTAACACAAATGAATGGTTTGACGGAGATGATGGCAGAGATGCTGATTGATATTGATCAAAATGGTTTAGAAGCAGCATTATTATCAGTTATAGGAGCTGATACTAATGCCTAAATTCATCCAACTTCAGGAACATGATAATGTGGTCGTTGCTTTAACGGCGTTAAAAGCAGAAGAGACGTTGCAGGTTAATGGGGAAACATTGACTTTACAAGAAACAATACCGCAAGGGCATAAAATCGCCATTAAAGCCATTGAAAAAAATGAGGATGTGATCAAGTATGGCTATCCAATTGGTCATGCAATCACAACAATTAAACAAGGTTCGCGCGTGCATACGGATAATATGCGTACCAACTTGTCTGGAATAGAAAACTATCATTATCAGCCTAAACTTACAAATAGCAAACGGTTTGAACAGGAAGAGCGCTTCTTTAATGGTTATCAAAGAAAGAATGGAGATGTAGGGATTCGAAATGAATTATGGATTGTTCCTACTGTTGGTTGTGTCAATGGTGTAGCTGAACATATGTTAAAACAATTTATTAAAGAAGTAGAAGATATAGCACCGTTCGATCAAGCACTTGTCTTAAGTCATCAGTATGGTTGTTCACAATTAGGTGACGACCATGAGAATACACGCCAAATTCTTTCAGATGTGGTGCATCATCCGAATGCAGGTGGTGTATTGGTATTGGGTTTAGGGTGTGAGAATAATATTGTTGAAGATTTCAGACAAGGGTTAGGGGAATATGATCAAGAGCGTGTTCAATTTCTTGTGACCCAATTTGTCGGTGATGAAATTGCAGCAGGCGTACGTAAACTAAAGCAGATTCATGAGGCAGCAAGTCAGGATCATCGCGAACCTATTTCTCTATCGAAATTAAAAATAGGCTTAAAATGTGGAGGATCTGACGGTCTTTCGGGTATAACAGCTAACCCATTAGTAGGCGAGTTCTCTGATTATTTGGTTGCACAAGGTGGAACAACGGTTTTAACAGAGGTACCTGAAATGTTTGGCGCTGAAATGATTCTTATGGAGCGTGCTGAAAATGCGCATGTATTTAACAAAACGGTTGCAATGATCAATGATTTTAAAGCATATTTTATAAAAAATGATCAACCTGTTTATGAGAACCCATCTCCAGGTAACAAAGATGGAGGGATTACAACATTAGAAGATAAATCATTAGGCTGTACACAGAAAGCTGGAACGTCCACCGTAAGAGATGTGTTAACGTATGGTGAACGTTTAAAAACAACAGGCTTGAATTTACTGAGTGCTCCGGGCAATGACCTTGTCGCTTCATCTGCTTTGGCTGCTTCAGGCTGTCACATTGTATTATTCACGACAGGAAGGGGAACGCCTTTTGGAACTTTTGTCCCAACGATAAAAATCTCTTCAAACAGTCAGATTTATCAAAAAAAACCACACTGGATTGATTTTGATGCGGGTAAGCTCTTAAGTTATCAAAAAGAAGAAGTACGAGATCAATTTATTGATTATATCGTTGCTATTGCCAATGGCGCTAAAGCTAAAAATGAACAAAATGATTATCGTGAATTAGCTATTTTTAAAACAGGTGTCACACTGTGACAGACTATTTTAATTAAAAAAAAAGATGAAAAAAATTGATAACTTATGAATCGCCTTCAATGGAGGATATGGCTCCTCCATTGAAAGGTTTTATCTTACTTTTATGATGAAGGAGCTTTCACATGACTGAAATTGAGACGTTTATTGATCAGTTATATCAAAGCAAATTGAAGTCCGCTACAGCCTGCGCAAGCAAAGAAAAGCTAGCACAACAGTTGGGTATTTTCACTGCTTCAGATTCGCCACATCGATATAGGGATGCGAGAATAGTAGACGAAATTAATGAGTCAGCTTATCTTCGGCGTTTATGGTCGATTCCAACGATTAATGGATTGCATATGGCGACCTATCAGCTTGTGCCGCAAATAACAAATACGTTAAATCAATATGCGATCTTGATCATTCCTGGACATGGTTATGGTCATCGAGAGTTAGTTGGCTTAACAGTGGATAATACTAAGCTAAAAAAGATCAGTATTTATAAAAATATTGCCATTACGTTAGTTAAGAAAGGATTTCATGTTTATGTGCCAGAGTTGGTCGGTATGGGAAAACGCCGATTAATAAGGGATGGACAGACTCCCCCCACTGAAAATACATGTTATCAGCTAGCAGCTCAACTTCTTTTGTTAGGTTACACATTAACGGGACTCAGAGTAAGTGAATGTCAACAACTAATTGAATTTATGCAGACTATGCCTGATCAAAAACCCGATAAATTAGGTGTGGTTGGTTTTTCAGGAGGTGCACTTATTTCAATGTGTCTAGCTATATTGAATACGAATATTCAAACGACGCTTTTAAGTGGTTATCCTGCTTATTTTAAAGACAGTATTATGGCGAGGAGACACTGCTTAGATAATTATATTCCTGACATGCTGACTTTGGGGGAAATGCCAGATTTATTAAAGCAAATTGCCCCACGGTCATTATTTATCGAATCTGGAAATCAAGATCACCTCTTTCCAATTGCTTCAGCTAGACGAGTAATAAATAATATTGAAAATCATTATCAATCGATTGGAGCTCAAGAAAATTTTTCTTACCACTTATTTCAAGGTGGGCATGAAATTAATGGAACGCAAGCGATAGAATGGTTAGTAAATCAAATGAATAAATAAGGAGAGAATAAAGTGCGAAAAAAATATGCATTAGTCGGTACAGGTGGAAGAGCAGAATTCTTTTATGGTGCAATCGCTCAAGATTTTCAGAAAACATGTGAATTGGTAGCTTTTTGTGATAGCAACCTTACCAGACAGCATTATGCTAATCGGCTACTCCAGGAAAAATATCAGCATAAAGCAATAGCAATATATTCAGCTAATCAATTCGAGAAAATGATTAACGATAACAAACCAGATATTGTGATTGTAACGTCGATTGATCGTACACATCATACATATATTATAAAAGCACTTGAACTTGGTTGCGATGTGATTACAGAAAAGCCAATTACAATCGATCACGACAAGGCAAAGGCAATAGCAGACGCAGTGGAACGAACAAATGGGGAGATCAGGGTTGCCTTTAATTATCGCTATGCTCCCCATCATACAAAACTTCGGGAACTCATTCAAAATGATACCATTGGCCAAGTCTTTTCTGTACATTTTGAGTGGGCACTAGATACTCAGCATGGTGCTGATTATTTTCGGCGTTGGCATCGAAATAAAGCAAATAGTGGTGGATTGTTAGTTCATAAATCAACCCATCATTTTGACTTAGTTAATTTTTGGTTAGGTACACGCCCTGAAACCGTTTATGCAGCTGGAGGATTGCGCTTTTATGGTAAAGAAAATGCTGAAGAACGAGGGGAACGGCATTTTTATCAACGTGCATACCAAAATAAGCATGCTGAGTCAGACCCTTTTGCACTTGATATATCAACGAATCAACATTTAAAGGCGATGTATTTGGATGCAGAAGAAGAAGATGGCTACCAAAGAGATCAAAGTGTGTTTGGAGATGGCATTGATATTGAGGATACTCTTGCAGTACTCGTTACTTATCAAAACAAAGCTGTTCTAACATATTCACTTAATGCTTATTTACCATGGGAAGGATTTAGTGTTGCACTAAACGGTAGCAAAGGAAGAATTGAGTTAATGGTTAAGGAACGGTCTTATATTAACTCTAGTGGAAAAAAACGAGAAGAAGGTCAAGCTGAACGTATTGCCTTGCGTGTGCTCCCTATGTTTGATAAGCCCTATGATGTGCCTATTAAAATGGCAAGTGGAGGACATGGCGGTGGAGATCAAATATTGTTGGAAGATTTATTTGGAGAAGAGAAAATAGATCCATTTAAACGAGCAGCTACACATATCGATGGCATTCAGTCAATTATGACTGGTATTGCAGGTAATCACTCATTAAAAACCGGTTTGCCTGTGAAAATTGATGATCTGCTTAAGTTGCCCAGCCAAAAGGAACTTAAGTAAATATCTTGTATTATTAGAAATTAGACTGAGACAGTACAATCAAAACGAATGATCCCTTTATATATTGAGGTTCTTTGTCAAATGACGTTGGTGAGAATTTTTGCTGGCAATTTTATAGATGAATTTCACAAATATTCAAGTCGGATTATGCTGCTTGAATGTTTGTTTGGTTAGGTGCATTTTGGACTGATTTCGATTCAATAGATCTTAACTTAATTTGAATGTCTATCTACACGTAAATTCATACGGGTTCGGTCAGGAAGTGATGAGACTCCGGCAGGAATAGCACGGAGACTACTGAAAAAGTGATATTTTTCTCCCGTAATAATAAAATAAAAAAAATGAGCGTAATCCTCATTATAAAAGTGAGAAATTACGCTTGTTTTTCAGAGTATAGAGACTCTATTTTATCTCTTTTTCATTGATTAGCTTGATCATTCGTTTCATATTAACGACGAAGATGGTGGCAGCTCCTTGCATTTTCATGCCAAACAGACCTAAGGTAATCGCTTTTTCATACCCGTGTCTATTTTTCAACTCTGCATTTTTTGCTTCTATTTTATATCTTGATGCAGCTAACTCTTTAAATTCTTTTGTCTCTTGGAATGCCTCTTGTTCCACATGTTCTGTTGATTTTATTGTTATTGAATAGGATTTTGTTTTGGCCCCTTCTCGATAACAACCTTCACGCAACGGACACACTTTACATTGCTTCACATCGAAAAAATATTTTAGTTGTGGGTTTTGAGTGGTTGAATGCCGATGTTTCATTCCCTTTCTGGTTGCTAGATGCCCAGCTGGACAGACAGACATCCCCGCATCTTTATTAAACTGAAATGTTGTTTCTTCTGTTCGTGTCCCGTTTGATATCACTGGATGGAGTCAACAAGATCGTGCATTTGACGAAGAAAGTTGTCTTTTGGAATAAGCGCATCATAAAGTTGCGTATAAGGACTTAACGAAAGGGATGTTTGTTGTTTTAACATCATTTTCACCGCTCTTTTCTTATTACTTCTCTTTCTATTATACCAAAAAAAAGAGATTAAAACGGATTATTGTAAGGTGTTTAGTAAGATTAGATCGCTAATAAAACGGAAGTGAAAGACGACGACTCCAGCGGGAATAGCACGCGTCCGAAGATCCACTCATGTGCGCGTTTGGTGCGCACATGAGTTAGCTGAAGCCGTGCCTGCGGAAAGCGAATTACTGGATGACCGAACCCATTTCTATTTTCAGAGAAATAGAAAAGACCTTAGCGAAAGTCTACCCCATTTCAAAACGCATGAAATGGAGAATTCCCTTCACCAACGTCAAATAGTATACAACCTATATTGAATGGATCATTCGTTTTATTATGCTAGACGCTAACTCGTAGAGGAAAAAGGTAGTTTATCGAAGTTCATTTCGATATTTTCCAGGTGTAAGGCCTTCAATTCGCCGAAAGGACCTTATGAAATTTTGTGAGTTATTATATTTTAGTTTAGCAGCAATTTCTTTAACTGATAAGTTAGTTTCAGCTAACCACTCTTTAGCTTTTGCAATACGATAAAGTAATAAATATTCACTAAACGACCGCTGGGTTTCTTTTTGAAAGATGTTACTTAAGTAATTTGGATTATAATGTAATTTTGATGCAATTATATCTAAGGAAATATCTTGATCAAACTCATCTTGGATGATTTGAATAATTTTTTCAGACAATGTTTTATCTTCTGATTTTGTCCTAGCTTCGATTTTTTCAATTAAAGGATAAATGAATGTTTGAGTAAACCAATCCTTTATATCTGCCAACGTTTTGAGTTCAAAGAACTCAGTTAAGAATGCTTGATTATCTTCTTGTTCTAATTCAACACCTAAGACTTGTTTTAATTCGATGAGATCATAAAGGAAACGGGTTAAGATGATTTGATAGTAATTATGATGATGATCTTCTCTATTAATATACGTAAATAGTTTTTCTAATTCATGATCGGCTTTGGTTCGGTTGGCCAACTTAATGGCATCAAATAGTTTATATTTAATATTTTTCGGATAATCAATGAAAAGTTGACCACTTCTATTTAAATTATCGAAAAAAATCACCGATTCAGCTCCTACTTTAATTCGATATTTTAGTGCCTCAATGCTTTCATGATAAGCTTCTTTAGCCTCAATTAAATCTTTAAATGGTTGACTAATTCCAATGCTAATTGATAAACCAAAGATTCGCTTCACTTCTTTTTGAATATAGTTAGCCTTGTCATTAATGAAGCGCATATATTGCTGGTAATCATCATTATTGTTAATCAGAATCGTCGATTGGGTATGATTAATCACAACAGGTGTCAAACGCTTTTGACTATCAATGAGATCTTCAATAATATTATTAATTGCAAACAAAAGTAAGTCACTGTTACTTTTATCAAAAGAATGATTTTTTAATGTATCGATCTGTAAAGATAAAAGGGTAAGTTGTTTCCACACTCTTGGATAATTAAATGCCTTTAATTTAATCGGAATTTCATTTGCAGTAACTTTCCCTTGTAAAAGCCGAATGATAAAGAGCTGCTTAAGCTGACTAACTTGATTTTGCATCCTCACTTCTAAATGCTTGTTCTTATTAAGAAGTTGATTAATATGTGTTTCAATTAAACTAAATTCATTTTGATTCACTAACGACTGCTGTTGATGCTCCTCATTCGATTGTGAAACGAGCTCGTGAATGCGACGAATGGGTCGGTAAAGCTTTTTACTGCTAAGAATTGAGGCGATCAAGGACAACAGGAGAAGTATAGAGCAAATAATAAATGTTATCCAACCAATTGAACTGGAACGCTTGTTTAAATCACTTACTTTCACTAAAGAGAGATAAGTCCAATTGTTATAATCAGAATGAAGGTAAGTTACCTTATATGGTATATCATCAATAATATGATCAAATTGTCCTTCTTTTGCCTGGGATCTAATAGATGTGATAATTTGTTCAGGCATGGTAAAATTATCACCTATATAATTTGAATTAGAATGCGAGATAATTTGGTTGGCTTCATCTAAAATGAGAAAAGATTCAGCATCAACGCGTCTTTCCATGATTTCAGTCAGCGCACTACTTGGAATAAATACGGTAATAAGTCCGGTTTTTTCAGATGCTAATAAAGGTAACTTCTTTGCTAGATTGATATAATGTGAGCTTCGATGTTGCACAGTATGGGGCAAGCTAATTGTCTCATACTCTTCTAGTATCCATGTCGAATTGTCAGCTAATGAGAGATAATGATTGGTAATGGATTCCTTTGTTGATTGATCGATGTGCATCAGTCCATTATTGTTAATAAGCCAACCCTGTTCAAGACTGACGAGCACAATATCTTCAATACCCGTATCTAGTGTTTGGAGATGATTTAAATCTCTTTTTATCGTATCATAATCAGAAAAAGTTTCAGCTGATATTGACTCATGAATATATTGTTGCAATTGTGAGGTGCGGACAAAGTAAGTGATTGAGTGATCAATATTTTTTAAAACTTGTTCTACGTTTGTTTGAATTTGATAAATATTTTGCATCTTCTCTTGATTTGAATAATTTTGAATCGCTTGAGAGGATTGCCAATAAGAGAGAGCTCCCGTTATAATGACAGGAACAGTGCTGATCATTAATATAACGATCATCATTTTATAATAATGTTTAATTCGGCACCATTTCATGTTATCTACTCCTACACTTCAATTTTATTGACTAAGTATCAATTAAGAAAAGTTATAGTTAAGCTGACTTAACGGTTGTTTCCTGAGTCTGTAGGTTGTTAAAACTAAATTGAGCAAAAAAATCAACAATTGAAGCGCTTACACTAAAGCTAAAAAATAATATTATACCAGGAAATTTCATTGAAAGATAATAAAATCCTAATAGACTTACAACCATTGCTGTTGTATGAAGTATGTTAGCTAAGCCAATATGAATCGAATACGCTAAGTAACGCTTAAAAGTAAATTGATAGTGAACATAAACAGGGGCAATATAAAGCATTAAAATGATATATAGGGAAAGTGCAATAAAAGTAATCGCTAAGAAAAAAGGATATAAGCTAGTCTCTCTAATCAAACCTGCATAGGCGATATTACTATATAAGAGAACAGCGAAAACAAGAAGGACCGCCATTAGAGTATTACTTTTAATAAATTCTTGTTTATACGTGTAATAAAAAGTTTGAAAAATTGAGTCATCACTATTTTGGTGCAACCACTTTCGAATAACGGTAAACATACTTATTGTAGCAGGCATTATTCCAAATATAACCCCGCCTAATAAAACAAAAGCAACCCATAATAAATTAATATAGGCATAACGACTAATGATCACTGCAACATGATTAATGATACTTAATAAACGTTTGGTTTCCATTATATTCACCTACTATTTTATAAGATATCTATCGACATTATTATAACACTTCTGTATGATTATGGTAGAAAACTTCGGTAAATATTAATAATCATTAGTTAAGAACATTTGAAAGCGATTATCCTATATAATGATTATTCTAATGAATCATCATTGTTTGACTGATAAATAATTAATGATGTGAATGATTTATCATAATAAACCAACATATGTAAAAGTGATTATATACGAAATCAGGCTATTGCACTAATATTTACTATGCAATAGATTTTAAATTTGATTTGGAGGGTTGTAATGATGTTAAGTTGTCGTAAATTTGTAATGGGGTTAATGTTCGTGATGTTGGCAATGATTCTTTTAGCTTGCAATAATGAAAGCGCTTCCTCGAATGAGGTGGAAGGCGGTAATGATGAAGACCAGAGTATGGATGTTGGAGAAGGGGATCAAGAGCCATTTGCATTTACGATCATGGCTAATCTTCACACACCGGAAGTGCCAGCAGAGACGGTCTTAGAAGAAATAGAGCAGTTAACGAATACAGAAATAGAGATTCAATGGGTACCAGACAATAATTATGAAGATCGTTTGAATACGGCATTTGCTACGAATACACTACCCGAAGCAGTTTTTTTGAAAAATCAAAGCACATTTATTCAATTTCGTGACGCCATCCAAGATGGACAATTTTGGGAATTAGACCCGTATTTGGATCAATTTGAGAATTTACAGAAATTAAAAGATAATGTTCAGGATAATACACGAGTTGATGGGAAGTTGTATACGCTTTATCAGGGGCGTCCACTATCTAGACAAGGGATAATTTACCGCAAGGATTGGGCGGATTATTTGGGATTAGAAGCCCCAACCACCACAGAAGAATTTTTTGAAATGGCAAGAGCATTCACAGAAGATGACCCGAATCAGAGTGGTAGTGATAACACTTTTGGGATTACCGATCGTAATGACTTGATTTATGGTGCGTTTAAGACCATTGCTTCATGGTTTAACACGCCTAATAATTGGGGAGAACGTGAAGGGGAACTTTTGCCGGAATTTATGTTTGATGAGTATTTTGAGACAATGGAATATTTTAAAGCATTACATGAAAACGGTTATATAAATCAGGACTTTCCTGTAACAAGCAAAGTAGACCAGCAAGAATTTTTTAAAAATGGCTCTGCTGGCATTTATATAGGATCGATGGGGGATGTCGTTAGTATATACAGTGACGCGGTGACGATAAACCCTGATGTTGAACTAGATGTTCATAATTATGTGGAAGGACCGACAGGGGAGTATGGTATTTGGTCTATTCCAGGCTATGGTAATTTGGTCATGTTTCCAAAAAGCTCAGTTGAAACTGAAGAGGAGTTATTAAAAATATTGGGTTTCTTTGATCAAATGATGACACCTGAAGTCATGAATTATGCGTATTGGGGAATAGAAGACGTCCATTATGAAGTCATTGATGGGCAAGCATTACCGGTTGATGATACAGCATTGCTCGATCGTGAAGTTAGACCTTATCAAGCAATAGAAGTTGGTGAAGCTGAAACAAATGGTCGCTACGAAGGTTACTTCGATTATGAACCAAAAGCAAAATCTGAAGATTTATTTATTGATAATGAAAATTATTTAATAGAAGATCCGACAGTACCGCTTTATTCTGAGACGTTTACCAGAGATGGTGCAAGACTGGAACAAATTATTACAGATGCCACCTATCAGTATATTTTAGGCCAAATTGATCAAGCAGGTTTTGACGCCGCAGTAGAAAATTGGAAATCTCAAGGTGGTCAACAAATCATTGATGAATTTAATGAAAATTACAGCAATTAAGAAATGATTGAAATGCCTGTCTTCCTATTAAGACAGGCGTTTTATCCCTATATAGCCGTAGGGGGATAGGATAATCATTAGCACATATTAAAGAGAAAAATCGCTAAATTCCGAAATTAGAGGCATCAAACTTATAAAATGATTATTTACTGTTATGGTGGGATCATTTAACTTTATCTTAAAGCTATATCTTTTATCAAAAGAAAGAAGAGAGGTTTTGCTTATGAGTAGTATTGTAGTACCAAAGTTAAAAGCCAAAAAAAAACTTAGTGCTGTTGATCGAAAGAGAAGGCGCTCAGAATTATGGAGACGAATCAAGCGAAATAAAATGATTTACTTGATGATTTTGCCTGGCATTATTTATTTTCTTGTGTATAGGTACCTTCCTATGTATGGTTTAATCATTTCTTTTCAAGATTACAAACCTTATTTAGGAATAACAGGTAGCCCTTGGGTAGGATTCACCCATTTTGAGCGTTTATTTACAAGTCCTGAATTTTGGACGATTTTTAGGAATACGTTAATTTTGTTTGCTTTACAAATTTTTGTTTATTTCCCTATCCCTATAATTATTTCCTTGATGTTAAATGAAGTACGTCATTCTTTATACAAGCGTGGAATCCAAACCTTGATTTATATCCCGCATTTTATGTCTTGGGTGGTTATCGTATCGATTAGCTTTGTGATGTTGACACTTGATGGTGGGATTATTAACTCTGTTCTAGAGAGCTTAGGCTTCACCAAGATAAATTTTTTAATGAGTGCTGAGTGGTTCAGGCCGATTTATATTATTCAAGTCATTTGGCGCGAAGCAGGCTGGGGTACCATCGTTTTCCTTGCAGCTATAACAGCGGTTGATCCACAATTATATGAAGCGGCAAAGATTGATGGCGCTAATCGTTTCCGGCAAATCTGGCACATTACCTTGCCAGCGATTCGAAGTGTAATTATCGTTTTACTTATTCTTAAAATTGGGAATGTACTTGAATTAGGCTTTGAACATGTTTATCTCTTATTAAATGCGTCGAATCGTAATGTCGGTGAAATTTTTGATACTTATGTCTATGTGGCTGGACTTCAACAAGGACAATTTAGTTATAGTGCAGCTGTTGGCTTCTTTAAAGGGGTGGTCGGTTTAATTATGGTAGTAATTGCGAACCGCCTTGCTAAGGCATTCAATGAAGAAGGGATTTATTAATTTATATCAAGCTGAGGTGAAGAAAATGAAACAAAAAAATCAAGCAACTCGAATCTCTGTAGGGAGTAAAGTTTTCGATGTCATAAATTATACTTTACTTGGATTAATTGGCTTAATAACCATTTTACCATTTATCCATGTGGTTGGTAGTTCATTTGCCACGAGTGCCGAAATAGCCAGTACCCGTTTTTTATTATTTCCGACAAAGTTTACGCTTGATGCTTATCGTTTTATCTTTTCCACAGATACGATTTTTAGAGCATTAGGTATATCAGTATTTGTCACATTTGTTGGGACGATTTGGAGCATGTTTTTCTCGATATTGACTGCTTATGGGTTGTCTAGGCGTGATCTTGTTGGACGTCGAGCGTTAAATTTTTTAATTGTGTTTACGATGTTATTTAACGGTGGGATGATCCCGACATTCCTCGTCGTTCAACAAACCGGTTTACTAAATTCTTTGTGGGCACTTATAATTCCAGTGACAATCAATGCGTTTAATATGATTATATTACGTAGCTTTTTTATGAACTTACCACAGGGACTAGAAGAGTCAGCAAAAATAGATGGGGCCAGTGATTTTGGTATTTTGTTCCGTATTGTAATTCCCGTCTCACTACCATCAATTGCGACAATATCACTATTTTATGCGGTAACATATTGGAATACTTATATGCATGCGATTCTTTATTTAAGTGATTCGACCAAATGGCCAGTTCAAGTTTTACTTCGTCAAATTGTCGTATTAGCAAGTGGGTTTAACTATGATGGTACGGCTTATACTGATGTGCCACCGCCAGAAGTTACGATTAAAATGGCCACCATTGTTGTTGCTACCGTGCCCGTTTTATTGGTATATCCATTTTTGCAAAAATACTTTGCTAAAGGGGCCTTACTCGGTTCGGTGAAAGGTTAGTTCAGAGAAATATGGCTGAGGAGGGAATAGAATGTTTGATTATATGGCAACAGATTTTAATATTATTGGTGATAATCAGACAGATAATACAGACGCAATAGCATGGTTAATTGATAAATGTGAAAAAGGTGGAGGAGGAACGATATACTTCCCTCCAGGCATTTATCGCACCGGTCCAATAAAGATGAAAAGTTATCTAACATTATATTTAAGTGCTGGGGCTAAGTTATTATTTGATGATAATTTTAACCGTTATCATCCCGTATATACAAGGTGGTCTGGCTATCAGTGCTATGCCTTTTCACCTCTTTTATATGGAGAAAATCTTGAGTATATCACAATCAAAGGTGAAGGCGTGATTGATGGCCAAGGTAAGAACTGGTGGTTAATTAATCAATTGCTCAAAACGGGCGCCTCCTATCAGAATCAGGTGACAAAACGATTAAATCAATTAAATCAAGATTTCACAGAACCGAACCAAACGAATATCGTTGAATGGCCTTCTCAATTTTTAAGACCAGCTCTTTTACAGTTGAACCATTGTAAACATGTAAAGTTAGAAGGCATCACATTACAAAATTCACCATTTTGGAATACACATCTGTTGTATTGTGATCAAGTCATCGTCGATGGACTAACAATATATAATCCTAAAGATACGCCAAATGGTGATGGTTTAGATATTGATTCCTGCCAACATGTGCGGATATCAAATTGTCACTTTGATGTGGGCGATGATTGTATTGCAGTTAAGTCTGGCATTAATGAAGACGGTCGGAAGATAGCGATACCTTCACAACACATTGCCATTAGTAACTGCACCATGATTCATGGTCATGGTGGGGTTGTATTAGGCAGTGAAAATTCGGGAGGAATAAAGAATGTCACGATTAGTAACTGTATTTTTGTTGGTACCGATCGGGGGATTCGATTGAAAACAAATCGTGCGAGAGGCAGTTATATTAAGCAGGTTTTGGTTAACAACATTATCATGGAAAATTGTTTGTGCCCGATAGCGATAAATGCTTTTTATCGATACGGTGTCAATAGTGAAGATCCATTAATGACTATTGATCAACCGATACCTATAACTGAACGAACGCCTGAAATTGAGGATATTAAGCTAACGGATATTCTAGCTAAAGGAGTAAGGGCGGCGGCTGGATTTATTTATGGTCTACCAGAAATGCCGATAAAAAACATCACATTGTCCAATATCACTATTGATATGGCATTAGCTGATGATGTAGAAGGTGGTGAACCTGATATGATTAAGGAGCCGATGATTGTTGCAGGTTCGGGCATTTATGGGAAATATGTTAAGGACTTTACATGTAGAGATTTACTGATAAATACAAAAAACGGACCTGCTCTTGAGGTTATTAGTGGCGAGAATATTACTTTAATGAATTTTCAAACAAATAACAAGCATGAATCAGTTCCTGTTGTTTCATTCCAATCGGTGTCAAATTATACAGTTGAAGGCCAACAATATGAGCAACTCGGTCAAATGTATATCGAGTTAAATGAACGAAAGGATGGATAAAATGAAAACGTTTAAAAATCCGATTTTACCGGGTTTTTATCCAGACCCTTCGATCTGCAGAGTAGGCGAAGATTATTATCTTGTTACATCAACGTTTGAATATTTTCCTGGTGTTCCGATTTTTCATAGCAAGGATTTAGTTCATTGGAAACAGATAGGTCATATTTTGGATCGTCCTAGTCAATTAAACTTAGATTGCACGCCATGCTCCAAAGGGATATACGCCCCAACGATTCGTTATAATGATGGAATCTTTTATATGATTACAACTTTCGTAGAAAGCCAATGTGGTGAACGGCGAAACTTTTACGTTACCGCTACTGATCCAGCTGGTGATTGGTCAGATCCGATTTGGTTAAAAGGCGCTCCTGGTATTGATCCATCATTGTTTTTCGACGATGATGGTAAAGCTTATTACACAGGTAATCGCGTACCACCAGATGGTCAAGATTATTCAAAGCATAATCAAATCTGGCTACAAGAGCTTGATACCAATAAAAATATGCTAATAGGTACGAGCTATGGATTGTGGGACGGGGCGTTAAAAAATGCTCATGCCCAAGAAGCACCACATCTCTATAAACGAAATGGCTATTATTATTTATTAATTGCAGAAGGCGGTACAGGATTCACCCATGCTGTGACGATTGCTAGAAGTCGATCGATAACAGGTCCTTATCAATCCGCTAAAACAAATCCAATTTTAACTCACCGTCATTTAGGCAGGGATTACCCGATAAGTAACGTCGGTCATGCGGATTTCGTAGAAACACAAAACGGTGACTGGTGGCTTGTTTGTTTAGCATCACGTCCTTATGGTGGCTTTTACAGAAATTTAGGTCGGGAGTCTTTTCTAGCGCCCGTAAGTTGGGAAGATGATTGGCCCGTAGTTAATCCGGGTAGGGGTGTGATTGATCCGGTTATGACTTTTCCAAGACTACCAAAACACCAATGGTCGAGTATGCCAGCATGTGACCATTTTGAAAGTGAGACTTTAGCTGATTGTTGGAATTTTATTCGTACCCCTCGGGGTCAATTCTGGTCATTAACAGAACGACCAGGTTATTTACGTCTCAAAGCTAAGTCAATCAAACTAACGGAAGAAGCTAACCCAGCTTTTATTGGTCGACGCCAACAACATATTTGTTTTAGTGCACAAACGAAGATGGAATACGTGCCAAGTCAAGAACGTGAATCAGCAGGTATTGTCCTATTACAGAATCATGATTATCATTTTCGATTTGAATATATCCAAATCGATCAACAATCATACTTAATGTTAATGCGACGGGAAGCGGGAGTTGATCAATGTCTAGCTAAAGTAACACTAAACCTATCTACGCTTTATTTAAAAGTAGAGGCAGATCAACAACGTTATTCTTTTTACTATGCATTACAACTGAATAAATGGGTTTGCTTGGCTGATACTGATGGAACCATTTTAAGTACCGATAAAGCGGGTGGTTTTGTCGGGACGTATATTGGTTTGTATATTAGCGGGAATGGCTACGATTCTGATAATTGGGCAGATTTTGATTGGTTCGAATATAGCGCAATACATGATAAAGAGGGGGTATAAACATGAATGCATTTCAAGAAAAAACGGCTCTTGAATGGGCAGAATTAGCTTGTCGCAGCCTAATGAACAAATACGATTCAATTGAATTACCGCCTAAAAATCGTTGGCATTATCACCAAGGTGTATTCCTTTGGAGTATGTTAGATGTTTGGGAACATACTGATAATAACGATTATTATCAGTATGTTAAACGATATGTTGATGGATTGATTGATGCATCCGGTAATTTTTTATTCGCCCGAGGTGAACTCGATGCTATTCAAGCAGGTCTTTTATTATTTCCATTATATAAAGAAACAAACGACAAACGTTACTTTATCGCAGCTTCCAAGTTAAGACATCTATTAAACACTTTAAATCAGACGAAAGAAGGTGGTTTCTGGCATAAAGATCATTATCCTTACCAAATGTGGCTTGATGGTCTCTACATGGCAGGACCATTTGCAATTCAGTATGGTCAATGGTATGGAGAACCTGGATTAGTTGAATTGGTTCTTAAACAAGAACAATTAATGCGTAAATATACGAAAGACGTAAAGTCAGGTTTATATTATCATGGCTACGATGAAAGCAAATCAGCGATATGGGCAACTGAAGCGGGTCATGCCCCAGAAATTTGGGGGAGAGCATTAGGGTGGTATGCGATGGTATTAACGCTTTTTCTTGATTTACTACCAAATGATCATTCAGAGCGACCGGCGTTAAGGCGAGTCTTGGTTGAGTTAATCGAATCACTAATTAAATACCGCGATCAAGAATCAGGCTTATGGTATCAAGTGGTTGATAAAGGTGATCATCAGGATAACTGGCTGGAAGCTTCTTGTTCTTGTTTATTTATTTATACCATCGCAAAAGCGATAAAAAAAGGTTATATTGGCGAGGAATATGTGCCAATTGTTGATGAAAGCTATCAATGTCTGATTAAGGAAAAGATTGACTTTGATGAAAAAGGCCATTTATTATTGAAAGACATTTGCATTGGAACATCAATTGGAACGTATGATTACTATATTAATAGAGAAGTGTGTGTTAACGACTTACATGGGGTGGGTGCTTTTGTCTTAGCAAGTATTCAAATTGCACAGTTGCGTGTATGAAGCGGGCGTTTATCATGAAATTAACAAGTGTACTCTGTCTATGTATGATCGGATTATTCGGGTGTTCAGAACAGGACGTTCAACATGTTTTACTATTTACTGAACTGGATCATATTAGTCAAGAAGAAGTGATTGAGGCATGGACAAATGATCGATCGCTACAAACACCAGTAGTTGATTTAAATGTAGAGATTATTCCACCTGTCTATGAACGTTTAATTATGGAAATTGCTGCTCATAATGGTGATTTACTTATTATCGATACCGCATTGCTTACGCCGACCATTTTAGATCCGGAAGGTCTTGTTCCATTGGATGAAATTGTTAATCAAGAACAATTAACAGAATCCTTTACGGCCTATCACAAGGTGGAAAATACAAATCATATCTATGGCATTCAACTGCTAACGGAGGATCTTATTCCGTCAATCAAGGAACCAAAGGAGTGGGTGGCTCTTATTCCAATCTATGTTAATGATGTTAATCAATCGAAACAATTGCTAGTATCTTGGTTAGAATAAGAGAGTAAAGGGGAGGGAAACGGTGAATGTTTTTTTAATCGGTGATTCTACTGTATCTGATTATCCTGATGATCAATATCCACAAACAGGTTGGGGGCAAGTTCTTGACTCGTTCTTTAATGATGAAGTGGACGTTCATAACTATGCTAAGTCAGGTGCGAGTACAAAAAGTTTTATAAGTGAAGGCAGATTTTCTCAAGTAGAAGCAGCGTTAGAAAAAGGCGATTATTTATTTATTCAATTTGGTCACAATGACCAAAAGCAAGATCAAGAACGACATACTAAACCTTACCTCGATTATACAGCTAATTTAACCTATTTTGTGAAATCTGCAATCAAGAAAGGTGCGAAACCAATTTTAGTCACACCGGTAGCAAGAAGACAATTTAGCCAGTTAGGGAACGTAATAGATAGCCATGGTGATTATACGAAGGCAGTCCGTGAATTAGCTATAACCTTATCAGTACCGCTAATTGATTTGGCCAAACGAAGTGCTAATCTTTATGAAAGGTATGGAATTGAACAATCTAAATTACTGTTTTTATGGATTGAGCAAGGTCTCTATAATTATTTTCCAGAGGGGAAAAGTGATAATACACACTTTTCTCTAGAAGGGGCAAAGCAAATCGCTCAATTAGTCATTGACGAACTTAAGTTATTAACTATTCCTTTAATTAAATACTTAAAGCTTTGGAATGAAAAGCCAGTATTTATTCCGTTTTCGATTGATGAACCGATCATCCCTGCGTATACTTGTTTCTTATCGGATTTTGGGGGGATAGCTGATGGTATCCATGATAATACTAAAGCTTTCCATCAAGCGATAAGTCATTGTGATCAGCAAGGTGGTGGCAAGATTATCATTGAGGATGGGATTTGGCTAACGGGACCCCTTAAATTGAAATCAAAGATTGAATTACATTTAAAACCAGGTGCAATTATTACCTTTTCACCGATTCTGGAAGACTATCCATTAATTAAATCGAGCTTTGAAGGTCAAGAAATGATGAGGTGTCAAGCGCCTATCGATGGTGAAGATTTATCAGATATTGCGATCACTGGGACGGGTATAATAGATGGAACGGGTCAATATTGGCGGCCAACAGAGAAAGCGAGAAATGGCGCACGTTTGTTGGAGAATCAAGTGCTATCACAATCGCTGACAGAATTAGACTATCAACAAATTAGGGATTATCTCCGCCCTAACTTGGTTAGCATCAGACGATCTAAACGGATCAAATTAAAAGATGTTACATTTCAAAATGCACCCGCATGGACGATTCATCCGTGGTGCTGTCAAAATGTTGTTATAGAAGGCGTTAAGATACGTAACCCTTGGTATGCACAAAATGGAGATGGTCTTGATATTGAATCTTGTTGCTATGTATATGTGAATCATTGTCAATTTGATGTTGGTGATGATGCGATTTGTCTGAAAGCGGGTAGAGAAGCTGATAAAAAGCAAATGCCTTGTCAACATGTCTTAATTGAAAACTGTCGTGTTTTTCATGGTCATGGTGGTTTTGTGATTGGTAGTGAAATGTCAGGAGACGTAAGAGATGTTAAAGTGCGTTCATGTCAGTTCATTGGAACAGATAAAGGGATTCGTATCAAATCGAAGAAAGGGAGAGGAGGTGTCATTGAATATATTCAACTTGAAAAAATCAACATGTTTAATATTGAAGGTGAAGCCATTAGTATTCGGATGGATTATACACATGAAAACGAACCAGCAGATCCAAGGCATAATCATCTTGTACCCTTAACTCGCCACATTTGGATGGAAGAAATTTTAGTGAGTGGTGCCAATAAGTTAGTAAACATGATTGGATTACCAGAACAACCATTAGTTGATATAACGATAAGAAAGCTGATTGGAACAGCTGATAAAGGGATCCAGTGCATAAATAGTCAATTTATTTCATTCATAGATATTAAAAGTTTTTTAAATACAACAACTTGGTGTAGTCTAATTGATGTTAACCATCTATCTATTGAATCGGTTACTGGCAACCTTGATCAATCCAACCAAATTGAAATAGCTGGTGAATCAAATCGAATAACCTATCCTCAAGTGTTTAAAACAAAATAAATCTATACGATTAAAATACTAATCTAGCACATGAATGCCGAGTATTTAATTCTGGTATCATTTTAACAGGGAAATGTACATCATTTTTATCATTTAATAAATTGATGAGATGTTTTACAATAGTTATAGCGAGCTTATCCATTGAAACGCCGACGGATGTTATCGGTTTTTCTAAGTGAGCCATTTGGGGGATATTGTCATAACCTATGATAGAGATGTCTTCTGGTATTGCGTACTGGTGTTCTTTTAAACCGCGAACAATACCACCACTCAATTCATAGCTTCCACTAATGATTGCACGCCCTAATTGCTTGTGGCTTAGACAATGTTTAATGGCTTGATACCCATTAAACCAATCTAAACCATGAGTATTAATGATGGCATGGTCTCCAATGGGAAGTCGATATTTTTCTAGTGCCTTGATAAATCCTTGCTGTTTCTCATATTGAAAAGGGTCATTTGAATCTAAGTCCCCGATAAATTGGAGGCGAGAATGACCGAGTTTAACTAAATGATCAACCGCTTTATCCATTGCTAAACGATGATTAGCATCAATGATAAGATAGGATTTATTGGGATGATATATGCCATAGGTAATAATAGGAATAGACAAAGAAAGAGGTGGTACGGGATCGACCCCTTCAAAAATAATTAAACCATCAACTTGAAAGCGCTTAAATGTATCGAACGCTTTCAGAAGTGAATCGACAGACAGAATCATAGTATATCCTTGCTTCTCTAATTCTTCTCGAATTAGACTAACTAGTCGAGCTGGAACAGTACGGGCAATAGTAGGCCAGATCAGACCAATGGTATTGGTGCGTTTTTTCACGAGGTGTTGGGCTGCAAAATTTGGTTGATAACCTAATGTGCGTGCAATTTCAATTATTTTAAGCTTTGTATCAGGTTTAACAAGTGGACTATCATTCAACGCTTTCGACACGGTTGAATAGCTAACGCCAGCTTGTTGAGCAATATCTTTTATCGTAATTCCCATGAAATCCACCTTCGCTTGTCCTTTTATCAACATCATTTAATGCTTATTTAGAACTTAATGTACCATAATCATCTAATAATTGCATCTATGACAGGTGTACATATAAAAAAGGAGTGTAATGGAATGAAACCATTTATGGATGAAGACTTTTTATTGAAAAATGAACTTGCTAAAGTACTATTTCATGATTACGCAAAAGCAATGCCTATTATTGATTATCATTGCCATTTAAGTCCTGCTGATATTTACTATAATCGTAGTTATGAAAACATAACAGAGGTATGGCTACACGGTGATCATTACAAATGGCGTGCGATGCGCGCAATGGGTATTGATGAGCTATATATAACTGGCGAGGCGAATGACTATGATAAATTTTGTGCTTGGGCCAAGACGGTTCCTCAATTAATTGGAAACCCACTGTATCATTGGACACACTTAGAATTGCAGCGTTTTTTTAATATACATGAGATACTAAATGAGCATACTGCCCCAGTCATATGGGAAAAAGCTAATCAACAATTAATTGAAGGACAATTAAAAGTTAGAAATCTTATTGAGATGTCAAAAGTTGAAGTTATTTGTACAACAGATGACCCCGTAGATGATTTACACTTTCATAATGAATTAATGAAAGATCACACGTTTGATGTAAGTGTAAGACCGAGCTTTCGTCCAGATAAGGCACTAGCCATTGAGACAAAGCATTTCTTGTCTTGGTTAGAGCAATTATCAAACATCACTAAAACAAAGATGACAACATTTCAAGATTTTTTGCATGCACTTGTAAAAAGAATTGATTATTTTCATCGTCATGGCTGTCGTTTATCAGATCATGCCTTAGATCAATTTAATGATGTGGAGGCAACAGAGCAAGAAGCTTCTCATGTATTTAATAAGGCATTAGCTCAAGAACAGATAGCTAAAGATGAAGCCGATCAATTTAAGTCATATGTACTAGCTTTCTTGGCCATGCATTATAAGCAGTATGGGTGGGCGATGCAATTGCATATCAACGCACTTAGAAACAATAATAACCGAATGCTAGATAAACTTGGTCCAGATACAGGTTATGACGCCATTAATGATCATCTTATTGCTAAGCCCCTTGTATCCTTTTTTGATCGTTTAGAAAAGGATGGACAATTACCTAAAACGATTGTTTACTCATTAAACCCCAATGATTTACCGATATTGGCAACGGTAATCGGTAGTTTCCAAGGGGAAGGCATAGCTGGAAAAATGCAATTAGGTACAGCATGGTGGTTTAATGATACAAAGCGCGGTATGCTTTCTCAAATGGAGACGTTAGCTAATGTGGGTGTTTTGGGGAGATTTATTGGTATGTTAACAGATTCAAGGAGTTTTCTCTCGTTTCCTAGACATGAATATTTTCGAAGAATCATGTGTCAGATGATTGCTCAATGGGTAGAAGATGGCGAATATCCAGAGGAAAAGGAACAACTCGGAAAAATAGTAAGAAATATCTGTTACAATAATGCCAAAAGATACTTTGAATTTTAATCAATTTATCAGGAGGCACTGGACAAAACAAATAGAATCAAAGGCGAATGTACCTGTTTTAATTGCAAGGGCATTCGTCTTTGTATTGAGCCAAACTTTTTCGTGTTTCTGTTATTAATGCTTGAAAGTTAACAAACTTAATCATTTAAAATACAGTGAAAACAATAACCTGTTTTCTAATGGGGTAAGGGGGGATAAACAAGAAAACAACTTAATATTATAGTATATTTACCCATTATATTTGAACTGAAAAGATGAAAAATTAAATAAAAATTGATCAACTATTCACAATTTGTTCATAGACTTTTAAGAGTTTTATGTTAATATAGTATGTGAACAGAGTCACAATAGATAGATAATTTAGGAGGAGAAAGATTATGAAAAAATTGATGACATTATTAATGATGGTACTAATCATTGGGTTGTTAGCAGCGTGTGGTGCAGATGATGATACAGCAGGTGATACAGAAGAAGATGCTGATGCAACAACAGGTGCAACACAAGTTGTGGTTGAAGATGAAGAATCATTACTAACAGGTGTTTCTAATGATGGTGCATGGATTATTATCTTTGAAGATGACTTAGAAACAAGTGAAGAATTAGTTCTTACTGGTGGTTTTGAAAACAATGATGAACCAGCTCGTAAACTTGCTCTTTATACTCAAGATGAAGATCGCGTGATTATCGATCAGTTTACGTTAACTGCACCAAGTATCACGATAGAGAATGACAATGCACGTATTCAAGGCGGTACATTTGCAGGTGATGTTTACGTGAAAGCTGATGGATTCTCTATTCCAGATGGTACTATTGATGGAAATGTGTACTTCGCTAGTGAAGAATACCAAGAATCAGCAGATTTAACTGGTGGAACCGTAACAGGTGCGGTAGAAGTTGAATAATTAATCTTTTAAAAAAAAGATTAATACAAAAGTAAATAGAATAGAAGGAAAGACGAATGATCATTCAATAATAGAATGTTCATTCGTCTTTTCTGTTAGAAATGATAAAACGAACATTAGTTTCCGTAAAACACCCACCTCACTCGATTTGCTCTACTCTCTACTTTGAGGTGGGTGTTTTACGGACGGTTATCTGTAATAAAGCCGAGCGAATGCGAGTTGTGAAGTTGCTAACAAGTGTAAGAAATACGGTCTTAAAGCAACACGTCGTGCACCTCAGTTTTAATTAAAGCTGATGAAGAAACACCTAATTTTCCCTAATAGTCCGGCTATAACATTTATAATACAATTACGACATTCAGCAAATTACTCATTCTTTTATTGATTAGATGGTAATGAAATGAATTCTTCAAAATTATTACTTTTTATAAATGACTACTTCCAAGTAACCTTTAAATTAAAAGTCTTAGCTATTCTGATACATTGCTAAGACTTCCTCTAACTCGTTAATTATTCGCTGTATTAAAGGTTCTGGTGAGACTACTTTAATATGTTTACCCATTTTACTTAGTAAAGAGGAAATAAAATTTAAATCCTTTTCATTCACATAAGTTTCAAAGTGATACATATCATCGCTTATGAGGGAAATCGTTATGCTATCCCAAAGATGATTCTTTAGCATATTGAGACCTCTCTTCTGACAATGAATTTCTATTTTAACTTTATTATCAGGACGAAACATATACTTTTGAAAGTTATCCATCGTTATCTTTGGTATTTCCTTCATTTCAGTTATTTCTTGAAGTTCATTAATTTTTTCTATATTTAGAATCTTGGTGTAGTTCATCGATTCATTTGTAATAACCATATACCAAAGTCCATTTTTAAAAAGAAAGCCGATGATGAAATAAAGTCCGTTCATTTTTCTATCAGCATAAATAATATGCAGCCATTTCTTTTTAGCCATAACTTGAATAAAAGGAGTTACATCAAACTCGCTCTTATTTACATGGATATGATGGTACTTCACTTTATTTTTAAAGAAATCAATGCTATTCCTTTGTTCAGCAGTAGAATTGGTGTATATTTTATGAAAAATATCTTTATAAGTGGTGCTGAATGGCAGAGAATTCATATTCGAAATGCTGGTTAAGGCAAATATCAAAGCGTTACTTTCCTCATTCGTTAAATCAATTTTTGTTAAATTTCTTTCTCGGATGATTCGATATCCGCCGTGCTTTCCGGTTTCACTATATACGGGAACGCCAATTTTTTCCATTTCTTGAATATCTCGTAATGCTGTTCTCCTTGAAATATTAAATTTCTCCATCAAATCAGAGAGGTTGAAGACGGTCTTTGTATTGACAAAGTGAATTATATGATATAACCGCATTGATTTTTTCATACAAAATTCTCCTTAAGGTGCCGTAAAGTGGCACCATTTAATTTTATACTTGTATTATATCAAAATGATAAGGAGGATTTATAATGGAGTTTGAAGTATCGCCCTATTTTTTAATAACGACGGACGCAGAAAAAGCACGATTGTTTTATGAAGAAATTTTTAAAGCAAGAACAGTATATTTGCAAAGGGTGAAAGACAGACCAGAACAAGCCAAGAAAGGTATTTCTGAAGATGATTACAATCGAATTGACCAATCTGTACTACAATTTGGGAACATTAAAATAATGCTGGCTGATGATACAGAGGGTCTTCCTATTATGGAAGGTACTAAATGTTTCTATTTGTCTTACCTTTAATACAGCGGAAGAAACAAAAGCTATCTATGACAGAATGATTGAAAAAGGTTCAAGCATATTAAGAGAATACACAGACGCTTTTTATACAGAAGGTTATGGGTATGTAAAAGATCCGTTTGGGATATATTTCCATCTATTTACGAAAAGGCGAGTATGAATTAATTTGATTGGAATGAAAATTTATCACTGGTGCAGTATTGCACGGGAAATGGCAGTCATTATGAGTGAAAACAATCAATGATCAAAATGCCTCATTAGAGGTTGCAATAAGAGATGAACGCTGAAACAAGGTCTCTACACCTTTTATCGAAGAGTAGAAGCAAGTCCATTAAAGGAGTTTCACCGAGCCATTCAACCACAACAATAGAAGCGAACGTTTTTGCGAAAAAATATATTAATGTTAATATTTTGACTTGATTAGGTGTGTTTTTTTTGATATATTATCATTGTTTATAAGTTTTATTGATAAATGAAACAATGCGTAACTGGCGCACACGGATTAACCGTGAGGAAGCGCATTGTAATATATAGCCGTTCGCCTGGGCAGAGGTAAGGAGTTTAAACTCCTTACCTCTTTCTGCTTTTTTAAAGGAGGGGCTCATAAATAAAGGGTGTAATGTTAAGTTATGCGTTTGATTATTATTAATTAAATTAGGGGGATTTATAATGGGGACGGCAATTATTAATAAAAAACAATCGATTCAGACATTAAATGTCATTTCAGAGAAAGGTTTGGAAATTTTAAAAGATGATTTTTCTATAGACGAGCAAGTACAAGATCCAGAAGCAATTATGTTAAGAAGTTATAACATGCATGATATGGAATTTGGTTCGGGTTTGAGAGCAATTGCTAGAGCTGGTGCAGGTGTCAATAATATACCTGTTGAAAAATGTACAGATTTGGGTGTTGTGGTGTTTAATACACCGGGAGCAAATGCTAATGCAGTAAAAGAATTAGTCTTAACGACATTAATGGCAGCTTCTCGTCAATTATTTGACGGTATTGCTTGGGCACGTAAATTGGAAGGACAAGGAGAAGCTATACCTAAATTAGTCGAATCAGGGAAGAAGCAATTTGTTGGTAAAGAGGTTAGAGGAAAAACATTAGGGGTAATTGGTTTAGGAGCTATTGGTGCGCGTGTAGCTAATGATGCACTTGAGTTAGGCATGGACGTGGTTGGTTTTGATCCCTTTATTTCTATTGATATGGCATGGCAATTATCGAGATCGATTAAGCGTGTCTTATCAATTGAAGAATTGTTTGCGAAGGCAGACTATATTACGATACATGTACCCTTAACTGAGGAAACAAAAGGAATGTTTAATCGTAAGACGATTCAGTTGATGAAAGACAATGTGTTCATTTTGAATTTTTCACGTGATCAACTTATTAATGATCAAGATATGGCAGAGGCTTTATCTACAGGTAAAGTTGGAAAATACATTACTGATTTTCCTAATGAGACGGTTTTAAGTATGGAAAATGTCATTCCAATTCCACATCTTGGGGCCTCTTCAAAGGAATCTGAAGAAAACTGTGCAATCATGGCAGCTCGACAGTTAAAAGACTATCTTGAAACAGGTAACATAAGTAATTCTGTCAATTTCCCAAATGCTAACCTTCCTTATACGGGGAGAAAGAGGTTAACTGTCTTTCATCTAAATGTGCCTAATATGGTTGGTCAGATTACGAGTATATTATCAGACTTTCATTTAAACATTGCAGATATGGTTAATCGCGGAAAACAGGAGCATGCTTATACGATTATTGACGTGGAGGATAAGGTGGAACATAAGCTGCTGCCAGAAATAGAAATGAAATTAAAGACAGTCGAAGGAATCGTTATGACAAGATTTATTTAATACTGGAGCTAGTAAAAGCCACGAGGAAGCGTTCAGTCCAAACGCCTCTCGTGGCCTTATTTTTTACTGGAAAATGAATCCGCTACGTTGAGTAGTGAGGCTAAATCAGGTTGATCAGGAAATACTACCCATAAAGCTTTTCGTCCTTTGGTTTGTCGGGTTTTTATAAGATTCAGATCAAATAAATTGAGCAGTGATTAACGGCGTGTTAAGATGTTGGAAATACGATACAAAAGGAAGTGAAGTTATGACGCGTCTTAATATCCCACTGTCTGTCTTAAATTTGGCGCCAATTAGACAAGGAGAAGATCAAAAGCAAGCGATTGATGCAATGGTTGAACTGGCACAGGCGACTGAACAAATGGGTTATAGTCGTTATTGGATTGCCGAGCATCATAATACACCAACGTTAATGAGTTCTGCGACAGCTGTGCTTATTAATCATACATTAGCAAACACGAAGACGATCCGGATTGGGTCTGGCGGGATTATGCTTCCAAATCATGCGCCCCTCGTTGTAGCTGAGCAGTTCGGTACAATGGCTGTTCTCTATCCAGATCGGGTTGATTTGGGACTAGGTCGAGCCCCTGGTACAGATATGTTGACAGCATCTGCGCTAAGACGATCAACTGGTAAGGACCCTGTCTACACGTTTCCGGATGATGTGGATACCTTACTGAAATATTTTGGTCCACTTGAGCAGCAAGGACATGTAAAAGCATATCCTGGTGTTAATACGGATATTCCGCTTTATATATTAGGCTCATCGACTGATTCAGCTAGATTAGCGGCTAAAAAGGGCTTGCCCTATGCTTTTGCTAGCCATTTTGCTCCGCAGCATATGGCCGAGGCTATTCAGATTTACCGGCAACAGTTTGTGCCATCCCGTTTCTTGAAGGAACCCTACATGATTGTTTGCTTAAATGTTATTGCTCAAGAGAGCGATGAGCAGGCTAAGTATGAAATGACATCGATGCAGCAATTTTTCTTAAATGTTGTAAGAGGTTCAAGTCAGCCTTTAAGTCCGCCAGTTGAAGATATGGACGAGATTTGGACGGAACATGAGAAATATGCCGCAACCTCAATGTCGAGTTACTCTCTGGTTGGCAGTCAGGCATCTGTTCGCCAACAGCTGATTGATTTTCAAGACCAATTTGATGTTGATGAGGTGATGGCCATTTCTTATATATATGATCGAGAAAAACAAAAACGGTCATATCAACTACTTAAGGAAATTGTCGATAACGCTTAATCGGTTGAACGTATCATTTGTGTAGGGGTCATCAATAAACAACAATGAATGTATGAAAGTGATTTAATAAACTGATTGAAAGCTATGATGAAATGAATAACTAGTGATTTCATTAAATGAGGATCAAATAGACATACTTTCTGTTCACCAGGCTTGATGCATACTGATATGGGTGGGAGTCAAGCGCCATTAGAGCCCCATCAATCAGCTGAAGCCATTTATCAACGCATTACAAAGCGTCCCGAGTTAGATGGACCGTTACCTTTTATTGATTATAAGGGAGTGCAAGGGATATTTTAATTTTAGCGACCCGAAAAAGCCTCATATAAAAAAACATTTATAATGCAAGAACAAATAAGTAGACAATATCTCAAATTCGAGATATAATATATTTATCTTGAATTTGAGATTAATTTTTGAGGAGGCGTTAAGATGTTGAAAATAGGTATTATTTTAGGTAGTGTAAGAGAAGGAAGAAATGGCGAGCAGGTTGCGCAATGGGTGTACGATTTCGCTAAAAACAGAGGTGATGCAGATTATGAGTTGGTTGACTTAAAGGATTACAATCTCCCACTCTTAGGTGCGTCGGTTCCCGAAAATGATCGCGTACAAGTAACAGAGGTTATTGATGCGTGGAAAGAAAAAATCGCATCATTTGATGGTTACATCTTTGTTGCACCAGAATATAATCATGCCGTTGGAGGCGCACTAAAAAATGCGTTAGACTATCTAAATCCAGAGCTTAACGATAAAGCAGCAGGTTTTGTAGGTTATGGTAGCTTAGGCGGCGTACGCGCACATGAGAATTTACGTCTTATACTAGGTGAGTTACAAGTTGCTGATGTACGTACAGCGTTAACCTTCTCGCTAATGAGTGATTTTGAAAATTTCTCTGTCTTTAAGCCTGCAGATTACCACGCAGCTAATGCCAGTGAGCTATTTGATCAAGTGATAAAATGGAGTGGCGCATTAAAAGCCATTCGATAAGCAAAAAGGCCTGCCAATTTGGCAGGCTTTTTTTATGTTTAATCGAGCACCTATTTTCTCATCACTTTGGCTTCGAATAGCCTTTTCGGTCGGAAATAGGGCAAGGATCGTTGTGACAAGCTGTAGGATAAAGAAGCTTAACGCTAGAAACTCAGGCATTGGCTCAGTGTTAAATAGAATAAAAAATAAGCGCGTGAAAATCTCATAGCACCACCAGTCTTCATAGACAATGACCAGATAATAAAATAGAATTTTCTAAAAACTCTGTAAGTAAATATGACAAACTCCTTTTAACCAAAGTTATCAGTGCTAGACTTTATTTAATAATATCAAAGAGGAGGTGATCAGATGTCTGTTGAATCACCATTAAATTTCTCGAAAATTGAAAAAAGGAAGCTTGTTGACGAAGTATTAACCCAGCTACAAGAAATTATTCAATCTGGCTCCTACCAAATAGGTGATCGCATCCCATCAGAAAAAGATTTAAAAGACTTGCTAGGTGTAGGTAGGTCCACCCTTAGAGAGGCGATAAAGATTCTGGCTCATGCGGGTATCCTTGAAGTACAGCAGGGAAACGGGACATTTATTCGTTCAACTACCAATGAGTTATTTAACCATGAGACTAGTGCAGATCGATTATATGAATTGCTGGAAGCTAGGGAAATACTTGAAATGCAAATGGCTCGGTTGGCTGCAGAAAGAAGGACCCAAAAAGATATTGAAGCGATGGAGTATCACCTGCGCTTAAGGAATACCTACCTTGAAGAAGGAAAATACACAGCGTATATTAAATCGGATATTCAGTTTCACTTAGCTATTTGCGCTGCATGCCACAATAAAATTTTGTACAAAATGTACGCATCTTTATGCGAATCGTTAACGAAAATATTTAATGTGTCGGTCGTCGATATTAAAACGTATGAGGATAACTCTCTCTTTCATAATAAATTATTTAAGGCAATTAAGTCGGGGGATCGAGATGAGGCATTGAATTGGAATCAAATGAACCTAGAGGCTTTTAAGAAAAAATATAAGTAAGTGACATCATTTTGTCGTCAAACATCTGATGATTAGATGTTTGACGAAAAGAGTGGAGGTAGTGGTATATGCATGCTTATTACGATGGAGAGAAAAGATTAATTACTGATGAAATTATTTTTGAGCAATACCTAGATCCAAAAAAGACTGCGGTCATCACAATCGATATGCACGAGGGACATTTATCAGACGATCCCGACTGCCCAGCCCCTTCACCTAGAGGGAAAGAAATCATTGAACCGATAAACAAATTTGTGACAAATTGTCGATCAATGAGCATCCCGATTATTCATGTCCGCTCTGTATTAAGAAGAGACGGTAGCGATGATATAAATGGCAATAAAAGCGCCTGGCGGATCATGTCCTCATTTCGAGAACAACCGCCAGAAAATTTAGATGCACATGGAATAGAAGGTTCAAAATGGATAGAATTTTCTGTCGATGTTCAACCATCAGATTATCAGATTGATAGTAAGAAACGATTAAGTGCCTTCTATGTTACCGATTTGGAGCTTCTTTTAAGAAATATAAAAAAAGAAACGATTATTTTAGTAGGTGCCTTGACCGATTGCTGTGTATTAAATACGAGCAGTGATGGCGCGAATCGTGATTTTAGAGTGGTTGTGCCGAAGGATTTAACGAGAGGCAATGCGCAATTAGAAGCGTCCGCTTTACAAATCATTGCAAGATATTTTGGCTTAGTTGTTGAATCAGACGATTTATTAGCCCATTGGGCAGAACGGTAAGACAATAATAAAAAAAGGGGTTTATCTCACATGACATTTCAATACTTGGGCTCAAAAAAGGTTTTTAGACGATTGCTGATGGCTTTTTTATTAGTTTTTCTCCTAATGGGTTGCGCTAATGAAGATGGAGATGAGAATCAAGCGAGTGAAGAAGAGGCAGAGGTGCTTACAGTCGGGATTGGGAATGTTATCCCTCCACAGTTTTTCACTGACGAATCCGGAGAACTTGTTGGTTATGATGTCGATGTGCTAAAAGCGATTGACGACTTACTTCCACAATATACGTTTGAATTTGAGCAACTTGACTTAGCTGCAACCTTAGTTGCTTTAGAGGCAGGACGGATTGATATAGCAGATTGGCAATTTGGCCGTACAGCAGAAAGAGAAGAAACATTCTTGTATCCTGATGAACCTTACGACGTTGGCTTACCTATTTTAATTACCCATGAAGAGCAAGATGAGCTAAATAGTCTTTCCGATATGGGTGGCTTAACGATGGCACAAATGCCAACATCGAGCTTCTATACCTATCTGACCGGCTACAACGATGAGAATCCTGAAAATCCAATCAATATTCAAACCGTAGAGAGTTTACCTGTTGCAGATGCTATGGATATGGTGAGTTCAGGTAGAATTGATGGGACGATCGCATTGGCAGGGACTTATAATAAGCTTGCCGACGAAATGAACGCACCCACACGATCAGGCGATGTCATCGATGCTTATGGTGTCTACTATATTCTTGAAAAAGATAATACTGAGCTTAAAGACGTACTCGATGAAGCCATCAGAGAGCTAAGGGAATCAGGGGTTATAGCAGAGCTATCTGAGAAATGGTATGGACTAGACAATTTTGCTGAATACACGGAATTTACCGGTGATCAATCATTTGAATAAAAAAGAGGGATAAGTATGGATCAAATTATCGATCTAACATTTATGGGCTCTGCTTTTCCTAGAATTATTGAAGCAATCCCAACAACGCTTGTTTTACTATGCTTATCAATGCTGTTAGGTCTAGTCTTAGGGTTTATCTTGACTGTTATGAAAGTAAAGGGAAATAAAGCAATGGTTTTACTGGCAAGTACGTATATATCTTTTATGCGAGGAACACCTCCCATTGTGCAATTGTTTCTCATATACTATGGCTCTCCTAATCTCTTGAGCTATTTCGGAATGAACGTTGATAGGTGGGATAAAATGATTTTTGCCTTTATTGCTTTTGGTTTAGGTAATGCAGCTTATCTATCGGAGGCCATGCGTTCAGCTTACTTGTCTGTACCATCGCTACAATTAGAAGCGGCTCAAAGTGTGGGGATGACGGATATCCAAGCCTTCAGAAGAATTATTTTGCCACAAACGCTAGTGGTTGCAGTACCGAATTTAACGAACAGCACCGTTATCGTCTTAAAAAACACCTCATTAGCTTTTACCATTGGTATGGTAGATCTGGTGGGACAGGCTCGTATGGTAAGCTCAGCTGCATTTGGAGCCAAAAATTTAGAAGTGTATCTTATTGCAGCGTTAGTATATTTTGTTTTATGTATTTTTATTGAACAGTTTAGTCAATTTTTAGAAAACTATTTCAAAAGAAAAATGGGCCAGTTACGCTAATGGAGGAGATTAGTTATGCAGTTTTTTGTTGATAATTTATTAGCGATCATTTCAGTTGCACCTGTAACCATTTTATTAGCTGTGACCGCTATGGTAATTGGAGCGACAATAGGTCTAGGCTGCGCTATCATTCAAATTTACAAACTACCATTCATTAATAGACTTGTTTCACTCTACTTAGCTGTGATTAGAGGGACACCTGTTTTAATCTTAATGTTTCTAGCTTATTATGGCATACCCCAAATCTTATTTAGCTTAGCTCAATCTACATCGCTAAACATTTCGGTAAACGCTGTGCCACCCATTTTTTTCGCAATTATTGCGCTTAGCCTAGATCGTTCCGTTTACTTAACACAGGCTATTCGTTCGGCTATTCAATCCATTCCTAATGGCCAGCTAGAAGCATGCTATTCGGTAGGAATGACAACCTTTCAGGCGTACAAACGCGTGATTATCCCTCAAGCATTAGTGATCGCTATTCCTAATGTGAGTAATTTGTTTTTAGGAGCGGTAAAGGAATCATCTTTAGCTTCAATTGTGTCTGTAGTTGAAATGATGAATATGTCCAATATCCAAGCTGTCAATTCATATCGTTATACAGAGATTTTTATCATTGTATCACTTTTATACTGGGGGATATGCTTAGGGTTTGAATTTATATTTTCCGCGATAGAAAGACGTTTAATGAAAGGGAAAATGACGGTTTAAATTTTAATAAGGGGAGTGAATCTATCGTGTCTAACCCGATGTTGCAATTAAGAGATATTCATAAGGCATTTGGAACACAGCACGTGTTGAAAGGGATAAACCTTACCGTTGAAAAAGGGGAGGTTGTCGTCATTCTTGGTCCAAGTGGATCAGGAAAAACGACCTTGTTGAGAACAGTTAATTTTCTTGAAAAAGCAGACAGAGGTAGTATAACGGCCAATCAGTTTACTGTAGAATGTCTTGATGCTAAAAAGCAGGACGTTTTGATGTTGAGGCGCAAAACAGCTATGGTTTTTCAAAATTATAATTTATTTGCCAATAAAACCATTCTTGAGAATGTGATGGAAGGATTAATCATAGTAAAGAAAATAAAGAAAAAGATCGCTGAGAAGAAAGGTCTCGAAGTTCTTGATAAGGTGGGTCTTGCAGATAAGGCGAATGCTTATCCTAATCAACTCTCAGGTGGACAACAACAGCGAGCCGGTATTGCAAGAGCAATCCTGCTAAATCCTGACGTGATTTTGTTTGATGAACCAACTTCAGCGCTTGATCCAGAGCTAGTAGGGGAGGTGTTAACAACGATCAAGAAGATCGCCCAAACTGGTGTTACGATGGTTGTTGTGACACACGAGGTATCATTCGCTAAAGAGGTTGCCAATCGAATTGTGTTTATGGCGGATGGAAATATTGTAGAACAAGGTCCACCAGAGAAACTGTTAGTAAATCCAGAAAAAGAGCGAACCAAGCAATTTTTAAGCCGGATTACCTCAGAAAAAGGATCGACTGATTTTAGTAATTAATAGGAGTTATCGTCTATGAACATACTTATGGCATATAATGAAATTCTTACCCTGTTTCTAATTGTTATCATCGGCTTAATCGTTGCCAAAAAGAAAATTGTGACCCAATCCTTTCGAAAAGAATTAAGCACCTTTCTTTTCTATGTAAGCATTCCCGCAACGATGATTAATTCGATAAGTCAACCATTCTCAGAGGATAAGATGCAGGAGATCATTTGGATTTTGATGTTAAGCGTCGGTTTTCTTATATTTGGCGCCTTAGTAAAAAAAATGGGGGTGATACTTTTACAGGAAAAGGATGTCAGGCGACAAACCGTCTATGAATTCCTTTTCGTTATCACAAACTATGGCTTTATGGGTTGGCCTGTGAGCTATGCTCTCTTCGGCGATGATGGTATATTTTATTCCTCAGTCTTTGCGATTCCCATTAATATTAGCTTTTATCTGTATGGCAGCATCATTTTTTCAAAAGTGAGTGGCAAAAGAAGCAGATTTTCGTTAAGACAGCTGTTAACACCACCCAATATTGCCACGGCAATAGGCTTATTGTTCTTTATCTTCTCGATTTCATTACCCTCACAGATTTCGGGAGTCGTATCACTTTTATCCGCAACGACTACGCCACTTGCCATGGCGATTGCGGGTATGACACTTGCTGCCTTCAGCTTCAGAACCGTATTTAGCAATCGTAACGTTTTCTTATTTACCTTGCTCAGATTACTTGTTCTACCATTTGTTTTGTTTCTAATTTTAAAAATGTTTCGGATAGATGGATTACTTTTGGCGATTCCTGTTATTATCGCTGCCATGCCAGCCCCACCTAATGTGACCGTTCTAACTGAACAATATCATGCAGACTCCTATTTAGCTGCCCAAATCATTTTTATTACGACATTACTGTCAGTCGTAACAATTCCGTTGTTTGGTTACCTGGTATCTGTCTAAGGTGTTACTTATTTGATGTTGAATAAAAGGTTTTAAAAGAGGAACGAAAATGGGTCCTTCCTCTTCTTTTTCTGATACCATTCGCATTAGGGTGGTTATAATTGATAATCTGCTAAATTCAGAATGGTTTTACGCCCACTTAGTAAATCGGCAACTTCTCTACCAATGACAGATGTGGCGGTTAATCCTGAAGAACCTAAGCCATATAGCATAGTGCTCGACACATATAAAAAACAAGGTGTAAAATAAAATCATCTCGAATATGAGGTTATTAAAGCAGCAGGTTTTGTTGGATACGGAAGCTTAGGTGGTGCAAGAGCGCATGAAAATTTACGACTCATTCTAGATGAACTTCAAGTCGCTGATGTGCGTACGGCTGTTACATTCTCTTTAATGAGTGATTTTGAGAACTTTTCAGTCTTTAAGCCAGCAAGCTATCATGAAAATAATGCAAACGAAATGCTTGATCAATTATTAAAATGGAGTGGCGCTTTAAAAACGATTCGTTAAATCTAATAAATTATATAGAAGAAAATTAAATATTTGTGGACTAGAGACGAATGATAATGATTAATAAAATTGTCATTCGTTTTTAAATAAAGATTTATTTAAAAAGTAAAGCTAGTCTATATGTTATAATATAACTATTTATCACAGTTAACCGTCCGTAAGACCCCTCTTAAATTAGGGCGTAGAGCCACTCGATTGAGGTGGATGATAACGGACGCTAATGTCCTGATTCACTCAACTAACAATCCGTGGTAGGGTAAGATCGTAGACTAAAACCGCCACGTCCTGTGGCAACGTCTGCATAACCTACATCCTGTAGGCCCACGTCCACGGATTGAAGTTTCGTTTTATCGTTTTAAAATAATGCTATAAAGGAGTTAAGCGATGGATAATCAAGGTTGTATTAAATGCGGGAGTAGACGTGCTGCTCAGAAAGAGATTGCTACATCTGGCACCGGCTTATCAAAAATGTTTGACGTGCAACATAACCACTTTCTAGTTGTCTATTGTCAAGATTGTGGTTACTCGGAACTCTATAATAAACAATCATCAACAGCTTCAAATATTATTGACCTGTTTTTTGGAGGATAAGTAGCATCTTAATCTTTGGGATGCTTTTTTGTTGAAATAAGATGGGGCATGTTTTAGTATTTTAGTTGCATAATAAGACGATACATCTTTAAAATTGAAGATGGACAAGCAGAAATGAATAATCTTAAACATTAGTCGACTATTGTCATTTAAATACGTTATTGATTTAATATACTTGTTTATACTAGTAAAGGGTGATCAATGTGTTTTGTGAAAGTAGTAAAGAGTTAGCGTATTTTGTTTCAGAAGCACGAGCTTATACAAGTCAAGGTAAAGTAGCTGACTACATTCCAGCATTAGGTAAGGCGAATCCGCATGATCTATCTATTGCTATTAAATATCCCGATGGTCGTTATGCATCAGCAGGTGATGTAAAAAAGAAATTCACTTTACAAAGTATATCTAAAGTCATTAGTTTAGCACTTGTTTTAAGCGATCATGGACCAGATTATGTCTTCGAAAAGGTAGGAATGGAGCCAACTGGCGATCCATTTAACTCAATTGCGAAGTTAGAAAATATGGCGCCGGCCAAACCTTTAAATCCTATGATAAACGCTGGTGCGTTAGTTGTTACACATATGATAGAAGGTGAGTCAGTTGAAGCTCGATTTCAACGTTTATTATCCTTTATCCATGACCTTACTAATGATTACACAATAGGCTATTGTGAGCAAACGGCCCAATCTGAAAATGAAACTGCGGATTTAAACCGTGCATTAAGCTATTTTTTAAAACAGCATGGCCAAATAGATGAGCCGGTCGAACAATTGATCCAACTTTATACGAAACAGTGTGCGATTGAAATGAATTGTTTACAGTTGGCCCGAATAGCTATGGTATTTGCTCAAGATGGGAAAGATCATGAAACGGGAAAACAAATTATCTCTAAGGATATCGCTCGGATTTGTAAAACGTTTATGGTCACGTGTGGTATGTATAATGCCTCAGGTGAATTCGCAATCAAAATAGGCATCCCGGCTAAAAGTGGGGTATCTGGTGGTATTATGGGATCCGTACCGGGAAAATTCGGGGTTGGTATCTTTGGGCCAGCATTAGATGATAAAGGCAACAGTTTAGCCGGATTAAAGTTGCTTGAATTGTTATCAAAAAATTATAGTTTGAGTATGTTTTGATTAAAGTTGATGTTATGGAAATAAAGGTACCGGATGAAGTGGGTAGCACTTTTTTCGGTATTTTTTATTACAGATAAGCGTCCGTTAAACCACTGATTGAAGGTTCGTTTTATGCCATCCAGTGGTTTAGCGGGAGAGGTTTTTAAAAAGTCTAAATTGTAAATGTGCAGTTTTTGTGCATATAAAGACTTATTTATGATATAATTTTTTAGGGTTTAGTCGATATATTATTTGTGTGTGTAACTTCTCTATAAATTAGAAGTTATCATAATAGGCTATTTTAAATATATAAAGAGAAGGAGGGGATTGTGTGATAAGAGAACGTAGTGTGGCAATGGTTATCATACTATCACTTATTACTTGTGGCATTTATACTTTTTTTTGGATGTTTTCGATCACAGAAGAGCTAGCAGCAGCAACTGATGACAGAGCATTTAGAGGTGGTAAAGTCATTTTGTTTAGCTTTTTAACATGTGGTATTTATGTGTTTTTCTGGTATTATATTGTCGGGCAAAAAATTGCCGATGTTCAGTATCGACAAAATCAGCATACGAATGATAATGGACTTATTTATATTTTATTATCTGTATTTGGATTAAGTCTTGTAGCAAATGCAATTATTCAATCGGATATGAACAAATTAGCTTAATAAAAAGGAAATACTTGACCAGGGTTAAGTATTTCCGATCATTTTTTTGTTTGCTTTTAATCCATGAATCTTCATTTTATATTAAGGAATGGTCATGATGAAAAAGTATCTTGCTAGCGTGCATAAAAAAATATATATGGGTCTATCTTTATTAGGAGCAGCTATACTTTATTTGACAGTTGTTATTCCAAAGTTAGGGATACATATTTCATGTCCTTTTAGACAAGTAACCGGTTATGAATGTCCAGGTTGTGGAATGACAAGAGCTTCATTAGCATTATTAGAAGGCGATGTTCATCAATCTTTTCGCTATAATATGCTTATTTTTTTTCTATTACCTTTGTTTTTGATTTACTACATTTTAGAGAAAAAAGGCAAACATAAACAAAGTCAAATGCTAATGGCATTAATGTTGACCATGACAGTATTATTTGGTGTACTAAGAAACTTTAAGCCGTTTGATTGGATGGCACCGACCGATTTGTAATCGGGAGCAAGTGAATTGATCTTTATTACAGATAATCGTCCGTAACCCCCTTCAAATAGGGAGTAGAGCCAATCGATTGAGATGGGTGATAACGGACGCTAATGTCCGGATTCATTCAACTAACCATTAGTGGGAGGGTAAGATCGTAGACTAAAACCGCCACAGCTTTAAGAAGGATTACAGACTAAGACCGCCACGTCCTGTGGCAACGTCTGCATAACCTACATCCTGTAAGCCCACGCCTACTGATTAGGTTCGTTTTATATGGGAAGACGTCCTGGAATAGTTGGACGTTTTTTTTGCGTTTAATCAGCTATCAAATTAAGCTATAATAGAGATTGAGTAACACTTGTACAAATAAAAGGTTAATATGACTAACAGAGGGGGACGTATTTTGTCTAAAAAGGTATATTTAAATCATGATGGCGGTGTTGATGATTTAGTTTCATTATTTTTATTAACACAAATGGAGGATATCGATTTGGTTGGTGTGGGTGTTATTCCAGCCGATTGTTATTTAGAACCGGCCATGTATGCAAGTCGGAAGATTATTGATCGCTTCAGTAAGCGCCAAGTAGAGGTCTCTGCTTCAAATTCACGTGGAAAAAACCCATTTCCAAAAGATTGGCGTATGCATGCTTTTTTCGTTGATGCATTACCGATTTTAAATGAGTCCGGTAAAATGACAACACCGGTTTCGCCACTACCTGCTCATCAACATTTAATCGAAGTATTAAAAACAAGTGAACAGCCGATCACACTTCTGTTTATTGGTCCGTTAACAGATTTGGCACGAGCTTTAGATGAAGCACCTGAAATCGAAAAAAATATTGAAAAGCTCGTTTGGATGGGGGGCACTTTCCTTGAACAAGGCAATGTTGAAGAGCCTGAACATGACGGCACCGCTGAATGGAATGCTTTTTGGGACCCTGAAGCTGTAAAGCGTGTATGGGATAGTTCGATCATTATTGATCTCGTTGCTTTAGAAAGTACGAACATGGTGCCGTTGACAATGGAAGTTCGTCAATCTTGGGCAAGCCAACGTAAAGACCTTGGTATTGATTTTCTTGGGCAATGTTATGCCATGGTACCACCACTTGTTCATTTTCAGACCAATTCAACATATTTCCTTTGGGATGTCTTAACAACAGCAACGGTTGGCAAGCCTGATCTTGTTAAGCAAAAGGTTGTTAAAAGCATCGTGAATGTTGAAGGAGCTAGTCAAGGAAAGACGGAAATAGCTGAAAACGGCCGCCCAGTTAATCTTGTTTATCATGTCGATCGTGATGCATTTTTCACTTATATCACAGACCTATCTAGACAGGGTTAGCAAATAGACAAGCAGTTGGAAATCACGAAACAGAAATAATGAGAATCCTATCTGAGCAAAAGGGAGATAACATACATCGGAAGCTTTTTTATTGAATCGGAACAGTACTAACAGTAGAGCTGTCTTTGCATACTACTAGCTAGCGAGAGACGGTTACAATCTAGTGTTTTTCCTTCTAGAAGGAAAGTATTTTACCGAGGTATTGTCTATATTCAGTTGGATTGTCCCTTTTTTATCACAGATAACCGTCCGTAAAATCCCCCCCTCAAAATAGAGCGTAGAGCCAATCGATTGAGGTGGGTGATAATGGACGCTCATGCAGATTCACTCAACGAGCCTGCAATCAGTGGGCGAAGAACAAAAACGTCTACTGATTGAAGCTTCGTTTTATTACGGATTAATCCTACCTATCTATGTTAGAAAAGTATTAAATAATAGCAAACAAGTAAAAGTGATTTAAAGGACTAAGTATAAGAAAAGTTGAATTTTGTTAATGATGAGCAAACACTAGCTAGCTTTTTAAAAATAAGCATAATCATTTAAGTCTAAGACTGTTTCTCTTCCTGTCAAATAGTTAGCAACTTCTCTCCCAATAACGGGTGCAGCAGTTAATCCTGATGACCCTAGCCCATTAACGACAAAGTTATTGTCTTTTACATAACCGATGTAAGGCAATGAATCGCGTGTAAAAGGGCGTAAGCCAACAGCGACCGTTTGATTTTCAATACGTGTATCTGGGAAATAACGAGTAGCTTGATCATATAAATAGTGTTGACCTTCACGAGATGGATCACTGTTAAAAGCATCCGTATCTTCATGGGTCGTACCAATTGCAAAATTGTTTTTTTCGGTCTCGACGATGTACATTGGTCCTAGGCCCATCACAACAGGGGTTTCTGCTTGCTGATCAGCTGCTAGGAACTTAAAATGTAGAAGCTCAGCACGTTGATGTTTAATATTAGGTTGTTGATAATGTTCACGTGACCATGCACCTGCTGTATAAATAACGGTATCCTCTATTTCAGTAGGTTTCTTTGCTTGTTCAAGCCATTGACCACCATAATGCCGAATACCTGCTTTTAAAGCAGAGAGTAGTTTTTCGCCATTAACTTGACCACCACCTTCAACGAAAACAGCAGGATAGCTATCGGTCAAGTATGGATGCATGGCTTTCACTTGTTGTTTCGTCATTTTTATAACCTTCCCCATTTCGGGCGCATCCACTTGTTTGGCAGATATTCTATCATAAGCGAGTTGTTGAATATGATTATCTTTAAATAAACAAATAGCACCATTTTTTCGATAACCCGTAGACAGTTGAGTGATCCCTTCTAATTGCTTGATAAAATGGGGGTAATAACGAGCGCCTTCTCGAACTAAGCGATACCATTTCTGATTTCGACGCTGACTTACCCACGGACAAATAATACCTGCTGAAGCAGAGGTAGCTTGTCCTTTATCTAATCGGTCATAAACAGTGACCGGATAACCGCTTTTGACTAAGTGATAGGCAATAGAAGCACCTGCTATACCACCACCGATAATTGTAAATGTAGACATTGAATCCCTCCTGATCGTCTATTATAACTTAAATCATTTTTAATAAGAAGTGAGATGTTTAAAAGTCTAGCTCACCCTGAAACATTTCTTTATCGTGTGATGGAGTGAAGGGTTAAGTTTCGAATATATTAAGAACGATTATAATGGTTAGTGAATCGCAATTATAATTTAGCGTATTGTATTCTTGCTCGTTAGCCGTTAAGATGTTAAAAGGGCATGTTGATAGGAGGAAGTGTGTTGACAAATATAAAGACTGAAACATATATAACTGAAATTAATGAATTAGATCGTAAAGGATCAGGACGGGCGGTTGTTTGGCGTGATACGGGACAAGTTAATCCGAAAAAGCTTAAGTTAACGATCCCTCAGACCATTCCGGGTGAAAAAGTAAAAGTAACAGTGGACAACCCAGATCGAAAATGGCTGAGATTACAAGCTGACCAAGTTGTTGAACCGGATCTAGAACGAATTGAACCGGATTGTCCTCACTTTGTACGGTGTGGTGGCTGTGTTTGGCAACATTGGAGTTATTCAGGACAATTAAAACATAAGACAGATTATGTTAAGAAAGTACTGGAAGCCCAAGGTTTTGATCAGTCCCTTGTTTTAGATACAGTGGGTGCTGAAAATCCTTGGCGTTATCGTAATAAGATGGAATTTACTTTTGCAGCTGATGGTTCACTAGGATTACATGAACAAGGTAATTTTCGCAAGGTGATTCCGCTAGAAACATGTCTGATTGCTAGTGAAGACATGGTAAATGCAGCAATGGAAGTAGCTAATTGGACCAAGACACATCAACTTTCTGGCTACCATAAAGACACACACACAGGGTTATTACGTCATCTTATGGTGAGACAGTCATTTGAAACAGGTGAAATCATGCTTGGTATCTTTGCAACGGAAGCTCCCGATCATGAACTCACTTATGCTATAGAGGATTTGATCCGTCGTATAGGTCGCAAATGCCCCCAAGTAAAAAGTTTAATGTGGTTTGAAAATCGTGATTGGGCTGATCGGACTCAAGCCGAACAGGCTCATATCTTAGCGGGCAGAGATTTTATTTATGACGAGATGTTTGGTTATCGTTACCGTTTATGGTTCGATACTTTTTTTCAAACGAATCCGAAGCAAGCAGAAAAGCTAGTAGAATTAGCAATAGAGATGGCTAATCCTAAATCTTCAGAGAAAATGATTGATCTCTTTTGTGGTGTCGGCACCTTTTCCTTACCTTTCGCCACTAGGGTAAGTGCGTTAGCCGGCATAGAAATAGTGGAAACGTCAATTGCGTCAGCAAAACGTAATGCCATTGATAATGGTATCGATAATACCGTCTTTTTGGCTAAAGACGCAAGGCGAGGTATTGACCAAATATTAACTGACTTTGGCATACCTGATCTCCTTTTACTTGATCCACCGCGATCTGGTGCGGGTGGCAAAGTCATGCGTCGTATTGGTAGAGCTAAGCCTGAACGTATTGTCTATGTTTCTTGTAATCCAGAAACATTTGCCACTGACATTAAGGAGCTTGAACCTTTTGGTTATCAGCTAGAAAAAGTACAACCCGTCGATCTTTTTCCACATACCGTGCATGTTGAGTGCTGTTCACTACTAACTTATGTGGGAAAATAAATAGATGTAACAGTGAGTTAAGAGCCTTTTTAAGCAATTAAAGGCTCTTTTGTTATTAAAAATTTTTAAGAACTGAATAAATTTATTGTTTCCTTCCAAATTTATGTAAGAAATATGGTAGTGTATATGGAGCATCACATCTAGGGGATTGGCATATAGATTGTTTTTTTGTAAATAGCATCAATAACAGAAGATAGATAAAGGTTTTCATATCATTTATTTCTAGATAAGGCTCTACTTGTAGTTTCTCCATGGAAGTATAAATATTTCTTTGATTAACTCTAATTGGTCCAGGTTTGATGAACGTTTGAATTTCTTGGTCGTATAAAGCCTCAGTTAGAGATATAAATCCGAATAGTTGGTAACTTGCCAATTGATTCTCTTTTATATCGCTTAAACTAGCATCGGTTTTGATGAAACCAATTTTAATATCACCACTATAAGAAACCATTGTTCTACTACCTCGTTTGGCTGACATGGTTTCTGTGTTCTCAATTCTGTATTCCAGTCCATTAATTACTTCATAAATTTTTCTCCTTGCTTCCTGAAATCCTCCCAGCTTGTTCAAAATATCTTGAAATATCAAAATTTGATACCGTCATAGTTTGCGATGATTCATCAAAGGAATATGCGTTATCTCCATAGTCAAATGTCAATGTACCGAGTGGAAAACCTGTAATTGATGCTGCTTTTTCATTAAAATCATTCTCTTTAAATGCTATTGACAGGTTTATCTACTTAGTGATACTATATAGTGGTAGTAAGTAATACTACATACCAGTATTACTGAATAGGGAGGGGTGAATATCCTGGTACATCTAACAGAAATGCTCAAAGGCGTGCTTGAGGGCTGCGTGCTTGAAATTATAAACCGCAAAGAAACTTATGGTTACGAAATAACGAGGCAGCTGAATGATCTTGGCTTTACAGATGTCGTGGATGGGACAGTTTATACCATCTTGGTGCGTTTAGAGAAAAACAGGTTGGTGGAGATAACGAAAAAGCCATCTGATAAAGGACCTGCGCGCAAGTTTTATGTACTCAATGATGCAGGGCGTGAAGAGTTGCAGAGGTTCTGGGAAAAATGGGAGTTTCTATCATCTAAAATAAACCAATTAAAGGAGGAGATATAATGAATTTTTGGGACAAAATCACGGGGAAGGACATGGAAAAACAAGCGCAAGCCTTCGCTTCTCGGATCAAGAAGCTACCTGCTGATTTTCAAGGGGCATGGGAAACAATAGACACCTATCTTTGGCAGTACTCAGATTTCACCGGTCGCAACCTTATGCCAATTCTTGATGGTGTCCTTGGCCTCTTGGAGGAAGCGGCGGCCGACGGTCAGAGTGTACAGGAGGTGTTGGGTGACGATATAGAAGGATTCTGTTCATCTCTGGCTGGTGAAGAAGGGGCAAAGTCTTATCGCGACAAGTTGCGCCAGCAACTGAACAATAATATCGCTAAAAAATTAGGTCGTTAGGAGGATGAAAGTGAGAATACAAGATATTGTCGAAGGAAAAAAAGAGTGGCGAGCGCACATGGCGCGTGTCAAAAAACTACCACAAGATTATCAAATTGTTTATAAAGAGATTCAAAAATATCTATTTAAAGTCGGTCCTGTTGAACTAACCGAGGGGACTGGGTTGCTTTCAGGGATTATCGATCTTTTTGAAGAGGGGGCGGCCTTGGGGAAAGGTGTGCTGGAGGTGACGGGCAGTGACGTTGCAGCCTTCTGCGACGATCTAATCAAAGATTCAAAAACTTTTGCTGACATCATTCAAGAATCTGTTAATCAAGAGGTCAACAAGTCAATGAAAAAGGTTGTCAAGGATAAAACTAAGTAAACGGGAGGGATTGGTAGCGTGTGAATTATGAGTGGATATTATGCCCTGTTTGTGGCAACAAAACACGAGTCAAGGTAGGGGTTGATACGGTACTTGAAAACTTTCCACTATTTTGTCCTAAGTGTAAATATGAAACGATTATCAATGTAAAACAAATGAATATTTCAGTTAGCAAAGAGCCAGACGCTAAGACGCAGAGCCGATAGCCGTGAGTTGAATCACAGTTGTCGGCTCTTTGTTTATAGAGGAGGAAAAGTAAATGAAAAAAAATATCATACAAATTGAAGGTGTAAAGAAATCTTATAAAGATGTAGAAGTACTCAAAGGAGTAAATTTTGAAGTGGAGCAGGGAGGTGTTTTTGCATTATTAGGTTCCAATGGAGCCGGAAAAACTACGATGATTAGAGTCATGGCTACTTTACTTAAGGCAGATGCCGGAAGTGTTGTAATCAATGGCTTTGATATTGAAAAAGAACCAGCAGAGATTAGAAATTCTATCAGTCTTACTGGTCAGTTTGCTGCTATTGACGAAATATTGACTGGACGTGAAAATCTTCAAATGATAGCAAAACTTAGACATCTTGAAAATCCAAATCAAGTAGCAGATGAGTTAATTAATCGTTTTGGTATGTCAGAGGCTGCAGACCGCAGAGCGGGTACTTACTCTGGAGGTATGAAAAGAAGAATTGATATCGCAATGAGTCTTGTGGGAAATCCAAAGATTATTTTCCTAGATGAGCCAACGACAGGTCTTGATCCAGAAGCACGTTTAGAAGTTTGGAAGATTGTAAAGGAGTTATCAGCTGCAGGAACTACAGTATTCTTAACGACTCAATATTTAGAAGAAGCAGAACAACTTGCGGATAAAATAGCTATTCTTCATGGAGGAAAAATCATTGCGTTAGATACACTAGAGGGATTGAAAAAACTATTCCCGCCTGCAAAAGTTGAATATGTTGAAAAACAACCGACCTTAGAAGAAATATTTCTAACAATCATTGGTGAAAAGGGGGAGAAATAAATGGAATCAACAAATAAATATTTTTTCAAAGATATGAGTGTTATGTTTGGACGTTCTATGCGTCATATTATTAGAAGTATGGATACAATTATTACAGTTTGTATCACACCAATTGCGATGATGTTATTATTCGTTTATGTATTTGGTGGTGCAATCGAAACAGGTACAGAAAATTATGTTAATTATCTATTTCCAGGTATAATGTTAATGGCTATTGGTAGTGGGATTGCATATGTAGCTTACCGTTTGTTTACAGATAAAGAACGTGGTATATTTGAACGTTTTCACTCTATGCCTATCGCTCGTTCTACAGTATTATGGGGACATGTATTAACTTCATTAATTTCTAATGGAATTTCTGTATTAGTGATTATACTTGTTGCATTATTAATGGGCTTCCGTTCTTCAGCAGGAATCTTAGAATGGTTAGCGGTATTTGGAATTCTTGGGATCTTTACACTTGCTTTGACCTGGATTGCTGTAATTGCGGGACTTACTGCTAAAACATCAGATGGCGTAGGTGCATTCGCTTACCCAATTGCCTTCTTACCATTTATCAGTTCTGCCTTTGTACCAACAGATGCGATGCCTAAAGCAGTACGAGCCTTTGCAGAAAACCAGCCAGTAACATCTATCGTAGAAGCTATCCGTGCATTACTTTCGAATGCATTGGCGAGTAATGATATTTGGATCGCCATAGCATGGTGTGTTGGAATCATGGTCGTGGCATATATCATTGCAATGAGAATATATAAAAGAATGGTATGAAAATGGGTAAACGACAGATCAAAACATTGTTATTGCCACTACCATTCAGATTGTAAACCGTACGGGGATGGAGTGTAACGAGGAGTAATAAAGGATTAACTGGCTGACTTTGATCAATGATCTGAGTCGGCTTTTTTAAGTTAATCAGGATTTACGTTGATAAATATTTGGAAACCGAATATACAATCGATGCTTGTTAGTAATTTGCATATTATGCTAATGAATATTTTCGACCCAGAAATCTCTATTGCTACTTTCATAGTCATTATGTTGCTTCAAAACAGTATTATTTTAGCAATCACTATGGCTGAGGACACCAATAAATAATCAATGAATGGAAAATATTAACTGTCCATAAGTGGTTCTTTGTCAAATGACGTTGGTCAGAATTTTTGCCGATAATTTTATAGGTGAATTTCACAAACAACATTCAAATAGGATAATCTACTTGAATGTTGTTTGTTTTGGAGTCGTTTTTTTGCTCATTTCGATTCAACAGATCTTAACTTAAAATGAAGTAAAATTTGGTATTTATAGTTTCTGAAATTGAAATTACGAAAGCCATAGGCAACATGATTAAGCGCTTTAATCTCATTGTTGATTCCCGCAATAATGACATTATACATTTTCATTTATCCTTTACAAGGCGTTAATTTGACCATATGATTAATATTATTCGACAAAAAACAACAATGCACTACATTATGAAGAGCTATGCTTCGTTTATCATCATACATAAGCATAGGGAAAACGCATTGGACTGATATCGATTAATCGGTCCATATTACAAGATTCAAAAGTCATACCACCAAGGAATGATCACATGAAAAAGATACAGACCAAACTATCCATAGGCTTTTTATCAGTTATCTTGTTGTTTTCAATTGGAATGTTAATAATCGGATTTTTTCAAAGTAATATTAAAGAAGCTAATGAAGAAGGAAGAGATGCTTCTAGGGAACAATTTATATCTATGGAGTTAAGGGCGATAACGTTAGAAAAAAATGTTATATTATTAGATTATATTGTTTCATCAGATAATGAACATATAAACGATTATGAGAGTGCTGTCAATGAACAGAGTACACGCTTAGATGAACTAGAATTGTACATGGAAACAGAGGATCAAATAGCCCTTTTTGAGAACCTACAACAGAGTACTCATCAAATTGATGAAGCTTTCTTTAATGAACTTGTTCCTGCATTAGAAGCAGGTAATATTGATCTTGCTATAGAAATTGACAGTACAATTATAGAAGAAGCTGAAAGGTCCATTGAATCTTCAATTGATGACATTGTGGAAATTGCTCAGAGAGATGCCTTATTAGCTGAGGAGCGAGAAGACAACCAACTTTCGCAGTCTCAATTATTTACAATTTTAATTCCTGTAGTCTCAATTATTTTCAGCATTTTCATTGCGTTTTTCATAGGTAGACAAATCTCTGGACCAATAAAAGCAAGTCAAGCACTGAGTAATGAAATAGCATCGGGCGTTTTAAATGGAAAGCAACTAGATATAAAATCGAAGGATGAAGTTGGGCAACTAGGTGGTTCATTAAATAAGATGCAACAGAAATTAAAGGGGATTATAGGAAGAGTAGCAAATAGCTCTGAAAATTTGTCAGGACAAAGTGAAGAACTTGCTCAAACTGCTAATGAAGTTCAAACGAGTACAACTCAGATTGCAACAACCATGCAAGAATTAGCTTCTGGATCAGAATCACAAGCTTCTAATGCTAGTGATTTATCAGCAGTTATGAATGCGTTCGCTCATAATATAAAAGTGGCAAATGAAAATGGAGAACATATTTCTTTATCCTCAAAAAGGTTTTAAACATGACAAATGAAGGTAAAAACTTAATGTCAACTTCAATGAATCAAATGCAAATAATAGATCAAATGGTGAATGAATCTGTACTTAAGGTTCAAGGGCTAGATTCACAGACACGGGAAATTAATAAATTGACTAAAGTCATTAATGACATTGCAGAGCAGACAAATTTACTAGCCTTAAATGCAGCTATTGAAGCTGCTCGGGCAGGAGAACACGGAAAAGGATTTGCAGTTGTAGCAGATGAAGTTAGAAAACTTGCTGAACAAGTGACTGTATCTGCTTCTGACATTACAGAGATTGTTACAACAATTCAGTCGGAATCAAGTGTGGTTACCGATACACTACAGTCTGGATATAAACAAGTTGAACAAGGGACCACAGAGATGACAAAAACAAATGACAAATTTAACGAAATAAGTTATTCGGTAACAGACATGGTAGGCCGCATAGACACCGTATCTTCAAACTTGTTAACCATACTAGAGAGTAGTGAAGAAATGAATACCAAAATCCAGAAGATTGCGGCTATTTCTCAGGAGTCTGCAGCTGGAGTGGAACAGGTATCTGCGTCATCACAACAAACCAGTGTCTCTATGGAGGAAGTTGTTAACAGTTCCGATGAATTGGCAAAACTATCAGAAGGCTTAAACGATATTATCCGTGAATTTAAACTATAGGAAACCCGAAACACAGCTAATATTTGACGTTGATGAGTTTTTTTACTCATCAACGTCTTTTATTATATAACCCCTTTTCGACTCACTTGTTTCATTCTTCTATCTATACTTTATTCTGACTAAAAAATCAGTGAAAGAAATTATTTTCAAGAAACTGTTGACCTTCACGTTACGTCATCGTTTATATTATAGCTATGATCATTTATTGGCCAATAAAATTAGTTAGGGGAGTTGAAGATGGAATATACGATTAACCAGTTGGGAAAGCTCGCTGGCGTTAGTTCACGCACTTTACGTTATTATGATGAAATTGATCTATTATCACCGAAGCGTAAGAAGCGTAACGGTTATCGGGTATATGGTCAAAAGGAAGTCGACTTACTTCAGCAGATTTTGTTTTATCGTGAAATGGATATGCCACTTGCAGCTATTAAACAAATGATAGAATCAGAAAACTATGATCGTTTAGAAGCTCTGCAGAGTCATCTCTCAAAACTAAGATCAAAAAGGGAACAAATTGATTTATTGATCGACAATGTCGAAAAAACAATTATGGCATCAAAAGGAGAGTTAACAATGAGTGACGAAGAAAAATTTGAAGGTTTTAAACAGAACATGATAGATGAAAATGAAAAGAAATATGGTAAGGAAATTCGTGAAAACTATGGCGATGCGACTGTAGATGCTAGCCGTGAAAAGCTGATGGGGATGACCCCTGATCAATATGAAGAAGCTCAAAGTCTGTCTCGTCAAATAAATGATCATTTGAAAAAAGCAGTAGAACAAGGCGATCCGAGTAGTGAATTAGCACAGAAGGTATGCGCTTTGCATAAAGAATGGTTAAGCTATTATTGGAAGCATTATTCGAAAGAGGCCCATCTCGGATTGACTCAACTTTATGTTGAGGACCCTCGTTTCAAGGCATATTATGAGGAAGTTGCTGAAGGATCTGCCGAATTTTTACGAGATGCTATGACGGTTTATTGTCAATAACCTTTATGTTGAAAGTTTGATATTGTTCGCGGGTTCAACCACATGTATTTCAACTGGTCATTAGATTACTGATGACCAGTTGAATATAAGTCGATAGACGGTAGCTGTAAATGCCGAAGAGGTGAAAAGAGATGAAAGTATTAGTAGCGGGAGCAACCGGCTATTTAAGTAGTCATCTCGTAAAAGAGTTGAAAAAATGTTTGACATTGGTAAAGATTGAAATTCACTGGCGTCTTTTCCTATTATAACTGCCAGAGTGAAGGGAGCAGTTTCTGCCTATAATAAGGCGTTGAATCATGTCATCATCTTCACTTTTTGTTAATCATAGCAAAGAAGTGTTTCTGTTTTGTTAATTCGAGAGGAAAACAGGAACACTTCAATTTTTTACTAGGCATTCAATTTTTGTGGATCAATTGATCGTAATAGTTGAAGTCCATTTAATATAACGACTAATGTACTTCCTTCATGAATAATGACACTAATGGAAATATCAGTTAACCCTAAGAAAGTTACAATAACTAAAAAGACAACGACTGCCATAGAGAAGATGATGTTTTGCCAGATCACACGGTTCATTCTCTGAGACATTCTATGTGATTGCACCAATTTAGATAAATCATTTTGCATCAGTATTAAATCAGATACATCAACAGCTACGTCGGTTCCATCTCCCATAGCAATCCCTACATCTGCATTTACTAATGCAGGTGCGTCGTTTATTCCATCTCCTACCATTGCAGTAACACCATGTCGTTTTTTTTGTTCGTTTATAGTATTCGATTTATCTTCTGGCATTACATTGGCAATAACTTCATTGATTCCAAGTTTTTTGGCCACAGCTTGCCCGGTCTTCTCAGAATCGCCAGTAATTAATGTTGTGTGGATTCCCTTTTGTTTAAAATAGTCTATTGTTGCTTTGGCTTGTTCATTCGGTACATCCATTAACCCAATCAATCCAATCACTTCTTCGTCTTTTGCTAGATAGACAACCGTTTTCCCTTCTATCTCCCAGTGATTGTTTAAGTTGGAAAACGCATCGGAAACACTTTTAAAAGAGGTCGGCTTTCCAATTCGGTAACAATGACCATTATATTTTCCTTCTAGCCCTTTCCCAATTTGATTCGTAACTTGAATATCTAATTTATTTTTAGTCTCAAATTTTCTTAAAATTGCATCTGCAAGTGGATGGTTGGATTCTTTTTCTAAAGCAACAATGATATCTATCAGTTCTTCTTCATTTACAGCGTCAGAAAAATGCACATTGGTGACTTCTGGTTTTCCTTTTGTTAATGTTCCCGTTTTATCAAAAGAGATGGCTTCAATATTGGCTAATTGAGACAAATAGGAGCTTCCTTTTGACAGTACCCCTTTTTTAGCAAGATTGGACGTTGCTGATAAAGTAACAGATACGGTAGCCGCCGCTAGAGCACAAGGAGCGGCGGCAACTAACAAAACTAATCCTCTATAAATGCTTTGTTCCCATGTCCAATTAAATAATAGAGGAGCCAACACTATAAATGAGACAATGGCGATCAACACGAATGTCACATACTTCGGCTCAAACTTTTTAATAAGGCTGCCAACTTTTGTCTGGTTATTCTGGTTTTGATCCACCAATTGCAAAATTTTTGAAAAGACAGTATCGTCGTTCTCTTTTGTGACCTCCATTGTGAACGTACCTGTTCCATTTATTGTACTTCCGAAGACTGGATCTCCTTTTGTCTTTTCTTTAGGAATACTTTCCCCATTAATTGATGACTCATCAATGGATGTCTCACCAGATAATATTACACCATCAATTGGCACTTGGTCGCCGTTTCTTACTTGAATATGATCTCCAATTTTAAGTTGGTCTACATTAACTGTTTCGATATTTCCATTTGAAGTAATCAGGCGCGCTGTTGTTGGGTTTAATTCAACTAACTTAGTAATCTCTCTTTTAGATCTTCCTTCTGCATACTCTTCCAGAAAATGAGCGCCTGAGAAAATTAAAATTAATAGTGTACCTTCCCAGAATTCTCCGATAAGAGAAGCACCTAGTGCAGCCAACCCCATTAAAATATGAGAGTTGGGTGTAAACCTCTTACATGCTCTTGTATTTTCTAATGTTTCTCCAATTCCCTCAAGGATAACCACGTGATACCCAGCGGTAAGAGTAGCAACGGAAAACAGTATATTCTGTAAGATTTCGTAAGTTTCATTTAAAAACAAAGCAATAATCGCTAAAGTTAAACCAATAAAATACAACACAATAGGCTTTTTTCCATGATTGTGCTCATGACTATGACTATGGCTATGATCATGATGTTCATGTGTTTTAGACATATAAAATCCCTCCTATTTTATTATATGATTATATTATCATATACAAATATAAAGAGCAATAAAAAATCCATTCTTTTTCGAATGGACATGTGTTCTAGCAGTGTAGAGAATGTTCGATGGATTCATTTAGCAAGTCAAGAACGTGCTGGTCATCTACAGAATAGTATAATGTAGTTCCCTCACGTCTGTTTTTAACCAATCTCAAATTTTTCAAATAACGCAATTGTTGAGAAACTGTTGATTGTTTAAGATTCAATGACTCAACAATTTCATTTACAGCACATTCTTCTTGTGACAGTAAATATATAATACGAATTCGTGTTGGGTCACTTAATGCTTTAAACGTTTGAGAAACAAGTTCAAGTGTACCATTATCTAATTCTTGAAAATGCAGGTTCTCTTTATTATTTTCTTTCATGTATATAATATCCTTTCGCTTATCTTAATTAATAATGTACTATCAATACATAATGAGTTTTAAGTGGTAAGAAAGATTTCTTGAGTTTTACTAATTCAGTATATCATATGTCCTCCTATTTTGGACAATCCCAACATTATACGTATTATGAAAGTCAATTTAAAAATACAATCCTAAACCATTATACACCCCGGTTGTTTACGTAGTTATACCTCGCTACCTTTTTTTCTTTGTATTCACGTAGCGGTTTATAACTCAATTTATAATTGAGCATGAAGCGTTAAGAGAGAAATGCAAAGAGAACGGTGTTGAGTATTTTGAAATACATAATAATTATGAAAAAGAGATTGTCAATGTTTATGACTTTATAGAAAATAAATTAAATGAAACTAAGGATATAAAAGAATAGAGAGGTGTATTTCATTGCGAAATGAAAACAGATGTTTGATTTAATATTAGATATAGCAGAGAAGGATGAACGCGTTCGTGTAGTTTTCAAGAACTAACCTTAATGTTCCTCGAGGAAGAAGATAAGTTTCAAAGCAACAAACAGATGAAACGTCCCTTGTCTAGAGTATCTTTTGCAGATACTTTTTTAAATGTGCATAAAACTATTGACTTTGCCAATAAAAAGCATATATAATAACAACAATTATATGAACATATGAACAAATAGTTCATATGTGTTCGTGTGTTTAGCAGTTTTAATATTTATTACATAGGAGGGATGAATAGATGCCAAAAGGTTTTACTCAAAAAGAAGTTGAGATTATAAAGAATCAACTAATAATAAAAGGAAAAGAGCTGTTCATCAAATATGGATATAACAAGTTTGGAATAAGAGACTTAGCGGAGGAAACAGGGATATCGACGGGGATGTTTTATAAGTTTTTTAACTCAAAGGAAGAGTTGTTTTTTATAATACTTGAGAATGAGAGGATTGAAATACGTAATAAAATTTATAATAAATTGATGGATTACAAAGACGAACCTAAAAATGCTCTTAGGGGGTTCTATTATACAATAATTGAAGAATTACAGGCTAATCCAATAATGAAAACCATACTAGTTAAAGGTGAGTATAGTTTTATAACTAATCAGATGACAGAAGCAGAGATGATAAAAGAACGTGAAAAGTCATTAAATCCTATAGTGGATATTAGTAAATATTGGATAGAAAAAGGTTTAATAAAAGATACGGATATAAATATGGTTATTGAGTCGCTACGTTCATTAGTATACTTATGGTTTCATAAAGAAGAGATAGGAGAAGAGAGATATCCAGTAGTTATAGAATTTCTAATAGATAGAATTTGTGATTATACAGAAACACAGGGGGGGCTAAAATGAACAGGTTATTATCTAATACAATAGAGAATTTAGGGGTGACTTTTTTAAAATATATAAACAGGAAAAAAGAAAATACAGTAAAATTTCATAACTGTAGAGAATTAGATGCTAACAAGATAAAATCAATGTATTTTAGAGTAAAAGTATTTAGTAAATGTGAGTCTTATAGTTCGCCTAAATTAATTGAGTTAAATGAAAAATCAAATCTTGAAATTAGTATATATAGCATGGGGTCCAAATATAAGCCTATAGATGAATTTAAAAGTACATATGAATCCTTACCTGAGAATAATTATATATATTTTGAAAGAATTAGTAGAAAAAATAACAATAGCAGAGCTAAAACATGTATTATTTATCTTCATGGTTTCTCTGAGAGGAATTACGATAACGAAATAAGCTATTTGTTTAATTCTCTAATATTAGAAAATCTAGATATAGAAGTATTGGCTGTACATTTACCTTATCATATGAGAAGAAGTCCCAAGCATCAACCCTATTCAGGTGCCTACATTTTTGATTCGTATCCTATTGTAACGATAGAAGGCTTTAGACAAGGGGTTCATGATGTGTCTCAGGTTATATCCTATGCAAAGGAAAACTATGAAAAAATTATTGTTGCAGGATTTAGTTTGGGAGGACTTATGATTAGTTTTTTAGGTACATGCGATAACAGAGCAGACTTATACTGCATGGGGCAAGCGGGAGCCCGTTTGCCAGAAACTTTGAATTACTTAACGGTATGTGCGGGTCTTAATGAGAAAAGAAAGAGATGGATTAAAAATGGAATCGATTTTGAAGAGCTGTATAGACCTATAGAATTATTAGATTATACTTCAGTTATTCCTTCAGAAAAAGTAATATCAATAGGTGGTAAATATGATAAGTTAATTAGATTTAAAAGGGTCCAAGAATTAAGAGAATTTTTTAAAAGCAAACATAATATTAACTATAGTGCAGGTCATATTGGATTATTATTTGAGTTAAGAAAAGTAAAAGAAGCGTTTATTCGTATTCTTAATAGTGAAGAGATGAGGGGGGGAGGGGATAAAAATGTATAAAACGAAGGAAGATATTTTGTTGGATTGTCCTGAACTTGAATTAACAGACTTTGGAGATTTTAAGATTAAAGATGACTATGTGAAAGGCTATGAAATTATAGATTTTCACTGTCATTTATTTAAAGGCCTACAAAACTTGTTTCCTAAATTTCTTCGAAGGGAAATTGAGGATATGAGAGCTTCATTTTTTGATAAAAGCTGTTATCCTTTTTGCTTAAAATTATTTGATATAAACCAAACTACATTCACAAGATACCCTTCAAGTATTAAGAGTATTGATGGCATTAAAACAAAATACAAGCTACAAGTTGGCGGATTTATACTTAGGAATGCTTCGGTAAACAGACTTTTAAGGGATATGAAATTAAATGGAATTGATAAGAGTGTAGTTATGCAAATAAATCCACCGAATAATAATTCTAGTATTGAAATGGAAAACATAGTAAGTGCTGATGAGTCAATCATGACATTTGGATCGATTCATCCACTAGACAGTGATGTACAAGGGAAAATAGATAACTACTTAGGACTAGATATTAAGGGGTGGAAAATTAACCCCCATGTTTGTGGTTTTAATGTCGACAGCAGTGAAAGTATTGATTTAATAAAAACATTAGAAGAAACAAATATGCCCATACTATCCTGTAGCGGCTTTGGGGTGCCTGAAGATTTTTTAGCTACAACTATTTTAACTAAAAAGCAGAAGGTTGAATTGGGTACACAAAGGATAAAACAATTCTATAAGGTTTTGAGAACAGTTCCTAATGCTACATTTATATTAGCTCACGGAGGATGTTTCGAAATCGATGAATTAATAGAATTAATGAAGAGATTTCCAAATACATACACTGATATCAGCATTCAACCTTCTAATAATATAAAAAAACTGATAGAAAAAATTGGAAGTGAGAGAATATTATTTGGAACAGATTATCCCTTTGTAAATCATGCCTTTTCAATTGTCTCTGTACTTAGGGCGACCTCAGTTGATGAACACTTAAAAAATATTTTTTCTAGAAATGCACTTAGAATATTGAAATTATAGTCCTAAAAGCTAGCAAACCTCTGATTTGAATCTTGAGACGATTGGATGTTTGTTTCGTTTAGGTATGTGAATGAGCGATGGTTATAATGAGATTTATTCGCTTAATGATGACTGGTGAAACGTTTTTTTACATGAAATAGCATCACGCTCTTGACTCTTCCTTTAGGTAACACTTTATATTAAGTTTATACCCAATTATTTAGAAAAGAGGTTGAAACAAATGAACAACCTAATCAAAATTAAGGATATGTCAAGCAAATATGACATTACAGCTCGTGCACTGCGTTACTATGAGGATATGGGATTACTGTACAGCACCCGAAGTGACGGCTACGCATACAGAATGTACGATGAAAACGCTGTTAGGCGACTTGAGCAAATACTCATTTTACGCAAGTTGAATATCAGTATAAAAGATATTCAACGTGTTTTTAACACTTCCAGTTCTGATGTTGTCTTAGAAGTACTTGGGAAAAAAGCTCAGAGCATAGACGACGAGGTTGCGCTTTTACATGAGCTGAAGAAAATCGTGCTAGATTTTATACGCGAAATCGAACAATTGAACTTTTCAGACACCTCAGACATAAAACAGTTGTATAACAAGACTAAAGAGATTGAAACTCAATTAATAAGCATTGACTATATCGGCAAGCCCTCCAATATAAACCGCTTGATTGAAATAACGGAAAAATTAGATAAAAAAATCCCTGATATAATGGTCGTTAGGATACCGGGATTTAAAGCGGTGACAGTGGGCGAACAATCATGGGAGGATATGTTCAAAAATGGTGGATATATGTACCAATTGTGGCAACATTGCCATTTGTATAAGCATGTGATTTTCGATTGTTTTGATTTTTTGCTATCTAAAAATGACAAAGCTGAATGGATATGTGCCGTTAAAGATGGTGTTACCAATGCGGATGTAAAACCTTTTAATCTGTTCGATTTTCCGGGAGGCTTATACGCTATGGCAGTCAGTATTGATGAAGATAACGAGAGCATACACAAAGTGGAAGATAAAGTTCGCCGATGGATTGAAAGCACAAATTTTGAACTTGACGAAGATCGCAAGGTTATGTTCAATATGCCTTATTTATATGAAGATGGAAGAGATATTGCCTATAAAGACATAGAAAAGGGGCTTGGTTATAAACAAATGCAAAGATATTTTCCTATAAAGCTGAAAGATGATATTTAAGCACTTTGGCAAACTCTAATGAAAAAACATCATTAGAGGGAGGAATTAAACTGAGCAAATCCGAAAACGATACTAAAATTATAGAAGCTTTCTGCTAAAAAAATCGAGCGATCACCTTCGAAAACAATATATTAAACAAGCTTAATAAAGCATTGCCGCAATGGCAGGCTTTTGAACGAACAGCTTTGTGAAGCAGTTGAGTTTGATGAGCAAAGTGGTAATGTGGCTTATCGAAAAAGTAACAGTCTATGATTAGAAATTGATTGTCAAGTTTAGCGTAGATACTGAGATTAATGTAGCTTCCTAGTTATTGGTTATTTAAGTCACATCGTTCAGTAAAAGGCATTACATTGACATCTAGGTCTTCACCTGCTAAAATAAAGGTAATATATTACCTTTATTTTAGCAGGTGATTTTTCTCTTTATGACCATTTTTTCTTTGGTTTTAACTGATAGACCTTTATTTTGAAAATAATGGGGGATGGATAGTGATTGAGTATAAGGGAAAGATAGTTGCTTGTCAGTTAAAGAGATTGCTAGTATGGTTGGTTTATCGCATCAAAATGTAAAAGGAAAACTGGTATTTCAAGAAAAGACCAAGTGGTATTGAAAGGCCATATTTAAATTGGATGAATCCTACAGCGGCAGTCAAAAATAACGTAAACATCTTACTTTCTCTTTAAATGATTACAAATTTTTTGAGCTATGGATTAGTAAAGCTTTTAGGCGGAGGGCAGGTCAGCATCATCATATTAATTTTAACTGGATTACTGTTTGTATGTTATTTATGCAATGTATGTAAAAAAGTTTATTGATATAGTTCCTTAATATTAAATTTTAAAAAAGGTAATAAAAAAAGGGTAAGAGTACGATTTAAACATAGGGGGGGGAGTGGTTATGACAATCAATAAAACTGAGAAATTCCAAAAAATTTTTAATAAGTTTACCAGTTCAAAAAAAATCAATGAGGGAATTTTGTTGGTAGAAAATACAAGTGGAGAGTTTTCGTTTATGAAAGGATATGGAAAAAAGGAATTAAGTTCGCCATTTCTTATGGCTAGTATTACTAAGTTACTTACTACCACTTGTATTTTGATATTATTAGAGCAGGATAAATTATCATTGGAAGATAGAATTGTAAAATTTCTTGATGTAAATATTTTAAAGGGAGTTCATGTTTATAAGGGGAGAGAATACTCTTATGAGTTAACAGTTTCTGATTTATTGTTTCAAACAAGCGGGCTTCCTGATGTTTACTTAGAAGGGAAAAACAGCTTAATAAACAGGATCATACAAGAGGATTTTCATATTCATTTTAACGATACCATGAATAGAGTTAAGAAGTTAAAACCTCATTTTGAACCTAGAAAGAAAGGTAAAGCTTACTATGCAGATATAAACTTCGATATATTGGGTCAAATCGTGGAAAAAGAAAGTGGTTTAACATTATGTCAGGCGTATGAAAAGTATATTTTTGAACCACTTGGGTTAGTTAGTACATATCTTCCTGAGGATAGATATGATGAAATACCTAAGGTCTATTACATGAATCAGGTTATCCATCGCCCTAAGTTTGTGATTAGTAGCGGTGCAAGTGGAGGTTGTATAACGACTGCTCAAGAATTAATGATATTTATAAAGGCATTCTTTGGAGGGGAATTGTTTAATAAGAGCATTTTTAGACGTCTATCTACTTACAATAAACTCCAGGCTTCTATGGGACCGATTCATTATGGAGGGGGATATATGCAAATCCCCTTAAGTGGGCTGATTAGTCTTTATATGGGCAAAGGTGAATTAGTAGGACATTCTGGATCAACAGGTTCCTTTGCGTTTTATTATCCTATAAAAGATTTATTTTTTGTGGGGGATCTTAATCAGATGGCTACTGCCTCTCTCCCCATTAAATTATCCATTCAACTTGCTATGGCAGCAAATAGGATTTTTTAGTAGACGCTCAAAGCAGACTTATCAACAGGAATGGCTATGTTCAAATAGTCAATAGATACAGGTAGGAGACTCCCATAGAATAGGGTGCACATAAGGTCACGCAGGACAGAAAAGCCAGAGCGAGAATAATTTAGTAGATACTAATTATAATTCGCGTTCAATAAAATTGAGCATTTTTTATTAGTTTCTATAAATGAGTGAGCTAACCATATCGCATAGCTTGACATCAACAAACAGAGATTTACGGTTGTATTATATAGCAGCAGTGGTCAAAAAGCGTGGGATTTCAGAGTGTTTCTTTCCCTAGTCAACGAAGATGACTGCCTGTTAGAGAAATATCCAAGCTTTTTATCGAAATTCACAAAAGGGCATTGATGGTCAAGCGCGCGGATTAAACAGATGGTATCCTTTTCATAAGGAGGTGCTTATGATGCATGCATGGGAACAAATTCAAAAAACGGTTGACTATATTGAGGAAAGGCTCTCAGAAGAAATAAAAATTGAAACGTTAGCGAACTTGACAGGTCTATCACCGTTTTATTTTCAGCGACTATTTAAACGCTTGGTAAAGAAACCGGTTAATAAATACGTAAAGCTACGTCGTCTAGCAAGAGCGTCAGAAGTTTTATTGGATAAGAATAAGCGAATTGTAGATATAGCTTTAGACTATGGGTTTTCATCGCATGAAACGTTTACCCGCTCGTTTAAAGATGCCTATCGGATTACACCAGCAGAATTTCGTAGTAGACCTTCTCGGCTCACTCATGTTTCTAAACCAGACTTGTTTCTTGACTATACGATGATAGATGAAGACGTGCCCTTAATTACGGATAGTATGGTATTGGAAATGACACGTAGGAAACTGGACAGCGCAGAGGCTTATGTAGGACTTTCTACTAAGATTCCTATTTCACAAATGCCCGCAGGAGAAACAACCGGTATTGATAGAGCCGGTCAGTTATGGGATTCATTTCACAGTTGTAAGGATGATATCCCTTACCTACTGTCTGATGGCATTGAATTGGGTGTCTCAATGATGGGCGAAGCAATGTCTGATACATTCACTTACTTTGTAGGTGGGGAAATGATGTCAAATACCTTTGTGTGTGAACCCTTTGTTAAATGGGAGCTCACAGCAGGAGAATATGTTGTTTGCTGCTTTGAAGCGGAAAATTTCAGCGAGCTGTCTACTAACGCACTTGGGAAAGCGATGAACTATCTTGTGGAAACGTGGTTGGTCAAACGAGGATTGACAATACAGCCATTTTCAGTAGAGAAATATTATCAGACAACATCGTCAGCAGCCTACATGGAAATATGGATTGTTCCAGTTTCAATCAAAGATACACCATGACATGACCTATATTCAAAAGGCCACTAGAGTGGTCTTTTTTGATTAACAAGAGCGATCTTAACGAACAGCTCTGTAAAACAAGCTTTCTTTTAAAAAAGTTAATGACAGGACATTATTTTTTTGCTATTATATGACCAGTGGTAATGAGGTGGTGGAGAATTGGCAGTTGATAAGAAAAAGATAAGTAAAGACCGTATTGTAAACACTTTGTTAGTTAAAGTTGAAGAGAATCAAAGTATTAAAGATGTGAACTTAAGGGGAATTGCTAAGGCAATGGGGTGTGCCCATACCAATATTTATAACTACTTTAATAATTTCAGTGAAATTATTTGGACGGCTTTGGGTCAAATATTGAGCAATATGATTGATGATGTAGAAGCAAGGGTCGCCTTAGGGAAAAATGATCAAGAACGCTTCTTTATTGCGCTTGATACCATTATCAGCTTTTCTCTTGACCATCCTGGTTGGTATCGACTCGTATGGCTTGAGTCCATTGATGGCGAGCCACCTGAAGAAATCGCCATGATTTTAACCAAACCGACCGCGGGTTTTGAGGAGCTTTTGTCTAAAGCAAGTGGTGAGCATCTTACTGATATAGATGTATCGAGAATCGCTAATATGCTACACAGTTATATGCATGGTGAAATATGCCAATGGCTCAGTGGTCGTGCAAAGGAAAAACAAAAAAAAGAGTTAAGAGCAGAAATTTTATCGAACTTAAAGCAGATGTATCAATTATTAACACAAGAAATAGAGTGAATCGTAAATCCCAACATCTATGCATCGACAAAACCATTTGACTTACTCTATCCATTTTAAAAATTATAGAGGAGTGTGGTAAGATGACATCAATACTAATTGTTTACCAATCACGTACAGGCTTTACCGAGAAATATGTAAATTGGATCAAAGAACGGATTACATGTGACACCGTTCGCTTGGATCAAATCGGGAATGTTGATTTGAAGTCATATGCAAAGATTATTTACGGTGCTGGCATCCATGCCGGTCATATTCAAGGATTAAAGACATTCAAAAAGCATGTCTTAAATTTAGTTGATGATAAGATGGTAATCTTCGCAACTGGTGCTGCTCCATATGATGAAAAAATTGTGACGGCTATTAAACAGAACAATTTTTCAGAAAATGAGCGCCAAGCTGTTGTTTTCTTTTATTTTCAAAGCGGATTAAATTATGAGAAGATGCCCTTCTTTGATAAACTAGTGATGAAAACGTTCAGTAAAGTATTAGCACGTAAAAAAAATAAGTCAGAGATAGAGGACGGAACGAGTCAAGCAATTACGCAATCCCATGATCATTCTAATCAGGAATTTATTATGCCGATGATTGATTACTTAAAGCAATCGAAAGTCAACACATCAACGTCCACTTAAGAAAGGGTTATTATGCAAAAGCAGATGAACACACACATACCGAAAATAGACTGTCCTGTTGTCGAAGTCTGTGGAGGCTGTCAAATACAACAGCTTTCCTACCAAGAACAATTAGACAAAAAGCAAAAGCAGGTTAACAAGTTGCTAAGTAAGTTTGCTAAGGTTGATCCAATAATAGGGATGAAAAATCCCTATTATTACCGGAATAAAATTCATACGACCTTTGCGATGAATCGAAAGGGGCACGTGATCTCAGGTAAGTATCAAGGAGGATCACACCAGGTTGTGCCGATTGATAGCTGTTTAATCGAGGACCAACGAGCGAATGAGATTGTCGTATCGATTAGAAAGATGCTCCGCTCATTTAAAATAAGACCTTATAATGAAGATAATCGAACAGGCTTACTCCGCCATGTTTTAGTTCGTACAGGCTTTCAAAGTGGACAAATTATGGTTGTCCTTGTCCTTGGTGCACCTGTTTTTCCATCACGTAAGAATTTTATCAAAGCCTTGCTGGACAAGCATCCAGAAATCACAACCGTTGTGATGAATGTCAACAACAAAAAAACCAGCATGGTACTTGGCGATCGTGAACAGGTTCTCTATGGCAAGGGGTTTATCGAGGATACCTTGTGTGGTAAGGTCTTTCGCTTATCGCCAAAATCGTTTTACCAAGTTAATCCCGTTCAAACAGAGGTCTTATATAAAAAAGCACTTGATCTTGCCGAATTTAAAGGTAATGAAACGATTATCGATGCCTACTGTGGGATTGGGACAATTGGTTTAATCGCTAGTGATCGGGTTAAACAAGTCATTGGTGTCGAGCTTAATCAAGCAGCAGTAAAGGATGCGATTAACAATGCAAAGCGAAATCAGGTGAAAAATGTTCACTTCCATCAAGCTGATGCCAGTGACTTTATGCTCCAGATGTCCCGCAAAAAACAATCCGTCGATGCGGTCTTGATGGATCCACCAAGATCGGGTAGTACAGAAAAATTCATTCATGCTTTAGCGTCAATAAAGCCAAAGAAAGTTGTCTATATTTCCTGTAATCCGGTTACACTAGCACGAGACTTGGAGATCTTAGCTAAAAAAGGCTACCGTGCGAAAAAGATCATCCCAGTTGATATGTTTCCTGGGACAAATCACGTGGAGTGCGTAGTGAACCTATATCGAAGTTAAAGAAAGAAGGTAATAATCATGGATGGAACTATAAGAGGTAATATAAGACAGGGCAAGAAGGTCAAAGTTGTTCAAAAACAGGATCAACGCTCTGGGGAGTTAACGGAAGGTGTGGTCTTAAAAATCCTTACCAACTCTGCTACACATCCGCATGGCATTAAAGTGATGCTCGAGGGTGGACTTGTTGGTAGGGTTAAGGAAGTATTGGGTTAGAGATTTAATTAGAAAAAATTCTACTTTGACCCTTATACTATAGAATAATAAGAGATTTGCTAGCTGACTTGGATCAATAATCTGAGTCAGTTTTTCTAATATAGGCTAATAAAAGAGAATGTAATATATGTATAACATTAATTAGGGATAACTTTCGTATTTGTTGAATTTAAGAATTAATGAAAGGATGATTATGATGAGAAAAATCGACGAAATGAAGACGAACAGGTATCTGTTTAATGACTCCTTTACAAAAAATATAAGACAAGAAAGTTAAAAGATATATGCGCCTGAGATATTGACATTAGCACTTATTACCTGTAAAACATTAGTTAGCCCCATGGAGATAATAAGTTAAGGAGTTGATATATGAAGGAGAAAGGATGCAACACTATAATTAGGAGATGAATACCAAAAAAAATATGTTCTAACGAAAGGGAGCGTTAGTTATGTATGTATTAGAAAATAATCGTCTAAAAGTTGAAATAGCAGAACCTGGGGGTGTGTATAGTGGTTCAAGATTTGATTGGACTGGGCTTATTACCCAAGTTACGCTAGACAAGACGGTGACCTATTGTGTACCAGAACGTCTAGAAGCGGGGGTAGGTACAGGTGGCATTGGGCTAAGTAATGAGTTTGGGATTGATGCACCGATAGGCTATGATGCGGTTCGAACGGGCGAACAGTTTCCTAAAATTGGTGTCGGTTTACTAACAAAAGCAGAAGAGACAGCATATGATTTTTTTTATGACTACAATGTGGCACCGGCCGATGTTAAAGTAAATAATAAAGATCAGACCGCGACATTCACCACAACCGCAGAAAGTCCAAGTGGTTATGGCTATCATTTAGTGAAAGAAATTGCACTTGATAACAACCATCTCGTGATTAGCTATATACTCACAAACACTGGTAAGATCGCTTTCAAAACCAATGAATATTCTCATAACTTTTTAGGGATTAATAGCCATACAATTGACGAAGAATACAAACTTATATTGCCAAATATGCGTGGACTAGATGTAAAAATTGGTAATATTAAAGTATCAAACAAACAATTAACGTGGCCAGTTGTACCGGATGGCGATTTCTATGCTCATATTGATATGGATGAAAATCGTGTGGGCTATAACTGGGATCTTTATCACAAAACGGCGCGTGCTGGGGTGAGAGAACAATCGGTTTTTAAACCAGCAAAGATGGCTTTATGGGGGCGTGATCATGTTATCAGTCCCGAAGTCTTCATTGACATTACTTTAGCGCCAGGCGAGATAAAAAATTGGCAACGTTGCTATCAGTTTTATCAACAAAAAAGTCAATGATAAAACGAACCTCACTTAAGTATAAACGTACTGTTGTCTTTCTAGGTTTAAAAAATGAGAGGGATGAGACGTGAAACACCTTGTTAGAAATTTTCTATCACTTTCAAAAAAGGGGGTGCATTATAACAATAAATCGTTTACAATATAAGAGAGATTCACCTTTTACGAAAGCGGTTTATCACACTGAGAATGACGATTTTACACCAACCATTAGGAAATGGCTTATCATTTTAAGTGCAGCCTATTGCATTATCAGTCATTACCCGTTAATAAACGGGGTGATAAAAGCTAGTAAATTTAATTATAGAAAGGAAATGATTATGGAGACTTTGTGTGATTTATATTTAGGGAAAAGTTTTTTATACCAAAAAACGAAAGCGGTTTCGTTAGAAACAATTAAACTAAATAATGAAACCTATTTTAAAATGGGGCACTATAATCATATGGCACCATTTTTTATGACCGTTGTCAGTGATACAGATCATTGGCTATTTGTATCAAGTACAGGAGGGTTAACAGCAGGTCGCAAAAATGCAGAATCAGCATTATTTCCGTATGCTACGGATGATAAAATCCATGACAGTATTGAAACGACGGGACCAGATACAACACTAATTGTCACGAAAGATGATAAAGACTATCTGTGGAAACCATTCTCACAACAAATAAGTGACGTATATCAGATCACACGAAACCTTTACAAGAACACGGCAGGTGATAAAATCATCTTTGAAGAAATTAATGAGGATCTAGGCGTAAGGTTTAGCTACGCATTAAAAACAAGTGACGCTTTTGGGTTCGTTAAAGAATCGACGCTTGTGAATATGACAGATTATCCAGTCGTTGTTCGAGTGTTAGACGGTATTCGAAACATTTTACCATACGGTGTGACTACTGTTCATCAATCAACACAAAGTACATTAGTGGATGGATATAAACGTTGTGAATTACTTGAAGATGTTGGTTTAGGTATTTATACAATGAGCTCAATCTTAACGGATAGAGCAGAACCGAGCGAATCTCTAAAAGCAACGATCGTCTGGTCACGTGGGCTTCAAGACCCTAAACATCTTTTATCGGAGCAACAAATTAAAGCGTTCTCAAAAAATGAATCCGTTCAAACGGAAACTGATGTGAAAGGACGCCGGGGTGCCTACTATGTAACGGATACAGTACACTTAAAAGGCCAAGAACAAAAAAGATGGCATATTATTGCTGATGTTAACAAAAGCGCTTTCGGTGTTGAAAAACTGAGAAAAGACCTTATCGAAAATGCTAAAATCATTGAGGCAGTCGAAACAGATGTGGCGCTCGGTGGAGAGAACTTAAGACAACTTGTCTTTAATGCTGATGGCTATCAGTTTACTGCAAATGAAAAAGTGAGTTATCGTCATTTCTCAAATACATTGTACAACATTATGCGTGGAGGTATTTATGCTGATGGTTATATGATTGACAAATCAGACTTTATCGAGTTTGTCTCACACTGGAATCAATCCGTCTATACTAATGAGCATACATTCTTAATGAGCTTACCTGATACACTGCATTATAATGATTTACTTAACTTAGCCAAACACCGAAACAATTATGACTTAGAGCGGTTAGCATTTGAATACTTACCACTAACATTTAGTCGTCGGCATGGTGATCCAAGTCGACCGTGGAATAAGTTTAATATTGAAGTCACAAAAGAAGATGGATCAAAAGCATTGAACTTTGAAGGGAACTGGCGTGATATTTTCCAAAACTGGGAAGCGCTATCTGTTTCGTACCCTGCATTCATCGAGAGTATTATTGCAAAATTCGTCAATGCGTCAACGGCTGATGGGTATAATCCATACCGCATTACTAAAGACGGCATTGATTGGGAAACACTTGATCCAGATGATCCATGGTCAAATATTGGTTACTGGGGTGACCATCAAATTATCTATCTCTTGAAGTTGCTGGAGTTATCTAAAGCATATAATCCGGAAAAGCTTCACATCTTGTTAGAAAAAGATATTTATGCCTATGCGCATGTACCTTATCGTATTAAACGATTCAGTGACCTAGTCAAAGACCCTAGAAACAGTATTGTCTATGACGATGAGAAAGAAAAGATGATTAAGGAAAGAACGGCATCACTAGGCTTTGATGGAAAACTAGTGTTTTCTAATGACGCAGTATATCGAGTTAATTTGATGGAAAAGCTGTTAGTCACACTACTTGCAAAATTTTCGAATTACGTACCAGAAGGCGGTATTTGGATGAACACCCAGCGTCCGGAATGGAATGATGCAAATAACGCACTTGTTGGTAATGGTTTATCTATGGTGACACTGTACTACATGTACCGTTTCCAAGTCTATATGGATGACCTTGTTAAAGAAATTACGACAGATGCAATTAGGATTTCTGCTGAAGTGAAACGTATGTTTGATGCAACGCTAGAAGTTCTAAGTGCACATGAACAAGAGCTCGGTCAACCAATCTCTGATGAGACACGATTTATTATTGTGAAAGCATTAGGTGAAATCGGAGAAGCTTATCGTCAAACAATTTATGATGACGGCTTTAGAGGTGAGAAAGTAGATTTACCGGTTGCGTCATTACGAGCATTTATTGATGTATCAATGAAACACTTGAAAGACACGATTAAAAAGAATAAACGCGAGGATGGATTGTATCATGCGTATAACCTCATTCGTTTCAATGGGGATAGCTGTCAAGTATCTTATCTCTATGAAATGTTAGAAGGGCAAGTCGCTGTTTTAAGCTCGAAAGCATTAGATAAAAAAGAAGCAATCCATGTGTTGGCATCATTAAGAGACAGTGCCATCTATCGAGAAGATCAAAACAGCTACATGTTGTATCCAAACCGTGAGTTGCCGAAGTTCTTAGAGAAAAATATCATTCCAGAACCAGATGTGAAAACATCGGTTGTTTTACAAGAAGAACTGAAAAATAACCACACACGTGTTATAGAACAAGATGTTAATGGTCGTTATCGCTTTAATGGTCGTTTTAGAAATGGTGAAGAAATTAGAGACGCATTAATGGAATTAAATTGTTATGATGCGGAAGATATTCAAGTTGTAGAAAATTTATTTACAGAATTGTTTAACCACCATGCCTTTACGGGACGCTCAGGTACATTTTATAAATATGAAGGCTTAGGTAGTGTGTATTGGCACATGGTATCGAAACTTCTTCTCGCAACCGAAGAGAACTTTAATGCTGTCTACAGTGCAGAAGGTATGACTGAAGATGCAAAGAATCTCATGACTTACTATCATGAGATTAAAGCGGGTATTGGTGTTGATAAAACACCTGCTGAGTACGGTGCCTTCCCAACGGAAGCTTACTCACATACACCTGGATTTGCTGGTGTGCAACAACCCGGTATGACTGGTCAAGTAAAAGAAGACATTTTGTCTCGATTCGGCGAATTAGGTATGAAAGTAAAAGATGGTCGTCTACAGTTCGATCCTGTGCTCATATCTAAAGAGGAGTTCTTAACGTCAGAACATCAATGGCCGCTAGCTGATCGTCTCAATCCAAAGGCAACAGAATTGATTACGCTAGCAAAAGATACGTTAGGATTTACTGCGCTAACTGTTCCAATCCTGTATATCTTAAGTGATCAAGAAAAGCTTGCGGTGTACGATGTCGCTGGTAATGAAAAGTCGTATAATGGGCACACATTAGATGCTGAAACAAGTCAAAAAATCTTTGGGCGCAATCATGATATCGATGTGATTCATGTTTATCTAGATCGGAGTAAATTATTATAAGTTAGCTAGCTATTAAATAAAAGAAACAGCTCCCTGAATTTTTATAAGGAGTCTGTTTCTTTTATTTGTGGTTCTGTTGGTACGTGGGAGAAAATAAAATGTGTGACTGTTTGTGCATAGGGATTTACCGCTTCTATGAATTGTTCCGCTTTTGAAAAAGAATCAAAGTGCATTTTCAGCATATAACACGCATTACCTGCTATGCGATAACAAAATTGCACGTTTGGAAGCGTTTGAATAAAATTTTTAAAAGCTTTGTAATCCCCATTTTTAACAGTAGCTTCTATTATACATTGAATAGGCATACCTAATTTGTCATAATCAATTTCCAACGTGTATTTCTTGATAATACCGTAGGACTCCATTTGCCTAACGCGTTCTGTTACAGAAGGAGAAGATAAATTTATCCTCCTCCCAATCTCACTCATAGATAGGCGACTGTTATTATGTAATTCATCTAATATCATTTTATCAATATCATCAATTTTCATTTTTAAAAATTTCTCCTTTTTTTCATTGATTATTTAACATTTAAGTGAACTATTTGTTATATATTTAATGTTATTTTATTGATTTGTTTTCTATAATAAATATACAAAGGGGGATTACAAATGGCAAGAATTAAGGAATCAAATTTTGGAGATACGTCTTTTCAACGACTTTTAGGACACAACTTAGAAGTAATGCAAGGGTGGCGCTATTTAGGGACTGTATTAGAAAAAAAAGGTTTGCTCTCTGCTGAACTAAAAGAGCAAGTCAGAAGAACGTTAGCTCAAGAGAATGGTTGTGAATATTGTAAAGCGAAAGGTATGCCTGAACTTGATAAATTTGACGAAAAAACTTCTATTTCGGCTGCATTTACTGAGGTGTTCTTAAAGCAAAAAGGAGAAATACCAGATTCATCTTTTAAAATTTTGAAGGAATACATGACTGAGGAAGAAATTAGTGAACTTTGTGCATTTATTTCTTTCACTACCGCTTCACAATACTTTGGAGCTATGATGAAGTTAGAATGAGCGAGAAGTCAACAATAGGTTTCTAAAAACGATTTAAAAAAAGAAGAACTTTGGATTTTAAATTTTATGTGATAGAAGAGACCAATTCATTTACGAATTGGTCTAATAAATATAATGTAATTTACATTTTCTCTCCTGCAAGTGACCCCGTTACTAGTGATCGCACTCGTTTTTTTGTACACAATGAAAATAACGTTTGAAAAATATTGTCCCCATTTCACATAGAGATGAAATGGGGATCTTCTTCATCAGCTTCAAATATTAAACCACTTAAATCATTACTATCAATTACCTAAAGCGAAATTCGACGATATTAAATTAAACGTTGATCGTTTAACTTCTAAAAAAGTCGTTCAGCAACCCCCTGATAAAATTAGCGCATAATCCCCGCTTCAATTAGCTTCCAGACTTCTTCAATTGGGCTTTAAAATCAATTTGAAGCCAATTGTCTGCGTAAGCTGGTGCGGAAAAAAATGAAAATACTAGCAAGATAGCCTGCAACTGTTGGATGTCCTCAATGCCACTTGCTGTTTTTAGGCTATCGATCAAGTCGCCAATGTGTTGAATACGTACTGAGGGATTTTGTTCGATTCAGAGATGAAATTGAATTAACAAAGATATTAAACAAACAGGGTGGAGAATTAATTGGATATTACGGCCAACAGGTTCATTTGCGTTTTATTACCCTACAAAAGATATGTTTTTCGTGGAGACCTTAATCAAATGGATGCTGTCTCTCTTCCTGTTAAGTTATCCATTAAACTCGCCGTGGTATAAAATGGAATTTTTGGTGCGGAATCTCAAAAAGGGCTTATTAGTAAGGATGGACATGAGCAAATAGTCAGTGGCCATTACCTTATTCATGTGAAATATAGACTCACATCCTATTCGTTCTCAATCAATTGCTTTTCTTCATTAAAAAAAGTTTTATAGCCTAATTGGACAAATAATATGACCGTGATCGAAACACTGCCAAGAATGCCAAGCATGATTGCTATTTGATATGAAACAGCAGTAACCGGAGATATACCAGATAAAATTTGCCCCGTCATCATTCCGGGTAAGAATACGATTCCCATCCCTACCATAGAGTTAATGGTTGGTAGGATTGCCGAATCAAAAGCATTATCTACTATTTGTTTTGTAGCCATTTTAGGCGTTGCACCAAGCATCAATGCTGATTCAATAAGGTGTTTTTCAGAATCCATACCATCTACAAGCCTCGTTACGCCAAGTGAAATGCCCGTCATGGAATTGCCAATCAACATCCCTGCGATTGGGATGAAGTATCTCGGATCATACCAAGGGGAGATGTTGATGACAGCAAGTAGGAAATAAATCAAGCTTGCTAATGTTCCAAAGGTCATAGATAGAGCAATAATCTTTTTTAACGGTTTAGAAAGTTTTTCTTTTGTTCGCTTAATTATATTATGAATAGCAAATGCCTCCATAACAACAATGACTACAATTGTATTTAAAGGATTAATATTATTAAATAGATAGTCAAGAATATAACCTACTAATATAAGTTGAACGGTCATTCTTATAGAAGAAATAAGAATTTCCTTTTCTCTTGATATTCCTCGTATTCTTGCAATAAACAACAGCATAACAACAAAAATATAAGCAGCAGCCATTTGCCATAATTGAAGTTCTACTACACGATCCATCGCTTAAACGCCCTTTCCGTTGATTATCTTACCATCTTTTATCTCAATCATTTGATCAGAAAATTGACTGGCTACTTTTTTAGAATGCGTAGCCATAATTAGGGTCTTACCACGTTTTCGGGTATAATTTACTAGTTCCTCAATAATGATATGCTCAGTATCTTCATCGAGAGCAGAAGAAGGTTCATCAAGTAATAGCACTTCTGGATTCATAAGCACGACCCTAGCTAAAGCAACGCGTTGCTTTTCTCCACCAGATAACTTTGCAGCATCTTGATCTAGCTCTTTATTTAACTTTACACGTTTTAATAGTTCATAAAGCTCATTATCGGAGGCAAGTGGTCTTTCAGCAAACTCTAGTCCGATTAGTAGATTATCTTTTATACTCCCACTAAAGGTAGCAGGGGTTTGCGGTAGCATGGTGACAGCTCTTCTTAACTTCACAGGGTCTATCTGGCTTAAAGGTTGGTCATGATAAAAAATCTCTCCATGATCATGGCTAATGAGTCTATTTAATAGGCGTAATAATGTCGTTTTTCCACTACCACTCTCACCTACTATACAAGTGATGTTATTTTTTTTAATACTTAAATGTTTAATATTAAGAATATCCTTATATTTAACTTCTTTAAACAAAAAAATTAGAATCCTCTCCCTTTAATTAAGCTCCAATTTCTTTAATTTTGTTCTTACCTTTCATTCGCCAGTGCTATCGATTTTGAACTACTTATATATCTTTATTCGATATCGAAATTCGATATAATAATATCATAAAAGTGAGGGTGTGACAAGAAACACGCTAACGAAGTGGTTGATCACAGACAATCGTTCGTAAAACGTTCGCTCCAAAATAGATGAGTCACGCAACGACCAATTAGTGGGAGAAGAACGAAAACAACATGTATTTGTTGGAGAAGATAAGGGGCAGCTTTACAAGTTAGAGAAAGATGCTTAGCAATTGGAAAAGGGGGCTTGCTGAGCGGATAGCGATCTTTGATGATGAACGAAGTAACGCATTCAAATCATAAGTGGTGGATATTTTTTGACTTTTTATATTTCTTTTCCTTGAACAAATGCAAAATATATATTACAATCTAATGGAACATATATTTTGCATTTAAGAAAATGAGGTGATTTATATAATTAAGAACAGCGTTAAATTAAGTCGTAACGAAAAAAAACTCACACAAGAAGAACTAGCTGAACAAGTGGGTGTAACAAGACAAACCATTGGTCTGATCGAGAAAGAGAAATATAATCCCACCATTTCCTTAGGACTTAAGTTAAGCAAAGTTCTCAATAAGTCGCTTGATCAATTATTTTGGCTAGAGGAGGATGTAAATGAAAACTGATGAGAGAGTGAATTCAGATGTCAAAGTAGCAAAGAGTATTGGTTATACTATTTTTTGGTTTGGAATATTTATAGTGTTATTGTATCGATGGTTTGTCTTGAATCAAACGCTAATAGATACACTTGACTTTTTTTTAGTATGGTTTATTGCATCGCTGGTGCATTTTTTTGCTTTAGCATCTAAAGGTATTCCAATTACGTATCCCGTTTCAATGAGCAAAAGAGAGCAAGTTTATTTTTTGATTTTAGTCCCGTTATTGACAGGTGTTCTGTCAGCGATTAGTGTTTTTTTTAGGGTTGGGGTGGATATTAAACGGATATCGGGTGGTTTTACAGTGAGCTTTTTAGGTATGCTTGTTCTATTTTTCTTATACAAGTTCATTCTTTATTTTTGGGAGAGAAGAAACACGTAGCTTATTATAAAAACACATTATAGTAAATTAACTTAAGGCAAACTTGGTACGTTTAGGATGATCTTTGTTCCGAAATGAACGTGCCTTTCAAAGCGCTATGGTGCAAATAAAGCAATAAGCGCTCAAATAACGAAAAAGTTTTTTCGTGTTAAAGAAGGTGTATCTAGACGTCATTTTTAGTCGGCTCTTCGTTTGTGTTAAATGTTTCTCGTTATTAAACTTCTGGAATAGATGCAGGAAATCCGTTTAAGTATTTTTGAAAACAGGTATACAAATACCAATTATTTCTAGGAGGGATTTTTAAGGATGGACGACGCAATAAGATTATCCCTGATTATACTACCGACGGGACGTTGCGTTCAATTGAAGGTAGTATGAAGCGTTTAAAAACGGATAAATTAGATGTCGTATTTGTTCATGATATTTCACCAGATTTTTATGGAGATGAATGGATAAGCAAATTTGACGAAGCGAGGAATGGAGCTTTTAAAGCACTGACAGATCTAAGAGATGAAGGGGTTATTAAAGGATGGGGAATAGGCGTCAATACAACTGAACCGATAGAGTTATTATTAGGGCTTGAAGAGGTGAGACCGGATATCTGCTTGTCTGCTACACAGTATACCTTGCTTGACCATGAAAAGGCACTGGAACACGTGATGCCAATGGCAAAGGAAAAAGGTGTCGGGATAGTTGTTGGTGCACCATACAGCTCTGGAGCTCTTTTAGGCGGTCATTCCTATAATTATGGTGATATCCCACAAGAGGTTGCTGACCAAATTAAACAACTTGAGGAAGTGGCAGCTAAATATGACACTACTTTAAAAGCAGCAGCTCTACAGTTTTCAACAGCTCATCCGTCTGTAGCAGCTGTTATTCCTGGATCAACAAGACCAGAAAGAATAAAGAATGATTTAGCTGGTTTAAAAACGCCCATACCAGCTGAATTTTGGAAAGAACTCGTGGAAAAGAATCTCATCTCTCCTCTTGCCCCATTACCAGCTTAAAACCATCCTAAATATGGTTGGGTTAGGTGGAGAAGGAAGGTAGCGCAGCTTGGATAACACAAATGAACTCGGAAAGAACGCGAGAAAAAAATGATGCTATGGAATGAATTGAAATGGATTCAGTTAATCTTAGCGCGAGAGTGTTTACATCAACACAGAAGCTAAATATACGAAAGGAAAAGAGATGGTATGAGTGAAAATCACACCATCTCTTTTGTCTGAGAGCCTAAAGGTTCTACTAATTTCTTAGTTGTGTAATTATGTTATCACGTGATCATACTTTTCTCATTGTATTTGCTATAATTCGTCGAATTCATCACATTGTATATTTTGTAAAATTTGTACCATTCACTATTGGAAAAGCCTAATTTCAATGCTATAATTTTATATGAATTTAGCATAATAATAATCTAATATAGTGAAAGGAATCGTGTATATGAAAATAGTTGTACTTAAGGAAAGTGATGAATCACGGGTTGCTTTAGTACCTGATTCGATCAAAAAATTGCTTCAATTAGAGGGCGTTGAAGTTGCAGTCGAAACGAACTTAACAACTATGATTTCTGATCAAGCCTATCAAAATTCCGGTGCGAGTGTGATGGATTCAAGAGACGCGTTATTGTCCACTGGCAATGTGTTTTTGTGGGTGAATGCACCGTCACTAGAAGATGTGAGTAAAATGAAAAAAGGGTCTATCAGTATTAGTTTTTTAGATCCGTATAATCAAACTGAAGTTGTGCGTGGCTTCATGAAGCAAGGAATCAATGCCATTAGTATGGAAATGATTCCAAGAACGACGTTGGCTCAAAAAATGGACGCAATTAGTTCACAAGCATCTCTAGCAGGATATGTGGCTGTCATTTTAGGTGCGCAAAAATTGGATCGTATTTTCCCAATGATGATGACACCCGCTGGTACTATTCCTCCGGCAAAAGTATTTGTTATAGGAGCGGGCGTTGCTGGTTTACAGGCAATTGCAACAGCGAAGCGACTGGGGGCAAAAGTGGAAGCGTTTGATACCAGACCTGTTGTAGAAGAGCAAGTGACATCGCTTGGTGCCAAGTTTGTTAAAGTGGATTTAGGAGATACGGGACAAAATAAGGATGGCTATGCCAATGCCTTAACTGATGAACAATTAAAAATTCAACAACAAGCTATGGCAAAAAGTTGTGCCAACGCTGATTTGGTTATTACTACAGCCAAACTATTTGCTAGAAAAGCACCCGTGATTGTGACAAAAGAAATACTGAAACAAATGCGAGATGGATCGGTGGTTATCGATTTGGCCGCAGGTTCTGGAGGCAATGTGGAAGGCACCTTGGTGGATGAAACAGTCAACCTTGAGGGGGTCGATGTCATTGGCATTGATAATCTTCCAGGTGAAGTGGCTTACGATGCATCGACCATGTATTCCAGCAATTTAAATAATTTAGTAACACATTTTTATAATAAAGAGACCAAGACACTGGACTTAGATCGATCGGATGAAATCATGAACGGGTGTCTTGTCGTCAAAGATGGCCATGTAGTTAATGAACGACTTAAAGATATTTATGGAGGTAAGTAATGGAAATGATACTTGTATTTGTGTTGATTTTAGCTTCTTTTTTAGGTTTTGAATTAATATCAAAAGTGCCGTCACAATTACATACACCACTCATGTCTGGTTCTAATGCTATATCTGGAATTACGGTCGTTGGTGCTATCCTCAGCCTCGCAGGTACTTTTGTGGTAGAGGGAGAAGTGGTTAGAATTGTGTTAGGAACCTTATCTGTATTCTTTGCTACGATTAACGTTGTGGGAGGTTATATGGTAACTGATCGTATGTTATCCATGTTTACAGTTGCCAAGAAGGAGGACCAACATGATTAATGACACTATCATTAACTTACTATATATTTTAGCAGCCATTTTATTTATCGTTGGTTTAAAAATGTTAGGAAATGCCCAAAAAGCACGACAAGGTAATTTGATTTCTGCTCTGGGTATGTTAATCGCGATTTTAGCAGCACTTGTCAGTCACGATGTCCTTCAGTGGCAATGGATTGCCATTGGTATGATCGCTGGTGCCATTGTAGGTGCTGTAGCTGCTCGCTTGGTAGCGATGACAGCAATGCCGGAAATGGTAGCTTTGTTCAATGGGTTCGGTGGTGCTGCAAGTTTGCTTGTAGGATGGTCAGAATATCATCGTTATGTAACAGTTGGTGATTTTATGGAGGTTAGTGTACCCTCACTGCTCATTATTATTGTTACTATCGTCATTGGTGGTGCCACATTTACCGGTTCTATTATGGCGTGGGGTAAACTATCAGAGAAATTACCAAGTAAAGCGATTCAATATCCAGGGCAACAGCTTGTTAATGCGTTATTATTAATCTTCTTACTTGGTACCACGGTTTTGTTCGGACCACTTCGTGAATTGATGAGCATGAATTCTTATTGGTTAGTGATTATAACGATTGTCTTGTCCTGTATTTTAGGGATTTCTTTTGTTATTCCGATTGGTGGAGGGGATATGCCTGTCGTGATCTCATTGCTGAACTCCTTTAGTGGAATGGCTGCTTGTGCAGCAGGGTTTGTCATTACTAATAATGTTTTGATTGTCGCTGGGGCATTGGTTGGCTCTAGTGGTATTATTTTGACCAATATTATGTGTAAATCGATGAATCGAAATTTAACAAATGTCCTCTTTAGTGGTTTTGGTTCAGGAAAATCGAAAACCGGAGCTGGTTTTCAAGGAGAAGCTAACCCTGTATCGGTTGAAGATGCCTATTTTATGCTCGAAGCTGCTGGTAGTGTTTTGATCGTACCAGGATATGGGATGGCAGTCGCTCAAGCGCAGCATGCTATTCAAGAGTTAGCGGCACAACTTGAAGAAAATGGGGCTGAAGTTAACTTTGCCATCCACCCAGTAGCTGGTCGAATGCCAGGACATATGAATGTGCTATTAGCAGAAGCCAATGTACCATATGAGCAACTGAAAGAAATGGATGATGTAAATCCAACCATCGAATCGGTAGACGTGGTTATTGTTATTGGTGCTAATGACGTTGTTAATCCAGCAGCACGAACGGATGAAGACTCGCCAATTTATGGCATGCCCGTTATCGATGTTGATAAAGCTAGAACCGTTATCGTAATGAAACGTTCATTGAATCCTGGTTTTGCGGGAATTGATAACCCATTATTTTTTAATGATAACACGAGAATGTTATTTGGAGATGCTAAGAAAACAACACAAGGTTTGGTGGCTGAATTTAAAGATTAATGGTGTTAAGGCTTTAGCTTAAAAAGGCCATTACCTTCAATTTGCACTTTTAAAAAATTATGCCAAATGAGCATAGCTAGATATAAAATCATTTCATCCAGCTGATGAGATGAAAAAGTAGCCTCAAATCCTTTTTTTAATAGGAATGAGGCTGTTTTTTTCTGGGGAAACCTATTTTAAAGTCCCTCTAAATTATAGCAGTTTACATAATCAAATTTAACCATCATACATTGCTGTATTAACAAAAGTTAGAGATATTGAAATCCTCATTCTATGTCTTCATGCATTCATTTATTTTAAAGCATATAAACAGCTAATTAGTTAAAACTATGATTATGTTTTATAATGAGCTAAAGACAATAAGATATAGAGAGGGAGTATTATGGGACAGCACATTCGTTTAAGTTTAGATCATTCGTATCTAAGTCTACCTGATAAAATGTATCAAAAAGTGAAGCCAACGCCGGTCAAATCACCACAATGGGTTGTTTTCAACCAACGATTGGCCAAAGAATTAGAATTGGATTACCAAAGCTTAAGTAGTGATCAAGGACTAGAATTATTGGCTGGAAACCACGTTCTAGACGGAATTGAATCAATAGCGCAAGCCTATGCCGGACACCAATTTGGCCATTTTACGATGCTCGGTGATGGTCGAGCTATTTTATTAGGTGAGCAAGTAACATCTAAAGGCGAACGTTATGATATTCAGTTAAAAGGTGCTGGTAAAACGCCTTATTCTAGAGGTGGAGATGGAAGGGCAACTCTCGGTCCCATGCTGCGTGAATATCTTGTTAGTGAGGCGATGCATGGATTAGGTGCTCCGACCAATAGAAGTTTAGCTGTTGTGATGACAGGTGAGATGGTCATGCGTGAGGAACCACTACCAGGTGCAATCTTAACGCGTGTGGCAGCAAGCCATATTCGAGTTGGAACATTTCAGTATATAAGACAATACGGAACAACAGATGAGTTACGGATTTTAGCTGATTATACAATTGCTCGTCATTTCCCTGAAATACAACAACAACCTAATATTTATTTATCGATGTTTAAAGAAATCGTTAAACGGCAAGCTAAATTAATTGCTAAATGGGATCTATTGGGATTCGTTCATGGTGTGATGAATACAGATAATATGGCAGTTAGTGGTGAAACGATTGATTATGGTCCATGTGCGTTTATTGATGTTTATGATCCTGCAACTGTATTTAGTTCGATTGATCAACATGGGCGTTATGCATACAACCAGCAAAAACGTGTCGCCGTTTGGAACTTAGCTCGACTGGCTGAATCTTTGTTACCACTTATTGAGATAGAGAGTGATGATGCAATTAAAGATTTAGAAGCTATTTTGCACAAATTTTCAGAGGTTTATCAAGATGCTTGGAGTAAGGGGATGAGGGCTAAGCTCGGTCTATTTACGCAACAGGCAGATGATGACAATCTTATTAAAGAGCTTCTTACATTAATGACTACGTTTAAGGCAGATTATACAGATACATTTCGAGCTTTAACATTATCTGATTTTAACAGTCAACAGTGGTTTGTTTCAAATGATTTCAAGCAATGGTATCAGAGGTGGCAAAAAAGAATACAATGTCAAACGCAAACCTTAGATCAAATAAAGCAACATATGAAAAACCATAACCCATCGGTGATTCCGCGTAATTTTCGAGTTGAACAGGCTTTGAGCGCAGCTGTAGAAAAACAAGATTTTAAACCGTTTAATAAATTACTAAATGTTTTATTAAGCCCATATGCTTATACAGATGAGCAAAAGGTTTATGCAGAACTCCCACCGGTAACTGAACAAGGATATCGAACCTATTGTGGAACATAAAACTCCAGAGTCCACTATTGTAAAATAGGGTGTCTGGAGTTTTTTACACATGAAGAAGTAATGATGAGATCATGTAAATTTGGTTTGTCTAATGTGAAGTTGCTAATAATGCTATGGTCAGTCGTTAACAATATCTTCTACCACTGCGGCAACTTCGGCGCGGGTCATCTTTTCACTTCCATGCCTCATAACAACCAGCGTTTTTTCTGCCAATTTATAAGGGATTTTACAAAATGTAGCGATGTTACGATTGTCAATATCTTTCATATATGCTTTGGCCAAGCTAAGGTTTTCTGTTGCATAAGCAAACATATCGTCGCGAGCCCATCCGTCTGGCATAAAGGTGACACCCCGCTCTTGATCCTCATCTTGGTTCCGTAAGATGTTTACTGATTGTAGTCCACGACCAAATCCAATCGCTAGTTCTTGATTAGTTTCTGTATCGTCATACCAACTCCAAATATCTGATAACATGACACCGACAAGACCAGCTACATAATAAGTGTAGTCATCTAAATCTTCCTTCGTATGTATTTTCCAGTCTTTTTTCACCCACTTTGCCATTCCTATGGCCATGGTGGAAGTAGATGCTTTAACTTTATCAACAATCCCATCTGGACAAATGCTAAGCCAGTCGCCTAAACGTTTTGTCACTTCTGGGAGCACTTCTACATAGGGGGCAATTAGTTGTTGATATGTTTTAACATCAAAAGGTTTAAGTAATAATTGACTTGTCTCTTCTAAAAGGCCCGCTTTAACTTGTTGCGGTAATTGTTCATGATCTTCAATTTCGTCGATTGCGCGCATGGATAAATAAGCAGAAGCAACAGCTTTCTTTAAGGTTGGCTTTAATAAAGTGATGGGAATGTAGAATGTCCGGCTTGTTTCTTTAAGGACGCGCATGGCTTCTTTATTGAATTTGTTATCACTTCTCAATCTATTTCCTCCTTTAAAATCCAGCCTATCTTAATGTAAGTTTAGCAGGATTGATTGTTAATAAGCAAGGAATTTAAATAGTAAACACATTTATCACAGACACCGTTCGTAAAAAATAGTTGTTATTAAACACGAAATATGAAGTCAGTCAGAGGTAAGCATGTGATTACACATTTTTTACTAAAATAAAAGTTAGATTGATGAGATAAAGTGAAAAAGACTGTGAATGGTGATTTTAGTAATGTTACACAACTGTCATATTCTTTTAGAGCTCATTCTTTGGCTTTAAACTAAAAATCAATTGTGTTAAACTAAGCATCAATTGGTTCTGAAAGGGGTTTTTAATAATGAAAAAATGGATACTGGGGTTATTCCTCATTACTGTTGTAGGTTTATTAGTTGCTTGTGGTAATGACGAGGAAGATACAACTGAACAGGAGCAAGGAGCAGATCCGAATGAGGAGTTAGAAATGCCAGAACCTGATTTAGAAGGGATTCCTGACGTGGTTGCTGAAGTGAATGGTAATGAAATTACAGGTGCTGAATTTGAAATGACTTACATTAGTCAGTTTCAACAAGCTGCCATGCAATCACAAATGACAGGTCAACCCGTTGATCAGGATCAGCTTAAATCTGAACTCGCAGATAATATGGTTGATCAAGAACTATTAGTTCAAGAGGCAGATACCAGAGGATTTGAGGCAACAGAGCAAGAGGTAGATGAGATGATTAATGATATTATGGAAGCGAACCAGCTAGAATCACGAGACGAGCTATTTGCTGTTTTAGACGAGCAAGGAACGTCTGAATCTGAGGTTATCTCTCAAATAGAAATGCAAATTAAATTGGATCAACTGATTGCTGATGAAGTGGGTGAAGTTGAAGCCACTGAAGAAGAATTACAGACATTTTATGATGAGCTTTCGGCACAATATGAAGAGACTGAAGGTATGGAAGAATTACCTCCTTTTGATGAAGTTAGGACTGAAATAGAAGAAGAATTGCAAATGCAAGAAGAATCAGAAGCGATTATGGCTTTGATTGAAGTACTTCGAAGCGATGCGGAAATTGAAACGTATCTTTAGATGTTGTAATAAAGTGGTCGTCCACCACCATCATAGGTATCCAACAGAAACTTCGTATCAACCTGTTCAACAGCTTCATGAACAATTCGGCAAACATGATTTTGGGGTATATGTACTTCTAAATCCATTGGTAAATAGAGCTGTTTCATGTTATAATTTTTGAAAGATATATGATCATATGTCATAAGAAAATCGCTCCTTTGGTAGGTTATTGGTGGTACTTTAATTATACCAATTAGAGCGATTTTTTTATTTTTCATTTTTGTTAAAAATAGGCAAGCTTATTACTAAAGTAATGACCATGTATTTTTCCATTGTATGAAAATAACGCAAAGAGCGACAGGCGGCGACTCCAGCGGGAAAAGCAATGAGACTACTGAAAAAGTGATATTTTTCTCCCGTAATAATAAAATAAAAAAAATGAGCGTAATCCTCATTATAAAAGTGAGAAATTACGCTTATTTTTCAGAGTATAGAGACTCTATTTTATCTCTTTTTCATACCCGTGTCTATTTTTCAACTCTGCATTTTTTGCTTCTATTTTATATCTTGATGCGGCTAATTCCTTAAATTCTTTTGTCTCTTGGAATGCCTCTTGTTCCACATGTTCTGTTGATTTTATTGTTATTGAATAGGATTTTGTTTTGGCCCCTTCTCGATAACAACCTTCACGCAACGGACACACTTTACATTGCTTCACATCGAAAAAATATTTTAGTTGTGGGTTTTGAGTGGTTGAATGCCGATGTTTCATTCCCTTTCTGGTTGCTAGATGCCCAGCTGGACAGACATACATCCCCGCATCTTTATTAAACTGAAATGTTGTTTCTTCTGTTCGTGTCCCGTTTGATATCACTGGATGCAGTTGCGCAACTAAACGTAGATTATTTTCTTTTGAAAATATCAAATGTCGTTTTCCTGAATAAGCCTTGTCCCCAATAACCGTATCAAATGCCAGCCCATTTTCTTTACTCTTCTTGATAAGATCCTGCAAAGAATTCGCATCACTTTTTTCTCCTGTTGTTACGGTTGCGGCTGTTATCATCGGTTCATCTGACATTGCAATATGGGTTTTATAGCCTAAAAAAGAGGAATCAGAAGATTTATAACCTTTACGAGCATCTGGATCAGAAGAATAGGTTTAACAATAAGTATTTAAACATGCGAATAGGTGGCTTGCAGTTCGTCCGTTATCTAGACCATATTTATCTTCTAATTCCTCTTCAACAAAACGGAAGTCAACAAGATCGTGCATTTGACGAAGAAAGTTGTCTTTTGGAATAAGCGCATCATAAAGTTGCGTATAAGGACTTAACGAAAGGGATGTTTGTTGTTTTAACATTATTTTCACCGCTCTTTTCTTATTACTTCTCTTTCTATTATACCAAAAAAAAGAGATTAAAACGGATTATTGTAAGGTGTTTAGTAAGATTAGATCGCTAATAAAACGGAAGTGAAAGACGACGACTCCAGCGGGAATAGCACGCGTCCGAAGATCCACTTCTCCTCGCGTTCTTGGCTAGGAGAAGTTAGCTGAGGCCGTGCCCGCGGAAAGCGATCGTCTGTAACTGGAGTGGAATACACCATACTTTAATTATAAAATACCTCCATGGGCTAGTTTTTCAGCAGTCTCGAATAGCACGAGCTGAAGATCCCGCAGGGTGGTTTTTCCGAGGAAGCTGAAGCATTGCCCGCGGAAAGCGTCCGCCTATAGCGGTTCGAGTACTCTAATTGTAATTACCAGAAAAACAAGAGGCTGCCCAAAAGTTTCAATACTTTTGGGACGGCCTCTTTTAGTGTTTAATCTTAAGGTATGTGGAATTAATACTTAAATTGATCGATGCTATATTGTAGTTTTTCTGAAATGGTCGCCAAAGCTTTAGATGCTTGAAAAATATCTTCCATCATTTTTTTCTGTTCTTTCCCAGATTTCGCGATTTTTTCTGTGCTACCTGATGATTGTTCGGCGATTTCAGTCATCCCATCAACTTCTTTGACTAGATCTTGCATTTGTTGTTTGCTTTTATTTATATCGATTGTTAATTGATGAAGTTGCTGTGCCGTTTTAGAAGCTGTTGATGAAATACTAGTGAATGCACCATTGGTTTTGTAAATCAAATCAATACCTTGTTCAACCGTTAATTGAGCATGACTTGTTTGATCCACAGATTGAATAGCTTCGCTTTGTAAGTCTTTAATTAAATTTGAAACTTGCTCCGTCGCTTGTCCGGTTTCTTCTGCTAGCTTTCGAACTTCCTCTGCAACAATTGAAAATCCTAGACCATGTTCCCCTGCACGAGCTGCTTCAATAGAAGCATTCAACGCTAGTAAGTTGGTCTGTTCTGAGATTGATGTAATCAACGTAACGATTTTGTCAATTTCTTTTGCCTTAATGTTCAGTTGATTTGCAATCTTACCCATTTGATTTGTATTATCTTTAATGTTATTCATTTGTTGAATCGTTTGGTTAACAACCTCTCTACCATTTTTAGAAACTTGGTCTGTATCGTTGGAAGCCTGTGCAGCTTGCTCAATTTGTGTTGAAACTACATGTATATGTTTAGCTATATTTGTAATATTCTGATTTGCGTTCTGTGTTGATTGTGATTGTTGCTCGACACCGGCAGCCATATTATTCATTGCCATATGTATTTGGTCAGTGGCAAAGCTAGTATCTTCAGCACTCGCAAATAATTGCTCTGAGGTTGCTGCAATCAGTTGAGCGTTTTCAGCAACTCCTGCGATAACTTGTTGTAAAGATGCGACCATTTGGTTGACATCATCGGCTAAAGCGCCTAAGTCGTCCTTATTAGAGATTGAGAGAGGTTGAATATTTAGTGAGCCTTTAGCAACTTTATTTACATGCGAACTAATTAATTGAATAGGCTTAGTCATTTTTCGAATGATGATAATCGTTACGATAGCGGCTAAGAACGGTAGAATGATCGCTATTATTAATGTTGGCTTTGCCATTTCCCAAGTACGTTCTCGTACAATTGATCCTTCGAAGTCAATGGTATTAATAGCGATGACTTCATTTTGAGGATTATGATCTTGGAATATAGGCGCATAGCCTGTTACCCTTGTGATCCCACCAAATTCATAAACATCGGTATAATAACTATGTCCGGCTTTAACATGTTCAATTGCCTCTTCATCAATCATGAATGTATCACCTGCTTGAAAACCCTGTGACCGAAGATTACTATCAGCAGCTAATACTTTACCATCTAATGATAAAATATAGTGAGCTTCAAAAATATCTTTTTTTCCAATTGTCCATTCAATTTCATCTTCAATTTGATTGAGGTAACTTCTTTCCCCGCTCACTAATTGCTGAAGGGCTTCTGGGTCAATTATCCCAGTTGTAATATTAGCACAACCTGTTAATTCAACACCGGCAGCTTGTAACACTTCTTGATAGCTTGAACGATAATTGAATATTGCAAGTATACTTATCGTTAAAAAAACAATAAGCGACACGATCAACGCCATTTTATTGGTCAAACTTAGTCTCATTGTAAACAAATCTCCCTTATACCTTCTATTATATTCACTTAGTATATTCATAGATAATTACAGTTGTCAATGACTTTAGAACTAGTTCTTTTTACTAACTTTATAGTTTGTAAAGTTAGTAAAAAGAGACTTGGCTACTCGTGCAAATTGAAAGATATATCAATTGTTTTAAATAAAGTCTTACATAGATCGATAGTAAGGGCGATTAACTGTTCAATCCAGAGTCATCTAAGAACTTAAATCAAATAGTAGCTTACGTTAGCTTCCTCTTTTTAAAAACGTTTATCACAAATAACCGTCCGTAAAAACCCCCACTTCAAATATAGAGAGTAGATCAAAACTATTTAGGTGGGTGATAACGAAGGCTAATGTTCGAATTCACTCAACTAACAATCATTGAAATTTCGCTTTATTATAATACAATATTTATTTAGTTTGCTATACTAAGGTTAGATATGGAAGGGAGATTAACATGTATAAAAAATTTATGAAAATCGCGTCAGTGATTATTGTATTGTTTATTATGATCTACTTGGCCTCATTAGTTAATTGGATCTTTTATCCTGTTCTAGTATTTGGACGAACATTATTTATTCCCATTTTAATAGCTAGCTTGTTATTTTATATATTTAAACCATTGGTGAAGTGGTTGAACAATTATGTTTCCAAGACAATGGCTATTATCATTTTGTACATTTGCTTTATTGCAATACTTATTGGGTTAGTTTCTTTTATTGTGCCAGAAATTCAAAAACAAGTATTATTACTGATTAATAGTATGCCAGCAATTGTTGAAGATATTCAATCGCTTCTATTTGAGTTACAAGAGAATGAATGGCTTGAACGCCTTAACTTGGTTGATTTATTTGAGGTAGAAGAGCAGGTTGAAGAAGTAGGGCGATCCATTTCTACTACGATTGGTGATTTTGTATCTGGTACGATTAATTTTCTTGGTGTCCTGTTCAATATAATGATTAGTTTGTTTATTATCCCTTTTGTTTTGTTTTATATGCTGAAGGAAGGTGAGAAGTTTCCTAAAAGCTTTGTGCGGTTTGTTCCAGAGGCTCGACATGAGGAACTTAAGAGCACGTTTAAAGATTTGGATCAGACACTTAGTCATTACATACAAGGCGTTATGATCGTTTGTTTATCAATAGGAATATTGTGCTATACTAGTTTTTCAATTGTTGGCTTAGACTTTGCTCTTATATTGGCTTTAATTGCGATGGTAACAAATGTTATCCCATATATAGGGCCATGGATCGGTGCAGTTCCTGCTACGATTGTGGGTTTAGTGCAATCACCTTTAATGGCTTTAACAGTTATTATTATTATTGTTGTGATTCAACAGATTGAGAGCCTGTTTATTCAACCCCAAGTTATGGGTAAAAAAATGTCAATGCACCCGGTGACCGTGTTATTTCTTGTATTGGTCGCAGGGCGATTTGCGGGGATTTTAGGCATGATTTTGGCAGTTCCTTTTTACGCAATTGCAAAAGTACTCCTCACCCATTTATATCGAGTGCTTCAATTAAGAAAAACGTCAGTTTAATAGGCTGACGTTTTTTGTGTGTTCCAAAATATCATATCTTTTTACAACACATAGATTAGGCCTAGTATTATAAAATAAAACGATTATATAATAGAGACGCTTTATTGTTTTACTGGAGATGGGTAGTCGACGCCATATGTTTCAATGATGATATGATCGATTACTTGATCTTCATATGGCTTATCACTGTTATCTCGGTCTATATTTGCTATTTTATCAACCACGTCCATTCCTTCGGTTACTTTTCCAAAGGCGGCATATTGACCGTCTAAATAAGTAGAGGTCTCTTGAACAATGAAAAATTGCGAGCCAGCAGAGTTTGGTGATTGTGATCGAGCCATTGACACAATACCTCGCTCATGACTTAGACTATTTTTAAAGTTATTGTCAGTAAATTCACCTGGTATCGAATAGTCGGGTCCGCCTAAACCATTACCTTCTGGATCGCCTCCTTGAATTATAAATCCTGGTAAAACACGATGAAATATTAATCCATCATAAAAACCTCTCTCAATAAGAGAAATGAAATTGGCAACGGTGTTAGATGCTATTTCAGGATAAAGTTCCATAACGATTTCATCTTCATTTTCCATAGTGAGGGTTACGATTGGATTATTTTCAACCTCAGGGTAATGAATATCTTCTTTCCTGTCATTATTGGTTTGGGGTTGCGCACATGCTGTAAGTAAGCTGAACAAAATCATTAATAGAATACATTTACCGATTCTCATTATTTCAGTCCTCCATTGTTATCATTAAGCGTTAACATCATAACATGTTCCAGAATATTTTGGGATAGAGAACTGTTGAGCATCCAAGCCAAGTTTAGACTTAAACGTATGAATAATATAGAAAGGAGGGGATAAAATGGTTAAAATATTTATTGATCCCGGTCATGGTGGGAGTGATCCAGGTGCAGTTGCTAATGGATTATCAGAAAAAAACTTGACATTAGCGATTGGCCTAGCCTTAAGAGATTATATTTTAAAAAATTACCAAAACGTATCCGTCAGAATGTCGCGAACAAGTGATCAAACTGTTTCTTTAAATAGTAGAACACAAATGGCAAATCAGTGGGAGCCAGACTTTTATTTATCGATTCATGTTAATGCTGGTGGTGGAAGCGGGTTTGAAAGCTATATTTGGAATGGTCAATTTTCGAATAAATCACGCACTCAACAAATAAGATCTACGATTCACCAAACCATTGTTAATACAAAAAATTGGCGAGATCGTGGTCAAAAAGAGGCAAACTTTCATGTGTTAAGAGAAACACGAATGACAGCAGTGTTAACAGAGAATGGTTTTATAGACCATCAAAGTGAGGCTAGGGCAATGCGTGATGATAATTGGGTAGAAAACGTAGCCATTGCTCATGCACATGGAATTGAAAAAGCTTTTCAACTAAAACGTCAAAATAACGAATCAGCTGATGACCTATTATATCGTGTCGTTGTGGGATCATTTAGAGAGGAGCAAAATGCCCGTTCAAGAGTAAATGCATTAAAAAAAACTAGCTATGAGGCCTATATTTTGCCGTATGACCAACAAGGACAGCGCTATTATCGTGTTATAGCAGGTGCATTTCACCAAAAGCAAAATGCCGAGAACCGACTTGATTCGCTAAAAAATGACGGTTTTGAGGGATTTTTAGTTGTAGTATAATGTTTGAGTATGGCGAGTGCTGCGTTTACCCGGGAAATAATCATAATTATTCATTACATTTGTTACTTTCATACTGTGGAAGAGCAAAAACAACGGTTCAGTAGTTAATTATTAGAAAAACAAGCTATTTGCATGATTGCTTTCACTGCAAATAGCTTGTTTTTCATTGCATATGACGGTACAAACCGATAACTTTACCTAATATCGATACACTATTATAGATTAAGGGCTCCAATGTTGCATTTTCGGGTTGTAGGCGGATACGATCCTTCTCTTTGAAAAAGCGCTTAACGGTGGCCTCATCATCTTCGGTCATTGCTACGACAATATCGCCGTTGTTAGCGGTTTGTTGTTGTTTAACAATAACCATATCTCCATTTAAAATACCAGCTTCAATCATACTATCACCTTCAATGATAAGCACAAAAACATTATCATCTGAGTGAGTAATTGATGAAGGAAGAGGTATAAATTCCTCGATATTTTCCACTGCAGTTATAGGAAGCCCAGCTGTCACTTTACCGATAACAGGTGCATAGGATACACCTTCTTTTGGGATATTTAATTCTTCATCGACATGGATGACTTCTATAGCTCGAGGTTTAGTGGGGTCACGACGAATATACCCTTTTTTTTCTAAACGAGCCAAGTGACCATGCACAGTGGAGCTCGAGGCGAGCCCAACAGCCTCCCCAATTTCTCTAACAGATGGCGGATAACCTTTTAAAGTAACTTGCTCTTTTATGTAGTTTAAAATAGCTTCTTGACGCTTTGATAATGCGTGCATAATGTTTAATAAACCTCCGATCATTTTTAACGTATCTTGGATAGAATAGTAAATTCCTTAATCAAATTGTAAGGTGGGTATACTTATGACAGCTTCTCAATAATAGTGTAACGTTATATGCGACTAATTAGTCTTGATTATATAAAGGTGCATATTGTGAAAAGTTACACTTTTGAACCATTCAAGTGATGCTGTAAATAGTTAGATCATCTTCGAACAAGTTAAAAAAACCTATTACTATTCTTCTTGAATTTTTTATTATGAAAATATTATAACACGAACATATGTTATAGACAAACGTTAGTTCGATAAAACTTGACTTACCACGTTAATAAAAGTAATCTAAAGGCGAATGGATGTTCTGCTGTCAGTATTACGAAAAGGGGAACGGGTAATGCAAGCTATAATTTATTGTCGAGTCAGTACCAATAAAGCGTCGCAAGTTACTTCTCTTGGGCGTCAAAAAGAAGAGTTAATTAAGCTAGCTAAAAAGCATAATATCAAGATAATCGATATCGTAGAGGAAAAGGCTAGTGGCTATGAAATTGACCGTGATGGTATCATGACCATTCTAGATCGATGTAGTCATGAGAAGATTGATTGTGTTATGGTACAAGATGAAACGAGATTAGGAAGAGGCCATACTAAGATCGCATTATATCATCAATTGACCAAACAAGGTGTAACGATTTATTCATACGCGAATCAAGGCGAAATGAATTTATCAGAGTCGGATGAAATGGTATTACAAATTGTTAGTATCGTTGAAGAATACCAACGTAAAATCCATAATATTAAAATTAAACGCGGAATGAAAAAAGCAATTGCCAAAGGCTATGATCCAACCCGTAATTTAAGTAACCGGCATTTAAGTCATGGGCGGGATCGAAAGGACGTACCTATTGAAGAGGTTGTTCGTCTAAAGGAAAGTGGCTTGACATTCCAAGAAATATCTACCACTTTGAGAGGCTTAGGTTACAATATATCGAAGGCAACCATCCATCGTAGATATCAAGACTACCTTTCACTTGCGCAGGACCGGTCGGATTCGATAAAATAAAGTCAATATTTAAATTGTAAATTAAGGAGAATTAAGATGTTATCCAAAGATAAACTCGATCGTATCAATAACTTAGCTAAAAAATCAAAGCATGATGGTTTAACTGAAAAAGAAAAGCGGGAACAACAAAAATTAAGAGAAGAATATTTGAGCAACGTACGCAAATCTTTCACAAATCAATTTAAAAGCATGAAAATTGTAGATCCTAATGGAGATGATGTTACACCAGAAAAAGTTAAGAACTTACGCAGGGAAAATAAAGATAATTGAAAAAACGTACAATTTTTGCTTGTTTATTATCCTATTTCATTATAGGATAATAATTGTACGTACATATTCTTGCATCTAAAATAGAAAGGGGATTTATAAAAAATGACAAATAACGTGCAACAAACATCAATAAACGCGATTCGAACATTGTCAATTGATGCCATTCAGAAGGCGAATTCAGGTCACCCAGGTCTACCGATGGGTGCGGCACCAATGGCATATACATTATGGACTGAATTTATGGAGCAAAATCCAAACCATTCAAGTTGGGTGAATCGAGATCGATTTGTTTTATCTGCTGGACATGGCTCCATGTTACTATACGCTTTACTACATTTGGCTGGTTACAATGTTTCAATTGAGGATTTAAAGAATTTTAGACAATTTGGCTCACATACGCCAGGACATCCAGAAGTCACTGACACAGACGGTGTAGAAGCAACAACCGGACCACTTGGACAAGGTATTGCTATGACAGTTGGAATGGCAATGGCCGAGGCACATTTAGCTGCAAAATATAACCGTGATCATTTTAATGTAGTTGATCATTACAGTTATGCGCTAGTCAGTGATGGTGACCTTATGGAAGGTATTTCTCATGAAGCTGCTTCTTTAGCTGGCCATTTAGGATTGGGCAAGCTTATTGCGCTTTACGATTCTAATGATATTTCTTTAGATGGAGAATTAGGAAAATCTTTCTCTGAATCAGTAGAGAAGCGCTTTGAGTCATACGGCTGGCAAGTCTTGCACGTAGCAGATGGAAATGATACGGCTGAGATTGCTAATGCGCTTGAAAAAGCGAAAGCGAATACAACGCAACCGACACTAATTGAAGTGAAAACGGTGATTGGGTTTGGATCACCAAACAAGGCAGGGTCTAATGCATCACACGGTGCGCCTCTTGGAGAAGATGAAGTCACTTTAACTAAGCAAGCGTATAACTGGGACCATGAACCATTTGCTGTTCCTGAAGAGGTTTATGCAGATTTTAAAGAAAAGGTTGCAAAACGTGGACAAGTGGCTGAGGATGAATGGAACCAAATGTTTGCTCAATATAAAACAACATATCCAGAGCTTGCAAACGAATTTGAAATAGCTATGAAAGGCGAATTACCTGAAGGTTGGGATGCTGATTTACCTGCTTTCACTCCTGGTGAGGACACCCTTGCCACTCGGGCATCTTCTGGTAAAGTGGTTAACGCACTATCTCAATCAGTGCCAAGCTTATTTGGAGGTAGCGCCGATCTTGCCGGTTCTAATAACACCCGAATGAATGAAGAAGAAGACTTTGATAAAACCAATTATGCAGGTCGTAACATTTGGTTTGGCGTACGAGAATTTGCTATGGCTGCTGCACTTAATGGTATGGCGCTTCATGGTGGATTAAAAGTATATGGTGGTACATTCTTCGTGTTTAGTGATTACCTACGTCCAGCTGTACGATTATCGGCGATTCAAAAGTTACCTGTGACCTATGTACTGACACATGATTCAATTGCTGTGGGTGAGGATGGCCCTACCCACGAGCCTGTTGAACAGCTTGCCGCATTCCGAGCTATGCCAGGCATCTCAGTTATGCGTCCAGCTGATGGAAACGAAGTACAAGCAGCATGGCGTTTAGCTATGCAATCAGTCGATACACCAACATTACTAGTATTAACTAGACAAGGTCTACCAACGTTAAAAGGTACAAATTATGAAGGTGTACAAAAAGGTGGTTATATTGTTAGTCCATCAACAAAAGCAGAGGCTGACGGTATTTTAGTCGCTGCTGGTTCAGAAGTGCAATTGGCTGTCAAAGCACAAGCTACTTTAAGAGAAAAAGGTTATGATGTTAGTGTAGTAAGTATGCCATCATGGGATCGATTTGAGCAACAAGATCAAGCATATAAAGATTCTATCTTGCCAAAATCAGTTACTAAGCGTTTGGCAATTGAAATGGGTGCGTCTTTAGGATGGGATCGCTATGTAGGGGTAGAAGGCGACATTCTAGCAATTGACCGCTTTGGAGCTTCTGGAGAAGGAAAACGTGTTATGCAAGAATACGGTTTTACAGTTGATAACGTTGTTGAACGCTTCACAGCTATTGGTGAAAAATAAGGTTGAAAAAGAAAATCCACATTAATTGGGTGGATTTTCTTTTTGTCTTTTTAGGAAAAAATAATAAATAGTGAAGGAATCAATATTCCTGACAGTAATTATAAGAAAAAGCGCAATTTAAATGTATTGATTAACACGTTTTATCACAGATAACCCTCCGTAAACCCTCCCCCTCAGAATAGAGAATTGAGCAAATCGATTGAGGTGGGTGATAACGGACGCTCATGTTCTGTTCATTCAGCGAACCATCAGTGGATGGGGAAGATCGTAGACTAAAACCGCCACATCTTTAAGAAGGATTACAGACTAAGATCGCCACCTCCTGTGGCAACGTCTGCATGACCTACGTCTTGTAGCCCCCCGCCCATTGATTGAAGTTTCGCTTTATTGAATTTACCCCTACAAGCAACACCATCTTTTAATTGATTTGAATTCGACAAAACTCGTACTTCTTTATTTCAGTGATTGACAGTTTTTTATCCCTTAAGTACATATAATTATGAAAAAGGGGGTTGTCCATTGAATCGTTATTATATCTTTTTTTTAAAAGCTGAAGTTTATCACCACTATTTTTATAAAGCAGCTTTACTAAATCGTTTTTTTCATAAGTATATGAGTCAACCAGATCGCTCAGATTTAGAAAAACAGTTTTTTTATATTACCAGACCGATTCCAACAAAAGATAATATTCAAACACAACAGATAGAAATAACGAACAATCGAATGATGACGATTTTTTCGAGTGCACAATGTATATTAGATCATCCCTTGCTCTATGATTTAGAAGATCAGAATCATCATTGCTTTATTGTTGATCATACCTATCAGCATTTTGGTTGGTTATCACCCTTACATAAGATGAGCTCTCCAATATATAAGGTTGAGTCAATTGATACACTTACACACCCACTTAATCAGCTAGAACTGATTAAATCATATTGTACATAGTATTCGTCTATTATTTCGTCAACATACTGAAATAAATATGTTAGCCATCCTCTTTCAAACGCGATCATTACCAGTTTGCTCACTGCTATTGTAATATAGTTGAATGTTTAATATACTATATGAGAGATGTTTTTAAGGAGGAAGAGAGTTTATGGCTACAGGTTGGGTAATACTTATTGTCATCATTGCACTATTAGCTGGTGTAGCACTAGGATTTTTCATCGCTAGAAAGTACATGATGAATTATTTGAAAAAGAATCCACCAATTAATGAACAAATGTTACGGACTTTAATGATGCAAATGGGGCAAAAGCCATCGCAGAAAAAAATTAATCAAATGATGCGTGCAATGAACAACCAAAATCAAGAAAAATAAAGCAATTTTATAGGCCTTGATATATACATTGCAACAAATAAATCTCTTGTACGACTTACGTGCTGGAGGTTTATTTTTTTAGAAAAGCATTAGAAAACTTCACATTCGCTTGTCGTTCGGTGAGTATTTCACCTTAATAATATCCTTAGTACGCTAGAATTTCATCACAGATAACCGTTCGTAAAAACCCCCTCAAAATAGAAAGCAGAGCAAATCGATTTAGGTAGGTGATAACGGACGCTCATGTTCGGATTCACTCAACGAACAACCAATGTACGGGTAAGACCGTAGACTAAATCCGCCACATCTTTAAGAAGGATTACAGACTAAGATCGCCACCTCCTGTGGCAACGTCTGCATAACCTACATCCTTGTAGGCCCACGTCTGCATGACCTACGTCCTGTAGCCCTCCGCCCACTGATTGAAGTTTTGCTTTATGTCATCACTTCTAACTTCTTTGCTAACTTTTTTAATGTGCAACAAAAACCTGAATAAGATAACCTATTTTTCTCTTTTAGTTTACATAACATTGATATTAATTGATAATTTTGAAACAATTCGTAAGTAATCTGTAAAATTTATCACATATTTAACGAATTTAGTACATATAATGGTTCTAGATATGTTATTATTGTAAAGTAATGGTAGTCTATCTTGAATGGAGAGGAGCATGTTTGTGTATTCTCAACGAAAAATAGAATATTATCATGTTAAACAAGATCAAGTTCGTTTTTCGCTTAACACAACACCAATCCGCTTCAATATGGCAAATTTACCAGAAGAAATCGTCGATTGGATAGAGCATCATGGTTTTGATTTTATTGGTTTCTGTAATAGAAAAGGAAAAATATTATATACCTCTACTTCGATAGAGAAAATATTGGGTTATCAAAGAGAAGATATAATTGGAAATTTTGCTTTGCGATATATCCCGAAGCGCTCCCGCCAAGCTTTTGTAGAAACATTTTTATTTGATACACCTTATAGACAACGTTTTACTATCCAACTCAAAAGTACCACTGGAAAATATGTTTGGGCTGATATCGTTATTAAAGCCATTTTTATTCAAGATACGAAAAATACGGTCTATATCATTCTAATTAAAAATATTAGTGATAAAAAAGAAGCAGAAGAGATGTTGATAAGATCAGAAAAAATGTCAGTTGCAGGTCAACTAGCAGCAGGCGTTGTTCATGAAATAAGAAATCCCCTAACATCGTTAAAAGGGTTTATTGATTTATTGCAAGCTGGCATTGATCGGGAGCAAGAATATTATAAAATAATGATAGATGAAATTGACAAAATTGAAACCATATCTGCAGAATTATTGTTTATATCAAAACCACTTACACACAACCAAAAATACCAATGGCTAAAACCGATGATTAAGGATGTCATTGTTTTACTGAATACTCAGGCGAAAAATTATGATATTCAATTAGAACTTATATGTCCAGATGATTTCGTGGTTTATGTTGATCGATCACAAATGAAGCAAGTATTCATTAATTTAATTAAAAATGCCATAGAAGCAATGTCGAATCCTGGTAAAGTTGTAACTAAAGTAGAAATCAGAAAAGGTTTGTGCGTTATCTCAGTTATTGATGAAGGTCCTGGTATCCCTCCACATCTTATACATAAGGTTAAAGAACCGTTTTTTACTACCAAAAAAGATGGCACTGGTCTAGGGTTGATGATAACCACCCGTATTATTGAAAACCATAACGGGCTTTTTGAAATTATTACAAATCATGATAAAGGAACGACTTTTGAAGTGCATTTACCATTCTATAAGCCTGAACATATCAATGAAAATAAAGAGTGAATGGAAAAACAGTCTATACTTAACTTGTATTGGCTGTTTTTGCATTTAGTGTCGAAAGATTTTACTTATTTGCAGTTATACATTAAAATAGTAAGGTACATAACCGTGTCGATCCTTAATCGTTCGTATTTAGGAAGTGTTATGAGATTTAGTTAGGGGGTATCAAGTATGGCTATTAATACAAAAAAAACATTTGAACTGAATGGTCAGAAGTATAACTACTACCAATTAAAAGCTTTAGAAGAAGCGGGAAAAGGAAAGATTGCGCGTTTACCTTTTTCGATCCGGGTTTTATTGGAATCATTATTACGACAGTTTGATGGTCATGTGATTAAAGATGAACATATTGAAGGTTTGGTAAACTGGGGTAAGGTTGATAAGACGGATGTCCCCTTTAAGCCCTCCCGTGTCATACTACAAGATTTCACAGGTGTTCCTGCGGTTGTTGATTTGGCTTCTTTAAGAAAGGCAATGGTTGACCTAGGTGGAAAAGCAGATCAAATTAATCCTGAGGTCCCTGTTGATCTGGTAATTGATCACTCTGTCCAAGTAGATGAGTTCGGATCAAATACCGCTTTGCTTGCTAATATGGAGTTGGAGTTTGAACGGAATGCAGAACGTTATCAATTTTTAAACTGGGCACAAAAAGTATTTGATAACTATCGAGCTGTACCGCCGGCAACGGGCATCGTTCACCAAGTTAACTTGGAGTATATTGCGAACGTTGTCCATAAGTATGAAAATGAAGATGGAAGCTTCGATGCTTTCCCAGACACACTTGTAGGAACCGATTCTCATACAACAATGATTAATGGTTTAGGTGTACTCGGCTGGGGTGTAGGAGGTATTGAGGCAGAAGCTGGTATGTTAGGACAACCTTCTTATTTCCCTGCCCCAGATGTTATTGGTGTTAAATTTACTGGCAATATGCCAAATGGAATAACTGCCACCGATCTTGCCTTGAAAGTTACTCAAGTGTTACGTGAGAAAAAAGTAGTTGGGAAATTTGTTGAGTATTTTGGTCCAGGTCTAAAAGAAATGCCATTAGCTGATCGAGCTACGATTTCAAATATGGCTCCTGAATACGGTGCAACTTGTGGTTTCTTTCCAGTTGATGCTGAAGCACTTAATTACTTGCATTTAACAGGTCGAAGTGAAGAGCAAATTGCTTTAGTTGAAAAATATTGTAAAGAAAATAATTTATGGTATGATTCTTCTCAACCGGATCCAGAGTTCACTGATCTTGTTGAAATTAATCTTTCGGAGTTGGAGCCAAGCTTGTCAGGACCTAAGCGACCTCAAGATTTAATTTTATTATCTGATATGAAAAAATCATTCAATGAGGCGGTTACGGCACCTGCAGGTAATCAGGGATTTGGATTAGATGAGTCAGAATTTAGTAAACAAGCAACTGTTAAACATGCAAATGGAGAAGAATCAACGATGAAGACAGGTTCTTTAGCCATTGCTGCTATTACATCATGCACTAATACGTCAAATCCATATGTTATGTTGGGTTCTGGTTTATTGGCAAAGAATGCAGTTGAAAAGGGACTGACAGTTCCTGAGTATGTGAAAACATCGTTGGCACCTGGTTCAAAAGTGGTTACTCGATATTTGGAAGATGCTGGTTTAATGCCTTATCTTGAAAAACTAGGCTTTAACTTAGTAGGGTATGGTTGTACGACGTGTATCGGTAATTCTGGTCCGCTCGAAACAGCTGTGGAAGAAGCAATTATTGAACATGATCTAACGGTCTCTTCAGTTCTATCGGGAAACCGTAACTTTGAGGGTCGTATTCATCCACTTGTTAAGGCTAACTACCTTGCATCACCGCCATTAGTCGTTGCCTATGCTTTAGCTGGTACAGTAGATATTGATATTCAAGATGAACCGTTAGGTTTTGATGAACAAGGGCAGCCGGTCTACTTTAAGGATATTTGGCCTTCTTTGGATGAAATTCGTGATGAGGTTAGTAGAGTTGTCACACCTGAGATTTTTAAGAAAGAGTATGAAAACATCTTCAACTCAAATGAAAAATGGAATGCAATTGAAACAACAGATCAACCTTTGTATGCATGGAATGAAAAATCAACATACATTCAAAATCCACCATTTTTTGAAAATCTATCAAAAGATCCAAAATCAGTTGAACCGTTATCTGATTTGCGTATTATTGGCAAATTTGGCGATTCAGTGACAACCGATCATATTTCTCCCGCTGGCGCTATTGCGAAGGATATGCCAGCAGGAAAATATCTGCAGGATCATGGTGTTTCACCGCGCAATTTTAATTCTTATGGTTCTCGTCGTGGAAACCATGAGGTAATGATGCGTGGGACGTTTGCTAATATTCGCATAAAAAATGTGTTAGCACCTGGAACAGAAGGCGGATTTACAACGTATTGGCCAACTGAAGAGGTGATGTCAATATATGATGCTGCGATGAAGTACCAAGAACACGGGACAGGATTAGTTGTCCTTGCAGGTAATGATTACGGTATGGGTAGTTCTCGTGACTGGGCTGCTAAAGGTACTAACTTATTGGGTATTAAGACGGTTATTGCTCAAAGTTATGAACGGATTCACCGTAGTAACCTTGTTATGATGGGTGTACTTCCACTTCAGTTCTTAGAGGGAGAAAGTGCAGATACCCTTGGTCTTACAGGACGGGAAACGATAGCTGTTGATATTGATCAATCGGTACAACCTAATCAAGAAGTCAAAGTTACTGCTACTACTGAAGCTGGCGAGATTATTGCGTTTGAAGCCATCGCTCGATTTGATAGTGAAGTTGAAATTGATTATTATCGACATGGTGGTATACTACCAATGGTATTGCGTCATAAATTAGAAAACGTGTAAACTACTTGCTGGTAAAATGCCGTCCCGAAAGCTTAGCTTTCGAGGGTGGCTTTTTACTTGGTTCTTTAATGCTGTAAGCTATCAACGTTTATCACAGATAACCGTCCCGAAGTTAGTAGAGCTCATCTATTTAGGCGGAAGATAACGGACGCCAATGGCCTAATTCACTTAACTAACAAGGTGGGAGAAGAATGAAAACCCCCACGGATTGAAGGTTCGTTTTATAGATGTCACTTTTAAATAATGCTAATAATAATTATGAGTGGAAGTATATTTCTTTTGTGTTTATATGATTCAAGTTTGTTCATTATCGTAAAAAAATCAAATGTGCTAAAATAAGCAAATGAAGCTGGTTTTTGTTAATAATCTCAAATCAGTGATTCATCTAAAAAGGGCAACACATTATAAATTTAAATGGTAGTTTTACAGCGTAATACTTAGCTGAAGAAAGGGGCTGATTCGTTTGACCAATCATTTAATTTTATCCAAAATTAATGAACAGACAATCATTGAATGGGATAATATCGAAACCACACCTCCTTATTCTGAAATAGATATACTGCGGGCTTTAGATCAAGTTAAAGTTGACACTGATCAACTATCAAAACATGCGGAGGCCATATTGCACGTGATGTTAGCCTTTCATCGTTTGGTTCGTCACGAAGAGCAAGATCAATTAGCGCAAAACTTACTCGACATAGCTGCTAAAATGGAACCGAGTCTTTCTATACATCACAAACTTCAATCAATTAAACACTATTATTTCCTAATCCAACATTTCAAACAGCTCCATATCAATCAATGGTCGATTCGAGAAACGGATTTTGATCAAGCAAAACTAAAGAAACTTCAAGAATGGCAGAAAAAAATAACTTCTTTTTACAGTGAAACAGATGCAGTAGAATTTGAGGCGGACGAATACCAATCGCAACTGGATCAGATATACAGCCAGATGAAAGAAAAACTAATAAATTTGAATCAGCTGTTGAAGGAAGGTATTGAATCAATAGAGAATAAGCGCTCTGGTATACCGACTAAACAAATTAATCTTATTATTAAAGAACTTGAGGATTTAGAACACACATTTGATCAAACACTCCCTGATACACTACATGCCAAAGTTGACAAAAGTCCTTTGCAAAAGCTTGAGGGCATGATTGGGCTCGATCAAATTAAACAATATATGAAGCAATACTATCATTATCTGAAATATCAAAAGGATAGAAAAGACATTGGTTTCCAAATGATCGATGAGCCAGGTTTACATATGATTATTACAGGTAACCCTGGTACAGGTAAAACGACAATCGCGCGTTTGCTCGCAGAGATTTATCATGAACTTGGATTACTTGAATCAAAACATGTGATTGAAGTCAATCGTTCTCATCTGGTCGGATCATTTGTTGGTCAGAGTGAAGAGAACACGATGACTTATATACGTCAAGCAGTTGGTGGTGTCCTATTTATTGATGAAGCGTACAGTTTAAAGCGTCAAGATTCTAGTGGAAGTGACTATGGACAAGCTGTTATTGATACGCTGGTATCAGCAATGACAAGTGGTGAATATGCGGGTAAATTTGTCGTTATTTTGGCAGGATATCCGGAAGAGATGCGACAGTTTTTATGGTCAAACCCTGGTCTTCGTAGTCGCTTTCCTGATCAAAATATGATTAGCTTACCTGATTTTAAAATGAGTGAGTTAGTTGAAATTGCAGAAATGACGGCATTAAGCAATGATTACTTCTTTACCGAGACTGCTTTAAATAGCTTTTACGATTTAATTGAACGCGCCAAAGTTGATGATACGTTTGGAAATGCTAGGACGGTAAGAGATCTTGTCATGAAAGCTATATTCAAAAAAGGAGCCTCGATAACTGTAGATGCTAACGACGATTGGCTCGATCACATGAGGATCGAATCAAAAGATCTGTCTGTAATGGATGATCAAAGAGATGATACGGAACCGATGGACCAGCTTGATCAGTTAATTGGTTTAGACAACATTAAAGCAGAGGTAAAGAAATTGTCCTCTTTTGTTAAAATGCAACAAAAGAGAAAACACCAAGGCTATCCGATTGTCCCAATCCAATTGCATGCTGTTTTTTCTGGTAATCCTGGTACAGGAAAGACGACTGTAGCAAAAATCTATTCAAAATTATTAAAAGAATGCGGCTTATTAAAACGCGGTCATTTTGTTTTAGCTTCACGTAGTGATTTAGTAGCCGGTTATGTGGGACAAACCGCTTTAAAAACCAAAAATAAGATCAGAGAGGCACTCGGTGGAGTATTATTTATCGATGAAGCTTACGCACTATTTAGGGGCGAAAATGACTTTGGAAAGGAAGCAATTGATACGTTAGTTGATGAGATGACGAAGCACAATGAAAATCTTGTCGTTATCCTTGCCGGTTATCGGAAAGACATGGAACGATTTATTGATAGTAATCCTGGTTTATCTTCGCGATTCAGAAAGTACTTTGAATTTGTTGATTATCAAGCAAATGAATTATTGGCGATTACCCATTATCATATTGAACGTTACCACTACAAAATAACTGATGATGCACGAGACTTTTTAATTGAACACTATCAGGCTGAATCAATTAAAGGAAATGCAAGGTTTGTTGTAAACCTTGTTGAAGAGGCTATTCAATTTCAAGCTTTACGTATGGCTGAACAATCCCCAAGTGATGATCAGTTTTTACACCTAAATAAAGATGACTTTAAAAAAGCGTGGCAAACAGTGAAGGGAGACTAGTAAATGAAAAAAGTAAAAACACCCATCCAAGTACGTTATCAAGAGACTGATCAAATGGGGGTAGTCTATCACGCTAATTATTTGGTCTGGTTTGAAATTGGTAGAACAGCATTTGTTGACGCGCTTGGTCTATCCTATGCAGAAATGGAAAAGGCTGGCGTGGTTTCTCCTGTGACCCATGTGGAAGTGGATTATAAGCAACCGATTCGTTATGGTGAAGCTGCTTTTGTAGAAACATGGCTGGTTAGTTATGACGGTTTACGAACCGCCTACGGCTATCAAGTCCTCAATAAAGTCGGAGAAGTGGCTGTCTCAGGCAAGACAGATCATGTTGTGGTGAAAAAAGATAATTTTCGTCCTATTTCTGTGCGGCGTATGTTTCCAGAATGGCATCAAAGTTACTGTGCTGCGCTTGGTGAAAAAGTATAATGGCTTTTGGTGTAAATAGACAAGAATTAATAAACTGGAAGAAGCGTGTTAAGGCAGGAGAAATTGCATTTATTACCCACTATTGGCAAGATCCTCGTTTTCCTAGCTGTACAAGTGTAACTAAAGTAGGGTGTGCAGATGTAGAAAAATTAATAAAGTGGGGAGAGAAATATCAATTGAAACAGGAATGGATTCATCTCGATCGAGATTATCCACATTATGATTTATTTGCGCCTCGCCAAATTGAAATATTAAAAGCAGAAGGAATAAATGACCAAATACAACGTTTTAATCTAATAGATGGCAATAATCCTCATGCCAAATGAAGTCTGGGACAAAACGAACAGAAGTAATGAAAATCCGAACAAATAACAAAACGTAGGCAAACTACCAACTCCTGTGGAAATAGCACAAGCTGAAGATCCACTGTTTGAAATGTTCTTAATTCACACAGTGGAATATTAGACTAAATCCGTCACCTCGTGTGACAACGTCTAATTGGCCTACATCCTGTAGGCCCGAGGCCGTGCCTCATAGCCGTCAAGCTAAGCAGTAAGGTTTAAATAAATTGAAAAATACGTTACCCTAACGGACAAGAAATATTTGTCTGGAGGGGGTTTCGATGAATTTCATGAAAGAAATTGATCCATTTATTCAAGCTATCCATCAGGTATTATCTGTCAATGAGGTTCGTCAATTGGCTCGCAATGTAGGTTTCATTCAACGTCAAAAAAATTAAGTCCAGAGGATTTCTTAAGTATTTGTGCCTTTTTACAACAAACGGCAGGCTCTGAGCGGTTGAGTAAACGATGTGCAACTATAAGGGGTCACATCCAATCCGCCACAAAAAAGAATCAAATCCAAATGCTTGCCACCAATATAACACGGCAACAATTGGATATGCAAGCGTTGTATCCGATCTATTCCTTACGTTGGCAAGTGGAGATTCTATTTAAAACATGGAAATCATTATTTGATATCGATAAGGTGCGAGCGATGAATCCAGAGCGGTTTGAGTGTCATTTATACGGTACGCTAATTCATATTCTTCTTTCGTCTATGATTGCTTTTCAATGTCGTTATTATCTCCATAAGAAGCATCAGATCGAAGGTAGCGAATACAAGTGTATCGACCTTGCGAAAAGCGCCATTGAAGATGAGAAAGGACAGCCATTGCATGATATCTCTTCACTTCGTGCACTGATGAAGAATATTTATCAAAATGTATACCGACATGGAAGGAAAGATCATCGCTATCAGTATAAGAGTCCTTTTGACATCTTAAATCTTACTTATGAACGAACGTTTAAAGCAGTATAGATGAATATTTGGGTTTTGCCAAAGCTTATTGTTTTTTAACTTTGTTGATTGGAGAGGAAGGCATTCGACTCCTGCGGGAAAAGCGAAGACGATGAGACCCCACAGTGAGCGTTCTGTGCGAACGAGGAGGCTCAGCGCGAGCCCGCGGAAAGCGAAATGCCTGGATCGCAAATCAACAGCCACTTTTAACAGCGTAATATTTAAAAAAAAGCAATAAAGTGGTTTTTACTAATCATGCACCGAATTGGAAAATAATATAATTTTGTGTAAAAATTATTCGCTCTAGACTTGCTTTTTCTGTAATTGATCCTTAGCTTGACGGCTATGGGCCGTGTCCACGGAAAGCGAAGTATTGTGCTGAAGCGCAATGCTCAGATATTAATGTCCGGATTTCATCTTTCTAATGACGCTTTTGTCCCAACCTCAATTGTTGTTCTTATTTTTCTTTTCTGGGACAGGATCAAGCCCCCCTGGGTGAAACGGATGGCATTTGAAGATGCGAATGATCGTGAGCCATCCTCCTTTAATTGCACCAAATCGAGTAATCGCTTCTTTTCCGTATTGTGAACACGTGGGCTGAAATCGACAACTTGGCTGTTTATGCGGGCTAATGTATTTTCGATAGAAATTAATAAGAGCCAACAATAAGTACTTCATTTTTAGTTCACCCGTTTATCAAAGCTAATTGATGCAAGTGCATCATGCAAATGAATCGATTCTTCATTCTGACAAGTTACTTTAAAAGCAACGATTTCTTCAGATTCATATAGATCAGCTGCTACAAGTCTAACCATATCTTCAACAAAACGTGGATTTTCATAGGCTTGTTCTGTAACCATTTTTTCATCAGGCCTTTTTAAAACCGGATGAATGCGAGCACTAGCATTGCTTTCGGCTGCTTCTAGTAATAAAACTTTCCAATCTGCATGTTGTTCATCAAAATCATCAACGAGTTCAATCTCCATTTGTACTTCTCCGCGTTGATTATGAGCGCTATATTCACTAATTTCCTTTGAACATGGACAGAGTGTAGTAACGGTTCCGGTTAATCCGACTTTGATTTGATAAATATGAGGTTCGTTAAAATGAATGCTTACCATCAAATTGGCATGATTTAAGCCAGCTAAATTTGAACTTGGTCCACGGCGCTCATAAAACCAAGGGACATCTACTTTTAAAAATGCATCAGAGCTGTGTAGACGTTTTGCTAAATCTTTTGTAAATCTCTTCAGTAAATGGAGGTCTAATGTTAATTCCCCATTTTTATAATAGTCTTGTAATTGCTCAGTAAATCTGCTCATATTGGTTCCTTTACTCCCTTGATCCACGGATGAAGAGAATGTGAAAATACCAATTGAACTTTGTTGGTGTGGTTTGTATTTACTATTTATTTGAACCGGATGTTTCACGTTTGTTATACCAACTGCATCTAATTTAAATAGAAAGTCGTTTTGCGTATTTTGTAAGTCTGGCATGTCTTCTTTTTTGGTTGGTTTATTTTTTTCTCCAGGTTCAACCGAACCAAATAGACGATGTCTTTCTGTTTTATTAGGTAAATTTCGATATTTTAATTTATGATTCGTCATGGATTATAGACCCCTTTCGCGTCTTTATTAGTTCAAAGTATACTGAACTCTGGGTGATGATTCAATTTATTTAACTTATACACAGACAGGCTAACAAAAAAGTTAGTCTCTCTTCCAAAGGCTGTATCTAAACGACAAGCTAGGGGAGTCAGGGAGAACTTTCAAATTACCGAGGATTTTGCTGAACTTTGGCACTTCGTAACATATCATCGTGTTTATTACAGACAAACTGTATAATAGGCAATAAAAAACACTTTAAGCTATGCTCAAAGTGAAGATAATTTAAATCCAAGTAACTTTAGGCTCTGATTTGTTCACTATTCGCTTAATATTTGGTATATGACGATAGATGATAAAAACAGCCAAAATACTCGTTAAAATCAGCGATCCGTAATCACTTAATAAGAAGGAAGTGATCACTGCGATAATGCTTGTGAGTATTGATGAGAGTGAAACATATTTACAGATATATAAAACAATAAGAAACGTAGCCAAAATAATTAGAAACAAAAGCGGATTAACACCTAAAATCATACCTCCAGATGTAGCAACAGCTTTTCCACCTCGAAAGTTAGCAAATACAGGATACATATGACCAATAACAGCAAAAATACCAATAATCAAAGCGCTCAACTCTGGTTGATTAAATAGGAAAGGCAAGCTAGCTGCCAAGGTACCTTTTAAAATATCAGCCAATGTTACAATGATACCTGCTTTTTTACCTAGTACACGAAAAGTATTGGTTGCGCCTAAATTTCCACTTCCGTGTTCCCGTATATCCGTTTGGTAAAAAACTTTCCCAACAATGAGCCCTGATGGAATCGATCCTAATAGATAAGCAATTAATATAAATAATAGATAAGTCCACATATTTGTTCCTCATTTCTATTTAACAATATAGTCCGGTCGTTTTATTTTAACATGAATTTAAATAATATTAAATCTTTTTAGTACCAGGTTTTAATACATTACTATTTGACCCAAATGAACAAAAAAGCGTAAACTATAAACTAATGGATGAATAATGAAAGGTGGAGCCTGATTATGAGCTATTCACATCCGAACCAGGAAAGATTGAAAGAGATATTTAATCAGACGACGACAATTGCCGTAGTAGGGCTATCCGATCAACCCAATCGAATCTCGTATCAAGTTTCTCAAGTGATGCAGAAAGTCGGCTTTAAAATCATTCCCGTTAATCCTAATATTCAATCATCCCTTGGTGAAAAAGCTTATCGTCATCTTTCTGAAATACCAGAGCCGGTTGATATTGTTAACGTTTTCCGAAAATCGCTATTTTTAAAAGACATTGCAAAGGAAACTGTTCAAATTGGAGCCAAAGTGTTATGGGCACAACAGGGCGTGGTTGATGAAGCGGTCTATGAATTGTATAATAAAGACTTGTTCATCGTTATGGATTCATGTATTAAAGTGGCTTATCACCACCACGGCTAAATATTTTTAAAGCATGTCTATGACCTTAAGTTGAGGCCTTAACTAAGCCGATCTTATGGTCAGGTTTAGTTAAGCTAGTCAAAATAGAGACTATTTTAGCTATTTCACATTTAATAAACACATGCTATACTTACTTAATAACTAATTACAAACGTAGGTTCGCTTTTATTGGGATGTTGAGATATATGGAAGGAGCAAGATGAGTTTGACTAATCAAGATACTATCTATACAGACGATTCGATTCAAGTATTAGAAGGTTTAGAAGCTGTTAGAAAACGTCCAGGTATGTATATAGGTTCAACTGATGCAAGGGGATTACACCACCTTGTCTATGAAATTGTAGATAATGCTGTTGATGAAGCGCTATCTGGTTTTGGCGAGAAGATTAATGTCACGATTCATGCAGATAATAGCATTACCGTTACCGATGAAGCGCGTGGCATGCCAATTGGTATGCATCAATCTGGAAAGTCTACACCAGAGGTTATTCTAACCGTTTTACATGCTGGAGGTAAATTTGGTCAAGGGGGCTATAAAACATCTGGCGGCCTTCATGGTGTGGGTGCCTCAGTTGTTAATGCGCTATCAGAGAAATTAACAGTGACAATTTACCGAGATGGAAAAATCATGGAACAAACTTTTTCAAATGGTGGGATAGCTGATGGGCCTCTAACGCAAATCGGTACTACTAAGAAGACAGGGACTTCCATACACTTCAAACCTGATTCTGGTATTTTTTCAACAACAACTTTTCAATTTGATATCCTTTCAGAACGCTTAAGAGAAGCGGCTTTTTTGCTGAAGGGTTTAGAGATTACATTAGTTGACAAAAGGCAAGATCTTAAAGAATCTTATAAATACCCTGATGGTTTAAAATCCTTTGTTGATTATTTAAATGAGGAGAAGGATGTGTTACATGCTGTTGTTTCGTTTGAGAGTGAACAACAAGATATAGAAGTGGATTTTGCTTTTCAATTTAACGATGGTTATGCCGAAAGTATGCTATCCTTTGTTAATAATGTTCGAACGAAAGATGGTGGAACGCATGAATCTGGTGCTCGAACAGCGATTACGAGAGTATTTAATGAATATGCACGAAAAAATGGTTTACTGAAAGATAAAGATAAAAATCTAGAAGGTAATGATATCCGAGAAGGTTTCACTGCAATTGTATCGGTTAGAATTCCAGAAGAGAAGTTACAATTTGAAGGACAAACAAAGGGTAAATTAGGAACTTCTGAGGCAAGGTCTGCAGTTGATGCCGTTGTGTCAGAACATTTGGCTTATTTTCTTGAAGAAAACGCGGAAGTAGCCGCGATGTTATTAAAGAAAGCAGTTAGGGCAAAAGAAGCTCGGGAAGCGGCACGAAAAGCACGTGAAGATGCTCGGACGGGTAAGCAAAAAAGAAGAAAAGATGCTTTATTGAGTGGTAAGCTTACACCCGCCCAATCACGCAAGCCCGATCGCAATGAACTCTATCTCGTTGAGGGTGACTCAGCAGGGGGGTCAGCCAAACAAGGACGTGACCGTAAGTTTCAAGCGGTATTACCATTACGTGGTAAGGTAATTAATACAGAGAAAGCGAAGCTTGAAGATGTCTTTAAAAATGAAGAAATCTCAACCATTATTCATACAATTGGTGCTGGCGTTGGCGGCGACTTTAATTTAGATGATGTTCAGTACAATAAAATTGTAATTATGACAGATGCTGATACGGATGGCGCTCATATTCAAGTACTCTTGTTAACCTTTTTTTATCGATATATGCGACCACTAATTGAGGCCGGTAAGATTTACATTGCTCTTCCCCCTCTTTACAAGGTTTCAAAAGGTAAAGGGAAAAACGAAAAAATTCGCTATGCTTGGAACGAAGAGGAGATGAAACAAGCGACTCAAGAGTGGAAAAGTGGTTATATCTTGCAACGTTATAAAGGGCTCGGTGAAATGAATGCCGATCAGTTGTGGGATACAACGATGAATCCAGAGACAAGAACTTTAATTCGTGTCACCATTGATGATTTAGCAAGAGCAGAACGAAGAGTAACAACATTAATGGGGGATAAAGTAGCGCCACGACGTAAATGGATTGAATCGCATGTTGCCTTTGGCCTTGATGAAGAGACGAATATCATTGACAATGAGAATATTCATGGTTAGTTTTGAGGAGGAAATATTTTGGCTTCACAAGAGAAATATTTAGATTTACCATTAGAAGAAGTGATTGGTGACCGATTTGGTCGCTATAGTAAATACATCATACAAGATCGTGCTTTACCTGATGCTCGAGATGGTTTGAAGCCGGTTCAACGTCGAATCCTTTATGCGATGCATGAAGAAAAAAATACACACGAAAAAGGATTTCGTAAATCTGCTAAAACGGTTGGTACAGTAATTGGAAACTACCATCCACATGGTGATAGTTCTGTATATGAAGCAATGGTTCGTTTAAGTCAAGAATGGAAAGTGCGTAACGTTCTTGTGGAAATGCATGGTAATAATGGTAGTGTTGATGGAGATCCACCAGCCGCGATGCGTTATACTGAGGCTCGACTTTCTGCGATTTCTAGTGAATTATTACGTGATATTGACAAAGAAACCGTTGATTATATTCCAAATTTTGATGATACTATTAATGAACCTGTTGTCTTACCTGCACGATTTCCAAACTTACTTGTCAATGGCTCAACAGGTATTTCAGCTGGTTACGCAACAGATATTCCTCCACATAACTTAACTGAAGTGATCGATGCAGTTATTAAAAAAATTGATCAACCAGATGTCACAATTGATCAATTGCTCGAGATCATGAAGGGGCCCGACTTTCCAACAGGTGGTATTATTCAAGGAGAAGAGGGACTGAAACAGGCATACCGTACAGGTAAAGGTAAAGTGATTGTAAGAGGACGTGCAGAAATTGAAGCAATTAGAGGAAATCGTGAACAAATTGTGATCGATGAAATTCCCTATGAGGTTAATAAAGCAGTATTGGTAAAGCGAATCGACGAATTAAAACTTGATCGCAAAGTCGAGGGTATTGCTGAAGTACGAGATGAAACAGACCGGACAGGGATGCGAATTGTAGTTGAGTTGCGTAAAGAAGCGGACAGTGAAGGGATTTTAAATTTTCTATACAAACATACTGATTTACAAATTGCTTATCACTTTAACATGGTCGCAATTAAGGATAAAACGCCGACGCAACTTAATTTAATAGAATTATTGGATGCTTATATTAACCATCAAAAAGAGGTTGTTCTTAGACAATCACATTATGATTTAAAACGGGCTAATGACAGAGCACACATTGTTGAAGGGTTAATTAAGGCGATTTCTGTTTTAGATCAATTGATTGCAACCATTCGAGCTAGTAAAGATAAAGCCAATGCGAAAATGCGGATAGAAGCACAATTTGGCTTCTCGGAAAAGCAAGCAGAAGCTATTGTGAATTTGCAATTATATCGCTTAACAAATACCGATATCACATCATTAGAAAAAGAGGCTAACGAACTAAAACAAGCGATTATCGAGTTAAACAGTATTATTGCTGATCCGAAAAAATTAGCGCAGGTAATAAAAAGCGATTTGCGTCAGATTAAGAAAAAATTTAACACGCCAAGACTGACCTCTATTGAAGCTGAAGTCGAAGAATTAAAAATAAATCTCGAGGTAATGGTAGCTAGTGAAGAGGTGCTTGTTTCTGTTACGTATGATGGCTATCTTAAACGAACAAGTTTACGGTCATATGCTGCATCGAATGGCGAAGATTTAGCCATGAAAGATAATGATCGCCTTGTTGGACTTTTTGAAATCAACACAACGGATACCTTATTATTATTTACTAATAAGGGTCGATATATTTATATGCCTGTACATCTTTTACCTGATATTAGATGGAAAGATTTAGCACAACATATTTCTAACATAGTAGCGATTGATAACGGTGAAAAGATCATTAAAGCGATACCGATTCGCGATTTTAAGGCCCCACAATATTTGATCTTCTTTACTCAAAATGGCATGATTAAACGTAGTGAACTTAGTTTATATGAGGCGCAAAGATATTCAAAGCCACTGGTTGCCATTAACTTAAAAGGTAATGATCAACTTGTTAATGTGTTCTTATCCAATGGCTTACAGGACGTATTTGTCGTCTGCAATCGAGGCTATGGATTGCGTTATAACGAGGCAGAAGTTTCGCCTGTGGGTCAACGTGCTGCAGGAGTGAAGGCAATGAATTTAAAAAAAGAAGAGTACGTGGTTAATGGATTTGTGATGGACGGTGATAAACAAGATGAAACTTACTTCACGCTTGTCACACAACGTGGAGCAATGAAACGCATGAAAATTACAGAGTTTGAACAATCGACGCGTGCTAAGCGCGGACAAATTATGTTAAGAGAACTAAAAGGCAAGCCTCATCGTGTAGCTGGATTTACTGAAGTATTTCCAGAAGAACGTGTTACTGTTCTAACCGAGACTGGTCAAACGATGACCGTACATCCGATGGAATTAAGCATCAGTGATCGATACAGCAATGGATCTTTTGTTTTAGATACAGATGAAATGGGAGAAGTAGCAACCATTTGGAAAGAAATTGTTTATCAAACACCATTTAAAACGGAATAACTTGATATTTAATCAGTAAGGATAGTTTGATTATCCTTACTGATTTTTAAAATGGTTTAGTAAATGATTAAAAGCTTTTTTATTGAGGTTTAACATTATTATTAGTAATCGAAAAAAGTTTCAATAACAAGCTGGTTATTGTAGCCCTCCGCTCACTGATGCAGGTTCGTTTTATGGCTTAAGGAGCTCTCTTATCTGTTCGAATCCTCGTCCGATTGTTGTCGATTGATGACTGTCTGATCCAGGTATAAGCTCAATACCAATTTCTTTAGCTTTTCGTGCGACTTCAAGTTTTGGATAAACCGATAGACAGTCTGGTTTGTATAACCCAGCTGTATTGAGGTCAAGTGAATAATGATTTGCTTTTATTTTATTTAGTACTTCATCTATGATGGTCTGATCATTGAATGGACTCGGGTATTTGAGTGCAAATTTTTCAATTAAAGTTAAATGACCAATTCGCTGTGGCTTATACTGGCCTAAATCGACAGTGATTGATGAAAGAACGGTTTGATAGTAGTGTTTATATACAGCTTCTATTGACTGAAATTGCTTAATGATATTAGCGAATTCAGTGGCACTGTAATCTAAACATACATATTGATTATCAGGCGCTTTTAACATATGTACCGAAAGAATGGCATCGTCAATTTGCTTACCATATTGGTCAAGAAATGATTGGATTTCTTCTTGATAACCGTCAATATAATCGACTTCAAATCCTATATTAATTTTAATATCTTCTTTATATTGTAGTTTTAGTTGTTCGCCTTTTTTTAAATACATGTCTAAGTCTGACCACGCCATCGCGCTATCTTGATTAGGAACCGGATCCTGAAATGATATTGGCAGCGGGGCGTGTTCCGTAAAGCTGATTTCTGATAATCCTAATTTGATTGCATTTAAAATATAGTGTTCCCATTGGTCATTTGATCCGTGTGGACAAAATGGTGTGTGTACATGAAAATCTCCATAAGCTATCATCGCATTTCCTCCTTATTTATTTAATGATAAAGTTAAAATGATGAATTGAAAAGGATTTTTTGTTGACTTTATTAAAGATTGCATGTTACTGTTAGTACAATAAAATACTTTATCTAGATAAAGTGGTAGAGCGATAAAGAAACGGGAGTGATGATCGTGTTTTTACCTGCAGGGAGTCAAGACCAAATTGGTGAAAAATTAAATAAGCAAGCGCATGTTAATCAAATGTTTAGGACTGTGGTTCAGCGCAGGGATTATAAAGCGATAGAAACCCCAGTCGTTGAATATGCAGAAACGTTTACCAATCCGCATGTTGGTATGGATTTTAGCAAACTATTAAAATGGTTTGACAGAGAAGGGGAAATAGAGGTTCTTAGACCAGATTGGACAACAGCGATTGCCAGAGCATTAATGAAACAGCATCGCTCTCAATTAAAATGGTTTTATCAAGGGTCTATTTTTCGACAAGATAAAAACGGGATTGAGAGTAGGCAAGCAGGGATTGAGATTATTAGAACAGATGCCTTCCTTGGAGAAATGGAATCATTGTTTACGGCGGTTGATTTTTTGTCCGCTTTATCTATAGACAATTATATGGTTGAATTAGGACATACAGGTATATTTGAATACTTAACAACACCTCTTGGATTAGATAGAAAAGAGGAAGGTTTGCTAAGAGCAGCGATGCATGATAAAAAGAAAGATGTGGTCTACCGTTTAGTCCTAGAGAAAGGACATGAAGACATTGCCGAGCAATTAGTTACTTTGACACAAGCTTTTGGTGGAAAAAGCGTATTAGATGATTACATGGAAAAATGGCAGGATGTTCATGAACTTAAAGAAATCATCTGTTTGTTAAAAAAGTTAGTTAATGCCTTAGAAGAGCTTGGAGATATTGATGTGACTGTAGACCTTGGTCGTGTTAAACAACTCCCTTATTACAGTGGTACGATGTTTCGTGGCTATTTAACAAGCTCTGGAGATATCTGCTTTTCTGGTGGACGCTATGATAAGTTATACAAACAATTTAACCAAAATATTTCTGCAGTCGGTTTAGCCTTTGACGTTGATCAATTAGCGAAAATTATCAAACCACAACTGGAAGCTAAACGTCTTTGCATTGTAGCCTCTCCAAATACGCATGTTAAAGCTGAAAAAATGAGACGAGATTATCCTGAGTTCCGTGTCGATATCCAATATCAAATGCCATCATCGGATCAATATGATCAAATTATTCAGTTAGCAGATGGGGTGAAAAGATGAAGCCGGTCATTGCATTAACGAAAGGGCGTTTAGAAAAACAATTTTTAAGCTTTTTTGCTTCCATAGGCTATGACATTAATCCACTAATAGAAAAAGGTCGTAAATTGCGTGTTGAGACCCATGAATTTGCTTTTATTTTTGCTAAAGGTCCTGATGTTGCAACATATGTTCAATATGGTATTGCTGACCTTGGTATTGTTGGTGGGGATATACTGGCTGAATTTCAACCTGATGTCTATGATCTCTTGCCACTCCCGTTCGGTCAGTGTCGTATGGCTGTAGCAACAGAAAAAGGTAAAAGCTGGTCAAATCAAAAAAAATATATTGCGAGTAAATATACGGGCATTACTAAAGCATTTTTTAAAGATAAAGGTGAGTCTGTAGAAATTATAAAATTAGAAGGATCGGTAGAACTCGCTCCGATATTAGGTTTAGCAGATGCGATTGTGGATATTGTTGAGACCGGTACAACATTAAAAGAAAACGGTTTGGTTATTGATGAAGAATTTATGGAATTTAGTGCACGGTTAATAGCTAATCGTGCATCATTAAAGATCAAACGGCAACAACTCAATCCAATCATTGAAAAACTACAGCAAAAGGAGAATGAATAAGTCATGATATCTACTTATCGTGCGTCTGAATTTGAAGCGATGTTGCACGCGCAAAAAAAACAAAGCAATCAAACCAGTGAAGCTTATCAAGTTGCAAAAGAAGTGATTGCCGAAGTTCAAGCAGATGGAGATCGTGCACTAGCGAAGTATGTAGAGAAGTTTGATGGCGTTGTACCTGATCGTTATCTTGTTTCTGAACAGGAGCGTGAACAAGCGTGGCAACAAGTTGATGATCAAACCATTCAAGCATTAAAAAATGCAGCTGAAAATATTAGAGCGTTTCATGCTAAGCAGATTAAACAATCAAAATTTATGCAAGATGAACTTGATATTGTTTCTGGTCAACTGTATCGAGCGATTGATAAAGTGGGGATTTATGTCCCAGGCGGTACGGCTTGTTATCCATCATCAGTACTTATGAATGCCATACCTGCCGTGCTTGCAGGGGTAGAAGAGGTTATTATGGTTACACCAGCACGTCATGGTGCTGAGATCGCACCGATTTTATCTGTAGCCGCTGATATTGCCGGTGTAAGTTCAATCTATAAAATAGGTGGCATCCAAGCGGTTGCCGCATTGGCTTATGGAACGGAGTCGATCCCTTCTGTTGATAAGATTGTAGGGCCTGGTAATGCTTATGTAGCGGCTGCTAAAGCGCTTGTCTATGGCGATGTAGGTATTGATATGATTGCTGGACCATCGGAGGTGGCGATTATTGCCGATCAGACGGCTAATCCAGCCCATGTCGCGGCAGATCTTATTGCACAAGCAGAACACGATACGAACGCACGTGCATTCTTATTCACACCTTCACAGCAATTAATTGACGAAACTAAAGTGGAGTTGAGTAAACAAACGGAACGACTACCAAGAGCTGAAATTGCCGTTTCAGCTTTAAAAGCTAATGGTGCGCTTGTGATGGTCGAACATTTAGATGATGCTTTTAGACTGTCTAACATGTTAGCACCTGAGCATTTAGAAATTCAAGTTGACCATGCGCTAGATTATTTGAAGTATGTTAAACATGCCGGGTCTGTTTTTTTAGGTCATTATACACCAGAATCATTGGGCGACTATTATGCGGGTCCTAATCATGTTTTGCCGACGTCAGGAACGGCTAAATTTTCTTCTGGACTGTCTGTTGATGATTTCGTTAAAAAAACAACTTTTTTATATTACTCTAAAACCGCTTTGCAAAATGCTGCTCAAGATGTGATCACGATCGCAGAAGAAGAACAATTAGCCGGACACGCACGAGCGGTATCGCAACGATTAATGAAATGAGAAAAGAGGGATTAGGATGCGACACGCTAAAAAAACGAGACAAACCTTTGAAACGAAAATTGAAGTGAATCTAAACTTGGATGATCCAAATGAAGTAAACATTGACACGGGCGTTGGCTTTTTCGATCATATGCTGACGTTATTTGCTAAACATGGGAGATTCGGATTGGTGGTTAAAGCAGATGGCGATTTACATATTGATAGCCATCATACCGTTGAAGATGTTGGTATTGTCATTGGTCAATTGATCAAAGAAGCGTTAGGTGACAAACAACAAATTAATCGTTATGGTACGGCTTATGTACCGATGGATGAAGCTTTAGGGTTTGTATCGCTCGATATTAGTGGTCGCCCATACCTTGTTTTAGATGCTGATTTTAAAAATGATAAGCTAGGTAACTTTGATACTGAGCTTGTCCGTGAATTTTTACAAGCTTTTATGGTTCATGGCGGCATAACCTTGCATGCCCGTGTCTTATATGGAATTAACACACATCATAAAATTGAAGCGATTTTTAAAGCATTAGGTCGAGCATTTGGCGAAGCGATAAAAATTAATCCAGAAATTAAAGGGATTAATTCAACAAAGGGGTTGCTTGAATGATCGCCATTATTGATTATGGTATGGGAAATGTTGCAAGTGTACAAACAGCCTTTGAGAATTTAGGCTATCAAGTGGTGCTTACGGATGATCATGCGACATTACGTAAGTCGTCACATATTATTTTACCAGGCGTTGGTTCTTTTCAAGCTGCCATGATTGAAATTGAATCGCGAAATTTGAAGAAAATTCTAATTGAATTGGCGGAAACCAAACCATTTTTAGGTATTTGTTTAGGAATGCAGCTTTTGTTTACTGAAGGGACTGAAGGAGGATTAACTAAAGGTCTTAACCTTATCCCAGGAAGCGTTGATCGTATTGATACCGCTCATATATTACCACATATTGGATGGAACCAACTGCAAGTCACTGATCTCGTCCCAAGTTTTCAAGCGTTTAATGATGAATTTGTTTATTTTGTCCATACATTTGCTGCTAAAACAGCGAAAGAATATATTGTTGCAACAACGGACTATGGTGGAGAGGTTACCGCTATTGTCCGTAAAGGCAATGTATTCGGCATCCAATTTCATCCGGAAAAAAGTGCAACCATTGGTGGAGAAATAATGAAAACATTTTTAGAAGAGGTGAAGAAATGAAAATATTACCGGCAATTGATCTGATGGATGGTAAATGTGTCCGCCTTTATCAAGGTGACTTTAATCAATCTGAACAAGTAGCAAGTGATCCGCTTGAGCAACTAGACAGCTTTATAAAAGATGGTGCGGAGATTGTTCATATTGTTGATTTGGATGGCGCAAGGAATAGTAATGGCAGACAAATTCAATTAATTGAGGCTCTTTGTTCACGATCAACAGTACCAATTCAAGTTGGTGGTGGGATTCGTTCAATTGAAACGGTTGATCAGCTAATAAAGGCTGGAGCTGAACGTTTAGTGGTGGGTACAGCCGCAATAGAAAACATTAATTTTTTAAAAGAGGCTTTAGCTAAATACCCAGAAAACATTGTGGTTGGCATTGATGCTAAAAATGGTAAAGTAGCGAGCCATGGTTGGGAAAACCTATCAGAACTTGATTATCTTGCATTTGCAAAGGAAATTGAGCAACTTGGTGTTCAAACCATCGTGTTTACGGATATATCAAAGGACGGGACCATGCAAGGGCCTAATTTAGAACAATTACGTGCATTAAATCATGCGGTATCGTGTAAAGTCGTTGCTTCAGGTGGCATTAGTCGTGACCAAGATATTAAGGATTTAGCCAAAATTGGCATAAAGGAAGCTATTGTCGGAAAAGCCATTTACCAAGGTACGGTTACATTAAAGGGGCACAATCGTTATGATTGCTAAACGCATTATCCCATGTCTAGATGTTAAAGATGGAAAAGTGGTCAAGGGAACTAATTTTGTTGGTTTAAGAGAACTTGGTGATCCAGTTGAAATGGCAAAGACATACTCCGAAGCAGGTGCTGATGAAATAGTTTTTCTTGATATATCAGCGACACATGAAGCAAGAGATACAATTGTAGATATCGTTAAAGAAACCGCGCGAAACGTACATGTACCTTTCACGGTCGGCGGTGGGGTCCGTTCAATAGAAGATATGACGCGATTGTTACAAGCAGGTGCTGACAAAGTAGGCATTAATTCAGCAGCTGTAACTGATCCGCAATTAATTACAGCGGGAGCTACTCGCTTTGGTTCACAATGTATCGTCGTAGCTATTGATGCTAAGAAAGTTGCTGATCGATGGCATGTGATGACACATGGTGGCCGGAAAGATACGGGTATTGACGCGGTAGAGTGGGCTCAAGAAGCAGAACAGCGAGGGGCAGGTGAAATATTGTTAACCAGTGTAGATACTGATGGGGTAAAAAACGGCTTTGACCTCTCGTTAACACGAGCGATCGTTGAAGTTATTCGTATTCCAGTGATTGCATCAGGTGGCGTCGGTCATCCAGATCACTTTGCTGAAGTATTTGATGCGACAAATGTTTCAGCTGGTTTAGCGGCGTCAATCTTTCATGAAAATACTTATACCATAAAAGCGGTTAAAGCAGCTTGTAAAGCGAAAGGAGTGAACGTTCGTGAAGCCTGATTTCACAAAAGGCCTTATCCCGGCGATTGTCGTTGATGCAGACACGAAAATGGTATTAATGTTGGCTTATATGAACCAATCAGCATATGAAAAAACTTTACAGACACGGGAGACTTGGTTTTACTCTCGATCAAGGCAGCAATTATGGCATAAAGGGGCAACGTCTGGAAATACCCAGAAGGTGGTTTCAATCAAGCTTGATTGTGACCAAGATACACTTCTCATTGAAGTAAAACCGAATGGCCCGGCATGTCATACTGGATCTACTACATGTTTCTTTAATGAAGTGCAAAACGATTCAAGGTCTAAAGATTTTGACCCGACCATTTTCGATAAAGTATGCGATGAAATTTTGCTACGGAAGAAAAGTCCTCAAGAAGGTTCTTATACCAATTATTTGTTTAATAAAGGTACTGATAAAATTGGCAAAAAAATTATCGAAGAAGCTGGCGAAGTCGTTATTGCTTCTAAGAATAATGATAAAGAAGAATTGACATTAGAAGTAAGTGATTTACTTTACCATACCTTTGTGATGTTAGCAGAGAAAGATGTTGATTTAGCTGATATAAAAGCAGAATTAACAAAAAGATTCAGTAAAAAAGGCAATAGTAAAGGTGACCGACCTGACATTGATCAGTGGTAAATAAGGATAATCTTTTAATGGTGTGATTCGCTACGAAACAGGCAGTAGTAAAAAACAAACTACCTGTTAACGATAATAATATTATGTAAACTAGATAATGTATTGAAATGGGTTTATCATCTTTAAAACATAGCTGAAGTATATGAGAAGTATAAATCTCCAAACGAATGAATGAGACCATCGTTTGGAGATCTTAAATTTGTATTATAGAGCATTTATCACAGATAACCGTCCGTAAACAAAATAGAGAACAGAGGTAAAGCAGTTTAGGTGGGTGATAACGAGCGCTCATGTTCGGATTCACTCAACGAACCATCAGTGGGTGGGTAAGATCGTAGACTAAGACCGCCAGGATTACAGACTAAGATCGCCACCTCCTTAAGAGGATTACAGACTAAGGGCGCCACGTCCTGTGGCAACGTCTGCATAACCTACATCCTGTAGGCCCACGTCTGCATGACCTATATCCTGTAGCCCTCCGTCTACTGAATGAAGGTTCGTTTCATGACCAATTTGTTTTAATAAATTCGTCCCGACCTGACTTTGCACGGTCTTCTTTATAGTGTTCTGTGTTCGTTTTGTAGTAATCCTGATGGTAGTCTTCCGCTGGATAGAAAGGGCTAGCAGGGAGGATTTCTGTTACGATGGGTTTATTAAACCGACCACTTTGTGCAACAGCTTGCTTCGTTGCGTCGGCTAAGCGCTTTTGTTCTTCGTTATGATAAAAGATCGCTGTACGGTATTGTGGACCCCGATCATGAAATTGACCATCTGGATCGGTAGGATCAATTTGCGGCCAATATAAATCTAAGATTTGCTGGTAAGTTATTTTGTCAGGATCATAGGTTATTTGCACAGCTTCATAATGACCCGTTTGCCCTGTTTTTATTTGTTCATAAGTTGGGTGATCTGTATCTCCTCCGGTATATCCAGAAATCACAGCGTCTACACCATCCCATTGGTCAAATGGTTTTACCATACACCAAAAGCAACCACCAGCAAATGTGGCATAAGCTTTTTTCTTCATATTTATTTCCCCCTTATTTAAAATTCTCTGTCTAATGTTGGGTGATGTTTACTAAAATAATTAATAACAAATTGATAAAACACTTTCTCAGATGGAGCTAAATCGCGATGTTTAGGGGTAATCATCCCTACACTTCTTTTTAAATCAGGACTGCTAATGGGAATTCTTACAGTGTAATTTGATTGATATTCAGCAATGGCACTTTCAGGCAAAACGGTAATACCTATACCTGCAGCCACCATCCCTTTAATCGCATCTAAATCCTCGCCTTGTGTAGTTACATGTGGCTCAAATCCAACTGAATAACAAGCATCAATAACAAGCTTTTCGAAAATATAGCCTCTAGGAAATAAAACGAAATCTTCCTCTTTCAATTCAGTTAAATAAACACTTTTTCGTTTAGATAACCGATGGTTGTTCGGAGTTAAGAGATACATCTTCTCGTGAAAGAGGATATCACCATTAATATGGGGATCATCCGTTATAACTGGGCCAATAAATGCAATATCGAGTTCTCTCTCCTTAATAGCTTCAATAAGAAAATGATAAGCTCCTTGTCTTAATTGAAAATGGATATTAGGATAAGTGGTTTTGAACTCGGCTAAGAGATGGGGTAATAAACTACTCGCCAAACTAGTGGGAAAGCCAATCTTAATTGATCCACGTTCAGGGTCAATATATTCGTCCATTTGTTTTTTTGCATAATCAATCGCCTTCATCGCTTCTTTAGCATGAGTTAAAAAAATTTTGCCAATTGGTAAAAGTTTAACATTTCGTCCTTCCCTTTCGAAAAGTTGCACACCTAGTTCATTTTCTAAATTGGCGATCTGTCGACTAATTGCTGATTGCGCAACATGGAGATGAACAGCTGCTTCCGATACATGTTCTCGTTCTGCTACCTCGATAAAATATTTCAATTGTCTAAATTCCATCATCATCCCCCCAAAAGATTAATCTATATTTTAGATTATATTCATTGTTATTATATATTGTATATATAAATCATAAAAACTACAATAGAAATAGACACAAAAATCTTATTTTCGGGGGCGTGTTTCATGAAATATAACCAAATGGCTGAAACGCAAGGGTTATATCAGTCGCAGTTTGAACGTGATAACTGTGGTATAGGCTTGTATGCCCATATTAAAGGCTTACGAACACATGATATTGTTAAAAAAGGTATTGAAATGTTAATTAAATTGGATCATCGTGGCGGTCAAGGTAGTGAACCGGATACAGGTGATGGCGCCGGTCTAATGGTACAACTACCAGATGCATTCTTTAGAAAAGAACTTCCAAACTTCAATTTACCAGAGGAAGGTAAATATGGTGTTGGGATGGCGTTTTTTTCTCAAAATGATCCGAAGCAAAGGGAATGGGAAGAGCAAATTAACGCATTAGTTAAAGCAGAAGAGCAAGAGGTACTAGGGTGGAGAACCGTGCCAACCGATTTCAGAAAAGTCGGAAAAAAAGCACAAGCTTCGGCTCCTTTCGTTCGACAAGTTTTCGTCAAGGCAAATCCGGATATCTCAGATACCCTTAGCTTTGAGCGGAAGTTATATTTGATTAGAAAACAAGCTGAAAAAATAGCCAGAGATAACAATGATGCATTTTATTTTCCGAGTTTTTCAAGTCAAACCATTGTTTATAAAGGTTTGTTAACACCTGAGCAAGTAGATCGGTTTTATTTGGACTTACAAGATCCTGCGTTTGTCTCAGCATTCTCATTGGTTCATTCACGGTTCAGTACAAATACATTTCCAAGCTGGGAAAGAGCTCATCCAAATCGATATTTAATTCATAATGGAGAAATAAATACATTGCGTGGAAATATTAATTGGATGCGAGCGCGTGAAAAACAATTTGTTTCTGATGCATTTGGTGATGATTTGGAGAAAATCATCCCGATCTTAAATGCAGATGGCAGTGATTCCTCTGTTTTAGATAATGCGTTGGAATTCTTTATTTTAGCCGGTCGCAAACCAGCTCATGCAGCGATGATGTTAATTCCAGAACCATGGGAACAAAATCCTAATATGTCTAAAGAAAAGCGGGCCTTTTACAAATACCATAGTTGTTTAATGGAACAATGGGATGGTCCGACATCAATTACTTTTACTAATGGCAAGCAAATTGGTGCTATTTTAGATCGTAATGGTTTAAGACCAGCTCGCTATTATGTAACAAAAGATGATTACATTATTTATTCATCTGAGACAGGGGTGGTTGATGTTGATGAAGCGAATGTATTATTAAAAGATCGCTTAAGTCCAGGGAAGATGTTATTAGTTGATTTAGAAGAAGGGCGAATTATTTCAGATCAAGAAATAAAAGATGACATTGTTAATGATGCACCTTATCAGAAATGGCTGGACGAACAAGTGGTGACGCTGAATGGACCGAAAGTTGAATCGAGTCCAAAGCAAACAAATCAATTGCTTGAGCGACAAGTCGCTTTTGGTTATACGACAGAAGATATCGAAAAGTATTTGAATCCATTGATTACTAATGGTAAAGATCCAATCGGTGCAATGGGTAATGACACGCCACTAGCGGTATTATCCAATCGAGCGCAATCTTTATTTAATTATTTCAAACAATTATTTGCTCAAGTAACCAATCCGCCAATTGATGCATATCGAGAAAAGCTTGTGACATCAACGTTAACGTGGTTAGGTTCGGAAGGTGATATTTTACATCCATCCAAAAAGAACAGTCATCGAATTCGATTAAAGACGCCGATCTTATCGAATGCACAGCATCAGGAACTCCTGAATAAAGAGAGTGAAGGATTTATAGCAACTGAGATTGATAGTCTATTTACCAACGATTTAGCTTTAGGCTTAAAACAATTGCATCAACAAGCTGAGGCAGCTATCAATGATGGCACAAATCTAATTGTATTAACAGATCGGAATATGGATGCGAATCAAACGGCTATACCTGCTTTATTAGCCGTAAGTAGTTTACACCAATATCTCGTCAGACAAGGAATCCGTACGAAGGCAAGTATTATTGTAGAATCAGGTGAAGCACGAGAAGTTCATCATTTTGCAGCCTTGATTGGTTATGGTGCTGATGCTATTACACCATATCTTGTTTACGAGACTTACTTGTCCGAAATTTTGTCAGATAATCTGACATTGACGTATCAAGAAACGGTTACACGCTATATTGATGTTGTAACGGAGGGCGTTATCAAAGTGATGTCAAAGATGGGGATCTCAACTATTCAAAGCTATCGAGGTGCTCAAATATTTGAAGCAGTCGGCATTAGCCAAACGGTTATCGATGAACATTTTACGGGGACGTCATCACAAATTGATGGGATTGATTTAAAGACTATAGCACTTGAAGCTAAAATGAGGCATGAACAAGGTTATCGTAACGAAGTGAATAAATCACTTGATTCAGGTAGTGACTTTCAATGGAGAAAAACAGGTGAACATCATGCCTATAACCCATTAACACTGCATAAATTGCAGTGGGCCGCTCGTCGTGGAGACTATAGTCTATTTAAAGAATTTACACAAGCTGTTAACGATGAACAAATTGGCTTCTTGAGAAATTTATTTACTTTTAATAAAAGAGAGGCCATTGACATTGATGAAGTAGAATCTGTTGACGCCATTGTCAAACGTTTTAAGACCGGGGCAATGTCATTTGGGTCGATCAGTCAAGAGGCTCACGAGGCTTTAGCCATTGCTATGAACCGATTAGGTGGTAAAAGTAATAGTGGGGAGGGTGGAGAAGACCCACGTCGATTTGAGCCTGATGAGAACGGAGAGCTCAGGAGAAGTGCTATTAAACAAATCGCCTCAGCTCGTTTCGGTGTAGATAGTCATTATTTGGTGAATGCAGAGGAATTACAAATTAAGATGGCCCAAGGTGCTAAACCAGGTGAAGGTGGTCATTTACCAGGTCAGAAAGTGTATCCGTGGGTTGCGAATGTACGAAATTCAACGACGGGTGTTGACTTGATTTCACCACCACCACATCATGATATTTACTCTATTGAAGATTTGGCCCAGTTGATTCATGACTTAAAAAATGCTAATCGTGATGCGCGTATAAGTGTGAAATTAGTAGCCAAGGCTGGAGTTGGAACGATTGCTTCTGGGGTTGCCAAAGGAAACGCTGATGTTATCTCTGTTGTTGGTTATGATGGAGGTACGGGTGCTTCGCCGAAAACGAGCATTAAGCACGCGGGATTACCATGGGAACTTGGTTTAGCTGAAGCACATCAAACTTTATTAATTAATGATTTACGTGAGCGTGTGGTTTTAGAAACAGATGGGAAGCTCTTAACAGGACGTGACGTTGTTTTAGCTACATTACTAGGTGCAGAGGAATATGGATTTGCCACAGCTCCACTTGTCATTCTGGGTTGTGTAATGATGCGCGTTTGCCATCTTGATACTTGTCCTGTCGGTGTAGCGACACAAAATCCTGAATTACGCAAAAAGTTCACTGGTGATCCTGACCATATCGTTAATTTTATGCGTTTTGTTGCACAAGAGGTTCGCGAAATTATGGCAGAACTAGGCTTTAAAACACTTGAAGAAATGGTAGGTCGTACAGATATATTAACCATTAATGATAAAGCCAAAAAACATTGGAAAGCAAGCCAGTTAGATCTAGCTCGGATCGTTTATCAACCTAAAGGTGCATTTAAACTTAATAAGACGAATCAAGATCATAAAATCGATCAATCATTAGATGTGACTACACTATTACCTGCCGTTAAAGATACGATTGCCACTGGTCAACCGGTTGAAGTGAATAGTAAGATTACCAATATTAATCGTGTTGTGGGAACGGTTATTGGCAGTGAAATCTCGAAAAAATATGGAGCGAAAGGTTTACCAGAAGATACCATCAAATTGAATTTTACGGGTTCTGCTGGTCAAAGCTTTGGTGCCTTTATACCTCGCGGGATGACATTGACTTTAGACGGTGACGCTAATGATTATGTGGGTAAAGGACTTTCAGGTGGAAAATTAATTGTTAAAGCACCTAAACAGGTAACCTTTAATGCGAGTGACAATGTGATTGCTGGTAATGTATCTTTCTATGGTGCTACTAATGGAGAAGCATATATTAATGGTTATGCAGGTGAGCGGTTCGCAGTTAGAAATAGTGGCGCGAAAATAGTAGTAGAGGGCGTTGGTGATCACGGTTGTGAATACATGACTGGTGGTCGTGTTGTCATACTCGGTGGCGTAGGTAAAAACTTTGGTGCTGGAATGTCAGGTGGGATAGCCTATGTGTTTAGTGAAGATCATCAAGCTTTTAAATCTCAAGCTAATTCTGAATTAGTGGGATTTGAGTCGGTAACGAATCCGGAAGAGATACTTGAGCTTAAAAATATGATTCAAAAACATGTGGCATATACAAATTCTAAACGTGCTCAGCACATTTTAGCAAATTGGGATATAGCAGTAGAAAGATTTATAAAAATTATTCCACATGATTATAAGCAAATTACAGCAAAAATCGATGCGTTAGTATCTGCTGGTCATACGGAAGAACAAGCAAAAATGAAGGCATTTCAGTTGAAGAAGGCTGATCAGTTAGCTGATTATGTTGATGACCAAGAAGTTATTGCGCAATAGAAAGGAGACATGAATATGGGAAAAGCGACTGGATTTATGGAAATTAAACGGGAGCAGGCAATTGAGCGCGATCCGAAAAAGCGTATAAATGATTGGAAAGAATATTCTGCTCCTTTCTCTGATGAAATGATGCAACGTCAAGGGGCACGATGTATGGACTGTGCAACACCATTTTGTCACATTGGAATGGAGATTGATGGGGCAACATCCGGCTGTCCCATTCATAATCTAATTCCTGAATGGAATGACTTAGTTTATAAAGGAAAGTGGAAAGAAGCACTGGAACGTTTAATGAAGACAAATAATTTCCCTGAATTTACTGGACGTGTTTGCCCAGCACCGTGCGAAGGCTCTTGTACAGTAGCGATTTCTGACCCGGCGGTAGCGATCAAAAATATTGAGCGAGCTATTATTGATAAAGGTTTTGAAATGGGCTGGATTAAACCGCGAATTCCAAAAGCTCGCACACAAAAACGAGTAGCCATTATAGGTTCAGGTCCAGCTGGTCTCTCAGCAGCAGATCAGTTAAATCAAGCCGGCCATAAAGTAACGATTTATGAGCGTTCTGATCGTGCGGGTGGTTTGCTAATGTACGGAATTCCAAATATGAAGTTAGAAAAAGAGGTCGTCCAGCGACGTATCGATCTACTTGAGCAGGAAGGTGTATCATTCATCCTTAATACTGAAGTAGGTAAAGATATATCTCCAGAGCAGTTGAAAAAGGATTTTGATTCGGTTATTCTTTGTACGGGTTCACAAAAACCTAGAGATTTACCGATTCCAGGTCGCGAACTAAAAGGCGTTCATTTTGCGATGGATTACTTGACACAAGCAACAAAAAATTTATTAGATAACGAAGAAAATCAAGCATTAAATGCTCATGGGAAAGACGTTATTGTAATTGGTGGGGGAGATACGGGGGCCGATTGTGTGGCTACCGCATTACGACAAGGCGCCAAATCTATTAATCAGTTTGCAATCAATCCGCAATTGCCGTTTAAGCGAGCGGAAGATAATCAATGGCCAGCTTATCCTAAAGTATTTAGCTTAGAGTATGCTCATAAAGAAGCTAAAGAACAATTCGGGGAAGATGTTCGTCATCATTCTATTCAAACAAAAGCCTTTATTACAGATGGTGAAGATGGCTTACAGGCATTGTATACGGTGGAAATGGGCAAAACAAGAGATGAGAACGGTATGTTTGTATATGATGAAATCGCCGGAACTGAAGAGGTTTGGCCGGCTCAACTTGTCATTATCGCTATTGGTTTTGAAGGTGCAGAAGAGCCGTTATTACATGCATTTGGTGTTGATACACAGAGAAATAAAATTGACGCACCCTATGGTGATTTTAGAACAAATATTGAAGGGGTATTTGCTGCCGGAGATGCAAGACGTGGTCAAAGTCTTATTGTTTGGGCAATTAATGAAGGAAGAGAAGTTGCTCATGCTGTCGATCATTATTTAATGGGCAAAACAACTTTACCATCTGTCCACGCTGTATAAGAAGAAGCGCTAGCATCAAGATAATTTTTCGTGTGAAATGTCCTCTTCAAAATAGAGAGTAGAGCTTATCTATTTAAGCGGGAGCTAATGGCGGACGTTAACGACCAATTAGTGAGGGAAGAACTTAAACGCCCCCTGATTGAAGGTTCGTTTTGAATGAATCTAATAATCTCCAAACAATCAAGAATGACATGGTTTGGAGATTCTTTTTTTGTTGAAATTCACGCATTTTCGATTAGGACAAGAGAAAGGTCACCAAGGTTCCGGGCGTCAACAACAAAAACCGCTTATGTTGTCAGAGGGTAGCTAAAGCATATATCTTTAATTTTCTCGAAAAATAACTTGTCAGTTTGTATATTTACATAATAAAATAGATATATTATTTAAAATTTGTTCGCAGAAATATATATTAAGGGGGAGAAGGATGATTAACTATGATTTTACAGTAACCAAAGTGATGACAGAAAAGACGAAACCGGCAAGTGATCAATTAGCATTTGGTAAGCATTTTACCGATCATATGTTTATTATCGATTATCACATTGATAAAGGTTGGTATGATGGGCGAATTGTTCCTTATCAACCACTAACATTAGATCCAGCTTCAATGATCTTCCATTATGGACAAACCGTGTTTGAAGGTTTAAAGGCTTATGCTACACCCCAAGGTGATATTCAATTATTCAGGCCTGAAGAAAATATTCTACGTTTAAATCGTTCTAATGCGCGTATGTGTATCCCAGAAATCGAACCAGCATTAGCTCTAGCAGCGATTAAAAAGCTCGTTCAGATAGAGAGAGAGTGGGTGCCACAAGCTGAAGGAACTTCGTTATATATTCGACCATTTGTGATTGCAACTGAACCTTACTTAGGTGTCGCCCCTTCTAAACAGTATAAGTTCATCATTATTTTGTCTCCAGTAGGTGCATACTATAAAGAGGGAATTAACCCGGTTAAGATAGCAGTAGAAAATCAATATATTCGAGCGATTAAAGGCGGAACCGGAGAGGCCAAAACCGCAGGAAACTATGCAGGTAGCTTAATCGCGCAAGAAAAGGTAGCTGCCGATGGTTATGCACAGGTTTTGTGGTTAGATGGGTATGAAAAGAAATATATCGAAGAAGTCGGCAGTATGAACGTTTTTTTCAAAATCAATGGTGAAATCATTACCCCTGCATTAAATGGAAGTATATTACCTGGTGTGACAAGGAAATCTGTTATCCAGTTACTTAAACATTGGAATATAGAGGTTTCAGAGCGAAGAATAGCTTTAGATGAAATTATACAAGCTTATCAACGCGGAGAATTGGAAGAAGCCTTTGGAGCGGGAACAGCAGCCGTTATTTCACCAATTGGAATGTTAGCTTACAATGGTGAAGAAATGGTGATTAATGAACAGCAAACCGGACAGCTTTCAAAAAAATTATATGAAACGTTAACTGGCATTCAATATGGAAAAATAGACGATCCATTTGATTGGATTAAAGAAATATAAAAGATGTCTTCACATGGCAAAGAGTAGTTGATTTTGATCAGCTACTCTTCATTGTGAAGTGAAGGATTGGTACTAATGATTGAAAACAGATTTATTATATTTTTCTTAATCAGCTATCCATTATGGCTTTTTATACGAAGAAGATATGTGATTAAGCATAAAAAAAGCATCGGATTAACAGAAGAAATTGTGTTGCAAGCTTTTGCTATTTATATCTTGGCTGTGATTTATTTAACAATGGAGCCTTTCTACTTTCAATTACCAATTGTTGGGGAGCGAGCCTTTTCATTTGATATGAACTTATTTTATCAATTGACGCATATGGCTGAAGGTTATCTGCATCTACAATTATTGTATACGGTTGGCAATATCTTATTATTTGTTCCGTTCGGTATGCTAGCTCCAATCGTGTTTAAGAAAATGCGTCACCCTTTGCTTTTAATAAGCATGGCTTTTTTATTTTCTTTAGCCATTGAACTTAGTCAAGCTTTATTCACCTTAACGAGAACAGGTACTGTCGATGATTTATTTTTTAATACATTAGGTGGCCTCTGTGGCTATTTTGTTTATTTATACGCGCGGTCAATCGGTAATAGAAAATGAAAACTGCCACTTTATAAATCAATTAAAACCATAGGCTTTGCTGCTACTATATAATGGACAGATTTTTCTGATAAAAACCTTGACATTAGCAACGGGCTTATGGATAATAGAATCAAATTCATATCAGCAAAAATGATGATAAGGATCAAGTAGATAGATGATGTAAGAACAGAGATTGGAATGCATTGGCTGAAACGTTTCAAGATACCTCTCGCTATCGAAACCTGCCCTTTGAATTGTTAAGTAAAAAGCTTAACCGCTCACCATAAGAGCGTTAACAAAAAACAAGAGGATATGTATCGTTTATCAAATCATGGTGGTACCGCGGAAAACTGCTTTTCGTCCATTACAGTATATGTGTAGTGGCTGAAAAGCAGTTTTTCTTAATTTACCGTGTTGGTTAATGGAAAGTAGGTGTTAGATGTGTCAAAGGAAAACCGGATTGTTGTTAAAATTGGGAGTAGCTCATTAACAAGGAAAGATGGGACGTTAAGTTTATTAAAATTAAAAGCACATAGCGAGGCGATTGTGAAACTCATCAATCAGGGAACCGAAGTGATTTTAATCTCTTCGGGAGCGATATCGGCTGGTTTTAGAGACTTGGGTTACTCTAGTCGACCTGTAACCGTTCAAGGAAAACAAGCTGCAGCAGCAGTTGGTCAAGGCCTATTGATTGAAGCATATAACCATATATTTAAGACGTACGGTTATGTATCTGCTCAGCTTCTGCTAACGCGAGATGTTTTCAAACATGAAACGCAGTTTACTAATGTATATCAAACGATCACCGAGTTGTTGAAACGTAGAATCATACCAATTATTAATGAAAATGACTCTGTAGCAACTGATGAACTGACATTTGGCGATAATGACATGTTATCTGCATTAGTAAGTGGTCTTGTAAATGCAGATATGTTAGTGATGCTTACAGATATTGACGGTATTTATGATCAAAACCCTAATAAAGCCCCAGATGCTAAACGTTATCATCATCTACCTCATATATCAGACCAATTGGTAGAGCAGACGAGTCAGCACGCTGGTTCAAAAGTAGGTACGGGGGGCATGAAATCTAAGTTACTTGCTTCTCAAATGGCTACAACATTAGGGGTTAACTGTTTTGTAGGTAATGGAGAAGGTGCAGAAAAGCTTATTGCTATACGAGATGGTAAAGGAAATGGAACCTATATTGGGGATAAGCATACGTCACATGTTAGGAAACATAAGCAGTGGATTGCTTTTCACTCTGAAGTAAAAGGTCGAATTTTAGTTGATGATGGGGCTAAGGATGCGCTATTATCTGAAGGTCGAAGTCTTTTAGCAGCAGGTATTATTGCGATTGAAAACCAGTTTGAACAAGAAGATGTCGTTGAAATATATTATAATAAAGAAATGATTGGAAAGGGTCAGGTTAATTATGCCGCAGATCAATTAATGCGTGTTAAAGGATTAAGTAGTAAAGAGGTAATGGAATTAACTGGATCTAACAAACCGGAAGTCATTCATAGAAATAAATTAATTATTACGGTTCAGGAGGTAGACGTATGAGCAATTTAGAAGAAATGGGATTAAAGGCGAAGCGGGCGAGTAACGATTTAGCTCAGGCATCAACGAAGGATAAAAATGCAGCGCTTGCTCTAATAGCTGAACAGCTATTAGATTCACAAGTGCAAATCTTAGAAGCAAATGCAATAGATATCGACATCGCTAAAAAAAATAAGATATCGGATGCAATTATTGATCGTATTCGTTTAACTGATAGTAGGATTAAAGCTATTAGCGATGCATTATTGCAACTCATTGAGTTACAAGATCCAATTGGTGAGCAATTAGAAGAATGGATACGCCCAAATGATTTGAAGATAAGAAAAGTAGCTGTTCCTATTGGCGTTGTTGGAATCATATATGAGGCACGTCCAAATGTGACGGTTGATGCAGCCAGTCTATGTTTAAAAACGGGTAATGCTGTGATTTTACGTGGCAGTTCTTCAGCAATACATTCTAATCAAGCGATTGTTCAAGTGATTCGCAAAGCATTAACAAACTCTAATTTACCAACGGATAGCGTCCAATTAATTGAAGATACCGATCGGAAAACCGCAGAAAAAATGTTCCGTATGAATAAATATTTAGATGTACTCATTCCACGGGGCAGCAAAAAGTTAATTGATACGGTTGTTGCAAATGCTTCGGTTCCTGTCTTAGAAACGGGTGCTGGTAATTGTCACATGTATATCGATTATAATGCTGAAAAAGACATGGCAATCAACTTAGTCATTAATGCAAAAACACAACGACCTTCCGTATGTAATGCGATTGAAACTGTAATAGTACAGAAAAAATGGTTTGAAGTAAATGGTCATACATTAATTCATGCATTAAAACATGCTGGGGTAGAAATACATGGTGACCTAAACATTAAAGCATATGATAACTCAATTATTGAGGCAGATGAAGAAGATTGGTATACAGAGTATTTAGATGATGTTGTTGCTATGAAAGTCGTCACAACCCTAGATGAAGCGATCGACCACATTAATCAATATGGTACGAAGCATTCTGAAGCCATTATTACAGAGGATGAGCAGCATGTTATCCAATTTATGAATCAAGTAGATGCCGCATGTGTATACCATAATGCATCAACACGCTTTACGGACGGATTTGAATTTGGTTTTGGTGCTGAGATTGGTATAAGCACACAAAAATTGCACAGTCGCGGTCCGATGGGGTTAAAAGCTTTAACATCAACGAAATATCAATTATTTGGGGCAGGACAATTTAAACAGTAATTTTTTATGATGAAAGATCACGTTTTTTGCGTTACAATTAAACATAGATTTATTAAACTGTATAACGATAAAAGGAGCGATATTGTGAGTAAAACATTAATATTTGGACATAAAAATCCAGATACAGATACGATTACTTCTGCGATTGTATATGCATATTTAAAAGAGCAATTAGGTGATCAAGTAGAGGCTGTTGCTTTAGGAGAAGCTAATAATGAGACAAAGTTTGCCCTCGATTACTTTAATGTTGAAGCACCTCGTGTAGTGAACGAAGTCGCTAAAGAGACAAAAGAAGTTATTTTGGTTGATCATAATGAGAAACAACAAAGTGTAGCTGATATCGATCAAGTCAAAGTTAAAGAGGTGATTGATCATCATCGCATCTCTAATTTTGAAACGTCTGACCCGCTCTATTATCGAGCAGAACCAGTAGGGTGTACAGCGACCATCCTAAACAAATTATTTAAAGAACATCACGTTCGTATTCCGAAGGATATGGCAGGTTTAATGCTTTCTGCGATTATTTCAGATTCTTTGCTTTTTAAGTCTCCGACATGTACAGATGAAGATATTGAGGCGGCAAATCAACTGGCCGAACTTGCAGAAGTCGATTCTGAAATTTACGGTTTAGAAATGCTAAAGGCAGGTGCTGACTTAAGTGAAAAAACGGTTGAGGAATTATTAGCGCTAGATGCTAAAGCGTTTGATATTGGAACAAATCACATAGAGGTAGCGCAAGTGAATACGGTCGATCCCGAAGAATTATTACAAGAAGAAGCTAGCATAAAAGATGCGATTACAACGGTGATTGAACAACGTAAATTAAACTTGTTCGTTTTTGTTATTACTGATATTTTGGCTAACGATTCAACCATTATTGCATTAGGTGAAAAAGCAGATGTTATGAATCAGGCATTCAATGTTGAACTTGCTGACGATAAAGCCCTACTTAAAGGTGTTGTATCACGCAAAAAACAAATTATACCACAATTAACACATGCACTTTCTTAGATAAAATGCATCGTGTTAAGGAAATGAGTGCTATCGTCACCTTTATTCTTTATCAATTGTTATAATAGGATAGGAGATTACCGATAGCTAGCATATAGGCGGTTTGTTTCACCCTATTCAATCAATGGAGAAAAATTCATCTTAGTCTATTATTTGTTGGATAGAATAAAATACTATTAATCTTAGCAAAGAAGGGATCCAGGACAATGAGTACGCAATTACAATCGATAGCTATTAAAGACATTGTCATCGCCCATCAGATGATTAAAGATGTCGTAACCAAAACACCATTACAAAGAGATCCGATACTCTCTGAAAAATATCAATGTAATGTTTATTTAAAACGTGAAGATTTACAAGTCGTCCGCTCATTTAAAATACGGGGTGCTTATAATTTTATGCAGAGCTTGAGTAAAGACGAGCTGAGAAACGGGGTTGTTTGTGCTAGTGCAGGTAACCATGCTCAAGGTGTCGCTTATTCATGTCAAGCATTAAAAGTAAAAGGCAAGATCTTCATGCCGACGACCACGCCAAGGCAAAAAGTCAATCGCGTTGCCTTTTTTGGTGGAGACTACGTTGATATTGTCTTAACGGGTGATACATTTGATGATGCCTCTGATCAGTCAAAAAAATATTGCGAAGATCATGAAATGGCATTTATTCATCCGTTTGATGATTATCGCACTATAGTTGGACAAGGAACTGTAGGTTTAGAGATATTAGAAGCAATGGATCAACCCATCTCACATATATTTATGTCAGTTGGGGGAGGTGGTCTAATTTCTGGTGTAGGTTCTTATATAAAAAGTATTAGTCCTGAAACGCAGGTCATCGGTGTAGAACCAGCAGGTGCAGCTTCGATGCAAGCTTCAATGCAAGCAAATAAGGTGGTTAAACTTGACCATGTTGATAAATTTGTCGATGGTGCAAGTGTCAAGCGAATTGGTGACCTAACCTTTGAAGTAGCTAAACAAGTGGTCGATGGCTTTGCAACAATACCCGAGGGCAAAATATGTACAACGATGTTAAATCTCTATAATGAAAATGCTTTAGTTGTAGAACCGGCTGGAGCGCTTCCAATTTCTGCATTAGATGATTACAAAGATCAAATAAAAGGGAAGAATGTTGTCGTTGTCGTAAGTGGTGGAAATAATGATATTGATCGTATGCAAGATATTAAAGAGCGATCATTGATTTATGAAGGTTACAAGCACTACTTCATTGTTAGTTTTCCGCAAAGAGTAGGGGCTCTGCGTGAATTTTTGACCAGTGTACTGGGAGAGAATGATGATATTACAAGGTTTGAGTATACAAAGAAAAATAATCGTGATCGCGGTCCTGTGTTAGTAGGGATTGAGTTGCAAAACAAAGAAGACTATCTACCTTTAATTGATCGAATGGAAGAGAAGGGATTCTCCTATATTGAGATCAATAAAGATCAAGGTTTATTTCAATTACTTATTTAATCATCGATAATAAAACGAATCTGAGCGCTCGTTATCACCCACCTCAATCGATTTGCTCTAAGCTCTATTTTGAGGTGGGTGTTTTACGGACGGTTATCTGTGATAAAGGGTAGAGAGGATGGCTGGTGTCTTTCCTCTCTATCTTTTTCCTGTTTTTTGTCCACCAGCAGTGAAAGGTAACGGTGTTATAAAGGCTCTTATTCAGAAAAGAGCCTAAAATAATAGGTTGCGGATAGGAGGAGTGACACTGATGAAAGTGAAGATGTTAATCCAAACACAATATAAAAATGCTTTACTCCGTGCAGATAAGATCTATGATGTACCTGATTCAACAGCGCACAGGTGGCATCAAAGCAAAATAGCTGTTATTGTAGAAGAAGAACAAAATACGATTAAATGATGGTGCTCAGCAATTTGGTGAATACTGTCTGAAATCGTTCGTGATCTTCTTGAACAAAAGGTTTTGGTCCCTTGGTTCGTCCCCCCTGTTTTCTTAGTTGTGCACTGTGATAACGGGATGCTAATAGTTGGTCTATATTTTTAGACGTGTACTGAAACCCTTTCGGATGTATAACATAACATGACTTTTGTAATGCTAAAGAAGCTAAACCATAATCTTGCGTCACAAGCACGTGACCTTTGTTAATCATACTTAATATTTTGTAATCAACCGCTTCTTTCTCACTGTCCACGTATATTTCTTTTATCCATTCGTGGTATAACCGGTGTGAAAAATGTGCGTAGCTCTTAACCAAAATAATGGTCAATTGATAAGGTTCACAAAGCTTAATAATGTCTTCTGTCACCGGACAAGCATCTGCATCAACGTAAATAATCATTTTTTCCTCCAATATTGTACTATAACAGTTTTGGGACTTATACTATATTTTATCATAAAAAATAAGGAGAATGCACATATGGCGAAGATCCAACCTGGTGAAGTTATGATGCTAACCGTTCTAAGAGAAATTGAAACGGGTTATGTATTAACCGATCATTCGATTGAAATACTACTCCATAAAAACGAAACCACGCGCACATTAAAAGAGTCAGAAGAAGTTGAAGTATTTGTTTATCATGATAAACAAAATAAATGCGTTGCAACAATGGTGCTGCCTAATGTACGGTACGACCTATTTGATTGGGCTGAAGTGACCGAAATCAAAGAAGGATTAGGTGTGTTTGTTAATATTGGTACCACAAAAGATGTGCTCGTATCAGTTGATGACTTGCCATTGTTACGTACGGTTTGGCCTGAAATCGGTGATCAACTTTATGTGACATTAAAACAAGATAAAAAAGGACGGTTATTAGCTGATCCTGTTTCAGAAGCCGATTTTGAAGGGAATTGGGATTTAGCGCCTGAATCCATGTTAAATAATGACATTTCAGGACGTGTCTTTCGATCTGGTAGAGAAGGAGCTGTTGTGATCACAGAAGAAGGCTATCGAGGGTTTATTCACCATACGCAACGTAAACAGGAGTTGCGTTTAGGAGAATGGGTAAATGGACGGGTGATCAAAGTTAAAGCTGATGGTAGCTTAAATATATCATTAATCCCTAGAAAAAAAGATGCACAGGCATTAGATGCCGAGACTATTTTATCCCATCTAAAAGCACAGCAAGGGGTGATGGAATTTGATAATCAATCTGACCCGGAAGCGATTAAAAGAACATTTAACTTAAGCAAAGCCGCTTTTAAGCGAGCGATTGGGAAATTATACAAAGAGCGATTAATTAAACAAGAAGATGGAAAAACATATTTATTGGAAAGAAAGGATTAGTTCAAAAGTCCTTTTTCGAAATAGGGAAAAGGTGCTTTTTTTAAAAAAATAAAAATTATTTCTTCTTATTAAATATAACTATAAATCGATATTACTGATTGACTCAAACTAGTTAAAAAGATTTGAACAGCTGATCTATAAAAGATATAATAGGATTACTTGGAGCTTTTTAAATCTTTAGACTATGCTTGCTGTATGATTGGGGGTGCTAATGGAATGAGCTTGAAGACCATAGACGAAGTTAAAAGAATAGAACGTCAGGCTGAAGAGCTTGAACGCGACTATGAAGAGAAGCTACAGAAAATGAAACAAGAAACAAAAGAAACCATTGCAGAGATGGAAGAGAAAGTAGAAAGTGAGTTAGAAGCTTTCAAAAAGAAAGAATCTGCAACTAAAGATGAAAAGCTGAAGGCATTAAAGACGTCTTACCAAGAACAGTTAGAAAAAGAATTAAACCATCTTGAAACTAACTTTACAGATAAGAGCGATCAATTGGTTAATGCAGTCATTGAGGAGGTAATGAGGAAGTATGGCAATAGCTAAGATGAAAAAACTGACACTCATATCTTTTCATGAAAAGAAAGATCAGTTGTTGCAGTCGATTCAAGCGCTACAAAGGTTTGAAGTTGTTGATCTACCATCATCTGACTTAGGTGATTATCAAGTGTCTGCCTATGAGGTCGATAGCTTAGAAACTATTATTAAAAAATTTGAAACGCGAATTGACCAAGTGCAAGCTGTTCTGTCATTTATTCAGCCTCACTTGCCAAAAACATCAATGGTGAAGAAGTTAAAAGAGAAGAAAAAAGAATATTCTCTTGAAGAGCTTGAACAAGAAATTTTCAAATTTTCACCACATGATTTAGTTTCTAACCTTTTAAATAAACAACAACAACTTGAAAGTCTTGCTGAAGAGCAGAAACGTTTAATTGAAGAAGAAATGTTTTTGTCAAATTGGAAAAAGTTGAATTTTAAACAAGCTGATGTGCAACAAATGCAACACGTGACTGGAAGTGTCGGTACCGTACCACAAAATGTTCAAAATGCATACATTAATCAACTCAAAGAAAGTGAGCTCCTGTATGTTGAAGAAGTTTATCAGAACAAAGATGAGCACGGGATATTCATTTTCTATGATAAGCAAAATGAACAAGCAATTAAACAATTACTTAACGACAGTCATTTCGAAAATTTAACAGAAAGATTTAAACAAACACCAAGTGATCAGTTGACAGCCGTTCAACAGCAACAAAAAGAATTGAAAAAACGCAAATCCAATATTAAACGCGAACTTGAACAAATGACCAATGAAGAGTGGCAATTAATGCTGACTGAAGAGTATTATGAAGCTAAACTTCAACGGGAACGCAGCAAATTATTACTTGTAGATGAAAAGCATTTGTTTATCATGGAAGGTTGGCTGGAAGAGGAAAAAGTTTCCTCAATCAAATTAGCTTTGACGGATAACTTTTCAGAAGATGATTTTGCTTTAATCGTTGATGATGTCAAAGAAGAAGAATATGATCAAGTTCCAATTGTATTGAAGAATAATGGTTATGTTTCACCATTTGAAAGTATTACATCAATGTACAATCTACCTAAGTATAATGAGATTGATCCGACGCCATTTTTAGCACCGTTTTACTTGTTGTTTTTCGGTATGATGGCTGCTGACCTCGGCTATGGATTGTTGCTGTGGGTGGCAACCTTTGTTGCATTAAATTATTTTAATTTTGATGGTGGAATGAAGAAAAATTTAAGATTTTTCCACTTGTTGTCGTATCCAACTATGCTTTGGGGAATACTATACGGGACTTTCTTTGGAGCTCCATTACCATTTATTATTCTATCAACAACAGATGATGTTATTACGATTTTAATCATCTCAGTGGTGTTGGGTGTCGTTCAAATATTCTTCGGCTTAGGTATTAATACATACCTTAAATGGAGAAGCCAAGATAAATATGGAGCCTTTGCTGATGGAATAGGTTGGATTGGTATATTTGCAGGCCTTATTCTCTTATTAGCAGGTAATATGTTGTTAGAGAATGAACTACTAGGTACAATCGGTGGGATTATCGCTGTTCTCAGTGCTTTAGGTATTATACTAGCTACAACATTAGGTACCGAAAACAAAGGCCTTGGTATTGGCTTAGGTGTTTATAATTTATACGGTATTACAGGCTATGTTGGTGATATTGTTAGTTATACACGTTTAATGGCTTTAGGTGTTTCAAGTGCAAGTATTGCTTTAGCATTTAATATGATTATCGGATTTATCCCTGTGTGGGGCAGGTTCACGGTTGGTATTCTTTTATTCCTTGTCCTTCATGCAGTCAATATTGGTTTAACGATGTTAAGTGCATATGTGCATGGTGCACGTTTAATCTTTGTTGAATTTTTTGGTAAATTCTATGAAGGTGGCGGAAAGGCACTAGCGCCATTAAAAGCATCTGAGAAATATATTCAATTAAAAAATCAAAAAGAATCATAAACGAGATGGAGGAATTACATTATGGAAAGCTGGTTACAATTTTTTATGGAAAATAACGGAGGATTTATCTTTGCTGCACTAGGTATTGGTGTTGCAGTTATTTTTGCAGGTATGGGTTCTGCTAAAGGTGTTGGGATGACTGGTGAAGCTGCGGCTTCATTAATCAAAGAACAACCTGAAAAATTTGGTAAGTCTTTAATTCTTCAATTATTACCGGGTACACAAGGTTTATACGGATTCGTTATCGGTTTCTTGATCTACTTAAACATGACACCAGATATGGCTTTAGCTGATGGTTTCTATATGTTTATGGCTGCACTACCTATTGCATTTACAGGTTTAACTGCGGGTGTAGCACAAGGGCGTGTATCAACTGCAGCTGTTCAAATCTTGGCAAAAAGAGAAGATCAAAACTCAAAAGGTATCATTTATTCAGCAATGGTTGAAACTTATGCAATCTTAGGGTTCGTTATCTCCTTCTTACTTGTTTTAGCATAAAATAAAAAATAGTGAGAGGATGGGGACTATGAAAGATTTACAAGCTTTGTCCACACAAATTTTGGCTAAAACCAAACAAGAAGGACAAGCCAAACTAGATGAGTACGAAAAAGTTGCTAATGACAAAATGGAAGAACAACGTCAAAAGCTTGTGGAAAGTCAAAAAAATCGTGAGGCGTCAATTGCACGTCAAATGAAGAACGACTACGAACGAGAAGCACAGACATTAGCTAACACCCAAAGAAACACAGTCCTTGCCAAAAAACAGTCACTTCTAAATTCAGTATTTACTGAGGCTACGAATAAAATGGCGCAATGGGATGGCGAACAATTTTCTGTGTTCTTAAATGGTGTACTGTCTCAATTAGATGCGAATAGTCAATGGACACTTGTTTCGGGTGAAAAATCAACTGACCTTTTTAAAACAAATCAAGTTCAGTCTGTAGTTAATGACTATTCATTTGTGACAGTGTCAAATGACGTCGTTAAGCAAAAAGCTGGTTTTATTGTACAACAAGGTGGCATTGACTATAATTTCTGCTTTGATGTGCTGGTAGCTGAGCTTAAAAAAGAATTTTCTCCACAACTTGCAACCTTAGCATTTAAAAGTAATGAATAAGGGGGGAGAATAAATGCAAGACACTCAATATAAGGGCGTCAATACACTGTTGCGTGTTTATGAAACAAGGCTTTTAACATCTGAAGATTACGAAAAGATGATTCGTGCTGAAGATTTAAAGGAAGCATTAGAAGTATTGAAGAGCACAGAATATCATATTAATGATTCTGAGATTCTAGAAGATAAAAATTTCGATGCGTTTCTTATGCATCGTCTAAAGGATATTTATGAGGAACTGTATAGTGTAACACCTGATTCTGAGGTTATCCAAATTTACACATTACGTTATTCATATCACAACTTAAAAGTATTGTTGAAGCAACGTTTTAAAGATTTAGAGCTTGAACATTTGCTAATTCCAATTGGTAAATATCCATTAACCACATTAAGAAATTTGGTTAATACGGAGCAATCTGAAGAGTTAAATCCAATTATGGTCGAAGCTGTACAAGAAGCAATTGCTGATTATGAGGTATACGGTCGCATTGAAGCAGCTGATGTGTTTATGGATACGTATTACTATAAACATATGCGAGCGATAACCAACCGTCTAGATAATGATACGATTACACGGATGGCAGATGTAATGATTGATTTAGATAACCTATCAACTGTAGTAAGAAGTATTAACCAAGGTAAATCTCGGTCATTTTTGCATACGGTATTATCGAGTTCTGGGTCTATATCAAAGCAAGCAATTATTGAAGCAGCTGATCAAGGGGCAGTCAATGTCATGCAACAACTCTTTTTAGATAAACCATATGCTAAACAATTGGAAGCTGTACTAGCAGACTCAAAAGACAGTATAAATTCAATGGTGTTGGATAAAGTGATTGATGAAATCATTCATGAACTCATGGAGGAAGGTAAGTATCAACCGTTTGGTCCAATGCCTGTGATGGCTTTTATGTTTGCTATAGAAAAAGAAGTAACAAATATCCGTTTAATTCTTGTCGGAAAAGACAATCAAATCGAAGAAGATATCATTAGAGAAAGGATGCGACCCATTTATGGCTCATAAAATTGCTGTAGTAGGAGATAAAGATTCGGTGCTTCCTTTTAAGATTCTTGGTTTTGATGTTTTTGCTGCTTCTACACCTCAAAAAGCGCGTGAAACAATTGATTCACTAGCGGATAAAGACTATGGTGTTATTTACTTAACAGAAGCAATGGCAAAGGAAATACCGGATACGATTAAACGTTATGATGCTGAAGTTCAACCAGCTATTATCTTAATACCGAACCATAAGGGTTCACTCAATATCGGTAAGGATCGTATTCAAGATAATGTAGAAAAAGCGGTTGGACAGAACATCTTATAATTAGGAGGGGACTTATTTGAAGAAAGGGAATATTATCAAAGTTTCCGGTCCTTTAGTAATGGCAGAGGCAATGGAACATGCGAATATCCAAGACCTTTGCTACGTAGGGGACATGAGATTAGTAGGTGAGATCATTGAAATGCGTAATGATGTTGCTTCAATCCAAGTATATGAAGAAACCTCTGGTTTAGGTCCAGGTGAACCTGTAGAGACAACGGGTGAGGCTCTGTCTGTTGAACTAGGACCTGGTATCGTTTCGCAGATGTTTGATGGGATTCAACGCCCACTTGATACATTTAAAGCGAAGACAGGTAGTAACTTTTTAGTTAGAGGTGTAAATATTTCAGCGCTTGATCGTGATAAGAAATGGGCGTTTACAGCAACGAAAGCTGTCGGAGATCAAGTAGAAGCTGGTGACATTGTAGGTACAGTTCAAGAAACTAAAGTTATTGAACATCGTATTATGGTACCTCATGGTGTTAAAGGTACGATCAAATCCATTGAAAATGGTGAATTCGCCCTGAATGACGTGCTTTACACCATTGAAACTGAAGATGGTGTAAAAGAACAAACACTCTTGCAAAGATGGCCTGTTCGTCGTGGACGTCCATTTAAACGAAAGTTAAATCCAGATAAACCAATGCTAACTGGACAACGTGTCATTGACACCTTTTTCCCAATTACTAAAGGTGGAGCTGCAGCTGTCCCTGGGCCATTCGGTGCGGGTAAAACAGTTGTGCAACACCAAATAGCTAAATTTAGTGATGTGGATCTTGTGGTTTATGTTGGTTGCGGTGAACGTGGAAATGAAATGACAGACGTATTAAATGAATTCCCAGAATTGATTGATCCAAATACTGGGGAGTCTTTAATGGAACGTACGATTTTAATTGCCAATACATCAAACATGCCTGTTGCGGCCCGTGAAGCATCTATTTATACAGGGATTACAATTGCTGAGTATTTCCGTGATATGGGGTATAGTGTTGCAATCATGGCCGACTCGACATCCCGTTGGGCAGAAGCGCTCCGTGAAATGTCTGGTCGTTTAGAAGAAATGCCTGGTGATGAAGGGTATCCTGCATACTTAGGTAGTCGAATTGCTGAATATTACGAGCGTGCGGGTCGAACACTTTCAATTGGTTCAGAGGACCGTGAAGGGAGTATTACGGCAATTGGAGCGGTATCGCCTCCTGGTGGGGATACATCAGAGCCTGTTACCCAAAATACATTACGTGTTGTTAAAGTGTATTGGGCGCTTGATTCATCACTTGCTCAAAAGCGCCACTTCCCGTCAGTAAACTGGTTAACATCCTATTCACTTTATTTAAGTGAAGTTGGTCAATACATGAATGAAGAGTTGAAACAAGATTGGTCAAATATGGTTCAGCATGCCATGAATATTTTACAAGAGGAATCTGAATTACAGGAGATTGTTCGTCTTGTCGGTATTGAGTCATTATCAGAAAAAGACCGCATTACAATGGTCATTGCTCAATCATTGAGAGAAGATTACTTACAACAAAATGCATTCGATGATGTGGATACTTATACATCAAGACAGAAACAATTCTTAATGCTTGATTTAATCCTTTCACTCGAAACAGAGGCGAGAGAAGCGATGCGTTTGGGCGCTTACTTCAAAGAGATTATCGACGGAACAGAAGACTTACGCGATAAGATTGCACGTGCGAAGTATATTTCTGAAGATAACCTAGATGAAATTAGTGCAATTAAACAAGAAATTAAAGATAAAGTACATGATATTGTTGCTGAAGGAGGTATGACGCAAAATGCTTAAGGAATACAAAACAGTTAGCGAAGTCGTTGGACCTCTGATGGCAGTCGAGCAAGTTGAAGGTGTTAAATTTGATGAACTTGTTGAAGTGCAAATGCAGACCGGTGAAATTCGACATGGTCAAGTGTTAGAAGTTGAAGGCGACAAAGCGATGGTTCAGATTTTTGAAGGACCTAGTGGCATTAATATTAAGGACACAAAAGTACGCTTCAGAGGAAAGCCTCTCTCGCTTGATGTGTCTGAAGATATGGTTGGCCGAGTATTCAATGGGATGGGTGAACCGATTGATAATGGTCCTGAGATCATCCCAGAGTCAAGCTTAGATGTGAATGGCCAAGCGATCAATCCGATTGCACGTGATTATCCTGATGAGTTTATTCAAACGGGAATCTCAGCTATCGACCACTTAAATACGTTGGTTCGTGGACAAAAGTTGCCTGTGTTTTCTGGATCTGGTTTACCGCATAAAGAGTTAGCCGCTCAAATTGCTCGTCAAGCATCTGTATTAAATAGCGATGAAAAATTTGCGGTTGTTTTTGCAGCGATGGGGATTACCTTCGATGAAGCTGAGTATTTTATGGAAGATTTCCGTAAAACGGGAGCGATTGATCGCTCTGTTATGTTTATTAACTTGGCGAATGACCCTGCCATTGAACGTATTGCCACACCTAAAATGGCACTAACAACTGCTGAATACCTAGCCTTTGAAAAAGACATGCACGTCCTTGTTATTATGACAGACATGACTTATTATTGTGAGGCATTACGTGAAATTTCAGCAGCACGACGTGAAGTACCTGGACGTCGTGGTTATCCTGGTTATCTTTATACAAACTTATCTACACTTTATGAACGTGCAGGACGCTTAGTTGGTAAAAAAGGTTCAGTAACCCAAATTCCAATTTTGTCAATGCCAGAGGATGATATTACTCACCCAATACCTGATTTAACAGGTTATATTACTGAGGGACAAATTATCCTTTCCCGTGACCTAGATAAAGCTGGATATAAACCACCAATCAACGTGTTGCCGTCCTTATCGCGTTTGAAAGATAAAGGGACAGGTGAAGGTAAAACAAGAAAAGATCATGCACCAACCATGAACCAGTTATTTGCTGCTTATGCTAAAGGTAAAGAGGCTAAAGAACTTGCAGTGGTACTTGGTGAGTCTGCATTATCTAAAACAGATAAGCTATATGTTGAATTTACTGATCGATTTGAGAAAGAATATATTAATCAAGGTTTCTACAAAAATCGTTCAATTGAAGATACGTTAGAACTTGGCTGGCAATTACTTTCTATTTTACCGCGCACTGAATTAAAACGAATTAAGAGTGAATTGATCGAAGAGTATATGCCGGAAGGAGAGTGATCGGCCCATGGCGAGATTAAATGTCAAGCCAACACGGATGGAGCTATCTAACCTTAAAGACCGTTTAGCAATTTCTACTCGAGGTCATAAGCTGTTAAAGGACAAACAGGATGAGTTAATGCGTCAGTTCATTGACTTGATTCGTGAAAATAACAAGTTAAGAGATGAAGTGGAAAAAGAACTGACCGAGGCAATGCGTGCTTTTGTTGTTGCTAAGTCACTTTTGAATGAATCATTTATTGAAGAACTATTTGCTATACCTGATAAATCTGTTTCTTTAAATATTGAAGAAAAGAATATCATGAGTGTTATGGTTCCTGAAATGAATTTTTCTGTTAATGAAGATGAAAAAGAATCTGAGATGCAGTATGGTCTGCTAAATTCGAATAGTGAATTAGATGATTCCATTGATCGCATTAGCAATATTCTGCCAAAACTCTTAAAGCTTTCTGAAATCGAAAAAACGTGTCAGTTGATGGCTGATGAAATTGAGAAGACAAGAAGACGTGTCAATGCACTTGAATATTTGAAGATTCCTCAACTAAAGGAAACGATTCATTATATTCAAATGAAGCTCGAAGAAAATGAGAGAGCAAGTATTACACGTATTATGAAAGTTAAAGATATGGGTACTTAAGAAAAAAAGCTATTCGTTATATAAAATGTACCCTATAGAGTAGACACTTTAAAAAAAGTCTACCTATAGGGTACTTTTGTGTATAATTAGAGAAAAAACAGTAAATGGGGAAAGAA
>NZ_JAFBDS010000003.1 GCF_016908375.1 Amphibacillus cookii
CGGAAAGCGAATCACTGGATGATCGAACCCATTTCTATTTTTAGAGAAATAGAAAAGACGTTAGCGAAAGTCTACCCCCATTTCACAAACGCATGAAATGGAGAATTCCCTTCACCATTCAAATAGTATACAACCTTTAAAATATAATATATAGACCAAGAAAGCAGAGAATCACACCACCTAACCAATCAAATGACCGGCCTATATTACGTTGTACCTTCTTGCCAATTAACAAACTTAGCCAAGTCAATGTGGTCGTTATCACCCCAAACATTAACAACGTTAATGTTGCTTCAATCCCCGACATTCCTAAACTTATTCCTACTGGGAAGCTATCAATACTTACTGAAAAAGCAAGCAAAATAATAGCCGTAACATTCAATGTTGTTTGCCGTTGTTGATAATGGTAGTGCTCACCAAATGTATGAATAATCATATAAGTACCTAATCCAAAAAGGAGCAGTCCACTCATTGTTTCTGTCACATTAGCCACGCGTTCAAAGAGAAGTGAACCTAATAAAAGACCGATTAGCGGCATAATAATATGAAAAAAACCGATCCAAAGCCCAATCACAGCAATTTTCTTGAGACGGATTTGTTGTAAGCCAATGCCCAAGCAAACCGAAAAAGCATCGAGTCCTAAAGCAAAGGCAATAAAAAATTGGGCGGCTATTGAATCAAGCATGAAATATCCTCCTTAAACGGACAGGCTACTCCATCTTATGTATCTTAAGCCAGAAAAATAACAGATTTCTATGCTTCTATTCCCTCGGTAACTCTATAAAACGAACCTTCAATCCGCGGGAGCTTCGTCCTTCGCCCACTGAGTGAAGCGTGCGTTATCACCCACCACAATAGATTTGCTCTACTCTCTATTTTGAGGGGGGTTTACGGACGGTTATCTATGATAGACGTGGCCGCTTTCTTTAAACGATTCATAATCGCTTGGCCTATCCCTTCTTCTGGAAAACACTCGGCTAAAATGACATCGACATCACTTTCTTTAAACCCCCTTAAGGATTGGTATAATTGAGCAGCTACAGTAGACAGGTCAGCAACTGAGCCACACATCTGCACTTGATCCGCTCTTAATAAACTAGCTAACTCTTCGCTAACAAGAAGCCCCACTTTTTTACCTTCACGTTGATAATCGATAATCTTTTGCTTAAAAAAATGTTGATCACCGGCAATTAAAATTAACGGAACCTCAGGTTGATAATGTGTATATTTCATTCCAGGCGCTTGAGGTTTGGCATCGTCTTGATCACTAGTTGCCTCTTCAACCACTTGATCTAATACAGACTCAATTTGCAGACGTGTAATTCCACCAGGACGCAATATCCGCGCCACATCACCAGTACAGTCAACAACGGTTGACTCCACACCGACTCCCGTTGTTCCACCATCAAAGATAGCTGCTATTTTGCCATTTAAATCTTGAAAAACGTGGATAGCACTGGTTGGGCTAGGTTTACCTGATAAGTTTGCGCTTGGTGCAGCAATAGGTAAATTAGCAGCTTTTATAATTGCACGAGCTGCAGGATGATCAGGAATACGAATACCTACAGTTGATAAACCAGCTGTTACATTCGTTGCAATCGTTCCATTACTTGGCAAAATAACAGTAAGTGGACCTGGCATGAAAGCCCTAATTAATTTATCAGCTATTATTGGAATCGTTGATGTATAACGAGCAATTTGATCTATTTCAGCAACATGGACGATCAATGGATTATCAGCAGGACGCCCTTTTGCTTGAAAAATCTTTGCTACCGCATCCTCTTGAGATGCATCTGCACCTAATCCATAGACCGTCTCTGTTGGAAAAGCAACCACTTCTTGCGCTCTTAGTAATTGAGCTGCTTCCTCAATAGACTGATCATTCCACATTAAAAAAGTTGTATGCCCTGACATGATTGCCTTCACTTCCTTCTCATTCAATGTTATTATGCAAAGATTATCAACAAGTTACACACAACTTATCCACAATCGATCCTTTTGCATACTTTTTCTTATCCGTTTTGTTAATAACTAATTAATTATTTTAGCCGTATATTGGATTTTTAACAAGTAAATCAATTGGAAATTAATTATCCACAAAAAAAGTGGATAACATCGGTCGTTACCCACAGGAATATCCCCAAGTATTACATTCATCTTTCCAATGCTTAAACCCAATCCATGTTAATAACTCAATAATATCTTGATGGTCCGTTTCAACCACGAGATAATGCATGTGGTTATCTTCTGCAATTTCTATAATTTTGTAAAACATTTCAACAAGATTCTCTGACTGATCTAATGTTGTAATCACAAATGTGGTTAACTTCGTCACTTGATCATCTAATGGATGTAGTGCAAAAAAACCGATCGCTTGTTGATGCTCTTTTATCAAATAAGCTTGCTGATCTCCACTTATCCGTTTTGAAACCTGTTCAAATGGCGTATCGTTAAGCTCACTAACCGATTGCAACCGAATCATATGCATGTCTCTTCCCTCCCAATCATTCTTAGTTAATCTATTCTATGAAAGATAGAGACATACTATGCTAGATTAGCGAAACCATTCTAGAAAAAAGAAAGAAACGTTGACAGATTCTTGCTCATCCTCAGTATCCTCTGGTTCTACCGTTGTCCCAGCTGAAAAATCAAGAAAACATAAGGGAGGAAACAATACACACCACCAATTTGAACCTTGACCTTCACCCAATGTAATTAAAATGGCTTCATATTCGCCAGCAGGATAAACATAATGATCATACAATTTGGCCGGAAAAGCAACGTGGTCATTATACTCTACTTGATAAGACATCGTAGCATCAAATCCATTCAGTGTCGTTGCCACAATTTGCTCGATATCATCAAGACGGTCTTGAATGATAGCACGTGCTGCTTCAATATCGGTTAAATCTGAAACCCATTCGGTAATTTCAGCATTAACCGCGTCACGAACTTGATGCTTAATCAGTTGATCCTCTTCTCCATCGCTTTCCGCTAATATTCGCAACCGGATAGCCTCATCTGGAATGACTTGATAATCAGACAAAGGCAACTGAGTTGATAGATTGAATATTGATAGAATAATAGTAATAATGGCTTGAACAAGGAATGGCATGGTTTGTTCCCCTCTCGTTTTTAACTTTATCTTAAGTATCAACAAGTTGAGGAGAATTTAAACTCGTTTTTTTGCAAAAACAATCCGGTCTTTCCCATTTAAATCTTTAATGATCGCCACATCACTTTTTGGAAACGTATTTTTTATAAGCGCCTGCACTTGTTTACCTTGTAGATCGCCTATTTCAAACGCAAGACAACCTTGTTTAGCTAAAAGCCTCGGTGCATTACTAATAATTTGTTGATAAGCAGCTAAACCATCTTGATCAGCGAATAGAGCCAGTTCCGGGTCAAAATCTTTAACCGTATCCATTAAGTCATCCTGCTGACTCCATGAAATGTAAGGAGGGTTAGAAACAATTAAATCAAACTGCTCACCTTGATTTAGCCATTCTGACAAAAAATCGCTCTCTCGAAATGTGATATCGGCCTTTAAGGCTTCAGCATTTAAACGGGCCACTGCTAATGCATCTGCTGAAATATCACCAGCTTCGACGGCTAAAGATGGCAGCTCCAATTTCAAAGTAATTGCGATCACGCCACTACCCGTTCCGACATCCAACACGCGGAGTGGCTGGCTTCGTTGCTTAACTTCGCCTAACACATATTGAACGAGCTCTTCCGTCTCAGGTCTAGGAATAAGGACATGCTGGTTAACAGTAAATGTTCGTCCGTAAAACTGTTCAACCCCTGTTAAATGTTGAACAGGAATGCCTGTATCAACATGTTGCTGTAAATCTGCTTGAAAAGCCTGATATATCGCTTGAGGAACCGATGTTCTTAATTCCATCAACAATTGGGCCTTCGAATATTGGAGGTGGTGCAGTAACAGAATCTCTGCTACTTTGGGTTCACGATGATGGTGTTGTAAAAAAAGAAAAGCCCTATTAAGGACTTCTTGAATCGTCAAGTTCATACTCACTCACCAATCTGTTCCATCTTACTTGTTTGCTCTTCCATAATTAATGCGTCAACGATTTCACCTAGCTTACCTTCAAGTATTTGATCCAACTTTTGAATCGTTAAACCTATGCGATGATCTGTCACGCGATTTTGCGGAAAATTATATGTTCTAATTCGTTCTGATCGATCACCCGTCCCCACTGCTGATTTACGGTTTTGATCAAATTCTGCTTGAGCCTCTTGTTGATATTTATCATAAATGCGGGCACGCAAAATCTTCATTGCTTTCTCTTTATTCTTGATTTGTGATTTCTCATCCTGCATTGATACAACAATACCGGTAGGCTCATGTGTTAGTCGCACAGCTGACATCGTTGTATTTACACTTTGTCCACCTGGGCCACTTGAAGTAAACGTATCTACACGGATATCTTTCTCCTGGATATCAACTTCGACTTCTTCAGTTTCAGGTAAAGCAACAACAGTGGCTGTAGACGTATGAATGCGCCCACCAGATTCTGTTTCGGGAACACGTTGGACACGATGGGCACCACTTTCATATTTCAACTTAGAGTAAGCCCCTTTTCCATCAATCATAAAAATAATTTCTTTATATCCGCCTACCCCAGTAGAATTGGACTCCATTACATCGACTTTCCAACCTTCAGCCTCTGCATAACGATTGTACATACGAAATAAGTCACCTGCAAATAACGCTGCTTCATCTCCTCCAGCAGCCCCTCGAATTTCCATAATAACACTCTTATTGTCATTTGGATCCTTAGGTAAAAGTAAAATTTTCAACTTCTCTTCAAGTTCAGGGATTTGTGGCTCAAGCTCTTCCATTTCTAATTGAACCATCTCTTTCATATCCGGGTCAGATTCTTCAGCCATCATCTCTTTGGCGCCTTGCAGCTGCTCAGAAACATCTTTATATTGACGGTACACTTGAACAATGTCAGATAAATCTGCTTGCTCTTTTGAATACTCACGTAATTTTGTTGTGTCACTAATAATTTCCGGATCACTTAATAATTCATTTAATTTCTCATAACGCGCTTCTAACGTTTGTAATTTGTCAAGCACAGGTTCCACCTCATTTAATTAAGTCCTAATCTTTATTATATAATAGTGCGCATGGAGCGTCAAAATCAATAATCTTAGTATAGAGGACCATCACCATTTAATGCCAGCGTGGTTTCATATCGTATCGTATATCACCAGAGAAAACACACGCTCAAAGCCGTGAACGTGTGCAATAATAAATCGGTCACAAAGATTTGTGACCTAGCGCTAAAATTTCTAGCGCTTCTCCTGTTCAATTGGTTTAATTTCAATCTCAACCTTAGGTTTGTTTGGCACTTGGTGGCAATGACGACAGCGTGGTTCATACGACTCTGATGCTCCGACTAATATAACAGGATCATGATAAGATGCCGGTTGTCCATCTATTAATCGTTGTGTTCGACTAGCTGGTGAGCCACACTTTGTACAAATAGCATTTAATTTCGTCACCGATTCACTTAATGCCATCAGTTGTGGCATGACCCCAAATGGTTCTCCACGGAAATCAGTGTCTAAACCAGCAACAATAACGCGGTAACCTTGATCTGCTAATTGTCCAATAATATCAACAATAGCCTCATCAAAGAACTGAACTTCATCAATACCGACCACATCGATATCACTGTTCATTTGCTCAATAATTTCAGCAGCACAAGTAACTGGACGAGCTAATATGGAATTGCCATTATGTGAAACAACAGACTCCTCATGGTAGCGGTCATCAATAGCCGGCTTAAAAACCCTAACTGACAAATGACCGTATGTAGCACGACGCACGCGACGAATAAGTTCTTCCGATTTCCCTGAAAACATACTGCCACAGATGAGTTCAACCCATCCACTTTGCTTCATGATGTACACGATCTCGTTCCTCCTCAATATCGAAAGGATAGCATCAATCTCTATTTATCATTACAGTAAATTAAGTTATTTTTTTAGTATAACCTATCCCTTGATTCCATCACTTATTAAACGAGTAGAGTGGTTTGCTAATAAATCAATTGCCCCACAAATCAACCCTCTACTCACTTATTTTCCACCCTAGAAATTAAAACAAAAAACAGGCATATAAAGATGCGTTCGCCTGTTTTATGTCATGTAAACTAACTCTTATCAAGAGCATAACCCTAATATTAGATGAAAAAAGGATTAAGACAAGCCATCCCTAAATGGGGATGGCCGTCTATACTAACTAACAATTCTAGTTAATGTTATATTTTTTCTTAAAGCGATCCACACGGCCACCAGCTTTGTCAGCTTTTTGTTTGCCTGTGTAGAACGGATGAGATTCTGAACTAATCTCAACACGGATCAAAGGATACGTATTACCGTCTTCCCATTCAATCGTTTCATCAGATGTTTTGGTTGATCCGCTTAAGAACTTGTAGTCAGAGCTTGTATCAAGAAATACAACTTTTCTGTATTCCGGATGAATATTTTCTCTCATGTCTTTACAACTCCTTCTGCCCTGAATCCCTTGGAAACAGAGTTAATTTCAGTATACTTGAGACCATTCTAGCAACGGATTCAAGCTACCCTTTTGCACACTTTAAAATTATAACAGTGTCACTTGGACAATGCAATAGTTAGTCTTAGAAAAACTCAAGTTTACGCAGCTCAACCGAGCGTTTATTAACACCATAAAACGAACCATTAATCAGCTGGCGTTTTACGGACAGTTATCTGTGATTAAAAATACCTATTAACACTTTTTGAAAGGCAAAATTAAGATTTACGCAGCGTCCCTTTTCGTTTCATTTCTTCGGTAAGTTGTTGATAAAATACCTCATTTGATTTAGTTGAGCGAATCTTTCTTAGGAAACGCTCGAGAAAATCAGGTGAGTCTTGCATACCTTTACGAATTGACCATATCATATCAAGCTTTTCTTTAGAAAGTAATAGTTCCTCACGCCGTGTACTTGAACGAAGCAAATCAAGCGCAGGGAAAATACGACGTTGAGCAAGTGACCGATCAAGATGAAGTTCCATATTCCCTGTCCCTTTAAACTCTTCATATATAACATCATCCATTCGAGATCCGGTTTCCACAAGGGCGGTCGCAAGAATGGTGAAACTTCCACCTTCTTCAATATTACGTGCTGCCCCAAAGAAACGCTTGGGCCTGTGAAACGCTGCTGGATCAATACCACCTGACAATGTTCGACCACTTGGTGGAATAACTAAATTGTAAGCTCTTGCTAGTCGGGTAATGCTATCCATTAACACGACGACATCTTTTTTATGTTCGACAAGGCGTAACGCACGTTCTAACACTAATTCAGATACCTTGATATGATTTTCTGGTACTTCGTCAAATGTTGAGCTAACAACATCGACATTTGGATTAACCGATCGTTCTATATCGGTTACTTCTTCCGGACGCTCATCAACAAGTAAAATAATAAGTTTAACATCAGGATGATTCTCCGTAATACTATTTGCAATTTCAGTCAATAACATGGTTTTACCAGCTTTAGGTGGTGCCACGATTAAACCACGCTGCCCAAAACCAACTGGTGTTATCATATCCATTATACGAGTAGAAATATCTTTAGATTCGGTCTCCAGTTGCATCATTCGATTTGGATAAAGAGGGGTTAATGCAGGAAAATGAACACGTTCTTTAGCTAATTCTGGATCTTCACTATTCACAGCATCCACATGCAATAATCCATAATAACGTTCATTCTCTTTAGGCGGGCGTACCTTTCCAGACACTTTATCACCGTTTCTTAAATCAAAACGACGAATTTGAGAAGCTGAGATATAAATATCTTCTGCACTTGGAGAATAATTAATCGGTCTGAGGAATCCAAACCCTTCTGATGGAATAATTTCCAATATACCATCCATAAATAAATAACCACTTTTTTCTGCTTGCGCTTTTAAAATTGCAAATATAAGTTCTCGTTTCGTTAATTTTGCATAATAAGACACTTTAAATTCTCTAGCTTTTGTATAAAGATCCTTTAAAGTCATTTCTTCCAATTGTGAAATTGTTACTTCAGACACGTAGTCATCACACCTATCCTATTGTTTTTTGCATTATCGGTTTATATTGGGATTTGTTAAATCAGAAGAGCTCCGATCGAGAGATAATCCAGAAGTACAACGTAGTTATGTTTATCGTACTCTTTTTACAGCAATTATTCAACCACTTTGTGAAAATTTAGTGTATAAAGAGAGGAAATACTTAGTGGATACAGGTGTGCTTTCCCCAATCAAGTTTGTGCGTAATCACACATTTTTATATCATATATGGTTAGCCTATCAGTGGGCGTTGTTCTCCCACTAATTGATAGTTGAGTGAATCAGGGCATTAGTGACCGTTACCGTTCGGCAATTAGCTTGACCACTGCATTGTATGTTGAACCGGCAGTTTACAGACGGCTATCTGTGATAAAGGTTGTTCAAAAAGCAGGTACTTTCCATTCCTATAAAATCGATCTTCCCTTTTTATAGAGGACTTCTACTCATTAATCGCTAGCATACACCAAACTTTTTGAACACCTCATAATGATCATTTAATTTTGAAATTGCTCAATTTCTTGTTCTGTCATTTCTTCACGCCAGATATTGGCACCCAACTTTGTTAATTTTTCAGTTAGTTGCTCATAACCACGATCAATGTGCTCTAAACCGGTAATCTCTGTTACGCCTTCTGCGAGTAAAGCGGCAATAATCAAAGCTGCTCCAGCTCGCAAATCGCTCGCACGAACTTTAGCCCCTTGTAATTTGACAGGACCTGTTACAATCGCACTCGCACCTTCTAGCTTTATTGTCGCATTCATACGTCTTAATTCATCGATATGTTTAAAGCGTGCACTATAAATTGTATCTGTTACAATAGATGTTCCCTCTGCTTGTGTCAATAATGAAGTAAAGGGCTGTTGCAGATCTGTTGGGAACCCTGGATGTACCAGTGTTTTAATATCTACAGCGGTCAGTGGATATGTTGATCTTATCCTTAACTGTTCCTCTCCTTCTTCTATTTGCACACCCATCTCTCTTAACTTAGCTAATAATGGTTCAAGATGCTGTGGTATGACATTATCAATAAGCACTTCTTCACCTTGCGCAGCTGCCATTATCGTGTAGGTACCTGCTTCAATACGATCAGGAATAATCGTATGCATACAACCTGTTAAAGTATCAACACCTTCAATTCGGATAATATCCGTTCCTGCTCCTTTAATTTTCGCGCCCATGCTTGTCAGAAGCGTTGCAACATCAATAATTTCAGGTTCGCGAGCTGCGTTTTCAATGACTGTTTTCCCTTTTGCTTTTACAGCTGCTAACATAATGTTAATCGTTGCTCCAACACTGACAACATCTAAATAGATTCTCGCTCCCTTTAGCTGATCTGCCCGTATGTAAACAGCTCCTTGTTCATTGGTAACTTGAGCCCCTAAGGCTTCAAATCCTTTAATGTGTTGATCGATAGGTCGGGGACCAAGGTGACACCCGCCTGGCAATCCAATCACTGCCCGTTTAAATCGACCAAGCATCGCTCCCATAAAATAGTATGAGGCACGTAACATCTTCACTTTTCCATTAGGAAGCGGCATCGCTGTCATTGATGATGGATCAATATATACGGCCTCACCATCACGTTTTACTGTTCCACCAATCTCTTCCAACAAGGCACTTAATGTTATTACATCTGATATATCTGGTAGCCCTTCGATCACGACTTCTGAATCCGCTAAAATAGTCGCTGGCAATAAAGCCACTGCACTATTCTTAGCGCCACCAATTCGCACTTCACCTTTTAGTCGCGTTCCACCCTCTACAAATAATTTTTGCATATTATAATAGCCTCACTTTATTAAATAATCGTCTTTTATAGTTACTGTTAGTTTATACGTCTATTTTAGATTAATGCGTAAATTAACATACTGACTCTATTATACAAACAATTATCATTTGTATCTACCTTTAAGATGAATAGGGAGTAATTTTTACATGATTTGCGACGAATGTAACAGGTTATATGTAATTTATGTTACAAACCATCATAATTGTCATACGTTGACAACTTGTATTATGGCGGTAAGCTAATTCATAACACAACAGGCTTATTTACTATTACGAGCTTATAAAACGAACATTAGCGTCCGTCCGTTATCACCCACCTCAATTGATTTGCTCTACTCTCTATTTTAAGGAAGGTGTTTTACGGACAGTTATCTGTGATAAAAAAAGGCTACCCAGATGGGTAACCTTAGAAAAAACTTATGCTTTTTGTGAAGAACCAAATTCACGCATTTTGCCAATAACTGTTTCTTTAATTGCATCACGAGATGGGCCTAAATATTTACGTGGGTCAATCATTTCTGGATTAGCTTCTAAGACTTCACGTACCACTTTAGCCTGTTGAATCTGGTTTTCAGTGTTCACGTTAATTTTAGATGTACCATAAGAAATCGCTTTTTGAATATCTTTTGTTGGAATACCTGTACCACCATGCAGTACAAGTGGCACTTCAGCAGCAGAACCAATTTCTTCCATCTCTTTAAATCCTAAGTTAGGCTCGCCTTTGTATGGACCGTGAACAGATCCAAGTGCTGGAGCTAACGTATCAATACCTGTACGCTCTACTAGCTCTTGGCATTCTTTAGGATCAGCATAGATAATATCACCTACAACATCGTCTTCTTGTCCACCAACAGTACCAAGTTCTGCTTCAACAGAAACACCATGTAAGTGAGCAAGTTCAACTACTTTAGATGTAGTAGCAATATTTTCTTCAAATGGATCATGAGATGCATCAATCATAACAGAAGTAAAGCCTGCATGAATCGCTTTTGCACACTGATCAAAGCTTGAACCATGATCTAAGTGAATCGCAACAGGAACGGTTGTTCCTTGCGCTTCCATTACCGCTTTAACCATTGCTACGACAACGCCGTAGCCACCCATATAGCGGCCAGCACCCTCAGATACACCTAGAATTACTGGAGATTTTTCATCTTCGGCAGCTTGCAAAATTGCTTGAACATACTCTAAATTATTAATGTTGAATTGTCCTACTGCGTAACTCCCTGCTTTTGCGTCTTGTAACATTTTTGTCATTGATACTAATGGCATGATTGTTCCTCCTTAAAAAGTTAAGAAAAATTTTGTAAGTATAAAGCCGGTCCAAAAAGGATTTTGAACATGCTCATATAGCCAGTCAATTACAACGGTTGATTGGATACTCTATTAGCATACCAATTTCATTAAATAGGTGCAACAAAACTTGTCGTATGTAAACGTTTTCTGTGAAAAAAATTAACAATATCATTACTTTTTTTAAAGTTTTTATACGATAATTAGAAATGAAAGGTTTTTTTGTCAATTTAATCCTGCAAAAGTTGATTAACTTGGTTTTTGGCTTCTAGTATATTAAATGGTTTAGAAAAATAACCTTTTACGGAGTTAAAACCCTCTATTTTTGGTTTAATTTCATCTACAAGACCACTCATTACAATTGTTGGGATTTGATAACCTTGTGCCTCTAAGTGGGCAATCACTTTACCCCCATTCATCATTGGCAACCGATAATCAATGATTAATAAGTCTGGCGGTTGATTTTCTATTGATTTAATAGCTGACTGACCATCTTGACAACTACTGACCCGATAGCCTTCACTTCGAATAACTTCTTCTAATAAAAAGCGAATTCCTTTTTGGTCATCAACAATTAAGACACTTTTGTCCATCATATCCCCTCCGAATTTTGTTTAATCATGCTTTACACTTGTAATATTCGTGGTTTATCGAGTATTATCCTGCAAATCCCTGGATTAAACACAAATCACGCGAATAATATAACGCAGTAGGTTGAAAAGTGTGTGTGACAGCGCTGCATATGCTCCCCACCGCTATTTATTATGGTTGTATACTATTTGACGTTGGTGAAGGGAATTCTCCATTTCATGCGTTTGTGAAATGGGGATAGACTTTCGCTAACGTCTTTTCTATTTCTCTAAAAATAGAAATGGGTTCGGTCATCCAGTGATTCGCTTTCCGCAGGCACGGCTTCAGCTAACTCATGTGCGCACAAAACGCGCACATGAGTGGATCTTCAGCTCGTGCTATTCCTGCAGGAGTCTCATCATTTCCTGACCGAACCCGTATGAATTTACGTGTAGATAGCTAAGTTAAGATCTATTGAATCGAAATCAGCCCAAAATGCACCTAACCAAACAAACATTCAAGCAGCATAATCCGACTTGAATATTTGTGAAATTCATCTATAAAATTGCCGGCAAAAATTCTCACCAACGTCATTTGACAAAGAACCATTTATTATACGACCATAATAGAACCACCACTTTATTCGCATCACCTGCTATTTGCTTTTAAAGCATAAATAGTTGAAGTGATCGGTGATTAAAGTGGTGGTACCCATGATCGCTTTATTTTACAATCGCACCGATAAATCCAGAGAATAACTCTTGTGGTCTTGTCGGTCTTGATTTAAACTCAGGATGAAATTGGGATGCAACAAACCACGGATGGTCAGCTAGTTCGATCGTTTCCACCAGTCTACCATCTGGGCTTGTCCCAGAAAAGATAAAGCCTTCAGCCTGCATCGCTTCACGATACTCATTATTGAATTCATAGCGATGACGATGACGCTCATAGACAAGGTCTTCTCCATGATAAGCAGCTTTTGTTTTGGTATCGTCCATTAAGCGACAAGGATACAAACCAAGACGAAGCGTACCACCCATATCCTCTATATCCTTTTGCTCTGGTAATAGATCAATAATTGGATGCGGTGTGCTTGGATCAATCTCAGCCGAGTGCGCTCCCTCTAGGTTTAATACGTGACGAGCAAACTCAACCGTTGCGAGTTGCATGCCCAAGCAAATGCCGAGGAATGGTACTTGGTTTTCACGTGCATAGCGAATCGCTACAATTTTCCCTTCAATACCTCGATCACCAAATCCTCCGGGTACAAGGATACCATCGACATCATTTAAATAACCTTTCACATTATCAGGAGTGACTTCTTCAGCGTTCACCCACTTCACTTCAACATCAACATCATGAGGATAGCCAGCATGTTTTAAAGCTTCAACAACAGAAATATAGGCATCCGGCAATTCAACATATTTACCAACTAAGCCAATTGTCGTTTTGCGCTTAAGGTTTTGAACATTGTTGGCAAGCTCCTTCCACTCATTCATTTCTGCCTCTGGGCAAGTCAAACCAAAATGATCACACGTAATTTGATCTAATTCTTGTGCTTGCAATGATAAAGGGATATGATAAAGCGTTGCTGCATCTGTTGATTCAATAACATTACGCTCATTAATGTCACAAAACAGTGCTATCTTTTCTTTCATTTCTTTACTAACAGACATTTCTGAACGCAGGATAATGACATCTGGTTGAATCCCAAGTGAACGAAGTTCCTTTACACTATGCTGTGTTGGTTTGGTCTTCAATTCCCCTGCCGCTTTAATATATGGAACAAGTGTCGTATGAATATACATGACATTTTCCTTACCGATATCACTTTTAATTTGTCGGATTGCTTCAAGAAACGGTAGTGACTCAATATCGCCAACGGTTCCGCCAATTTCGGTAATAACCACATCTGCATTACTCTGTTCAGCTGATTGAAAGACTTTATCCTTTATTTCATTGGTAATATGCGGAATAACCTGAACGGTTCCTCCTAAATAATCACCACGTCTTTCTTTCTTTATAACCGTAGAATAAATTTTACCTGTCGTTATGTTAGAGTATTTCGATAGATTGATATCAATAAATCGTTCATAGTGACCCAAATCCAAATCCGTTTCTGCACCATCATCAGTAACAAACACCTCTCCATGTTGGTAAGGACTCATTGTTCCTGGATCGACATTAATATATGGATCAAACTTTTGAATCGTTACATTTAAACCTCGATTTTTTAATAGTCGTCCTAACGATGCTGCAGCGATTCCCTTTCCAATCGATGACACAACCCCACCAGTTACAAAAATATACTTTGCCATATATCATCCGCTCCCCATTTCTAAATATTTTTCGTTTTCCTGTATAATCTCCAAGGTTATCAAATCTATGCTAGCAATAAATATTATCGTTATTACTATTCCTAGATTGATCTACCTTATCTCATGAATATATACATTATGAATACCCTATGATTAATATAAGATCATCTCGCTAAATTCCTAACTTAAAAACGAACCTTCAAAGTGGGCGGAGGGCTACAGGATGTAGGTTATGCAGACGTGGGCCTACAGGATGTAGGTTATGCAGACGTCGCCACAGGACGTGGCGGTCTTAGTCTGTAATCCTTCTTAAAGATGTGGCGGTTTTAGCCTACGATCTTACCCACTTACTGATGGTTAGTTGAGTGAATCAGGCATTAGCGTCTCCCGCCTTAATAGATGATCTCTGTTCTCTATTTTGAGGCGGGGGTTTTACCGACGGTTATCCGTGATAAAACAAAAACGTCCCCCTAATGAATTAGGGGGACGTAAAATAATATTAACATTATTTCGTAGAGCCCAAATAAAATATTACGCACTGACGCAAAAAAAGTCAAGCGTCTTTTTATTTACGGTCATCTTCTTCATCTTCTTCATCTTCATCTTCTTCCAAGTCTTCATCATAGTCTTCTTCATCTTCATCAAAGCTATCTTCAAGGTCCTCTTCTGCGATATCATCACCCAGATCAATTTCATCTTCATCATCATCATAGCTATCTTCGACAAAATCAAGTGGGACTTCGGTTAGATCTTCATCTGTCTCATCAATCGAAGGTTCAACTTCTTTCTTTGTTGTTTTTCTTTTTTTCTTTTTCTTCTTTTTCTTAGGTTCAGTTGTTATGTCTTCATCAATTTGTTCAACAGGATACCATATTTTTAAGCCCCATTGGCCTGATCCTATTGTAAGAAAACGCCCATCAAGGTTAAGATCGGTATAAAACTGCGCAATGTAAGCTTCTTTTTCAACTTTTGAAAAACCTTTTAGCTCAGCAACTTCGTCAAATAGTTCTTTATAATTTAATGCTTTATTTTCTCTTTCAAGTATCTTCGTTGCTAACTCAATCATTGAATGTTCTTGTTGTTCATCAAGATTTAATTCGGCTAAGCTCACCGTCAAAGCACTCCCTTTATCTGAATTATTGTTCTATCAGTATGTAGAACTTTATTTTGGTCTACTCATATGTCTCCAGTACATTATATGGGTATGCAATCTAAAATGCAATATTAATTCCATCTTGTGCAAAACCATCACTATTTATGCTTCGACAAAGCGGATTAACTGATCGATCTTCGCCACAGTTAAATCACCTGAATTATCAAATATATGAATGTGATCATCAGGAATAGCCCAGTTAATCGTTGGTATAAAATTAACACGTGATTCATAATTCGTCCAATTGTTTAGTTTCCAAGTATCCCTTACTGTTCCTCGATCTTCAATCCGTTCTCTTTGTTGTTTTATGTCTTGTAACGTTACCACAATCACTTTAACATCGACTTGTTGCTTTGTTTTTCCTGCTGCAGTTAGTACTTGATCAATCCAGTCCTTATTTTTCAATTCAGCTGTGAAAGGTGAAATCATAAAGACATTTTGCCCGACACGTAAGTTTTCAATACAAATATCTTTCGTTGCATCATACTCAAGATCACGAAGGTTCTCTTTGTAAAAATTGGAATCTCGATCGTTCTTATCGAGTCCTTGTTGCTCAAGAAAATGTTCGACAAAGCGACCACCGACTGTATCACGGTCAAGAAATGCACACGGTATCTTCTCTGCTATCCTCTCTGCTACCGTCGTTTTTCCAGTCCCTGCTACTCCAACAAAAAATACTAATTTCTGCATTTTTCTAGCACCTCTTTAATTTTGATTATTTTACTCTATGTTAACGTATACAAAGCTAAATTGCATTGTTTTTCTTTCTAGACTAACACTTAGAAAATTCAGCCACCATTGGGACTGACAAAGAGACCGCCAATGGTGAACGGTCTCTTTATCATCAAAAGGCGTATCTATGAAGGCTTCATCGATTCACATGAGCCTCTATTTCTTTTACATGCTTTCAGGCGCATCAACGCCAATGAGGCGAAGCGCATTAGCAAGAGTGATACGTACCGCTTGCATTAAGGCTAACCGAGCTTTCGTCTTTTCAGGTTGGTTCGGTTCAAGTACTTTTTCTGCATTATAGTAGCTATGGAGACGCGCTGCTAAATCAAACACATATTGTGTCAAGCGATGTGGTGTCCGATTGACGGCAGCATCAGCGATCACTTGCGGAAAATCACCAAGGTGCTTTAAAACGTCTTCTGCTTTATCTGTCATTAAGTGCTCCGCTAAATGATTCAAATCAACTTGGAAACCTTTTTCTTCAGCTTGCTTAAGCAATGTACAGATCCGCGCATGTGCATATTGAACATAATATACGGGATTATCATTAGACTCTGATTTTGCTAAGTCCATATCAAAATCCAAATGCGCATCACTCGATCGCATCACAAAGAAATAGCGCATCGCATCAATGCCAACCTCTTCCATTAATTCACGAAGGGTGACTGCTTTACCGGTCCGTTTACTCATCTTCACTTTCTCACCATTTTCAAACAAGTTTACCATTTGGATAATTTGAACTTCTAATGTGTGCTCATCATGTCCAAGTGCCTGAATAGCTGCTTTCATGCGTGGAATATAACCATGATGATCTGCTCCCCACACATTAATTAATTTATTAAATCCACGATCTAACTTATTTTTATGGTAAGCGATATCTGGTGTTAAATACGTATATGAACCATCATTCTTAACAAGCACGCGATCTTTGTCATCGCCAAAAGCTGTGGTTTGAAACCATGTTGCACCTTCATCCTTATATGTAAAACCTTTTTCTTCAAGTAATTGTAACGTCGGTTCAATTTTCCCCTCATCATAAAGCGACGTCTCAGAAAACCAGTGGTCAAAAGAAACACGAAAATCAGACAGGTCTTTGGCCAACTTGTCTAACTCATACTTTAACCCATGTTCACGGAAAAAAGCTCTCCGCTCATGCTCTGGTTTATCCGCCCACTTTTCTCCATATGTTGCTGCAAGTTGTTCACCTATTGCAATAATGTCCTTACCATGATAGCCATCCTCTGGCATAGGGAAGTCTTTACCAATCGCTTGCATATAGCGGGCCTCAACAGATAAGGCTAAATTATTAATTTGATTTCCAGCATCATTTATATAGTATTCACGTTCCACTTCAAAACCAGCAGCATCTAACAAATGACTTAGGGTATCGCCTACTGAAGCACCGCGAGCATGTCCAAGGTGCAAGTCTCCTGTCGGGTTAGCCGAGACAAATTCGACCTGAACCTTTTCACCTAAACCTGTGTTGGTACGGCCGTAGTTGTCTCCTTCAGTTAAAATCAAAGGAACTAAACGTGTCAAATAACTGTTATCAATAAAGAAATTAATAAAACCTGGCCCTGCTATATCAACTTGGTCAATCGAAGCTTCAGATTTATCTATGGCTTCAACAAGTTGTTCAGCAATCTGACGTGGCGCTTTTTTAGCAACACGTGCCAGTTGCATAGCAATATTAGTTGCATAATCTCCATGACTTTTTTCCTTTGGTTTTTCCAAAATAATATCAGGTATTTGGTCCTCTGTGGTTAATTCTGCTTTCAAAACCGCTTTTTTAATTTCTGCTTTTAAACGATCTTGCATCTCCTGTACAATACTCATCTATTATCCTCCTCAATAGTCAGTCTTACTTTATGTTGACGTTCAGCTTGTTGATTTAATTTTGTCGTGTAATGCAGGACAAGTTCCCCTGCGCGAGTTGGTGTTAAAGGTTGATAGTCTATCCTTTCAGTATATGTTTCCACATGAATAGCGCCGTACGGATGTCGATACATATGCTCCGTTTTTTTCTGCCGCATAAACTGCTGTGTCATTTCAACAGCACCTGAACGTTTAATCGTTATTTTCTCCGGTTTTATCGTTATCATCGTGCTCACTTCAGGTTGATCTTCTATTCGCTCTATAAATCGAATCACCGATTGTGAGTTTGATTGAAACCATTCTCCATTAGCTTCAACACACGTTAATTGTTGATCATTATCTTCAACAATTTCAGTCTGCAATGTTATTTTAACAAAACATTTCTCTTTATGCATATGACCATCCTTAAATGTTATCAGTACGTTTAAGTATAGAAATGATTTCAGTTAAACACAAGGGTATTAATATTTTTTCTTTAAATTTTTTGACTATACCTAACTTGGGGCGCACATCTAAAGGCAGTTAAATATTCGCACAACATGTCTAGAGTTTAATTACTTCTCTATTTTATTGGATTATTTTTATCATAGATAACCGTCCGTAAAACACCCCTATCAAAATAGAAAACAGAGGTAAGGTGATAACAGCGCCGCCTGATTGAAGGTTCATTTTATACTAAGGACTTTCAAACCCTATTTCTTCGTTAACATGCTCCTAACATGATTAAAGACGAATGAAAAGTAGTTTGGTTCATACCCTCATTCGTCTTCACGTATCCTATTTACTTCTCACTATTCGTTCTATTTAACCCAACCTAGCAACATTTCGCGCACACATTTACTTGCTAGAATAGCCGTTTGCTCTGTTGGGTCATAGGCTGGTGCAACTTCAACTAAATCTGCACCTACAATATTAACATTGGCGTTCGCTAATAGATGTATCGCTTCAAGCAATTCTTTAGCGCTGATCCCTCCTGCTTCTGCCGTGCCGGTTCCTGGCGCATAAGCGGGATCAAGAACATCAATATCAATCGTAATATATAGGTCTGAACCAGCTAAATCCGGCAATACTTCTGATAATGGTTTAGCTACTTCATACCTTGCCATATACATCCCACTTTCTTTGGCATAAGTAAATTCTTCTCTCATACCCGAACGAATCCCGAATGAATAAACGTTAGGGGCACCTATTAAATCACAAATCTTTCGAATTGGAGTAGAATGAGATAATGCTTCTCCCTCATATTCCTCTCTCAAATCCGCATGTGCATCAATATGAATCACTTTCACGCTAGGATATTTTTTATAGACCGCTTGCACGACTGGCCATGTAACCAAATGTTCACCACCAAGCCCTAAAGGAAACTTATCCTTTTCTAACCATGTGGTAACGTGCTGATAAATTTCAGCTAAGCTACGTTCAGCATTCCCAAATGGAAGGGGCATATCACCGGCATCAAAATATGAGACTTGTTCTAGATGCCTGTCTAAATACGGACTATACTCCTCTAATCCAATTGAAGCTTCACGAATTCGATTGGGACCAAATCGAGAGCCTGGGCGAAAGCTTACCGTCCAATCCATTGGCATCCCATAAATCACTGCTTTAGCTTGATTAAAATCGGGTTGAGACATAATAAACACTTTTCCAGAATACGCCTGATCAAACTGCATTAAGATCACTCCTTACTTCGTTAAATCTTCGACAAATTTAGGTAAAGCGAAGCTCGCATAATGGATGGATGGCGTATAATATTTTGACGCTAACTCAGCCTGACGAACATCTTCTAATGGGTGATACTTTTTACTGCCCATGGTAAACGTCCAAAGCCCACTTGGGTATGTCGGAATATTAGCTGTATACAGTTTGGTAATTGGGAAAATTTCTCTAACATCTTTGAAAACTTGCTCAATTAAATCCGCCTTAAACCATGGATTATCTGATTGTGCAACGAAAATACCGTCCGCTTTTAATGCTTTACTAATACCCGCATAAAAGCCTTTTGTAAAGAGATTAACTGCAGGACCAACCGGTTCAGTTGAGTCTACCATAATGACATCATAAGCATTTTCACTTTCTGCAATATGCATAAAACCATCAGCTATCTTTACTTCCACACGCGGGTCATCTAAAGCACCAGCAATAGAAGGTAGGTGTTTTTTCGATGCTTCAATGACACGACCATCAATTTCAACCAAAACGACTTTTTCAACCGTCGAATGCTTCAATACTTCTCGAATGACACCACCATCTCCCCCACCAACGACAAGAACATGTTTTGGGTTTGGATGCGTAAATAAGGGAACGTGACTAATCATTTCATGATAAACAAATTCATCCTTTTCAGTTGTCATCACCATACCATCTAACACAAGCATATTTCCCCACTCGGTTGTTTCAATCATATCTAATTTTTGAAAGTCTGTTTGTTCTTCTGCTAATGTTCGTTTAACTTTAGCTGTAATACCAAACGTCTCTGTTTGTTTTTCTGTATACCATAAATCCATTTTATCGACTCCTTTTTATCTATCTTAACATGTGCTCTATTTTGACTAGAAACACATTTATTTTAGAGTTTTTTAATGAAAAAGCAAGCATTTTTGATTAAATTTACTAAAAAAAGTGATACTGGATAAGTGATCATGCCAATAAGCAGTTAGTCAAAGCGGTAATAAAGCGATTGATCAAATAGGGCGTGATCTTAATGAAAGTAGAACTTTATTGCCTTACCGTTAACCATTCTTTTATTTCCTTTTTGAATACGCAATAAGGAGGGGATCATCATGCACAAACGCTTAGGACTATGGATAAGCTGGGGATTAATCATTGGATTTATAACGCTGTTAACAACGATTTTCTTATTAGGAAAGCCTGAACTAAACGATCAACCGATCATGATTTATGATAATGAAGGGAAATTACTTGGCTCCGTGTACCCTGAGGGTGAACGACTCTGGTCCGCTCTTGATCAAATCAATCCCAAATTAATTGAAGCAACCCTAATCATTGAAGATCAAAATTTTTATCAACATCGGGGATTTGACCTAAAACGGATCGGCGGGGCATTATTAGAAAATATTCGTCAACAAAACTTAGCTGAAGGTGCCAGCACAATTACACAACAATACGCACGTAATCTTTATTTATCACATGAGAAAACATGGATGCGAAAACTTGCTGAAGCTTTTTATACTTTTCGTCTTGAACAACACTATGATAAAGACACATTATTAGAAGGCTATTTGAACACCATCTATTATGGCCATGGTATTTATGGTGTTGAGACAGCAAGTCAATTTTATTTCGGTAAATCAACTAAACAATTATCAACGGCTGAAGTCGCTATGCTTGTTGCCATTCCTAATCGTCCAAATGCATATTCACCACTTGATCATTTCGACAGAGCAAAACAACAACAATTAAATGTTCTTCAAACATTAAAACGCACAGATGTTATTGATGAAACAGCATATGATTTAGCTACACGTGAACAACTCGAAATCATAGCGAACCCGCTCCACGATCAGCAATTTGGTTATGTGGCTGATCTTGCTATAGCGGAATCATCACAAATACTTGAAGAAGATCAAATTGGAGGATACCATATTCATACAACGATCAACTCTAGCAATCAAGACGCGCTTAACCAAGCCATTCAGCGACATATTGAAGACCTCCAAGTAGGCGCACTAATGGCCAATACAGCAACGGGCGCAATCGAGGCGATGGTAGGTGGTGTTGATTATTATCAAAGCCCATATAATCGAGCCATTCAGGCAAAGAGGATGGTTGGATCAACATTTAAACCGATTTTGTACTATACTGCATTAGAACATGGTTTTACAGCTGCAACAACTTTGACGAGTGAACCCACTACCTTTTTATTCAATGATCGAGACAGCTACTCACCAAGCAATTTCAATCATGCTTATGCCGATGATACCGTTACCCTAGCACAAGCGCTTGCTGTCAGCGATAATATTTATGCCATAAAAACACAATTATTTTTAACACCAGAACTTGTTATAGACCGCGGACGTTCACTTGGGATTTCAAGCCCACTTCCTTCTGTTCCTGCCCTTGCGTTGGGAACCGCTTCTTTGAGTGTAGAGGAGATCGTGGCTGCTTATAGTCACTTTGCGAACGGTGGTCATCAAGTGAATCCCTATCTGGTAGACCATATCGTCAACAACGAAGGCCAGAATGTTTATCAACGGGATCGTCATTTAGGTGAACAAGTATTGGATGAACAAGTTACCTTTATTCTCAATCAACTGCTTACGGGTATGTTCGATCCAAATCTGTCCAGTTATCTATCGGTAACTGGAGGTTCAATTAGTGAAGAATTAAGTGGTAACTATGCCGGAAAAAGTGGAACAACAGGTACCGATAGTTGGATGGTGGGCTATAGTCCCGAATTGATCGTTGGTGTATGGACAGGGTATGACGACAATCGAAAACTTGACAATACTCAAGCGGCTAAACGCATTTGGCGTGATGCCATCGAGTCCGGCCATGATCAAATAAGCAGTACTAGCTTTATTGCCCCTCCCGGGATTGTAGCTGCTTATGTCGATCCCACTACAGGTTTATTAAGTAGTGAACATTGCACGGTTAGCCGACTAATGTTTTTTATTGAAGGAACTGAACCTAAGCAATATTGTCAAGTCGATCATTGATAGGATTCACTAAAAAATAAGCTCTAGGCCTGACCAGAGCTTATTTTTTTAATGGAAGAGAAGCTTTCAATTGTTCTGATGCACGCCCCCACATTTCTGGGTTAAATTGACGTAGAAAATCTGCCAAAAGATCTCGTGATGCTTGGTCCATATGGTCGACCATCACATGGCCTTTTAATGATTTTTCCATATGAGTCACATGTTCAGGCATGGATTTATATGCACGTTTAATCGATCGATCAACACGTATCTCACTTGCAGCCACACCATGATAATAAGGACCCTCTTCTCCAGACTCAACCGTCACCCAGACGATCCAATACAGTAAGCCGTTCGGAACCTCTGTTTTATCAGGAATAAATTTCACCCGACGTTCCACTTCACTACGCGCATGCATTGCCCCCATATCAACAAAGGCACGGTTTTCATTGGGGTCAATAATAACAGGAGAAATATTTTCTAGACTAATGGCACCGACACCATAACCACCATGGCCATCAGTTGAATCATCTTTCATAATTGTAAAAGCCTGTTTTTCTTTCTTTTCAGTCATTTCAAAAACCTCCTTAACAACACTATTGTAGCATATTGAATCATTGCATTTCAGCTATTCTAACTGGTACACTTAGAATAATAGCACAGAAGAGGGCAAACAAAAGAAACACGGTGAGTCTGACTTTTCGTTACGTGATTGATAGTTGTGTGCATCAGGACATTAGCATCCGTTATCGCCCAGCTAAAGAGATTGACCGTTGCTTTCTATTCTAAGTCGGGCGCTTTACGGAAAGCTATCTGTGATAAAAAAAGAACAGGAGTGAGTCATCCATGCCGTATGTAACAGTAAAAATGCTTGAAGGTCGGACAGATCAACAAAAGAAGGACCTTGTCGAAAAAGTTACCGATGCTGTTGTTGAGACAACAGGAGCTAACAGAGAAAAAGTCGTTGTATTTATTGAAGATATGAAGCGTGAACATTATGCAGTGGGCGGCAAAAGGCTTTCTGATCAATAGCCCTTAAATCCATAATCTTGTTTTAAACGTTTTTGGCTTTGGATCATGAAATGCTATTCGAATCGATATTCATTTTAATATCATGTGAAAGAAAAAAGGATGTGTCCATTAATGAACACGTCCTTCTTTTAGTTGATCAATAAAGCGCCAAGCTTCTTTAATATCTGCATCACTATAATTAACACTTGCTTTCACTTGATGAATCTTCTTTTCTACTTCTTCAGGAGGTAAATCATCAAAGAATAACATGGTTGACACCAGTTCAAGAAATCGAGAACTTTGTGCTTTTAACAGTTCGATTTCATCTTTACATAAGGGTAAATCATCTGGAGCTTGTTCAAGAAAGGATAAGCCAGCATCTGTCACCGTATACTGGTATTGCAAATAATGGCCTTTATCTTGTTTCTCTTCAGAAACAAATCCAAGATTACATAGTTCTTCAATTCGCAAAGTTAACTCTTCCGAATAAGGCCCATAAAAATGAAAAGCAAACTTTTCATCAAAAGGAAGGTTCAATTTTTTTAGGATATAAATCATTTTTTGCAATTTTTTTCTACCAACAATGCTATTTGCATCGATAAAAAAGCGCACTAATCGCGCATGATTAAGCAACATGTTGTCATCTCCTATTCTAAGCCTAGTAATACTTTAATTCTTGCTTTTTCCGGTTGATCATCTGGTAATGCCTCTATTAAATCAGCCGGATAGTATAACTTATGGTCTGTACGTTTTTTTCCGGAAATCGATTCAACAATATCTGAAGCCCGAGACAACTCTTGCAATTCATCTTGAGGTGTTAATAAATAGATAGGTAGACGCTCTCCCTCTTCACCCGGACGATAAAAATCATAGGGTAAATCTGAAGAAGAATCGACCACTAAATAATAATCCGGATCTAGATTGATGGCTTCAAACAACTGAAATAACTCAATGGATTCCTTAATCTGTTGTTTTGGATTAAATTCAACATACTGAAATAACTTTCGGTTCGTAAAGCGACGACATAAATCAGAGAGAATGACATCATCCTCATTGATCCATGCTTGGAAATAATACATAACAATCGTTTCGTCTAAATTTATGTAATCCGTTAATGTGACATCCCCAGCAAAAAATGACAAAAAATGTTTCGGTTCTTGCTTAAATTGATAGTGCTGATTATGTAAATGTTTAACACGGTGAAGAATTTTTGAAAGAATCACTTCAGCGCTTCGGCTTACCGGATGAAAATACACTTGCCAATACATTTGGTAGCGACTCATAATATAATCTTCGACAGCATGCATACCAGATTGCTTAATCACGACTTGATCATCCAACGGACGCATTACCCTAAGAATGCGCTCCATGTCAAAGTGACCATAGCTAACACCAGTGAAGTAAGCGTCACGTTGTAAATAATCCATCCGATCTGCATCAATTTGACTTGAGATCAGACTGACCACTAACTTATCATGGTATGTCTTATTGATAACTTCGGCAACTTTCTCAGGAAATTTAGGCTCAACCCGCTGTAAAATTTGATTAATTTCTGTATCACCTAATATAATAGCCTTGGTAAAATCTTCATGATCCAACTTAAATACTTTTTCAAATGAGTGTGAAAACGGACCATGTCCTAAATCATGTAATAAAGCCGCCGCCAGACAAAGCAAACGTTCTTCAGGATTCCAATTGGAGCGACCTTCAAAATTAGTAAGAATACGGCGAACAATTTCATATACGCCAAGTGAATGATTAAAACGGCTATGCTCAGCTCCATGAAACGTAAGAAAAGTCGTGCCCAATTGCTTAATTCTACGAAGGCGTTGAAATTCGCGCGTTCCGATTAAATCCCAAATCGCGCGATCGCGCACATGGATATAGCGATGAACCGGATCTTTAAATACTTTCTCTTCACGAAGCTTCTCGTCACGGTACGCCATAACATGGTCCCCCCTTATCAAAAACAGTTAAATTAGCTTATCATTTTTATTCATTATATAATAGATGAGGTTAATCTGAAAGAGGAGTTGACGTTAAACATGGATGATTGGAAAGAATTATTCAGTGAAACAGAAGTACGTTTCATTGATCATACTAGAATAGATCGACCAGCTTGGGAATCTTTTGCGATTGATGATGCTTTAGCTGAATCTATTAATCGTGAGCACTCATCAAATGTGGTTAGAATTTGGCGTCATACAGATACCGTCGTATTGGGCATCGCTGATGCGCGTTTACCACATTTAACTGAAGCAACAAACTGGTTAATCAATCAAGGGTATCAACCTGTCGTCCGCAATTCAGGTGGCCTTGCTGTTGTGGCGGATGCTGGTGTATTAAGTGTGTCACTATTGATTCGAAACGGAGAAAAGATAAGCATTCACCAAGGGTATCAGAAAATGGTCAGTTTTATTAAAACACTTTTTTCTCAGTGGACACACGCTATTGAAGCATTTGAAGTAGTCGGTTCGTATTGTCCAGGTGATTACGACTTGAGCATAAATGGGAAGAAATTTGCTGGCATTTCACAAAGGCGTGTACGAAATGGGATTGCTGTGCAAATTTATTTATCTATTGAAGCTGACCATCAACAGCGCGCTAAGTTGATACAATCTTTTTACCAAAAAGGGCTTAAAAATGAAACGACACGTTTCAATTATCCTTCCGTTAATCCTGATACAATGGAAGCACTAGAAACGTTACTCGGTATACCTTTAACAGTAGACGACGTCATCGAAAAAATAAAGGAAACACTTGATACATTACCAAGCGAAGTGATCGAAAATGATTTGGACGAGGCAGAAAACGTTATTTATCAAAAGCGTAGAAAACAAATGTGGGAACGAAATAAGAAAGCATTAGGTGCGTTATTCCTATAAATCAAAACTTCAATCAGGGGATGGTTTCGACCTTCGCCCACTGATTGATAACTAGTCCGCTAGCGCCCGCTTAAAGAATGACCTCTGCTCCCTAATTTGAGATGAGCGGTTTACGGACGGTTATCTGTGATAAAAAAAGTCGGCTATCTTGAGCCGACTTTTTTATTTTATAGTGCTTGTGCTGCAGTAATAATAGCCAGTTTGTAAACATCATCTACGTTACAACCCCGTGAGAGATCATTAACAGGTTGGTTAAGTCCTTGTAAAATTGGCCCTACCGCATCAAAATTGCCTAAACGCTGAGCAATTTTATAACCAATATTACCTGCTTCTAATCCAGGAAAGACAAAAACGTTAGCGTCACCTTTAATATCGGCATGAGGTGCTTTCTTTTCTGCTACACTTGGCACAAAGGCTGCATCAAATTGGAATTCTCCATCTAAAGTTAACGACGGCTGCAGGTCTTTAGCAATTTTCACTGCTTCTGCGACCTTATCCGTTTCCTCTGATTGTGCAGAACCTTTCGTTGAAAAACTCAACATTGCCACACGTGGATCAATATCGAATAAAGCAGCTGTTTCTGCTGATGCAAGCGCAATCTCTGCTAAATCTTGGCTATCTGGATTAATGTTAATCGCACAATCAGCGAATACATAGCGTTCCTCTTCGCGTACCATAATAAAAACACCTGACGTCTTTTTTATGCCTGGCTTTGTTTTAATAATTTGCAGAGCAGGGCGAACAGTATCTGCTGTCGAGTGTGCGGCACCACTAACTAAACCATCTGCTTTACCCATATAAACTAACATCGTACCAAAATAATTTTCATCTAATAATAATTGACGCGCTTTTTCTTCTGTTGCTTTGCCTTTACGTCTTTCAACAAATTGATCCACCATCGCATCAAATTCAGGATACGATTCTGGATCGAGACATTCAACATCACCTAGATTCAGGTCAAGTTCTGCCGCACTCTGTTCTAATTCTTCTTTCTTTCCCACTAATACAGGTTGGATTAATCCTTCCGTTGCCAATCGAATTGCTGCTTCTAAAACGCGCTGATCAGAACCCTCTGGAAATACAATTCGCTTAGTATTCCCAGCTAGTCTTCCTTTTAATGTATCAAATAAGTTACTCATGTCTATTACCCTCCAAATTCTATTCTGTTATATATAATACGCCTTTTTCTGTTCAATGAAAAGGGTTAACGATTAAATTTCACAAATCTTTTATATTTAACTCAAATTTCGCACACATTCAACCTTGATCGTTTTCAATAGACGCGTTATTCAATAGGCTTGTTGACTTTACTTCTACATGGTTGTGCCGCATCCAACCTTCTCATATGCTTAAACGTTATGTCGTTCCGAAAAGCAAGGGATTCGCTTTTCGCGGGGATGGCCTCGGGCCTACAGGATGTAGGTCAATTAGACGTTGTCACACGAGGTGACGGGTTTAGTCTAATATTCCACTGTGTGAAGCAAAGATCGCTCCTCAAGTGGATCTTCAGCTCATCCTATTCCCGCAGAAGTCTCACCCCTTGCTTATTTCCACTTAGACGGGTGGTTATACTGAATGCATAAGCCCAACCGCACGAAGTAAAGCGAAGAAGATGTGACACGATTAGAATAAGAAGTTTCTTATTCTACGATGTCTTAATGATCTCCATGGTGGAAATCTAACGTCCACGGATTGAAATGGCGCTTGATGAGATCTTGAAAGACAACCATTATTAAGATAGATGATACTATTCAGCAGGTGAGCTATGTGTAGACTCCTGTGGGCGTAGCTCACCTGCGCGTCTAAAACGAAAGGTTGATAATACATCGAAAATTTATATTCAAAGTCAACCTTTATATTTAATATGAGGTTTACCCTTATGCTTTCTTGGCTGAACCTGAAAATTCAGATGAGAAAGTTAATATATTTAAGTTTAATAACCACATAAATTAAATTACCCTAATCTTTCTATAAAAAACATATTATTATCGATGGACGCATAAATATGGCTAAAGAAAGGTGTTGTAGAAATGAGGTGAAGAGATGGCCGTTGTTCCATTTACTGAGAAAGATGTGGCCTTGCTTGCCCGATTATTACGTGCTGAAGCCGAAGGTGACGGTAAGCTTGGTATGTTAATGGTCGGAAATGTAGGCATAAACAGAGTCATTGAGGATTGTTTGGATTTCACTGATATTCGAAATATTCGTGAGATGGTTTATCAAAGTCCTGGTGGGTTTGAAGCGACACAAATGGGCTATTTTTATCAACGCGCCAGGGAAATTGATAAAGCTTTAGCACGGCGTGTTATCAATGGCGAGCGCTTCCATCCAGCTACACGATCATTATGGTTTTTCAGACCAGACGGCCCCTGTCCAGAACAGTGGTTTGGTCAGTGGAATACCGGACGTTATAAATCCCACTGTTTTTTCGCACCACTAGCAGCCGATTGCCCACGTTTGTAGAAGAAATTATTTTAAGGAGTGAAAAAGAATGAGTGAAGAAAAGAACCAACGTCAAAAAATGCCAATGCCTGGCGCATTCCCAACTCAACAACCACATATGATGCCCATGCACCATTTCCCGCAACCGATGCCACAACCGATGCAGCCTATATCTCAATTTCAACCCGGAGGACCATTTCAACCTAGCTTTCCTTCTTTTCCACAACAACCGTCGCAATTTCCACAACAAGAAGGATTGCTACCATTGGAAGAGTCATACATTGAAAATATTTTGCGTTTAAATAGAGGGAAAGTAGCTACAGTATACATGACTTTTGACAGTAATGAGAGATGGAATGCGAAGATTTTCAAGGGCATTATTGAGGCAGCCGGGAGGGATCACATTATTTTAAGTGATCCAGAAACAGAAAAGCGGTACCTCTTACTTACCATTTATTTAGACTATATTACATTTGATGAACAGATTGAATATGACTATCCGATCAATTAATTAATTGAATGAAGGTGTATTTTCTAGGAGGAGAATGACATTTAAGTTAAGGCAAATAATCACTTTGCTAATAAAGTGATTATTTGCCTTTTTGGCTACCCTTTAATAGCTTAATTTAAAAGTCTAGTAATGAACTTGGATTATCGTATGTTTCACTTGGGGGTTCTGCGTTTTGCGGTTGATAGCGATCGCCCATCATTGTTCGAAGCTCAAGTTCTTCTGAAACGGTCTTTTCAATAGTCGGTTTGTGCTCTTCCTCAGTATCTAAAATTAAATCTGTTAGCAAGCGAATCGCGCGCATATGCTCTTTTAATTTCGCTTGATCGGGAGCCTGTTTTGCTAAGGCAAGTTCTTGCTCTATTTTTGATAAAATCTTATCATGACTAATCATGGCTACGCCTCCTTTACTCCTATTATAACGTGGTAGGTTGATATCTGTATAGAATCACGTATACTGAAAAAAAAGATGAAAGGTGAGTCGTACAGATGAATCAACAGATTAAAGACATTTTCAAACAATTTGATGCAGCTATGGACGTCATTAACATACAACCCGTGACGGGAGGCGACATTAATGCGAGTTATCTTGTGACAACAGATAAAAGACGCTATTTTATCAAAGTTAATCTTGATGCGGCAGATGATTTCTTTGCATTTGAAAGCTATGGATTAATCCGCTTAGCTGAAACAGGTACGGTTCATGTACCTATGAATTATTATCAGCAATCATCCCCTCCCGCCTTAATCTTAGAGTGGATTGAAACAAGTGATAGTGACGAGACGCCATCACTTTTAGGGCAACAACTTGCCCAACTGCACCTTATTAAACAACACGATTATGGACTTGATCGTGATGGCTATATCGGTTTACTTAACCAACCTAACCAATTAACTGATGATTGGGTTGATTACTTTGCAACGATGCGGCTTGGCAACCAGCTAAACATTGGTATAGATCAAGGTATCATCACTGGACAGAGACGCGCCAAATTAGAATCACTGATTACAAACTTGAAAAACCTCTTACCCGAACGCCCTCAGTCCTCATTATTACACGGTGATTTATGGGGAGGAAATTGGCTAAGTGGGACTAATCATAGCCCTTATTTGATTGATCCTGCCATCGTTCAAGGTGATCGTCATTTTGAATTGGCTTTTACTGAATTATTTGGTGGTTTTTCTAGTGATTTTTATGCGGCTTATCAACAAGTCTTTCCGCTCGATTCAAGTTATCCAGATACCAAGCAGATTTATCAACTTTTCTACTTGCTTGTCCACCTAAACATATTTGGAGAAATGTACGGACCACAAGTGGACCGCATCCTCAATAAGTACACTTAACACTGCTTTTATGGTGGTGAACAAGGTGAATAAAAACTCAGGCGTTTCGGTGAAGTTTTTCCGACAGTAGAGGCAATCTAGAAAACAAGGCAGCAATAATAACTTTTACATAAAACGAAACTTCAATCCGTGGAGTTCTCGACCTTTCCCACGGATAGTTAGTTGAGTAAATCAGAACATTAGCGTCCGATCAGGTGTGATCGATTAGCTAGGCTTTTGACTCAACTGCTTCCAAGCTGTTGTCTTGGTTTCAATAATCGGTTGAAATGATATAAAGATAGGCTTGCTTGACAATAATAAAACAAGCGCTAAACTAATGGCGATTACCACTACGAAATCGAGTAAACTATTGATTTGAATCAGGTCTCGTTCCCTGAAAAACTGAACAAATAAACCATGAAGCAAGTATACATAGATCGTTTGCTGACCAAACTTAGTCAGCAGCAGCTGTCTTCTCGGGACCCAAGCATAGAGACTAAATATTAATAAAAAAGCCACGATATATACACCAGTTCTTATAAATGCACCCATCGTAGGCGCATCTAAACTTTGATAAGAAGCAGAACCAAATAACCAGCCCATTTGAAAATCAGGCATAATATAGCTAAGTAATAAAGCTAAACTTATGACTGCTAAACTGATCATCCTTATACTTTTTCTCTTCACGACGAACAATTGTTCTTTTTTTAACCAATAACCGCTTAAAAAAAATGGAAAGAACACAAAAGTCCGTGACAAGCTGTATACATGACCAATCCCGTCAAAATAACCGATGATAAGCCCAATCATCACTGACAGTGCAATCCCCTTCTTGGCTGAAAATCTTTTAAAAACAATAAGTAACAGATGCCATGAAAACAAACTAAGCAAAAACCATAATGACCAGTGTGGCTCAAATAACGGGGTATCCCATCCACTATTAGTTAAGAAATCATAATAGGCTGTATAAATTAGTTGAAAAATTAAATAAGGGATTAACAATTTACGAACAAGGCCAAATAAATAACTAGGCTGACTGCTACCTTTAGCAAAAAAGCCACTCACTAAAATGATAGCAGGCATGTGGAACAAATAGATAAAACGATACAGTGTTGCAATCATCTCAGATTCTACTGTTATCGGTTGAATCACATGGCCAAACACAACAAAAAAGATTAAAATGAATTTTGCATTATCAAAAAATGCATCTCTTTTCATAAAACACCCATCCTCCATACAGATCTCTATGCATGTATTTCCAATTTTAAAGGAAACCAAACCATTATTAAAGTCATTTAATTGGATTGTTAGTCGACTGTAATCATCTTGTAAGAAATATTAACAATGTTAACTCAACTTTCGCAAACTGAAAATAGTCATTCATTGATGTGCCGCATGCGTTTAGCACGTTATTTTGTTTCGAAAGCAAGGGATTCGCTTTTCGCGGGGATGGCTTCAGCTCATCCTATTCCCACAGAAGTCTCGCCCCTTGCTTATCTCCACTTAGAATGGGGTTCATACTGAATGCGATTTCCATTTTGTGTGCGATCGCGGAAAGCGGAACATAGCTCACCTGCGTGTCTAAAACAAAAGATTTATAATCAATCGAAAATCTATATTCAAAGGCAACGCTTATATTTAATAGTAGGTCTATCCTTATGCTATACTTGAAAATTTAGATGAGATAGTTAAGTGATTAAGAAAAAGTATTCATCTCCTTGATTTCTATGCTATTATAAATTTATAGTGTTAAATGAAGGATGTGGTTTGCTTGACTAAAGAGAAAATGTTTCGTTTTTTAGTATATGCTATTTTAATTTTCACCTTAATCTATTTAGTACATTTAACCGGTTTTATTTTTAGACCGATCGGAACTTTAATTGCTGCGATTGCTGTACCAATTATTGGTGCTGGCTTACTTTTCTATATAACAAATCCACTTGTTAATCGATTAGAAAACTTTAAAGTTCCACGTATTGCTGGGATTTTACTTGTATTTCTCGGCTTAGTTGCCGTTGTTTTTTTTAGTATCTATTTTATTATTCCACCGGTGCAAGAACAATTTGCCAAACTGATTGACAACTCACCACAAATGGCACAGTATTTTGATGAATTATTTGAACTCTGGCAAAATCGGCAAGAATTCATACCTGCTAGTGTAGAAGATACGATTCAAAATGTGATAAACAACTTGGATAGTTATGCAGAATCGATTATGAGTTCGCTTTTCAATTTTATCGGTTCCGTATTTAGCTTTGTCTTTTCATTTGTGCTTATTCCATTCTTCCTGTTTTTCATGTTGAAGGATGGTCATAAATTTATCCCGTTTGCAACCAGTTTCTTTAGCCAATCAAAAGCGAGTAGCCTAGAGACATTACTTAAAAACATTAATCGATCACTTTCTGCGTTCATTCAGGGACAAGCTTTAGTTAGTTTATGTGTTGGTGCGATGCTGTTAATCGGTTACTGGGCGGTGGGCTTAAACTATGCTTTGATGCTCGCAATATTTGGACTGTTTATGAACTTAATTCCATTTGTCGGACCGTGGATCTCTGCGATTCCAGCTGTTATTATCGGTTTTTTCCAAGATCCCATGATTGGTGTGTGGACAGCTGTTATTATGATTGTTGCACAACAAATTGAAAGTAACTTTATCTCACCGAATGTGATGGGCAAGGTATTAAAGGTACATCCGCTAACCGTTATTACCTTGATTTTAGCTGCCGGAGCTATTGCAGGATTTCTCGGTTTATTGTTCGTGGTTCCTGCTTATGCAGTGGCAAAGACGATCATTAGTCACTTTTACCATGTATACACAGATAAACGACCTGTTGGGCAGAAGAACTTATTTTAGAAAACCATACATTCGCTAAGACCGAGCGGATGTATTTTCTTTTCTTGCAGTCAGAAAAACGGATTTTATTAATTGGTTAGAAAGGTGTTCACGAAATGTTAGATAAAGCAAGACATGTATTAAAAACCTATTACGGCTACGATCGATTTCGCCCTGGCCAAGAGGCATTGATTGACTCAGCATTAGCTGGTCATAATGCACTTGGCATTATGCCGACTGGTGGAGGGAAATCGATATGCTATCAAATACCCGGCATATTAATGCCTGGTACAGCTATTATCATTTCTCCGCTCATCTCTTTAATGAAAGATCAAGTCGATAGCCTCGAGACATTAGGGATGAAAGCAACTTTTATTAACAGTAGTTTATCACATCAAGACTACACTCAGCGGATGCGGAAAATACAGCAAGGAGCTTTTGACTTTGTATATGTCGCACCAGAACGTTTTGATAGCGACTCGTTTTTATATACCGTGCAACAAATAGAGGTTGCCTTTTTGGCGTTTGATGAAGCCCATTGTATCTCGCAATGGGGCCACGACTTTCGCCCAAGTTACCGTTCGATCATTGGTACCATACAAACACTTCAACATATTCCATTTCGCTTGGCACTAACGGCAACCGCCACACCAGAAGTGATTGATGACATTCAATCTCTGCTTGAAATCAATGATGCCAACGTTGTCAATACAGGTTTTGCCCGTGAAAATCTCCATTTCCATCTTGTCAAAGGACAAGATAAGCAAAACTTCTTACTTAAATACCTTAATGACCATAATCAAGATGCGGGTATTATTTATGCACCGACAAGAAAACAAGTTGAATCGATTCATGCGTTATTAGCGCAAAAAGGATTTCGGGTTGCCTACTATCATGCGGGTTTACCAGAGGAAACGCGTCGTGATCAACAGAATACGTTCATTAATGATGAGGTTGAGGTGATGGTGGCAACAAATGCTTTTGGCATGGGGATTGACAAATCCAATGTACGCTTTGTTATCCACAACAGTTTACCGATGAATATCGAAGCTTACTACCAAGAAGCTGGACGTGCCGGTAGAGACGGTGAACCGAGTGACTGTATTTTACTATATTCCGGTCAAGATGCCCACCTACAAAAGTATTTAATTGAACAATCGGGCCTTGATGATGACAAAAAAGCCCTTGAGTATAAAAAGCTCCAAGCGATGATCAATTATTGTCACACCGACGATTGCTTACAAGCTTACATCCTTGATTATTTCAATGATAAAAGACCAGACTACCAGTGCAACCACTGCTCAAATTGTACACATACCGGTGAAAAAATCGATCGCACACGTGATGCGCAAATGGTATTCTCTTGTGTTATGCGCATGGAACAACGCTTCGGTGCTGGGTTAACAGCTAAAGTGTTAAAAGGGTCTAAAGATCAAAAAGTAAAGCAATTCGGTTTTGATCGCTTATCAACATACGGGCTCATGCAACACCGCACAGAAAAAGAAATTACCCAATTTATTCATTTTCTTGTCGCTGAATCTTTTTTAACTACAGGAGACCAACGTTTTCCAATTTTACAATTAACCAAAAAAGCGGCAGCCGTTTTAAAGAACGAGAAAAAAGTATCAATGCGTGAAACAACTATTCAGCAAACAGAAGCAATCGACTTTGATCAACCATTATTTGAACAATTACGGCATTTAAGAAAAGAACTTGCTGATCAAGATCATGTTCCACCTTATGTGATCTTCTCTGATGCAACATTAAAAGAGATGTGTCGAGCACTTCCTCAAACCAAACAAGACATGCTCGCTATTAAAGGGGTGGGTTTAAAGAAATTCGATCAATACGGGGAAACCTTTTTACAAATGATCACATTAAAAACAAGTGACCAGCCTAGTTATCTGATCAGTTGCCAACTATATCAAGAGGGTGATACCATAGAGCAGATTGCTAAAAAACGTGGCATTCAAGAACAAACGGTGGCTAATCATCTCTTTCAGGCTCATCAAGAAGGCCATCCGCTTACTTGGTCAGACTTTTTTAACGAAGAAGTGGAGGAAGCTGTGTTAGAGGCTGCTCAGACCATAGATGAACCTAAATTAAAACCAATTAAAGAACAACTTGATGACAACATCGATTATACGATGATAAAAGCTGTTTTGTTAAAAAATCATGTCTCGTGACACTGCCTTAGGTAGCAATAGAACATTAGAATGTCCCACTCTACCTTTAGATTAGTAACTGGCTAGGTTACGCTTAAGACATACGTCGTTCGAGGGAAAGAAATAAGGTGATTAAACCTTACGCCTTTCGCTTTCGATAAATGGGACCATCAACAAAAAGATAGTCGTTTTTTAAAGAAAAAATGCACGCCAAAGCCAGATTGTTTTAACAGCTGGCTTTTTTTGGTTCCAGCGTACATGCACATAAACGAATGACTGTGCGCCCATTCGTTTTTTAAACATAACGATTGAAGGAAAGCAGTCTCAAAACGTCCCAAGCAAATGAACGCGTTTGCCTCAATTTGCAGTAAATCCCTTTTGAAGTTAATTTTAAATTACTATGCTTGAGGCTGCTTCTTTAATTTAAATACGATAAAATCAGCACACCTAAAATCTTCTTCAAAGGAAGGATATTTTTTTAACATCTCTACCGATGGCTTCGGTTCCACTACTTTTTCTAAAATAAAGCCTGTTTTAATTAAAGTGTTTATATAACTTGTTAACGTTCTGTGGAATAATATCATTTTTTCTTTATCACCTAACGATTGTTCATGTGCCCCTTCATAAAAATAGTTATCGACGTTCCAATGCAACTTCTTACCGTCTTTTGTTCTCTCCCAACCACTATTAGGAGTAACAAAGCAAGGGTGTAAAATGGAAAAAATAAAACAACCCCTATCTATTAATAACCGATACATTTCTTGAAATGCTTTTTCGTAATTCGCAAGGTCTTGAATAACCATGTTGGAAACTATTAAATCGAAAGCCTCATCTTCTAAAAAATGCAATGCTTCGCAATTCCCCTGCCGATAATTAATTTTCAATTCTGTTGGCGTTCTTTCTTTAGCAATTTCCAGCATTCGTGGTGAATAATCTACAGCAGTTACTTTGGCCTCGGATTTAGCTAATAGTCTACTTAGATAGCCTTCTCCACACCCAGCATCTAGAATTTTCTTATGACTTATTTCTCCCATAAGCGAAAATAAAGTCGGATTTAAAAAAACTTCTTTATGACGGTCTCCTTGTTCAGTATGAGTTGCAGAATATGTATCCGCAAACCGATCCCATCTTTTTATCGCTTCTTCAGTACCGCTCGTTCGTTCCATCTTTCTACCCCTTTTTTCATTACTTTAGCTTCTATACTCATATTCTACTATTCTACTCGTGACACAGTAGCTTTTCCCACTATCACTTTCCATTAGCAAATAACATCATTATACAACCTTTTCCTTTTCTGCTTCTTTGATGTTTAAGTAAATATATTTACAAAACTTCGGAATTACATGTGCCAACCCTCGACCCACTGTTTTGGTAGCTCAAATCCTGACTGTTTAAGTGCCACAAAATACTGCCCTTGATGAATGCCCTCGTGCTGTATTGCTGTACTGAATAATTCCATTATAGTTAGATACTCCGTTCCCATTTTTATCGATTTAAATTTTGTCTGTTTGAATGCAATTACTAATTCCTCCATACTACGTTCTAACTCATGAATCAAACTATCCTCTTCTGATGCCAATTCACCTGGAAAACAAACACACCCCGTTTTCAGACCATCACAATAAACATCTCTTACCCGAACCATGTGTCTAAAAAGCTTTCTCAATGTACCCAATTCTGGTATTAATTGAGCATCCCAATTACTTTCTGGAATTTCTTTGGCTAAAGAGTTAGTCATTTTTGCAGCATATACCAACCCATTTGTATCCAAATTATCCCCTTCTTTATCCTTTATTTTTATACTAACACAAAATTAAATGACAAACCTGAACATTTTACTAAGGCATTAGCTCGATGACTCCTACAGGTAGAGACCGAGCTAGGAAAAATTCAGAGACAATGAAATGAATAGCAGTTGTTCAAAGCTCGTAAATCATTTAAAGTACATATAGCTCGTGACATAATGACTGATCAATGGACGTGTTAGTGAAACATAGTTAAAGCGAACTGTTTTATCACATCAGCTGTTATCACTCTTTACTTACGGTATGTAAGAAATACGCATGTTTTGGTAATACTGGACAGTAATTATTCGATTATTCCATTTAAGAAAGGTGCTTTTTCATGAATCAACAACGACCTTTATTAGTAGGCATCGATATTGGATCGACAACGATTAAAATCGTTGTTCTTGATCAAGACCAGCATTTACTGTATAAAACCTATCAGCGGCACTATTCAGATATAAAATTAGCCGTCTATCGATTATTCCAAGAATTGATCGATACATTTGACGACAAGCCTATTAAGCTTAAAATAGCTGGTTCAGGTGGGATTGGTTTAGCTGACACGCTACATATAACCTTTATTCAAGAAGTGATCGCTTGTTCTAAAGCCGTTGAGACACTTATACCTGAAACCGAGATTGCGATTGAATTAGGTGGAGAAGATGCAAAAATAACGTTTTTTGATTATAACCTAGATCAACGCATGAATGGGACATGTGCAGGTGGGACCGGTGCCTTTATCGATCAGATGGCAAGTCTATTAAACACCGATGTTAACGGTTTAAATGAACTTGCTAAAACACATAAAAAGATCTATCCAATCGCCTCACGTTGTGGTGTATTTGCTAAAACCGATATCCAACCGTTAATAAATGACGGGGTAGCAAAAGAGGATATTGCGGCATCAATCTTTCAAGCGGTTGTTAACCAAACCATTACCGGGCTTGCTGCTGGACGTAAACTTCAAGGGAAGATCGCTTTTTTAGGTGGTCCACTTTGTTTTATGAGTGAATTACGGCAACGCTTTATTGAAACACTTGAGCTCAAAAACGACGAGGTTATTTTTCCAAGCGATTCGCAATATTTTGTCGCCATTGGCGCAGCACTTGATGCAACGTCTTGTCAACCGACTGATTTTATTGCTTTAAAACAAGCGCTTGAGACGGAGCAAGCAAAACAGCTGGCCCCATTACAGACATTAGAACCTTTGTTTGAAAATGAAGAAGCTTTGCAACAATTTAGAGATCGCCACCAAAAAGCAACCGTCTCCGAAAGTGATTTGGATTGCTATCAAGGGGTTTGCTTTTTAGGAATCGATGCAGGGTCAACGACGACAAAGGTGATCCTTATCGATAAAGAAGGCGAGGTGTTATGGAAATTCTATGGTTCGAATGAAGGTGATCCGTTACAAAAAACAATGTCTATTTTAAAACAACTTTACCAAGCGATGCCGGCAAACACCTATATTGGCCGTGCTGTCGTAACGGGTTATGGTGAAGCGTTAATCAAAAATGCCTTGCAAGTTGACCAAGGTGAGGTAGAAACGGTATGCCACTATAAAGCAGCCAATCGCTTTCAACCTGGAGTTGATTTCATTTTAGATATTGGTGGGCAAGATATGAAGGCGATGACGATAAAAAATGGAACATTGGCATCGATTCAATTAAATGAAGCTTGTTCTTCTGGTTGTGGATCCTTTATAGAAACCTTTGCACAAACGTTAAAGCATGATGTAAAAGAGTTTGCTCAGAAAGCCTTACTCGCTGATCATCCAGTTGACTTAGGGTCTCGCTGTACCGTATTTATGAATTCTAAAGTGAAACAAACCCAAAAAGAAGGAGCAAGTGTAGCGAATATCTCAGCAGGCCTTGCGATATCTGTCATTAAAAATGCCCTTCATAAAGTGATAAAAGTACGAAATCCTGAAGATTTAGGAGCGAAAATTGTCTGTCAAGGAGGAACGTTTAACAATGAGGCGGTGTTACGTGCTTTTGAGATCATGACCAAACGAGAAGTCATTCGCCCCAATCTTGCTGGATTAATGGGGGCATATGGCGCCGGATTGATCGCCAAGGAGAACTATAAAGACGGGCAAACATCCCAAGTGTTAACCAATGATGCGATTGAAGTATTTTCGACTAAAAAGAAATTCACACAATGTCGACTTTGCGAGAATAACTGTGCACTTACGATTATCTTTTTCCCTGACGGCAGGCGTTTCATTACTGGCAACCGTTGTGAAAAAGGGGCAAAAGCCCAATATAATCAAAAGCAAGAAACAGAAACACCTATTAATTTAATCGATTATAAACTGAAACGATTATTCGGCTATACACCGTTAGATAAAGCAAAGGCACCTAGAGGCACGATCGGGATTCCAAGGGTTTTAAACCTCTATGATCATTACCCACTATGGTTTACCTTTTTTACTAAGCTTGGTTTTCAGGTGCGCTTATCTCCACCATCAACGAAAAAAATCTATCAAAGCGGCATTGATACCATTCCAGATGATTCGGTCTGCTTTCCAGCAAAAATGGTACATGGTCATATTCAGTATTTAATTGATAAAAAAGTCGATATGATTTTCTATCCTGCGATAAATTTAGAAATGCCGGAACAAGAAACTGCAGATAATTCTTATAATTGTCCAGTCGTTACCTCTTATCCAACAGTGATTAAAAACAATATCGATCCGATCATGGCTCATGACGTTGACTTTCGCGCCCCTCATTTAAACTTGAGCAAGCCAACGCATGTGATCGATACACTTTACTTATTACTTAAAGATAAAGGGGTGACAAAAAAAGAGGTTAAGTTGGCTTATCAAGCGGGGCAAGAGGAATTAAATAAATATCGCCATGACTTACAAAAACAAGGTGAACAAGCCCTTGTCTCGGTTCAATCACGTCAAGAGCAAGCGATTGTGCTCGCTGGTCGTCCTTATCATTCCGATCCTAAAATCAATCATAGTATCGCCAATATGATCACCCAAGAAGGCTTTCATGTCTTAACGGAAGATAGCATCTCCCACCTTGAAGAAGTTAAAGGATTGCGGGTCGTCAACCAATGGACCTATTATGCGCGTCTTTTTGCTGCGGCAAAGGTTGTCTGTAAATTCCCAACACTAGAAATGGTTCAATTAAATTCATTTGGATGTGGGATTGATGCGATCACCACCGATCAAGTACAAGAAATTCTTGAGCAAGAGGGCAAGATTAACACCGTTTTGAAAATTGATGAAGGATCGAATTTAGGGGCGGCCCGAATTCGGATTCGCTCATTGAAAGCAGCAATGCATGAGCGACGTAATTCGACAGTTTCTATTGAAGAGGATCAAGCACTACCAAGCAAGGCTACGTTTACAAAAACCATGAAGAAAAATCATACACTATTACTGCCTTTATTAAGCCCGATTCATCAAGAAGGGCTATTTGATGAAGCATTACGGGCTTCAGGATATAATGTGGTTCAATTAACAGAAGATACGGGAAGAGCAGGTATTGAAGAAGGATTAAAATATGTTCATAATGATGCTTGTTATCCTGCAATCCTTACGATCGGTCAATTAGTTAAAGCGTTAAAAAGCGGAGCATATGATGTTAATCATACCTCAGTGATGATGACACAATCTGGTGGCGGTTGCCGGGCAACAAACTATATCCCCCTATTAAGAAAAGCATTGGCCGATGCAGGGTTTCCACAAGTACCAGTCGTGTCCCTTTCATTCGGCAATAAAGGGACAGAGAAAAATCAAGGATTTAAGTTAACGTTACCGTTAATCAAACGTGTATTTTTAGCCGTGTTATATGGGGATTTACTACAAAAATTAGTGAATCGGACACGGCCATACGAAATTGAACACGGCAGTGTCAATAGATTGTATGCTAAATGGTCAGCAAAAGCAAAGTTAACCGTTCAACGTGGACATTTGGCGAGTTTTACTAAACAAGTCCAAGACATCATTACAGACTTCGATACCATTTCAACCTCAAATCAACGTAAGCCTATTGTCGGCCTTACTGGTGAAATATTAGTTAAGCATTCAACCGTCGCCAATCACGATCTTATTTGCTCACTTGAAGCAGAAGGCGTTGAAGCTGTTCTTCCTGATTTGTTGGGATTTATGAACTATAACTTACTAACGATGAAATGGAAAGCTGAACATCTTGGCTTTAATGGTTCTAATAAATATACAGCTCGTTTTGCGCTCAAGCTCATCGAACGATTGACCAAGCCCATTAATCAAGCTTTAAAACAGTCCCAACGATTCACGCCATTTCATTCCATTGAAGAAATAGCTAGAGACGTTGAGGGGATTATCTCTTTGGGTAATCATACCGGCGAAGGGTGGTATATGACAGGTGAAATTGTTCAATTTCTCAAAGCTGGCATTAATAATGTTATCATCATGCAACCGTTTGGCTGTCTACCTAATCACATCGTCGGTCGTGGCATGATGAAGGCCATCCGATCACACTACCCAAAAGCAAACATGACAGCTATTGACTATGACCCTGGCATCTCGACCGTTAACCAGCTCAACCGGATTCGTTTAATGCTGGCTTCTGCATTTAAAACCGATTTAGATAAATAACGGGGGCACAATATACTCGAAATAAGATTGATACCATTTTAGGGGTTGTCTCAAGCTTGCAAAAAAAATCTACTTTTGTAAGCTTATTTGGTACTCCTAAAACAAGAACTTAATGAGAACAGTGTTGATATGACAGGAACCAGTGAGACTCCTACGGGAAAAGCAAGAAAGATTATGTTCAAGTGCTATTTCAACTGTTTTTTGAACTAACTCAACTTTCGCACACTGAAAATAGTCATTCAACCTTGATCGTGTTCAATAGACGCGGTATTCAATAGGCTTGGATTTAGCACGTTATGTCGTTCCGAAAAGCAAGGGGTTCGCTTTTCGCGGGGCTGGCTTCAGCTAACTTTAGAAGCGCTCTTAGCTTCACACAGTGGAATATTAGACTAAATCCGTCACTTCGTTTGACAACGTCTAATTAACCTACATCCTGTAGGCCCGAGGCCATGCCCCATAGCCGTCATCTTACTTATGAACGAACGTTCAAAGCAGTATAGATGAATATTTGGGTTTTGCCAAAGCTTATTGTTTTTTAACTTTGTTGATTGGAGAGGAAGGCATTCGACTCCTGCGGGAAAAGCGAAGACGATGAGACCCCACAGTGAGCGTTCTGTGCGAACGAGGAGGCTCAGCGCGAGCCCGCGGAAAGCGAATGCCTGGATCGCAAATCAACAGCCACTTTTAACAGCGTAATATTTTTAAAAAAGCAATAAAGTGGTTTTTACTAATCATGCACCGAATTGGAAAATAATATAATTTCGTGTAAAAATTACGCTCTAGACTTGCTTTTTCTGTAATTGATCCTTAGCTTGACGGCTATGGGCCGTGCCTGTGGAAAGCGAATCACTGGATGACCGAACCCATTGCTATTTTTAGAGAAATAGAAATGACATTAGCAAAAGTCTACCCCCATTTCACAAACGCATGAAATGGAGAATTCCCTTCACCAACGTCAAATAGTATACAACCTGCAATCCGCGAGTCAAAGAACGAAAACACCCATGGATTGCAGGTTCGGTTTATTCGATTTACATATCTATTGCCCAAGCGCCCTTACGAAACACAGGTTCAATTGTTCCATCCTCTGTTACACCATCGATATCAAGTTCACTAGAACCAATCATAAAATCAACATGTGTTAAGCTGTCGTTCACACCATGCTGGTCCAGTTCTTGATCTGACATTTCAGAACCACCTTCAAGATTGTTTGGATATGCTTTACCTAATGCAATGTGACAAGATGCATTTTCATCATATAGTGTATTATAAAAAATTAATCCAGATTGTGAAATTGGAGATGCATCTGGAACAAGTGCCAATTCTCCTAAACGGGTAGCACCATCATCTGTATCAAGCAAATGTTTCAACGTTTGATAACCCGTTTCTGCTTCAAAATCAACGACTTTACCATCTTTAAAGGTTAATTTAAAGTTATCAATCGTGTTTCCTCCATAAATTAACGGTTTTGTATTTGAAACGGTTCCGTTGACGTGATACTTATGTGGTAAAGTAAACACCTCTTCTGTTGGCATATTCGGATTAAAGTGACGTCCATCAGCTGTTTTTGCTCCGCCACCTTTCCAAATATGGCCCTTAGGTAAATCAAAAGTAATTTCTGTACCTGGTGCCTTAAAAATTAATTGCTTATATTGTTTGTTGTTTAATACTTCTCGCGCATCTTTCAATGCTTGATTGTGTTGATCCCAAGCAGCAATTGGATCATCTTGATCAACACGAACAATTTTAAAGATTTGTTGCCACAGCTGTTCTTTCGCTTCTTCTTGGTCCACCGCATCCGGAAAAATCTTTTGTGCCCAATCTCCTGTTGGAATTGAAATAATTGACCATGCAATCCGATCATTCATCGTATATTGTCGAAATTCTTTCATCGCTTGAGCTGAGGCTTTTGTTGCTTTAGCTACTTTTTCAGGGTCAACATCTTTTAATAAGTCGGGGTTGGTTGAACGGATTTGTAGTAAAGCTGCACCATCTTTCGCATAACTCAAGAACTTATCGACTTGCCATTGTGGAATCGTCGTCAATACCTGTTCGGATTCATGTTGATATTTCAGCAAAGTGATTGTATCGTCTTGCCAGTTAATCATTACTTCCTTTGCCCCTAATTCATAGGCTTTGCGCACGACAATACGGGTAAAATCTACACCTTCTATTGATGAGTTAATCATTAAAGCTTGCCCTTCTTGTAAGTTAACGCCTGTTCTTAATGCTAATTCCGCATATTTTTCTTGTAACTCCAAATCTGCCATTAATATCCCTCCAATATTTTCTATCCTTACTATTATACATAACCGCTATTAATTTAGAAATGCGTTTGCCACTATGTTAAGTCTTCTAAACGGAGCGAGAGAGCTTCCCAACGCTCGATTTTCGCCTCAAGCATTTGTTCAAGCTCTGTTTGTTTCTGATAATGCGTTTGCACTTGCTCAATATCTGATCCAGCTGCTATAACAGCCGCTTTCTCCTGTTCAATCGCTTGTTCTAAATCAGCAATCTCATCTTCAATCGTTTCCCATTCTTTTTGTTCATGATAGGATAATTTTTTTCGTTTTGTTCGTTCTACCGCTTTTTGTTTCGGTGGCTTAGTTGCTTGTTGAGTACTTGCTTTGTCCGTTTCTAACCAGTCACTGTAATTGCCATAAAAGCGTGTGATCACACCTTGTGATTTAAAAATCAGCAATTGCTCAGTTAGTTTATCTAGAAAATAACGGTCATGCGAAACCGTAATCACAACGCCTGAAAACTGGATTAAGTAATCTTCTAATATAGCTAACGTCTCTGTATCAAGGTCATTTGTTGGCTCATCCAATAATAATACATTGGGTTCTTCCATTAACACCTTCAGCAAATATAACCGGCGTTTTTCTCCTCCTGAAAGCCGGTGAATATATGTCCATTGCTGGGCACGAGTAAATAAAAAACGTTCGAGCATTTGCTCTGCACTAACTGTCTCACCATTTTCAGTATGAATCACATCAGCTGTTTCCCTAATATACTCTATTATACGCAATTCTTGATCCATATCTTGATGATCTTGTTGATAATAACCGATCTTTACAGTTGAGCCTACTTCAACATCCCCTTGATCTGGTATAATTTGTTGAGCGATTATTTTTAATAACGTCGTTTTTCCACTACCATTGGCACCTACAATACCAATTCGATCGCCAGGTTTAATTAGAAAACTGAATGGTTTAATCATTTGTTGGTGATGATAGCTTTTTTCAATATTTTTTAATTCAATAACCTTATTACCTAATCGTGTCATGCCTACACCTAAATCAAGTTGTTCCTGATTGGTATTGAATGTCTCTTTTTTCATCGTTTCTACCCGATCAATTCTTGCTTTTTGTTTTGTTGATCTTGCCTTAGCTCCTCGTTTCAGCCAAGCGATTTCTCGCTTCAAAATATTGGCATGTTTCTGCTCATTCTGTGTTTCTAACCTTAATCGCTCCGTCTTTTGCTCTAAATACGTTTGGTAATTTCCGCTGTAACGATAAAGTTGACCTTGATCAAGCTCATAAATACGATTGGTGACACGGTTAAGAAAATAACGATCATGCGTCACAAGCATAACCGCCCCCTGATAGTTCGGAAGATGTTGTTCTAACCATTCAATCGATTGATGGTCAAGATGGTTGGTTGGTTCATCTAAAATGAGTAAATCCGCAGGCTGAACTAGTGCCTTCGCAAGTGCGACACGTTTTTTTTGCCCACCAGACAGTCGTTCAATCTTTTGATTAAAATGCTCAATGCCGAGCTTTGTTAAAATCGTTTTTGCCGTTGTGTTTGCATCCCATGCATTCAATTCATCGATCTTAGCTTGGGTGCGACTAAATTGCTTTTGTGCCTCGACATCATCAGGCTGTTCTGCTAAGGCGAGTAACGCTGTTTCATAATGGCGCATCGCCACCATAATGTCAGCTTCACCGGCGAACACCTCATCTAATATCGTTCGGTTAGCGACTAGATCCGGTTCTTGAGCCAAATAACCAATCGAGAACGCTTTAGCATGGTTTATTTCACCACTATCCTGCTCTTCTTTGCCGGCAATGACTTTGAGGAAAGTAGATTTACCTGTACCATTAACACCAACCAATCCAATCCGATCTTTTTTTTCAATCGAAAAAGATATTTGATCAAATAACACTTTATCACCAAAGGCCTTTGTTAATCTTTCAACTGATAATATTTCCATTTTATTAACCCTCTATTCCTTACTTGTCTCTCTATTGTTTCATGACCATAACAATTGTCAAGCCATTAGGCTATTAACGCTTACCAAACAAACCAAACTTGACAGTTATCCGCCAAGCTTAATCTTTATCACCGATAAACGCCCGCCTCAAAACAGAGAACCGGGATCATCTATATAGGTGGGCGATAACGGACGCTAATGTTCGGATTCACTCAGCTATCCATCAGTGGGGCAAAGTACAAGAGCACTCACTGATTGGAGGATGAATTTATTATTATAAAATAGGAGAAATTAACCGTGCGACTGATTCTTTAAAGCGAATCCAGATCGACCGCTTTTTATAGGCTTCATATGTGAGCAAATAAGACTCCTCCATGTCTCCTTTAAAATCCTGTACTAAGCGATTGGTCACATCTTCACTGTAAAGAAATGCATTCACTTCAAAATTTAATCGGAAACTACGCACATCAATATTTGCTGTACCTACTGAAGCAAGCTTACCATCAACCATTATCGTCTTTGCATGTAAAAAACCATTTTGGTATATGTAAATTTTCGCTCCAGCTTCAAGCATATTTCCTATATAAGAAAAGGTTGCCCAGTATACAAATGGATGATCTGGTTTATTTGGAATCATAATTCTCACGTCGACGCCTGACAGCGCGGCAATTCGAACTGCATCTGCCAAACTTTCATCCGGGATGAAATAAGGGGTTTGAATATAAATATATTCTTCCGCTTCCATAATCATCTTTATATAACCATATTTAACTTGTTCCCATTCGGAATCAGGACCACTTGAAACAATTTGAATGCCGACATCGCCTGTTGGTTCTGCTTGATAATAAGTCGGTTCATATTGTAAAATTTGCTGTTTTGAAGCTTGATTCCAATCTAAAATAAATCGTGTTTGCATATTGCGAACAGACTCACCGACAATCCGGAGATGAGTATCTCGCCAATAACCAAATTTGGGGTCTTCTCCTAAATATTCATCACCGATATTAAAGCCACCAATATAACCAATTTTTCCATCAATAATAGCCAACTTACGGTGATTTCGATAATTAATTTTTAAGTTGATTTTAGGTATAGGAGACGGAAAGAACGATTCAACCATAACACCTGCTTGTTTTAGCTGATGAATAAAATGACGCTTTAATCGCCTTGCCCCCATATCATCATATAAAAACCTAACCGTCACCCCTTCTTTCGCTTTTTTAATTAATGCATCGGCAATACGGTAACCTAGTTTATCACTTCTTACAATATAGTAAAGAATATGAATATGATGACTGGCTGCTTCAATATCTCGAATTAATGCATCAAATTTTGCTTGTCCATCATTAAAAATTTCGACCTCATTTTCTTGGGTGAGAATAGCATCATTATTTCGAAGGTGCATATAAAATAAGTCCTTATGCTTTTGATAGTGATCTGGAATCGGAAAACTATCTTCATCTAATAATTGCAATTGATTTTCGACTGCTTTTTTCACACCTAATCGACTTTTATTATCCCAAACAAACAATTTTTTTCCGCTTAATTTTCGGCCAAATACTAAATAAAGCGCAAACCCCACAACGGGTACGAACGTTAGTACTAATAGCCATGCCCAAGTTGAAGTTGGATTTTTTCGTTCTAAAAAAACAATAGCGAATGCTAGAGTAATGTTTAAGAAAATGGTAAGACCAAAAATAATTGCTATAATATCCAAATATAACCCTCCCTTACACTCGATAACCACAATATAGCATAAATAGACACCAATTAGCATCATAAAGCTATTTAATTTAGTCATTTATTTCTAATTGGACTTATCTTACGTCACCTTGCTGTTTCAATACAAAAATAAAACGAATCTCCAATCAGTGAACGGAGGGCTACAGGACGTAGGTCATGCAGAGGTTGCCACAGGACGTGGCGGTCTTAGTCTGTAATCCTTCTTAAAGATGTGGCGGGTTTAGTCTACGATCTTACCTGCCCACTGGTTGTTCGTTGAGGGAATCCCAACATTAGCGGTCGTTAGCTTCCACCCTAATATTGATTGACTTCTACTCTCTATTTTGAAATGGGCGGTTTACAGACGGTTATCTGTGGTAAATATTATTTTTTAATGGTTGACGAAACTGGCGTTAATCCTATAGGCTTAACATATATAATCTTTGTCGCATATAATGAACAGCAAGATGAAGACATTTAAATGTGAGGAGGCTGACCGTCATGTGGACAGCTTTAAAACAACAAATTAGACCGACCGATATTGTTATTATCATCGTTTTACTTATATTATCCTTTGTTCCTCTCTTTGTTTTTACATCTTACCATGCGGGAACGCAAAATGATGGAGAACCAACGATCGCTACCGTTTCAATAAATGGCGAGGTCGTTGATGAGTTTGTCCTATCTGAAGATACACCGCATCAGGAAATCACTTACTATCCCAATGATGGTCAATACAACATTATTGAAATTGATGGTCCACGTATACGAGTGAAAGAGGATAACAGTCCTGACCAAATCGCAGTCCAAACCAGTTGGATTAGTCGACCTGGTCAGACAAGCATCTGTCTTCCTCATCGTTTAATGATCGAAATAAAAGGTGGCCAATCATTTGATGATGACGTGATTTATTAATCAATTAATAAATCACGCTTTTTTTCATTCTTTTTCCTTGCCTTAACCGTAAGTAAACCATCATTAAATGAAGCCGTCAATGTTGATGGAATAACATTATTGGGTAAATGAACAAACCGCTCACGCTCTCTTTGAAAATGTTTAAAATGATAGACTTCTTCTTGATCATCTTTGACCTCTTGTCTTTTATCTTCTGTAATACGAACAACAAGATAGTCTTGCTCAACCGAGAGCTTTACTCTATCTTTAGTCACACCTGGCAGCTTAATGGTGGCCTGCCATTCCTCATTCGTTTGATTAACATGGGTAGGAATATGACTATTTTGAAAAAATTGATCAATTGAAGCGAGCATACTATCTTGATGATAGCTATGAAACAAGTTATCCATTTTTTTAACCCAATCACGTGCAACTTCCCATACATCAAAATTTTGTTCTGACATAGCTCTCCCTCCTATCCATAACTAATTTATGCATTTATTCTAAAATAGGTACTCAACCTTTGGCCCACTTTCTTCGTGGGTCCTAACAACTTAAAAACATTTGCAAAGACTAATCGATCATGGAACTTTTTAAATGAATACATAATAGCACCCATTTGATCATTCATATGCTTGCAGCTAAATATAAAACTGAATTTTCGTTATAATCAGAAAAAACCATTGACTAATGAGGCTATTTAAACTATAATCCTTACTAACATGTATAACTCTTATCAAGAGAGGCTGAGGGAATAGGCCCTGTGAAGCCCGGCAACCCGCAAGGTAAAGCTTGCAAAGGTGCCAAATCCTACAGGTTACAAATAACCTGATAGATAAGAGGGGGAAATCACTGACTAAGTCCTCTTCTTACCTTTTAAGAAGAGGGCTTTTTATATGTTAGCAAAGCATAAACTTCTAAAGTCAAAGGCTAAGCGAATGCCAGTTTTGCTAATGAAAACGACCATGCGCTATTTATACGCCCCATGTCATGTTTTTTCAGCCCCTAATTGAAAAGAGTGTACTTAGAAAAAGGAGGAATTTATTATGGCTAAACGATCTTTTGCTTCATTTGGCACAGAAACACAACTTATTCATGGTGGACAACAGCCTGATCCTACAACAGGTGCTATCGCTGTACCCATCTATCAAACAACTTCCTATGCCTTTCGTGACACAGAACATGCTCAAAATTTATTTGGGTTGGCTGAACCTGGGAACATTTACTCCCGTATTATGAACCCGACAGTAGACGCTTTCGAACAACGGATGGCCTTATTGGAAGATGGTGTAGCCGCTGTTGCAACCGCTTCCGGAATGTCCGCGATTACACTTGCTATTTTAAATTTAGCTGAAGCGGGTGATGAAATTATTGCCGATAGCAATTTATATGGTGGTACTTATAACCTGTTTGATAAAACACTTCCGAAGTATGGGATAAACGTTATTTTTGTCGACGGAAAAGACCCAGAAAATTTCCGCGCGGCAATAACAGAGAAGACAAAGGCGATTTTTGCTGAAACGATTACTAACCCTTCTTTAAATATTTTTGATATTGAAGCAGTAGCAGATATCGCCCATGACCACAAGATCCCGTTAATCATCGACAATACATTCGCAAGCCCTTATAGTGCAAAACCGATAACTTGGGGAGCTGATATCGTTGTCCACTCAGCAACAAAATGGATTGGTGGCCATGGGACAACAATTGGTGGAATCGTTATCGATGGTGGACGCTTTAATTGGAACCAAGAACGATTCCCTGGCTTTACTGAACCCGATTCATCCTACGGTGGGATTAGATTCGGTATCGATACTGGACCAGCTGCATTTGCTATTAAATTGCGTGTCCAATTATTACGTGATATGGGTCCGGCACTAAGTCCACAAAATGCCTTTAACTTCTTACAGGGTCTGGAAACATTAAATTTACGGATTAAACGTCATAGTTACAATGCTGAACGCATCGCCCAATTCTTAATTGAACATCCACAAGTTGACTGGGTTAACTACCCAGGTTTGCGCACACATCCAAGCCACGAACTTGCCAAAAAGTATCTAGCCAATACGTTTGGTTCTGTGATCACCTTTGGAGTCAAAGGCGATCGTGAAACAGGTCGAAAGGTAATCGATAATATTCAATTGTTCTCCCACGTTGCCAATGTTGGTGATGCTAAATCATTAATTATTCACCCAGCTTCAACCACACATCAACAATTAGATGAGCAAGGCCTTGAAGCCAGTGGAGTGAGTGATACGTTAATCCGTCTATCTGTTGGACTTGAAAGCTATGATGACCTGGTTAAAGACCTTGACCAAGCCATTGCAACAGCTACTGGAACTGCTGTTACCCTTCAACCTATGCTTGATGATGTGATTCGCTGGGTACTTGAATCACCATTTGTACGTGCTGATGGGGACATACGTCTGAAAAATATTGTCGTTGCAGGTGACCAAACCAAGCACAACTGTCTAAAAAAACTAGCCAAATTGGGCTTCCATTTTACTGATTTGGCAGACAATGAGGATGCTATTGATCTGTTATTCATTACAGAGCCAAGTCGGATTAAGACCTTACCGTTAGATGCGAAGATCATTTGGTTCAGAACAGAAGCAGATTACAGCGCCTTAAAAAAACAAGCTGAACAAAATGGTCAATTTATTGTTGAAAATGAATGCTTATTTAAAACCGCGAACCTCATTCGCCACCAGCCTAAACACGATCACTAATAGATTGAATTATAATAACTAAAACACAGTGGAAAAGGTTACGATTTACCTTCCTTCCCCTGTGTTTTTTAGTTGGGTGGTCGATTCGAATTCGTGCCGGCTATTGTCATTGCCCTTATATTTGTCTTATAATGAGTTGCACAGCCTTGTTTTAATTTCATTAAATAGGGAATATATATGATCACATAAACTATTTTGAATGGATGTTTTACATATGAAACGACGAAAAAAAATGGCACTAATCTCACTTGTGTTAATCTTTTTAATCGTAGGAGGTTTGCTCTTCTTTATCTTCAGACCTACATCATCTAATCAAACGACCACAACAGAACCTGACAGTGAAAATATAGATCAAGTTCTTGAACAAGTAGAAAACATGGATGAAGAAGTGGCGACGGCAACAAATGATTTATCTCAAAATTTAAGAGATGCCGTTGAACAGACACTTGGGGTTTTTACACAACATGATTATCATATAACAGCTCTTGGAGATTCCTTGACACAAGGGGTTGGTGACGAGACCAATAATGATGGTTATATCGGTATATTAGAACACCGTTTAAATGACTTAGATTATCAAGTCAACATTGATAACTATGGGAGACGCGGCAATCGTACTGATCAATTGTTGACACGATTAGAAGAAGAAAATGGACTTAAACGCTCGATACAACGCGCTGATCTTATTTTGATTACCATTGGCGCAAATGATATTATGCGTATTGTTAGAGAAAACTTCCTTGATCTAAATGAAGGGGTATTTGATCTGGAACTTGACGACTATCAACAAAGATTAACGAGCGTATTTGAAACGATTCACTCATATAATGATGAAGCAGAAATCTATTTAATTGGCTTTTTTAATCCATTTGAAGGCTATTTTGATGATGTAGAAGCGCTTGATAGTATATTAACAGAGTGGAATGAAACGGGTAGGACAATAGTTGAGCATTATCCAAATGGTCACTTCATCCCAATTGAAGATCTGTTTCAAATTAACGAAGTCAATCTATTGGCAGATGATAATTTCCATCCAAATGGTACAGGGTATTCTTTAATGGCATCACGCATCCTTTTTGCAATTATCCCTGCACTCGATGAAATAGCTGAAGAACGAGAAGAAGCAACAAATGCACAAGGGATATCTTTAGAGTAAACAGACTGACTATAATTCGACAGCAAAAAGCAGTTAAGAAAGTAGGTGGGAAGATGAAAGTAATAAAACAAGGGACAGACAAAGTTTATAAGCGTTATTTTTTAATTCTTGTTAGTATAAACCTTGTTTTATTGATTCTTTTCATTACTCTCATTTTGGTTTCCCCACCTCGATCTGAAGTCTTACCTACACCACAATATATTGATGAACCAGGTGCTGAATTTAGGGTGGAATCAACGAAAGAAGACTTAAACGAATTAATTAATGATTATTTAGATCAGGTGCTATTAGCTGACAACGCTGACTTTTCTGTGCATATTGATCAAGATGTCCATTTGTTTGGATCATTTCAAGCCTTTGGCGCATCTATTCCACTTAATGTAAGAATGGAACCTAACGTGCAAGCTAATGGTGATTTAATCTTAAATATGACCGAAATGTCACTCGGCTTACTAGACTTACCAAGTGATCGGATCTTACATTATATTAATCAACAAATTAATACACCTGATTGGCTTTACTTTGATTCAGAAAATGAACAACTTTATGTTGCAGTGACTCAAATTGATATTCAGAGCAACTTTCGTTTCAGTGTTCAAGAACTGGACTTAACCGATGATAATATTTCATTTTTAATCAAGATCCCTCGTGCTGGAGCCATTCAAACTGAAGACACTGGTGATGAGGCGTGACCGCTCGTTAAGTACTGAATCTCATATAAACAAAACGTCTATCTGCGGGCGGTTTAGTTCTTCGCCCACGGATAGTTAGTTGAGTGAATCAAGACATTAGCACCCGTCTAAACAGATGAGCTCTGCTCTCTATTTAGAGGTGTGCGTTTTACAGACGGCTATCTGTGATAAATCAACCTTCTTTTTTGCCGAGCATGATGTGATGTCTCGACTTTTTTGCTGTCACAGGATGATACAACAGCTTATAGAGTTAACCGACATGTCTCCCTTACCAATCTACTTCAATATCACCTATTTGACTTTCTACGATTAAATTCGGACCATGGCTACCAACGTTTTCGACATACGTTTTCCCTAGATTTTCTGATCTTGTCTCAACGAAATCCCTGAACTTAATTGCACCCAAATCTGTTTCTAGATGGAGTGAATAGTTGTCCGGGCGATCTGGTAACTGCACACGAATGTCACCTATATTCGTACGTGTTTCTATTTCTCCTTGCCATTCAATAAGGTCAAGTCCTATTTCACCTAGATTGGTTTTAATATACCAATTGCCACTCACTTGATTAATATTAATGTCCCCAACTGCTACCACTGCTCTTCCCGACTCAAGTTGTAATTGCGTAAATTCAATTCGACCTACACTGGCTTCAGCAGATAAGTTTTCAAGCATTAAACCTTTACCATAAATGGAGCCGACATCGACACGGGCATCAACATGACCTTCAAAAGATCGAGGTACAGCTATGGTTAACTTGAGTTGAGCATTATTTCTCATCGGTAGCAATGAAAACCAGTTTCTTAACTTTTGATCAACTTCGACCCGTAAAGTTTCCGCTTGTTGATCAATCATTAAAATATCTTCAACCGCTTGGTCTGATGTTCCTGATACATGTACTTCAATCTGTTGGTCTTCGCTTTCAATGAAATGAAGACTAGCAACATCAGCTTTAATAAGTATATTTGTTATAGAAGAATCCTCTATAATCATCACTTCTTCTATCTCTTCCCCTTCAGCAACATCAAACAATTGCTGACGATAAATGAACGTACCAATGCTACCAATCATAAATGCCAGAAACCCAACGATTGCTAATTTCCTCATTACATCACCCCTCGCACGAATCGATTCATTGTTTTAAAATAACCTCGGGTGAGCCAACTGATAAATTTAGCCACATAGTGCATCGCTACAAAAAGTAAAGTGCCTAGCCCAAATAACATTAAAATAAAAAAGGCTTCCGGAAGTGAAAACAGCACATCACCCCATAGCGCAAAAAGTGGCGTTGCCATTAAAACCATTGCGATTATCCAAAAAGAAAATATCACACCAGCCACCGCAACCGCTGGACCTAAAACAAAGATAAGATTAAAAATAATCAGCATAATGAGGACTGGAATATTTGTTTTTGTTCGTGATCGGTTCATGGCATCAGGTTGTTCTTGTTCTTTATCAATCTGGTCGGCGTGTAGCGCTAACTCTTTTTCTGCTACCGCCTTTGGACGTCCTAAAGTTAAAATAACATCTTGAACAGGTTGCCCTTCTAATTCAGCAATCTTAAATTGATCTTGATACATTTCGATAATATCTTCACGTACCGACTTTGGTAAGCGTCGTAAATGATAATTGAGTTCTTGCAAATAACGCTTTTGCTCCAAAATAAACGCCCTCCTTCTTTAAACAAGCTCATGCTGATAGGCATAAATAGCAGCTTGTGTTCGATCTTGCACTTCAAGCTTACTTAAAATATTACTTACGTGAACTTTTGTTGTTTTTAATGCAATAAACAATTGATCTGAAATTTCTTGGTTCGTTCTTCCTTGTGCGATCAACAACAAAACTTCGCGCTCGCGAGCGGTTAATGTTTCATGTAAAGGGACTTCTTGTTGGCCACGCATTCTAGCCATCATTTTATTGGTAACTTCCGTTTCAAACACGGACTCTCCTTGCGCTGTTTTGCGAATGGCATTGGCAATCTCACTGGCTTTTGTCGTTTTAAGCAAATAACTCATTGCACCAGCTTCTAGTGCTGGATATACTTTATCATCATCAACAAAACTCGTTACCATTAAAATTTTTGCTTCGGGCCACTTGGCGATAATTTGTTTCGTTGCTTCAATGCCATCCATTTGATCCATCACAATATCCATTAAAATGATATCCGGCTTTAATTCAAGTGCCCACTTAACCGCCTCTTCCCCATTACTAGCCTCAGCAACGACTTCAATATCCGGTTGCGTAGACAAATAGGTTGTCACACCGATCCGCACCATTTCATGATCATCCACAAATAATACTCGTATCATTTATCTTCACCCTTCATGCTTATTAATCGGTACACGCACATCTAACTTTGTTCCTTGATCGGGTACACTTATTAATTGATATTGACCACCGATTTCTTCAGCTCTTTCTTTCATATTAGCTAATCCATAAGATCCCGATTGTTCCGAATCACAATCAAAGCCGACACCATCATCGACAACCGATAAAACGGCGACGTGGTCGCGTTTAATAAAGAGTACATCAATTTGCGTCGCCTTTGCATGACGTAAAGCATTAGAGAGCGATTCCTGTAAAATTCGGAATAAGTGATCCTCAACCGCTCGATTAAGTGTAATCGGCTCTGTTCGCCAATCAATTGAAATTGGTACTTTTGATACCAACTCTGTAAGCAGTTGATTAATCCCCTCTTGTAAGCTGTGATCCTTTAAAGCGATCGGTCGTAAATGCAACAACAATGCCCGCATTTCCAGTTGGGCTTGTTGGATCATCCGTTCAATCTGTGCTAAAGGTTGATTGAGTTGCTCGTTGTTTTGTTCCGACATTTCGTTAACAGCTGAGACAAGCATGGAAGCTGCAAATAACTCTTGACTGACTGAATCATGAAGCTCACGTGCTAACCGATTCCGTTCCTGGGTAAGACGTGCTTCTATTTGTTGCTCCTGATCTTCGATGCGTTCACTGATTACCTTTTGCATCCGATTCCGAGCCGACTGTAAATGCAGTTGTATTTGACGAATTTGCGCAATGCATTGATAAGCTTCTTTTGATCGACCATAGTAACGCACCTTCTCATCGGTTGACTTTGATTCAACCTGCACAAGCGCATCATAAATCGCCTTTAGTTCTCTTTTATGAAAGAAAAATATCATAAAACCATTAAACGTTCCGATGATCACACTTGTTAATACCAAGACGAAGCCCAACGGTAATTGTTGAAGGCGTATCGTCCAAAGCATGGACCATTGCAACGGATCGATCTGACTGAAAAGCAATATAGTTAAAGAAAAAATCAATAGATTGGTTATCATTAAGCTACGCATTAAAATTGGAAATAAAGAGCTTCTCATCCGCGTCTCACCTCAATCTGACCCGCTATCATTGAGGTGTAAATTTTGATGCGTTGAGGAGCGGTTTGATAATTTTTCGTTCGATAATGAACGGTACGATTAACGATTCGGTCATCTCCATAACCAAAAATATCTACTGACCCTGCCAGGACAGAGTGGTGAATACTTACCTCAACATCATAAGGAATAATCAGCGTTATTGTTCCTACTAAGTGGCGTAATACCACGGTCGGCTCTCCCTTTGGTAAGACGGTCTGATTTAGATTAATCGTGGTCTGGCCAAAAAGCGTTTGACTGTTAATGTCTTGCCATTGATAGGGCTTAGCTCCAGTTTGTTGTTTACCAAACCAACGGTTGGAGAAAAGCAACTCTTCCTCCTCAATCGGTTCTTCACCAAATTGTAATAGCTGTGATGCCTGTTTTTTATCTTCCCTCATTTGATAAAAATACAAGCCAATCACAACCAGAATTAACGCTAAGATAAAACGAAATAAAAGCGTTGACAGCATCGTTATCGAAAGAGCAACAATACCAATCCAAAACAAGACACGCCCCTCTTGGCGATAATAATATTGCCAAGCAAAATAGGTGACAATGCCCCAAATAAGCAACCAAAAATACGCATCAGAGCGTAGAAAGACAAATTCAACAATAAACAATGCGATCGTAGCCAAAATCAAATATGGTACGATTTTTTTATCTATTGAGTTAAACATAGGCGTACCCCTTTTTTGATTAAAATAGGTAGTTAAGTGAACAACTTAACTACCTATAGCGTACACGATCTTACTTTGAAAGAGAATGCTTTTTTTCTAATTCAGCAAAACGCGCATCTAAAGTATGCAACCTGTGGTTCGTTTTTACTTGCTGTTCCATACGCTCAATATAATCCTCTGCCTCAGCAAATTTATTACTGCTACGATCAATATAATCTGCTTGTAACACTTGATTAATTCCTTTATGGACACGGGCAAGATTTTCACGTCCTTTTAATTCTAGACGTTTAACATATAAATTCTTTAATTGCTGTTGCATCTCCCCGTATTTAGTCTCGATTTCTTCAATTTGTGTCGTTGCCGAATCATTCATTTCTGTTAATTGGTCTACCCGAGCTTGATATTGATTCATTTCTATTCTTGCTTCCTCTAAAAGTTCGTGCTCATCGGTTTGCTCGGCCAAAACGACTTGTTTGCTGCGTTTGTCTAACATTAATTTGGCTTGATTTAATTCTTTTTGATACTGTTGTTTAATCATGTACTGTTTTTCAATTAATTGTTTAAGTTTTTTTACCTCATCCTCACATTTTCGAATGTATTGGTTTAAATGTGTCATCGGATGCTTCTCTTCTTTTTGATCAAGTAAATGATGAAAATCAGCTACTACTGTATCTTTTATTCGCGTAAAAATATTTGTCATAATTATCCACTCCTTTTTTTAATCGATCATCCAATCTTCTTGTTCATACCCTTCAGGTGTCTTCCGATAGCCACGGTATGCATAATACAAAAGTAAAGCCGCCACAATACCCACTAATGCCGGGGTATTTGATATCGACATTGACAATGCAATTAGCACCACCACTGCCCAACCTAGCTTACCAAATGCTGAATCAGTTAATAGAAACCGGCGTACACCATAATAGCCAAGCGCTAATGTTAAAAACAATCCTATCAATGGGGCAACTGTGGTTAAAACGACCATACCTGCTATACCTGCTACAATTATAAATAGTAAAGTTCGCAATCCGCTTCCCCTCCTTTCGATAGTTAAAGTTTAACTCGATAGCTGAGAAAGCGTAACAGACTCTAGCTATATCTTTCACTAAGACTAGAGGCGTATTTATAAAACAAACCTTCAATAAGTGGGGTTTTACGGACGATTATCTGTGATAAACGGACGCCATTTAAGAACCAACAGATGTCTCGGAACAAAAGAGCGTCTTCCAGAACGTTTACTGACTTATAAGTACTTTAAAGTTTCCGCTCCTCGCTTTCTAAATTCCGAGTTCTCTATTAGCATTTTTTAGTTTCAAACAACAGAAAAGGCTTAGCTAATATTAGCTAAGCCTAAAGAATGAGCTTCTCCAGCTTTTTCTTTGCTCTTGTTCGGCATGAACAGTGAGATATGGATAGTCTTTTAATTTACCGTAATAAAAGGGTGTTAATTCTCGCCAATCCCTTAAATCTTGAGGTCTAATTAACCCCGGTGGCTTGGCACTATGATATATACCACATTCTTGCAACATCGATGCAACAAATTGTGAACAGAAAAAAGCATTTTCCCTATGAAACTCTTTATTTAACATGACACCAAATAAACCTAAAAAATTATAACGATATAAGTGCTTATGGCTTTCCATAATCATAATTTGTTCAACAAGCTGAGCATATTCCTCTTCTGTTACTTTTAACTGGTAAATGGCACACATTGAACGATTAAAAAAGGGCAAACTCAAATTCTCGCGAATAAAGCCACCGATAAATGGATTATGTGGTCGTTTCCGTCCAAAACTATAGACGAGCTTTAAATCTTGATCTAATGCAATGGATACATGATTTAAGGATTGTTTCGTATAAAGATCAATCGTTTTCGCCAATAGTGTACCTGTGCTTAAAAATAATAAGTACACGGTTTTTGTCTTCATATACTGCCTCCCCTCTTTATTAATAGACTGTGTTTATAAAGGTAAAGTTTCATAGAAATAAAAATAGTATAACAAAATATAGGCTGAATAGTAACAAATTTCTAAAAAATACGACGCTGTACCTAGAAATGAAGTGAAACTTCTTTAACTTTTCTAAACTATTAAAACAGGGAATGAATCATCGGCCGATGGTTCATTCCCTGTTCGTTTTATTCCTTCAGTTTCGATAGCGCATCTGCGAGCGCTGAATTGGTAAATTGATCATTATTTTTCTTCATATATTTGTTCACATCACGTTTTGAGGCTTTACCTGTCTTATTTTGCTCTTTTCTTTTCTGGAAAGCAGATAACTTCTCACGATATCCACAACGACAGGAAAAGGTTTGCGCTTCTCCCGTACCACGCATCTCCATTTTTTTATGGCATTGTGGGCAACGTGCATTCGTTTGACGTGCAATCTGTTTCTTTTCACCACATTGACGATCCTGGCAGACTAACATTCGGCCTTTCTTGCCATTTACTTCAAGCATCAACTTACCACAATTCGGGCATTTCGTTCCAGTAACATTATCATGTTTAAACGATGTCTCACTATTTTTTATTTCACGAACAACCGAGCTGGCATATTGCTTCATTTCATTAATAAACGTATCCTTTTGCAACTTTCCATTGGCAATGGCAGTCAACTTCTGTTCCCATTCTGCTGTTAAGACAGGCGAGCTTAAATCAGATGGAACCAGTTCAAGCAATTGGCGTCCTTTAGACGTCGTATAAATGTACTTACCACGGGCTTCAATATAATGAGTATTATATAATTTATCGATGATGTCAGCACGGGTAGCTACCGTACCGAGACCCCCTGTTTCATTCAAAGTACGTGCTAATTTTTTATCATCCATCTCCATAAATTTAACCGGATTCTCCATCGCTTGGAGTAAAGTTCCTTCTGTAAATCGCTCAGGAGGTGTGGTTTCACCTTTGGTTCGTTTCACCGTAACGTCTAACTGTTGACCTTCTTTTAAAACAGGTAGTGATTCTTGGTCACCTAGATCTTGATAAAGCGCTTTCCAACCAAGTGCTTTCACCTGTTTGCCACTTAGTTGGAACGTTTCTCCATCAATCTCAGCGATAAACGTCGTTTGTTGATAGAGGTAAGGCTTAGACAAAACAGCAAGGAATCGTTTAACGACAAGATCATAAATTTTTCGTTCTTTATCATCCAGATCAGCTAGATTAACTGACTGTTCAGTTGGGATGATCGCATGATGATCAGAAACCTTTTTATCATCAACAAATGATTTATTCGCTTGAATACCTTGATTTAAAATTGTACGAGCCGCTTTTGCGTATTGATCAACACCACATGCATCGACCCGGTCTTTTAAGGTTGAGACAATATCAGAAGATAAATGACGTGAATCGGTTCTTGGATACGTTAATATTTTGTGTTGTTCATAAAGCTTTTGCATGATTGATAAAGTCTGTTTACCGGAGAAACCAAATGCTTTATTTGCTTCTTGCTGTAAAGCTGACAAATCATATAACGGTGGGGCGTAACTTTTCTTTTCTGTTTGCTTGACCGCAGTCACTTTTGCTTTTTTACCTTTAAGACGCTGAAGCAATTGATCTGCTTTATTTTCATTAAATAGACGACTATTTTGATTAGCATCTTGCCAATTAAAACTTAAACCAGAATCGGTTTGTGCTTTAATCCCATAATAAGGCTGCGATTTAAATTCGTTAATCTCTTTTTCGCGTTTCGCGATCATGGCCAATGTCGGTGTCTGAACTCGACCACTTGAAAGCTGTGCATTATGCTTTGTTGTTAGGGCACGCGTTGCATTTAAACCCACATACCAGTCCGCTTCAGATCTTGCAGCAGCAGCCATATATAAATGGGTATAAGCTTTTCCAGGTTTTAAATTTTTGAACCCATCACGAATCGCTTTATCGGTCACCGATGAAATCCATAGACGTTTAATCGATTTATTAATACGTGCCTTTTCAATTATCCAACGCGCAACGAGTTCGCCTTCACGACCAGCATCCGTTGCAATCACGATCTCACTAACATCTTTACGAATCAGTTGTGATTTCACTACTTGAAATTGCTTATTAGTTTGACGCATCACAACTAGCTTGAGTCGTTCTGGCAACATTGGTAAGTCTTCCAGTTTCCACGTTTTGTACTTTTGATCATAAGCTTCTGGATCGGCTAATGTAACCAGATGCCCCAGTGCCCAAGTGACAATATATTTCTGTCCTTCAAAAAAACCATTTTGCTTTTTCGTGCAATTTAAAACGCGAGCAATATCACGACCAACTGATGGTTTTTCTGCAAGAACAACCGTTTTACTCATTATGATTGTTTCATTCCTTCCTCTTTTACACTGCTTATAGCTTAACATAATTTAGTTGCGATTATAAAAGAATTCATTTTTAAGCTAAAATTAATAACGTTACATAATTTAACAGTGCAAAAATATATCCACCTGCTATATTTATACAAGTAATATAAGCTTGTTGTGGTTGGTCTGAACGATACCATTCAAACCACGCACGAATGCATTCGACACTAGCTAGTACAATTGGATAAACAACTGCCATAAGAAGTGCTGTCGTGTATGGTGGTCCCTCTAAACTTAAAATAAGCATAAACATTAAGGCGATACCTATAAAAATCCGAGCCACTACATCAATGAAATTATGTTTTTGATTAATATAGTTGAAACCAAACCACTTTCGTTTTTGTAAGCCGAAGCGTTGCTGAATCTGCTTAGAAATAAAGTATATGACTAACATTAAAACGATTGAATAACTGATCACTAATCCAATTAACATAGTAGTCCTCCCCCTACTCGTTTATATAACGATCATTTTTTCCTAATTTTACTATATATTTCATCATATCATTACGATCTGTCCGTGTAAACCTGCTATAATAGACAGATATATTCACTTTTATGATAAGGGGTGTTTAAAGATGACTATTGTGTTAACAAATCAAGGCTTTAGCGAAGCATCAGCTGTTGTTTATCCATACCAAGAACGCGCCCTGCAGTTTGGTGATGGGATCTATGAAGTCATTCGTATGTATCAAGGACAGGCATACTTAATGGAGGCACACCTTGATCGTCTATACCGATCTGCCCAAGCGATCAAACTAAGTATTCCATTTGAAAAAGACGACTTACATAACCAGTTAATTGAACTCGTTGAACGCAACAAGCTTACTAAAGATGGCTTAATCTATTTACAGATCAGTCGTGGATCAGCTAAACGGCTTCATCTGTTTCCAGACTGCGCGCCAAATTTCTATGCATACACTGACACACTCGCTCGCCCCATTTCACAGCTAGAGAGTGGCGTGAGCGTGGTCACACACGATGACATCCGTTGGCATTATTGTTACATTAAAAGCTTAAACTTACTTCCCAACGTTTTGGCGAAACAAACAGCTCATGAGCACGGCAGTTTTGATGCGATTTTGCATCGAGACGATATCGTAACAGAATCAACGGCAGCCAATGTCTTTATTGTTAAAGACAATGTCATCATTACCCACCCTGCAACTGAACGAATTCTCCACGGTTGTGTCAGAAATCGATTAATTGATCTCGCTAGAGCAAACGATATTTCTGTAATCGAAGCTTACTATACCGTAGCGGATTTGTTAAATGCAGATGAAGTATTTATGACCAGTAGTGGTATCGAAGTCCTTCCGGTTGTCAAAGTTGACGATCAAACCATCGCTAATGGTAAACGAGGAGTAATCACCAAGCAACTTCAGCAATGGTATCAAGAAGACGCAAATCTAATTTAACTGATCAGAGGAGGCGATTTTTTGAACAAAATTATCATTATTGGATCCCCAGGTGCAGGAAAATCGACCTTATCACGAAAATTAAGCGAAAAATTCAACATCCCCATCCACCATCTCGATAACTTGTATTGGCAAGCGGGTTGGCAAGCGATTGATGATACGGTATTTCAACAACGCCAAGAAAAGATCTTATCTGCTGATCGTTGGATTGTTGATGGCAATTACAGCGCCACGCTTGATATCCGCATAGCAGCATGCGATACAGTGATTTTTTTGGATTATCCAACTTGGCGTTGCTTAGTAGGAATTACGAAAAGACGATTGAAGTATCGCAAGAAGACAAGACCAGATATGGCTGAAGGGTGTCCAGAAAAATTAGATTGGGCATTTTTCCTGTTCGTTTTAAGATTTAGGCGTGACAAACTCCCAAAGACCGAGGCCATGCTCAAAAAAATCGGGCCCGATAAAAAGGTTTATCGGTTAAGGTCACCTAAACAAATGAAGCAACTATTGACAAATGTGCTTTAATCAATCTTTAAGGGAGGGAACAAACATCCCCTCCTTCTGTTATTTCTATTGTATAAAACGAACCTTCAATCAGCGGGCGGAGGGCTACAGGACGTAGGTCAGCAGACGTGGGCCACAGGACGTGGCGGTCTTAGTCTGTAATCCTTCTAAAGACATGGCGGTCTTAGTCTACGATCTTACCTGCCCACTGATGGTTCGTTGCGTGAATCAGGACATGAGCGTCCGTTACCTCCCGCCTAAATAGATGATGGCTGGGCTGCTCTATTTTGAGGCGGGGGTTTTACTGACGGTTATCTGTGATAAAGGTGCTACAATATAAAAAAAACATTAGGAAAACAAGTTATCAGATAGCGTAGTGCAAAAGCTATCATGCAACCTATTCAAAGCGCCTACTACACGACAATAACAGTGCGTTACATTAGCGCTTCACTTAATGAACATCAAGCCATTTGCTTTTGTGTAAGTAAGTGACGCGTTATAAGTGCTTAGTTAATTTCTGAGCAAAAATAAGGAATGAAAACGATCAGCACTCAAAAAATAAATTATTTTTCATGTCTTCTTCCGTTTCTAATTTATAACAAATAGTTTTAAACATTTAACGTTAATTTTAAAAAAAGTTATAATTAGATGAAAATTAACATTTTTTGTTATAATAATTCAATATCAAAAAATTTAAAATCTAGTTTGTTTTTGAAAACATTAACCTAAGAATAGGTATTAATAGTACAATAAATAACACCAATACATTATATACAGTTGCATTTAAATTAAAAGCATTTCGACAAATAGTCAAAATAATAAATAATAGTATGGGTATTAAATAAACCATCATTTTCTTCATAACAACCACTCCTATTTTTCATTAATTAAATAGCTTCTTCCATATTGTCGTCATCATCACTAAAAGTTAGCAATATATATGATAAATTTATAATTATTCTTATAAGATCAATCTACTATTTTCGTTCTTAATTATAAATCTGCTCAAATGTAATTTATGTTTAGGATGTAAAACATTTCTTTAATGACAGTTAACCTTTTTTTGTTGAACTAAATGCAACCGTTTTACTGATACCTCTATCCTCGCTTTTTTCATTTTATATTTAAGCGTCCACGATAACTATTAAACATATAAAAATTTGCAAATATATTACAAATTTTTATTTACTTATGTAATTATAATAACATTTTTATATAATTTAGAAGTGCTTTTTTCTATAATTATAAATTATTTTCTGTTTTTAACACTTTTTTATCAAACTAAAAATATATTGGTGAAATCTCCGTCGTTATGCAATTGCTTAACATAAAGTGAACCTTCAATCAGGGGGCGTTTTACAGACAGTTATCCGTGATAAATATATCTTTTATCTAAGCCTATTCATCCTCCTCCCTTTATACCAATACATATGCTAAACTAGCTGTAACAACATTAATAGACGATTGGGGAATATCAGAAATGAAAGTCATATTTAACGCTGACGATTTTGGTTTAACAAAAGGGGTGACTGAAGGGATTATCAAAGCACATTTAAACGGGGTGATCAATAGTACCACCTTAATGATGAACGGGAAAGCGGCTGACTATGCCATTGCGATGGCTAAACAAACCCCTTCTTTGCCCATTGGTATTCACCTTGTCCTTACCTATGGAAAACCTTTGTGCAATGATGTTCCTGAGCTTGTTAATGCCAATGGTGACTTTAAATTCACTAAAGACATAGAGCAATTAAGTCCGTGTGAAATTGTCCAAATTGAGCAAGAGTGGCGGACACAAATCGAGGCCTTCCTCTCAGCTGGTTTAACGCTTAATCATATCGATAGTCACCACCATGTTCACGGATGGACGGCATTAAAAGGTTTAATCATTACACTCGCAAAGGAATACCATGTACCGTTAAGATATACTCATACACTGAAAGATGAAAAAGACTTGCTTTATACAGATAAACTGTGGGCACGTTTCAATAATAACAACCACGACTTAGACGTGTTTCAACAACTAAAGAAAGTAAAGGCGGATTCAATTGAAGTAATTACACATCCTGGGATCGTTGATCAAGATTTGAGGCAGGTCAGTTCATATGTCGATCAACGGGAGCAAGAGTTGGAGATACTTTGTCAACTCAATGTACCCAATTGGGTGAATTAGTCTTTCAGTTTTCTGGTTGTTGCTAGAGGTAATCCCTTTATACGATTTCAATTAAAAAGGATGTGCTTCAAGCGCACATCCTTTTTCTGTTTATTTATATACTTTAATACGCTCTTCTAGTGGTTGGAACTGCTTTTCTCCCGGCTCAATCTCTGGTTTACCAAACGGCATTTGCGCGCGAAGTAACCAACTATCTGGTAACTGCCAACGTTGTTTGACTTGATCGTCAATTAACGGATTATAGTGTTGTAAAGAAGCACCTAACCCTTCATTTTCTAGAGCTGTCCACACCACATGTTGCAGCATACCTGACGCTTGATCTGACCAAATTGGGAAATTATCTTTGTACAATGCCATTTGTTCCTGCAAATCTTTCACCATATCTTGGTCTTCAAAAAACAGCACCGTACCATAGCCTGCTTTAAAGCTATCAATACGCGCATCCGTGTCTGGAAAGTTTTCAGCAGGAACGATCTTACGCAATTCTTCTTTTGTCATATCCCACAGCGCTTTATGCTCTTCATTAAATAAAACCACAACTCGTCCACTCGTTGCATTAAATGCATAAGGGGTGTGTTTAACTGCAAACTGAATAACTTCTTCAACCCGTTCCTCATCAACAACTTTCTCATCACTTATAACGTAAATTGAACGACGATGCTCGATTGCTTGGTAAAAATCTCTTGCCATAAGTATCTCCTCCTTGTATATACTAGATAATAATAGATCCTTATAAAATGAACCTTCAATCAATGGGCGGAGGGCTACAGGACGTGGCGGGTCTAGTCTACGATCTTACCTGCCCACTGATTGCAAGTTCGTTGAGTGAATCAAGACATGAGCGTCCGTTATCACCTACTTCAATCGATTGACCTCTATTCTCTATTTGAGAAGGGTGTTTTACGGACGGTTATCTGCGATAAAAATTTTTATAAGAAAATGATCTAATGATTACTATACCCAGCAAAGAAACAGATTAAACATTTGCCGACTTTTTCCTTCATTCCTATGTGTTGATTAACTTCGATGGTTTTTTAACGAATAGAGCACTAAACAATCCAATCAGGGGAAAAACAAGCATCGTAAGCAGTACAGGATGATAACTTCCGAATAAATCAAATCCACTCCCAAAAGGCAGTGGTCCTAGTGAAGAACCAATAACCATCATCATTGCAGCTACACCATTAATTGAACCGATATAACGACGCCCAAAAAAATTAGGCCAAATTGCTTTTAATCCAATACGTTCAAGCCCATTAGCAACACCCCAAAACAGACCAAAAACAAAAGCTAATACGCTTGATACCAGCATGGTTAATAATATTAATAGAAAAATTTCAATAATAAAAATGCCTACTAAGGCATAGTGACTTGGTATTTTATCTAAAACATATCCCGAGACAAAAGACATTGGAATGCCAACAAGCGCCATCATACTTAAAATCGTTGCTGCCATTTCTGCTGATAAACCATTGCTATTAAAAATTGAGAAAATATGAAAGGTAATTCCGGTGTTAATCATGGATGGAATACCAATACAAACTAAAATCAACCAAAAAGCACGTGTCCTCATCGCTTCCTTTAACGTCCAATCTGCCTCTATCGGATCTACCGTTACCGAAGCAAAATCGATCTTGTTCGTTATATTTTTTATTTTTCCATCTGGTTCCAAACCAATATCTTCTGGTTTATTGCGTACAAAAAACCAAGCTACAGGAACAAAAATAATCAGTAAAGCTACACCCCAGAAACGCCATGCAAATTGCCAACTCCACGTTCCAATTAACCACGTGTTAACAACCGGGAATAGTGCCGAACTAATAAATGTCCCTAATGACATCAAACTAAACGCTACCCCCCTCTTTTTAATAAACCACTGTGCCACTAAAGTGTTGGGAATGAGCGTCATGCTTCCTTGACCAAGTAACCGAATAAGGAAAAAACCAACAGCTAACATACCAATCGAATTAACGGTACTATTAAAAAATAACGCACACGCAAATAAAACACCAATGGTAACCATCATAATTCGCTGACCAAAGCGATCAATAAATCGTCCAACGACAATCATAATCATACCCGCACAAAAGGTCGCGATTGAATAAACACCAGAAATTTGTGTCCGTGACCAACCAAAATCATTGATAAATTGATCAATAAATGTTGAATTTGAGTACGTTTGACCAGGACCAGAAAAGAAAACACCTAGAGCTGCTACTGCAACCATCATCCAGCCATAAAAAAATTTCTCTTGAAAATATTTAAACAAAACCTTGCCCCTTCCTAATCTTTATCTTTTGAAAAAATGACTTTATATAAAACGAATCTTATTTTCGTTCGTCTCCCACTGATTGCAGGTTCGTTGAGTGAATCCGGACAATAGCGCCCGTTATCACCCACCTCAATTGATTTGCTCTACTCTCTATTTTGAGGTGAGTGTTTTACGGTCGATTATCTGCGATACGTTATGGAAAAGCTTACAATTATTTATTCCTTTTTAATTTCCTTAATTCAAAAAAAGCGTAAGAAAACAGAATTTCATTGCCTGTTTCAATGTAGAAACGATATTATTCACTTCTTTTAGCTAAAATATATAGGCATTCTAATATTAACGACTAATTATTATCCCGTATCCGCAATTGATTCAATGCTTCGTTAGCCTCTCGATAATAATTAGCAGATACCTTATATTTTCTTATTTGATAATAATAATCGCCTGTCATTTGCAAATAGTAAGCATAGCTTAAATACAGTTTTCTTTTTTTGAAAAACGGTAAAATTTCTTTCTCCATTAACACTTCAAAACCTTGATCAAAACCATAAATCAAGTAGTAATAAATACTAATTTCATAGTTTAATGGTTGGGAAATCGTTAATTCATGGTTTACTAGTTCTCTAGCAACCTTATGCCATTGTTTTGCTTGCTCAATATCCCCACAGTTATAATACGCTTTAAAAAGGCCGCTAATCGCATTTAACTCTGCTTCAGTAAAAGAATGCTTTGACAATTCATAACAGTGCTTATAATAGTGGATGGCTTGATCTGTTAGCTGCATATCACTGTAAAGCTCACCCATCGCCTGGTTACATCTGACTAACACATCATGCTCTTTTAGTTCTGTAGCAATCTTGCATGCTAACTCGAAATTTGTCAATGCTTCATTAACCTCGTTCATCCTTTTATAAGCGACGCCAAGTATAATATGAGATTCAGCACAACGCTTTAATTGGTACGTGTTCCGATAATAATCTAAGGCGCGTTTTACATAAACTGTACTATGATAAGTGTAATAGAGTCGAGTCGCTGTACATGAAATTTGGAAATAGAGATCATGTTTTTCTTGTTGATTATTAACGAGCTCTTCAGGCATCATTTTCTCCGCTCGCAAATAGAATTGAAAGGCGTCTTCATAAGCCAAGTTTGAATAGTTGTAATAGCCTGAAAATTTCAACCAATAGTAATGTTCAATTTCATTGAAATGACTCCTATCTTGTTCAAGAAAAGCATATTTCCGTTTTGCGTAATTAAGTTGATTCGTTAAAATAAAATAAAATAATGTATGCAGTTCGACTAACCAATACAAATCAGCATCAATTACCTTCTCTATTTCTTCTTCAATCCGTTGATAGGTTTCATGCGCCCTTATTATGTTTTCGTCTAATAGTTGATTAAACCATTGATAAACAAGGTTATTTATATTATGATCAAGTACCCGTTCGGGTTGAATTTCCAAGCGTTGACATATCTTTTCTATCGCATCTGGATTAGGATCAGCACTATTACGCTCTATTTTTGATAAATAAGATACCGAAACAATACCTTTAGCGAGCTCCTCTTGAGTCATATTGGCTTTTGTGCGGAAATACTTAATTTTGTGACCAATACCTTCTGACATCATATCACCTCTTATCCCTTATCTTACACAATAAAATATGGGAAGTCATTATTAATAAAAATGTTTACTCCATCTATTTCTATCTCCTCTCTATATCGTTCTTTTTTTAAAAAACTTAAATACTTGATATTTATTTCTATTTGGTGGATCTCGAACAAGTGAAGCATTTTATTGACAGTTATTATAGAAGGGAAATGTAATGATTAGATAATTATTTTTTAACATCAATTGACTTCATTACATTTTTAGCTTAAGCTAGGCTTTAATTATGTCTATTTTGATGGAGGAACAATCAAGTATGTTACAAGTGACAAATGTAAGTTTGCGTTTTGGCGATAAAAAGCTGTTTGAAGATGTTAATATTAAATTCACACCGGGGAATTGTTATGGTTTAATCGGAGCGAACGGCGCTGGTAAATCAACATTCCTTAAGGTATTATCCGGAGAAATTGACCCACAATCTGGCCATGTTTCTCTTGGCAAGGACGAACGATTAGCGGTTTTAAAACAAGACCATTTTGCTTATGAGGACTACCAGGTACTCGAGACTGTGATTCTGGGTCACGAACGCCTTTACCAAGTTATGAAAGAGAAGGACGCCGTTTATGCTAAAGCTGATTTTAGTGAAGAAGATGGCATGAAAGCAGCCGAATTAGAAGGTGAATTCGCAGAATTAAATGGTTGGGAAGCAGAATCAGATGCTGCCATTCTTTTAAAAGGATTAGGTGTGGCAGAAGATGTCCATGATAAAAAAATGGCTGATCTTAGTGGTTCAGATAAGGTGAAAGTATTGCTTGCACAAGCTTTATTTGGGTCACCAGATATTTTATTACTTGATGAGCCAACGAACCATTTAGATATCCAAGCCATTCAATGGTTAGAGGAATTTTTAATCAATTTTGACAACACGGTTATCGTTGTGTCCCATGATCGACATTTCTTAAATAAGGTTTGTACACATATTGCTGATGTCGACTATGGAAAAATTGAACTTTACGTTGGTAATTATGATTTTTGGTATGAGTCAAGCCAGCTTGCATTAAAAATGGCTCAAGACCAAAACAAGAAAAAAGAAGAGAAAGTTAAAGAATTACAGAACTTTATTGCCCGATTTAGTGCCAATGCTTCTAAATCACGTCAAGCGACTTCACGTAAGAAAATGCTCGATAATATCACTATTGAAGATATTAAGCCGTCTTCACGTCGTTATCCTTATGTAGCATTTAAACCAGAGCGAGAAATAGGTAATGACTTATTACGTGTTGAAGGAATAAGTAAAACGATTGATGGCGTTAAAGTCCTTGATAATGTAAGTTTCACCTTAAATCGTGATAATAAAGTTGCTTTTGTTGGACGAGATGAATTAGCGAAAACGACATTATTTGATATATTAATGGGCGAGATTGAACCTGATGAAGGTAGCTACTCGTGGGGCGTCACCACATCTCAGGCTTACTTCCCGAAAGATAATAGTAAGTTTTTCGAGAATAATGAATTAACATTGGTCGAATGGCTCCGTCAATACTCTCCTGAAGACCAAACAGAAACGTTCTTGCGTGGTTTTCTAGGTCGCATGTTGTTTTCTGGAGAAGAAGCTTTAAAGAAAGCAAAAGTATTATCTGGGGGCGAGAAGGTCCGTTGTATGCTTTCAAAAATGATGTTATCAAGTGCCAATGTACTCATCTTGGATGAGCCTACGAACCACTTAGATCTTGAATCGATTACATCAGTCAATAATGGTTTAATTCAATTTAATGGAGCTATCTTGTTTACTTCGCATGATCATCAATTTATTAATAGTATAGCGAATCGCTTGATTGAGATCACACCAAAAGGGTTGATTGATAAAGAAATAAGTTACGATGAGTATGTAAGCGACAGAGCGTTACAAGCTGAAATTGATAGCTGTTATCAATAGACAGAGGGACCTTTCCCTTTGTCTATTTTTTTTAAAAAAACACTTCTTTAAATACATTATTTACTTTAAAATTTTCTTTTATTGATGTGACAACTTTGTGAATTTTATAATGAAAATGCAGTAAAATATTGATATGACAATACTATCCAAAAAAGTTTGTGAAATATTATACAATTCCCTTGATACTTAGCAGACTTAAGAGTATAATAAGTTTTACAACATATTTGAAGGTATGTTTATTTAAAGTTGTGAAATAATGAACCTAAAAACGGAGGATGACAAACATGAAAGTAGCTGTAATTGGATGTACACACGCAGGAACAGCAGCCATTAAAAACACGCTTGCATTATACCCTGACGCTGAGATTGAAGTATTTGAACGTAATGATACGGTCTCATTCTTGTCTTGCGGTATTGCACTCTATGTAGGTGGTGTTGTCGAAAAGGCAGAGTCACTTTTTTACGCATCAGTTGAAGGTTTTGAAGAACAAGGCATTAAAATGCATATGCAACATGAAGTACTTAATGTTGACATTGACAAAAAACAATTAGCAGCAAAAGATTTGAATACTGGCGAATCAACGAACTATGACTATGATAAGTTGATTATTACCACTGGATCTTGGCCAATTACACCGCCAATTCCTGGATCTGACTTAGAGAACGTTGTACTATGTAAAAACTATGATCACGCGAAAGATATTATTCGTCGATCAGAGCATGTTAATAACGTCACTGTTGTCGGTGGGGGGTATATCGGTGTTGAACTTGTTGAAGCATTTGAAGAAAACGGTAAAAATGTAACATTAATCGATGCTGAATCACGTATCCTTAACCGCTATTTAGATAAAACCTTTACTGATCCTGTTGAAGCTTCATTCCGTGAAAAAGGCGTTAGCTTACTTTTAAATGAAATGGTTTCGGGCTTTGAAGGTAATGGTAAAGTTGAAAAGGTAATAACCAATAAGAGTGAAGTAAAGGCAGACCTCGTTGTGATGTGTATTGGCTTCCGTCCAAACACAGACTTAATCAAAGGGCAAGTCGATATGCTTCCAAATGGAGCAATCGTTGTTGATGAGTATATGCGTACAAGTGTAAAAGACGTATATGCAGCAGGTGATTGCTGTGCTGTACCTTACACACCAACAAAACAGCCTGCGTACATTCCATTAGCAACCAATGCGGTCCGAATGGGAACACTCGTCGCGCAAAATTTAGTTGAGGCTAAGCTTCCACATCCAGGTACACAAGGTACTTCTGGTTTGAAGATTTATGATCATTATATTGGATCAACTGGTTTGACAGAAACAGCAGCTGAAGTCAATAAAATCAAGGTGCGTTCTGCTTACTTAGAAGAAACATATCGTCCCGACTTTATGCCAGAAAACAATGTTATTAAATTGAAGTTAGTATATGAAGTAGACAGTCATCGTGTCGTTGGTGCGCAAGTTATTTCTGATACTGATCTTACACAAGTTGTCAATACAGTTAGTGTAGCGATCTCTAATGATATGACAATTGAGCAACTGGCATTAACAGACTTCTTCTTCCAACCACACTTTAATAAGCCAGTGAACTATTTAAATGAAGTCGCTCTTAAAGCGATGCAACAAGAAGTGAAAGAAGCGGTAAAATAAAGATATTTCGTCACGCTTGATTTTTGATCAAGCGTGACGATTTTTTTATGCGAATTTCTCTCTTCTTTCGTGCGTTCGCTCGATACTTTCATGCGAAACCCTCTCTTTTCGTGCGTTCGCTCGATCTTTCGTGCGAAACTCTCTTCTTTCGTGCGTTCGCTCGATCTTTCATGCGAAACTCTCTCTTTTCGTGCGTTCGCTCGATCTTTCATGCGAATTTCTCTTTTTTCTTGCGTTCGCTCGATACTTTCATGCGAAACTCTCTTCTTTCGTGCGTTCGCTCGATCTTTCATGCGAATTTCTCTTTTTTCTTGCGTTCGCTCGATACTTTCATGCGAAACTCTCGCTTTTTCGGGCGAACTCGCGACTCTTTCATGCGAATTTTTCTCTTTTCGTGCGTTCGCTCGATCTTTCATGCGAATTTTTCTCTTTTCGTGCGTTCGCTCGATCTTTCATGCGAAACTCTCTCTTTTCGAGCGAACGCATGAATCAATCCACCTAGTTTGCGGATCTGTTTTTTGTTGCTTGAATAAGTGGTTTAATTTCTGCGCGTTTGTTTTCATGTAAGCTGGCGACAATTTTACTACCTACTACCACACCATCACAATATTTGCTTAATGCTCGTACCTGTTCTGGCTTGGAAACGCCGAAACCCGCTAATACAGGTTTGTCAGTCATCGTCTTTAATTGCTCCAAATATATCGTGACCTTATCAGCAAAAGCCGCGCGTTCACCTGTTGTACCCGTTACCGTGACCGCATAGAGAAACCCTTCTGTTTGCGTAGCAATTTTTTTTAATCGTTGGTTAGAACTTGTTAAAGCAGCTAGACGGATGAGTGCTATTTGGTAATCTGCTAAGGATGGAGTCAATAAACCTTCCTCTTCTAATGGGAGATCAGGAACAATGATGCCATCTACACCTGCTTGTTGGCAAGATAGAGCAAATGCCTCAATCCCATAGCTATAGATCGGGTTAAGGTACGTCATTAATACAATCGGAATTGAGCGGTCTTGTTTCGTTTCTGTAAGTTTGTCTAACACAGACCGCAAGCTAACACCTTCGGCTAATGCTCGCAATCCAGCTGCTTGTATCGTCGGTCCATCTGCAACAGGATCAGAAAAAGGTATGCCTAATTCAATAGCTGTCGCCCCTTGCTCTTGCAAAAATTTTATCTGTTCAGGTAATGCGTCAATCCCACCATCACCTGCCATAATGTAAGGTACAAAAATTTTATCCCCTTTGGAAAGGGTCTGTTCAAAGGCTTGATCCAACTTCGCTTTAGGCATTTCCCTCACCTCCTAACGCATCTTTGACTGCTTCAACATCTTTATCACCACGACCAGAGAGACAGACCACAATCGATTGATCGGCAGGCATCGTTGGTGCGAGTTTTTCTAAATAAGCGATGGCATGGGCACTTTCTAACGCTGGGATAATCCCTTCTGCTCGTGATAATAACTTAAGCCCTTCTAGAGCCTCATTATCTGTTATCGAATGGTAGTTAACACGTTTAATCTCTTTAAAGTGACTATGTTCCGGTCCAACCCCCGGATAATCGAGCCCTGCTGAAATAGAATGTGCTTCTTCCACTTGCCCCTCTTGATCTTGGAGTAAATATGTCATCGTACCGTGTAAAATGCCGACCTTACCTTCTGTTAAGGTGGCCGCATGTTTCCCTGTATCGATACCTGATCCCCCTGCTTCAACACCATACAGCTTAACCGTGCTGGCATTCACAAATGGATAAAACATCCCCATCGCATTGCTACCGCCACCAATACAGGCAACAACAGCATCAGGCAGACCAGCTTCAACCTCGGCAAACTGCTGCTTTGTTTCTGTGCCAATGACACTTTGAAAATCACGGACCATTTTTGGAAACGGATGTGGGCCGACCACAGAACCTATAATATAGTGGGTATCTTCAACATGGGCAACCCAATAACGTAGTGCTTCATTAACCGCATCTTTTAACGTCCCACTCCCTTGGCTAACACTAACCACTTTAGCACCAAGCAACTCCATTCGAAAAACGTTAAGCTTTTGTCTACGAATATCTTCTTCACCCATAAAAACGATGCACTCAAGTCCTAACAAAGCACATACAGTTGCTGTGGCTACACCATGTTGACCAGCGCCTGTTTCAGCGACTACTTTCTGTTTGCCCATCCTTACGGTCAATAACGCTTGCCCCAGGGCATTATTTATTTTATGTGCTCCGGTATGATTGAGGTCTTCTCGTTTTAAATAAATCTTTGCCCCACCGAGAGCTTTTGTTAAGCGTTCTGCAAAATATAATGGCGTTTCACGCCCAACATACTTTTTCAAATAATAATTAAATTCCTTTTGAAATTCTGGATCTTCACTGGCTTGCTTATACGCTTGTTCTAGCTCAATGACTGCAGGCATTAATGTTTCTGGAACGAAGCGTCCGCCGAAAGAACCAAAATGTCCGGTTTCGTTTGGTTGTTGATAAGCTGACATATGCTTTCACCTAGCCTTCCTTTGCATTTTTTATAAATTGAATGATTTTTTTATCATCTTTTACACCATTGATCTCCACACCACTTGAGACATCAACACCAGCTGGCTGTATGTGTTCGATCGCTTGTTGAACATTGGTTAGGGTTAATCCACCAGCCAAGATCAGCTTTTCCCGACTTCGCTTAAATGAATCAATTAAGTTCCAATCAAATACATGGCCACTTCCTGCCACAGCACCGTCAAGCAAGACATAGTCAACGTCATTAATATAGTGACCCACACGGTCAACATCACTGGATGTTTGAATGGAAATCGACTTAATAACGGGATAGCGACTCGCTCGACACGCGGATAGTGACTCATTGCCGTGTAATTGCACATAGTCGAGCCCCACTTGATCAGCGATCTGATTAACTTCTTCAATGGGTTTATTAACAAAAACACCTACTGACTTTAGAGACGAAGGCAACCCCATACAAATGGCTTGTGCCGCTTCAATCGTTAGCTGTCGCTTGCTTTTCGCAAAAATAAAACCAATCAAATCTGCTCCAGCATCAGCTACTACCCTTGCAGTTGCTTGAGACTGAACGCCACAAATTTTAACCAACATGGTCTTCACCCACATTAATAAAATCATTAAACGTTTGCTTCACGTCTTCCGACTTCATCATCGTTTCCCCAACTAAAATGGCGTTTGCTCCTGCCGCTTTCACTCGAGCAACGTCATCCGATGTTCTCATGCCGCTTTCACTAATTAACACTTGTTTGGCTGGATCAATCGATGGTGCTAACTGTTCGGTAATCGCCAGGTCAACTTCAAAAGTCTTAAGATTCCGATTATTCACACCGATTAACGTCGATCCTAAACGTTGAGCTACATTCATTTCAACTTGATTATGAACTTCAACGAGTACTTCTAATCCCAAATCAGTCGCATATTGAAACAGGAACGCCAGTTTTTCCTCAGATAAAGCTGCTACAATTAACAAGATCACATCCGCCCCGCTGACATAAGCACGATCGATTTGAACGGGATCAATAATGAAATCTTTATTTAAAATTGGCAATTCAACCACTTGGCGTACAGCCTGTAAGTCAGCCATTGTCCCCTGGAAAAAGGGTTGATCCGTTAATACCGAAATCATTGAAGCGCCAGCAGCTTGATAAGCTTTGGCCTGTTTAGCAGGGTCTAAATTGGGATTGATCAAACCTTTCGATGGTGATGCACGTTTAAATTCAGCAATGATATTTAATCCATCACTTTTTTGACAATGCTGATAAAACGAGCGGATTGGCTGGATACGTTTGCGTTCAGCATACTTATTAGCTGCTTTTAAACGTTCCACTTCCTCCATTTTCTCCACTAAGATATCTCCTAAAACCGTCATTTCTTCACCCCTTGTTGGCTCTTACTGTAATGAATGAGGAAATCCAGCTTGGCTAACGCTGCTTTTGAATCAATGCTTTCTCGGGCCAATTGAACACCTTGCTGAACCGTATCTGCCTTCCCATTTGCAAAAATGCCAAGCCCAGCATTTAGCAATACCGTATCACGATGTGGGCCTTGCTTACCTTCTAATACAGCACGTAATATCTCTGCATTTTCTTGCGCTGTTCCCCCACGAATCTGCTCATTATTTACCGTTGGCAAGCCGACTTCCTCTGGTGTAATGGTAAATTGCATCATTTCTCCTCGATCAAGTAAAACACAGTGGTTCTCACCCGCAAGCGACGCCTCATCCATGTAACCTGCTCCATTTATAACAAGCGCCCGCTTACGCCCTAGTTGATGAAGAACATTAGCGACTTGTTCTAATAAATCACGGCGATAAACCCCTAACAACTGTGTCGTTAATTCAACAGGGTTCGTTAACGGACCAATCAAATTAAAAATCGTAGGTATCGCTAATCCACGTCTAACTTGCATCACTTGTTTCATCTCTGGATGGACATGCTGAGCAAATAGAAAGGCAATGCCGTTATCTTTTAACAGCTCTGTCATCTGTTCGGGTGTTGAGCTCAGTTCAACACCTAATGCTTCTAAAACATCTGCACTACCTGTTTGACTCGAAATACTACGATTCCCATGCTTAGCCACTTTAATACCGGCACCTGCTAAAACAAATGCACTCGTTGTACTAATATTAAAGCTTTGCGAACCGTCACCACCTGTACCACAGTTATCCATCGCACCAGCTATCTCTGTTGGTAAGGGTAAAGCCTTCTCTCGTATCACATTAACTAACCCGGTTATTTCACTTACTGATTCCCCTTTGACCTTTAGCGCGACTAAAAACCCTCCAATTGCAGCCTCTGATGTGTTCGGATCAAAGAGTAAACGGCTCGCCTGCTCCATCTCCGCAATCAACAAGTCCTGCTTATCAGTGACTTTCTCTAAGAAGCTTTTCACCTTTATCTTCCTCTCTAATTGTGGTTAAAAAATTCGCTAATAACTTCTTTCCATCTGTTGTACCAATCGATTCAGGATGAAATTGCATACCGTAAATCGGGAAATCGTTATGCTTCACCGCCATTATTTCCTGGTCTTCCAACGACATCGCCGTAACCGTCAAACAAGGCGGTAAGGTCTCTTTTAAGATGACTAAGGAGTGATAACGCATCACCTCAATCGTATCATTTAAATCTTGAAAAATATGATCATGATGATGCTTGATTTGCGATGTTTTACCATGCTTCACGAATTTGGCATGGCTCACGGTTGCTCCATAGGCTTCACCTATCGCTTGATGCCCCAGACAAATCCCTAAAATAGGAATCTTTTGTTCAAAGGCTTTGACAACATCAATGCATATGCCCGCTTCTTTTGGTGCACCTGGACCCGGAGATAAAACAATTGCTTCAGGTGATAATGACTCTATTTCTGTTAAAGTGATTTGATCATTGCGTACGACTTTGACCTGTTCGCCCAACTCACTAATGTATTGATACAAGTTATAGGTAAATGAATCATAATTATCAATTAATAAAATCATCGGTTCGCTACCTCCAATAACGATTTGGCTTTATTTAATGTTTCCTGATATTCACTAACTGGATCTGAATCATATACAATACCTGCTCCCGCTTGAACATAGGCTGTTTGACCTTTTACAACCATTGTTCGAATCGCTAAAGCTAAATCTAAGTCGCCATTTAGGTTAATATAACCAACTGATCCAGCATAGACGCCTCTTTTTTTGGACTCAAGTGCATTAATGATTTGCATCGCACGTATTTTAGGTGCACCAGAGACGGTTCCTGCCGGTAATGTTGCGATTAATGCATCCAATCCAGTCATATTTTTCGCCAACTTCCCTGTTACCTCTGAAACAATGTGCATAACATGTTGATAACGTTCAATCTCCATATATTTAGCGACTTCTATCGTGTGTACTTGGCAAACCCTTCCCAAGTCATTTCGGCTCAGATCAACAAGCATCTTATGCTCTGCTCGTTCTTTTTGGTCAGCCAGTAACTGTTCAGCTAGATCAAGATCTTCTGCTTCCGTTCTCCCTCTAGGACGTGTACCTGCGATTGGATTAGTGACTACCTCATCGCCTTTAATTTTAATGAGACTTTCTGGAGACGCACCTAAAACGATATAATTTTCAAAATCGATATAGAACATATATGGCGATGGATTGGCTAGTCGCAATCTACGATAGAACGTAAACGGATCAACAGTGAATGAAGCCTTCATTCGTTGTGACAAAACAACTTGAAAAACGTCGCCATCAATAATATGTCGTTTTGCCGTTTCTACCATTTCAATGAAGGTACGCTCATCAATTGAAGGGGTAAATGTTAAGGCGAATTTTTCGTTTCCTTGTTTCACTTGATTGGTCAAAATTTGTTCTGTCAATTGATCCAATTTAGCATTCAAATCTTGTTTCGTTCTTGTTTGCGTCATATCAACAGCAACGACAGTGACTGATTGTTGTTGATGATCAAAAATGACCACTTCTTGGTAGAACATCAGATGAACATCCGGCATCTCAATCTCATCATCAAGTCGTCCTCCTATATCTTCATATTGACGGATGCTGTCATAGCCGATATAACCAATTGCCCCACCATAAAAAGCAAACGGTAAATCTAAGTCAACATGAGGAATATGTTTTTTCACAATTTCCAGTGGATCGCCTTGTTCAATGTGGTTGTCTTGATCAGTATGAATTTCGACTCGCTGTTGTGAGGCGATAATCTCTTTAAACGGATTGACGCCGATAAATGAATAGCGTCCTTTCTCACCATGACCACTTGAACTTTCCAGAATAAATTTCCGCTTACCTTGAAGTCGATTAAACACAGCAATTGGTGTTAACGTGTCACCATTAAGTTCTCTTATTTGATATTGATAAACCATCATCGATCACCCCTTTTATTAGGATAAGTTACTTATCTTTCATCTAACCACTTATTATTTAATCAAAAAATATAGCTTTAAAGAGAGAATAAAACGAACCTTCAATCCGTTCTTCACCCAATGATTGGTCGTTGAGTGAATCAGGCCATTGATCTCAATAGATTGACCTCTACTCTCTATTTTGATCCGGACGGTTATCTAAGCGGACAAAAAACCCCTAAAACAGACTTAAGACTATTTTAGGGGACGATTTATTGAGCTCAAACCGCGGTACCACCACCAGTTTAGAAACATACGTTTCTACGCTTTATATCTTGTAACGGGGATCAACCGTTTCTTCTTACTCGTTTCCTTTCAGAAAAACTCTCGCAAGGCCATTCGGCTTAACAAGCATACTGGATTCACAGCCCCACCAGCTCTCTGTCATGACTTGGTTAAGCGTACTATTCTTGCATCATTGATTTTTTTGTATATACAAAAAGGGTTCCCTGATCCAGTAAGGACGAGGAAACCCGTGGTGCCACCTTGGTTAGCAATTTATTGCTCACTTGACGATCAATCATTTAGATGAATCGTTGTTTCTTGATAACGGTGAAACAAATCCCGTCAAAGCCTACTAAGCTAAATGCCGTTCAGTTTGAATGCTCAGAAGTCCATTCACTTAACACTCCACACTAGTTCGCACCAACCACTAGCTCTCTTTTCGTAAAGCCATTAAGCTACTCCTCTTCGTCAACACAAAACGTTATGAGTTGGTTACTATCATATTATGTTCAAGTAAAGAAGTCAACCTAAAAGAATAAGAATTTTTAGAAAATATCAATATCCTAAAGTAACCACTACTTTAAGTTGCTCTAAAAATAAAACGAAACTTCAATCCGTGAGCGGAGGGCTACAGGATGTAGGTCATGCAGATGTTGCCACAGGACGTGGCGGTCTTAGTCTGTAATCCTTCTTAAAGATGTGGTGGTTTTAGTCTACGATCTTACTCACCCATTGATTGTTAACTGAGTGAATCAGGACATTAGCGGCCGTTAAATAGGGTCTGTATAAACTCAAAGCTCGGTAATTTCTTCTTCAATCTTCTCACCTAAATGACGACCTGGTTGATCCGGATAGCAAAGGAGTTCATCACCGACAACTAATTCAATAGCTGGTTTAGCAGTTTGATCACCTGCTAGCAGATGCACACTATCTGCTTCTTGAACCGTTACCGATATTTGCTTATTTGTATCCTTTACTTGACAAACAATTCGAATAAATGGGCGACGCTCTAGCTTCACCCGCCCAACAGAAAGCAGCCGCGTCTTCGTACGATTCCATAACGGCACTTGCATACCTGGTTTGATTTCCGCTAAATATTGGGTTTTATCTTCACCTAATGAAATATAATGGTGATAGGCGCCAGCATTCACACGAAAGGGACGAGGAGGATAAGTTTCTGTCGAGCGATTTTCAGATAACGCCACTAAATAACCATTACCTGTGTTGCCAATTAAGACCCCTTCTAACGGATCAAGTTCATCGATTAAGTCTAAACACACACGCGTCCCTTCACCAATCGAGGCTATTTCAATAACTTTAGCTATTTCAAACGGTTCCATCATCAGCTTCCTTTCCAGCGATTCATCTCCAACAAAATATATATTTATCGGCGTGAACATTGTTGCCCTTTGGATTTAATCATTTAATTGATTTATGCATTTTCAAAAATTTTGCTATAAGGATTAATTAAGACTTTTCTATTTAGTTATTATCATATACAATATAAAACGAAACTTCAATTAGTGAGTGGCTTTGTTTTTCGCCCACTAATTGGTCGTTGAGTAAATCAGAATAGCATCCGTTATCGCCCAGCTAAATAGATCGATCTCTGCTCTGTATTTAGTGGCTGGCGGTTTACGGCGGTTATCTGTGATAATTTGACTTTACAATATATAGGAGGCAAGACCGATGCGTAAGGGTTTGATTATTTTGTTTCTACTGTTAGTGGTCACTTTTGGTATCATTGGATTACGGCAAGATGGACCGAATCACGATGTAAAGATTAAAGATGAAGGCGTCGCAACTATTGTAGACTTCTAGTTTAATGAAGGATTTATCTCTACAAACAAATTTAAGTATAATAGAAACCCTATTTCACATAGATAGCTTATTATTTAAGATGCAAAAAGGCACCTATAGATGAAGCACTTTACTCAAGTGTCTTCGCTATAGGTGCCAGTTTAGTTTAACCAACTTGCTTTCTTTCTACTCTAAAATAGTGACATCTACTTCACGCACACCCCAAGATAGGGCTTCTTCACGTGTAGGAACGTGAATATCAATTTTGTTACCTTGAATCGCACCACCCGTATCGCCTGCTACTGCTTCACCATATCCTTCTACATGGACACGTGTGCCTAGCGGAATAACAGATGGATCAACAGCAATCACTTTCTTATTGCGATCTTCATTTAAATTTAAACCTGTTGCAGTAATGCCTGTACAACCGTCGCATTCCGCTGTATAAGCAGTTGCTGTCATACTTATTGTCTTCTGCTCGGACGATTCTTCAGTCTGTGATTGATTGTCATCCGACTCAGAAGCTGCAACTTCTTCGGTCTCTTCTGGTGCTGACGCTGGTTGTGCGGGTGTTTCTTCAACCACTTGATCAACTGCTTCAGCATTTGGATAAATAACGAGCTCTTGACCAACAATAATGAGATCCGAGTTTAAGTCGTTCCAATTCATTAGATCAAGAACGGTCACCTCATACTCACCTGCTAGGTCATATAATGTATCTCCTCGTTCTACTTGATGATATATTTCTTCTTCCTCAATTTGAAGAACTTGTCCTGGGTGAATGATATCTGAATCAAGTTCATTTAATGTGCGTAACGTATCAATTGAGGTGTCATGAACGCTAGCGATTTTCCATAAACTATCACCTGATTCTACCTCATATTCTTGCGCATGAAGTGATGCCGAAATAGCAGTTGATACTACTGTCACTGTTAATAGTGACAAAACCATCTTCTTCATTTCATTGCCTCCTTTTCGTTAAGCAACTTCCATCATAGTACAAAGTATTGCTTAGCAGGTTACAGGCTAATTAAAGATTAATAAAAAATAGCGCTGTAACTGTTACATTTGTCATTCTGGGGCAATGTTTAAGGATTTTATACATCTTTTTGTTATTTTTTTACCGTTTTTTCTTATTTCCCTACTAGAAGTTGCGAGATTTAAATAAGAAAGACTATAATAATACTAAGAAATGAAGAGCAAGTGGAAGGACGGATTATGTTGTTTACTAGCAAACAAATCGCTACTTTTTCTGATTTAGAACATAGTTTATATAGTTACATTATTAAAAATATAGATAAAGTCATTTACATGCGGATCCGAGATCTAGCAAACGTCACACATGTATCGACAACAACGATTCTCCGATTTTGCAAAAAATTAGATTGTGACGGGTTTTCAGAATTTAAAGTCAAGCTGAAGATGTATCAAGAAGGCCAAGAGGAGAGAAACGACATCTTAACTGGTGAGAAGAGTTTAACTGAATTTTTAGAACGGACATTGACACAAGATTTCCAAAGTAAAATTAATGATATTGCTAAAGTGATTGCCAAAGCACAACGTGTCGTTTTCATTGGTATCGGCAGTTCAGGGATCTTAGCAGAATACGGTTCACGCTATTTCTCAGGTTTAAAGAAGTTTGCCTTCTATATTAAAGATCCGTTCCTCCCTATTCATGAACAATATATAGAGGATAGTGTCACGATTGTCCTTTCCGTATCCGGTGAGACCAGTACGACACTCGCACAAGTTAACCAATTTAAGCAAGAAGGGAGTGTTATTGTTAGTATCACTAACAATGCCGATAGTGCCCTTGCTAAACTATCTGATTATAATCTAGCGTATTATGTCAGTACCGAATTTGTTGGCAATACCAACTTAACGACACAAATCCCCGTTGTTTATTTACTAGAACGACTGGCAAAGGCAACTTATCAAGAGATGTCATAGGGATTAGGTAATCTTATTTTATTCATTAAACGCGTTTGACACATTTAAGCATTAAATTTTTTTGGAAAGCATTTAAAAACATCAACTATTTATATAAGTTAAAAACACCATCGTCAATGACGATGGTGCTTCTAATCTATTTAATTTAATTCTGTTATTCGCTCTGTTAAATCAATTCTCGGTCTTGCTTTAGGTACTTTCTGTGGATAACCGAGCTGGAGCATACCGACAAACTTTTCTCCTTGCTTCACACCAATCAACTCGCGAAAATGAACATCATCTGTTAACGGTCCAGTTTTCCAAATCATCCCGATACCTTTCTCCCAACAAAGTAAGCTGAGGTTATGAATAATTAAGCTCGTTGAAGCATAGTCTTCTTGCCTAACCTTAAGTAGATGACTTTCTTCCATGATCACCATTAAAAATACAGGTACGTGTTCAAAAGTTTCATAGGCCTTCTGATAAGCAGTTGCCTTCTCTTCTCCGGCTTTCCCCTTACTCATATATGAACCGGCGAGGTCAGCAAGCTTTTGCTTCGTATCACCAGTAATAAAAACAAAACGCCACGGCTGTGTCATTTTATGGTTTGGCACCCAAGCCGCTGTCTTAAGTAGTTGCTTTATTTCTTCTAGATCGACAGGTCTCTGGTCAAAACGCGAGATCGATCTTCTTTCTTTGATGAGTTGTTCAATCTGCAATTATCTCACCCCTTCTCCCCTTTGATGAAACTAGTATAGCATATTTTAGTTGAGCTCGCAGTTATGTTAGCTTGCTCAACCACTGATTTTTTAAATAGTGATTGCTTCTTCCGTATGATCATGTTAAGATGAAAATATATTAATAAATTAATTTAATTAAGTAGATTGGAAGGTGGTATTTTTGGATACTCAGCAGCTTGTGAGAACATTTAACACCCTTTTTCAACCGGAACACGATGTTCGGACTTTTTTTGCACCTGGACGGATTAATTTAATCGGTGAACATACAGATTATAATGGCGGCTATGTGTTCCCTGCATCGATTTCATTTGGTACTTATGCGGTAGCCGCTCCACGGGATGATCGGAAAGTTCGTCTTTATTCCATCAATTTTGAGGACTTAGGTATAATTACGGTTGATTTAGATGATTTAAGCTATAACAAAGCGGATAACTGGGCGAATTACCCTAAAGGAATGATTCAAGCTTTTATTGATGAAGGGTTCGCGATCGAACATGGTTTTGATATTTTATTTTATGGCAATATCCCCAATGGTGCTGGGTTATCTTCATCGGCATCAATTGAATTAGTAACGGGGGTTGTGTTAGCCTCCTTATACCATTTAGAGATTGATCGCATCCGTATGGTTCAGCTAGGTCAACAAGTAGAGAATAAATATATTGGCGTCAATAGCGGTATTATGGATCAATTTGCAATCGGGATGGGCAAGAAAGATCATGCGATTCTATTAGACTGTCATACATTAGACTATCAATACGCACCCGTAGAGCTTGGTGACTATGTGATTGCGATCATTAATACCAATAAACGCCGTGAATTAGCAGATTCTAAGTATAATGAACGTCGTAGCGAATGTGACAGCGCATTGCGTGACCTTCAGACCCAATTGCCCATCGAAAGCTTAGGTGAAATGAGCATTGCGATGTTTGAAGAATACAAAGGGCTAATTAAAGATGACATCCATGTTAAGCGTGCTAAGCACGCTGTTTACGAAAATCAACGTACAAAAGATGCTTTAGCCCGCTTAAAAGAAGGTGATCTTGTGCGCTTTGGTGCATTACTGAACCAATCCCACCTGTCATTACAACATGATTATCAAGTGACTGGCATTGAGCTTGACACATTGGCTGAGGCGTCATGGGCACAACCTGGCGTGTTGGGCGCTCGAATGACTGGTGCAGGATTTGGTGGTTGTGCGATCGCTTTAGTAGAAAAAGATAAACTGCCTACCTTTAAAGAAAATGTTACAAGAATCTATACCGATAAAATTGGCTATGCACCGACTTTTTATGAAGCAACAATCGGTGATGGCGCAAAAGAGCTTAACGAATAAGGAGGATATTTGCATGCGTGTATTAATTTTAGGTGGAGCTGGCTACATCGGTTCACATGCTGTCTATCAATTAATTGAACAAAAACATGAAGTGATCGTGATTGATAATCTTTCCACTGGTCATCGAGATGCCATTCATCCAGCAGCAACTTTTTATCCAGGAGATATCCGTGATCTTGTCTTTTTACGTGAAGTATTCGGAAATGAACAGATTGATGCCGTTATCCATTTTGCAGCGAATTCTTTAGTAGGCGAATCGATGGAGAATCCTTTAAAATACTTTGATAATAATGTTTATGGTACACAAGTATTACTGCAAGCAATGGAGGAATTCGGTGTGAAAAATATTGTTTTCTCTTCAACAGCAGCAACCTATGGCGAGCCAGAAGTGGTGCCCATTACTGAAGATATGCCTACTGTCCCTACTAACACATACGGTGAAACTAAGTTAACCATGGAAAAAATGATGCGTTGGTGTGAGAAAGCATATGGGATTCGGTTCGTTTCATTACGTTATTTTAACGTTGCCGGGGCAAGGGCAGATGCTAAGATTGGTGAAGACCATGATCCTGAAACACATCTGATCCCCATCGTTCTGCAAGTGGCGCTAGACCAACGTGAGTTTATTACTATCTATGGTGATGATTATCCAACCGAAGACGGGACGTGTATTCGTGATTATATTCACGTAGAAGACTTAATTGATGCGCATATACGGGCCGTTAAGTATTTATTAGATGGTGGTGATAGTCATATCTTTAATCTGGGAAGCTCCCAAGGCTTCTCTGTTAAGGAGATTGTCGCAGCCGCTCGTCATGTGACAGGCCACCCTATACCCGAAAAGATCGGCAAACGACGCGCAGGTGACCCTAGTAAATTAATTGCCTCATCAGCTCGAGCCAAAGCCATCTTAGGCTGGCAACCTAGTCGAACAGAAATTAAGCGTATTCTGACTGATGCATGGCGGTGGCATCAACAACACCCACACGGCTATAAGGAGGGATCGTATGATTGAACAGACCATCGAACAGTTAATCATAAAAGTGATCGAAGCCGGCTTGATTGATGCGCGTGATCGTATCTATTGTCGCAATCAAATCTTAGGCTTACTTGAACGGGATACATTTTCAAGTACGGACATAGCTGACAGTGATCGATCAATACCTCAGTTGCTTCAGCTATTAATTGATGATGCCGTGGCGCGTCATGTTATCGGTCCTGCCCTAGATGAACGTGAACGACTTGATGCCGAGTTAATGAACGTTTTTTTATCTAAGCCATCTGAGATTAATCAAATATTTCATCGGCATTATGCTGAACACCCTAAACATGCAACTAATTTTTTCTATCACTTGAGCCAAGTTAGCAATTATATTCAAACCGAACGCATTGCAAAAAACATACATTACAAAGCAAGTACAGATTATGGTAAAGTAGATATAACCATTAATTTGTCAAAGCCTGAAAAAGATCCTGAGCAAATCAAACGCGAGCGCCAAGTTAAGCAAGATGTCCAGTATCCCCAATGTTTACTATGTATTGAAAATGAAGGGTATGTGGGTAGGACTGGACATCCAGCTCGGTCAAACCATCGCGTGATCGATCTTAATTTAGCTGGAGAAGATTGGCATTTTCAATTCTCGCCATATGTTTATTACAATGAACACAGTATCGTTTTTTCTAAAGAGCATCGACCAATGGTCATATCTAAAAATACGTTTAAGCGGTTATTAGCTTTTGTTGAGCAATTTCCACATTATTTTATTGGTTCCAATGCCGACTTACCGATTGTTGGTGGTAGCATTCTTAGTCATGACCACTATCAAGCTGGGCAATATACGTTTGGAATGACTGAAGCAGATGATGCTTTTACGTTTACACTAAATCGTTATCCTGATATCACAGCCAGTGTCCTTCATTGGCCGATGTCTGTTATTCGCTTACGGCATTCGAGTCAAGAGCGACTTACTGACGCGGCTGACCAGATCTTAACCGCCTGGCGTCAGTATAGCGATCATGAAGCTGATCTTTTAGCTTTCACCGAAGAGACACCACACAACACGATTACGCCAATTGCTCGGTTTAGAGGTCAACAATATGAACTCGATTTAGTGCTACGTAATAACCGTACAACAGACACACACCCAGATGGACTGTTTCATCCTCATCAAGATGTCCATCATATTAAGAAAGAAAATATCGGCTTAATCGAGGTCATGGGTTTAGCGGTCTTACCACCAAGATTGAAAAACGAGCTTGATCAAATAAAGAAATATTTAACCAATCAATCCAGCGAAATCGAAGCTTATCATCAAGAATGGGCCGAACAAATGAAACAGAACACCCCGAATTTAACCGTTGACAATGTTGAGCACGTTGTCGAACAGGCGCTAGCGAAGAAATTTATTAAAGTGTTACAGGATGCAGGTGTGTTTAAATTAAACACAGAAGGGAAAGCAGCTTTTAAACGGTTTCTTTCAACATTAAATAGTTAAGTAAAGAGGAGGAATGATTATGCAAGTTAAACAAATCCCTTTAACGATTGAAGGGCAATCATGGACGGAATACACATTAGAAAATGATCACGGTATGAGTGTTAGCTTCTTAGATTTCGGTGGTATTATTACCTCTATAAATGTTCCAGATCGAAATCAGCAAATTGAGAACGTTGTCATTGGTTTTCGCAACTATGAAGATTACTTAAATAACAGTAATTATTTCGGTGCGCTCATCGGACGTGTAGCAGGACGTATTGAGAATGCTCGCTTCACATTAAATGACAAAACGTATACGTTACCAGCAAATGAAAATTCGCATCATTTACACGGTGGTCCAATTGGGCTCCACGCTGTTATATGGCAAGTCGAGTTAATCGAAACAGCCACACATGTAGGTGCTATCCTCTACCATACAAGCCTTGATGGTGAAGCAGGCTACCCGGGTACGATTAAATATAAAATATCGTATACGTTAACAAATGACAACGCACTCACGATCGATTACGAAGCATTCTCTGATCAAGATACGGTGTTAACCTTAACTAACCACTCGTATTTCAATTTATCGGGAGATTTAAAAGATACCATCCTTGGTCATCACGTTAAAATGGATGCAAGCCAATTTGTAGAGTTAGATGAAGAACTGATACCTACTGGAAGAATTTTGCCTGTCGCAAATACGGTATTTGATTTCACAACAGGACGTCCGCTTGCAGATGGTGTCGATTCTGGTGATCCACAAACCATTTATGCTAAAAATGGTTATGACCATTTCTTTATTTTTGATCAACAAAAAGAAGAGAAGATTATCGTGACAGAACCTCACAGTGGCCGAGTCCTAACCGTTACCACTGACCAACCAGGTGTTGTTATGTACACCTCAAATGGATTAGATGATACGTTAACATTAAAAGAAAGAAACAGCGCGAAGCACTTAGGGGTTTGTTTAGAAACACAAAGCTCCCCTGCATCACTTGAGCATGCAGGCTTTCCAAGCATATATCTTAAAGCATCAGAACTTTATCACAAAACAACAACCTTTACCTTTACAACACAGAGCTAACCAATGATCGTTATGTGCCTTTACTGAAAATAGTCATTCAACCTTGATAGCGCTCAATAGACTCTGACTTTACTTCTGCATGGATGCGCCCGCAACACGTTTAGCACGTTATGTCGTTCCGAAAAGCAAGGGATTCGCTTTTCGCGGGCTCATCCTATTCATGCAGAAGTTTCACCCCTTGCTTATCTCCAATTAGACTGTGGTTTCTACTGAATGCGATTTCTCCATTTTTCGTGCGATCGCAACTCGCTTTCATGCGAAATTCTTACTTTTCGTCCGATCAAGGTTTATAATCAATCGAAAATCTATATTCAAACGGAACGTTTATATTTAATATGAGATCTACCCTTATGCTATCCCTGGAAATTCAGATGCGAAAGTTGAGCATATAAGAACAAAGCGACGGCAAAGTAAAAGTGGACCTCATATCGAAATTTCACCATTTTTCGCAAACAACTCCACTAATATCAGTGCAACAGCTCCTAATGCTGTGGCATGATCACCTAAATCGGATAAACAAATCGCTGTTGACTTAGCTGAAGCTGTTAATGCACGCTCTTTCACCGTCGCTTTAATGGCTGGTAATAAATATTTACCTGCCTTAGCGACACCACCATTCAAAATGATTTGACTTGGATTTAACGTATGAATCAAATTCGTTAATCCGATTCCGATATATTTACCGGTTTCGGTTAAAATCATTTCGGCAAACTGATCTCCTGATTCTGCCGCTTTGTATACGTCATATGCTGTTAAATGATCACCTTCAGTTAAAGAAGTGGTAACCCCCTCTTTCATTAGCTGGTTTGTTCGCTCAGCTATAGCAGGACCAGAAATAATCGTTTGCAAACACCCGCGATTACCACACGAACAAACCTCACCATTTAAATCGATCGTCATATGACCAATTTCGCCGGCTATATGTGACTCCCCACGATATAACTCACCATCAATAGCAACACCAGCCCCTACACCTGTTCCAATGTTAACAGCGACAAGTCGGTCACTGCCTTTCCCTTGACCGAACCACGTCTCTGCTAATGCTAGGGCGCGAGCATCATTTTCAACGCTAACCAAATAAGTGAAGTGATTGGATAATGTCTCTTTAATTGGCATGTTATATAAGTCTAAGTTAGGTGCATAAAGCGATTCACCGGCTTCAGCATCGACTACGCCATGCATCGCTACCCCAATGCCGATCACATCATTAGCTCGTTCTGAGTTGAGTTTAAGGATTTCTTCTGTACCTTCAATTAACTTGTCGAGAAACTGTGCTTCTGTAATCGGTAATGGTAACTGATATTGTAGATTAGATATAATGTCACCAGCTAAATTGGTTAATACAATATCTATTTTAGTTGGACCTGCATCAATGCCAATCATATAGTACGCTTGATGATCAATCACAAGCATCGTTGGCTTCCGTCCACCTTTTGACATGCCTTGTGTACTTTCTTTAACAATCTTTTGATCGATTAACTCTTTAACAAGTGACCCCACTGTCGGAGGGGTTAATTTTGTTTCTTTCGCTATTTGCGCTCGAGATATGGGTCCATCATTTAAAATTTTCGTTAAAATAATTGATTTATTTAATGACTTCATCGCTTGAAAACTACCACGTTGCATCTACTTAACCTCCGTTAACTCAATACTATCCTGACCTTTATTTTATCACTTTAGTTAATTTAATTAAAGAAGTTGATAGAAATACATCGTCGATATTCACAGCAAAAAAGAACAAATTTGAGTAACTGGTCATTTCACGCTTAATAATGATAAAAAAATAGATGATTACTTAAAAAAAGTTGAAACGCTTTTACCTCGCGTTTCAACTTTTCCAACGGTAACGACACAGCATTTACAGGAGTTGATATTCTTTTAATAACCGTATTACCTCGGTATCAGACATACGGTTAAGCCCTTTATTGATGATTTGTTTTGTTTCATCCGGTAATGCTAAATCAGTAAGTTTTTGCCCATCGAGCATTTTAGCTGTTGAATCAAGTAAAACACGTATATCATAAGCAGAGGCAAAAACTTCTGGCACCCCTCTATCAATATTAAGTAAAGTGTAGACAGCCTCCATTGCTGTTCTTACAGAGTACTCAGTCGTAAAGACGGTATCTCTTGGTGTTTCAGCAAAGTTGCCAATAAAGGCAGCGTTAACACATCCCTCGGGCACCACATTGGGGCGATCACCAGCCGATCGAGTCATGAAATAAGAAGTAACAAAAGGCATCATACAGGGTATACAATTAGCAGCATGTGTAGCCATGTCATGAATTTCAACTTCTGGAACACCTAAGTGATAAAGCCATTCCTCCGTAATTTCAATACCTGTACAATCTTTCATTGGTTTTTTGATATAGTTACCAGGAACGTCACAATATAAGCTATAAACCCAAACAACTAACTGATCAGCTGGCTGATCCTTAAAGTGGGGTTGTCTGTTAAGGGTAAAGCTCATCAGCCAATTAGAGTCTTTAATAGTGACTATCCCACCAGTGACTACTTTCCCGCTAAAGGGATCACGTTTGCAAATTTTCTCAATATAAGTTGGGATACGATCGTCTAAAGTCGTGATCGTCGCTGATTCCCAGTTGCTTTCTGCAATGTTTCCACAGAATATTTCCGGTGATCCAAAGGCAGGATCTTGTTTAGCTATATTTTTCCACAGCTCCCAACTCCCCCCAAGATCATGATTAATAGCAGCTGGTGTATGATTATCACCAAGCGTAGAACTTTCCGTGTTACTTCCGTTCGTGATAAATACAAAGTCATCTTCTGTAAGTGATAGATGCTTTTCCTCGTTGTGCTGTTGATAAACGATTGTTTTAGCAACTTTTTTATTATGAGTAATGGCAAACTCTACTTGTGTCACTGTTGTATCGTATTGAAAGGTAACACCATGATTTTCTAGAAATGTTATAAGTGGTAAAGCTAAAGATTCATATTGATTATATTTGGTAAACTTAAGTGCAGAGAAATCAGGTAAACCACCGATATGATGAATAAACCGCGCAAGGTAACGGCGCATCTCCATTGCACTGTGCCATGGTTCAAATGCAAACATCGTTTGCCAGTAAAGCCAAAAATTCGACTCAAAAAAGTCTTCACTTAATACATCTGTAATTTTTAATTTTTCCAATTTATCTTCTGGAGTGAAAAAGAGTTGAATCAGTTCCATTGAAGCCGTTTGGCTCAAGGTGAACTTCCCATCAGTATGGGCGTCCTCCCCTCTGTTCACAATCGCACGTTGCAAAGAGTAATTGGGGTCTTCCTTATTAAGCCAATAAAATTCATCTAGTACAGAAGCTCCATCTATTTCTAGCGAAGGAATCGAACGGAACAAATCCCATAAACATTCAAAATGATCTTCCATTTCTCGACCCCCACGAATGATAAAGCCACGATCGTTATTATAGATACCATCAAGGCCTCCACCGCCAATATCAAGCGCTTCGAAAATATGGATGTTTTCACCTTTCATTTGACCATCACGAATGAGGAAAGCAGCGGCCGATAAAGAGGCTAAACCTGATCCAATCAGGTAAGCGCTTTTTTTATCGACATCTTTTGGTTTTTTCGGACGAGCAAATGCTTCATAATTTCCATTGCTATAATACATTAGAATAACCTCCTCGTTTTAAATTCATCTTCATTGTATTGGTTATTTTTGCATGCTAATATAGACATTAAATACTCGATGTTTAATTTTTCAACATTAATGTGAAATTGTATAAAAAATAATAATGCTTTGAAGTGTCGTGCAGTAAGAAAAAAACTTTTATGATTAAGAGGCGATTTACTGTGACCATGTATACGAAGCAAGCTTTAGCCAATGCCTTAAAAGATACGCTGAGTATAAAACCTTTAGACAAGATTACAGTTAAAGAATTAGTGCAAGTCTGTAATCTTAATCGGCAAACATTTTACTATCATTTTCAAGATATCTACGCCTTACTTGCATGGATTTATAAAACAGAAGCAATTGGGGCGATTAAGGATTGCAGTTCACACAAGACATGGAAACAAGGACTAACGATTATTCTGAATTACATGGCAGATCATAAGCGTTTGTGCATTAATACCTATCGTTCATTAGCAAGAGAGCATTTAGAGATGTCTTTAAATCAAGTGCTCTATGATTTGTTAGTGGGGGTGATCGATGAAATGACGGATTCTGAAAAATTATCTGAATCAGATAAGCAATTTATTCTTCAATTTTATAGTCACGCTTTTACCGGAATATTAATTGACTGGATTAAAGATGAGATGAACATACCAACAGAAAAAATGGTTGATTCTATTAGCCTATTAATGGACGGACAATTTGGCTACTTAATTGAAAAACTAAAATAGATTAAAAAAAGATCAGATGAAATAATACAATGCCGAAACTGACTAAATAGAACACCAAAAACCACAGGCTTATTGTTTAAGACTGTGGTCAAGTTCGTGATCTTATGGTTGTATACTATTTGACGTTGGTGAAGGGAATTCTCCATTTCATGCGTTTGTGTAATGGGGGTAGACTTTCGTTAACGTCTTTTCTATTTCTCTAATTATAGCAATGGGTTCGGTCATCCAGTGATTCGCTTTCCGCAGGCACGGCTTCAGCTAACTCATGTGCGCACCAAACGCGCACATGAGTGGATCTTCAGCTCGTGCTATTCCTGCAGGAGTCTCATTACTTCCTGACCGAACCCGTATGAATTTACGTGTAGATAGACATTTAAATTAAGTTAAGATCTATTGAATCGAAATCAGCCCAAAATGCACCTAACCAAACAAACATTCACTTATAAAATCGGCAATTATTCTCACCCACGTCATTTGACAAAGAACCGATCTTATTGCCCTTTTTTCGGGGTGAATTGTGACTCTCCGAATAAGTTCATATTTAGATTGATCAACCCTCTAAAACATTAATTAACTCAAATGTAGTCACATCAACCAAACCACGATTTGAGATGCGAATGTCTGGAATAACAGGTAGCGCAATTAATGACAATGTCATAAATGGTGCGTGGATCGAGCAGCCAAGGTGCTGCCATGCCGCTTCAAGTTGCTGAACCTGTCTGACGACGTCTTCTGCGTTACGATCTGACATTAAGCCAGCTACTGGCATAGGAACTTCTGCTAAAACGTCACCTTGATCAACTACCAACATCCCTCCACCAAGCTCAATTAACTTGTTAGCTGCGATCACCATATCGTCATCATTGGCTCCCATCACAAGCAAATTATGACTGTCGTGAGCAACCGTTGAGGCAACTGCACCACGCTTTAAACCAAAGCCATGGGCAAAGGCAACTGAAATATCACCCGATTGATGATGGCGATCAAGACAAGCCAATTTAACGACGTCTTGTGTTAAGTCTGAGTGTACTTCTCCTGTCTGATTCGCCGTTAGCTTAAATTGAGTACGCTCTGTTCGCGCACTATTTTCTATAATTTTTATTACATTCGTTGTAACGGTCTCCTTGCTTCCGCTCGTTTTAACAACAAGATCAGACTTCGTCACTGGACGTTGAACATGGACTGAATTTTTGATCTTGGCTGGATACGTATATGATGGTAAATCTATAGTGAGTTCGCCTTCGCGCGCAACCAGCTCACCATTCACAATCACCATTGAAGGTTCCATCTTTTCTAAATCGTCAAGAATGATTAAATCTGCTACTTTACGAGGCGAAACACTGCCATAATCATCAGCTAATTTGAAATAGCGAGCCGTATTTATGGTCGCAAGCTTAATAGCGGTAACAGGATCAACCCCCTCTTCTATCGCTCGCCTAACAACATGGTTAATTTGTCCTTTCTCAACTAAAGTCTGAGGGTAGATATCATCGGTCACTAAAATAATATGGTCTGTATTGACTTGATCTTCTGTTATCACCTTAATGACTTCCTTGACGTCTTGCCAAGCCGAACCTTCACGAATCATTAAATACATACCTAGACGCAGCTTTTCCAAAGCTTGTTCACGTGTCACTGTTTCGTGACAAGAATCAACACCAGATGCTAAGTACGCTTGTAACATTTGATCTGATCCTTCTGGGAAGTGACCCGTCACTGTCTGTTCTGCTTCAATCGTGGCATTGATCTCACCGATCATTTTCTGATCACGAGCGATCACGCCCGGAAAATTCATGACTTCTCCAAGACCAACCACGTTCGACCAAGTTAAACCTTCTTGAACATCCTCAACCGTAATCGTCGCACCAGCATCTTCCAAACCATCTGTTGCGGGTACACACGAAGGGAAAGTAGTGAACACATGCAAAGGTAGCTGTTGTCCCTCCTCATGCATATAGCGCACGCCTTCTCTGCCAAATACATTCGCCATCTCATGTGGGTCCATAAAGATACTCGTTGTCCCTTTGGTTAAGGCAATACGGGCAAATTCAGTTACGGTAAGCATCGTACTCTCAACATGCATATGACCGTCCATCAACCCTGGCGCAATATACTTACCATTAAGGTCAATCACCTTGGTCGCCTCACTAATCGTGTGATCGGCTTTGCCTACATATGCAATCCGTTGTTCTGAAATAGCAACATCGATCCCCTTATTTAGCTCACCTGTAATCACATTAACCAACGTCCCATTTTTTAAAGCGAGGTCAGCTGGCCGTTCTCCCAACGCTACTGCTATTAATTGTTTATTTATTTTCGGTAATTGACTAATCATTCATTAAACTCCCCTTCTCATTTCATTAACCGCATGATGGTATTGAAAAAAGCCTAGTAATAACTAGACTTTTCCAAATGTGCAACGAAAAGAAAGGAGACTAACAACATGTCAGACGCACCCTTCCTTGTCACACATGTAGTCCAATGATTTACGGTCATTCGGTAGAAACGCTTATGCCTATTCATAAGCTTATACATGTACTCCACAAGCTATGCTATTTTTTGTACCACATTTCCTCACTCAGAATCCACTTACTTGTTAAATGATCTTACACATGCGTGCACTCGCTGTGTTCGTTTTTATTATACTTGGCACTTTAAAATCTTAACTTTGTCGCTTCACACGTTTTGCTAACGCACAAAAAAACGATCATTTAAATAGTGATAAACGCCTTCTTCATCACAACTATATTCGGTGACTTCATCTGTTATCGCTTTTATTTCATCTGGAGCATTTTGCATGGCGACGGTTTGTCCGGCTAATTCAAACATTTGCAAATCATTAAAGCTGTCACCGATCGCTAAAATTTGATCTGATGTTAAATTCAACGCATCTAGGAAACTTTGAATACCCGTTGCTTTGTTTTTTTCTGCTACCATAATTTCGATATTATGCTTAGAAGACGACGATGTAGAGAAAGGGATATCTTGTTTGAGCTGTTCTAATGTTCTCCCCCACTCTACCATTTTATTCTGCTCTTTGCTAAAGCAGTAAAATTTAGAAAATGCTTCACCTTCAATACGATCGACAAATACAATGCCACCATGAATAGCTTCTTCTCGTTCAATCCATTCGTTAATACCAACGGTGTCAGGTTTGGGGCCCACAACAGCCTCAAGTAACATCGCTCGATCTTGTTGCTCTGCTTGGCAAGGTCCTGATGTAGGAAAAAGCTCATAGTATACTCGTTGCTGACGCGCCTTTTCGATGACGCGGTTAATCAGATCAACAGGCAAAGTATGCTGGAATAATTTCTTGTCCCCCAGATAACCGGTCATCCCATTTGAACTAATAACCCCATCTACCGCAAACCCTTCCGGTGTCGTCGTGTAAATCTCATCTTTCCCTCTGCCTGTTGCTATAAAAACATAGATACCTTTTGCACGCAAACGATCGATTATTTCTTTTGTGTTCTGACTAACACGGTTATAATGATCCAGAATCGTACCATCCATATCAAGAAAAATAGCTTTTGGTTCCGCCATGCAGTGATCCCCCTATTGCTTTATGTTTAAAATCTAGTATAGCACGTTTAAAAAAGTTGAACAGGGGGAATTTTCTACTTTCGTTGTCTGTCACTTTCAATTAAACACTGTCTATTGACAAAAAATCACCTATTTACAACATGTTCATCATTTATTAAGGAAAACACACTCATATGTTTCTCATTTAATCGGCGTTAACTGCGCTTCAATTGCCGAACGCTTTTCCTCTAAGAAAGGTGGCAACGCTAATGATTCGCCCAACGACTCGACCGGTTCATCTGTGGTAAAACCGGGTTCATCTGTAGCTAATTCATAAAGAATACCATTAGGTTCTCTAAAGTAAAGCGATTTAAAATAATAGCGATCAATTAAGCCAGAGTTTGGCATGCGTTCTTCTTTTATCCTTTCATACCACTGCTTAAGTTGTTGTTCATCCTTTACACGAAAAGCGACATGATGAACACTCCCTCGTCCTGGCTTTTCCTTACTTAAATCATTCCTCACTTCTAAATGCACTTCTGCACCTGTACCACCTTGTCCCGTTTGATAAACTTCAACATCTGCTTGTCCTTCCTGATAAGCGGGGTAACGACCTACATGTCTGAAACCCATCACACGAGTGAGCACACCTTCGGAAGGAGCCAGCTCAGGAATCGTCAATCGAATCGGGCCAAGCCCTGTTATACCATATTTTTGTGGAACTGGACTTTTATCCCACGGGATACCTGCTGCTACCCCTTGATTATTTTGATCGGATACAAGCATTAGCCGTTGACCTTCAGGATCTTCAAAGAAAATCACTTGACGACCCAATTGTTCAGTTAAACCTTGATATTTTACTTGATAGTGCTCAAAACGTTCAACCCAATACCTTAATGCCTCATCATCGCGCACACGTAAACCTGTAAGCGAGATACTGTTGTTACCTCGATAGGTTTGCCCTACACCGAGCATTTCAAAAAAAGTAAGATCTGTTCCGGGACGGCCCATTTCATCTGCATAAAAAAGATGATACATGTCTGGTGAATCTTGATTAACCGATTTCTTTACAAGTCGCATACCTAAAATTTCTGTATAAAAATGATAGTTCCGTTTTGCACTAGCTGTTAAAGCTGATACATGGTGAATACCTAAAAATTGCATCGTCTCTCCTCCAATATCGTGAAAATCTTATTATAGATAGTATACGCTATATTTATCTCGAATTCAAGATAAATATACAATACTCTTCTCTTCTTCTATAGCATATGGTATCCTTGATATAATTATATAGCTTTGACTACTAGGGGTGCCTATCAGTATAGGCTGAGAGAGAAGCGCGATGAGGCTTTTTAACTCTTTTGGACCTGATCTAGATTATACTAGCGTAGGGAAGTAGCTGATTTTACAACCCGTCAGGTCCTGTCTTTAGCTGATGCAGGCTTTATGAGCCTAAGCAACAATTAAAGGAGGACTCTTTTTATGAAAAAAACAAAACACATCACGGTGATGGCTGCATTTATCGCGATTGGCGTGCTTGGCGCCTCATTTCTCTGGTTTCCAACTGGGGTAGCGCGCGCTTACCCTGTTCAACATGCGATTAACGTAATTAGCGCCGTTATCCTTGGACCTCTACCTACTGTTATTATTGCATTTGGGATTGGTTTAATTCGTAATTTATTAGGATTGGGCACTTTACTTGCCTTTCCAGGCGGTATGGCAGGTGCATTGCTCGCAGGCTTTTTTTATCGATATAAACCAAAGATACGTGTGGCTGTGATTGGTGAGCTGATTGGAACCAGTATTTTAGGGTCATTATTATCGGTACCTGTTGCCCACTTATTAATGGGACAAAGCGTCGCCGTCTTTGCCTTTGTACCTGGCTTTTTTGTTAGCAGTATGACAGGTGCATTGCTGGCCAGCCTTATTTTATCACGGCTTAAACCAAGCAAATGGCAACAATATTTTCGTTAAACGTCACCCACTGCATTAAGCAGTGGTTTTTTTATAACTCAACTTTCGCATCTGAATTTTCAGGGATAGCATTCATATTAAATATAAGCGTTGCCTTTGCATATAAATTTTCGATTTTAGACGCGCAGGTGAGTTATGTTCCGCTTTCCGCGATCGCACGAAAAGTGAGAATTTCGCATGAAAACAAGTTGCGTTCGCACGAAAAGTAAGATTTTCGCATGAAAGCGAGTTGCGTTCGCACAAAAAAGTAAGAATTTCGCACGAAAGCGAGTTGCGTTCGCACGAAAAGTAAGAATTTCGCATGAAAGCGAGTTGCGTTCGCACGAAAAGTGAGAATTTCTCATGAAAGCGAGTTGCGTTCGCACGAAAAGTAAGAATTTCGCATGAAAGCGAGTTGCGTTCGCACACAAAATGGAGAAATCACATTCAGTATAAACCCTCAGTCTAAGTAGACATAAGCAAGGGTGAGACTCCTGCGAGAATAGAATGAGCCCGCGAAAAGCGAATCTATTGCTTTTCGGAGCGAAATAACGTGCTTAACGTATGCGGCACATCCATGTCAACAAGCCTATTGAACACGATCAAGGTTGAATTGACTATTTTCAGTGGGCGAAAGTTGAGTTTATACATTAAAAAAGCATAAAACGAACCTTCAATGATCCGCCCCCAAAAGTTACACTTAAACTCTAACTCTTGGGGGTTCTTGATATGGTGAAATATAGTTTTGAATTTAAAAGTATTTAAGTGGTGAAGGAAAAAGCAAACACACATCTACTAACGACAAGCGAATAAAAAGCTTCTAATAAACAAAATGACAATTAACAGTCAAAATATAATTAAAATTTGACTATAAACAGTCAAAATGATATCTTTAAGCTATTAAGAAGGAGGCACATAATGAAACAAGATGCAAATGTCTCATTAAAACCCACCATTCAATTTGAACAAAACAAACACCTTTTCACTAAATCCGAGCAAAAGATTCACCACTACATTACAACACATCAAGACCATGTTATTTATGATTCATTAACTGAACTCGCTGACCATTGCAAAGTCGCGGAGGCAACTGCTTTACGTTTTTTTCGCAAGCTTGGTTTTAGTGGTTTCCAAGCTTTTAAACTAGCCTACGCACATGAACTTACTCAAAGCAAGCCTAGCGATCAGTCAGTCGGATACACGAAACAAATTAAAGACAACATGATCAATGCAATCGAACAATCATTTCAACTGGTTGATCAAGATGAACTCAATCAAGTCATTGATTGCATTGACCAAACTGAGGATGTCGTCGTTTTTGGTATTGGTGCTTCAGGGATTGCTGCTCTTGATATGCAAAACCGATTAATGCGGATTGGCAAAAACATTTCCGTTGTGACGGATACACATGCTCAAATTATGCGAGCAACATCTGCAACTGATCAAACAGTGATTATCGCCATTAGTCTTACTGGAAGTACAAAAGAGATTATTGACAATGTCAACATAGCGAGAGAAAAAGGCGCTACTATCATTGCTTTAACAAATTATGCGAAATCTCCTTTAACTAAATTAGCACACTATATATTATTATCATCTGTTAAGGAGAACCCTATTGATAGAGGCTCGCTCGTATCTAAAATATCTCAATTATTTCTAATTGATTTAATTTGCACAGGATTAACGATAAAAAATAATGATGAGGCCAAACGCATTAAGAGAGAAATCACCGAGAATACAACAAACAAGATTTTTTAAGGAGAGGTACTATGCTTATTAAAGGTGCAAAACTATTTTTAGAAGACCGTGAATGTATCGGAAACATCTTGATAGAAGCCGGAAAAATAACAAAAATAGTTGAGAAGCTTCCAAATGATTTAGCTGAAAACACAACTATAATCGATGGCTCCGGCTTAAATCTTATTCCAGGCTTTATTGACACACATATTCACGGAGCAAACGGCGCCGATGTGATGGATGCCACAAATGATGCCCTTCAAACCATGGCAAGTTATCTCGTTAAAGAAGGAACGACGAGTTTTCTTGCTACAACCATTACGCAATCAAATCAACAAATTGAAGCAGCCCTACAAACAGCGGCACACTTTCATGGCGAACATGGCTCTGCTGAACTACTGGGTATCCACTTAGAAGGTCCATTTGTTGAAAAAGAAAAAGCTGGTGCTCAACCCACTTCATTCATTAAAGCACCTAATCTTGATTTATTTAATCATTGGCAACAACTAGCGAACGGTAAGATTCGCACCATTACAATGGCACCCGAGCTAGATCAGGACGGTACATTTATTCGAGCACTTCGACAGGAAAATGTCAATGTATCTGCAGGCCATACCAATGTAAATTTTTCTGAATTAAAAACAGCCGTGAATAAAGGGGTTAATCAGTTAACGCATTTATGCAATGCAATGAATGGTATTCATCATCGGGATATTGGTGCAGTCGGTGGTGCATTTTTACTTGATACACTGCATGCCGAAATTATAGCTGATGGCATCCATGTTTCCCCCCCAATGCTTGAGCTTATTTATCAAAATATCGGTACTAACCGCTTAATCTTAATTACCGATGCTATGCGCGCGAAAGGGCTCCCTGCTGGGGATTACGAACTGGGTGGACAACCTGTAAAAGTAACGGAAGATCGAGCTATTCTAGCAGACGGTACCTTAGCCGGAAGTATCCTCAACATGATCGATGGCGCTAAACAACTGCATCAACTACCCGATGTCACCTTAAGAGACATTGTTCAGATCGCATCTGTCAATCCTGCTAAGCAGATCCATGTATTTGACCACAAGGGCTCAATAACAGTGGGAAAAGATGCTGATTTATTACTCGTTGATGACGAATTAAATTTGAAAATGACGCTAACAAAAGGAAAAGTAGCATTTAATGAGGAGTGACAACATGAATATTATTAAAGTAGACGATTATCAAGCAATGAGTCAATGGGCTTGTCAGCATATTATTGGTAAAATTAACCAAACGAACCATCCCGTATTAGGCTTGGCTACCGGATCCACACCTGAGGGGATGTATCAGTGCTTAATTGACAGTTACCAAGCAGGGTTCGTTTCTTTTAAAGACGTAACAACCTTCAATTTAGATGAATATGTAGGATTAGCTATTGACGATCCCAATAGTTATCATTCGTTTATGCAGGATAAACTATTCAACCATATCAATATCCGTGAAGAACAGACGCATCTACCTAATGGGAATACAAAAGATCATCAACAGGAATGTAAAGATTATGAACGACTTATTCAACAAGCGAAAAGTATTGATCTACAAATATTAGGGATTGGATTAAATGGCCATATTGGCTTTAATGAGCCTGGAACACCTTTCACTAGTCGTACACACGTTGTTGAACTCGACCCATTAACACGTGAAGCGAATGCACGATTTTTTAATCAAAAACAAGATGTGCCAACACATGCCATTACGATGGGCATCGAAACCATTATGGAGAGTAAAGAAATCGTATTACTTGTCTCTGGAGCTAATAAAGCTGAGGCGGTTAAGCGTTTAGTTACAGGAGAACTGAGTGAGTCTTTTCCTGCTTCAATATTAAAACAGCACGATAATCTTACTATTGTAGTTGATCAGGCCGCAGCAGTCCATCTAAATTAACAGGCATCGATTTGCGAAATTTGTCATCCTATGTCAATTCACATCCTTTCTAGGCATGACAAATAAAACAAACCTTCAATGTAGTGAGCGCTTTTGTTCTTCGCCCGCTGATTGAAGGTTCGTTGAGTGAACCCGAATATGAGCGTCCGTTATCATCCACCTCCATCAATTTGCTCTACGCTCTATTTTGAGGAGATGGTTTACGAATGATTATCTGTGATAAAAATTCAACATAACCTAAAGCTAAGAAAAGCGGAATGCATGCGTTTATACTTGCTTTTAAGATTCCTTTCGCTCATAGCGTTTCTATGCTTGCATGCAAAAAAGGCGAATGAAAAATCGATTGATACATCTCATTCGCCTTGATCACGATATTTACTTTTGTCCCAAATGCATCCTTGATCACTTAGTACTTATTAAATGCATCAGGGTCTGGACCCCGTCGATCATCTTTGTTCATCGCATTAATCTGACTCATTTCCTCAGCTGTTAATTCAAAATCAAACACATCAGCATTGCTAATGATACGGTGTTCTTTAACCGATTTCGGTATCGTTACTACCCCGCTTTGTAAGTCCCATCGAATAATAACTTGTGCGACTGTTTTATTATGATGGTTCGCAATCTCGGTCAGAATAGGATCATCTAATAGTTCACCTTGTTTTAAAGGTGACCATGCTTCAAGTTGGATATGGTGATCACGACAATACGCACGTAATGGCTCCTGTGTTAAATGCGGGTGAAATTCGACCTGGTTAACCATTGGCACAATTTCACAATCCTTGATTAGCTCGGCTAAATGGCTTTCTTTGAAATTGCTGACACCAATCGCTCTGATCTTCCCTTCCTTATATAGCTTCTCAAGGGCACGCCATGTATCTTTGTATTTATTTAATTCTGGAACAGGCCAGTGGATTAAGTAAAGATCTAAGTAGTCTAACTGTAAACGCGCTAAGGTAGATTCAAACGCATCTAATGTTGATTGATAACCTTGATCACTATTCCATACTTTAGAAGTAATGAATAATTGATCTCGTGCAACATCAGATTGTTTGATTGCTTGCCCCACACCTTCTTCATTTTTATAAACAGCTGCGGTATCAATGCTACGATAGCCATTTTCAATTGCTTTTGTCACCGAGTGAATCACTTCATCTCCATCTTCTACTTTGAAGACTCCAAGTCCAAGCCAAGGCATTTCCACTCCATTATGCAATGTCGTTGTTGATGATAAATCGTTTAACATCATAAATGACCTCCTTCATTGTTATATGATCTATTGTCTCATATTTCTAAAAAAATGAAAAAGAATTTAAATGTTACAGGCTTGCTAAGATATAGAGTTGGATCATAGACATCTCAGATGGATCTCGTCTATTGCCTGATAATCGTTTTTTCGAATGAACGATAAAGCGAACCTTCAATCAGGAGAGCTTTTCGTTCTTTCCCAGTGATTGATCGTTGAGTGCATCCGAACATTAGCGGCGGTTATCTGTGATAAAAACATTGCATAATGCGAAGGCTAGACTTAAAATGTATATAGATTCGAAAGTTGCTTGCAGGAAACATTTAAGACGATGCACAATTTCTAACTGCACGCCTATACTAAAGATAGAACTCGAAATCAAGAAAGGATTTCATACTTATGGACGAAAATTTACTACTTGCATTTGGATTAACATTATTTGCTGGTTTAGCAACAGGTATCGGCAGTATACTTGCTTTTTTCACCTCCACAACGAACACGAAGTTCTTGTCTTTCTCACTTGGATTCTCAGCAGGTGTCATGATTTATGTTTCAATGGTTGAGATCTTTTTTAAAGCTCAAGAATCATTAATAGCAGAGCTTGGCCAAGTACGCGGTTCTTGGATGACCGTAATTGGTTTTTTTGGTGGCATGTTGTTAATTGCACTTATTGATCGATTTATCCCAAAGCAAGGTAACCCTCATGAAGTTAAGAAAATAGAGGATATGGATAAAAGACCGACACAGGTAAATGATCCAAGTCTATTAAAAATGGGGACGTTTACTGCACTGGCGATTGCGATTCATAATTTCCCCGAAGGCATTGCGACATTTACAGCTACCCTTCAAGATCCGGGCTTAGGCGTTGCCATTGCCATTGCGATAGCGATTCACAACATACCTGAGGGCATTGCCATCTCCGTGCCGATCTATTATGCAACAGGCAGCAAGAAGAAAGCATTTAAACTATCTTTCTTATCTGGCTTAGCTGAACCTGCGGGGGCGATACTCGCCTACCTCATTTTAATGCCTTTCTTAACAGAAACACTATTCGGTGTTGTTTTTGCCGGTGTCGCTGGTATCATGATTTTCATCTCATTGGATGAGCTACTTCCGGCTGCTAAACGTTACGATGAAACACACACATCAATCTATGGTCTTATTGCTGGGATGGCCGTTATGGCACTGAGCTTATTATTACTTATCTAATCATGAAAAGAGAGACTGTATCAAAATCTATTGATACAGCCTCTCTTTCGTTAACTTTTAAATAAAATATGGTTCTCTAAATAAATGTGTTGAAGGGTATGGGTCTCTAATTCTGCAAGACGCGCATAAGTTATCCGATAAGAATTACACGCACCTTCAGGTGGGGTAAAACCATTTGTCAAATCGCGCATGTCTTTCAATAACTCCCCTACTTTTTGGTGCTCTTCTTCCATTTGATCATTCAATGTTTCTATGTCTCGCTTAAGTTGTGCATCACCTGTTTGCTCATATTCACGTATAAGAGGAAAAAGCTCTTGCTCTTCTGTCACTAAATGAGGCTCAATCTCTGCTTTAAATGTATGAAAATTTTGATAGAGCTGTTTTAAATGCGGATGATTATGGCCATGCACCCGAAAAATTTTAGTTACGAATTGGCTGAGCGGCTCAAGCTCTTGCTCTAAATAGCGATGATGGTGTTCGACAATATGTGTGATAAGCTCTGTGTGCGAGACTACTGTCCAGTCTATATTTTGATGGCCTGCTTCCTGCCATTCTTGATATGCTTTGTTCAATGTATCCATAACGGCTTGACCATCAATGTTTTGCCTTTTTTCAAATACAGCTTGTAACGGCTGATCTCCCCCACAACAAAAATCAATCCGTGCTTCTTTAAATAAATCGCTCGCTTTTGGAAATGCCTTAACGACCTCTGCCGGTGTATGTTCAACGCGAAATGTATCCATAAAATATAACCTCCTAAAGAAATGGTCATTAAAAGATAACACAAATATTTAGGAGGATCGGTGATCTCGATCACTTTTTCTAGCATAATGCCTACTGAAGGCATGGTAAACGACCGATAACACTACTCCGCATTTACTTCATGAACTTTATAAAAATCATACAAAGGTGCGGGCACTTCTTTAAGAAAAGCTGAAACACCGTCAATCGCAATGACTGTGAGTGCATGCATTGCACGCGTACAAGCCGTGTACAAGAGGTTTCGATCCAATTCAGTAACATATTGATCGACCGAAGCATCATAAACAACCACCGCGTCAAATTCTATCCCTTTTGCTAAATAAGCTGGGAGCACTTGAATACCTTGTTTAAAGGTATGTGTTTCCGTCCCGACAAAGTGAACATCTTGGTAAGATTGCTTAAGTAGCTTAGCTAAAGCCTTGGCCATTGCCTTGTTCTTTGTAATGACGGCGATATTTTGATGAGCGTGGTTTAAGTAATCACTAATGGCTGTATAAAGTTTATACTCAGCAATGGTTTCATTATCGACTTCAATAACAACAGGCATCTCTCCTTCACGGTTAAACGGCTCAATTTGATTTCCGTTCGGCATAAACGACCTCGTAAATTCGACAATCGGTCGTGTTGATCGATAGCTTCTCAACAATGTGATCCGCTCAACGTGTTGGTCGCCTTGATCTACCAAAACATTTTGATCTGTCATCGCATGATAGTAAATCGCCTGATTGATATCACCCAAAAGTGTCATTCGACTATTTGGATAAATATGAGCTAAATAGCGCAATTGAAAGGGAGAATAATCCTGTGCTTCATCCAAGAAAATATATTTAATCGCACGATTGGCTTCAAATCCCATTAGCATCCGTTCAAAATAAAGAAATGGTGTCGCATCCTCCCATGTTAAAAAGTTATCTTTGATACGTTTTATCGTAGAATCACTAATGGCTTGCCATTCTAATCTTGTTAATGGTTGATCAACGTCAGCTTGCTCAAACAGTTGAAGGTATGTTTTCTTTGTATCCATAAAGTAAAACCGTTTAATTTTTTTACGTAATGGCTTTAGTTGTTCTCTAATCACTTTCCGTTTTAAATAATCCGTTTCTTTATCGACATCATGATAGGTTTCCATGTCCTCACTTGATTCTTCCTCGAGCGCTTGGTAAGCTTCTTGAAAATCTTCCTTACTTAGGAGCTCGATCTCATTTTCAACCCACTTTGCTTTCATATACTGACGTTCTTGCTTCTTCAATTCTGCTAATATCCACTGTGACATCTTTTCTAAACGAACTTGAATGGGTGTCGCATTTGAAAAACTGTAAAAATAACGCGATAGTTGTGTTTTAGATAGGAGTAAATCGCTTCGAAAACGAATATTTCGAAATGCCATGCCACTTTCCTTTAAATGTTCTAAAAAATGATCAACATGGCGCTTGAATAACTCACTTGATTTATAACGCATACCAACGAGACGCTCATTTGCTTCGTTATCGCTATTTGCCAAAGCAAATTCTAACTGTTCAAATGGCGATTCAATCACAAAACGTCTACCTAGCTGCTGTTCAATATAATGATAAAACGTCATTTGTTTAATATTATCTTCGCCTAGTTCCGGTAATACACGCGAGACATAACTGTTAAACAAAGGATTGGGTGAAAATAAAATCATTTGATCTGCTGTTAACTGTTCACGGTAACGATATAATAAATAAGCGACACGTTGTAATGCAGCAGATGTTTTCCCACTGCCCGCTACCCCTTGAACAACAAGCATTTTGCTTTTTTCATTGCGAATAATTTTATTTTGTTCGCGCTGAATCGTGGCAACAATACTCTTCATTGTCGTATCCGATGACTTGCCAAGCACAGATTGTAAGAGATGATCACCAATGGTCAATCCCGTGTCAAACATACCTGTTAGTTCACCCTGCTTAATCACATATTGCCTTTTTAAAGTCATTTCACCTTCAACTTGCTGATCAATCGCTTGGTAACTCGCACGACCCGGTGGATAGTCATAATACATACTTGAGATCGGCGCACGCCAATCATAAACGAGAAATGCTTCTTCCTTCTCATCCATTAATGATGACGTACCAATATATATACGTTCTTCCGTTTGTTCGCCTGCTTCTATAAAGTCGATTCTGCCAAAATAAGGTGTCTCTCTTAGACGTAATAATTTATCTAATTGCTGGGACAACTGACCATGACTACGTTCTCTTTCTGATAAAAACTCAGCTTGTTGCTTCAAACTTGCTTGCGTTTCAATGGCGTCATCTAATTCTGTTAAATTGACCGTGACATCATCCCAGAAGTCTTTCCTTATATCAATCACGCGATCCTTTAATGTTTTCATATAAGCGGTTAAGCGATGAATTTTCCGATCGATATAACTACTAACCCGCTTCACACGTTGATATTCTTCTTGCCAATCCTTTTCATGTTTGGTCATATGTTTCACTCCTCTATTGCCAAAACCAGTCGCCGCTTAGCGACACCTTACTTTTACCCTCTATTCTACGTGATTATCCCTAAAAAGACTAGAAAAAAGCGGTTTTTGCAAAAGTCTTTCATCCTGCTTGCAAATACGTTATCATATATATTTAGAGAGGCGAAAGATTTTTTTGAAAGAAGGGGTTATCATTCAAGAACAGCAATTAGTTAAACAAAATGTTGCCATCATGTGGTTTGCCAATTTTTTTATCGCTGGTAGTATCACAATGGTTCAACCTTTTTTATCGCTTTATATTGATTCATTAGGGGATTATTCAGCTAGCTATGTTCAAACATGGTCAGGGTTAATCTTTAGTGTCACTTTTGTTACAGCATTTATTTTTTCTCCTATTTGGGGAAAAGTGGGTGATCGTTTTGGTCGTAAACCCATATTAGTTGTTTTTGCTTTTGGATTAGGGGTTTCATTGTTCCTAATGGGCTTTGTCACGTCGATTGTTCAGCTCTTTTTCTTACGAATGTTTATGGGGATTTTCACTGGTTTTATTTCAATGTCACAAGCTTTAATTTCAACACAAACGTCAAAACGTGTCGCTGGACAGGTATTAGGTACATTACAAACTGGGAGTATAACAGGCACATTATTGGGGCCATTGATTGGTGGAGTGTTGGCTGATTTATTTGGTTATTCTGCTACGTTTCAATGGTTGGCTTTTGTGTTGCTCTTTGCTAGTTTACTCGTTCTTTTCGGGGTCAAAGAATTTCGAATTCAAGAAGAAGAGCAACCGATTCACTATTCGAGTCGACAAGTATTGTTGCATATCTTTAGACATCCGATGTTATTAATCGTGATGTTTATGTCAATGATTGTTCAAGTCGCTAATTTTAGTGTACAACCGATTTTGTCTTTATTTGTTGGTGACATCCACGGATCAGCTAACATTGCCTTTTTCTCTGGCCTCGCCTTTTCATCAGCTGGTTTAGGTAACTTGTTAATGGCACGTAAATGGGGAAGGATTGGTGATCAGGTCGGTTACATTAAAATATTGACGATTTTATTATTTGCTGCTGGTATTATCTATTTCCCAGCTGGATTTGTGACAAACCTTTGGCAATTAATTATATTGCGTTTTCTACTAGGTATTACTATTGGTGGTATTATCCCCATTCGAATTGCATATATACGCCAAGAAGCACCGATTTCAATGCAAGGCGAAGTGCTTGGTTACAATACAAGTCTACGCTTTTTCGGCAATATGATTGGTCCAATGCTAGGGGGAACCATCAGTGCTTATTTCGGTTATTCTGCTGTGTTCATCTTAACAAGTGCATTATTATTGTTAAGTGGTATCATCATGGCTGTCGCACAGCGTCGGCATCCCGAGCTTGTGCCTAACCATGCTTGATCTCACATGATCGATTCGTTTGATTATCTTAGTAAAAAAGCCAACATCCGATGAGCGATGTTGGCTTTTGCTTTATCTTTTTGCAATAACGTCCATTTCTACTTTAACCCCTTTAGGGAGTTGGCTCACTTCAACTGTCGCACGGGCAGGATAAGGTACTGTTAGAAACTCAGCATACGTCTCATTTAACGTAGCAAAATCATTCATATCGGTTAAATAAATCGTAAACTTTGCCACGTGTTCAAATGTTAAATTGGCTTGTTTTAAAACAGCAGCTAAATTTTTCATCACTTGAACTGTCTGTTCTTTTATTCCCCCTGCTACAACTTCCATCGTGTTTGGATCGAGTGGGATTTGCCCTGAAACAAATACAAGATCCCCCAAATCAATCGCTTGTGAATAAGGGCCAATTGCTTCAGGCGCCTGATTAGTCTGAATCGCTTTACGTGTCATAAGTATGACTCCTTTTTTATTCATTTTGTTGTTAGCATTTTACCACACTCGCGTTTTTTTAGTAAACTAATGATGTCTGGTTTATAAATGATGACGAAGGGAATACATCGCAATATAGGAAGGGTGATCAATTTGTTTAAAACATTTCCATTAAAAACAAACAAGCATAGTGACATGATCGAGATTACCAATCAAATTCAACAATGGCTGACTGAAGAGCAAGTCGATAACGGGGTTATTGTTGTCTCCTCCATGCATACAACTGCCGGCATTACCGTCAATGAGAACGCCGATCCCGATGTCAAAACGGATTTTTTACGAAGGCTTGACGAAGTCTACCCGTGGGAGGACAAAAATGACCGCCATATGGAAGGCAATACCGCAGCACATTTAAAAACCAGTACAGTAGGACATGCTCAAACGATCGTGATTGATCAAGGTCAATTAGTGCTCGGCACATGGCAAGGGATTTATTTTTGTGAATTTGACGGACCACGCTCACGTCAATTCCATGTGAAAGTACTGCGGTGATGGAATGAACACCACCCCACCGATTATTGAGCCGACCTCCTGATATAAGGAAGTCGGCTCAATTTAAATCTTACACAAGTAATGTTTCTGCCGTGTATTGCGTTGTATTTGCTTACGTTTATCTTTATCTCAATTCATCATCTAACGGGACAATCTGTTCATCTAATACTTTCTTCCATTCACGCTTCATCCTTTGAGGATACGTAAAGGGCTTAACTTCTGGATGCATCGTCTTAAAGGCATCATAATCCTTACTTTCAATAATGCTTTTCATGTTTGGGATGCTCTCCATACCCATCATGTACTGTATTGCTGATGCGTGTAATTCATGGCTTGATACACACCACGACTGACTAAACGCTTCGATAGTTTCATTTTTCTTACCTGTAAAGAAACGTCGTTTTACCGCAAAGATATCTTCTTTTTCTTCAATGACCTCTTGATCAATCGCATTTAAAATATCTCGATAGACCGCTTTGACGTTTTCTTCCTTGTTTAATTTTTGTAAGGCTTTTCGCTGATTTTTACACATTTAGAGACATGAGAATTAGGATTTGCTTTCACATAAACCCTTATGTATAATTAGATTATAGAGACGGGTGTCGATTTTAAACACTTAATTGTATGAATTTGTGCCACTTGGCATAAACTAAAAGCTGTTAGTGCGTCAACACTAACAGCAAAATAGACTTACTCCCTTCAAGGGGGTCAGTACTGCGACGAAATAATCCGCCGAGCGATCAACTCATAGGCGGATTATTTTTTTGTGTTGTTAAAGGCAATTACTGCTACGATCAACACAGAAAAATTAATCATGATGGTCAACGTTTCAAATACCGTCATGCAGCATCACCCCCTTTCTTACAAAAGGTAAGGTGAGTACTGGACCGCCCATGAGTTAGCAAATCTATTAAGTTAAATTATATCACAAATTCAAGAAGCAAACGATAGTCATAAGTGAGACAGTATGTTTGGTATATGACTATTGTATCATGTCAATCAAATTAGAAAAATCAGTTCAGTGAAGCGAGTAATCGCAGGTTTAATTCAAGCTGAAAACCCTCTTCAATAAACTTGGAGCTTTTTTACATAGAAAAGACTAGGTTTTCACCTAGCCTTCTTGTTAACTTCTCTTACTATGCGTTTACTTTTAGGACGACAACAGACATTGGTGGTAAAGTCACCTTTAATCCTCCGTCCTTGTTTTCAAATGCTGTAAAGGCAACCGGCTTAACTTTATCTGGATTGTCAAATGTATTATGATCATTCATTTTTTCAGAAGTAATCACTTCTCCAGATACGTTGGCAAAATCAACACCGCGAATGTCAAAATCAATTTCTGCTTGGTGATCTTTATCCGCATTTGTCAAACTAATATGAATGGATCCGTCTTTGGCTTTTGAAGCAGACCCATTCACTTGTGGATACGCTGCTCCATCTACTTCTAACATTTTTGTGTCAATATCTAATGCGATTCTTTCGGCATCTTGATGGACTTTATACATTTTGAAAACGTGATAGGTTGGCGTTAATAACAGCCTGTCTTCTTCTGTTAACACCATTGCTTGAATAACATTAACCATCTGGGCAATATTTGCCATCTTAATACGATCATTATGATTATTGAAGATATTTAATGACACACCTGCAATCACCGCATCACGCACTGTGTTTTGTTGATATAGAAAACCTGGATTGGTTCCTGGCTCGACATCATACCATGCACCCCATTCATCAACAATCATCGCTACACGTTTTTCAGGGTCATATTTATCCATAATGGTACTGTGTTTTTCAATTAATTCTTCAATATAGTATGCCTTTTGCATCGACATTTCCCACTCTTTATCATCAAAACGAACGGCGTCACCCTTGTTCCAGAAGCCGCCTGGATGGACATAATAATGTAAGCTTAAGCCATCCATCATGTGATTAGCTTCGCGCATTAACGTTTCTGTCCATTGATAATCAGCAACATTTGCTCCTCCGGCGATTTTGAAAATTTTATTGTCGCCATAGTTGCGGACATATGTTTGAAAACGTCGGTAGAGATCCGCATAGTATTGTGGCCGCATATTGCCACCACAACCCCAGTTCTCATTACCGACACCAAAGTATTTAACGTTCCACGGTTTTTCTTGGCCATTTTCTTTACGCCAATTTGCCATTGGTGACTCGCCATCAAATGTCATGTATTCAACCCATTCTGACATCTCCTGTACCGTTCCACTACCTACATTGCCATTAATATAAGGCTCTGTCTCAAGCAACTCACATAATTTCATAAATTCATGTGTACCGAAGTGATTATTTTCAATGACACCACCCCAATGTGTATTGACCATCCGCTTTCGTTCTTGTCTAGGGCCAACACCATCTTTCCAATGATATTCATCGGCAAAACAGCCACCCGGCCAACGTAGAACAGGAATATTAAGATCTTTTAATGCAGCTAATACATCATTGCGAATACCATTCGTATTTGGGATGGGTGAATCTTCTCCTACCCATAAGCCTTCATATATACATCTGCCTAAGTGTTCAGCAAACTGACCATAAATATTCTTATCAATTTTCCCTCTTGACACATCAGCATTTAAAACGACTTTTGTTCCCATGTTAGCACCTCTTTACATTAATTTTATTTGAATAAGACAACACGCATGTGCGCGTATATCACAAGCTATTTCCGTTTCAGCAAGCGGTAAGGTTTGATCTAACCACACCTCTCTTAGCGAATCAATTTGATCTGCGCTTATTTCTAGCTGGTCAAAGGTAACAGAGACGGTTTGTTCACGATCGCTAATATTAAATAAACCGACATAAATGTCTTGCTCCACATAGGAACGCCAAACCACTCGATCGTTTTGTCGATAAATTTGGCAGGCATCTCTTCCCTTCTTATGGACATTTAATAGATCTTGATTGGTGATGAGCGCATGTGTAAACGTATCATTGTCTCGCAATTCTCCACCAAACATGAGTGGCGATCTAAACATCGACCAAAGCGTCATTAAAGTCATCTGTTCATCTTGAGTAAATCGGGTATAACGATCACTTGCTCCACCGTCAACTGAACGAATACCAATATGCCCTAATGGGAGCATATCCGCGTCCGGCCAGTGACCTGGTCCGACATTTTTACTCCAGCGATAACAACGGTCAAACATATCATAGAGCGGTGGCCATAGATCCCAAAAATCATCGGTCATGCGCCACATATTTGCATTTTCTTCAAGAATTGCTACATCATTTAAATAGGCAGGTCCAGGCGATAGACTAAGTACCATTGGACGCCCGCACCGATCAATCGCCTGACGAATCATTCGGATTTCATCGATATGCGCGCCATAAAGTTTGGAATCGGCAATATCATCAACCTTAACAAAGTCCACTTCCCATTCCGCATAGAGCTCAAATATTGAATCATAATAGAGCTGAGCTGCTTGTTTCGATGAATCAAGCCCATACATATCCGTATTCCACGGGCAAATCGAATTTGGTTTGGCAATTTCTCGTGCCGTGGAATCACTACCTTTAATTGGTGTGTTCTGATGCACCGCCTGACGCGGGATACCGCGCATGATATGGATACCAAATTTTAAGCCAAGTTTATGGATGTAGTCAGCTAATGGTTTAAAGCCACGACCATTACTTGATGATGGAAAGCGGTTCTCTGCCGGAATAAGCCGAGCATATCGATCCATTTGTAAAGGAACAAAAGGACGATAAGCAGATGACACAGCATCAGGCTCTGACCACTGAATGTCGACCACGATATATTCCCAACCATATGCCTTTAAATGTGTCGCCATATAATCTGCATTCGCTTTCACTTCTGCTTCAGTCACCGTTGCGCCATAGCAATCCCAACTGTTCCACCCCATTGGTGGTGTTAGCGCATATTGATGGTGCTTCATATTCGATCACCTCTTCATTTCTTTAAACGAATAACATTCCATGACGTTTTAGCCAATTGTGCTGTTAAGAGACCATCACTTAAACATGTGTTTCTGTTTTGTTGTGGAGAGACTGCTTGATGATCTACTGTGTTAACCGCTTTCAAATCATCATGGGCAAGTTCAATATGTTCAATCAACTGATAGCCTTGAAAACTTCTTAAATCCATATCAATTGGCATGGTAGATTGCAAATGTTTATTAACTAGAAATATGGTCAGTTCTTCTTGTTCTTCGTTATACACAGCAGCTGAATCTACATAAGGGACATCTGTGAAGTCTTTACTATCATACTTCGGGGTCGTTAAGATAGGTTTCAACGAAATCCCTCGGCCATATACTGATGCATGCATATAAGGATAGAAAATCGTTTGTTTCCATGCACGCCCATTATTTTCAGTCATAATCGGCGCAATGACATTAACAAGCTGAGCCATTGCGGCCATTTTGACACGATCAGCATGTTGTAAAAAGGTAATCAACATACTCCCAACAAGTAATGCATCTTCAAAGTTATAATGATCTTCCAATTGCGGCGGCGCAATTGACCATGGTTCGATTTTCTTATCGGCATCATTAGAGTGGTACCAAACATTCCATTCATCAAAGCTTAACTGAATCGACTTCTTGCTGCGGTGCTTCGCTTTAATGTAATCACACGTGGCGATAACGGTTTTAATAAAATGATCCATATCTAAATTTTTAGCTAAATAGTTGGCTGAATCATTTGAACGATTTCCATAATATTGATGTAATGAAATGTAGTCTACTTGTTCATAAGCAACATCAAGTGTGGTTGCTTCATACTCAGGGAAAGTTTGCATAGCCGTACTAGAGCTTCCACAGGCGACTAATTCTATTGTAGGATCTACTAGTTTCATTGCTTTGCCTGTTTCTTGAGCAATACGTCCATATTCATAAGCTGTTTTATGACCAACCTGCCAAGGGCCATCCATTTCGTTCCCTAAACACCATGTCTTAATCCGATGTGGCTCTTGATAACCATGAGAACGGCGTAAATCACTCCAGTAAGTCCCACCAGGATGATTGGTGTATTCAATCAGATTACGAGCCGCATCAATACCTCGCGTTCCTAGATTAACTGCCATCATCACCTCAGCACCAACTTTTTTCGCCCAATCAGCGAACTCATTCGTACCGACTTGATTGGTTTCAATCGTGCGCCATGCCAATTCTAAACGTCGCGGCCGATCTTCCTTAGTTCCAACCCCGTCTTCCCAGTTATACGCCGATACCATATTACCACCAGGGTAGCGAACGATCGGAACTTGCAACTGCTTGACAAGTTCAATAACGTCTTTACGGAAGCCTTGTTCATCTGCTTCAACATGGTCAGGTTGATAAATCCCACCATAAACGGCACGACCTAAATGTTCTATAAATGAACCATAAATGCGCTCATCTACTTTAGCAATTTGATAGTTTTTATCCAAAATGAGATTTGCTTTTAACTTATCCATACAATCTCCTCCCACAAAAAATGATTTTTCGTTTTAGCTGCATTATGTAAAGCTAACTGTCTATTAAACCCGTTAGCTTTTTACATGTTATCCCAACTTTTACAGACAGTAATTTTTTTCAAAAATAACGCATCTTCAAACTCGTCTGATTTATTTCTTCATCCATCGTCTCCCTAAACCTTTAACATTCTCACCATACAATGGTTGTTAAGCTGTCTTATAACTCTTATTCATACGAATCGCTTTGTTCTTAGCAAAATAGAATACAAAAGCTAACATATAAATTAAGAAGCCAACCACATCCATACTTGCTAATTGGATAACTGCCCAGAGCGCTAACCAAATCATTGTTCGCTTTTGAATTTGGTTATCTTTTAGGTGAACACCCACTAGAAAGTTTATAATCGCCATCACGAACATAAATAAACCAAACGCTAAAATGACACGGGAAACATTTCCCATCAATGACGTACCTACTATAGCTAAATCAGCATTAGAACCTTCTAACGCTTGGGCACCAGCATCATTAAACCACCGATAGTAACCAAATAATGTCATCAGAGCTGTGAACAGATTCCATATTGCACCCGTCATCACTAATTTTCGTTCGAGACCTCTTTTCATCGCAATCACCATACCTTTTATTAGCCTTTAATCCCCGCATTTAAGTTAATAGCCGAAACAAAATATTTTTGAGCAAATAAGAAGAGTAGCAAGGTTGGAATAATAGCTAATATCGCAGACCCCATCAGTTGTCCAACCATTTGATAGTTACCATAAATATCTTGTAGTAATAACAAACCCGCCGTGACAGGCATTTTTTGAACATCGGTATAAACAATAACTGGCCACAAGAAATCATTCCACGACCCTATAAATGAGAATAATCCCCCTACAATTAATACAGGCTTAATCAAAGGTAGAACAATTCTAAAAAAGATAGTGAAATCACTCGCACCGTCCACTCGAGCTGATTCATCTAGCTCCTTGGGCACCCCCTTCATAAATTGTCTGACAAGAAAGATGTTTCCCATCCCAGCTAATCCAGGTACAATCATTGCCCATGGCGTATTTACCCAACCTAAAATATCAACAATGCGATAAAGCGGAATAATATTTACGACGTTAGGAAAGAAAGAAATACCAAGCAACGTAAAGAACAGAACATCTCTCCCTTTAAAACGCATTCTAGAATACCCGTAACCTGTAATTGAAATAACAACAACAACAAGTAAAGTATGTGTAATTGAAATAAAAAGTGAGTTACCGATCCACCTTAAAATCGGTGCTGAAGACGTATTTTCAAGAATAGCCATGTAGTTATCAACAATCCAATTTACCGGTAGCAAACGGAAGCCTTCGTTTACCACTTCTCCCTGAGAACGAAATGATGTGGTAAAACCAAATATCATTGGTACAACCCAAATTAAGCAGACCGTAATAAGAAATAAGTAAGCTAAATACTTAGATATATTATATTTTTTATTCATTAGTTATCCCACCTTCCCATAATGATTTACGCTGAATTACGGTTCATCACATAATATTGTGCTGCCGAAATAATTAAGATGACCATACCCAGTAACACCGCCATTGCTGAAGCCATTCCAGCAATAGACTGTCCAGACCCAAACGCTAAATCACGGATATACATCATTAATACTGTTGTGCTTTCACGTGGACCACCATTAGTCATCATCAATGGCTGACCAAATACATTAAATGACCCAGCCGTTGTCATAACCACTGTATAAATAAGCGGAAATCTTATTGAAGGTAGTGTGACACTAATAAATTTCCGAATCGGACCAGCCCCATCAATCTCTGCTGATTCATATAAATCTTGAGATACGTTGCTAATCGAAGCACGATAAATGATCATATTACCGCCAATACCACCCCATACAGTCATGATAAATATCGTCATCCAAGCATAAGGTTGTGTTGCCGTCCAAACCGTATCTGCACCAAAAAAGTTATTCATCATCCCTAATTGACTATTGAAAATCAATGACCATATTAAGGCGGCAGCTGAAATCGAAATAAGGCCTGGAATATAAATAATCGATTGAAAAAAGTTTTTGAATTTTACTTTTTTATGTTCAATTGCCGAAGCAATAACTAACGGTATAGCTACCATAAGCGGGACACTTACACCAACAAAAATCAGCGTATTTTTCATACCATTAAAGAATTCATGGTGAAAAGATGAGTCTTGATTGGTTAAAATCGTTCGATAATTGTCTAACCCTACCCAAGTTGGAGAAGTCATAAGATTCCAATTCGTAAAAGATGCATATACACCATAAATTGAAGGGATTAATATGAAGACTACGAATAAAATGATATGTGGACCTATAAAAAACCAATGCGAAAATTTACTTTTATCCATTACGGGTAACCTCCTTAACTTCTTTATATCAGTAATACGCCAAAGTAAATTTGGCGTATTACTTTAGCAACTTATTATTCGTTTGTATCTACATCATCATCAAAGTCTTCAACAGCATCTGCTGCATCCTCTAATTCTGCATCACCTTCTGCAACACGGTCATTAACAAAGCGTTGCATCTCATGCAATCCTTCATCTACATCCATTTCACCGTGAACAATATCTGCAATATAGTTATCAATAGCTTCTGCTACATATGGATAATGCTCATACGTGTAAATATATAATGAATCCTCATGTCTTTCATCTTGAGTATAAAAGGACTGCATAAATTGATCGTACTCTGGATCTTCTACAACTTCACGACTGGCTACAATTTGCCCTGCTTCTGCCCATTCAATTGAATGCTCTCGAATATATTCCAGAAATTCGCCGATGCCTTCCTCTTTTTCAGGTGTTCTCTCTTCACTTCTCAACATTGAGAACAAGTGCGCCGAAGAACGGTTATGGAAGACTTCAGCAGAATGTGAATACGTATTCGTCACACCGAAGTTCAAACTTTCAACTTGTTCATGTGCTAGTCGACTCCAAGTGCCATCCGTTGAGAATAATACATTACCAGATTGAAACATCAAATAACCATCTTCACCGTACGGCGTCATCAGACCTGCTTCATTAATTTCACGCAAATAACGAATAACTTCTCTCATTTCATCAGTATCGACAGTTGGTTCACCATCTGCTCCTTCAATATCACCGCCGACATTTTGTAATTGTGCTAATGCTACCCAACCTAACAATGCATCGTTCACCACATAATGACCCTCTTCTAATTGACCTTCAAGTTCTAACATTTCATCAAAGGTCACAACATCATCATCTAGCCAATCCATAACATCATATTGCTCTAATAAGTCAATATTGTAATACATTGCGCTACCGTGAATATCTAGGGGAATGGTATATTGGACATCATCGATAATACCGGCTGTCCATGCTTCTGGTAAATAGTTATCTTCATTTAATTCCGGTTGTTGCGAAATAATAGCATCCATTGGCACTAACAAATCATTGTTAACAAAACTAGGTACACGATCAGCATGAATCAACGTTAAATCGGGAATACCACTCCCTGACTGTAATACGGTGTAAATCTGTGTATACAAGTCAGATGTGATCACATGATTGACTGGATGTTCTGGATCCGTATCATTATAGTCTTCAACTAATTGATCCATATAGGCACCGTCTTCTCCTGTTAATGGTGTCCAAAATTCAATGACATTCTCATTTCCTCCACATCCTGTTAACAATAATGTCGTTACTGCTACTATTAGAAAAGCCAATCGTTTCTTCATGATAACTCCCCCACTTTCATAATATTAAGTTCAGCAAGACATATACATTCTATCCTTCACTAATATGGTTGTGTTTGCAAAACGGTTATGAACAAAGAAATGAAAGACTTGTTAAATCACAACCACATAACCGCAAAATCATACGTATATGTTTACGCTTTCATTATATCCGTATTTGTATGGTATTTCAATTGTTTTTTTACTAAAAACCACATATTCTTACTACAACCGTTAAACAAAGTGTCAATAACTTTGTTTTAACAAGTTTTTTGTTAGATTAACTCGATCGTACAACTATTTAAAAGTATCGGTTTTTCACCTATTACAACATACCCAGCGTAATCATTCCTTGTAAAAACAACGGCCCCCACACTACCTTTCCATCCCCAACCACGATTTACCTTACCTGTAATTAAACCCTGATCAAGATCGAGCTTGAATGTGATTAACTTTTGATTTATTCAAAAAAAGAGTAGACGCACTTTGATTGGTTACAACGCTAGTAAATGCAATATCTTTTATTTTTTTATAAGCGATATATTGTTTGATTAAAAATAATCGTAACAACAGTGTCATTACGATTATCGATGCTTATTTATTCGGTTTTTCAGTAGAATGGCGCACGATAAGTTCTGGATTAAAAACAATTGACTCTTTCGTTTCTTTATTGTTAATAGATATATTCAACTATTCATTAATAACTCTTTAATCATTTCACCATATAAAATCCCCCTTACTCATTTCTATTAATAAGCAAAGGAGATTTCCCTAGTATATTTATAGTTGCTTCTACTAAAATGTCTTGATCAAAGAGCAGTACATCTGAGAACAACGAATCTTATAAAATATTCTTCTTTAATGCGTATAGAATTAAAGAATCATTGATTAAAATATAAACAAGCAATAACTTATTGATCAGCTGCCAACTTTAGCATCTACGCACCTCAGTTATTATGAGATGTAACTAATAACTTGTCTATTTTACTAAAAGCACGTAGCATGACCCACATGACTAAGGTCGAAGTTAAACCAATCGAAAAAAATACAATCAGGCTTGGAAATTCCAAAGATAAATACACAATGGCAGAAACAAAGATAATGATTGTCATGGTGTAATGGATTTTACCTATACCAAATATTAAGGTATTTTTGATATGTTGCTTCAACGTTGCTTCATAGTGAATATATAATGGAAACAACCAAATAACCATAATAAGATATACAAAAGCAACAAAATAAAAGGCAAAAGGTGTGAAGAAATGCATTTCATTTTGTGCACTTTCAATCAATCTAAAATTAATATAAAGCACCATACCTATCGCTAGAACCACCCATCCTGTTAAATTGGCAAAAACAAATGCTCTTTTATACATGTCTTTAAACGTCTTCCATAACCTTATATCTTTTTGCCCATTTGCCAGTATCAGTTTTCTTGATACACCTAATGCCGCGACAGTAGCCGGAAAGAAGCCAAATATAAACAATCCTGAAAACAAGAAAAGAAACCACATGAAATTAATCATTGTTAAATTTAATATCCATCTTGATATGAGATCTATAGCTGAAATTGCACGCCCATTTCTCACTTCCAAATCACCCTTATTCTGATAAATTACTTATTAACCTTTTACTCCACCAACCGTTAGCCCTGATACAAAATATTTTTGGAAGAAAATAAATAGTATAATTATCGGAAGGATTGTGATGACTGAACCAGAAATTAAAATGTCGTAATTATTACCATACGGTGTGAGTAAAGATGCAAGCCCTACAGGTAGCGTAAACATATCATTAGACCGAATAACAAGTAATGGCCATAAGAAGTTATTCCAACTGCTTAAGCCTTGTAATATGGCCATGGCTGCAAACGAAGGAAGCATAAGAGGCATCATAATCTTAAAGAAGATCCCATACTCCGTTGATCCATCAATTCTAGCCGCATCCATCAATTCCTTTGGAAGACCTAATGCATATTGTCTAAAAAAGAAAACAGCAATCGGTGCAACAATCAAAGGTAACATAATACCAAAGTACGTATTGATCAAATTTAAATCAATAAATAATTGATAAAGTGGCAACATCAAAATTTCAAACGGAATCATTAATATAAGTAAAACCAACAAAAAGACAAAATTACGCCCTTTAAAGTTATAAACGGCCATGGCATACCCAACCATTGATGAAAAAAATAAAGATAAAACAATGGTTACAGTAGTGATAATTAGACTGTTGCCATACCACTGCCAGTAGTCGCCGGCTTCCCTGAAAATATACAAATAGTTGTTTAAGCTTAAATTAGACCAATCGATCGTCAAGCTGATTCCATTTCTCATTAATTCAGAAGAAGGACGAAATGATGAAATCAGTAAACTTAAGATTGGAAATAGTGCAACCAATGATATAACACAAAAGAAACAGTTAATGATCACCTTTATTAACATCGTTTTAGTATCTTTCATTATTCATCACCTCGCTTAAATGCACCTGTTAAGTTAAGCTGAATAATACTAATAACAAATATAATCAAGATAATAATAACTCCTAAAGCAGCACCAAATCCCATATCATTTCGCTGGACACCTTGTGTATACATATAACCGATCATAGATAGACCAATATTACCTGGAGAGTTTGTTTCCCAAAAGACATAACTCTCTTCAAACATTCTAAATCCATTTATAATTGAAATGGTCGTAACAAAAGTGATAATTGGCTTCAGATGAGGCACGGTGACATAAAAAAACTTTTGAAATACGTTCGCGCCATCAATGTCAGCTGATTCGTATAACTCTAAGGGGACATTTTGTAGTGCCGCCAAATAATACATAACATTTACGCCCATCCATCGCCAACTACTCAATATGACCATTAAAAACATAGCCGACCAAGATGTATATTGCCATTGAATGGGTTCTACTCCAAACCAACCGATGACTTGATTAGCAAACGATGACCCTGTTTCACCAAATAGCAATCTAAATACCGTACCCGCCACTATAATAGAAGCAAGCGATGGTATAAATAATGAAGCTCTGTAAAACGTCGAAAATTTAGCGAATTTAGAATTGAGCATAGCAGCCAAAAATATAGGAACAGTTACTAAAATGACACAGGTTAATATGACATATGTTGTTGTGTTCTGGAATGCTTGATAAAATGTAGGATTTAATATCCTTCGATAATTACTTAATCCTACAAACTCCGTTTGACCCGGTAATATTCTTTGAAAGCTCATAACAAACGCTTGTATAGTTGGATAAAATGTTAATAAAGTAAATGATATAATAAATGGGAAAATAAACACATAAGGTGCCACTTTTTTTGAGTTCAAAAAAGTTAAAAGTCTGTTTGGTCTTGTGTAAATGTTACTCTTCATTTCTTGTCCCATTTACCCATCCTCCTAATTTATTTTTCAAGGGAGACAGCTTACAAACTGTCTCCAAACTGTGTTTTAATCCATTATCGCTCTAACACTTTCAGTTGCTTGCTGCAAAGCTTCTTCCGGTGTTTGACTTTGTTGCCGTAAAACATTAAACATAATGTTAGAGTCTATCTCCTCTAATACATCTGGTGTATATGGTGTCATGTGTACACCAACCACATCGTCTCTAATGTCTAGCAAAATATCGAAAATATCATCATGAAAATAACGATAAAAATCATTATCTTCTCTTATTTCCTCTGAATCCCATACATCCCAACGTGGTGGATCAAAACCTAATTGTGTCCATAACGCTATGTTTCCTTCTTCTGTTAACTTGGCATATGCTAGAAAGTCTTTTGCAAGCTCTACGTCTTCTGCTTGATTGGTAACGGTAGTGCCTGTTCCTCCCATAGCAACTGATCTGGTATCTGATCCCGGCCATTCTGGCAGTGGACGCATTTCGATATTTCCATCTAAATCTTCCATATTGACCATAAATTCATTCATATAAAACGTGGGTGCAATCAGAGAAGCCTGCCCTCCACCATTCATAAAACCAAAAAATTCTTCTGAATGATAATGACCGCCAGGGGTTACATCAGCTATTTCATGTTCTATTACTAAATCTGCAACAAATTGCAGTGCCTCAATATTCTCTGCACTATCTAATGTCAAGTCGCCATTATCATCAAAAAAATCTGAACCAGACTGACGAACAAACGGCCAAATACCATACCAATTCTCAGCTATTGTAGTCATTGGTACACCTGTATTTTCCGTTACCTGTATCCCTGCTTCAACGTAGTCATCCCAAGTTATTATTTTATCAATATCAACACCCGCTTCTTCCATGATGGCGGTATTATAGTAAACAACAGTTGCCCCTAAATGCGTTGGCGCACCATAATATTGTCCTTCATGACTATACATATCCAGCCGCTCTGTTATAAAATTATCTATCTCGGGTTCAATTAAGTCATTTAACGGCTCCAATTGGATTTCACCTTGTAAAAAATTTGGAAACCTAGCAATTTCTATATCTACCATATCTGGTGCCCCTTGGCCTGATTGCAAAGCTAACGTTAAATTATTGTGCATTTGATCAAAAGGATAAGTCTCTGCAGTGAACTGAATTGGATTGTCTGGAAACTCTTCATTCCATCTTATAGCAGCATCTTCAAAGAAATCTGCGTGCGTTCCTGCAAAAGTCCAAAATGTTAATTCAGAAGCCCCTTCTATGTTGTCACCAACTGTTACGACCTCCTCAGCTTCTTCTCCGCTCTCTGTTGCTCCATTACCGCCACAAGCAATCAATACGATGGTCAACAGTAAAAAAACAAAACTGAAATATATTTTCTTCATAGTCTTCCCTCCTTAAGATATTACGCACATATGAAAGGTATAAAAAACAATTATTTGTTCGTACATATTATAAAAAATATTATACAATACTTTGTATGCAGTTTTGACGTTGTGAATTTCATCATAAAAAAGCTGTTCAAATATGGATTTCAAAATGAAATCCAATACACTCAATCTTGATCGCACAACTTTAATAAACACTTTCGTTAACGTTGAATATTGCATTTAATCAATGGATGTGAACGACTTGTTAAATATATGCAGTGTCCTACTAAAACATTCGTTTTATGACGACACTTTTTCATTCAACTTTACTTCTCTCTTTTAAATGGATTAACTTAGCTCACAAAAAAACCGTAACAACAAGATGTTATCACAGTTTCATTGATCACTTATTTAATTTGGCTGTAGATTGACGAATAACCAGTTCTTGTTCGAACACATATGAATTTATTGTTTCCTTCATTTTCTGGCGATTACTATTTTTATCTCTCACTAACTCTAAAATCAATTCAGCAGCCTTTTTACCTAACTCACTTTGCGGGTGTTTAATCGTTGTCAACTTCACCTCGGATACTTCGGCTAAAAAGGAATCGTCAAATCCTACAATTGATATGTCCTTAGGAATTTGCAATTCCCTTTTACGTAATACATCCAATAATGTAATTGCCAATTCGTCGTTATAGCATACTAAGCCGGTTGGCCGTTCTTTCTCAGGTAAAGCTAATAATTTTTCTAATTCTTCAATGGGTTTATGGTATTTATCTTCTGTTCGATACGTCACAATGTTATTTGGATTAATCGGCAAACTATGTTTACGGTGGGCTTTTAAATACCCTTTCATCCGCTTCGCGCCTTGTCCGTCATCATTTTTAAAGAAACCGACTATATTTTCATGACCTAGCTCAATGAGGTGTTCTGTTTGTTTCAATCCACCTAATTCATCATTAACGGTAATGCTGAGCGGCTCTAACTCATCATAATAAGCATTAATCATAATATAAGGAATATTTTGGCGCTCAAGATTTAAATAGTAGTTAATATTAGGATTACTTATCGCACTCTTGGTCGGTTCAACGATTACACCGTCAAAATGCTGTGTTAAGATCTTCTCTAAAAAGCGCCGCTCGTTTTCATGATCATTATTCGTACTAAACAAACTTACATGATAGCCGTTTTGACTTAAGTATGACTCAGCTCCTCTGATAATAGAAGGAAAAATGTAATCAGAGATATATGTGGTTATAATCGCGATATTTTTTTGATTCTGAGGGACTTGTCCGTTCTCCTCTTTTGATCGATCTGCACAAAAAGTGCCCGCCCCTTGTTCTCGATAAAGCCAACCTTGATTGACTAATTCCCCAATTGCTAACCGAACGGTATGTCGACTGACATTAAATTGTTTCATTAACTCGCTTTCCGAGCTGATCTTTTGATGGGGTTGAAAAGTCCCATCTAATATTTTTGACTTAATTGCTTGTTTGACGATACTGTATTTTGTCTGCATAAGTTACACCTCACTCACTAAATCTTATTATAACTCATCATATCATTTATTATATGTATTTAAAATAAGATTTTGTTATTCAAAGGTCGTTGCTTCATATATGTCGTTTAATCACTCTCGCATTAATTGATACGTATATGTTCATTCATAAAAATACCCCCTCCTCAATATAACAAGAAAACAATGTTAATCAAGTGGGGGATTGTCACCTTCATTCATTTTATGAAGATTTTTTCTTATTTAAGATATCAAAAGCAACTGCTCCCAACAATACTAACCCTTTAATCGCTTGTTGCCAGTCAATTCCTACACCAAGAAGGGACATACCGTTATTTAACACACCCATTATTAATGAACCAATAACAGCACCTACCACTGTTCCAATACCACCAGTAAGTGAAGCACCTCCAATTACAGCTGCGGCAATGGCATCTAATTCAAATAAATTCCCCGCTTGTGGTGTTGCTGCATTTAGTCGACCAGCAAAAACAAGGCCTGCCAACGCAGCCAGCACACCCATATTCACATAAACCCAAAATTTAACTTTCTTCGCTTTTACACCGGATAACAAGGCAGCTCTTTCATTTCCACCCACTGCATAAATATGTCTACCACCAATTGTTCTATTCATATAAAAAGTATAACCAGCCACTAAAATAAGCAAAATCAATAAAATATATGGAATACCAGCATAAGCAGCTAATCTATAAGCAAAAAAACCAATGATAATCACAACACTTACTACTTTAGTTACAAAAAGAGTAGGAGATGACACGACTTGATTGTATTTTTTCATATTCTTTCTAAATTTAACTTGCATCACGACATATAGGATACAAGCTATTACACCAAGGATTATCGTAAAAAGATGAAGAGAATCTCCCGAAAACCAATCATTCATGAAACTTGAACTGATGGTTCTAAACTGTGTTGGAAAAGGAGCTAAGGTTCGCCCGCCAAGTACGACCATGGTTAGACCTCTAAATAATAACATCCCTGCCAAGGTCACGATAAAAGCTGGCACTTTAATAAAAGCAACCCAAAACCCTTGCCAAGCACCAATCAAAGCACCGATCACTAGTGAAAGTAAAACAGCTAACACGACAGGCATATTCATGCTAATCATAAAGGTGGCAGAGATTGCGCCAATAAATGCAGCCACTGATCCTACTGAAAGATCTATTTCACCAGTTATGATGACAAGTACCATACCTATCGCTAGAATAATAATATAACTATTTTGCATAATTATATTTGTTATGTTTAATGGGGTTAACAATATCCCCCCCGTTAATACTTGAAAAATGATGACAATACCAACCAAAGCAATGATCATTCCAAATTTTCTTATGTTCTGTGTAATTAAATTCTTGATTTCGTTCATTTAACTTCACTCCTATTATCACGTGTCATATACGTCATCAGTTTCTCTTGGTTAGCTTCTGCTTTAAGAAATTCCCCTGTCATACAACCATTAGACAATGTATATATTCGATCACATGTCCCTAAAAGTTCAGGTAGTTCTGAAGAAATAACAATAATACATTTTCCATTTTCAGCTAATTTGTTCATTATTTTATAAATTTCATTTTTTGCCCCCACGTCAATTCCACGTGTAGGCTCATCTAATATAAGAATATCAGGGTCCGTATATATCCATTTTCCTAACACCACTTTTTGTTGATTTCCACCACTCAAATTGATGACTTTCTGATTAACATGAGGCGCTTTTATGTTTAATTTAACTTTTAGCTCCTCCACCACTTCCGATTCTTTATACTCATCGATGGTTATTTTTTTTAGTAATTTACTTAAACCGGATAGGGTCATATTTTTTTTAATGCTATCCTCTAGAATTAAGCCATATTCTTTACGATCTTCAGACACATACGCCATCCCATGTCTAATAGCTTCATCAACATCTTTGATTGAAATCTCATGCCCGTTCTTCTTTAGTTTTCCGCTCAAAAATTTCCCGTACATGCGCCCGAAGATACTCATCATTAATTCCGTTCGTCCGGCACCCATTAGTCCAGCAATTCCAAGTATTTCGCCTTTTCGAACGTTAAAATTCACCTTATTTGCCACTAATCGGTTTGGAATTTGCGGGTGAGCGACTGTCCAGTTTATAATTTCTAACATAACATCCCCAATGTTGACATTACGATCTGGATAAAGGTTATCTAAACTTCTTCCTACCATCCCTCTAATGATTCTGTCCTCGGTTATATTTCCATCTTTGGCTGATAAAGTCTCAATCGTTTTCCCGTCTCTCAAAACCGTTATATGATCAGCTACTTTTAATACTTCTTTTAACTTATGTGAGATTAATACTGACGTTAAACCTTGCTTTTTAAATTCTACTAATAGATCTAGTAAATTTTCACTTTCTGTTTCATTAAGTGCTGCAGTTGGTTCATCAAGTATTAAAAGGTTCACTTTTTTAGATAACGCCTTGGCTATTTCAACTAACTGTTGTTGGCCCACACCAATATGTCGAATCAAATCACTGCTTTCCACCCGCAAACCAACTTGTTGTATAAGTTTATTTGTTTCAATTGTTGTTTTTCCCCAATCAATGATCCCTTTTTCTGTTTGCTCATTACCTAAATATACGTTTTCTGCCACAGACAAATCCGGTATTAGTGCAAGTTCTTGATGGATAATGACAATTCCTTTCGCTTCACTTTCATTAATATCTTTAAATTCACATCGTTGATTTCTAAAATGAATCTCACCGCTGTATGAACCGAATGGGTGAATACCACTTAATACTTTCATTAAAGTTGATTTACCAGCGCCATTTTCACCTACTAGCGCATGAATTTCACCTTCCTCTACTTTGAAATTCACATCGTCTAATGCTTTGACACCAGGAAACGCCTTTGTAATATTCTTCATTTCTAATATCACATCACCCAAATCTAACACCTCTTTCAATTAAGAGGTAAATAACACTAAGCTATTTACCTCTTAATAATTTATCGATTAATGAATTTCATCCTCATCATAGTAACCCGATTCAATCAATACTTCTTCATAGTTATCAATATCCACGGATACAGGCTCTATTAAATACGACGGAACTATCTTTTCGTTGTTATCATATGTCTCTGTATCATTCACTTCTGGTTCTTCATTTTCAATTACAGCTCGAGCCATCTCGACAGCCTGTTCAGCTAGTAACCTTGTGTCTTTAAAAATCGTTTGCGTTTGTTCACCTTCAACGATCGATCGAATCGATGAACGTTCAGCATCTTGACCCGTTATAAGAGGTAAAGGACGTGAATCTGTACCGTAACCTACCGCTTTTAATGAAGAAACAATACCTAAGCTAATACCGTCAAACGGTGAATATACGACATCAATATCCTCGTCTGAATAATGTGCACTTAGCAAGTTATCCATACGTTCTTGTGCTTCTGAACCACTCCAGCGTAAAGTAGCGCCTTGGCTGAAATCCGTTTGCCCACTTCTAACTATCAATTTACCTTCATCAATATAGGGTTGGAGTACAGACATTGCACCATCCCAGAAAAAGTAAGCATTATTGTCATCGGGTGAACCAGCAAATAATTCTATATTATAAGATTCTTCACTTTCATCTAACGCCAACTGCTCCTCAATATATTCTCCTTGTAATACACCGACCTGAAAGTTATCGAACGTGGCATAATAACTGACATGTTCGTGATTCATAATCAAACGGTCATAAGCAATGACAGGTATATCTAAATTTTGCGCTTGATCTAGCACATCAGTTAATGCTTCACCGTCAATTGAGGCAATAACAAGTATGTCCACACCTTGTGTAATCATGTTTTCAATTTGAGATAGTTGATTTTCCACAACATCTTCCGCATATTGCAAGTTCGTTTCATAACCTAAATCTTCAAACATATCTACCATGTTGTTCCCATCATCAACCCATCTCTCTGAAGATTGTGTTGGCATGGCAATCCCAACTGTCCGCTTCTCACCATCTCCTTCTTCTGATTGACATGCTGCTATCAATAGTAAACTCAATATAATCATTACAATTAGCTTCTTCATGATAAATCCTCCTTCACCCTTTATATTGAATACGTTTACATTATATGCTTGGTTATACGTACATTTTACTCAATTTATAAATTAATTTATAAACACACCCTTAGAAGGCGATATATTGGGCTATTTTTAAATCTCATACTTGGATGGTAGCTTAATGGCGGATCACTAACTATTGCTACTAAATGATCTGTATCATCCTTTGAAACACTCTAAGTTTATAAAACGGACCTTCAATTCAGGACTTTAGCGTCCGTTAGCTCCCGTCTAAATTGATTTTCTATATGCTCTATTTTGAGGCAGGCATTTTATTAACGATTATTTGTGATAAAATCAGCATTTGCTTCGTACTTAGTGAATACGTTCGCTTTACTTTATACTTGGCACTTTTAAATTTTTCATTGGATCCAACTTATTCGTTAAATTTCACCATAGAAAAACCCGAGATCGCACATAATCTCGGGTTTTTCAAGTTAATACTATTTTTTAAATGCTATTTCATTCCATCTTAATTCATTTTTAAATTGGCGTAAGTTCAAGTCTTTATCAATGACGACACACTCGATATCTACCATCTCGGCGAAATCAACAAGTTGCTCTGTTGACACTTCAAAAGATAAGACCGTATGATGCGCACCACCTGCATAAATCCAAGCTGTGGCAGATTCACTCAATGAAGGTTCAGGTTTCCACAATACTTTAGCTACCGGTAAATGTGGCGTGTCTATTTTCGGTTCTTCCGCCTTAATTTCGTTTATAATTAGGCGATAGCGACCGCCCAATTCAACAAGTGATACATTGATCGCTTCTCCACCTTTGCCATCGAAGACAAGACGAGCCGGATCCTCCTTACCACCAATTCCGAGTGGATTTACAACAATCTTAGGTTTTGTCGCCGAGACAGTAGGACAAATCTCTAACATATGCGATCCTAAAATCATTTCATTATCTGGTTCTAAATGATACGTATAATCTTCCATAAATGACGTTGCCTTATTATCTGAGATCACTTTCATTAATCGCGTAAGGGCTGCGGTGCGCCAATCTCCCTCACCAGCAAAACCATAACCTTGTGCCATCAACCTTTGAGCGGCTAGACCTGGCAACTGTTTCATCCCATGCAAATCTTCGAAGTTTGTCGTAAATGCCGTATAATTCCCTTTACTCAAAAATGACTTTAATGCTAATTCAATCTTTGCTTGATAAAGGATTGCATCTCGAATCGGGCCATGTTCACTAGCCTGTTCAGGCAGTTGATATAGTGATTGATACTCTTTATACAGTTGCTCTAACGCTTCATTTGACACTTGATTTATTTCTTCAACCAAATCACCAATGCCATAGTAGTCAACGGTCCAACCAAATTTAATTTGGGCTTCAATTTTATCTCCATCTGTGACGGCAACGTTCCGCATATTATCACCAAATCGTGCCACACGGATATTCGTGCCTTCTTTAACACTAAGGGCTGTTTTCATCCATGTTGCTAATTGATTAATCACATGTTGATTTTCCCAATGACCGACAATAACTTTCCGACCCAATCCTAGTCGTGTACCGATAAACCCATATTCTCGGTCACCGTGAGCCGCTTGATTCGTATTCATAAAATCCATATCTATCGTTTCCCATGGTACATCACGGTTAAACTGTGTATGCAAATGAAGTAACGGTGTTTGCAAAGCTTTTAAACCAGCAATCCATGATTTGGCTGGCGAAAAGGTATGCATCCATGTGATCACACCCGCACAATCTTCATCAGCATTTGCCTCCAACGCTAATCGGTGAATGCTATCAGCGGTGGTTACCACTTGTTTAAATTTAATTGGATACGGTAACACACCGGCTCCATTTAGCCCTTCAACAATCTTTTTAGAATTCGCTTCAACTTCTAATATGGTCTCTTCCCCATATAGAGGCTGGCTCCCTGTAACAAACCAAAATTCGTAAGGTTTTATCTCTAACATATCCATTCCTCCAAACGTCGTTTATCTTTTATAAATAAAAATCATTGTCCATAATAGGCATTTTTACCATGCTTTCTTAAGTAATGTTTATCTAATAATGTTTGTTGCATATCTTGTGTATTGGGGTTAATTTGATAAGTTCTTAATGCCATTTTGGCAACCTCTTCAAGAACCACTGCATTATGGACGGCAGCAGCTGGGTCTTTCCCCCAATTAAATGGAGCGTGGTTATGAACAAGTACACTTGGAACGGCATTTTCATCGATTTGTTTAAATGTCTCCACAATCACATGTCCCGTTTCCAACTCATAATCACCGTTAATCTCAGCTTCTGTCATCTTCCTTGTGCATGGGATTTCTCCATAGAAATAATCACCATGTGTTGTGCCTAGTGCAGGAATAGGTTTTCCTGCTTGCGCCCAACTTGTCGCCCACGGTGAGTGAGTATGCACAACCCCGCCAATATTAGGGAAATACTTATACAATACTAAGTGCGTCGGGGTATCAGAAGATGGTTTTTTATTACCTTCTACGATATGTCCGTCTAAATCGACAACAACAAGATCATCAACCGACATATCCTCATAAGGAACGCCACTCGGTTTTATTACAACTAATTGAGATTCTTTATCGTAACCGCTTACATTACCCCATGTAAAAGTTACTAATTCGTGCTTAGGTAACGCTAAATTCGCTGCTAACACCTGTTCTTTTAATTTATCAAGCATGTTATTCAATCAACACCTTTCTCTCCGGAGTTTCTTGTACGGATGTATCATTACTCATTATCATTTTAATATAATTTGTACGTACATTCAATATGAAAGTTTATCTTTTTTTATTTTTCTCACAGGTTAAAAAAGCTTGTTTTATAAATATATAAGCTTATATTATTGTAATATGACTGTTTGTTTTCATTTAAATATTAAAAAAGTCCATACAAGTTCACCTCGAATTTAAGTAGATCATGATAATCAGCATTCCGTATATAGAGCATTTATTTATTGACAAAATAGTGCGTGCGTTTATATGTGATGGTCCTAGACCTTTTTTCCTCTGATGTTTTAATGAGTAAAACTTCCCTACTTTAGTCATGTTCAAGAATTAACCATTAAACCTGTATAATGGAAGGGTAATTATGACGAATGAAATCATAAGTCGTTGGAAAGAACTAAATTCTTTAAATCCAGAGCTCCCTTACCCACAAGAAGAGGTAGTCAATAAAAACTGGCTAGAAGTTGGATTATTTTACAATAAAGAACTAATTGATTTAGATTTGACCATATCTGATTATATTTTAGGAGGTATTTTGCAAGAGGGTCAAACTGCAGAGGAACTAGTGGCAGGTGAATTATACCAATATGAGGAGTAAACGCAATGAAAATTAACAAAAAAAGAAATTTTATTTTTATCTTCATCTTATTTATTTTATTAATTACCTTCTTTATTGCCTATAATCACTCTGGACCAAGCAAGGAATTTTTATTTGAGCAGCATGAGTTGGCGCTTAAGTTAAGGCTAGATATAGACTATCAAGTCAACCATGATTCGCTTGTCCCTATTCTTAACGCTACATCATATACAGATGAGTTACTAAGTAGATGGAATGCAATAGCTAATTTTCATCCGACGTTTAATTATCCTAAAGATGCTATAAAATCAGCCGATTGGAATGCAGTAGGAAAAGTCCTTGATCACGATTGGGAGATTTATGATGATATAGCTAATGATATGATAGCTAAAGCAGAGGACGTTCCAGAAAATTTTAGTTTACATGGCCAACATATTTATGATTATATACTAACTGGAGTTACCAACAAATTATATTTTAAAGAATTACTTATCGAGTTAGGGATTGAATAATTGCGATCATATTATTGGAGGGATAAGCCTAGTGTCTAATAAGAAGAAGCTTTTCCTACTATTTTTAGTCATTATTAGTATTATAAGTTGCTTGTATTATTTTATAATGCAAAATGATGAAAAATTGATAGAAAAAGAGCTAACGCATTTAATACAAAGCGATTTAGAAGGTTATCAATTTAAGTTTATTGACAATAATCACGCGCTTGCTTTTTATGGATGGGGATATCCTTCTCAACCTCATTATGGTTTGGTAGAGTTAGAAAAAACAATGTTTGGCTGGCAAGTTATTGATGGCTATAGTAACTTTTTTATATCAGAAGATAGCCTAATCTTATGGGAAGCTACTTCACTAGCTGACTATTTCATCTTAAGAGGACCTATACATCATCGCGTCTCAAAACTTGAACTGGTAAACCAAACAAGTGAAAAGTTAACCGCAGAAATATTTGAAGTGAACGCTGTGCATAACATGTTTTATTTCCTATTAGAAGAAAAGCCCTCAACGGGTGCTACGCTGATATTGCGAGATCCTGAAAATGAAATAATTGAGCAAGTAGATCTAGAGTTTGATGACAAATAATACTAATATACACTTTCTTCGCTTAACTTTAAGCATTTGAAGTGGGATTTTTGGTTATTGAGTCCAAACATTTAAATGTGGTGGAGTAGACAGCACCCCACCACACATGGCAAAACATCGGCATTGTCCCAAATGCTTTGTATTTATTTGCTGTTGTCTGGTACTTGAGGTGCTTATTCTTTTAGGTATGTTCTCCTCCAACGCTTTTCTATCTGATTCTAATTATTCACATACAGCCTCAAATCTTCACTGTTACACAGATATCCTCCACGTTTACTCGTTTTACAAAAGATTAACAATGATTCTACCACGCGCTTTTCCTTCTAATAACGTTGGTAGTGATTCACTTAATGCATCTAAAGTAATTTCTTGATTGGTAATCGATTGAAATTGTTTGGTGGTTAACTTAAGATCTGTAGCCATGCGTTGCCATACGTTTTTTCTAACATCCATCGGACAAAACACGGAGTCGATCCCAATTAAGTGTACACCACGTAATATAAATGGATGAACAGAAGTCGGGACTTTAACACCGCCTGTTAGGCCACTAACAGCGACAGCTCCATTATAGCTTAATTTACTAATAATCGAAGCAAGTGTCTCTCCTCCAACCGGATCAACAGCGCCCGCCCACGTTTGTTTATCAATGCTACGACGTTTTTCACCTGTAACTGCCTTTCGATCAATGATCGTTGTAGCACCAAGGTCAGATAACCATTGATGCGCTTCGTCTTTACCTGTACTCGCTTCAACATGATAACCAAGATTAGCTAACATCGCTGTCGCAATACTGCCCACACCACCAGAAGCACCTGTCACTAATACATTTCCTCGATCTGGTGTGACGTTGTGCGCTTGCAACTGATCAATTGAAAGGGCAGCTGTTAATCCAGCAGTACCTAGTATCATTGCTTCTTTCAATGTTAACCCATTAGGTAGAGGAAGCACCCACTCCGCTTTCACTCGTGCATATTGACTATACCCTCCATCATGGCTAACACCTAAATCGTAACTGGTTACAATAACAGGATCACCTGTCGAAAAACGGTCATCACTTGACTCAACAACCTCTCCAGCTAGATCAATACCAGGAATCATAGGATAATCTTTTACAATCGGACTATCTGACATATTTGCCAAGGCATCTTTGTAATTAATCCCCGAGTAGTGTACACGAATGAGAACTTCCCCTTCAGGCAAATCTCTTATCGTCAATGCCCTTACTTGACCATCGACTTGACCATTTTTTTCAACTAACTGATAAGCTTTGAAACTTCCATCCATCTTGATCACCTCTCCATATAGTATTCAAAAACATGCTTTGCACGATTAACTGATTCTGATTCCATTATACATTGCCATGTCAAAACAGGCACTTATTTTAGATAAGTGCCTGTTTACTATGATGTTTAAGAGCTTTCTTATCCTGCTTTAACCTCAGGTGTATAAAGCTCACTCTGCTGCTCTTTACGTGCCCATCTCACTAGAAGGTAGGTAAATGGTGTATCGGCTACAGCAACAATAAATTTAAATACATATTGTGTAATAATCATTGAGATCAAGACGTTTGTAGGAACAGTACCTATAAATGCAATGATAATAAAGATAGCTGTATCAATAAGTTGACTTGATGCTGTTGATAAATTATTTCTCAGCCATAACTTCTTCGTTCCATGTTTCTGTTTTAGACGATGGAAGACCGATACATCAATATGTTGACTAATGATATAGGCGAATAAACTAGCAAACATCACACGGAAACTACCGCCCAATATCGCCTCAAATTCTGCTTGCATCCCGAAGGCTTCTGCAGCTGGTAAATGAATCGCCGCTAAAACAAAAAACAAAGCAACAACTTGGGTAAAGAAACCGGCTCTTACTGTTTTCATAGCAGCATCTTTGCCATAAACTTCACCAATCACATCGGTAATTAAGTAAGTGACAACATAAACAATCGCTGCAGCTGGTAAAATAAATTCACCCACGCTGAACAATTTTACTGAAATAATATTAGATAAAATTAATAAACCAACAAATAAACCATTTAAATAAATAAACATTTTTAACGCTCCTTCACTATAATTAGGAGGTCTCTTCACTAACCCTCATTAGCGATTATCAACTTTTTCTGGGTACAGGTCGTGATTCAGCATACGATGTGTTGCCATCTCTTCATATTTCGTATTTGGCTTACCATAATTACAAAAAGGATCAATCGAAATACCACCGCGCGGGGTAAATTTCCCCCATACTTCAATATATCTTGGCTCCATCAATTCAATCAGATCGTTCATAATGATATTGATACTATCCTCATGAAAATCACCATGATTACGGAAACTAAACAAATAAAGTTTAAATGATTTACTTTCAACCATTTTTTGATCAGGAATGTAACTAACATAGATCGTGCCGAAGTCTGGCTGATTTGTTTTTGGGCATAATGTAGTAAATTCAGGGCAATTAAATTTAACAAAATAATCCCGGTTCGGGTGCTTATTGTCAAATGTCTCAAGAACTTCCGGTGTATAATCAAAGTTATATGTCGTCTCTTGATTTCCTAGTAGTGATAAATCTGTTAATTCATCTTGCTGACGTTGATCCATTTGTACACGTCTCCTTTCACTGTCTACTATCCTCAGGTTACGATCACACCCATATCGATCGATTCCTCATACACAAAAAAACCACACCCACTAAGGATATGGTTCGTTATCACGTCATATGCCCTTAGTTTTTTATAGAGGGTTTAAGCTAAGAACCTCTCCGATAAATAATCGGAAAATATTTTTCCATTACTGAGATAGTATACTGATTTACAAACGTGTTGTCAATAACGTTCTAGTTAGTTACTCAACTTTCGCACACTGAAAATAGTCATTCAACCTTGATCGTGCTCAATAGGCTTGTTGACATTACTTCTGCATGGATGTGCCGCGGACGTTTAGCACGTTATTTCGTTCCGAAAAGCAAGGGATTCGCTTTTCGCGGGGATGGCTTCAGCTAACTTGCGTCGCAAAGATCACGCCTCAAGTGGATCTTCAGCTCATCCTATTCCCGCAGAAGTCTCACCTCTTGCTTATTGCCACTTAGACAATGCGATTTCTCCATTTTGCGTACGAACGCAACTGCTTTCGTGCGAATTTCTTACTTTTCATGCGATCGCAACTCGCTTTCATGCGAATTTCTTACTTTTCGTGCGATCGCAACTAATTTTCATGCGAACGTAACCTGCTTTCGTGCGAATTTCTTACTTTTCGTGCGATCACAACTCGCTTTCGTGCGAATTCCTCTCTTTTCATGCGAACGTAACTCGCTTTCGAGTCAAGTCCAGCCGCACGAAATAAAGCACTATTTAGCAGATGAGATATGTGTAGACGCCTGCGGGAGTAGCCCACCTACGCGTCTAAAACAAAAGGTTTATAATCAATCAAAAATCTCTATTCAAAGGCAACGCTTGTATTTAATATTAGAGAAAGTTGAGTTAGTTAAATAACTCAGTTAAACTGTGTAGTACTTGATCGATTTCTTCAACCGACGTTGTTAATGGTGGTAAAATACGGATCACATCCGGTCCTGCTACGAGTATTAGCAACTGGTGTAACTCCCTTGCCTTGTTAACATAGTCAATCGCCGCTCCGTTTATTTGCAGACCCAATAAATAACCTGTTCCTCTAACCTCAATAATTGCATCAGCTTGTTCGGCTAATTGTTGTAACTTTGTTTTGAAATAAGTCGCATGTTCTTGGACGTCACTTAAAAATGAAGGTCCCAGTAAAGTTTCCAATGTAGCGAGACCAGCTGTGGTGGCAAGAGGATTACCGCCAAAAGTAGAGCCATGCGTACCTGGAGAAAAAGCCTTAGCAACATGCGCTTTTGCCAGAACAGCACCAATAGGAAATCCCGAACCAAGACCCTTAGCAACGGTAACGATATCCGGTTCAAAATCATATTGTTGATAGGCAAACAGTGTCCCTGTTCGTCCCATCCCAGTTTGAATTTCATCAACAATAATCAGCACATCGTGTGCGCGGCAAATTGCCACTAACTGCTCTACCCATGCTTTTCTAGCTGGAATCACACCCCCTTCTCCTTGTACAAGTTCTAACATAACCGCTGTCGTTTCTGGTTTAATCAAATCAGCCAGGGCATCGCTATCGTTATATGGCAGATGGCGAAAACCCGGCATTTTAGGTGCAAAGCCTTGCTGAATTTTTTCTTGAGCAGTAGCAGCTAAAGTTGCCAACGTTCGCCCATGAAAGGACTGTGAAAATGTCACCACTTCATATTGGCCTGTTCCTTTAATCTCGGCAGCATATCGCCGTGCCAACTTCAATGCCGCTTCATTGGCCTCGGCTCCACTGTTGCAAAAGAATACGTGATCAAAACAACTGTTTTCCGCTAGCTTACCGGCTAACTGTTGTTGACTTGGAATATGGTAAAGGTTCGAGCAATGCCATAGTTGTTCCAGTTGATCAACTAATGCGGCTTGCACATATGGCGGGCGATGTCCCAAGTTACAAGTCGCAATCCCTGATGTGTAATCTAAGTATTTAGCCCCTTGTTCATCCCAAACATAACTCCCGCTTCCTTTTGTTAATGTTAATGGAAAGCGATTATATGTTGACATGAGATTAGCTGTAGAGTCATCAATTATCATTTCTTTATTAGGCATGAGCAACCTCCTTTAAATAAATACGTGTGCCAACCGTTGCACCATTAATAAATTGAGCAATACTATTAGGGTTCATTCCATTAAGAATCGCCACTTCAGTTACACCAGACTTCAACGCATCAATCGCACCTCTTACCTTTGGAATCATCCCACCATTGATGACTTGATCGGCAATCAACTGTTCAATTTTCAATGGATCAGCAACCCGCAAGACTTCTTCTCCGACATAAATACCATCAATATCACTAACAAAACAAAGTGGAGCAGATAATGCAGATGCAATAGCTGCCGCTGCCGTGTCCGCATTAACATTATAGCGTTGTTGATGCGGCCCAATAGCAATCGGAGAAATAACAGGGATATAATCTTGCTTAATCATCGTCTTAATAAACGGTGTATTTACTTGTTCAACTTGACCGACATAACCAATTTTCTCTGTTGTTCCAATCGGAGTAGCTACAAGTAAATTGCCATCCACACCACTAATCCCAACTGCTTTACCCTGTTGTTCATTCAACTTTCTTACCATTTGCTTATTTATCGAACCACTTAGTACCATCTCAACTACATCTAACACTTCATGCGTTGTGACACGCAACCCATCAACAAACGTTGTCGCCACGTTCATTTGTTTTAGGTGCGATGAAATCATTGGCCCGCCCCCATGTACAATAATAGGGTTAACGCCTTTTGCTTTGGCCAGTGCAGCTATGTTTTTATAAAAAGCATCAGGCAATTGATCCACGATACTTCCACCACATTTAATTACTAAATTTTTCACGTTAACTCCCCCTCACGTTCGATATGAAGCATTTATTCTGACGTATTCATAAGATAAATCGCAACCCCAACCTACTGCACGACCTTGACCATTACCAACATTCACATCGATGATAATGTTGTCCTCCATTAAATAAGCCTTTGCCTCTGATTCATCAAACAGAACAGGAACACCGTTGCTGACTACTAAAATATCTCCTAATCGAACCGACACTTGATCAGGGTCAACGTCAACCCCACTATAGCCAATCGCTGTAATGATCCGACCCCAATTGGCATCTGAACCATGAATAGCTGCCTTGACAAGATTAGAAGAAACAACAGCTTTACCGAGCTTTCTCGCCCCTTCATCATCTGTTGTCCCAGCTACTTGCACTTCTATTAGTTTGGTCGCCCCTTCCCCGTCTCTAGCAATCTCTTTTGCTAACGTTTGGCAAACAAACTGTAATGCCTGTAAAAATAGCTCCCATTTCGGATGTGTCGGTTGAAGTGTCGCATGGCCAGCCTGACCGTTAGCCATGACTAACACCATATCATTCGTACTCGTATCTCCATCAACCGTAATCATGTTAAAAGACTGATTTGTTACCTCTTTTAGTGCTGAGTCAAGCGCATCAGCATCTACCTTTGCATCAGTGGTAATAAAGCTGAGCATCGTCGCCATATTAGGATTAATCATCCCTGATCCTTTAGCGGCACCACCGATCGTGACAAGCGCACCATCAATTTCAATCTGGACAGCTAGGCCTTTTTCTACCGTATCTGTTGTTAAAATCGCTGTTTCAAATTGCTCACTGGTTTGGACCATCGGATCAATTGCATGTATGCCTTGTCTCAGTTTAGCCATTGGTAAAAGTTCACCGATTAACCCAGTTGAAGAGACGGCCGCATAGTGGGGAGCTACATTAAATTTGTCAGCGATTAGATCTCGCATTTCATAGGCATCGGTAAGTCCTTGTTTTCCCGTACACGCATTAGCAATTCCTGAATTAACAAGAAGTACTTGTAATTTTTGCTCAACAGCTATACTTTCTCGCGTGACCGTTAACGGAGCCGCTTGAAAACGATTGGTTGTATAAACACCTGCAGTAACGGCTGGTACTTCTGAATATAACCAAGCCAAATCAAGTTTTTTCTTACGAATTCCACAATGTAAGCCACCCGCCTTATAACCAATAGGAGAGGCAATGTCGCCGTGTTTAATCATTTTTATATCTTCAGTCAATGTCGCTAGTTTCATTGTGTTAACCTCCTTAAGGATAGACAGGCAGATAAGCTAAACCGGTCTGCTCATCCCACCCATACATGATGTTCATATTTTGTACCGCTTGACCGGCCGCCCCTTTTACTAAATTATCAATTACCGCTATTACGGTTAACTTTTGGGTACGTTGATCAAGAAAAATTCCCAGATCACAATAATTACTACCATAGACTTCTTTTGTTGCTGGAATTCCACCTTGTGTACGCACACGAACAAAGTGATCGTCTTGATAGTAAAAATGATAGATCGCTTCCAATTCTGATTGCGTTACCTGTTGATTTAAATCCGCATAGATCGTCGTCATAATCCCACGTGTCATTGGAACAATATGTGGCGTAAAGTGGACACGATAAGATTGTTCAGATTTTTCAGATAAAGATTGCTCTATTTCTGGAATATGCTTGTGATTCCCAATCTTATAAGCCCTCGTATTTTCATTCATTTCCGAGAAATGAACCGTTAAAGAAGTACTTCTTCCAGCACCTGATACACCTGTCTTGCCATCAATAATCACCGAATTTGGTGAAATCAGCTTTTGCTCGACGATCGGCATGAGTCCTAACAATATTGCTGTCGGATAGCACCCTGGATTAGCAATGAGTTGAGCATTAGCAATTTGATCACGGTAGACTTCACTTAATCCATAGACAGCCTTATCTAAATACGTTTGTTCTGCTGTGTCTGAACCGTACCATGCTTGATATTGATTCGGATCATTCAAGCGGAAATCACCTGATAAATCAATACATTTAACCCCGGCGTCTAACAATTGAGGCACTAAGCGACAACTTACACTTGGTGGTGTAGCGAAAAAAACAAGTTCAACTTGCGCTACTATATCATCCACACTTAATGTATCCATCGGCTTATCAATCATATGATTCACATGTGGGTATACGTCTGAAAATAAAGTACCCGCTTGTGAGTGTGATATGATTTGCGCAATCTCCACATGTGGATGGTGTTGCAGAAAACGAATAAGTTCCACCGCTCCATAACCTGTTCCCCCGATAATAGCTACTTTCATCTCTATAAACACTCCCAATCCGATCTTGTTTGTGGTTAATTATTATACTTCATTTTGTATGTTTATACAATAGATATTCACTAATTTATTTGTTTTTAAGATTAAAATGAATATTTATACATTGTGGTTGTATATTAATATGGGTCAATATACATTTAAAAAAAGCGAAAAACAATACATAGCGCATCTAACGATCTCATTAAAAAATGGGGATTATATTTTTTAGACAACCCTTTATTTACTTCATAACATACAAAAAAAGAGCTGAAACAAAACCTAGCTTTTGTTTCAGCTCTTTTTTATTTAACTTAAGGCTTGATTTAAATCTTCTAATAAGTCAGCGATATCTTCTATACCGACAGAAATCCGAATCAAACCATCCGCTATGCCTAGCTCTAGTCTTCTCTCTCTCGGGATCGAAGCATGTGTCATCTTTGCCGGAATTGAAATTAAGCTTTCTACCGCGCCCAAGCTTTCTGCCAAAGTGAAGTATTTGACTTTGGCTAGCACACGATCAGCATTTGCTTCACTACCGACATCAAAAGAGATCATGCCACCAAACCCATTTGCTTGTTTGTTAGCCAATTGATGCCCTTGATGTGTTTCGAGCCCAGGGTAATACACGGTTATCACTTGATTATGATCAGCTAGAAATTCAGCGATTTGACGTGCATTGGTATCAATCGCCTCCATTCGAATACCAAGCGTTTTTATGCCTCGCATCAGTAACCAAGCATCTTGTGGCCCTAAAACTGCACCGACTGAGTTCTGAATAAAGTGGAGTTGTTCAGCTAGCTCTTCCGAGTCAACAACCACTAGCCCCGCCACCACATCACTATGCCCTCCAATATATTTGGTTGCACTATGGATCACAATATTTGCTCCAAAATCAATTGGGTTTTGAAAATAAGGCGTGGCAAATGTATTATCTACGATTAAATGCAGACCCTGCTTATTAGCTAGCTGGGCAACTGCTTCGATATCTGTTATTTTAAGCAATGGATTTGTTGGTGTTTCGATAAAGATTGCCTTAGTTTCCGGTTGAATAGCCGCTTCAATTTCTGCTAGCTCAGCAGTATTAATAAATGTGTAGTTTAAATTAAATTTGGTTAATACTTTCGTTATTAACCGATACGAGCCCCCGTAGACATCATCGGTAATAATAATGTGATCTCCGGGCTGAAAAAGCATCATCACACTTGTAATTGCAGCCATTCCCGAACCAAATGCAAAGCCCGCCTTACCATTTTCTAATTCAGCGATCACTGTTTCAAGGGCATGCCTTGTCGGATTACCTGTACGCGAATATTCATAACCGGTATGCTTTCCAGCTTCAGGTTGTTTATATGTGCTAACTTGATAGATCGGAACCGAAACAGCTCCTGTCTTTTCATCACCAGTAATACCACCATGAACCATCTTTGTTTTCTGTCGCATTATATGCCTCCTTGATAAATCTTTTTACTTAAGTAACGCTCACTACTATCCGGAAATACGGTAACAATATTTGTATTTGCTTCTGCTTTTTTAGCTTCTTGTACCGCCGCATACATGGCTGCACCTGATGAGCTACCAACTAACAGCCCTTCCTGCTTACCGAGCATGGTCACATAGTTAAAAGCATCTTGATCAGAAACTGTATAAATATCATCAAAGTGATTTTCATTCATATACGGGGGGATCACTTCCATACCAATACCCTCCGTTTTATGGGGGCCAGGCTTTCCTCCCCCAATGATAGAGCCTTCAGGTTCAACAATAATCGTCTTGATCTGATCATTCTTTTCTTTAAAATATTTTGCGGTCCCAGCAAATGTGCCCCCTGTTCCAGCGCCAGCAATAAAAATATCAATGACACCATTAAGGTCGCTCCACAATTCAGGGGCTAGCGATTGATAGTATGCATACGGATTGATCGGATTCTCAAATTGTTGGGGAAGATAACTATCAGGGTATTGCTGTTGTAATGTCTTTGCTCTCTCTACCGCACCTTGCATCCCCAGTGCAGAATCAGTATGGACAATCTCTGCTCCAAGCGCCTTCATCAGCTCTTGTTTTTCTATACTGAACTTTTCAGGCACACAAAATATAACACGGAGTTGATACTTCTGCGCGGCCAACGCTAAGCCAATACCTGTATTTCCAGCAGTCGGTTCGATAATCGTCCCGCCTTGTTTAACTTTTCCCGTCAACAAGGCATCTTCAACAATCGCCTGCCCTAATCGATCTTTGACACTACCACCAGGGTTAAAATACTCTAATTTTACATAGATTTTCGTTCCATTAGGTTGTCGAAAGCTTTTTAATTCAATTAATGGTGTATTTCCTATTGTTTCATGGATATGATTAACTAAAGGCATGTGACCACCCTATTCTGCAAAAACAACATGCCATTGGTCTTGCTTATTAAGCATATCCTTAGCAATTGTCTTTGCTCCATCTAGACTATGGTTGGCTGCCCAGCCACACTGGACTTCATTACAAGCAGGTACTTCCCTCGCTTCTAATACATCTTTTAAAGTTAAGGCTAACGCTTCGATGACTTCATCATATTGATCATTATTTAAAATGGATAGATAGAAGCCGGTCTGACACCCCATTGGCCCGATATCTAATACATGATCAAGATGATTTCTAATTTGTTCCGCCATTAGATGCTCTAACGAGTGTAGTCCGGGCATTTCCATATGTTCTTGATTGGGTTGTTTAAATCGAATGTCATATTTATAAACACGATCTCCATTTGTACCTTGGGTCACACCAACCAAACGAACATACGGGGCTTTCACCTTAGTATGGTCTAAATTAAAACTTTCAACATTCATTTTTTCATTCATCTCCTTTAACCTCCCTTTTTTTCTCAGCAACTAATAACCAAACGAAGTCATTCATCTGCTTAGATGAAATGTCAAAACCAGCCTCTATGAAAATAGTATTTATCGTTGACAAAAGCGGATAATGCTCTGTACGTAAATCTTCAGCTAAATTATAAAATAATTGTTGTTCCGCGCGTTTAATCGTCTCTTCCTTCACTTGACTAGATGCGAAGACCGTATCCGCAAAAACAACACGTCCTCCGATCGGTAATTGTTGATTAAATTGATAGCATGCGCGTTGTTTTTCATTATCTGTCAAGTGGTGAAAAGCGTATGTGCTTGCAATGGTTTCTATAAGTCTTTCAGGCTGTGAAAAATTCAAAAAATCGCCATTGACAATCGTCGCCTGTGGTAATTTCATACGTGCCTTTTTTCGCATCGCTTCTGAAGGCTCTACACCAATGACATCATGATGAGCTTGTAACAATTTTTCAGTTAAATTACCTGTGCCAACACCAAACTCTAATACTGTTCCTTTGACTTGATTAACAACCGCCTGCAAAATCTCGTCATAGTGAAGAAAAACAGCCTGATATTCTTGATCATCACCCGAAACCGTTCGATCATAATCTTCTGCCCAATTATCAAATAAAGAGACAAATTCTCTGCCCATGTCATTATACGCTCCCTTATAAATTCTTACTATATTACTATGAATTATCGGAATAATTGGTTATAACTTATCACAATTTATTTGTAAAAGCAATTTTTTAAAAAGGAATGACTGTGGGGATGATGATAGTAAGGGTTACTTTAATACCGTTAACAAATGTGATAAGCAACAGAGATAAGGGTGGTTTGAGGAAGGGGGGTGACTTAGCGTAGCGTGCTACCTAGAAGTAATTATTTTTTGTAATTATCAATTACGAGCCCCCCTTTTTATCATCAATAAAACAAACCTTCACTCAGGGCGTATTTTCATCTCTCGCCCACTGATGGTGAGTTGAGGAATTAGGAGATTAGCGTCCGCTGCTCTCGTAGCGGACACTTTACCTATTAGGTTTCTTCTCGATGTTGGTATTATTATATGGTCATTCAACCGTATTGGTTAAGGTGCCAATCCCCTCAATGGTTAACTCTACCTGATCACCAGCTCGCAAAAAAGCAGGTGGCTGTTGAGCAAACCCTACACCATCAGGGGTTCCAGTCAAGATGATATCACCAGGCTCTAATGTCATTAAGTTTGAAATAAATGCAACCAAATAAGGAATATTAAAAATAAGCTGATTTGTGTTAGAAAACTGACGCCTCTCTCCATTTACTACAGATTGAATCATTAGATTACCTGGATCTTCAATCTCATCAGCTGTTACCAACCAAGGTCCGATAGGTGTCGAGCGATCAAGCGTTTTACCTTGCAGCCACTGTGGTGTTCGTTTTTGTAAATCTCTAGCGGATATATCATTAGCGATCGTATAACCAGCGACAACGTCCAGCGCCTCTTCTTCTCTTACCATAGTAGCTTGATCACCAATCACAACAGCTAATTCGACTTCATAATCTAGTTGTGAAGTTTGCAAACTTTTCATAATCGCATCATCAGGACCAATTAATGCATTAGCAAATTTAGCAAACAAAACAGGATATTCAGGTATGTTACTGTTCATTTCGATGACATGATCACGATAGTTTGTACCCACACAAATAATTTTATTTGGTTTCGTAACGGGAGGCCCAAGCTTGACAGACTTTCTATTGTAAATGAACGTTGTCATCGGTGTTTCCCTATGATAGTTAAACGTTCGCTTGGCACTATTTAAAGCCACTGCTCCCGCTTGATAAAAAGCGACTGGATCCGCTGGACAAATATAATCTTCTTTTGCCCCTAATTGTTGTGACGCTTTAGCTAAATCGACCACTTGATCATCATTTATAAATCCAGTCCGATAACCTTGAGCCGAATCCTTTAACTTATAAGTAACGATTTTCATATGTAAATCTCCCCTTTGTTTTAACTTACTATACTCAACTTTCGCACACTGAAAATAGGCATTCAACCTTGATCGTGTTCAATAGACGCGGTATTCAATATGCTTACTTCTGCATGGATGTGCCGCATGCGTTTAGCACGTTATTTCGTTCCGAAAAGCAACGGATTCGCTTTTCGCGAGGATCACCCTATTCTCGCAGAAGTCTCACTCATTGCTTATCTCTACTTAGACGGGTGGTTCATACTGAATGCGATTTTCTCACTTTTCGTGCGATCGCAACTAGCTTTCATGCGATTTTCTTACTTTCTGAGAAAGTTGAGTTATTATACTAAACAAAATAGAGATGCTCAAATGAACATCCCTTTACGATTGCGTGATCAGGTTAACGGGCACACCATGTTCAATCGTATTTCCAATTGTACACCCGCGTTTTGCCGATTTTTCTAGTTTATTCCTTGTTTTTTCATCAAGATCTCCTTCAAACACAATCGAAACATCTAACTTCTCCATTCTGGAGGGGCGAGCCTCTGCATCTTTAGTCGCTGATACTTCAATCGTATAACCATCAATTTCAAGTTGATCTCTTTCAATAATCGCATCAACGGTTAGTCCCATACAAATACCAACAGAACTGCACAAATAATCAACCGGTGAAAAGCCATCAACAGGGTAGCGACTAGATGTAGCTATGCTTTCTGTACCTCTTTCATTTGTAATTTTGTGAGCGTGGTCTTTTTGTTTTTTTAAAGTAATCATCTGTTAACCTTCCTTTCAAAATTGTATTATTATCTTCTCTCAACATCAGTTTTTTAGACCGATTAAAATCGACTTAACCCTCTACGATCATAAGTGTTCGCATACTTTTTCCATTTCGCTTGTCTAATCATTTGATTAATCACTTCTGAGCAGATTAACCCTAATGCAATCGCTCCCGAAAGCATAATCACTCGTGCTGCTAACGGAATCGCCTGATCATAATTATTTTCAACAAATTGCCTCATCGCATCATAAGCCAAGCCACCAGGAACAAGGGGGATAATACCAGATACATTAAAAATAATAATCGGCGTTCGAAACCACTTTGCAAGGATTTGACTAACGATGGCGACGACAATAGCCGCTAACAACGTAGCAACAATGGCATCTATCACTAATAAACGAAGCAAAGTGTACACAAACCAGCCTAACATTCCAACCACACCACACTGCCATAGCACGCGGCGCGGCGCGTTAAAAATAATAGCAAAGCCTGCTGCTGCTATAAAACTAACCAATAACTGTTCTACAATCAAAAACTTGCACCTCACTTCAAATAGTCGATAGATTCTTTTACGGACGGTTATTATGTGATAAAGAGACTTCATTTATGAACTTGTTTGTTCCTGCAAATTTGCTCGCTTTTCTGATGCTTAACACTTTAAAATGATCACTTTGACGTTTCCTGCTTTTTTGTCTACTTTCTAACGTACAAGAAAAAATATAATCGACACACCCGCTCCAATTGCAAAAGCCGTTAAAAAAGCTTCGGCTCCTTTCGTTATCCCAGAAACTAAGTGACCTGCCATTAAGTCCCTGACTGCATTTGTAATTAGTAACCCGGGAACAAGGGGCATGACTGAGCCAATAATAATGTTGTCAATTTCAAGACCCCATCCCATTTGAACCACGAAAAAGGCAGTTACCCCTAATAGTATCGATGCTAGAAATTCGGCAAAGAAGCGAATTTTAATCACACTATGTAAATAGCGCATCATACCATAGCCAATGCCACCAACAATAACTGCTGGGATAAAATCATACCATTGACCATCAAACATGATCGTGAAACCACCACTAGCAAAGGCAGCTGCTAATAATTGAACCCAAGTTGGGTAAGTATCACGTTGCTGGTCAACTTGCCGTAATTGTTTGTCTGCCTCTTCTATTGACAGTTGACTAGACGATACATGGCGAGAAATACTATTAACTTGCGAGACTTTATGTAAGTCTGTGGCCCGTTCCTCAATCCGCACAAAATGAGTTGGCGCCGTTATATCATAAGCAAACATGATAGCAGTTGGGGTCGCATGAGCCTGGGCATTCTCCATCTCGAAAGCTTGAGCAATTCTTACCATCGTATCCTCCACGCGATATGTTTCTGCTCCGCTCTGCAGCATAATTTTCCCCGCTAATAAACAAATTTCCACGACTTCGGTTTGTTGCAAATCACACCCCCCTTTCTAGGTTCGCCTTTGTATCGCGTGATATAACATGATTAGTATTGACCCGACTAGTGCGAAGGCAGCCATTGTAAAATACAGCACATGACCACCATATTGCTCGATGATAAAACCTCCACCTAAAGAACCTATTATCCCCGATATACCAAAAAAAACAGTCATAAACATCAAATGACCCGTGGCCTGTAATTCAACTGGAATTAATCGAGAAACGTATTGAAAAGAAGCAAGGTAAAACACACCAAAGCAAAGGCCATGAAAAACTTGTAACAACACAATGATAGAGGGCGAATCAACTACACCATACAACAGCCATCTCCCTGCAAATAGTAACCCTGCGGTTGTCATAAAAATCAGTGGATGGAATTTTCTAAACCACTTTCCAGCAAAGGCGAATACAGCGGCTTCACTAGCAACACCTACAAACCACGCCCAGCCAACTAAACTATCTCGTCCTCCAAGTTCTCTAATAAACAAGCCGATAAAACTATCATTCGCTCGGTGTGTTATTGTGATTAACAATAATACAGCTAAGTATATAAGTAGACGATAATTTTTAATAAGTTTATGTATATCTTTAAGCTGAACAGGCGGCGTCTCCACTTTAACATCTACAATTCTAAAACTAACAATCAAGACTAATGTACCCATAAATAAATACGGAATGACTAAATATTGAATGCCGACCCAGCCAAGTAATTCACCGACTAAGAGAGCCGACGCTGCAAAACCAATCGATCCCCATGTCCGAATCGCACCAAAAGAAACACCTAAAGCAGACGCTCTACGTTGTGCCAAACTATCAGCAAGTGGGCCAATTGGTGAAACAAAAAAATAAAAAAAGATAGCGAAAACTAAGATCAGCATGAGCGTCTTCATTTGAAAGAACACTGCACTACTTATAAGTAAGCCACACGTTACGATGATCAGTATTTTTCGTACCGTTTGATACTTATCACTCATAAACCCCCAAAAGGGTTGTGAAAATATAGACACTGTCGGTCCAACTGCGAGTACCCAGCCAACTTCTTGACCCGTCAACCCTCGATAAGCCAATAATAGTGGCAAAAAACTCACAACCATCGTGTTCGCCCCATGAAAACTAAACAATAACATCTTTAACGGAACAAGCGATCCTTTATCTGTCACAAAAACTTCTCTCCTCACATGCATTCATCTAATAGTCCCTATTATAAGACTTTAATTAAGGAATGGGAAGGAAAGAATAGATATGAAAACCACAAAACACTCACGTTAGATCAACTTGATCACAATCAAAATCTCTTACTTTATAATCAGACACCTTGTTATAGATTGAAACGATGACCTTATCGTTTAAACGATCTACCACTTACTGCCTTCCCAAACACTTGAAGATCTAGCTTCACAAAGACCCCTGACACATTGAAGAAGGAGAATTTTTCCGAAAAACATTAAAATATATTTTGTTCACGACCAGGAATAAACGGTCTTCGTATTTCATCAAACCGTTCTGCAAAGACAAGGGATGACGCATCAGAGAGTAACGCTTTAATACTGATTATTAAAACAATGGCTATCATGATGCTTCTCAGTAACTTTTTCATTTAACACACCGCCTTTTTTTACTATACGTTTAGAAGTTATCTGATGAACAGCTAGCACTTAATCGTTAACGAATAGCTGCTAAAGTGGGGATTAGAACCGTTTTTGCAAATAAATCAAATGATCATTTTTGACGAATCCATGTTTTTATTAACTCATCATTATTAATGTAAACAGCCCACTCGATTTTATGCTCTATCATTGATAATCATTTACGAGAAAGCTCGATTAACGTATAATGTGTAAAAAATGAAAGGACAGTGACATGATGAAAAAAACAGGCTTAGCGATCATAATTTTTATCGGTATGACTATACTAACGCTTATCATATTAACGCAAATCTCATCTGATAAATCTGATAATATCCAGAAAAGCGCCGATATTAACACCATTTCTGCAGCAGATAGTTTTCAACAAGATGACGATCATTATTTTGTCTACTTTTGGCAGGAGGGCTGTGTTTATTGTGAGCAAATCGAAGATGAAATGGTAGACTATGCCAATAACGGGGAAATCCCGATTTATTTAGTAGATATGCTAGAAAATGAAAATCAATCTGCTTGGTATGATTGGGAAGCACACCACCAACAATACGATCAAGTGATTGGCGAAGTAATTGATGGCGAAGAACAGCTATATCAAGATACGGAATCATTAGATAGTGAAGTAAATTGGTCGATAACGACTGATGATAATGATCAAATAATTGCCGTCCACCAGACACCTTACCCTAACTTAGAACCTTTACAAGCAGATCAATTAGAAATAACAGGCACACCTACGCTTATTTATTTCGAAGATCAAACGGTTTCGGCTTATGCGATCGGTGATGAAGAAGTCACAGCAATACTTAATCAGTTTCCACAAAATTAAACGTGTATATGTGGAAGTTTTTTCTTTGCAACTTAAGAACTAGATCCCATGTCCCGAAATGCCACTTAATAATTACTCAACTACCTCATCTGAATGTTCAGGTTCAGCCAAGATAGCATAAAGGTAAACCGAATATTAAATATAAGCGTTGCCTTTGAATATAGATTTTCGTTTTATTTCGTGCGGTTGGGTTTACTCATTCCGTATGAACCACCCGTCTAAGTGGAGATAAGCAGGGGGGTGAGACTTCTGGGAGAATAGGATGAGCTGAAGTCATCCCCACGAAAAGTAATGGCAACAAGCATATTTAATACCGCGTCTATTGAACACGATCAAGGTTGAATAACTATTTTCAGTATGCGAAAATTGAGTAATTAGAAATGAATGAAAAAAAGCAAATCGAGACGCTAATCACTGCGTATCGGTTTGCTTTTAAATATGATATATCTAATACTAAAATTTCAAAAAATGCGAAAATAAAGAAAACACTAAATTCTACTTATAAGTAAATCCATTGCTTTTTCAATGCCTTTAACACGGCATTGGTTCTATCTGGAACTTCAAGCTTATGTAATATTGAACTAACATAATTTTTTACTGTTTTATCGGATAAATAGAGTTCATTTGCAATCCCCACGTTACTATATCCTTTAACTAAAAGTTGCAAAACTTCCCACTCTCGCTTTGACAAAATATCAAAAGGAGGGTCTGGCTTTTTGGACTGAGCGCGAACATACACTTCTAACAAGCAATTAGCTAGTGAAGGATGTACAAAGCGCTTCCCCTCTATTACCCATTGTATTGATTGCGTTAACCCCTGCTCATCCATGTCAAAATAAAGATAGCCATCTAACCCAAGCGCGAATAATGACGTGGTACAAGGATCATGGATATCTTCCACCCAAGCGACCACTTTTTTATTTAACGATTGAAAGTATTTCGCAAAGGTTTCGACGGGAATAGGTGTATGGATATCAATGATGACTAAATCAGCTTGCTGAGCATAATCGATTAATATTCTTTCATCCTTTGCATCACAACACACTATTTGGCTGTCAGAAAATTGTCGTTTTAATAATTCGATTATCCCATCACGTAAGAGTGATGCCTTTTTAACAAATAGTAATTTCATCGTCTATTCGATCACTTCTTTTCTCCAAATATTTAGTATTTGTTCTTATATTTTTGAGCAAATCGAACGCAAAACTTGGGGTGACCAACTTATTACATATGTTACTTATTTTAGCCAAAATCGTCAACCAAACCACCCACCAACATGGGGATTGTGAGCAGAAGAAACAAATTAAAGTTATATATTGGTAATTTTTTCGAGGCTTTTGTATCGTGACTTATATCATACTTTTATCAAGTAAATTTAATAGATAACATTCACGAAAGTAGACTTACAGATTGATATGAGCTAAATAGTACGTTTAGCTTATCTAAGATTAATCTTAATATAACAAATTTTTAATAGTTATTTAGACTTATTTTTCAACATAATAGTGTATTAGTCAACAGTCTTCCCTACTATCATAAATAATTTTTCATATTTCGACAAGACTAAAACTAAAATTAGTTTTTTATTCCTATTTTCCACTAAAAAATTGTAAAACTAAATACTTAAAAACAAGAGCTTATTAATAAAGAGGCCAGCCTATCACCCACCTAAATAGATTACCTCTGTTCTCTATTTTGTGGCGGTGTTTTACGGACGGTTAGCTGTGATAAACATCGTTAGCACCCATAAAATTGCGTTCGCTATAAACACCTCTATCATTAGGATTTGTTTGTACATATACTATCAAAAAAAGACCCTCGTGCCACGAGGATCCTCTAATCGTTTTGAATACCGAAGCGTGCGTTGATCTCTCCACGCAATAATTCTTTTCTACCATTTCTTTCTTGCTTTCGCTTTCTACGAAGCATTTCTTGACGGATTTCGAAGGTTTGAACACCTTCTTCACGTTTATTAGCAATGTCCATAAGATGTTCAACATCTAAAAATGAGTACTTACGATTACCTTTAGGAGAACGCTCAGGAAAGATAAGTTTACGCTCTTCATAATACCGAATCTGCCGTTCTGATAATCCCGTTAATTCACTTACAATCCCTATCGTTATCACTTTACGTTCTTTATATGAGGTTTCTTGAAGCAATTTGATCACCACCACTTTATGTTTGTGATACTTTATTATTAAGTATACCTTGTTACGTGATAAAATTCGATCGAATTGTAAGATTATCTTACAACGTTTGTATACATACCGCGCTCAAGGGGAAGTTTATTCACATCGATGTTTTGCATTCAAATAAATCGCATGACAACAGTTGTTTTGGTATAGTAGTGTTAAGGAGGATGAGCAATGGATATAACAATTTCACAACCAGCCATCAAATGGTTTATTAATGAAATGAACCTATCAGAAGGGGATTACATTCGTTTCTTTGTACGTTATGGTGGGCACGGAGGCGCTCAAGTTGGTTTTTCTCTTGGTGTTTCTAATCAAGATGAGCCTTTTGAACCTGTGACTAAAACGACAATAGACGGGATTACTTTTTTTGTTGAAAAGAAAGATGAATGGTATTTTGACGGATCTGATTTACATATAAAATATTCCAGAAAAAAAGAGGAGATTGAATTTCTCCTTCAATAATTGATTAACCAAAGCGCCGCCTTGTCAGGGTAACGCTTTGGTTGTCTTTTAATTATAGTTTATTTTAGCAATCACCGGACGTTCTGTCGGTTCAACTTGATCACCTGGAATACCAAAATACGGCGTACCATCCTCATTCCAAAATAAGCGTTGTATCCTTGCGTGACGGTTATGATCATATAATGAATTTCCCTTAATTTCTTTATAAGGTCTTGCGTGATAAATCAATAAGTCATAACCATCTTCATCTTGACTAAAACTGTTATGCCCCGGACCAAACTCTTGAGTTGTCGCACTCGTTTCAAATACCGGATCAGGTGTTTTTTGCCACACTGTAGGATCTAATAAATCCGCATCCTCATCTGCTACAAGATAGCCAACAGCATAGTGATGATCCGTTGCATTTGCCGAAAAGGCAATAAATATTTTTCCGTGTCGCTTAATCACAGCAGCACCCTCGTTAACATATAAAATACTATTCTCCCAATCATACTCAGGTGTTGATAATAATATCTGATTTTTTATCGTCCAAGGATTCTCCATTTCCCCAATATATAAATTAGAGACAGTGTCATTATCAACCTTTTGTGCCCAAACAAGATAACGTTTTCCTCTATGCTCAAAAGTTGTTGCATCCAACGAAAAACTCTGAAATTCCGTATTAACCTGCCCTTTTTCATGCCACGTACCTGTTAGGGGATTTTGACCTGTACATTCTAACACGTACGGTCTGATTGCCCATACGTCTTCTTTTTCACCCGCAGCAAAGTGAATGCACCATTTATCATTAATATAATGTAATTCTGGCGCCCAAATGTGCTCAGACATTATCCCTGTCTCATGGCGTTCCCAAATCACGATTTCTTCAGCATCGGGTAACGCTTTAATCGTTTTTGCACGCCTTAACACAATCCGATCGTAGAGAGGGTATGAACCAGTAAAATAATAATACCCATCACTATGTTTATATAAATAGGGATCAGCGCGCTGTTCAATAAAAGGACTCGGGTATTTTACCACCCTTAATTTCCCTTGAACTTCTCCTCGATCCGCATCGATAGCGTTTTCATTTTTCCATTCAACAGGATAGTACGCTTTTAGCCCATTCTCTAATTCTACTTCAACTTCTTCTGGCAACTCTAGCGTTTCACCTTTTTTTATCGTTAAATTAATCGTTGGTATGTCTACTATCTTCATTTAATTCTTCCTCTCTACATTTTCATAGTAACACCATTAATATAATATACAGGTACTTATAAGTTTATGTTTTTATAATATTAAATATAACATGTACGTATATTTTAGTCTAGAGAAAAAATTAAAATGAAATCATCCATAACCGTCACAACATAGCGTCTGTTAGCGACCCCTAAATAGATTTACCTCTACTCTCAATTTTGAGGTGAACGTTTTACAGAAGGTTATCTGTAATAAATAACCCGTATCAAGCGAAAGGCCCCTTTGTGGAGATTTTCGGTTAATACGGGTTATTTATGTCAATCATGCTTTTTTCGATGCCAATTAATGATAATCTTTCCTTTTATTAAAACAGACCGATGGCTGATCCATTCTGATCAATGTCCATCTTTAGCGCAGCCGGTTCTTTAGGTAGGCCCGGCATGGTTAACACATCACCAGTTAATGCAACGATAAAACCTGCCCCAATCGCAGGGCGTAATTCCCTCACAGTAATCGTAAAGTCAGATGGTCGTCCAAATAAATGGGGATCATCGGATAGCGAATATTGAGTTTTTGCCATACAGATAGGTAACTTGTCCCAACCGTTTTCGGTAAATGCCTTTATCTGCTGTTCAGCAAGTGGTGTCATTTTGACACCTTTAGCACCATATACTGATTTAGCAATACAGTCTATTTTCGTCGTAATATCCGCATCGAGAGGGTAAAGGGGTTGATAAGGGCGTTCATGACTATCGATAAGATTAATCACTTTCTCAGCTAAATCTAATCCGCCTTTCCCACCATCGGCCCAAACGGATGTTAGTGCCATTTCGATACCACGATCATTGCACCATTTTTCTACCTCATTCATTTCTGCTTCGGTATCAGACGTAAAGCGATTAAGCGCAACAACAAAAGGTAACCCAAATGCTTCTATCGTTTCAATGTGTTTAGCCAGATTATCAAGCCCTTTTCTCAATCCAGCTAAGTCCTCTTGATTGAGGTCGCTTTGCTTAACACCACCATGCATTTTCAGTGCTCTAATGGTCGCGACAATAACAACTGCCTGCGGGTCTAATTGCCCTATCCTTGATTTAATATTCAAAAACTTTTCCGCACCTAGATCCGCACCAAATCCTGCCTCAGTAACCACATAATCCGCTAATTTACTAGCCATTTTTGTTGCGATGAGACTATTACAACCATGAGCAATATTGGCAAATGGACCACCATGAATAAAGGCGGGAACCCCTTCTATTGTTTGTACAAGATTGGGTAATAGCGCATCTTTTAATAACAAGGATAGCGCCCCTTCGACTTTTAAGTCAGCAACCGTTACAGGTCTCTGATCTACTTTATAACCAATAACCATCTTAGCGAGTCTTGTCCGTAAATCTTGAAATCCTTCCGCTAAACAAAGAATCGCCATTATTTCTGATGCAACGGTAATATTAAATCCGTCTTCTCTAGGTATCCCTTGTTTTGTCCCCCCAAGACCGATAACAATTTCCCGAAGTGCGCGATCATTAAGATCCATCACACGCTTCCAAGTAATGCGTCTTGTATCAATTTCACAACTATTCCCTTGAAAGATATGATTATCAATAAATGCAGATAAAGCATTATTAGCGGTTGTAATCGCATGAATATCTCCAGTAAAATGCAGGTTAATATCTTCCATCGGTACAACTTGAGAATAGCCACCACCTGTTGCCCCACCTTTTAAGCCCATCACTGGACCTAAGGAAGGCTCTCTTAAGGCAACTGCTGCTTTCTTACCTAGCTGTTGCAGGGCTTGTCCTAGCCCTACTGTCACTGTTGATTTACCCTCTCCAGCTGGTGTCGGGTTGATCGATGTAACTAAGATTAATTGCCCATCTTTTTCACCTTGTAATCGTTGAAGCAGATCCAATGAAAGCTTAGCTTTATGATGACCGTACGGATACCACTCATGATCATAAACATTTAATTTTTCTATAATACGTTTAATCGGCTTTAATGATACTTGGTTCGCTATCTGTAAATCGGATTTCATTTATGACACACCCCATTCGCTAAAATCGTACATTTATATTGTTTAACCGTGTTATCATTCGTATTATAACACGGTTTTAGCTGATTTTATAGTTCCCTAATCTCATGGTCAATCATTGTGAAAAAGTGATCAATTAATTCACTTAAAAAGTTGTTAGCACTCAAACGAACCTTCAGTCAGTGGGCGTTTGCGTTCTTCACCCGCTGATTGAAGGTTCATTGAGTGAATCCGAACATTAGCGTCCGTTATCACCCATCTCAATAGATTTACCTCTGTTCTCCATTTTAAGGCGGATGTTTTACGGACGGTTATCTGTGGTAAACGGACGAAACAAATCATCAAAATATTTGCTCATGATGAGCGAATGCATTTACCTTGTTTGCTTTACAGCACGTTTACTATTTATCTCCCCTACTTCAAGTGTTTTACTCGTCGTGAATAGCTGTTAAGGCATCTTATCATCTCATTTGTCTACAAACCGCTTGATGCGCTTCATTGCCTCTGCTAATTGTTGCATTGAAGTCGCATATGAGCATCTAATATAACCTTCTCCACTATTTCCAAACACATGGCCAGGTACAACGGCTACTCGCTGGTCTTCTAATAAGGCCTCAGCAAAAGCTTCTGAACTCATCCCAGTTGCTTTTATTGATGGAAAGACATAAAAAGCCCCTCCTGGCATATGGCAGGTTAATCCCATCTCATTTAATGCTTTAACTACGTAATTTCTTCTTTGCCGGTAACTATTTTTCATCTCTTGAACACTATCTCTTCCATTCCTTAACGCTTCAAGTGCACCATGTTGAGCCATTGTAGGTGCGCACATGATCGTGTATTGATGGATTTTAGTCATTGCCTCAATAATCGCTTTAGGACCAGCTGCATAGCCTAAACGCCAGCCTGTCATGGCAAAGGCTTTTGAAAAACCAGAGATAAGAATGGTTCGATCAATCATATTAGGAATAGAAGCAAAGCTTGTAAACTCCTCATCATACAGTAGGTCGGCATAAATCTCATCAGATACTACGATTAAATCATGTTGTTCAGCTAGTTTAGCTATCGCCGTTAATTCCTCTCTATTCAACGCAGCTCCCGTTGGATTATTGGGACTACAAATAAGAATAGCCTTGGTCTTAGGCGTAATGGCTGACTTAATCTGTTCCGGCTGTATTTTAAATGCAAATTGCTCTGTCGCCTCAACAGCGACTGGTTCACCACCTGCTAACTTAATGGTTGGCGCATAAGAAACAAAGCTCGGTTCAATAACGATGACTTCATCACCGGGATTAATAATCGCTCGAAAAGCAAGATCAATGGCTTGACTTGCTCCAACGGTGATAAGCATTTGATCTTCAGCACGATAGGAAACGTGGTAATTTTCTAATAAAAACGAACGAAGCTCTTCTCGCAATTCCAATAATCCAGCATTTGCTGTATAGGCTGTATAACCTTGCTCCAAAGAATGAAAACTGGCTTCAATCACATTCCATGGTGTAACAAAATCAGGCTCCCCTACCCCGAGCGAAATTACATTGTCCAATTTAGACGCAAGATCAAAGAAGCGACGAATTCCCGAAGGCTTTAACTGATGGATATGGTCTGCAACGTAATGGTGAGATTGATCAATCATGGTGTCACCATCATTCGTTTATCTTGATCATCGTTATCATCAAAAATAACGCCATCATGTTTATACTGTTTCAATACAAAGTGAGTCACTGTTGAGACCACAGAGTCTAGAGTTGATAGTTTATCTGAAACAAAACGACTAATTTCCATCATGGTCTGACCTTCCAAAGTAATCGATAAATCATAACCACCACTCATTAGGTAGAGCGCCTTCACCTCAGGAAAGCGATAGATACGCTCAGCAACTTGATCAAACCCTTTTCCACGTGTCGGTGTAACCTTCACTTCAATCATTGCCGTGACACTTTCATGTTCTAATACTTTCGCCCAATTAATGAGTGTAGAATAGCCAAGAATAGCTGATTCTCGCTCTAATTTCTCAATCATCTCCTCAACTTCTGTAACCGTTAAATCTAACATACTCGCAATCATGTCTGTACCCAGTCGTCCATTCTTTTCTAACAATTGTAACAATTCAATCTCTTTTTGTTCCATGTCTACACCTACTTTTCTATTTATTTAATCATGTATTTAATTGAAATTATTCTTTATCGTACTACAAACTGACCTTAAGGTAAATAACTTTATCATCATACACAAGGAGCGATTCCCATAAACATGTAGAGTTGCATACATTATTACAAATAACCTGCGACAAGGAGTAGAAATATGAATGATTCTTATACTAATATGCTGGCTAAATTAAAGATTGGAAGTGCACATCCAGGTGGATTAGCATTAACGAAAAAAATAATCGATAAGGTGAAGAACTACCCTCACCAGACGATTTTAGATGCTGGTTGCGGAACGGGATGTACGTTAGCTTATTTAGCTGAACAAACCGACAGCACATTAATTGGTATCGATCAACACAGCCAAATGATCGACCACGCAACCAAGCGATTAGCAGGGATTGAACATGCTGAAGTTATCTTAGCTGATATGTCCGCCATCCCAATAGAAGCGAACTATGTCAATTGTGTTATTGCTGAGTCATCCGTTTCGTTCACAAAGATATTAAACACCTTAAGAGAATTTAATCGAATCCTCCAAAACAACGGAATTATTTGTCTCGTTGAGATGACAGCGATCAAACCGTTAACAGATCAAGAAGAGGAAGCTTTCTGCTCATTCTACGGTTTTGATTCTATTCTTACCAAAAATGATTGGATCGAGGCTATCGAAAAAGCTGAATTTACAGTACTAGAATCAGACCGTGTAGAACCTGAAACAAAAGGACCTATCGATTTAGAGATTGAACCAGGGATCGACCCAAGCTACTTTAAAATGATGGCAGAACATTATCACTTAATTGAACAATTAAAGGATAAGTTAGGCACACATATTTATATTGCCCAAAAACGAAATAACAAGGTAGAAACCAATGGCCATCGTTGATACAAAGGCTTTGCTAGCCGAATACATGCGTCACAGAGAAGAGCCAGCAGCACAACTTGAATACGTGATACAACCCATTAGCGCATATTTCGACGATACCGATCCAATAGAACTGCAGTGGTGCTTACAAAGTTACGGACTATTTCAAGAAAACGAGCTAAACAATAATCATATTGAGCAATTCGTTTCATCCAATATATGGGATGATATAGAAACAGATTTTACCGTGTTACAATACAATTGGCAAGGACCCGAAGTCGCCCTTTTTCTGTTGCCTTCAGACTGTAACAATCAGCAATTAATGGACACCTTTCATGGGGTTTCTGGACTAAGCTATGCTGATAAACTCTTTCTATTTATTCATAAGGATAGCTCACACCAACAAATACAAGCATTATTAACGCATGAATATAGCCATGTCTATCGACTAAAGCGCTTATATAAACGTGATGATCAACTTACTTTAGGTGATTCAATTATTTTAGAAGGGATTGCTGAAAAAATTGTACGCCTGAACGCTGATGAAGATAGCACGTATAACACTGCGCTTAAATATAGTGACGATCAGCTTTCTAATGCTCAATTACTCTGGCAACAAGTCGTTAAAAAGAACCTTAACTTGCCAAATCATCATCCTTTCCATGATCGGATTATGTACGGTGGGGGCGAAATCCCGCACTCAACTGGTTATCTCGTAGGTTACGCGTTAGTTAATCGATGGTGTCAACTGCACCAACCGACTATAATCGATCTTCTAAACATACCAGCAAATCACATTTTAACCGAAAACATTTTATAAAATTCACTAAACCTCAGCAAATAACCTCTACAACTTCTATGTGTTTATCATACTTTATAAGGAGTACTCAAAACACGCATTTTTTCTCGATTTAGTGTGCTTTTTTGAGTCGTTTCTCAATCTATGATGACATAGAAAGGAGTAATGAGATGTCAGCTTATTACCAAACATGCTACGAAAATATGGGTAAGCCTGTCTGTATTCGTACACGCGACGGAAAAGAGTATAGAGGGGTTATCCGCCAAGTTACACGCTCCCACGTTTATCTAGAACCCCTAGGAGGACACCACGGCGGTTACGGGTGGGGGTTCTGGGGGCCAGGTTTTGGTTTAGGGATTGCCCTCGGAGCAATTGGAACACTCGCTATCCTTCCTTGGTTCTTTATCTAAACACTAGGGTGGCTAGGCAGATTTATCTGTCTAGCTTTTTTCCTTTTAATCAGTGGAGCTAACATTATTCATGTCTTTAAACAATTGATCCACTAAACGCTCCGCTAATTTGCGATACATATTACTATAATGAGCAACAGACATAATCAAGAATAATTGATGAATATGTTCCGGGTTTTCTTGTGGAATTTCCGTTACGGCTTGCTCTGACTGATCAACTAAAGAATCAAAAGCTGTATTGAATTGGTTCACTTGCTTCTCCATCAATTCTGTATATTGTTGATAAATCGGATCTAATTCAATTTCTTCTTGTTCAACATAATGGTTGAGTTCAGATAATACCGTTCCAACATCGTTAATGGACAGTGCTCCTTTTAAATGATAAATAAACTGAATCAACATGATGTGCTCTTTTGTATATTTCTTATTTTGGATCGGAAACAACAATTTACCTTTTGCATAATTATTGATCATTGTTTTTGTTAGAATTTTATCTGTCTCGTGACGTTTACTACTGGCATATTTCTTTTCAAATAACTGTGTCACTTGATCCATGTATAAATCAATAGATGGAATATCTTCCTTTCTCACGATATTTTCTAAATGCAAACTTTCTAACATTGTTTTAAAATCTTCCATATCCTACCCTCATTTTCTGTTAAAACTTTATTTCTTTTAGTATAACGAATAATAATCACAACGTAAATATTGACGACACTTATTGTTGGTAGTATGATGTTGTTATATAGTTTTTAAAACTACATAATAATATGAAGAGGTGTTTAATATGAATAGTTATATTAGAGAGCCCATTAATGGCTTAACACATTTATTAGGAGCTATTCTCGCATTCGCCGGATTGCTTGCTATGGTGATTAAAGGAGCCCAAACAACAAATGCAACGTTCGATATTTTTTCTTTGATTATTTTTGGTATAAGTATGATCCTGCTTTATGCTGCTTCTGCTACTTATCACATGGTTATTGCCAACAAGCATGTACTCAGTTGGTTAAGAAAAATTGATCATGCGATGATCTTCATCTTAATCGCAGGTACATATACACCTTATTGTGTGATTGCTTTGCAAGGAAGGATCGGCTGGACTTTACTGCTGATCATTTGGGTGACCGCCATTAGCGGCGTTGCTTTTAAGTTAATTTGGTTTCATTGCCCAAGATGGTTATCCACCTTACTCTATATTGTGATGGGCTGGCTAATTATTTTTGTCGCATCTCCATTATCTGATAGCATTGAACGAAATGGACTGTTATTACTTATTATTGGTGGGGTCATTTACACCATCGGTGGCATTATTTATGCAGTCAAGCCTAAATGGTTAGAAAGCAAATACTTAGGTTTTCACGAGATCTTTCATCTGTTTATTATGGCAGGATCTTTCACTCATTTTTTAAGTGTTTATTTATATGTGTTGTAAAACCTGCTAAAATAACTTCATAACCATTTGATAAATGAGGGACTTTACTTGTTGACTATTTTTGAAGCATTCAATATCACACATCTCATTATACTTAGCTCTGTTTTGATGGCCTTAACTATCCTTCGTTTTACATTGCGAAAACTATTGGCCAAACGATTTGATAAAAACCCGAGTCGCTTAATCACGAATTGGGTGATTCTTTACTTGTTTATTTTATTTTTACTTAGTTATTACGGAGAGAAATATTGGATGGTCAGTTCCTTTATTTCTTTCGGTTCTATTCATGTCACTATGAATATAATTATTATCGCATTTTTAATTATCTCGTTGGCTTATCACCTGTCTCGTTTTATAACCGAGTTATTTATGCCGACGATTTATCAACGTTATCACCTTGATCAGGGTATCCAATTTACATTCAACCGCATCTTTCACTATATCATCATGATTATTGCCGTCATGATGAGCATATCGATAGTCGGAATAAATTTAGGTGCATTAACTGTCTTTGCTAGTGTTGCGGGCGTGGGGATTGGCTTTGGTTTGCAAAACGTCGCTTCAAATTTTATTTCAGGTATTATTTTATTATTTGAAAGGCCAATCAAAATAGGTGATCGAATTATTGTTGATGATATTATTGGAGATGTTGAACAAATTAATATGCGGGCGACTGTGATTCGGTCTGTCAATAATGAACATATCATTGTTCCAAACTCATATTTCTTGGAAGAGCACGTCATTAATCGATCATTCCAAAACCCTATCATGAGACTTACTGTCCCTATTGGCGTTTCCTATCAAGCCAATCCCGAGCAGGTACGCGATTTATTGTTAAGGGTCGCTCAAGAAGAAGTTGAAGAAAATGAAGCCGTGTTATTAGAACCGGAACCATTTGTTAACTTTGTCGGATTTGGCGATTCGTCTCTTGATTTTGAATTATTTATTTGGGTCAATGATTCTAGAGAGCTATTACGAGCAAAGACTAATCTTAATTTCAAGATACACCGACTATTAACCGAACATGACATTGAAATTCCATTTCCACAACGTGATCTACACTTACGTTCGATCGACCAAACCATTACCCAAGCATTTAACAACCATGCTAATGATAAATCATAAACAAGCGAAGACCAAAACAATAACTTTTGCCTCTAAATAATGCGAACACAGTGAACGTATCACCGCAGGTTGAAATATACTCGTTTTCACTTATCAGTACAAAGGAGAATGAAGGTTTAGTCAACTGCGGGTTTATTTATAATTAAAAATAGCGCTAGTAAGTTTTACTTACCAACGCTATTTATCTACTTAGCTATACGCCTATTTATGGGTAAATCACCCAATGCATGAAACTTAACTTTATTATCAACACTATTGGTGTCGACGAGCAAAATCAACAAAACGAAAACGGTCTGGACGGTGCCGAGATTCTGTATATTGAAATAATTGCGCATTATCTAAGTAGACAAAGTTTTTGATAACAACAATGTTATGGAAACCATCCAGTTGTAACAGTTCGCGATCTTCTACCGTTGGCTCTTCTACCGTAATTTCCTTTTTAGCAAAACTGATTTTCAGCCCAAGCTCACCCTCTAAATATGCGTAGATAGAACCCTGACATACAGCTTTTGTTAACATGGGCACAAAGGCCTCGACAAAATAGTCTTTGTCTAGTATCACCCGTTCATTTGCTAAATCTCTCGTACGAATAACCCGCCAAACTTTTTCTTCTGGTTTAACCCGTAAGTATTTTCTTACTAAACGATCGGTCTCGACATAGCCCAAATCATGAACAATCGTTTCAACCTTCTGATTCATTTTTTTCGCCAACTCTTGAAAACTAACTAAACCAGAAACAGGAAAGTCAAATTTATTTCGCTCAATAACGACAGAGCCCTTTCCCCTTACTTTTTGAATATACCCGTTTTGCGATAATAAATTGAGCGCTTTCCGTATCGTTTCCCTTGAAGTTTGATAATAATCTTTCAATTCATGTTCTGAAGACAAATATTGGCCGACCTTCCAATTCCCTTCTTCGATTTGTTCAACTAATTCCTGATATATTAATAAATACTTCATTTTCATCACCATCAACCTTACCTTTAGATAGTTAGAGGTTAAGATCTTAGATAATACACGACTGACTCATAAGGGCGTAACACCCCTGATCTCAGATCACCTTTTTGATCAGGATAATTGCTGATTAGCACTTCGGGCCGCTTATCATTCTCAAAACCTTCTTTAGCTAAATCATAGCTAACCGTGTCACCATAGAAATTATTGAGTACAATTAATTGTTGATCACGATCTCTCCTCATATATGCAAAAATAGCATGATGATCGGGTAAAAGCAAATGATAATCCCCTGTTGTGATGATTTCATATTGCTTTCTTAATTGAATTAACTTTTGATAATGATAGAAAATTGAATCTGGATCATTTAAAGCTTTTTCTGCATTAATTTCCTTGTAACGACTTCCCACTTCAATCCAAGGTGTGCCTTCTGTGAAACCGGCATGCCTCTGATCATTCCATTGAACAGGTGTACGTGAATTATCACGGGACTTTTGCTGTAAGATGGATAAGATTTCTTCTTCAGTCATCCCTTCTTCTTGTTTGATCCGATACATATTTAAAGATTCTACATCACGATACTGTTCAATGGAATGAAAAGTTGGATTCGCCATCCCAAATTCTTCCCCCTGATAAATATAAGGCGTCCCTTTCATCATATGAATAACGGTTGCAAGCATTTTTGCGGATGGCTTATGATAAACACCATCATTTCCAAATCGAGAGACAACACGAGGTTGATCATGATTACACCAGAACAACGCGTTCCACCCGCCACCATTGTGCATACCGACTTGCCAATCCGATAAAATTTGCTTTAAAGCTTGAAAATCAAAAGGCGCTTTGGTCCATTTATCTCCATTTGGATAGTCAACTTTCAAATGATGGAAATTAAATGTCATATCCAGTTCGGCTCGACTGGGATTCGTGTAGTTAATACAATGATCAATTGTCGTTGACGACATTTCACCTACTGTCATTAAATCATTTCCTTTAAAGACCTTCTGATGCATTTCTTTTAAATACTGATGAATTTTAGGTCCATCGGTATAAAATTTGCGCCCATCACCCGGAGGAACAGAACCATCATCATTCGGAAACGATTGATCTTTAGATATAAGGTTAATTACATCCAAACGGAAACCATCGACGCCTTTGTCAACCCAAAAATTCATCATCTGATAGATGGCATCTCGAACTTCTATGTTTTCCCAATTCAAATCGGCTTGTGTGACATCAAATAAGTGTAAGTAATATTGCTCCGTTGTCTGATCGTATTGCCATGCACTACCACCAAACTTCGATTGCCAATTCGTCGGTTCCTGCCCCTGACAGCTATCTTTCCAAATATAAAAATTGCGAAAAGCGTTATCCTTGCTTTGCGCTGATTGTTCAAACCATTGATGTGCTGTCGAGGTGTGATTAACCACAATATCGATAATGACTTTTAATCCGCGTTTATGCGCTTCAAGTAGCAAACGATCGAAATCTGCCATCGTTCCATATTCTTCAAAAATCGAAAAATAATCTGCAATATCATAACCATTATCGTGTTGAGGTGAATCATAGATTGGCGTTAACCAAATAACATCAACGCCTAACGCTTTTAAATAGTCTAACTTCTCAATAATGCCGTTAATATCTCCTGTGCCAGTAGCAGTTGTGTCATTAAAGCTTTTTGGATAAATCTGATAAACAACAGACTTTCTCCACCAAGGTTGCGTCACCTGATCATCCCCCTATGTTTTCTATTGTTATATATTCTTGTTTTTCGCCCACTGATGGGTAGTTGAGTGAATCAGGACATTAGCGTCCGTTTCCGACCGGATAATTAGCTTGAACACCGTTCTGTATGTTGAGGCGGGCGGTTTACGAACGGTTATCTGTAAGAAATGGTAGACAACCACCTTATCACACTTTTTTCAAGGCGATAAGATGGTTGCTTACGGATCATTTATGATTTACCTAAGCGTTGATATGCATTTTTACCCATCCGCGTTTTAGCAAAGATCATCGTTAAAACAATAGGTGCAGCTATCGCCACTGCCATTGCAACAAAGAACATTAGCCAATGCATCGCTTGAATAGATAGGAAACCTGGTATACCACCTACGCCGATTGAGTTAGCCATGACACCACTACCTACAGAGATCATAGCAGCAATCGAGGATCCGATCATGGCAGCCAAGAACGGAAAGCCATATTTTAAGTTAATACCAAACATTGCGGGTTCCGTTACGCCCAAATAGCAAGAAATCATAGCTGGAACAGATACCTGTTGCTCCTTTTTATCGCGACGATTAAGGATAATCATGGCTAGAACTGCTGATCCTTGTGCAATATTCGATAAAGCGACCATTGGCCAAAGATTGGTTCCATCAAATTGATTCATAAGTTCTAAATCGATCGCATTCGTCATATGGTGAAGCCCTGTAATAACTAGTGGTGCATAAGCAAAGCCAAATACAGCTGCAAATAACCAGCCAAACGCTGAAGTTAAACCAGCATAGACGACATCTGAAATCCATGAACCGATCACCCAACCAATCGGGCCTAATATAACGTGGGCGATTAATACAGCAGGTAATAACGCAAAAAACGGAACAAATATCATTGATACAACATTCGGGATAATCTTTCTTAATCCAAGTTCAAAATAAGCGAGTACAAATCCAGCAAGCATTGCCGGAATAACTTGAGCTTGATAACCAATCATATCAACGGTTGCAAAGCCAAAATCCCAAACTGGAATGTCTGATGCCCCTGGTACGTCGTAAGCATTAAGTAACTGTGGTGAAACAAGCGTTAAACCAAGTACAATACCGAGAATCTGAGTCGTTCCCATTTTTCTTGTAATAGACCAAACAATACCTACCGGTAAGAAATGAAATATCGCTTCGCCAATCAACCATAAAAAGTCATAGGCACCTTGCCAAAATTGAGAAAACTCAATTAAAGCCTGATCATTATTAGGTCCAAACTCAGCGATATCACCAATAATATTACGGAAACCTAAAATAAGCCCCCCTACAACCAAAGCTGGAATAATTGGTGTAAATATTTCTGCCAAGTTTGAAATAAGACGTTGCAAAACATTCATATTTTGCTTAGCAGCAACCTTAGCTTCATCTTTTGATGTATCCCCCACACCAGCAATAGCGGTAAATTCATTATAAAATTTAGCGACCTCATTACCTATAATCACTTGAAATTGACCCGCATTCGTAAATGTCCCTTTAACCAATTCCATTTGTTCAATCTTATCTTTATCAGCTTTATCCGTATCATTCAAAACAAAACGCATTCGCGTCGCACAATGTGTGACAACAGAAATATTATCGCTTCCTCCAATACGTTCAAGCAGTTCTTTTGCTGAATCCGTGTATTTACCCATTTATTTACCCCTTTCTTCAAAAGAATAATAATGCATTAAAAATAAACTTGTATATACATGACAGTGTTTACGCTTTCATTTTAACTTGTATATACAAGTTAGTCAAGAAAAAAGGGGGCAATTTAAATTTTATTTGAAAATACCCCGATCAACGTATCCTCCAGCAAGTTGAATAGCTTCTAAAGCATCATTAAAATCTGCCTCCGTTACTTGAAAGCTTAAAACAGCATTCCTATCACGCTTATCATCATCTGCTATTTCTTGATAAGCAACCACTTGTCCCATACCTCCAGCTATGTTCGGTGAGTCTGCTCCCGTTGTACCTGTTTGTGCATAAGGAATAACAAGATCAATATCCTGCTCTTGCTCAATATAATCAATCATCACCTCTTTTGTATCAAATTTACTTAATTTACTACGTAGTGCCTCCGCCTCGTCTTCATCATGAACATAAACTTGAACAGCTTTAAACATTGATTTCTCCTCCTTTAGTTAATGATGAGTCAGGTTTAATGTTCCCTTATTTTTTGTTATCAAACATTTAAAGTTACAGGGTGATGGGTACAAATGTGCTACTCGTGAACAAATAGCAGCTAACGTTTTAGTTTGAAAGCCTGAGGTTTTAACGTTGCTGTTACCCGCTTCATTTTTCTGGTTCTAAGTCAAATGTTGGGTGAGCTAACGCTCGCTCCTTATTCTTTATGCAATTCGCATCTTCACATCTTTATATTGATGATGTAATAAAACTTTTAATCGAAACCGATCAAATCGGCCAAATCCAAAAACATTACGCTTAATAACCTTTGTTTGATTGTTAATGCCTTCAACATAGCCATTATGCAAGTCAAAAGCGAAGCTATTTAAAATCTCTTTTTGCCAATTTTGAAAGGTTGAAATAGCTCTTTCAAATGCAATAACCCCTGACGCTTTAACAAGATCGTAAAGCCTATATCATGTGCCTTTTATCTCCCCTAAATCTTCTTAGTAAAAACCACTTTATTGCTTTTTTTAAAATATTACGCTGTTAAAAGTGGCTGTTGATTTGCGATCCAGGCATTTCGCTTTCCGCGGGCTCGCGCTGAGCCTCCTCGTTCGCACAGAACGCTCACTGTAGGGTCTCATCGTCTTCGCTTTTCCCGCAGGAGTCGAATGCCTTCCTCTCCAATCAACAAAGTTAAAAAACAATAAGCTTTAGCAAAACCCAAATATTCATCTAATGCAGACCTCAACAATAAAATCAACAGCACATGTGGAACAAGAGGTATTCCAAGAGACAAAAAGCATTTAAAGAGTTAGCCGCATCAAGATATAAAATAGAAGCAAAAAATGCAGAGCTGAAAAATAGACACGGGTATGAAAAAGCGATTACCTCAGGTCTGTTTGGCATGAAGATGCAAGGAGCTGCCACCCTTTTCGTCGTTAATATGAAACGAATGATCAAGCTAATCAATGAAAAAGAGATAAAATAGAGGCTCTATAGTCTGAAAAACAAGCGTCATTTCTCACTTTTATGATGAGGATTACGCGCGTTTTTTTTATTTTATTATTAAGGGAGACATATACCACTTTTTCAGCAGTCTCCATTCGTTTACACTTTTTTCGGTCATACGTATCAAACGCGTGTTGAACATGCCTTCTTACTTGTTCTAAAGCAGTATATATAGCGACAGAAATGAAATCGATCCAATCCTGGTAAAGTGATGTTAGAATACATGGTGCACGCAACTCCTTTTTGTTGGTTTTTGTTCGTCTAAACAAATCATAATAAAGGTTGTATACTATTTGACGTTGGTGAAGGGAATTCTCCATTTCATGCGTTTGTGTAATGGGGGTAGACTTTCGTTAACGTCTTTTCTATTTCTCTAAAAATAGCAATGGGTTCGGTCATCCAGTGATTCGCTTTCCGCAGGCACGGCTTCAGCTAACTCATGTGCGCACAAAACGCGCACATGAGTGGATCTTCAGCTCGTGCTATTCCTGCAGGAGTCTCATCACTTCCTTACCGAACCCGCATGAATTTACGTGTAGATAGACATTTAAACTAAGTTAAGATCTATTGAATCGAAATCAGCCCAAAATGCACCTAATCAAACAAACATTCACTTATAAAACCGGCAATAATTCTCACCAACGTCATTTGACAAAGAACCATAATAAATAAGGCGCTTGCGTGCTTTTTTTATGTCATTGTGTGATGACAACGAGACGCCTGCGGGAACAGCGCGAGCCGAAAATCCACTTTAGAAGCGCTTTTAGCGTCACACAGTGGAATATTAGACTAAACCCGTCACCTCGTGTGACAACGTCTAATTGACCTACATCCTGTAGGCCCGAGGCCGTGCCCGAGGCAAGCGAGTGGACGATCACACATCACTTTATTATAAAAGCAGCGTGTTGAATTGTATCTTTACCCCAACATATATTTTAGAGCCATATTTTAGAGCCCATTTTTCTTAATCCATACAAAAAAGAGCTAAGCAACACTTATTTCATGTGCGCTAGCTCTTTTAACTCATCCATTTAGGTGGTGTGTTTTTACTCCAAAAGACTTCACCAATTGGGTGATGAACTTCATAATTATCTGCTGCTAAATGGTAATGGAAATTAAACCAATAGCCCTCTTGTGGACGATGCTCTCTTCTGACATGGAATTTCGCAACAATTTGGTCCATTTCATCATCATATAAATCAAATATTTTTTCTCCATAGCCTGGTGTTTTATGCTCAATAATACTTAAAGTGAAAGCGGCGTTATGATCTTCACAATCAATCATCGTATTCATAACATATTCAAGGTTAGGAATGATTTCCTCTGTTACTTCCTGATTCACCTGTGTTAAAATTCGCGGACCCAGTTTCTCAAGCGTCCGTTCCTTTGCATCATTTACCAATATGTCCTTAGGGTCAAGTACAACAAGCTGAGTGGCCTGCTCTTCATCTGAAAAAGTAGGAGAATCATAAAGTTGTGCGCCAGCGATATCGGGTTGCTTTTTCGGCGATTCAATCTCCTTATGGTTCACTTCTGCATTTGTATCTAAATCTAGAGGGGGAACATAAATACCAAGTGTCATGACCGCCACTGTTGCAACAAATATTTTCTTAAGCCAAAGCTTCAACTTTATCTCCCCCTATCTACATAACCGTATCATTTATTAATTAATTTTATTTTACCATAGTCGTCTATAAAGTCCACCGTTAAATAACAGTTGTAACGAAATTGAAATTTCACTCGTTTAACCACACAAACATTATAAACCACTTAAACATATTGTATTTATATAGAAAATGAGGTGATACAGTTGAACCCATTAGAACAACACTTTCAACGATTTAGAAGAGGCATTATCGGCATTAACCAAGTCGTCCAGACACGTTATGGTTCCTTTCCCTTACTTTATGTGGATTGGACAGCTACAGGTCGTCTTTATCAACCCATAGAAGAGAAACTAGCATACGGGCTGGGGCCTTGGATAAGTAATACCCATACAGAGCATACATTAACAAGCCAATTGACAACCGAAGCATACAACTATGCTAAACACATACTGAAAGACCATGTTAACGCTGATGCAAATGACATCATCATACCAGTAGGCGCAGGTACAACCTCTGCATTAAATAAATTACAACGCTTATTAGGCATTCGTGCACCTTCTTCATTGCACGCTTATTTAAATATTCCGAGCCACCAACGACCCATTATTATCACATCATTATTAGAGCACCATTCGAATTACATTTCATGGTGTGAAACCATTGGTGAGGTGATCACCATTGGACTTGACGAGCAACATCAAATTAATTTAGAAGAGCTTGAACAAATCCTTATTCAATATCACGATCGACCCTTAAAGATCGGGGCATTTTCTGCTTGTTCAAATGTAACAGGGATCATCTCAAATTATCATCAAGCCGCTAAACTACTTCATCAATATAATGGTCTATGTTTTGTTGATTTCGCAGCTTCAGCCCCATATCTATCGATCAATATGCACCCTCAAGAGCCTCTCGCTCATTTAGACGGGATTGTTTTTTCTCCACATAAATTTTTGGGCGGGCCTGGATCAACAGGCATCTTAATTGTTAACCGTAATTCGATAGCCAATCACGTCCCAGATCATCCAGGTGGAGGCACGGTACTCTATACAACCGAATCGGGGACTTACCAGTATATTGATGACATTGAAGCTCGAGAAGATGGAGGAACACCTGCTATTTTACAAACGGTTAAAGCAGCCCTTGCCGTTCAATTAAAGGAGAAAATGACCGTTGCAAAGATTAAAGAACGAGAAGTATTGATGTTAAATTATTTTTTACCACAACTCACTAAAATCAAAGGGATTAAAATTTTAGGCTATCCTTTATCCACCGAGCGATTAGGGATTGTTTCGTTTACGCTCGAAGGCTGTCATCACCATTTGGCTACTCGGCTGTTAAATGATCGATTCGGTATTCAAACAAGAAGTGGTTGCTCATGCGCGGGTCCCTATGGTCACCATTTACTTGATCTATCAAAAGCCTATTCAGACAAGATGGTTAACATGCTAAAGCAAGGCGATAACACGTTAAGACCTGGCTGGGTAAGAGTATCATTGCACCCAACCTTAACAGATCAAGAGCTGATTTACATCTTGTATGCGATTGAAGCAGTGACAAATAACCACCAAAGATGGCAACGCGATTACCATTATGATATACGTACTGACACCTTCGTTCCTAATTATTCGACGACAAATTACGATCTAACTGCACGATTATTTGATCACTAGATAACAAAACTTAACAAAGCGTATGTAGCAAAAGCATTCCAAATCATATGAAAGATAATAGCTGACAACAGCGTATTTGATTTAACATAGAGCAACGATATGGCCATCCCCATTATACTTGCAGATAAAACATGCCCGGGGTGGAGCAGACCAAAAATAACTGATGATACAACAATAGCAATAACGAGACCGAACTTGACCCTTAAAAAACCAAAAATAACTGCACGAAACAATATTTCTTCTAAAATAGGGGCAATAATCACAAAAGCTATCACTAGTAATATCAGATTCAGCCCACCTAAATCGATTTGATTGAGGCCAAACAAGTCAATTTGACTCCCTGCCTGTTCTAACTGCCATACATCAATAATTAAATATTGAGACAAATACACAAGTGCAAATGTAATCACTAAATAAAGGTAAGTCTGCCATTGCTTTAAATATGACCACAAAAAGGCATCACGTATAAACAAGCGGATTGATGAGAAAATCAATAAGGCAAACACAAACGCAACCGCATCAATAATAGACACATATTGCGTCATCGACAACTGATTTGCACTTTCGGTTCCTAACAACATATCAATAACTGATGCTATCATAATGATGACCATTGTTAATCCTATTGATAAACCTAAATAGGCAAAAATAAACCCTATAAATTGTGCCCAACGCGGCACTCTTTTTTCTTGATTATTGTTATTTGATGATTGATGCTGATGGCTAACACCATCAACGTGCTGATCTTGCATGATTTAACCTCCATCTAAAAAACACAAAGTTAAACATTATTATAACAAATTTATATTAAGATGGAATGGTTTTTTTCTTCCTCCGAGCAATAAACAACATAACGACAATCACACCAACTACGACATAAGCGACCGAACTTACCACAGGATAGCGACCTTGATTTTCTACCCCAATTCCAATAATAGCCCAAACAAATACAAGCGGATAAATCAGATCATTTTGTCGATAGCGAAATCCTATGGCTAAACAAGCTGATATAATGAGTAGACCAATTGTCCACACTTGGTCGCTTAGCCCAAAGCGATTCCAACCGATCTCTACTAAATAATAGCTAATATTAGTAATAGTAGCTACGCTTATCCAAGCTAAATATAATGAAAATGATATTAAATCAAACAAACGAATCGCACGACGCTGCACTTTTTTATACAAAATAATCAGACTGACTAACAACGCTAGCATGACGACAACGGTGGCCCCAAAGTACAAATAATGCCATAGTAAAATCCAAGTTATATTTAAAATACACGTTAACCAAAACAGATAATGCGTATGAAGATAAATACCTAGGTCACGACGATGCTCCGGCCATTGCCGACCAACCCAAATCGCTAAAGCCAGATAAATAACACTCCAGATGCTAAACACATAGCCAGCAGGGGTAAATAACACTTGGAGCCGATCGGAAATCATTCCTGTCGTTAATCCATTGATAGGTAAAATATTTGCCAGTGAATTGATAACGATAACAGCAGCTAAAAAAATCACATTTAACCAAAATTTCGTCATTTTATTTACTCTCCTTAATCATGTCATAAGCAGCTAACGCCTGCTTTCTTGCCTGATCATGCTCAACTAACGGGGCGGGATATGTCTGTCCCCATTCAAGATTTGCCTGTTCTAAGATCGCTTTGGGCGCTTTACTGGGGTGATGGACGTAAGCTATAGGAAGATCCGTTAATTCGGGTAACCACTGTTTAATATACGTACCATCTGGATCAAACTTTTCCGCTTGTCGGATCGGATTAAATACCCTGAAATAAGGCGCAGCATCGAATCCAGATCCAGTCACCCATTGCCACCCCAACACATTATTGGCCTGATCATGATCAATTAAGGTTTCCTCAAACCATGCTTGTCCCCAACGCCAATCAATCCGTAAATGCTTAACGAGAAATGAAGCAACGACCATGCGGACCCGATTATTGATCCAACCCGTTTCCCAGAGTTCTCGCATCCCTGCATCAACAAGCGGATAACCCGTTTCTCCCTTCTTCCATGCATCAAACCGTTGATGATCCTTTAGCCAAGGAAATTGATTAAAGTTCTCTTTTAAAGCTTTCCTCTTAGCATCTGGATAAACAGCTAATTGTTGATAGGCAAAATCGCGCCATGCGAGCTGCCTTAAAAATGCCCACCCTTGTTTTTCAATGATGATTCGATCTTGTTGATCTTCTGTTAACAGCATCTCTTCAACGATCCGATCCCATATGACTCGTGGGCTAATCGCACCGACAGCTATGTAAGGCGATAACCTTGAAGCGATGTCTAAACTTGGGTACTCCTTTTCATTATAATGTGGTAAAGCGTGATTAATAAATTGTTCCAATAGCTGATGTGCATACGTTTCACCTGGCTTCCAGTAATGTTCAAATTTAGCTGTCCAATCACTGTCTTTAAGTAAGTTAAGTTGCTCAATTTCCTGACTCGATGACTCCGACACATTAATCGCATGATATGAAGCCGGTGCGCGGGTCGGTTTGATGATATCTGCTTGGATTAGTCGCTTCCAAAATGGCGTAAATACTTTATAGTGCTGATTTTGATTCGTTAATATCGTATGAAATGCGACCAATGTGTTCGGTTGAAAAAACTTTATTTGCACAGCTAGCTTTTTAGCCAATTCTAAAATGACCTGATCACCTTCATACGCGGTCTCTATGTAAGTTTGATTAAGGTAAATCGCCTCAATCTTAAATTCGTCAACGAACTGTTGCAAAACCGATACAGTATCACCTTTCACGACCAGCAACGGCAAATTCAACTGCCTTAACGACTGTTTCAAGTCGATCAATTGGTAATGAAGAAACCAATCGCTCGCATGCACCTGTTGACGTGCATGGGTTATATATACCGGTAATACCTCGCCATCTTTCCCGGCTTGATTTAATGCTGGATGGTCATTTGTCCGTAAATCGTTTCTGAACAAGACTAATATTCGCTTCAATTGTTATCACCTCATTGTCTTTTAACAAAACATTCGCTCATGTTTTGAGGAATCGATTAGTTTTTATATGATTAACACTTTAAATCGAATTCTGCTTCTATGTGTGAAAATTTAAAACTTTTCTAACATATAAAACGAAGCTGCAACCAGTGAGCATTTTCGTTCTTCACCCACAGTGCATCAGGACATTAGCATCCGTTATCACTCACCTATATGCTTTACCTCTGTTCTCTATTTTGAGGTGAGGATTTTACCGACGGTTATCTGTGATAAAGTTAATCTTACTATTCCCAAGCAGACAGATTCAGAAACCTGAAAAATAGTTGTGGCTAGAGTAAGACTCTGTCGTTTACTTTTCGTCTAACCAAGCGTGATCCCTTATCTGCTCGTTCGTTTAGGAGTATGAAAAACACTAAGTTTTGTAGAGCTAAAATAAATTCCTAACCAAAAAAGAAGCTGACTTAAATCGTCAACTTCTTGATTAAAAACGTACACTAGGCGCTTTCCCATTTATCTTTTAACTTCACATCTGCCGCTTTGAGCAAAGTGTACACTGGACAGCGTGACTCTACTTCTGCTTGTAATGCTGCAATCCGCTCTGGCGGTTCCGTTGTCGTTACTTTTACTTCAACCGTTACCTCTTCAAAATATGGGCGCACACTGTGATCTCCCATAAAACCACGGGGATCGAATACACCTGTTATGTTAAAGCTTAATGCTTGTAAATCAAAGCCGATTTCTTTGGCAACAACGTGTGCCGTTACATTTTCACATGAAGCAAGTGAAGCAAGGACATTTTGCATCGGATTTGGTCCTGTATCTTTACCCCCCATTTGTGCACCTTCATCTAAAACAATCTGATGCTTGCCAGCTTTTGCCGTAATCGCTAACCCTTGATTTTCTGCTTTTACGTTAAATTTCATTTTTTGCATTTTAATAACCTCTTTCCTATTTAATGTTAAGCCTTGATGGCTTTTGTTTGATGAACGCGATCGACTTCCTCTTGAAACCAATGATTCAATGCCACTTTCCCATAAAGTGCTATCCCTTGTTGTTGGACGACAAAGGCAATCGTTACAATGAGTGCTGCTTCTGCACCAAATGAGGTAACAGCTAAACCGATAGCAATTGATAAATTCCTAAGCACGGTACCGTTTACTAAAGCAATCCCATCACCACGGTTTAAAAATTTCACAGCGAATACTGTACTGACTATAAAATTAATAAGATAAAAGACAATGAGCACAACGGTTGCGATCAATATTAACTCCAAATTATTAACGATCATGTCTGCACGCGCACTAACACTCACAAATACGATGTAAAGCATTGCCCAAATACTTAAAGGCGCAAGCATTGGCTTTACACGTGCTTTAAAAGTTTCTGGCGTGTGGTGTTTCATCAATTGTTTAAACGTGATATGGCCAAGAATCATCGGTACAAAAACGACCAACAAGATGGTTTGAAATGTTGCAATTATATCAACTTCAACTAATTGCCCAACCATTACTAGCAAATACCATGGCGTTAAAACAGAACCTAATATTAAACCGAAAACCGTCAGTTTTACGGAAGCAGGAACGTTCCCTTTATGAAGTGCTGTCCAAGATATGGTCATCCCACTTGTCGGTAATAATGCCGATAAAGCTAGGCCGGCAAACATCATCGGGTAACTGCTTAATAACGTTACACCTAAAAGGTAAGCAATTAGCGGCACCATTAAAAAATTGATTAGTATTGAATAAAGTAAGACACGAGCATCTTTGATGGTGGTTAGTTGTTTGTAATTAAAGCCGATCATCGTTGCATAAATCATGATGATCGTTGCATAGAGAATAGTAGGCTGTAGCACACTTGTATCGATGATCGTTCCTAGAACAAAGGCAAGCACTAATGTTAACGGCACACTAATCATCAAGTATTTTTGTGGAAATCGATATATTTGTTTCATTTCACCCCTCCTAATTACCCCTAAGGGTATATAAATACTATATGGGGTATTAAGAAAAATGTCAAGGTTTTATCATTTATGAAATACTTAAAGATTTGCCTAAGGTATTAAAGTTGACTTGCCTGAATGAGAGAGACCCTCTAATCCTTTCCTCAACAAAAAAATAATGTAGCCACTATTGACTACATTGAAAAAAATTTTTTATAATACGAACCTTCAATCAGTGGGGGATTCATTCTTTCCCACTGATTGGTCGTTGAGTGAATCAGGACATTAGCTCCCACCTATAGCTCTCTTTTTTGAGGCGGTCGTTTTACGGAACGTTATCTGTGATAAGTTGGCCATTATAAATTACTTATAAATAACCTGACAATATCCGTACCTGCGATGACCGTACCTAATAAGCTACCTAAACTCGCAAATAAGACAATTAATAAAATTCTCGTCACTTTATTGCGCCAAAAGCCCTTCACTGTATATACATCTTCATTTAATTGCTCAAAATCTGCCACTTGTGGCTTATGGAAGTATGCTTGAACCAACCCTGCTAAAATGCCCACCCCTATTAAAGGACTTAATGATGTCATTGGAGCGGTGATAAAAGCAACTAAAATGGCTAATGGATGACCAAAGGCAACAGCCACTCCAATCGCAGAGAACGTCCCATTCCACAACAACCAACTTTTCATTTGTTGGATACCTACATCTGTATTCATCATAAACGTCATGACCATCATAGCGATGATCGCTAATGGAATCAGCCAGCCCACATACTTGGGCCAATTTGATTTTTTAGGGACTTTGGTCAATTGTTTTAAATCATGTGTGTTTCCAAGTTCCTTCCTTATTCCTGGGACATGAGCCGCCCCTAATACAGCAACAATCTTCTCACCAGGTGCTTTTTTGATCTTTTCAGCCAAATATTGATCCCGCTCATCAATTAATGGTTTCTTTAAGCGAGGGAAATAAGTGGTAAACTCACTAAGAATACTGTCAATCGAATCTTGGTTTTTCATCTTTTCCAATTCTTCTTCTGTGATCGTTTCATTAGAAAATATACCCGCTAACACTTGTGAAAGCAATAGCATTTTTCCCTTAAACCCAACACTACCCCAAACTCTCGCAAACGTCACTTGAATATGGCGATCCGCCAAAACAAGTTTGGCACCATGTTCTTCTGCTGATTCAATCGCTTGAATCATTTCTTGCCCAGCCTCAATATTAAATTGTTTTGCAATTCTTTTTTGAAATGAAGAAATCGCTAAGTTCATTAATAATAATGTTGTTTTTTTCTCTTTAATGACTTTAAATATATCCATATCTCTCCATCTGTTGCCATCCCTGATCGAGCGATACCTCTGTTCATCCAACTCTACACAAACCGCATCAGGTTTTTCTGCTTCAATAACTGCTTTTACTTGTTCAGCGCTATGCTTGGAAACATGGGCCGTGCCAATTAATATCAATGTTTTTCCATCTTGTTCAATACGAATGATATGATTTTGCTGTTCATCCATTTTAGTACCTTCCTTCAAAAATTCTCTAACCAACAGTATAACGTAATTTCATCAGAAAGGATATTAATAAACCGTACGGTTCATTTAAATATGGTAACAGCTTTTCAAGTTCTTTTTAACCATTTATGAGTGACTAATTTCTCAAGTTCAACTACTACAAAGACAAACAAGCCGATCAAGATTGGGAACAGCCAATACTGACCCGAAATGGGATGTAAACCAAGCGCTGTACTTAAAAACGGTATATATGTCACAGCTAATTGAATGATAATCAATATAGCTGACACGATAAATGCTGCTTTATTGGAAAAGAAATCACGATTCAAAGCAAAACGGCGTTCATTCCTAACATTAAACAGATGAAAAAGCTGAGCAAAAACAAGTGCGTGTAGAGTTACGGTATTGACTTCTTCAATGGTATAAGTTGTTGTATTCGTCAGCATATCAGCATTCATCACCATAATTGAGACCCCAATTAATAAAGAAACAAAAATAATTCTAAATATATAGTAGTTACTTAAAAGTCGATCATCTGCATCTCTAGGCGGTCGTTCCATCGTTCCTGCTTCAAGCCTTTCAAAAGCTAATGCCAAAGCTACAGTCACGGCGGTCACCATATTGACATAGAGAATTTGAACAGGTGTTAATGGCATTTCCATACCAATGATAAGGGCAGCTAATACCAAAAAAGCCTCAGCTCCATTTGTTGGTAAAATGAAGAGTATTGTCTTTTTCAAATTATCGTATACTCTTCTCCCCTCTCTTACCGCATTTACAATCGTTCGAAAATTATCATCCACCAGCACCATCTCAGAAGCTTCTTTAGCCACTTCCGTACCTTTTATACCCATGGCAATGCCAATATCAGCACGCTTCAATGCGGGGGCATCATTGACACCATCCCCAGTCATTGCACTGATATGATGATTTGCTTGCAGCGCTTTTACAAGTTGAAGTTTATTTTCAGGACTTGTACGGGCGAATACGTCTGATGCATCAACCGCTTGTCGTAAGGCCTGATCATTCATTTGATCGAGTTCTCGACCTTCAATAACGCGATCATTATCGGTAATACCCATTTGCTTTGCAATCGAAATGGCAGTCTCCTTATGATCACCTGTTATCATTTTCACTTGGATACCTGCTCGTCTACATTCTCTTACCGCCTCAATCGCTTCTTCTCTTGGCGGATCCATAATCCCAGCTAACCCTAACATTTCCAACCCTTCCCGCAGATCGTCATGATCAATCTGCTCTTTGTCAGAGTCAACATGTTTAACCGCTGCACCGATAACACGTTCTCCTTTTCTTGACCGTTTGAGCATCTTATCTTCCCAAAGTTGACGTTCCTTTGATCCTTCTTGAAGCCCAGCCATATCAAACAAACGATCAGGGGCCCCTTTGACATAGATCTTCTTTTGTCCATTTTCTTCTACTAATCCTGCCATATATTTATATGAAGAATCAAAAGGTATTTTAGATAGGATATCTAGCCGATCAATTTTATGATCCGCTTTTCTAGCTAATGTGACTAGACACCCTTCAGTCGGCTCGCCACTAATCACCCATTCACCGTCTTCGTTTTGGCGCAATTCCGTATCATTAATAGTTAAGACACTTGTAAGAAATTGATAGAGCTTCTGATCTTCTTTTACTGATACTTCCTGATTCGTTTCCGTAATCTGGCCTTCAGGTTTATAACCTGTACCCGTTACCATTAAGTCTCGTTCTTGTAGAGCAATAGCTTGTACCGTCATTTCATTCTTGGTGAGTGTTCCTGTTTTATCTGAACAAATAACGGTAACAGCACCTAAAGTCTCTACAGATGGCAGTGTTCGCATAATCGCTTGGTTTTGAGCCATCGATTGAACACCTAATGCTAAAATAATGGATAGAATGGCCGGTAACCCTTCTGGGATAGCTGCCACTGTTAAACCAATTACAGATAAAAGTAACTCCCCCCATTGATAGTCATGAAACATCATTCCAAATACAAATAAGACGATCGCCAGTATTAAGATGACAACCGAGATCGTTTTTCCAAATTGGGCTGTTTGTTTAAGTAACGGGGTTTGAATCTCTTCAACCTCAGCGATAGACGTATTTATTTTTCCTATTTCGGTGTGGACACCGGTTTCAACGACGATACCACGACCAGACCCCGAGGCGACTGATGTACCGGAAAACGCCATATTCAATCGATCACCGATCACCGTATTTTCCGGCAACTTTTCTATGTTTTTTTCAACTGATGTTGACTCTCCTGTCAATGGTGACTCTTCTATATTTAAATGATCTGCTGAGCTAAGGCGGATATCGGCAGGAATCTTATCACCAGCCTTGAGAATAACGAGATCTCCAGGTACTAATTGACTCGAGGGTAGATCAATACGTTCCCCATCTCTGATTACGGTTGCTTGCAAAGATAACATCTTCTTTATGCCTTCTAACGCTTTTTCTGCTTTATTTTCTTGAATATAGCCAATCAGGGCATTGATAATCGCCACCAGAAGAATAACAACAGTATCGATATAATGACCTAAAATTAACGTAATAATTGCAGCGACTAGTAAAATATAAATAAGCACATCGTGAAAATGGCGGATAAACTTTAACCATTCCGCATCTTTCTTAGCTTCTGGCAATTCATTCCGTCCCCATTCTTCATGTAAAGATGAAATAGCGCTGGTTTGTAATCCGTTTTTGACATCTGTATTTAATTGCTTTTCTATATCAGTAATTGTCAAGCTAAACCACTTTTTATTCATAAAATTAACAACTCCTTTCACTATAATATGAACCTTTTTTAACATTATAATTATTCCACTTTTATCCACAATACAAACCCACTATTAATTTACATGGTCGCGATTCTAAATGTCAGATGACATGACAAGCGACCAGAACTCGACATTGATATAGACAATCTCATAAATTTATGATTACAATCACAATTTTGCATAAAAAAAGATTTAACAGAATATTTTTATCATTCGAAAAGATAGCTTATGGTTGAAAAATCTTATTATGCCCTATTTTATATACAGCTCTACTTAAATTTAAGATCCCATATTTTTATTCAATAAACCTCAAATCATCTCTATATCAGAATGTTTTAATACTTGTTTTATATTGTTAATTAATCTTACATTCGATAAACTTGTCTATAATAATGATATTGAAAATGATTTAATAATTTTAGATACACTTACTTGAAAGGAGCTTGACCATGTCCAGCAATGTTGCATTAAATTATGTTAACGATGTTTACCATACTGTCAAAAAAAGAAATCCAAATGAAAAGGAGTTTCAACAAGCGGTAAAAGAAATTCTCGATTCATTAGTACCTGTGTTTGAAAAGAACCCCTCCTACATTGACCACGCCATACTAGAGCGAATGGTAGAACCTGAGCGTATTATTTCTTTTCGTATTCCATGGGTTGATGATCAAGGTGATATTCATGTAAATAGAGGCTTTCGTGTTCAATTTAATAGTGCGATCGGACCTTATAAGGGAGGCTTACGCTTCCATCCGTCTGTTAATGCAAGTATTATTAAATTTTTAGGATTTGAACAAATTTTTAAGAACTCACTTACCGGTCAACCGATTGGTGCGGGTAAAGGGGGCGCTGACTTTGATCCGAAAGGAAAGTCGGACAATGAGATTATGCGCTTTTGCCAAAGTTTTATGAGTGAGTTGGCTAAACATATTGGACCAGACACAGACGTACCCGCTGGTGATATCGGTGTTGGTGCGAGAGAGATTGGCTATTTATTTGGTCAATATAAGAAAATGCAAGGGAGCTTTCAAGCCGGTGTTTTAACAGGAAAAGCTTTTGAATTTGGTGGTAGCTTAGCTAGAAAAGAAGCAACTGGATACGGGACCGTTTACTTCGTTCAAGAGATGCTAAAAGGGAACAATGATGATCTTAATGGCAAAACGGTTGTCGTTTCTGGCTCTGGTAATGTTGCCATATACGCTATTGAGAAAGCAACAGAGCTTGGTGCAAAGGTCGTTGCCTGCAGTGATTACAATGGTTATATATATGATAAAGATGGCATTAAGCTTGATACAGTTAAACGATTAAAAGAAGTAGAACGTAAAAGAATTAAAGAATATCTTACGGAACATCCAAATGCCCAATACAGCGAAAAATCCGAGGAAATCTGGACGATTCCTTGTGATATTGCCTTACCATGTGCCACTCAAAACGAATTGGATAAAGATGCGGCCAACCACTTAATTAAAAATGGTGTGATTGCCATTGGGGAAGGCGCTAATATGCCTTGTACGACAGAAGCGGTTGATTTGTTTATTGAAAAGGCAATTTTATTTGGACCTGGAAAAGCAGCCAATGCAGGTGGGGTTGCAGTCTCAGCTCTAGAAATGGCACAAAATAGTGCTCACCTTTCTTGGAAGTTTGAAGAAGTTGATGAAAAGCTTCAGGATATTATGAAAGATATTTACCGGAATAGTGTCGAAGCGGCAGAAGAGCATGGGAAGTCAGGAAACCTTGTGGTAGGTGCTAATATTGCTGGCTTCTTGAAAGTCGCAGATGCCATGATTGCTCAAGGGGTTATTTAAAAAAGTAAGTCACTATAATAACCGAACTATAATAACTATTATAGTTCGGTTATTTATTTTTCTAGGACATAAAATGAACCTGCAATCAGTGGCCTTTCGTTATTCGCCCGCTGATTGCAGGTTCGTTGAGTGAATCAGGAATTTAGCGTCCGTTATTACCCACCTCAATTGATTGACCGCTGTTCTCTATTTTGAGGTGGGTTTTTTACCGATTATCTGCGATAAAGTTCATTCAGGAAACACCTCACGCAAATGTACCGCTAATAGGTTTAACGATTGCTCAATATTAGGTTGCTTAATCACATTAAATAAGGCGAACGTTTTTAACGGCTTCATACCAATAAAAGCATGCAAGCGATGAAGATGAAATAAGGCCTCATCCACAGACTTCCCCTCAAAGAAACCATCATCCGTTGAGAATTGATCCTCTGGTGCATTCCAAGTTGTAGATAACATATAATGTTTATTTACCATCAAACCGCCTTGGCCATAGCGTTCATGACTTTCAAAAAATACCCCTGACTTTAATACTTGATCAAAGTACGTTTTCAATTTCCCTGGAATACTAAACCAATAAATAGGTGTTTGATAAATTACACAGTCTGCCCACTTAAATTTTTCTTGTTCTTCTTCAATCAAATAGCCTTCGTCTATATTTGTAAGCTTCACCTCATGTGACAATGTAAATTCCAAAAAGGATTTCATATGTTCGGTTAACGTTCGATTTAACCTTCCTTTACTATTTGGATAAAATTGGTGCCCATTAATAATTAAAATGCGTTTCATGTTGATTTTCACTCCAGTCCATTATGCTATTTTAAATTATGCGATAGCCGATAAAAATATGATTTTACTTAATGCTTATTATATCGATCGGAATTATGTGCTATAATGGTCGTATAGAGAAATTATTTTCTTTAGAAGCTGTTGTCAGTGCATATATGACTCATAAGTGGAGTGATTAATATGAAAGGTACACCTATTATTGATTTTAGAAGTCTAATGCTTATTATTTTTATTATTATTTTCATTATCATTATTTTATAATGGTATATTTCTTCCCATGCTTTAAACCTCACTTCCCCCTCTTATCCTGCAAAGAAATATAGCTAATGCTATTTTAAATTAATTCGACATCATATATAATATGATTAATCCATTTAATCAAAATATCAAACGATTGCACCAAACGGTAGTTAGAAAGTTAAACGCTATCATTTTATTTGTTTAACTTATCCACTTAAACTACGATTTCGATCTGACTCATTTTCTAGAAAAAGGATGAAGAATGATGGCCATAACAATAAAAGATGTTGCAAAGAAAGCAAATGTTGCTCCTTCCACTGTATCAAGAGTGATTGCAGATAATCCACGCATTAGTGTAAATACAAAAAAGCGCGTTCGAAAAGCAATGAAAGAGCTTGGCTATCACCCAAATGTAAACGCGAGAAACTTAGCTGTACGTTCTTCGCAATCCATTGGCGTCATTATGCCCTCCTCAGCTGAAACAGCTTTGCAAAACCCCTTTTTCCCTGAAGTATTACGAGGAATTGGGAGTATAGCTCATGAAACCGAATATTCTCTATATGTTTCAACCGGCGGTGATGATAGACAACTTTTCGAAGAAGTAAAACGTATGGTTTTCGGTAATCGTGTTGATGGTATCATCTTGCTTTATTCTCGTGCTAACGATCCAATTATCGATTTTTTAGTTGAAGAGAAATTTCCATTTGTCGTTGTAGGTAAACCCTACAATAATGAAAGTAGCATTACTTACGTAGACAATGACAACGTTCATGCTAGTATGGAGCTAACTAATCATTTGATTGAATTTGGCCATCGGCAAATTGCCTTTATCGGGGGAACGACAGACTTAATGGTAACTAGGGAACGACTACTAGGATATAAGCAAGCATTAGCCGATGCAAATATTGCCTTTAAGGAGAAATATATCGTTCATGATGAATTTTTACGCTCAAGTGGGCATAAAGCAGTTGAACAATTATTTGCTTTAAGTACGCCGCCTAGTGCAATTGTTATTGCTGATGACATGATGAGCCTAGGTGTAATCAATATGTTAGAAGAGTTTGGACTGGATTGTCCAAGTGATGTGTCAATTACAAGCTTCAATAATTTATACTTATCAGAGTTAACAAGACCACCATTAACAACCGTAGATATTCAAATTTACAAATTAGGTATTCAAAGTGCTAAATGTTTAATAGAACAATTAAAGTCAAAGGATGAACCTGCCAAACGGGTGATTGTACCTTATGCCATTAAATATCGAAGCTCAACAAAAAAAATAAAATAATCATCTAATCTTTTTCTTTTATAACTAATGATCTGTTAGCAAGCACAGAGACTCGCTTATAAGTCAGTCTCTGTGCTTGCGCTTATTGCTGGTAGTGACTATAAGTTCCTCTTCTGACATCTTATCTAACTTTTGTTTAGACATTTAACTACCCCTTTTTGTAAGCGCACTCAAAATTATACTTGCATTTTATAGAGTGCATGTTAACTTGTTAGTAACTTATTGTTTATCTTAAATGTATATACGGGTGTGATGAAATGATTGACTCTTTTGCAGGAGAAGCAATGCCTGGGCGTAATCATAAACTTAAAATAGCTGCTAAATGACTCATACAAATATGTCATATTTTACTTTCAATAAATATAATCCAGAAACAAATCATGTCCAATTTACAGCTTAAATACATCCCATTCATATAACAACACATATTTTCTTTAAGCACCGCTTTAAAAAGAATCTAATCTTCAAACTTTTGTTTCAATAAAAACAATTCCTTTTCGAGTTTATTTACTTTTTCCATGACAAAACCAAACTCTGAGATTCTCGACTCGGTGATTAATTCAAACTGGTTGCCTATACCATCTAATTTCATATCAACAACTTCTAGTTTTGCATCAATACTATTTAGACGCTGATCTATTACATTTAAACGTTTATCTAGTTTATTAATGGTACCATCTATCACATTGAAATGCTTATCCATTTCACTAAAGCGGTCATCTACCTTATTAAAGCGATTATCCATTTCGCTTAGACAATCATCTATTTTATTAAATCTTAAATGGATATCTTTTTTTAAAACGTTTATTGTTCCTTTATATTCTTCCATTCCATGATTAATCTTATCAAGCAAGTTAAGCATTTCTTCTTCCATTACATTCTCCCTCCTTGTTGATTGATTTTTTGTAAGGATAAAAGTTAATCTATCTTCTCGTTATGATTGCTTTTATTATAACCTAAACAGCGTTACCATTTAAGATCAAATCTCGACTTTCTTCATTTTAAACAGCATACAACTAAAACCTTTATTTGTAGAGACACAACCGTTACTATTAAGATTAAAATAGAGCTTTGTCATTTTAAAGTCAAGAAGCTATCGATCTCGAATAAATGAAAAATACAGATGATTTATTTTACAAAACCTAAATATATAATCGAAAAAGAAAAGTATGCTAATCATCTCATAACGATTATCTTTTGTGAGGGAAGGATAGCCTATAGTGATGTCTCAGTCGAATATATTTAAGTATTAAGTACATTTTTTATTCCATTTGGGCAATATACTTTCGTTTCAGATGTATTTTTATTTAGACGAACACCAATAGTAAAAAGAGGGGCATTCACAAGTTCTGCACTTGGAACACCCCCATTCTGCTAATTTATAACTGTTATTTATTCGCATGCTCAAACGATTTGATAAATTCAACTAATGCTTCTACACCTTCATAGGGCATCGCATTATAAATGCTTGCTCTCATCCCACCAACAGACCGATGACCTTTTAATGTTTCTAATCCATAGGCCTGAGCTTCCTTAATAAACTTTGCTTCAAGTTCTTTATCACCATCTACAGATACAAAGGGCACATTCATTAGAGATCGATCCTCTTTGTTAATTGGGGCATAAAAAAGTTCAGACTGATCAAGGGTCTGGTATAACAATGCTGCTTTATCACGATTTTGCTGCTCCATCTCTGTTAATCCACCTCGCGCCTTGAGCCACTCAAACACTAGTTTTGCTACATATATCGCGAAAGTTGGCGGGGTATTGTAAAGAGAATTGGAATCTGTTTGCGTTTTGTAGTCAAGCATCGTTGGTACCGCATCTGATGCATGACCAATCAAATCCTCTCTGATGATAACAAGGGTCATTCCTGCAGGACCAATATTTTTTTGAGCGCCTGCATAGATTAAGCCAAATTTCGACACATCAATGGGCGTTGATAAAATATTTGAAGACATATCAGCAACTAATGGAATATCTCCCGTATCGGGAATTTCATGAAAAGCTGTTCCTTCAATCGTATTATTCGTTGTGATATGAACATAGTCTGCTTCTGGATCAAACATATCAGAAGAAAGCTTAGGAATATGATTAATTGTATCTTCTCCAACGACACGCACATTGCCATATTTCTGAGCTTCTTTATAAGCTTTTTTAGACCAAGAACCTGTCAAAACATAATCTGCTTTTTTATTTTTCACCATAAGGTTTAGCGGGACCATCGCAAACTGTTGAGACGCGCCTCCTTGAAGAAAAAGAACCTTATAGTTTTCAGGAATATCTAAGAGGTCTCTTATCAACCATTCAGCATCTTCAATAATATTTGAAAACAAGTTTGAACGGTGACTCAACTCCATCACTGACATTCCAGAATGGTCATAATTCAATAATTCATCTTGAGCCTTTTTCAAAACACTTTTAGGTAATGCTGACGGTCCTGCCGAGAAGTTATATACTGGGTTCACTTTGCCACACCTGCCCTGTTAGATTTCTTTACAAAAAAATATTTTAGAAAGGCTTGGCTCCAAGCCAAGCCTTTCTATCTATATCATTCCTTTACTTTTTACTTAATTGTGAATAGTTTATCAATATTCGCTTTACTTTTCAATACTAATTTTCTTAAAATTTGTATAATTCACATGATTGAGATTAATAGAAAGAGATGTACCACCGCAATTTCTTATTGACGTCGAAAATACCATAGACCAAACAAGAAAAAGAAACTCATGATTATAACAGCTAAAATAAACTGGACCGAACTGATAAATAAGCGGTAACGAAGCCGCTGTAAAAAGACCGCCCCCAACCAACGGTTTAAACACTATAGCAAGTGCACCTTCTGCTAAGAAGTAGGTTTTATAATAGACGTTGAGTTAATCATGTTTATAAAATATTTTGCTGTGAAATACAACGTCTTTTTTTTGGAATGCCATGTTAATTATTTTATCGGTAGGAAGCTTATAGGGTGGTAGTCACTCCCGAAGGGGGGTGACGTTTATGAGTACTTATGAAAGTCTTATTGTTATGATAAGCTTTGCAAGTCTAGTAGTGCTTATAATGAAAGATAACCAAAAATAATACCACCCTATCTAAGCTAAATGCTTGAATAGGGTGGTATTCTCTGTTTAATTATGTGAGACTGCCATTCTATGGGCAATCTATCGTAGACCATTAAAGTGTTCCCGCACTTTAGTGGTCGTTTTTAATTTATTCTTCTGGACAAATATTATACCACAACTTTCAGAAAAATAAACTTATGTTGATTTAAAAACGCCATATATGATTAATAAGAAACACTTAAATACAGAGCATTTAAGCGGAATTATATTCCATATAGATGCTTTTGCAGTCTTTATTAGTTTTTATGTGCTAAAATAAGTAGTAGGTTCTCATATCCTTATTAAAAGGAGGCTATTATGAGTAATAAAAACATTAATAACAAACTTTTTAATGTTATCATTACTAGTTCATATGTAATAATAATATGTATGTTTATAACTTCTGTTATTGCATGGATAAAAACAACCAATTTGATTTTTATTATATCTGGATTTATTAGTATTTTAGGTATTTTGTTAAATATATACCTTTATTCAAGAGAAAAATCAAAAAATAAGGAGTTCTTGAAAAGTTCCTGACAACCCAACAGCTGTGCCATGACCACCGACAAAACTAATTTCAATTAACGGACCTGTTAGTGGACTCATGTCGAAGAATGGTGTCAAGATAAAAAAACCCAGTACATACTGTTCCCACGAAACGGTTTGTCCCATAACCACTTGCGGCCCGGCAATGTGTTCCAAACCTCTAAAACAGAAGAAGAGAGAAAACCATAATAAAAAACAGCATCTTGTTCAAGCCAAGCCTGTGTTAGTCTACCTAGCACTTCAGGTCCAACAAATATCGCAATAAAACCTGCGATAATTGAACTTGGTAAAATCAAATCACGCAACCATTTTATATGTACGCGCAAGATCTTACCTATAATCAAAAACATACCTAACATAATAAAGCTAAAACCGATTGTGTTTGCTGACAAAGCAATAGCCTCCTTGACTGCCTTACTATATATCTCATACCACTGATTTCGTCCATTAAACATGAGAAAAGCTATCCCAATCGTTTTTTAGCGAATGGGATAGCTTTTCTTAGACTTGGTTCTTTAAGTTTTTACCTCAGCACTTTTCTAATATGAAAAAGACGTTATGATCTCCCGACAAGAAGTAAGCAGCGATCATGCGACCAAAAACTTCCAGTTGTCTGGAGTTATTCTATCCCCTTTTAAAGGATATATACGCTATCTTTAAATGATAGTGATAAAAAAACTTGGAAGTCAGTTAAGGTGAGTATCTAGAAAATGTCGAACTTTATTTTGATACAACTTTGTGTCGGTACGGTTAGCTAAACCATGTCCGGCACCTTCTATAATTAGCAACTGTTTCTCACTTGTACAAGCTTGATAAAGCCGATTAACCATCTCTGTAGGTACGAAAGCATCGTCTGATCCATGAACAAATAATATCGGTACTGATGCTTTAGCCACTTGATTAAGTGCAGATGCCTCTGAAAAGCTATACCCTGCACGAATTTTAGTTAACCAGCTTGTAGCATTTAAAATAGGAAAAGCAGGCAATCGGTACATCCGCTTCATTTGATAAGTTAACTCATCTTTGACTGAAGTGTAACCACAATCAGCAATGGTTGCTTTAACTTGTTTTGGTAACGTTTCGCCACTTGTCATCATCACTGTTGCAGCCCCCATTGAAACACCATGTAAAATAATTTCGACATCGTCACCTAATGTTTTTATAATTTGATTAATCCAATCTAAATAATCTAGGCGCTCATGCCAACCAAAACCGATGTATTTCCCTTCACTTTTCCCGTGTCCTCTAGCATCCGGTAATAAAATGTTCATATTATACTGTTCATGGTAAATTCGGGCAAATTCCTTCATAATCGATGCTTCACCAGAATAACCGTGAGCTAACAAAACGGTTTGCCGCGTCGCTACTTTTGCAGATAAATAATAACCATGCAAATGGAGTTTGTCTCTACTTATTAATGACCAATCTTCAAACGTTTGATCAGCCCACCACTTTTGATCCGATTTTACACATTGATCTAATTCAGGGGTCATTTGTAAATCGGGATCCTCTTGGATAAAGACTTTTTCTGCTCGTGCGATAGCAAAATTGTAAAAGTAAAAGCTCGCTCCAACAATTAATAGTGTTACAACAATTAGCCCAATCAATAAATAGATCATGATTGATCTCCTTTCACCGCTTGCCACTCATCTTCCAACATACTCATTTCATAAAGGTCCCAATAATCGTCACCGACTTTACGCGCATGGCGAAGTAACCCATCAATTTGAAAACCAACTTTTTGATAACAACTTAATGCAGACTGATTAAAGTCAAACACGCCTAACGATGCTTTATGTAATTGCCACCGATCAAAAATAATTTCACAAGCAGCTCTTATCATTTGTTGTCCATAACCTTGACCTCTACTCCGCGGTTCACCAATTAACACACGTGAAATGCGAGCACTCCTCTGTTTTAAGTCAACAGCAGCAATCTGCAGATGACCAATAACTTGTCCGGTTTGCTGCTCAACCACTCGATAAATATAGCGCGTGGCTCCATTTTTATTAGCACCTTTTAAATAAGCTTCTAATTGGGCATGTGTCAACGGATAGGTTAATTCGGCCCCTCCTGTCCATTGATACAAAAAAGATGTAGACGCATTTACATTCCAATCAATCAATGTTTGAAAATCATCTTTTGTAAAGTATTCTAATCTAATCATTGAACTATCTCCCTATTATAAATTCCTTTCTTATTTTAGCAGAATATTGATCAATTAAGACACTTTTTTACTTGTGAATAACTATATGGACAAATCCTCATAATATTAACAGAGGTGAAAACGATGAATATTCAAACGGGCGATTTTTTTTGGCCAACAACATTAAAAGACCCACCTATTTACCCAACTTTACAAGATCATTTAACTTGTGATGTGTTAATTATTGGAGGTGGAAGCAGTGGTGCTCAGATGGCTTATCAATTAGCCGACTCTCAATTAACTGTTGCGTTAATCGAAAAAAATCAAATAGCATCAGGAAGCACAAGTGCAAATACAGCACTGATTCAATATGCCGGCGAACGCTCTTTTACAACATTAGCCCATACATTTGGTCGCGAGATGATGAAGCAACATCTGAATTTATGTCGAAATGCAATTAACGAAATTGAAGAAACCTGTAGCAAGCTTACGATCAAACCAGATTTTGAACGTAAAGATTCATTGTATTTCACAACTAAACCTGAGGACTTACAAGATATTGAACAGGAATATCAAGTGCTTCGCGCAGAAAATTGTCCTGTAGAATTATTAACTGAAACAGATATTAGCGATCGATATCCCTTTAAAAAAGCAGGCGCACTTTATTACAAAAATGACGCGCAACTTAACCCTTATCTTTACACCCACGGTTTAATTCAATCCGCTTCACAAAAAGGGGTTCAAATTTTTGAGCAAACGGAAATGAATGGTCATAGACATCACAATAACGGGGTTACGATTACGACTAAAAATGGTTTTCATATTGAAACCAAAAAAGTTGTTTACTGTTGTGGCTATGAAGGAGTGGAATTGAAAAACGATAAAAACATTTCCTTTGTAAGCACTTATACAGTTACCACAAAACCGGTTGATCCGAATTTGTTTTGGTATAATCGTACATTGATATGGGAAACCGCACGTCCTTACACTTATCTACGTACCACATCAGACCATCGAGTTATTATTGGTGGCCTCGATGAAACGACAACCTACCCTAATCAAAGAGATGCCAAACTTATTCACAAACGTGATCAGCTTATAGATAAATTCAATCTTTTATTTCCTGACATCTCCATTGAACCTGACTCATATTTAACCGCTCATTATGGTGGGACAATGGACGGATTACCGATTATAGGCGAATACTTATCGTTTCCAAACAGCTATTTTGTTTTTGCATTTGGTGATAATGGGTTGGTTTATAGTCAAGTCTTAACAAAGATAATAGCTGATGAATTAATAAATGGCGTCAGTGAGGACTTGTTTATTTATCGTCAAGACCGACCACTACTTATTAAGCACTGAAGACTATTTTTATTTTTCATGCGGAATTTTTACTTTTCGTCCGTTCGCATGATACTTTCATGCGATTTCCTCGCTTTTCGTGCGAACTCGTTATACTTTCATGCGATTTCCTCACTTTTCGTGCGAACTCGTTATACTTTCATGCGATTTCCTCACTTTTCGTGCGAACTCGTTATACTTTCATGCGATTTCCTCGCTTTTCGTGCGAACGCATGATACTTTCATGCGAATTCTTCACTTTTCGTGCGAACTCGCAATACTTTCATGCGATTTCTTCACTTTTCGTGCGAACGCATGCGAAATTCTTCTTTTTCGTGCGTTCTCATAGGTGATTAGATTTGTACATCACTCATTTTCATTCAAGGATATAGATTGATAACCTTTAATAAATTGCATATTTCCGTTTTGAAACGGAAAAACTACACGTGGTAATGGAAGCGCTTCTAAAATACAATGCAATGTAAGAGGCACATACCAATCTAAAAGGAGGAATTAAAATGAAAAGAATTTTGTTAGCATGTTCAGCTGGAATGTCAACGAGCCTACTTGTCTCCAAAATGGAGGAAGAAGCGAAAGAACGTGGTATCGACACAAAAATTTGGGCTGTCGCTCAAGACAAAGCGACAGAGGAAATGAAAGAAGCTGATGTACTTTTACTCGGTCCACAAATGCGCTTTATGAAAAAGAAATTAGAAGGACCAGCTCAAGAACAAGGTATCCCTCTAGACGTTATTGATCCTGTGTCTTATGGTCGGATTAACGGTAAAGCCGTATTGGACAAAGCTCTTGAACTAATTGGTGATTAATGCTGACTAAATCTCATTTTAGTCAGCTAATAAATTAAAGGAGGAAACATTATGAACACTTTTATGGAAAAACTAGAAAACGTGTTGATGCCTGTCGCAGACAAGTTAAATAATAATCGTTATTTATCAGCTCTGCGTAACGGATTTATGGTGGCGTTACCATTAATTATTTTTGGTTCTATCTTTGTGGTTATTGCTAACTTACCCTTTTTAGATGAACTTATTGGCGAAGAGGCCTTCGCCACTTATCAGGACGCCTTAGGACCAGCATCCGCTGCAACGTTAAGTATTATGGGGCTATTTGTTATTCTAGGTATTGGTTATAAAATGGTCGAGCAAAGAGAGGGCGAGTCCATTTACGGGGCCGTTGTTGCACTTGGTGCTTTCTTGATTTTAACACCTCAGGTTGTAGATGAAGTCGGTGGTGTAATCCCGACATCCGCTTTAGGTGCAGAAGGTATGTTTCTAGGTATATTCACTGCTTTTATTGCAGCCGAATTATATCAGCACTTCGTTAATCGTAAATTAACTATTAAAATGCCTGCCGGTGTTCCAAGTGCTGTAGCACGTTCGTTTAGTGCACTTATTCCAATTACTTTAACCCTAGCTATTTTCTTACTTGTCCGTATTATCTTTAGCTATACACCGTTTGAAACCGTACAAAATTTTATCTATACTATCGTTCAAGAACCATTAACTGCATTAGGTAGTGGGTTACCTGCTACCATAGTCGCCGTCTTATTAATACAAGTCTTCTGGTTCTTTGGCTTACACGGTCAAATTATTATTAACTCGGTACTTGATCCGATTTGGTTTGCACTTAATGATCAAAACTACCAAGCTTTCCAAGCAGGTGAGGAGTTACCGAATATTGTAACAAAACCGTTTATTGATACTTTTATTGTAGGTATTGGTGGATCTGGTATGACGCTAGCTGTTCTTATTGCAATATTTATTGTAGCAAAGAGTAGACAAATGCGCGAGTTAGGTAAACTCGGTATTGGCTCAGGTGTATTTAATGTTAATGAACCTGTTATCTTTGGTTTACCGATTATTATGAATCCACTCGTTATTATCCCGTGGTTATTAGCTCCGGTTGTTGTAGCCATTGTCACTTATTTCTGTATGTCTATCGGTTTTGTACCAAGGACAACTGGGGTTGTCGTCCCATGGACCACACCAGCTCTTCTAAGTGGTTATTTAGCAACGGGTAATAATATTATGGGTGGTGTTATGCAACTGATTAACATGGCCATTGTCTTTGTGATTTGGTTACCATTCTTAAAAATTATGGATAACCAGTATTACGAGAATGAAAGAACGGCTAAATAAATGAATAATAGGATACGTATTTCTTTTCTCTAAAGAAATACGTATCTCTTTTCACAGACTTTTAACTTAGGGGGACAATACAATGGAACAAACAATCACTGAAATTGCATTCCAAATTATTTTATATGCTGGAAATGGTAAATCAAGTGCAATGGAAGCCATTCAAGAAGCAAAAGAAGGCAATTTTGATGCCGCAGATGAGAAAATCAAAGAGGCAAATGAAGAGCTCGGTAAAGCGCATAAATTTCAAACGACACTACTACAAGAAGAAGCGCGTGGCGATGGTCAAACCGTTAATATTATCCTAATTCACTCACAAGATCACTTAATGACTTCAATGACAGTAAGAGATCTAGCCATTGAAATTATTGAAATTTACCGTAATAAATAAGGAGGATGCATATATGACTGTAACATATCAATTTCCAGAAAATTTTTGGTGGGGTAGTGCAGCTTCAGCAACACAGACAGAGGGCTCTAATAATGGCGTGAAAGGCAAGGATATCTGGGATCAATGGTTTGCAACTGAACCCAATCGTTTCTTTGAAGGTGTTGGTCCTGGTGTCACTTCAGACTTTTACAATCGCTATAAAGAAGATATTAAAAATATGAAAGAAATCGGGCACAATACTTTTCGGATGTCTATCTCTTGGGCCCGTCTTATTCCAGGTGGTCGAGGTGACGTAAATCAGGAGGCCGTTACCTTTTATAATCAAGTCATTGACGAATTGCTTGCCAATGATATTGAACCATTTGTTAACTTATTTCACTTCGATATGCCTTTTGAACTTCAAGAATTAGGTGGATGGGAAAATAGAGAAGTGATTAATGATTACGTCAATTACGCTAGAACAGCTTTTGACTTATTTGGCGATCGAATAAAAACGTGGTTTACTTTTAATGAACCCATCGTCCCCGTTGAAGGTGGCTATTTATATGATTTTCATTACCCTAATATCGTTGATGCTAAGCGAGCCATTCAAGTGGCTTATCACACGATGATCGCCCATGCTAAAGCTGTTGAAGCTTATCATAAAGATTATAATGGAAAGATCGGGATTGTATTGAACTTAACGCCCTCTTATCCACGGAGCCAAAACCCTGCTGACCTTAAGGCTTCTCATATTTGCGACTTATTTTTTAATCGAAGCTTTCTTGATCCAGCTGTGAAAGGTGAATATCCAGAAGATCTAATTAAGCTTTTAGAAGAACACGGACACCTTCCTGTAACCGAACCCGGTGATCAACACTTATTAAAAGCAAACACTGTTGATCTACTCGGTGTGAATTATTATCAACCAAGACGAGTAAAAGCTAAAGATAGTTTACCTAATCCGTATAGTCCATTTATGCCTGACTGGTTCTTTGACAATTACGAAATGCCCGGACGCAAAATGAATCCTTATCGCGGCTGGGAAATTTATGAAAAAGGCATCTATGATATTATGATGAATTTGAAACAGAGCTATGGTAATATTGAATCCTTTATTTCTGAAAATGGTATGGGTGTACAAAACGAAGAAAGATTCCTTAATAATGGGCGAATTGAAGATGACTATCGGATTGACTTTATTAAAGAGCATTTAAAATGGCTACACAAAGCTATAGAAGAAGGTTGTAATGTGAAGGGTTATCATCTGTGGACGTTTATGGACAACTGGTCTTGGATGAACGCTTATAAAAATCGGTACGGCTTTTTCTCTGTTGACCTAAAAACGCAAACGCGGACAGCTAAGAAAAGTGCTTCTTGGTTCGCAGAAGTTTCACAACAAAACGGCTTTAATGATTAGCGGTGAATGAAACATAGCGTAGCAATTTTTATTGCTACGCTTTTGCACTTCATATAATAAACCCTTTGCCATATAGTTGATTTAGATTTAAATCTCGCTATGATAAAGGTAGGTCTTTCATCCAAACAAAAAGGAGGGGTGACAAGTGAACAGTCGAGCGATTAAAATACTACGTGAATTATTGGCATCAGACCAACCGATTACCAGTGACTACTTAGCCCATGTCCTTGATGTTTCTTCGAGAACCGTTCGTGATGACATAAAAGCACTTAATCATTCACTACAAATGCACGGTGCAAAGATAAAGTCAACGCGCGGGACAGGTTACGAGTTACTCATTAATGACGACCAAAATTTCAGGCACTATTTAAATCAGTTTTTTAATCATGTTTCACAAGAACAAGCATTGTTAGATTCACCTGATGCGCGGATTAAATACTTAGTTAAACGCTTTTTACTCGCAGAGCGTTACTTAAAGCTTGATGATCTCTGTGATGAAATGCATATTAGCAAATCAACGATCCAAAGTGATCTCAGAAGTGTTAAAAAAATGTTAGAAAAACATGATATTTACCTCGATAAAAAACCCAATTATGGACTCAAAGCAATCGGGAGTGAAGTTAAACTCAGATTTGCTATGTCTGAATACATTTTTGATAGAAGTGAGACAGGTTCTAAAACGATTTGGCAAGACCAATTAGCAACGATAGCAGATGCTGACAAAGAACAGTTAGATAAAGTGTGGACCGTCATTATTAATCAAATAAAAGAAAATCATATCTCATTAGCTGACATCGCGATAAACAATCTTTATATCCATATTGCCATTGCCTACAAACGAATAAAGAGCGGACATCATGTTTCTTTAATCAATCAAGAGTTTAATGAAATCACGAAGCAGAAGGAATACCGTGTGGCTCATCATATCGTTCGTGCTGCTGAAGAGATATTCAGGGTCAAGTTCCCTCCTGAGGAAATCGCCTATATTGCCATTCATTTACTTGGAACAAAGATGGTCAGTCAAACCAATATGAGTGAGGCAGAGCTTGAAAATATTATGGAAAAACAAATCCAAATCATGACCACAAAAATATTAGATGCATTAGAAGCAAAAATGCATCTTGGTATACGTCATGATAAAGAATTACTAATTGGTTTAGGGCTTCATCTAAAACCAGCCATTAATCGTTACAAATATGGGATGAATGTACGAAATCCAATGCTACAAGATATAAAGTTGAATTACCCTCTAGCTTTTGAAGCTGGCATTATCGCAGGTATGGTTTTGGAACAAGAAATGGCTGTTACCATCGATGAGAATGAAATTGGTTATATTGCATTGCATATTGGTGCAGCCATTGAACGAAAAAAAATGCAGTCCAGCCCCATGCGCTGTTACATCGTTTGTGCCTCTGGACTAGGCAGTGCCCACCTCATTAAATATAAATTAAAAGCCGTATTTGGCTCTCGAATTGAAGTGATGGGCACAACAGAATACTATAAGCTTAAACAGATCCCTTTTGACAAAACTGATTTCATCGTTAGCTCTGTACCGATTAATGAGGATCTAACCGTGCCTGTCATTGATGTTAATGCGATATTATCTGATAAAGACATCGCAAAAATCGGGGCATTTGTCGAGGAAGATACTGACCGTGTTTTTGAATATATTCAAGAGGATCTCCTGTTCTTAAGCAAAGATTTACAAACACAAGATGAAGTACTCACCTTCTTAGTTGATCAAGTCAATAAGACAACGCCGTTACCGGATGACTATTTAAAACGCATTTATGAACGTGAAGAGATTGCACCAACGGCGTATGGTAATCTTATTGCCATCCCTCATCCGATTACAGCACAAACAGATCACACGTTCTTAACGATCTGCACACTTAAAAAACCAATTGACTGGGCAGATAAACGGGTACAATTTATTTGTTTATTGAATGTCGAAAAAGATAGTAAAGAAGATTTACAGCATATGTATGAAATGCTCGGTAAGATGGTCGATAATCCTAGTTTAATTCAGCAATTGATTCACTGCAAAAATTATCGAGATTTCATTAATACATTGCTAGCGCAGAATTAACAAGAGGCTTCTCCCTCCCTTTTAAATTCAATTTCTTAGTATCTCTTAAGATAACCTATTCATTTTTCATTTAAACAACTACTACATGTAGCCCCGTAGTAGTTGTTTATTTTTAACTAATCTAATTTGTTCCACTCGATTTGGTAGAAGTTTAGATTAAACTTTATACGAAGCTGAGCTATAGTGTAAATATAGAAAGCGTTATCAAAAAGGAGGGTGACAGGTTGCTTATTACAGAGAATCAAATTTATTTAGAGCAAACATTCAAAGATAGAGATGAGGTGCTAGCATTTATAGCTGAACAAGCCATAAACCAAGATGTCATCAACAATAAGACACTACTTTTTGATGACTTCATCGCTAGAGAAGATGAATATTCAACAGCGGTTCAAGAAGGAATTGCTATACCACATGCAAAAAGTGCAGCAGTTAAACAGGCAAAGCTTTATTTTGTCAGTTTAGAAGAGCCGATCAGCTGGGCATCACCTGATCAGTACCAGGTAAAGGTTATCTTTGCCATCTTAGTTCCAAAGCAAGAATCTGGGACAAAACATATTGCTATTCTATCAGCACTGGCATCTCGGCTCATGGATGATGACTTTCAAGAGTCGATCTTTGAAATTGACCAAGCATCACAAGTATTAAACTTACTAAAGGAAATGGAGGAGGTGTGAATAATGAAATTTGTTGGTATTACGTCATGTATTGCCGGACTTGCACACACACCCATGGCTGCTAAAGCACTCGAAAAAGCCGGAGTTAAACTTGGACATGAAGTGAAAATTGAACAGCAAGGCGCAATGGGGATTGTTAATCAATTGAAAGCTTCTGAAATTAGTGAAGCAGATGCTGTGATTATCGCAGCAGACCAATCTATTGAAGGTGAAGACCGATTTAAAGGTAAACCCATTATTCGAGTGAAATTAGGACAAGTCGTTTCTAACGGTGAAATAGTGTTAAGTAAAATCGCGAAAGCCATTGCAGATAAGAAAAAAATGCATTAAATAGCTAGCAAAGAAATAATTGAGGAGGGTTTTAATTGAAAAACAAGGTTCATGAATTTAAAAATCATTTGATGTCCGGTATTTCATATGTATTACCTGTCATTATTGCAGGGTCTTTAGTTGTCGCTGTTGCAAAAATTGTCGGATTTTTGTTTGGCGAAACAGATTTAAATGCTTTTGCTGATTCCGGTGGTATGCTTCACTATGCGTATCTATTTGAACAAGTGGGCTGGACAGCAATTGGGTTGCTTAATATCATTTTAGGTGCCTATATTGCCCATTCGATCTCTGGTAAACCAGGTCTTGCTGCTGGTTTAGTAGGTGGAGCACTAGCAAGTAGTACAAATGCTGGCTTTTTAGGTGCTGTATTGGCTGGTTTCTTTGCAGGTTGGTTAACCAATTGGGTTAAAAATAACGTTAAACTAGAAGGTTCGTTTGCTAGTGCTGTTCCACTTATCATATTACCTTTAATTACAGTAGGTGCTACAGGCATTCTTATGGCACTTATACTTGGCCAGCCACTTGGTTGGTTAAATACTACACTTCTTGAATGGATTACAGATATGACACAAAGCAGCACAAACAATGTTGTTTTAGCGGCGATACTAGGCGGTATGATTGCATTTGACATGGGTGGTCCTGTGAATAAAGCTGCATGGATGGCTGGGAATGCGTTATTAATAAGTGGCGTATATTTGCCTGCGATTATGGTTAATGCGGCGATTTGTGTACCTCCATTAGGCTATGGATTAGCAACGTTAGTTAAGAAAAACAACTTCTCTAATGAACTTAAAGAATCAGGAAAAGGATCTCTAATTATGGGTATTATCGGCATTACCGAAGGTGCCATTCCTTTTACATTAAAAAGTCCATTAAAATTAATTCCTTTAAACGTTGTAGCGGGCGCAGCAGGATCGGCCACTGCGATTTTATTGGGTGCACACGATGTCATGCCTCCAGTAGGTGGGGTATACGGATTTTTCTCAGTCGGTAGTGGTTGGGCGTATGTGATTGGAATTTTAGTTGGCGCTTTGATTATTGCATTCGGGTCTAATGCATTAGTGAATTTTAATGATGAAAAACAAGTTGCAAGTCAAGCAGAGGTAGTAAAATCAGAAGACGATATCGAATTAGATTTTGACACATTGTAGGAAGGAGAACGATATGACGAAGACTAAGGTTCATGTGATACCACACTCACACTGGGATCGAGAGTGGTATTTCACATCATCACGTTCAACAGTATATTTAATTAAACACATGAAAGAGGTTCTTTCAACCTTAGAGGAGAAAGAGGGTTTCCCTTTTTACTTAATGGATGCCCAAACCTCCTTAATCGAAGATTACTTGAAATATTGTCCTGAAGATGAAGATCGAATAAAGACATTAGTATCACAAAAGCGATTATTGACAGGCCCTTGGTATACCCAAACCGACCAATTAGTGATTTCGCAAGAATCAGTCGTTAGAAACCTATTATATGGTACACGTTTCTCAGACCAACTGGGTCACACATTTAAAATGGGCTATGTCCCGGATGCCTTTGGCCAAGGTGCAAATATGCCTCAAATTTACAAAAGTTTTGGGATTGAACGCTTCCTCTTTTGGCGAGGCGTAGCAGATAATCGTTTAAAACAAACGGAATTTGTCTGGAAAGGCAGTGACGGCACCCAAGTACTAGCTGTTCAAATGCCTTTCGGTTATTACTATGGCGGGAATATTCCAGAAGACATTAATGACACAAAAGCATATTTAACGACCATGATTGGAGCGTTAGAAGAGAAAGCATCAACTAAACACGTCTATTTCCCAAATGGGTTTGATCAAGCACCCGTAAGAAAAAATCTTCCTGAACTAGTAGAAACGTTTAACCAGATGGATGAAGATCGATCCTATGTGATGAATTCACCTGAAGTATTCTTTGACGAAGTAGAAGCCGATGCGAGTGAATTGCCGGTCATTACTGGTGAACTAACAGAGGGTAAACATAGCCGGATTCACAAATCGATTTTTTCTACTCGTGCTGACTTAAAACAAAAAAACAATCAAATTGAAAACTATTTAACCAATTGTGTGGAACCCATTCTCACGATAAGTCATTCACTCGGAAACGCATATCCACATAAGCAACTTGAGGAAATATGGAAATTGATGTTTGAAAATGCAGCACATGATAGTATTGGTGGCTGTAATAGTGATGAAACAAACCAAGATGTAACATTCAGATATAAACTTGCAAATGATAAAGCAAAAAATTTACTAGATTTGCATATGCGTCTTATTAGTGAACGTATCCCTTATCAGCAGGACTTGAATTTTACTCTTTTTAATCCATTACCTTATCAGCGCTCAGGAACGTTCAACATCACGTTATACATCCCGGACGAAGCATTTACGATTAAGGACACGGACGGACAGGTTATTCCGTATACCATTCTAGATAAAGCGGATGTGACGGAATATGTCTTAAACCAAACGATTCAATTGAATCCAAGTAAAGACATTTACCTACCAAAGAAAATATATTTAGCTAATCTTTTAATCTCTGTACAAAATACAAGTGGCTTAGGCTATACTAGTTATTACTTAGATCTAGACAAGGAAGCACCAAAACAAGAATTGCTCGTTTCCTTCAATCGCGCCATCGAAAATGATTTTTATAAAGTAAGCTTAGCAGATAATAATACGCTGACCATTACGGATAAACGAAGTGGAAGCACATTTACGAATCAAATGTTATTTGTTGAAAATGGTGACGATGGAGATTCGTATAATTATTCCCCACCCCGTGATGATTTGTTTATTACATCTAAAGAAAGTGAATGTCTAAGTGTAAAGCGTGAAACGGGAGAACTCGAAGAAAGACTAACCATTAAATTAAAAATGCTCGTACCTTATGATCTTAAAGATCGAGCGGCAGGCATTAATGATCAGCCTTTTATTATTGAGGCACAAGTCTCTTTACGTAAAGATGAAGAGTGGTTGCGTTTTAATGCTAAAGTAAATAATCAAGTACTAAGCCATCGCTTAACCGTTCAATTTGATACCAAATTAGCAAGCCATTTTTCAACGGCTGATCAATTATTTGGCGTTATTAATCGTCCAGTAAGGTTGCCAGAAATGGATGTTTGGGAGAAAGAAGCATGGCATGAAACACCGATTTCCATTGAACCCATGCAAAGCTTTGTTGCGCTCCATCAAGAAGAGCAAACAGTAGCAGTCTTAACAGAGGGTGTTCGAGAATATGAAATTGTTGGAGAACAATATGACACCATTCAATTGACGCTATTTAGAACCTTTAGTCATATGGGAAAGACTGATCTCTTGTATCGACCTGGTCGAGCATCTGGTGAAACCATCGTAGAAACACCTGATGCCCAACTTTTAGGTGAGCTATCATCATCATTTGCACTGGTTTACAAGGGATGCTCATTTGATGAATCACACATAGCAAAACTTGCCAAATCATACCTCTCGCCCATGCAAGCTTATCAGTTCTCTGATTTTTTGAATGGAAGGTTGATTTATGCTTTTCGAGATGAGGAGAAAACAAACCCATTAACTTATCAGTTAGCAGATTTTAATGATATGACAGCGGTTGTTAGCGCGATTAAGAAAACAGAAGATTCAGATCATTACCTTGTTCGCGTATTCAATCCCTATTTAAATCAGGTAGCGACAGTATCCCAACATTTAGTTGATCATGGTCAATTTGTTCAGTTAGATGAACAAACAGCAGATCAGTTGGTAGCTCAATTAACATCAAATCAATTTAAATCAATTATCTTATCATCATAAACAATGACTGAGGACTAAGATGCTTAGTCCTCTCATTTTAATCAGTGGCTTAAGGAGAGGACGCTATGTTTAATGAACGAAGAAAAAACAAATTAGTTTACTTAATTGAAGAATCTCCTTATCAGTTAAATAGCGAAAAAATCGGACAAATAATGAAATTATCTGCTCGAACCATTCGAAAAGATATTAAAGAGATCAATGATACTGATCAAACGGGATTTTCAGTTGCTAATAAAATAGGTAAAGGTTATTATTTGAATATATATGACCAACATGCTTTTCACCAATTCAGAGACGAAAGCAGTGAAAGTCATTATTTTGATGTAAACGTTAAGGAAGATCGAATTAAATATGTCGTCTATTTACTATTGAATGAAACAACAAATGGAACGATCGAAGAATTAGCTGAGGAAATGTTTGTTAGTCGATCCACATTGACAAATGATTTGGAACAAGTACGTCAACTATTGGAAAACTATAACCTCTCACTTTATTCAAAAGTCGGTAAAGGCATTTGGATAGAAGGTGATGAAAATCATAAACGCTTTCTTCTGTTATCTTTAATTGATGAGAGGCTAGCTGAAGAGAATATGCTTGCGTATTTCAAATGGAAAGGGCAAGAGCAAGCAATTACACGGTTAAAGGATATAGTGCCTCGTTTATTTAAAGACTTTCACCTGTATATGACTGACGATAATGTAAACAACTTAATCTATCATATGCTCATTATGAAAGATCGCATTGAAATGGGGTTTACGATTAAAGATAGCGTTTCCTTTGAATGCACAGATCAAGAGCAAGCTTTATTCAACGAATTAGTCGATTGGCTTGAAAACTATTTCCAACTATCCATTCCTGAGCAAGAACAAGCCTATCTATTTTTACAAATTAAAAGTAAGGTTATTGTTGATAATTATGAAAATCTAGAAAAGATGAATATGGTTAAACAATATATTCACCGTTTAATAGATGAAATTAATAAAAGTTATTACTATGATCTATCCAAAGATGAACAATTAAAGTTGGATTTACAAAGTCATATTTATTCCATGATTTATCGTGTTGAACATGATATTCGTGTCCGCAACCCAATGGAACAACACATTAAACGCTATTACCCATTAGCCTTCGAAGTCACGATGTATGCAGTTGAGGCGATTAAAGATACATTTAATTATGTAATTAATCAAGGTGAAATCGCTTATCTAGCTTTACACATCGGGGCATCACTTGAGCGTAATTATCAAATTGAATATGCTAGACATAATTCATGCTTGATCGTATGTGGTTCAGGGGCAGGGACAGCACGGATGATTGAAACAACGATCAAAAAGACCATGCCGGATTTGTTTGTAACAAAAACGGTTAGTGCTCAATCCTATAATGAGATGGAATATATCGAAGAAGATGTGGTCATTACGACGATAGATATTAAACATAAAAATAAACCTGTATATAAAGTCGATAAGTTACCAACAAAATCCCAATTGATTGATTTAGATCAGCGAATAACTGACGAATTGGCTCATCATACAGATCTTTTTGACCGTTTTTTCTCACCAACCTTATTTGTCAAAGGTACCTATGCAGATAAACATCATTTAATTAAATCCGCTTGCAGAAAGTTGGAAATGTATGGGGCGATCGATCATGAAGCAGCATTCATTCAATCGATTCATGAAAGAGAAAGGTTGGGATCAACGGTTTTAGGGGAAGGAATAGCGATTCCACATCCTATGCTTATGCTAGCTAAAAAGACAAAAGTGGTGGTCGTTATTCTGGATAAACCGATACGTTGGGCAGACGATCAAGAAGTTGAACTTGTCTTCTTGTTGGCGATTAGTAAGGAAGATTACGATCAGACATTGAATATTTATGACTTTTTAGTTGAAGTTATTCGAAGAAATTATGGTGACAAATTAATAAATGCTGTAACTTTCCAGCAATTTATCGAACTTGCCAAAAAATTACATTTCTAACATTACAATAAATGATCAGTAAGGAGGCTTTATGATGTATGCAGTCGGGATAGACATAGGTGGGACAAAGGTAGCCATCGCTATTGTTAATCAAGATGGACAAATCATTCACCAAGATAAATTCAACACGGACTTAACGATTGAGCCTAAGGCCATGATTGATCGAATTAATCAAAACGTTAAGGTATTAATAACGGAAGCTGAACTTAATCTTGCAACGATAAGTGGAATTGGTATTGGGGCACCAGGCCCGCTTAATAGCCAAAAAGGACTGATCACCAGACCACCCAATCTGAAACGATGGATAAATGTCCCTATAGTGGATCAGATTCAAAATTTCTTTAACATGCCTGTTCGTTTAGAGAATGACGCTAGTGCAGCAGCACTTGCAGAGAAATGGATTGGAGCAGCTCAATCAAATGATGATTTTGTTTATATCACCATCAGTACCGGAATCGGCGCTGGAATCTATGCCAATGGGCAATTAATGACAGGCTCACGTGGAAACGCTGGGGATTTCGGTCATACGGTTATTGATCCAAGCTTTGGTCAGTGTCATTGCGGACAATATGGCTGTCTTGAGCATATCGCCTCTGGAACAGCAATTGCTAGAAAAGGGTCTGAGCTTGTTGGAGAACCGCTATCGACTGCAGAAGTTTTCTCCCGTTATCAGCTTAATGATCCAGTCCTCCAACCATTTATTAACGATATATTTCGTGTACTTGGCGCGGCTTGCGTCTCTCTTATCAATACATTTGATCCTGAAAAAATTGTCATTGGTGGTGGTGTATCTAAGGTTGGTCATGTATTATTTAAAGAGATAAGGGATTACGTTAAAAGACATGCACTAAACCCTGATAGCAGGGACACAACCATTGTTCCAGCAAAACTTGATCAAGATGCTGGAGTGCTGGGTGCAGCTGCACTAATCCTAAAAAATGAAGCAAATATACAAGGGGGCTAACACATGTATAATCAACCTATTTTTCTTGCACCCGTTTTTCAAGAACGAATTTGGGGGGGCACTAAATTAAAGACACTGTTTCAATATGACATACCCAATAACCATACTGGCGAAGCATGGGTCATCTCTGCCCATGAGAATGGACCAAGTCAAATTATCAATGGCGATTTAGCTGGAGAGACACTGACTGACGCTTGGGAAAACCACCCTGAACTTTTTAATAAGCCTAGTAATAGTGATGCCGCTTATCCATTGCTTGTTAAAATCTTAGATGCGGCTAATGATCTATCTGTACAAGTCCATCCTAACGATAGCTATGCTCAAAAAGTTGAAGGGCAGCCTTATGGAAAAACGGAATGTTGGTATGTCCTTCAAGCAGAAGAAGGAGCAAAAATTGTCTTCGGCCACCATGCACAATCTCAAGAAGAATTTGCTAAATTAGCCAAAAACGGTGATTGGGATAGCTTACTCCGTTACGTGCCTGTTCGTGCTGGAGACTTTATCTATGTCCCAAGCGGATCGATTCATGCTATTGGTAGAGGGATTGTTATTTTAGAGACACAACAGAGCTCAGATATTACATACCGTGTCTATGATTATGATCGTACCAATGATCAAGGGCAGACACGCGAGCTTCATTTAGATGCATCAATTGAAGTGACCACAGCACCGCACCAAGACCCCTCTATTAAACAAACTGAAGTCACTCATCAAGGTTTAACCATAAAGAAACTCGTTGAAGAGCAATACTTTACTGTTTATCACTGGAACTTGACAGGAGAAGCTAATCAAAAGCGCGATGCCGACTTTCTCCAAGTCAGTGTCATTGATGGAAAGGCGACTTTAATCATTAACCAACATCATTACACAATAAAGAAAGGCGACCACTTCATCATACCGGCTACCATTGACCATTATAGCCTATCTGGAGAAGCCGAAATGATTGTTTCACATCCATAATTTAAAAGAGATAGATTAAGCAACGACATGCATGTCGTTGCTTAATCTTTTTTTACTATTTCTTCTCATCGCTTGTTCCCACTGTAAAACAATTAATCACCCTCCTATATCTGGACCCATATCTTTGGTGATGACAGACACTCTTTATCGTTCTAATCACTCTATAACACGGATTAACCTTAGTCAATATGTCACTTTTTTATTTCAAATTGATTACAAAACCTCATAATCCCTTGATAAAAATTAGGCATTTCAGTATGGTATTAGTGGACTAAGTATATTATTGGCGATTTTCAGCTAAATTTAGCTTATTTTCTGCGAAAGGAGTGTAGACACACTGAAACGAAAAATATTTAAACCGAACAAATTAACATTTACGCTTATATCAAACCAAGCCAACAAGCCTGTTAAACGAATCGCATTGCCCCACTTTGTTATTTTGTTTGTTGCTATTTTATTTCTATTACCTATTACGCTATTCATCTATCATAGTGTTTTAAACAGACAACTGTTAACAACAAATGCATCCTTGCACGATCAAGTTGAACACTTAGAAGAGCATACAGAAGTATTATCCATGTCTTTAGATGAACTAAAAAGTGAACGTGATACCGTTATCGAACGTTTTGAAGCATTAGATGAAATTGAAGAACAACTTCATGAATACATAACAACATTACCTGATGAGGCATTAGGCGGCATCGAGATTCCACTGAGTACGGAGGAATTATCTTCTTTAGAATCCGATGATGTTAACACTATTTTAGAAAGTTCAGCTTGGCTAGAGCGATATCAAGAGACATTAACCAATATTGAACAACTTGAAGAGAACTTACAATATATACCGACAGCATGGCCAACCGAACCGGATACGATTACATCCTCATTCGGTCCAAGAAACGATCCTTTCAAAGGGACACAATCGATGCATTCGGGAATGGATGTTCGTGGGACTATAGGAACACCTATCTATGCAGGCGCAGATGGCGTTGTTACTCTTGCTCAAAACCATGGGGGTTATGGTAAAACGATTATCATTGATCATGGCGGTCAATATGAGACCTTATATGCGCACTTGTCTGCAATCGATGTTAACCGCGGGGATCAAGTGATAAAAGGCGAAAAAATTGGAGAATTAGGTAATACAGGGAGAAGTACTGGCCCTCATCTCCACTATGAAGTCATCAAGGACGGCGTACCTGTTGATCCTGAATATTACATTAATTTTTTTGATAATGAAGACGAATAAGAGAGGATTTTTAATTTGCTAAAAGGAAAGAAACAAGAAGACATCATTGACACAGTTATTGGTAAAGATACAACAATCGAAGGGAAAGTTTCATTATCAACAAGCCTTCGAATCGATGGTAAGGTTCACGGGGAAATTGAATGCAATGGCGATGTCTTTATCGGAAAAGATGGCTTTGCCGAACCTTCTATTAAAGCGAAAAATGTCGTTATCGCTGGTGAAGCAAAAGGTGATATTGAAACAAGCGCAAAAGTACACGTGCAAACAAGTGGTGTCTTAACAGGTAATATTACTTCAGCAGGAATTATTATTGATGAAGGTGGTATCTTTAACGGATCAAGTACTGTTAAAGCAAAAGAACGAAAAAGCTCAAAGCGAAAAACAGAACCCGCAAATAACGATGAGCATTAAATAACTGTAGAAAAACTATCATCTTCGCTAAAAAGAACGAAGATGATAGTTTTTCTTATAATGGGTAGTTTTAAATGTTGTTAGTATCGAAATCCGCTACTATTCTAACAAAATACAGGAGCGAATCATTTTATTAGATGATATCCATCACTTCTCGTGCTTGTTTGGCCAAATCCTCTGCAGCACTCAATACGTTCTTAAAGTCAGAAGTCGCTGTCGTAATATCTTCTTGGATTACCGTCACGTTATCTTGAACAGCTACTGTACTTTCAACCATTCGATCAATTTCTTCTGTAATCCCTTCAATTTTTTGTCTTATTTCTACAATCGAATCTTCAACACCAGATGCTAGTTTCCTTACCTCACCAGCAACCACATTAAAACCGCGTCCATGATCCCCTGCCCGAGCGGCTTCAATTGCTGCGTTTAAAGCGAGTAAGTTTGTTTGCGAAGCAATTCCGCGTATCGTCTTAACAATATCTTGAATAGAATCTGTTTGCTTTTGTAAAGATATCAATGTTTGATGACTATTTTGATAAACATTTGCCATATGATCAATCTTACTTGATATGGCTTCACTTCGTTTTATTCCTGTTTCAGCCCGTTGATTTAAGGTACTGGACATCGCTTGTAATTCTTCAACCACCGTTGTCGCTGTATTTTGTCGCTTCGTAACATCGGTTGCCACTTTTACGACACCGATAACCTGACGATGAGCATCAATTAACGGCATATATGTCGCCTCTAACCAGATACGCGCTCCATTTTTTGCTTTACGATCAATTTTATCTTGGAAGCTTTGACCAGATAATAAATCTTGCCATAACTGACGATACGCAGAGCTCTTAGCAAAATCCTCAAAGCATAATTGCTTATGATCCATTCCCATCATTTCCCGTTCTTGATAGCCCATGGTTTGGGCAAACGCCTGATTAACATAGGATACTTTTCGCTCTAAGTCAAAGCGTATAATAGCTAAATTCTGATCTAATGCTTGCATAACGACATTGGTTACATCTAGTGATTCGGTTTGATTCATGATTGACTTCCCCCAAAAAGTTAATGTTCTCTCGAAATGAAGATAACTGTTATTTACATACCCCTTAATGTATAGGAGGAAACCTGTTTCGTCTATTTATTTTAGCTTTTTAAACACTTGATTAGCTGATGAAACCATCGCTACTTTATCCGCTTGAGGTTGAATAAACTGTTTTGCTTGATTGACAGCATGTGCTGCATCTTGGAAAGCACCAGCAATTAAATTCAACTTGCCATCATAGTGAATAATATCACCAGCTCCAAACACACCTGCAACTGATGATTTTCCATAAGCTGTTCCTTTGATATAGAAATTGTCTTTCCGTTCAATGGGCAAATCACTATTGTCTAATAGCGAAGCGATTTGTTCATAGCCATGATTGACTAATACATCATCGACATCAATAATCTGTGTTTGATTTGTCATTTGTTCCTTTACAACGACTTGTCTTATTTTAAGTTGACAGTCATCAGCAATCAATTCAACCAATTCTGTGTCTAATAAGCAGGTCGTCTTACCATTCAACAATGTAGAAACACTTGCTTCATGTCCTTTTAGTAAATCTTTTCGATAGACGAGATAAACTTTTTTTGCAATCTCTGATAATTCGTTTGCCCAATCAATGGCAGAATTACCACCGCCTGAAATAAGTACCGTCCGATCACGATAATATTCTAATGGCTTTACTTGGTAATGAAGGTTCGTTTGTTCAAAGCGTTCTGTCCCTACAAACGTTAACTTTTTCGGATTTATCACACCACTTCCAACAGCAACAATCACGGTTTTTGATAAGTGGTCACTTCCATCTACAGTTTCCAATAAGAAAGCGCCTGATTCCATTTGACGAATAGACTTAACCGTTTGATTGAAAACAATGGTTGGTGAAAATGTCATGGCTTGCTCAGTCATCTGTTCAATCAATTGATAACCTGTGATAACTGGAATGGCTCCCACATCCCAAATCTTCTTTTCTTGATAAAAGCGAACTTTGCCACCTAATTCACTTTGACTTTCAATGATCTTTGTTTTCATCTCACGTAATCCACTATAAAATGCCGCGTACAGTCCCGCTGGCCCTCCACCAATTATCGTCGTATCGTATAATTCTAATTCTTCCATTTAACCACCCCAATAAATTTAAAAATATATAATTGACATTTTAGTTACATGTTAAAGTATAACATATAAACTGCGACTGATAATCATTGTCATTTGTTTTTTGTTATAATTTGATTGTTGTGAGATTACGAAACAAAAAGAAGCTGATACAAAAAATCAGCTTCTTTTATATGAAATGAACATTTTTTGCTAAGTTGTTTTAAAGTGGCTAACTTCTTTAGAAAGTCCCTCAGCTAATTCCGCTAATGTTGTCGCACTATTTGAAATTTCCTCCATTGAACTCAATGATTGTTCAGATGAAGCGGCGGTCTCTTCAATTCCTGCCGCTGACTCTTCAGAAATGGAGGCAATCTCCTCAATCGATGCATTGATTTGTGAACTTTCTTGCGTGATCTCAGATAAGTTGGTGGCTACTTTCTTCACCACTTTATCCATTAAACCGATTGAATCATTAATAGATGTAAAGTTCTCGCCTGTTTTAGCCATTTGTGTCGTTCCTTGATTAACTTCTTTATAACCTGTTTCTAAAGCCGTAACCACGTCAGTCGTTTCTGCTTGAATACCATCGATAATCGTTGTAATCTCTCGAACAGAACTTGAGACATCCTCTGCTAGTTTACGCACCTCATCGGCAACAACTGCAAATCCTTTACCATGTTCACCGGCTCTTGCAGCCTCAATCGCAGCATTAAGTGCTAGCAAATTAGTTTGTTCTGCAATATCTTGAATCACATCAACGAGTCTAGAAATGTCTTGTGAACGTTTATCTAAACCTTCCACTTTTTGCACCGCATCTTGAACAATCTGATCAATCGTCATCATTTGTTGTATAGATTGCTCCATCATTTGAAAACCTTCATCTGTTTTTTCTAATACCATTTGTGATTCGTTGGATACTTTGTTTGTATTGTTATTAGCATCCGTAATCATTTGGACAAATTGCTCCATTTTTTCAGATAAAAGTGTTACTGTACTTGCTTGAGTCTCCCCGCCAGTTGAAAGTTCCTGCATGGTCGAAGCAATTTGTTCACTTCCCTCACGCACTTCATTAGCAGATTGTGTTAACTCCTCACTTGCACCAGATACTTGATCTGTTGTGTTTGCAACACTTAGAATGACCGCTTGCAAATCTTCTTGCATTTGGTTAGCTGAATCGACAAGCTCGCCAATCTCATCTTTACGTTTTGTGATCAATCGATCATTTCTTAAATCACCACTCGCGATTGCTTTCATTCTAGTCGATAACTGACTTAGTGGACCACCAATTGCTCGTCCCATATAAAGACCTAATCCGATTGCCACGATCACAGCTGCTATGGAAATCGCAAGAATAACCAATCGAATCGTTTCGTATGTGCTCGCACTATTATTATAATCTTCTCCAGCTATCTCTAAATTGATATCTCTTAGTTGTTGTAAATCAGCACTAAATGTTCTAAAAAACTCACCATTCCCCACAATGCCAGACAAAGCTTCTTCAAAATTACCGCCTATAATTAAAGAAACATTTTCTTCCACTGATTGACTGTAAATATTCCAATCGTCCAACATGCGTTCAAAAGTATCTAACTCATCTGCTCGCATCTCACTTGTGTCAAATTGATCAAGCAGTGCATTAATTTGTTCAACATTTTCCATCGCATTAGAGGCTCTTGTTTCATCTTCTTCTGCCACACTCGAAAGCATTTGAACACGTACATTCTCACCTAATTGAATCACTTCTGTTAATCTCCCCAAAGGATGAACACGGTCTTGATACATGGTTTGATTATACCGATATACACTTTGCAAACTAAAATAAGCAGTTACTGCTATTATTAGAAGTAATCCAGCAATTGATAAATACGATATAATTAATTTCCCCTTTATATACACTTCTTCCTTCCCCCTTTGTATGCATATGCCTTATCTTTTATCAACTTATCTTAAATGTTAAAGGCATAATTTCTTGTTGTTGTGTACATATACTACATATCGTCATAAAGTCCTCAAACTTAATACTTATGCTAACTTTATTTTTATATCTGTAAAGTATACAAAAATAACCATCAGTGCGCTTTCGCTCTTCTCCAACTAATTACAGGTTCATTGAGTGAATCAAGACATTAGCCTCCGTTAGCGTCCACCTCAATCGATTGATCTAAGCTCTCCATTTTAAGGACAGTTATCTGTGATAAAACAAAAATGTTTGCAAATGAATAAGCTTTTAACCCCTCCTTACTTTTTTATGGACTTTCAATACTTGCTATTTAAACGGCATAAATAAGATTTATTACAAAAAAAGCTCCCCCAAAACAGGAGAGCAAAATTTTTAAAAAAATCCGTACATATTAATATGCTTAGAATTAGCTGCATCATTTTATTCAAGCTTTTTTATATAATCTCGATTTAATTGCGTTAAGGTATTAACCCCAACAATGGCAAGACTTGTATCCAAATCTTTAATAAGGTTGTTCAAAACTGCCGTCACTCCATACTGACCGTCAATAAGACCGTAAACATAAGGTCGACCAAGTAATACCCCATTTGCCCCTAAAGCAAAGGCCTTTAAAATATCCGTTCCTCGTCTTATACCACCATCAACAAGAATAGCGACTTTATCCTGAACCGCCTCTACAATGGCGGGTAATGCTTCTAGCCCGCTGATTACCCCATCTAGTTGGCGCCCCCCATGGTTAGAGACAATAATACCATCGACCCCTATTTCAGCAGCTTGCTTGGCATCATCTAAGTGTAAAATACCTTTTAAAATAATAGGTAGGTCAGTGATCTCTTGTAACCATTTAATATTTTCCCAAGTTAAGTTCTGCTTAAATAAAATCGATTTAATCGATGCAATGATCTCTGCCTGAGACAATAAAGAATCTGGATTGTATCGTTGGTTAAATACCGGATCTGTCATAAAATTCGCGATCCCCTCCCCAGTTTGCATCGGGAAATATTGATTAGTCATATCCACTTCGCGCCATCCTAAAAAAGGCGTGTCGACTGTAACAACTATACCATGGTAACCCACGGCTTCCGCTCGTTTTATAAAGCTTTCAGCAACAGCTTGATCATTCGGCCAATACAGTTGAAAGTAATGCGGATTATCACCCATAATATCAGAGATCTCTTCAATTGAGGTCGATGATACCGTACTAGCAATATAAGGAACCCCTTGATCTCGAGCAGCACGAGCCGATGCTTTCTCACCTTCTGGGTGGATAATGGCTTGAAAACCAACGGGTGCCATTAAAAAGGGGAATGGATGATGACGATTAAACAGCGAAATCGATAAATCACGCTTTATCACATCTTTGAGCACTTTTGGTACTAGTGCTAATCGTTCAAAGGCACGATCATTTTGACCAAGTGTGGTTTCAGCACCGGATCCACTTCGGACATAGCCAAACGGCCCATGATCTAGCTGTTCTTGACATCGTAATTCCCAATCTTGATATGAAAATGGATAGTTTGTTGCCAAACGATCAATACTCGTCACAATGCTCACCTTCTAATCCTTTTTCGCTCGATCAGCTATTTGATTGCCAAGTGTTTGAATCACTTGAATAATAATGATTAAGATCACAATGGTTGCATACATAACCACAGGTTCATAGCGGAGGTGACCAAAGCGATAAGCCACATCACCTAAACCACCAGCTCCAACAAGACCAGCCATTGCAGTAGCACCAATTAAGCCAATGACAGCAATGGTAATCCCTAAAATAATTGATGGTTTAGCTTCACGTACCATCACATGCCAAATAATATCTCGCGTTCGAATGCCCATCGCTTCATAAGCCTCTATAACACCCTTATCGACTTCTAGTAAGGCTGACTCCATTAACCGGGCAATGTATGGGGCGGTAAACACAACAAGTGGAACAATAACACCACGTACACCCATTGATGTCCCAACAATAAACCGTGTGAAAGGAAGCAGTGTGAATAATAAAATAATGAAAGGTACAGATCGAATAATATTAATGATTACGTTTAAAAATCCAGAAAGATATTTATTGCCCAGACTTTTCCCAGGACGACTCAATACGAGTAAAACCCCTAACGGCAGTCCAATAATAATTGAAATAATTAAAGAAATGCTGACCATTTGGAATGTTTCAATCGTTGATTCCCAAATTAAACCGCTCCAACGATCAATAAACGCTAAGATTTCATTCATTAATTTAACCACGTCGCTTCACCTCACTTACCTTAACACCTTGTTCTTGCAAATAGGCTAAAGCCTTATCTGTCTCGACTTTATCACCCTGAATATGTGCTGTTAATTTACCAAACGGCTGATCCTTTAGTTGAACAATATTTCCTGATAAAATGTTTGACTGAATATCGAATTGTTTAGATAACATCGATAATGCCGGTTGATCCGCAGAATGCCCGACAAAAGTTAAATTAATAATTGGGCCTTGTTTTTCAAGGTCATCAATAATGGTATCAGGAATGTCACTAGGAAAAATACTACTCACAAATTTCTCTGTCGTCTTGTTTTTTGGCTGTGTATAAATATCGATAACTTTACCTTGTTCAATCACTTGACCATTTTCCATAACGGCGACTTGATCACAGATCTTCTGAATCACATGCATTTCGTGTGTAATCAACAGGATCGTTATCCCAAATTCTCGATTGATTTTGAGTAGCAAATCGAGTATAGCATCCGTTGTCTCAGGATCAAGCGCACTTGTTGCTTCATCACTCAATAACACCTCAGGCTCATGAGATAACGCCCTTGCAATAGCCACACGTTGCTTTTGACCACCAGAAAGCTGGTTAGGGAAAACTTTCTTTTTATCAGCTAAACCGACAATATTTAAGTATTTATCAACACGCTTTTTGATTTCACTTGACGATACCCCTGTCAATTTTAGTGGGATCGCAATGTTGTCATAAACATTAGCTGTTGTCAAAAGGTTAAAGCCTTGAAAAATCATCCCAATATTCTGGCGGGCTTGTCGAAGCTGTTCTGTTGACATCTCCCCTAATTCGGCCCCATCTATAATGACTTCGCCTGACGTCGGACGTTCTAGATAATTGACACAGCGAACCAAGGTACTCTTCCCCGCTCCACTGTAGCCAATCACACCAAAGATTTCGCCTTTTTTAACATGAAGACTGACATCATTAAGTGCAAGCACATCTTCATTTTTCTTTTTTGATTCAAATGTCTTTGATAAATGCCTTAATTCGATCATCTCGATCTACCCCTTCGCCTCAAACATATCCATACTTACCAAGAAGTGACTACTGAACCTTCAAATGTTTCATCCACAAACTGCTGGATTTCTTCTGACTGATAAAGATCAATTAATTGCTGAACCACTGGATCATCTTGATTTTCCTCTCGAACTACAAGTAAGTTAACCCACGGCGAATCACTAGGTTCGATAAAAATTGAATCTTGAGTCGGTACATAGCCATGCTCAATTGCAAAATTTGTATTAATCGTCGCAGCAGCCAATTCATCTAATTGACGAGGAATTTGTGATGCTTCTAGTTCTACAAAGTTTAAATCTAACGGATTTTCTACAATGTCCAATACCGTTGCTGACGTTCCAGCTTCCTCATCTAAAGTAATAAGACCAGCATCTTCGAATAAAATTAAAGCACGTGCACCATTAGTTGGATCATTTGGCAACCCAACTGAGTCGCCTTCTTCTAGTTCTGAAACATCAGAAATTGCTGTAGAGTAAATCCCCATTGGAAAATTTACCGTTGTTGCAACATCAACAAGATTATAGCCACGATCTTCAATAAAATCATCTAAAAATGGTTTGTGTTGATAGCTATTTGCGTCTAGCTCTCCCTCTTCCAATGCTGTATTTGGCATAACATATTCTTGGAAAACTTCAACATTAATCGTCAAACCTTCTTCTTCAGCTAACTCAGCTACTTTTTCCATAATTTGTTCGTGCGGTCCTGCTGTAACCCCTACTGTTAACTCGTCTTCGGAAAGTGCGTCTCCCTCAGCATTTCCCCCTCCACACGCTGTTAAAATGGTTAAAATAGTAATTATTCCTAACAAACTAAGAAACTTCTTCATGTTAATTCCCCCTTGTTTTAATATAACGAATAGCTGAACACCTTTTCTCTCTTGATCCTTTGTGATATTTACTTACCTCTCAAGTCTAAAAATGGAATTCGAAATACTTAAAAAATTTAGACTTTTGAAAAACTAACTAAATCTTAAGCGATTAAGCTCGCCCTATTATACATATTTGGAATTATAAGTTTTGACTTTGCTAATCTTATTGTTTCCCAACGTATAATAAAACCCTCTTCTTATCAATTTAAGAAGAGGGTTTAACTAGATAAAGTTAACTCTTCTTATCTTTCAAGCGATCGCTTGCTGGATTTGGCACAGTGACGGATAACGTCTGTTGCCGAGGCTTCAAAGGGCCAGTCCCTCCACCTCTCTGGATAAGAATATGCTATTCGTTATTTATATTGTGCTTATTACTTTACAATGGCTACACACAGAAGTCAAACCTTTTTTTCAGATTTGTCTATTTTTTTTGAAACCATCCAAAGATTGGTACAATTCTGTCCGCCGATCTTGATATACTGGGATTTCTTTCCGCACACGATCGACTTCCTCCCATGTTATATTGGCGAGCAGAGTCATTGCTTGGTCATCTGCTTCCGCTATAATTTCTCCCCACGGACCAATAACCATTGAATGTCCGCCAAACATATTATTGGGATCTTCCCCGATTCTATTACATGCAACAACATAACACTGATTTTCAATTGCCCGACTAATTAACAAGGTTCGCCAATGATCAATCCTTGGTTTCGGCCATTCAGCCACTACAAATAACACTTTTGCTCCGTTTAACATATGGGTTCTGACCCATTCAGGAAAGCGAATATCATAACAAATAACAGCAGCAGCTTGTTGATCGTCAATCGTAAACAAACCATCTATACTTCCTTGTTGCAAAAACTTCTCTTCTTCCATTAATCGGAATAAATGTACTTTGTCATATTGCTTAATAAGTTCACCTTGACGATCAATCACGATCAAGGTATTATAATAGCCGGTCTCTTTAGCATTCGCAATTGACCCCGCAACAAAATTGACTTGATATTGCTTGGCTAGCTTAGCAATAAACCCGATCGTTATTTCTCCACTCTGCTCAGCAATCTGATCAAAGCGAGCTAAATCATAGCCCGTTGTCCAAAGTTCGGGTAATACAAACAAATCGATTGTTTCTTCGGCTACAGCCTGTTCGACCTGCTGTTTAACATATCGACGATTGGCCTCTGGGTCGCCAAAAGCAATATCCATTTGAATAATCGCTATTTTCACTCAATCACATCCTGTATTTGTTTACTCATTATCCATGTTTCTAGCTGTTTCATAGTATGGGCTACCGCTTCTTCGGTCGATCGTTCCATAAAGTGAATCGATTCAGTCGCTTTTGTTGCTGCTTTTGCTACCCGTTCAAACGCTAAATCCTGTTGTTCAATCACGCCTAAATCTTTAAGAGAAGTGGGTAATTTTAATTGACGATAGTAAGGTAATAATTTTTCAATTTCTTCAAATCGATTCTCTAAAGCGAGTTGGACAAGAATGCCATAGGCAACCTTATCACCATGTAACTTATCATGCGTTTGCGGCAATACCGTTAAACCATTGTGAATCGAGTGCGCTCCAGCAATTCTACCATAGCGATCACCAAATCCACCTACCATACCCCCAGCCATTATAATCGTTTCGACCGTTTGAATAAATGATCGTGTGACTTTTTGTTCAGCATGGTCTTGTAGCGCCTGTGCACCATGCTCAAGTAAAACATCATGGCAAAGCCGTGCAGCATGAACAGCTACATTAACCGAAATCGGTTTATGGTCAAGTTGTTTGACGAGCACATCAGCCTCATACCATTTGGCTAACGTATCGCCAATACCTGCTCGTAAGAATGATGCCGGAGAATTCATAATAATATTAGGCTCAATCGCGACCATGAACGCATTTCGTGAAAAGACTACATAATCAGTAAACCGACCTTCCTGATCATAAAATACACTTAATGGTGTCCATGGCGCGCAATTTGATGCCAAGGTTGGCACAAGCAGAAAAGGCTGTTGTAAACGGTCAGCCGTTGCTTTAACCAAATCAATAATTTTCCCTCCACCGACACCAAGAATATAATCAACGCCTTCTTCTAGCGCTAAAGTAGCTATGCGCATGACCTCTTCCCTTGTACATTCACCATGATACCGTGTAGCCACCAGCGGCAGGTTTAATGATTGAATAAATGGAGAAGCAACTGTCCAAGAATCAGTCCCATGAACAAGTAACCCTTTCTTCCATTGTTCCTTTATGATCACTTGTTTCAGTTCACTCAACGCACCTTTATGGCAACGATATAGATTAGGGGCACCTTGCACTTGAATCGTCTCCATACCATCCACTCCTCACCAGATCAATTTCAATTGTATTGGTGCAAATTATCCCACTCCCCCCTTATTGTGTCAAGATTCAAAATTATCTTAATTCAAGCTTTACAAATCGAAAGACATTGACTATGATTGTTTTTACAACTTTCAAGAAATAATGAGGTGTCTGATCAATGATTGAATTTCAACCTTCAACTGCACTACAGCGTTTACCAGAACAGTTTTTCGCACGTTTAGTACATCGTGCACAAGCAATGGTCGATGCTGGACATGATGTCATTAATCTCGGTCAAGGAAACCCTGATTTACCCACGCCCGATCGGATCGTTACTGCTTTACAAGAGGCTGCACCTAACCCCCTTTATCATAAATATTCACCGTTTCGTGGTCATTCATTTTTAAAAGAGGCTGTAGCTAATTTTTATCTTCGTGAATATGGCGTAACACTTAATCCAGAAACAGAAGTTGCTGTTTTACCCGGATCAAAAACAGGCTTAGTAGAACTTAGCCAATGCTTACTCAATCCTGGAGATCTTGCCCTTTTACCAGATCCGGGGTATCCCGACTATTTATCTGGTATTGCATTAGCTCATGCTCAAGCAGAAAGCATGCCATTGTTAGCATCAAATCAATTTTTACCAGATTTTAAAACAATAGCTAACGAAAAGCTCGACCAAACAAAATTGATGTTCTTAAACTACCCGAATAATCCAACTGCAGCGGTGGCTACAGCCGAGTTCTTTGCTGAAACCGTCGCTGTAGCCAAAAAACATCAGATTTGTGTTTGCCATGACTTTGCCTATGCTTCGATTGGGTTCGACGGCGAAAAAGCTCGAAGTTTCTTACAAACTAAAGGAGCTAAAGATGTGGGCATTGAAATGTTTACCTTATCAAAGGCTTACAATATGGCAGGCTGGCGAGTTGGATTTGCTGTAGGAAATGCCTCTGTGATTGAACAGCTTAATTTGATTCAAGACCACATGTATGTAAGTCTTTTCGGTGCTATTCAAGACGCAGCTATGGAAGCGCTACTCGGCCCACAAGATGAAACGCTCGCATTAACAGCGATCTATCAAGAGCGTCGTGATCAGTTTATCTCACTTTTAAACAAAGCCGGTTGGGAGGTAAAAGCACCGAAGGGAACATTCTTCTGCTGGTTGAAAGTACCGGAAGGCTATAGTTCTCAAGCATTTGCTGATTATTTATTGGAACACGCCCATGTAGTTGTAGCACCAGGAAATGGATTTGGAAAATATGGTGAAGGCTATGTTCGCGCTGGACTTGTCACACCAGTTGAACGATTAGTTGAAGCAGCAAATCGTATTAAACAACTTAAACTGTTTAATAATTAATTGACACCTACTATGCATCATTATCCGGTCTATTGATTATTCTGACAAAAAACAATAAAAAAAGCGTACCTTAGGTAAAATTAAAGTAACTACACAATAATTTGCGGAGGTGCTCTGCAGTGAATTTAAGAAAATGCATTGCCAATACTTGAAGATTCCAAACAATTGTACAAGAGGGTTAATTTACGAGAAACCGTAAATTAACCCTTTTTATTCATTGAGGCTAGTTTTGGCCCGACCTCGTTTTGATTATTTCACATCTATAAGCAAATAGAAATCAATCGTGTAATCATCTTGAGATAAATTCAGCTAAATCCGAATGATGCAACACATTGAACTAGTCATTTATTTTACCCTAAGTCAAAACTTTCTTAGATAAGTCTATATAAAGACAGTAATCCAAATAATAACAATATAGACCCTGATATTCGATTAATCCATATGAAAGAAAAGCCATTCACACGATTAGCTACTAATCCAGCTATACTACAAAGGAACAGCCACCATACTATTGAACCTAGAAATACTCCTAAAACTAACATTAAACTCATGATTGTTGAATCGGTTTCTATAATACCCAAATTAGAAAAAATAGCAACAAAGGCTAATATAGTAACTGGATTAGTTAACGTTAAAAAAAAGGTAGATGAATACGCCGCCAAAGACCGAGTCCCTTTAGTTTTAGGTGATATACGTGAAGACCTTAAAAAGAATAGGCTTACTCCAAGATAAATTAAGAAGACGCCCCCGATTAATTGCAACCACCACTGCCAGCCAATTAAAAAATTAGTCATAAATGTCAAACCCAAGCCGGCACATAATCCATATATTCCATCTGCTGTTGCTGCACCTAAACCAGAAATAAATCCAATTAGCTTCCCCTGTTCAAGCGTTCGACGAATACATAAAACACCAATCGGCCCTACTGGTGCAGCTATGGTTAAACCAATCACCAATCCTTTTAATAGCATTTCACTGAACATTAATCTTCCACCTCTAAATAATCAAACTTATCTTTTTGTAGTGGTATAAGAGACGTTTCTTTTGCCGTATCCATTACAATTGTTGTTTTTGTCTTTGTTACACCTTCAACACTTTTAATTTCATAACTAATAACTCTGTCTAGATCTCTTGTATTTCTACAACGAATTTTCAATAAATAATCATCTTCTCCTGCAATATGATGACACTCTTGAACTTCATCTAAATTGGAAATTAGTTGTAAAAAAGGAGCCCTAAATGCTGGCCTTTCTAGCGAAACGGTAACAAAAGCAGTGGTTTCTATCCCGGCAGCGCTACTATTAACACGTGCACTAATCCCCCTAATAACATCACTTTTAACAAGTCGATTCACACGATCTGCAATAGCTGGGGCAGATAAACCAATTTGAGATGCTAATTCTGACCACGTAACCCTTCCATTAGTCATTAATACCTTGATAATTTTATAATCAAACGAATCCAATATCATCACCCTTTTTTTATTAATTTTCTAATATTATATTATTCATTTACGAAAAAAACAACCTAATTAAACATTATAATATTAATTAAATGGCCTTATTCACTTTCGAAAATAAATTAAAAGACATAGCGAACACCTTTACACCAATTTAATTAAAACCTTAATCCTATGAATTATATTTCTTTCAGTGGAAAACCCTCACTCATGATGTCATGCTGAAAGTGACTTACTTTACCTTTAAAATGACTTTAAATCAAGTGTCTTCAATCGGATGAATTGTTATAATACACCTAACTGAATCCATTTCATGCTCACTCATTACTGAAGACGAACCCTATTTTCAATATAAACAAAAACATTGAAGGCGTTCACTGATGCTTTTTCGCTTAGCGCCTCATCGATTGATTTTCCTTCACTTATTGACAACTTGCACATCGTTCGCCTTTAACTACAAATAACCGAATGATGGAACGCATTCAAATGTATACTAAAACAGGAAATTATTCATTTCTCATTTTATATACGTAACAAAAAACGTCTAGCGTTCGTCAGTAACTATATTGAGGCAACTTTTGTTTAGTCGTGATCATACCTTTTCGCGATCACTAAAAAAAGCTTTGCAAGTGGATGACATATAGAGCTAAACATCAACTTGCAAGGGTGAGGTCTTGTGTGCTAAGCCATGCTATTTAACTCTTTCCTCTTGTTTACTTTAAAAGTTAGTCTGTTTTCAATTGACGAACATAGTTATATAGATAAGTAAAAGCGGACAAGATGTTTCAGATGTAGTAAAATAGGTATAGGTTGGCGAAGAACTAAAAGATGTTTATAAAAAAGGAGATTATTTAAATGAAGAAATTAATTGCTACAAGTTGCATCACATTACTTGCGGTCACTTTTTTTATATATACGAGTATCCCGATTGCATTAGCTGATGCCATTGAAGGTGAAACAATTGTGACACTAGGTGAAGATCTATCACAATCACAGCGAGCAACTGTTTTAGAAGACATGGGCATTACTGACGAAGATGAAGTAGAGATTATTTATGTCACTAATGAAGAAGAACACAATTATTTAGGTGATTATATTCCGGCAAGTCAAATCGGTACAAACGCTATTTCATCTGCAAGAATTACATTAAGAAATGATAATACAGGCGTTGCCGTAACGACAAATAATATTAATTATATTACTGGTGCCATGTACACGAATGCACTTGCCACAGCAGGTGTCAGTGGCGCAGAAATTTATGCTACAGCCCCTTTCACTGTATCAGGAACAGGCGCATTAACTGGCATTATGAAAGCATACGAAGCATCAACTGGGGAAACCATTGATGAAGAAGTCAAGCAAGCAGCAAACGAAGAAATGGTAGTCACCGCTGAGTTAGCTGAAGATGAAGACATAGATGAAGACGAAGCGGTTGATTTTATGAACCAGATAAAAGAGCGTATTGATCAAGAAAATCCGCAGTCTGCCGAAGATGTCCGCGATCTGATCTCACGCTTGGCTGATGAGCTTGGTATTAGCTTAAGTCAAGACCAGCTTGAGCAATTGGTTTCGTTGTTCAATAATCTACGTAATTTGAACATTGATTGGGGTAAAGTAACCGATACGATCGATGCTACACGCGACTGGATTAGTGATTTCGCAGAGAGTGAAGAGGGACAAAATGTTATCCAAAGTATTATCGGCTTTTTCCAATCGATTTGGGAATGGTTCTTGTCCGTTTTCTCTAACAATTAATCAAAGGTAAGTGCATTTGGATTAAGGATATAATGAAAAAGAAGCGCTGAATTCAGCGCTTCTTTTTTTGGGGATTGTAGGTCCTATTTACGCCTCTTTTCAATTGATGTGCTGAATCGCAGAATCAAGACGATCATCTTGCTCGATCAATTGAGTTGCCATTTGATCACACCAACTTGTAAGAGCTCCCATATCTGTTGATTGTGAGAATATAATAGACTCAGCAAAAATATCAATTAATTGCACTCTAAAATCAATAGAAATAAGCGTGTGATTTTGACTAGAAGGATGTATTAATGGATCGACTACATTTGCAAACTTAAAACTGTGAGTCCATATTTTCTTTGATAATTGATAACTGATCTTTGTTAGTTCATTGATATCCATTGTTTTAACCAACTCCAAACGGGGTAATGATAAACCTAATGTTCCGACAAATTCTTGCGATTTATGGCTAAGTGGGGAGAGGAACACAAGGAGATAGTAGAAAGAAGCGGGGCATAATTTCTTCTAAGCAGTCATTTATCAACTAACATTTATCCTAAACTATGAAAAGTAATTATTATATGAAAAAGGGCTTACTTTCCGGTTTATTTTGCTAGCTTTATCTTTAACACATAGCAAAATGGGGTTGACATTAAATATACCATATGATCTAATAAGTATTACAGTCAAGGTTGTTACCACTTCCGTGGGCTATACTTGATTTCTACAATACATGATTTAAATTAGCTAGCTGATTCAGTCTCACTAAGGAGATAGCAGTTGTGAAAGTAAAAAAGGTGATTAACAATAACATTGTCAAATCTATTGATAGCGCAAACAATGAAGTGTTGGTCATGGGAAAAGGGATTGGTTTTAAGAAGCAGGTTGGCGATCCCATTGATGAAGATGCTGTTGAAAAAATATACACAAGTAATAAAGATACAAATACGAATAAATTGACGCAACTACTTGCTAATGTCGAGTTAGAGCACTTACAAGTTGCCAATGAAATCATTAGCTTTGCTAAAGTATCTTTAGGAAAGAAATTAAGCGAAAATATTTACCTTACCCTTACTGACCATATTGATTATGCTATCGAACGCCACAAGAAAGCATTACCGATTAAAAATGCACTATTGTGGGAAATTAAACGTTTTTACAATCATGAATTTTTAATTGGGAAAGAAGCTTTAGTCATTATCAAAAACAAATTGGGTATTTCTTTACCTGAGGATGAAGCCGGTTTCATCGCGTTACACATTGTTAACGCAGAATTAGATATGTCTAAAGTTAGTGAAGTATCTGAAATGACTCAGATTATCCAGAATATCCTCAACATCATCAAATACTACTATAAAATGGATTTAGACGAGTACTCATTGAATTATGAACGTTTTATTACACACTTGAAATTTTTTGTCCATCGTTTATATAGTGGTGTAGAGCTTGAAGAAAATAAGGATGCTGGATTTCTATTCATGCTTAAGGAACGTTATAAAGAAGAATATTTATGTGCATTAAAAGTTCGCGATTATATCATTAAAGAATTTGGTCGTGACTTAAAAGAAGATGAAATGATTTACCTAACCATTCACATTAGACGAATTACAAGTAATAAGTAAATATATATAGGATTGTTACTGGTCAAGCAGGCTATACCTAGATAAATTCCTTACTCAAGGTCAATTGAGTCCAAGGGATCTATTTAGGTATTTTTTTTGCAATCCTTAGAGGAGGAAATGTAAGATGGATTACAATGATTTAGCTAAAACAATTTTAGATAACATCGGCAGCGAACAAAACGTCTCTAGCTTAGGGCATTGCGCCACCCGTTTACGATTTAATCTAAAAGATGATAAAGTTGCCAATACCGATAAATTAAAGCATACACCCGGAATCATGGGAGTAGTCTCTAAAGGTGGTCAATACCAAATTATTATTGGTAGTGACGTCAGCAGTGTATACAAAGAAATTATTAATGAAGTCCCATCACTGGGAAGCGACGAGGATCAGGATGATAATAAAGATGACCGCTCTGCATTAGCAAAAGTAATTGATACCATTACCGGAATTTTCACACCGATATTACCAGCAATAACAGCAGCAGGTATGTTAAAAGCCGTGCTATCTTTGTTAGTCGTTTTTAACGTCGTTAATGATGAAAGCCAAACCTATCAAGTGGTTGATTTTATGGCTGATGCTGCTTTTTATTTCTTGCCTATTTTACTAGCTGCTTCATCTGCACAAAAATTTAAAACAAATGCTTATCTCGCTATGATGGTTGGTGGGATTTTGTTACACCCTAACTTTGTCGCTATGGTTCAAGGATTAGAAGGAACAGAAGGGATTAGCGTATTTGGCTTACCTGTTACACCGGTCACTTACTCTTCTTCTGTTATTCCAATTATATTAGCTGTTTGGTTCATGTCTTATATAGAACCTATTGCTGATCGTATATCACCAAAAGCAATTAAATTCTTTAGTAAACCTTTAATTACGATTGCAATAGTAGGAACAGCTTCAATTGTTATTATTGGACCACTTGGGCACTTTATTAGTGACGGTATTTCTGCTGGAATTACAACGCTTGAAAATGTTAGCCCATGGTTAGTCCCTACATTATTAGGTGCACTTTCACCACTTTTCGTTGCTACAGGTACACACTATGGCCTTGTGCCGATTGGCATTAACAACCGTATGGTATCTGGTTACGATACGGTCATTTATCCCGGCATGCTAGCATCAAACGTTGGACAAGGTGCCGCTGCTTTAGCTGTTGGTTTTAAGAGTAAAGATTCAACAATCAAACAATTGGCTTCATCAGCGGGTTTAACTGGGATATTTGGTATTACCGAACCTGCTTTATACGGTGTTAATTTGCGATTTAAAACACCTCTATATGCTGCCATGATTGGTGGTGGTATCGGCGGGTTATTTATGGGTATTTTCAGAGTCCGCAACTTCGCAGGTGGAGCGCCTGGCCTATTAACTTTACCTAGTTATATTGGTGATGATACATTAAGCTATTTTACCTTCGCTACAATTGGCGCTATTATTAGTATCATTATTGCCTTTATCGTTTCTTATATTCTTTATAAAGATCCGACTCCAGAAGAAGATGGATTAGTAGATGATACGGAAGAAGTTAATGCTGATATTGGTGATGTAACCCTTGAACCAACAAGCAACAGAATTTCTGAAGAGGTTATTCTTGCACCAATAAAAGGGGAAGTTGTTTCCTTAGCTGCTGTAGAAGATGGCATGTTTTCGGAAGAAATTTTAGGTAAGGGTGTTGCAATAAAACCCGCCGAAGGGGTCGTTGTCTCACCGATCTCTGGAACAGTATCTGCAATCTTCGACTCCAAGCATGCGATTGGCTTAACGACGGATGCCGGACTTGAACTCCTTATCCATGTTGGTATTGACACGGTTCAGCTAGAAGGGGAAGGTTATCAATATTTCATTGAGAAAGGTCAGCGCGTTCAGACTGGTGATCAACTGTTGACTTTTGATTTAGAAAGCATTTCAAGTAAAGGTTTCCCAACGATAACACCTATTGTGATTACTAACTCAACAGACTATGGGGATATCATTAGTTTAAATGAGTCACAAGTAGAGACAGGTACAGAAATCATTAAAGTTATCCGATAAAACGAAACTTCCATCAATGGGTGTTTTACGGACGGCTATCTGTGATAAAGAAACAGGAAGAAGCGTCAGTTAAACGCTTCTTCCTGTTTCTATTACAACTTTGATACCATTATCTTAAGTTATTCAAGGTACCCATTACTGTATGTGTTGGTTTAAATCACTTGCCACACCAGATAAAATATTAGCAGAACTAGAAATTTCCTGCATCGATGCATTCAATTGCTCAATAACAGCAACGATATTCTCAATGTTTCCATTAGAATCATTAACTGTATTTGATACCGTTTCGATAGATTTGTGAACTTGATTCATATTTGTTGTCACATCAGTAATCGCCGTGTTTAAATCTTGCACAAATTCATCCACTTCATCAACGTTCATCGCAATATCTTGGAACACCTGTTTCACATCATCATTTAACGATACACCACTCTTAATCGAGTTTGCACTCTCAGTAATGACATCGATAACTTGTGACGTACCAGCTTGTATCTCTTGAATAAGAACTTGTGTTTTGCTCGTTGCACCATTTGTTTGCTCTGCTAACTTGCGAACTTCGTCGGCTACAACAGAAAAGCCCTTGCCATGCTCGCCTGCACGAGCAGCTTCAATAGCTGCATTCAGCGCAAGTAAGTTGGTTTGATTAGAAATATCTGTTATTAGTGAAAGAATATCATTAACTTGGTCTGTCTTTTGATCCAGTTGGTGAACGACCTCAATCGACTCTTTAACTTGGTTTCCAATTAAGTCCATTTGCTTCGTAATTTTTTCAACCGCTTGATCACCGTTTTTTGTTTGATCGATCGCTTGATGTGATGTTTCTGAAACAAATTTAATACTTTCCCCTACCTCTTGTAGACTGAAAAATATTTGACCTGATGTTTGATTAATGTCATGAATTTCATTGGCTTGTGCATCTGCTCCAGCAGCCATATCTTGCATCGTTGTGGATATCTCATTAACCGCATGACTCGTTTCACTCGTTGTTGACATCAACTGCGCTGAAATAGAATCTGCTTGTCCAGCTAGATCTTTTATCCCTTCATCTGTCGACTGACTCTCAATAGGGGTCACTACTTCTCGTTCTGATGGTTGCATAGATTTGACCATCTCACGCGCATAAACAAACGAGCCAAGCATCACAATTGCAATCACAGCGATAACCGTCAACCAATAAATCCAACTCGTTAAGCTAAAAACAAATAATGTATTGATTAGCGTTAACGCTACAATTGGCACAATTACAGCTATAAAAGCAATGGATATCATCTTTATCATAAACCCATGATCTTCTGTCAGTAATTTTTTTTCCTTTACATTCATAATTATATTCGCCCCATTTTATTATAAAGTCATATCTGGAACATCTAGGAATTTTAACGCTTCGTCTAAACTAGTAAAGGCTTTTACCGTATTATGTGTACCGGCACCTCTTGATAGTCGATTTAACTGCATTTTTAATGTCACATTGGGAGCTACAGTAGCATTCTTCTCGACATGTTTAGCTATATCTTGCATAAGCTGTCCCCAAACCTGATTAACTTCAGGCTTTGCCACAGCTTGAATCGCACTATTGTCGTTTAAGAATTTCTTAATATGGGGCTTCTGTAAAGCTTGTCTCACCACATCAGATTGCTGTTTTGCCTCTTCTACTGTTGTTGCCATTTCATTATATTTAAAATAGAATACATCTTTATACTCTTTCGTTTCGTATTTTGCCATTTTATTTTCCTCCTAGTTTGTTGTTTCATCTTGTGAAAGTACATCTTTAAAGATATGTAGAGCATGGATTGATTTTGGAAAACCAGCATAGGCACTACAATGATTGATAACCTCTAATATTTGCTCCTGCCTTAAACCAACATTTAATGCTGCACGGAAATGATAGGCTAAACCTCTTCCAGGATCACCTTGAGTAATCAATGAAGACAAGGTCACCAATGCCCGTTGCTTCAAATCAAGTTGATCATCTGCATAAACATCGCCATAACCAAACTCTAATGCCAATTTGGCTAACCGAGGAGAAAATTCTTCTACTGCCTTCATTGAATCAATGCCAGATTGGCCAGCTAATTCCTCTATTTTTTTCCATCCCATTTCTCGTTTATCCATTATCTCACCCTCTTTTGATTAACTGCGTTTTAACGTAGGGGGAACTTCATCCTGCCATGTTAACACTTCAATGACTGTTGGGCCTTGAGCGGATAACCCTTGTTCTACTGCTATTGTCAGATCATCTAGTGTCTTACAACGCGTACTATTCGCACCTAAAGACGCTGCAAATTGTGTTGCATCAATACCAAAGGCATATTGCACACCGATTGACTTGCCACCAGTCATTCGTTTCATTCCCTTATCAACCATGTCAAGCATACCGTTATTTAGAACAATAAAAAGCACATTTGCTCCTTGATCAACAGCCGTCGATAGTTCCATGCCGTGCATCATTAAACAGCCATCACCAACCAAGCATACAATCGGATCTTGTGGTTTTGCTATTTTAGCACCAATGGCAAGACCTAACCCATGCCCCATCGCACCAAAAACATCATCAAAATAGAAGGTGCCATGCTTCACAATATCGAAATACTTAATTCCATAAAACGTATGACTGCCATCATCACCAAAAACAATCGTCTCAGCAGGCAAAAGCTCTCTTAGTTTCAACATAACAGAGGCGGTAGATAGTCGTTCTGCGCGTTCAAAGTTATTTTTGACCGTGTCTCTCAGCTTCTGTTCATCCAACCAATATTTTGTTAGATCACGTTCGCTCAACTTTTGTGCAGGTTGAAAATTCTGATTTAACTGTAAGAGATTTTCTCGCGCATCACCTTTAATAAACAAAGTCTCTACCGGAAGACTTTTACCAATAAAGGTAGGGTCAGTATCAAACTGAATAATCGCTTTAGGGTATAAATCTTCACTTAATCCAGCCGTCGACATATCAGAAAGCTTTGATCCAACTACAATCATGACATCGACACCTTCTTTAAGATACGCTTCTGAGGCTGTTGTTCCACCTAATCCAAAACTACCTAAAGATAGTGGATGATTAGTAAGAAAAGCACCCTTTCCCCCCGGTGTTGTCATAACAGGAATTTGCCATGTTTCTGCAAATTTCTGAACAGGATGATATGCATTTGCAATATGAACACCTTTCCCTAGTAATAAAAGTGGTCGTTTGGCTTCAATTAATTTGTCTTTAACGAGACTTAGATGTCCAGAAATCGTGCTATCATCAATCTCCCAATTGGGTACTTCAACATCCGAAACTTCGGCCATTAATACATCCATCGGAATTGATAAATGAACTGGACCTTTATCACCGGTTAAAGCATTCTGCAACGCATGTTGTAAATAGCTCTTTAACAACTTAACATCGTCTATCCTGGCACTAAATTTAGTAAGCGGCTTAAACAACTGAACTAAATCCGTTCCAAAAAAGCTTGAATCTTGCCCTAATGCTTTTCCTTCATCTTGTAAAGGGGGGTGACCGGTAATAAACAATACAGGTGCGTGAAAGGCTTTTGCCTGGCCAGCAGCAGTTAGTAAATTCGTACCGCCTGGTCCCGATGTCCCTACAGCTACACCTAGTGTATGATTTTGCAAGGCATACCCAGTAGCCATAAAACCAGCTCCGCCTTCATGACGAGCCAAGACAAAATCTAAACCTTGTTGTTCAATTGCACTAATCAATGGGACGAGTGGTTTTCCCGGGATACCAAAAACTTTTTCACAGCCTTGCTGTTTTACAGCTTCTGCAATGTATGTTGCCAAGTTCGCCATATTCTTCACCTCCTTATAGATAAATAGTTTTTAGATACCCCACAACTAAAGTCACATAGAAGTGGAGGAAATCTAAAATAGATACTCCCTTTATATCGACAATTATCGGTAAATATATCTATTAATTGAATATTTTTTATAAAATATGACAAAAGACCCATTTCTTTTTAACCTAACAGGTGTCATCCGAAAACAGATGACTGTTATATTTTTTACATTTCACAGCCTGATTTAATAATGATTTCGCCCTTACCTTCACGTATTACTCCTTAATAGGTACTAATAACCACAACGGGATAACCAGCCCTCATTTTACTTTTTTCGCCAATCCCTTTTGTCAAAACATCAGTATGAATTAGTAATTTTGTTGACGGTTATCAAATAAATTAATTTAAACGATAATAAAAAGAGAAATCTTCCATCAGCAATCTACTAAAATTCTTTACATGTATATTTAAGCGATTCTGTTATACACTATTGAAATAACAGTCTTTTTCATTGCTATTCATTTCTAATCATAATCCTTGACAAATAAAATGGATACTTTATAATAACTTATATCGAATTAGAATTATTATTGTTAATAACTTAAGTCAATAAGTGCTTAGCAATACATTCTATTAAAAAAATTTAAGGAGGACGACAGTTTATGTCTCTTATTGGAACAGAAGTACAACCATTCGCAGCACAAGCATTTCAAGCAGGTAAAGATTTCTTTGAAGTTACAGAAGAAAATTTCAAAGGTAAGTGGAGTGTGGTTTGTTTTTATCCGGCAGATTTTTCATTCGTTTGCCCGACTGAATTAGAAGATCTACAAAAAGAATATGATGAACTTAAAAAATTAGATGTTGAAGTATATGGTGTGTCTACAGACACGCACTTTGTGCACAAAGCATGGCATGAGCATTCAACAGCTGTAAGTTCAATTGAATATATTATGATTGGTGACCCATCTCAAACGATTTCTCGTAACTTTGATGTTTTAGATGAAGAAAGTGGATTGGCTGATCGTGGTACATTCTTAATTGATCCAGACGGTGTTATTCAAACGGTTGAAATTAACGCAGGTGGAATCGGCCGTGATGCAAGTACAATTATTAATAAAGTAAAAGCAGCTCAATATGTACGCAAGAATCCAGGTGAAGTTTGTCCTGCAAAATGGGAAGAAGGACAAGAAACACTTAAGCCTAGCCTAGATATCGTCGGCAAAATTTAAGGAGCTTGATAATTATGTTGGAACAAGAGATTAAACAACAGCTTAATCAATATATGGAGCTCTTGGAAAATGATATTGTTATTAAAGTAAGTCTTGGTGATGATAAATTTTCTACAGAAACAAAAGAGCTTGTTGATGAAATTTCATCAATGTCTTCAATGATTACCGTTGAAGAGACTAAATTGGAGCGTACACCAAGCTTTAGTATTAGTCGTAAAGGTGAGGAAACCGGCGTTACTTTCGCCGGTGTTCCCCTTGGTCATGAATTCACCTCACTTGTAATGGCTTTACTGCAAGTAAGTGGTCGCGCACCTAAAATTGAAGATAGCCAAATTGAACAAATTAAAGCTATTGATGGCGAGTATCATTTTACGACTTATGTTAGTTTGTCTTGTCATAACTGCCCTGATGTTGTGCAAGCTTTGAACATTATGAGTGTATTAAATCCTAACATCACCCATACAATGGTTGATGGGGCGGCATTTAAAGATGAAGTTGAAAGTAAAAACATCATGGCCGTTCCATCCGTTTATCTAAATGGAGAGTTCATGGAATCAGGACGTATGACACTTGATGACATTCTAGCCAAAGTAGGATCCGGCCCTGATGCAAGTGTAATCAGTGAGAAAGATCCATTTGATGTGCTCGTTGTCGGTGGTGGTCCTGGCGGGGCCAGTGCAGCAATCTATGCAGCGCGTAAAGGGATTCGCACCGGCCTAGTCGCAGACCGTTTTGGTGGTCAGGTGATGGATACATTAGGTATTGAGAATTTCATTAGTACATCTTATACTGAAGGACCTAAATTAATGGCAAGTGTAGAAGGACATGTCAATGACTATGACGTTGATATCATGAAGAGCTTGCAAGCTACAAAACTCGAAAAGAAAGACTTATTTGAAGTTGAACTTAATAATGGGGCTACCCTACAAAGTAAGTCTGTTATTATTTCAACAGGTGCACGCTGGCGAAATATCGGTGTGCCAGGCGAAGCCGAGTTCAAAAATAAAGGTGTCGCTTACTGTCCACACTGTGATGGCCCATTATTTGAAGGCAAGGACGTCGCCGTTATTGGCGGAGGTAACTCTGGTGTAGAAGCAGCTATTGATTTAGCTGGTATCGTGAAGCACGTAACCGTACTTGAGTTCTTGCCAGAATTAAAGGCTGATGCAGTCTTACAAGAACGTCTTCATAGCCTGCCTAACGTCACGGTTATATTAAACGCTCAGACTACAGAAATTACAGGTGATGAGACAGTCAATGGGATCACTTATGTAGATCGAGATACAAATGACGAGGTTCATATTGAACTCGCTGGTGTCTTCGTTCAAATCGGTCTCGTTCCTAACACCGATTGGCTAGGTGATACCGTCGAACGTAATCGCATGGGTGAAATTGTAATTGATAAGCATGGTCAAACAAGCTTACCAGGCGTATTTGCTGCAGGCGACTGTACAGATACCCCATATAAACAAATTATTGTATCAATGGGATCTGGTGCAACTGCTTCTTTAGGTGCCTTTGATTACCTGATTCGAAACTAACTATCACTACAAAGCATTTGTGACAAAAAGATTTGGGACTGTGCCTTATGTGCCCCCATTGAAGTGATGCGGGATTAGTAATTAGGTTTGTCCAATAAAAAAACGCCGACATGACTATCATATCGGCGTTTTACTACTAAAATAATCGAACCTTAACCTTACGTGCCTAAGTCCTCCTATAGTGATAAAATTTGTTCAACTAAGAATGGCTAGAACGAAACATTATTTATTCACTCGTCCATCCTTTTTCCTATTGTTCATAACATCTTGAATAAGGCCCTTGCGATTTAAGTTAATATCACTATGGGCTATTGTTATCATTAATTCTTCAATGGCTGATAAAAAGGCAATAAGGCAAGCAAGCCAAGCGATCCATTCACTGTCCAGAATGTAGAGTGCTAAAAAAGCCAAATAAAAAAAGGCACCACTTAGTTTATTTAGGAATGTATGAACAAAAATAAATTGCTTATATTTTATTCGCGTAACAACTAGATTAATTAAACGAATGATCACAAGCATTACAATAAAGTAATAAAGCCATGTACTTATTAAGTCAGTATATATGGCAAAGAAACACACCACCATAAAGAAGATAAAGTCCCCAATAGAATCGAGTCTTGCTCCATAATTACTCTCACAGTTAAGTCGGCGAGCTAGATAACCGTCAAATATGTCTGTTAATCCAATGATAATAAACATGAAGCTGAAGATAACTGGATACTGAAAAGCTATCAGCAATAAGGTGGCCATTACAATACGTAAAAGCGATAATATGTTTGGCACATGCCGCATAATTTGTAGCCTCCTTAGATAAAGTCAACTCTTTATTCTTTATTCTATTATAGGAGACTAGGTTAAAACAACAAATTATTTTTGATGTTTTGCACTATCGTCTTTTGATATGTGATTAATGTTAATATCATACTTTTAAATTTCTATTCAATCACGCAAGACATTGTTCAAATTGTTTAATGAGAGCTTCTCTATCTAGTTGTTTGCCAATAAAAATGAATTGACTCCTTCTAACTTCTCCATCACGCCATTTTCGATCTTTTTTTCCGGCAAAAAGCATATGTATACCTTGGAAAATCACACGTTCTTCTACACCATCAATATTTAATATACCTTTGTACCTTAAAAGATCTTCTCCTTTTTCTTGGATTAGCCAACTCATCCAACGATCTAGCTTTAATTGATCAAGTGGTTGTTCTTCAACAAACGCTATTGATTTGATATGATCATCATGATGATGGTGGTGATGATCTTCTAGTAAGTGTGGATGAATTCTTAGTTTATCCTTCAAATTAAAGGATTGGATATTCAATATATCATCGATAGCTATATCACAATACTCCGCGAATAACCATTTTGCAGTAGGGTTAATCATGTTTATCCGTTCCTCTAATTGAAGTTGTTCTCGCTTTTGCAGTAAATCTAGCTTATTCAGAAGAATCACATCGGCAAAAGCTATTTGCTCTTGAGCTTCATCTTTCACATCTAAGTGACGAGAAATATGTTTGCCATCAACAACCGTCACAATACTATCAATGATAAATTGCTCAGCCAAATCTTGATCGATTAGAAAAGTTTGCGCAACTGGAGCTGGGTCTGCTAAACCCGTTGTTTCAATCACCACACGGTCAAAGTGAACTTGATTCTCTTCTTTAGCAAAAACTAACGTGCGAAGGATGTTGACTAAATCACCTCTAACTGTACAGCAGATACAACCATTGTTCATTTCAATAATCTCTTCATCAGAATTAATAACAAGCTGGTTATCTATTCCTACCTCTCCATATTCATTTACAATAACGGCTACTTTTTGATTGTGTTTTTCTGCAAGAATTCTATTTAATAACGTGGTTTTACCAGCACCTAGATAACCTGTCAATATCGTTACGGGAATTTGCTTACCTTTAGCTAACATTTTTCTACCTCTTTTCTCAAATAGTAATGATTACGATTTAAATATACTATTATTTACTTTACTTTGCAAATTGGAGTCATCAGCCCATTTAAAATCGCCCTATAACAAACGATATTCTCTTTATCAATAAACTAAAATCAACCTTTGAACTACTCCCACTTATCAACCTTGCGGTCTGATTGAAGTGGGAGATTCTTGGGAACAGAGCGTACTTGTTAGCGTATTTCTTTACTAACAGAGGTTTCTCTTCTATACCAAGCTATCCCCGTAGTCCCTACGGTTCGATCATGGAAGTTTCTTTATGCTAAAGCTACGATTCGTAAGCCTTCCGTTAGAATATTTTTGCTAGCATTGACATCTCGATCGTGGTGCGTTTGACAAGCAGGACAAGTCCAACCCCTTATGTCAAGAGATTTCTTACCATCGTGATGTCCACACTCAGAGCATAGCTGACTAGATGGAAACCATCTACTTATTTTCACGATCGTTTTACCGTACCAATCGGCTTTGTACTGTAATTTCGTGACCAAGCTAGACCATGATACGTCAGAGATAGATTTTGCTAGTTTATGGTTACGCAATATTCCTTTTATGTGCAAATCTTCGATACAGATCACATCGTGGTTTTTGATGATGTCTGTACTTAACTTGTTAAGGAAGTCGGCACGTTGATTCATCACTTGTTCATGTAATCTCGCAACTTTACGTTTTTGCTTCTGATAGTTTTTGGCACCAAGAAGGTCAACCCCGTTGTTTTTCGCATGCAGGGCACGTCTGGAAAGTTTTCGTTGTTCTCGTTTTAATTTCTTTTCCATTTTAGTGGTGAACCGATGATTATCTACCTTTTGACCATCAGAAAGAATCGCAAAATCCGTAATACCTAAGTCGATGCCGATAGCTGCTTCTGTTTTCTCTAAGGGTTGTATGTCTGTTTTAGCAAGAATGGATATGAAATATTTTCCACTCGGGTTGCGTCTGATGGTGGCACGGAGAACTTGTCCTTTTACTTCACGACTTTTAGCAAAGCGAACGAGTCCAAGTTTCGGTAGTTTGATTTGGTTACCTACAATCGAGATATTTCCGTTTGTCTGCTTCGTTGTATAGGATTGAACATGGTTTTTCTTCGATTTAAAACGAGGTTTGCCATTCTGCTTCTTAAAGAATCTGGAGAAGGAATCTGCAAGGTTTTTAAGGGAGGATTGGATCGCAATGCTGTCTACTTCTTTTAACCAGCTTAATTCTTGCTTTAGCTGCGGTAGTTGAGCGGAACAAGCACGATACGTCAGTCCTTTCCCCGTTTCTTTGTACGTATCATTCCATTTAGCTAAAAAATGATTAAAGACAAAACGAGAACAGCCGATTGTTTTCGCAATCTGTCTTTCCTGTTCGTTCGTTGGATAGATACGGAATTTATAGGCTTTGTTGACGAGCAAAGCTTTCACTCCCTTCTGTTATGATGATCCATCCATTATACCCTATTTTGCATGGCGGATACATCATTTTAGGGAGGAGACGCAAGAAACAAAAGAATTTAAGCACGCGTACCCAAGCTATCTTTCGGTTATAGCACGTGCACTCGAACAGTCGGACAATCGAGATGGTTGAAGCTATCCCTTGTCCGAAGGCGATTCATCTCCCACCTACTCATTGGGCTATGCCCTTCTCATTCCTTGAGGTGGGAGTCTTCTCGCCTAGCAAGATAAAACGAACCTTCAATCCGTGGGCAGAGGGCTACAGGATGTAGGTCATGCAGACGTGGCCACAGGACGTGGCGATCTTAGTCTGTAATCCTTCTTAAAGATATGGTGGTTTTAGTCTACGATCTTACCCACCCATTAATGGTTCGTTGAGTGAATCAGGACATTAGCGTCCGTTATCACCCACCTCAATAGATTTACCTCTGTTCTCTTTTTTGAGGTGGACGTTTTACGGACGGTTATCTGTGATAAAATTAAAGCTCCACTCAGCTGGCATTCTCTTCACTATTCGATTAGGATTAATGATCAAACAGCAAACGAAGCCATTATATCCTTATTCAAGATCAACAACTGAAAGATTTAATCATTTATAGTAAAAAGTATCCAGTGCCTTATGATTTAGGCGATGGATACTTATTTTTATGAAGATGTACGTTCCCCACCATTAGGATGTAAGGTTTGCCCCGTCATAAATCTAGAGTCATCAGAAGCTAGGAAAACATAGGAAGGTGCCATTTCAAATGGCTGTGCCATTCTTTTCATTGGATTTTGTGATCCAAAAATGGCGACATCGTCTGCTGGAAAGCTAGCTGGAATTAATGGTGTCCAAATACGTCCAGGTGCAACTGCATTGACGCGGATTCCGTCTTCAATAAGATTCATCGCAAGCGCGCGCGTAAAACCAATATTAGCTGCTTTAGTGGCTGTATAATCAATCATTTGTGCTTCACCAGCATATGCAACAATAGAAGCTGTATTAATAATTGAGCTGCCTGCCTTTAAATGTCGAATCGCCGTACGTGTCGTATAGAATGGAGAATAAACATTCACTTTAAGGGTATCATCGAACTGTTCATCGGTTATATTTATTAAACTCGGTTGTCGAAATTGAATACCAACATGATTAACCAAAATATCTAGTGCTCCAAATGTGGCGACCGTATCCTCGACTATCCGTTCACTCTGCTCTTTTTTTCTCAAATCACCTGGTAATAATAGACAGTTTCGACCCCGTTCTTCGACCTCCCTTTTTGTACGGTTGGCATCTTCATGTTCATCCAAATATGCTATCGCTACATTTGCTCCTTCTTTTGCAAATGCAATAGCCACTGCTGCTCCAATCCCACTATCTCCCCCCGTAATAAGCGCTACTTTTCCTTTTAACTTACCACTGCCAATGTAATTTGGGTTGTCTATAATCGGCTTTGGTTCCATTAATTTTTCCACACCTGGTTGACGAAGTTGTCTCTGTTCAGGCGCACTTAATGGTATATCTTCATACTTTGTTATCGTTCCGAAATATGGATAAATAGGATAGACTTGTTCTTGTTCTTTTTCCTTTTCGTCTTTGTCCCTCTGATACATTAGGCAAACCTCCTTATTTTTATCACTATGTTAAATTATGTTTATATGTAAAAAAGGTGCCTATGCGATTAATACGAAACACCCTTTTACAACGATCACGTTTTCAATAAAACGAAATTTCTATCGGGGGGTTTTACGGACGGTTATCCGTGATAAATCATTAACATAGATCATAGAACAAAATCATTCAGGTTGCATAACTTATAATAAAACGAAATTTCTATCTGTAGGGGGTTTTGTCCTTTACCCCCGATTAAGCGTTGAGTGAATCAGGACATGAGCCTCCGTTACCGCATACCTAAATAGATTTAACTCCAATCTCTATTTTGAGTTAGGCGGTTTACGGACGGTTATCTGTGATAAAAAAGGAGGAAAGAAAATGAATCCCTATCAATACTCTGGCGTTCAACTATTGTTACTCGATCATTCGGATCAAACCGTCCAAATGCGATATAATGATAATCCCTATACATGGCCAATGCGTTTAATTGGTAGACGACCACCCTATTATACCAACCCTCGCTACATTCAAACATTTCCGGTTATTTAGTAAAGATAAAACGAACCTTCAATCAGCGGGCGTTGAGTGGCGGGCGGTTTACGGACAAATTAAGCTGTTGATAAATAAAGCTAACCGATTTTTCAACAGCTTAATTTGTAAACTAACATTTTTAAAATATACACTTTTCCTCGAATGAAGGTTATGGTCTTCGGTTAAGCTAATTTAAAATGAACGCAAAGGATGAAAAAAATGACAGTAATCAGTGATATTGGACTAGTGATCGGACGAATATTGACGATTATCCCTTTATTGTTAGCGGTTGTTTTATTTATGGGGAAGCGCGCCATTGGGCAATTGCCTGTTTTCGACTTTATCATTATCATAGTGCTCGGTTCGATCGTTGGTGCAGACATTGCCGACCCCGACATTGACCACCTCCCTACAGCTGTTGCTGTCTTAGCGATTGCAGGTTTCCAGCGTCTTATTGCGAACAGGAAATTAGCGAACAGGAAATTGAATCAAATGCTTACCTTTGAGCCCACCGTTATCATCCACGAGGGTAAATTTATTTATGCCCACGTAAAAAGTATTAAGTATACGATTGATAATATTCTTCAGATGCTTCGCGAAAAAGATATATTTGATATTGGTGAAGTAGAAACCGCGATTATCGAACCTAATGGTAATTTGAGCGTTCTAAAAAAAGGGGGAGGACAAGCCAGCGAAGCCTATCCGATTATTATGGACGGTGTCATTGAACGTGATATATTGAAGTTTGTAAAAGTAGATGAAAAATGGCTATTAGACCAACTAACGAAACTAGGCATTACAGAGCTTAAGTCTGTCTTCTTTGCTTCGATCAATATTAATCATGATCTACAAATCTCACTAAAAAATCAAGGACAGCCTCAAGTGCCTCCGATAAAGTATTAATATACGCACCTTCGTTTAATACGCTAGTGGCAACCCAAATAGCTGTTAAGTTTACTGACTTAACTTTTCGAACTTTTATGAGCGGGTGATTTTTTAACTAATACATAGGATGTGATGGCGGCCGTTACCGGAATAATAAGTGCAACCCCAATGCCTGCACAAAAAATGGTAATCATTTGAGCACTAAAGACTTTTGAATTAATAATTTGACCAAAAGTATAAGACAAATCCTTATAACGCACAAGCAATGCTAAATAACCACCAAAAAAAGCAAAAAATAACGTATTTGCACTCGTTCCTAATAAGTCCTTGCCAATGCGCATTCCTGCCTGAAACAAGGCTTTCATACTAATCGTTGGATGATGACGGTGAATCTCAAACATAGGCGAACTAATTGAAATAGCTTCATCGGTTACCGCTCCAATCGTGCTCATAATCACAACTGATGTCGCTACCTGTAAAAAATCAATACCTAAATAGAAGGAATAAATCGTTAAACCTTCAACCTCTTCATCACCAAAACCTTGTACCATGACCCGATCGGTGACAAACTGGATAAATAATAGCAAAAGGACGGTTGTTATAATGGTGGAAACAAATGCTGTTTTTGTTTTGGCATTTGACTCATTAATAAAGAATAAGGTAACAGCACTAATTAAGGCGCAAGCAATAACCGTTAAAACAACTGGACTTGCATTTGAATCCGTCATAATCAATACGGTTATTAACAACACTAAGAAGTTAATAAACAAAGCTATAAATGAACGGACCCCTTTTTTGCCACCAATTAGTGTCATTAAGGAAAATAAAATAATTGTTAAAATGACTAATGCGTTCATACACTCGCCCGCTTTCGATTAATAAAAAAGATGGTCGTATATAACCCAATCGGAATGGCTAAAACAATACCAATCCCGCCCGCCAATGCTCTTGTTAACTCTAGTGATAGGTTTAGTGATAACGTGAATCCTAGCGGTGCACCATTCATAAAATAAATTAACAAGGTAGGGATCGTTCCACTAACATAAGCAAAAAACAAAATATTTGTCATCGTTCCCATAATATCTTTGCCTATTTCAATTCCTGATTGCTTTAGATCATGATCAGAAATCTGATGATTTTTTTCATAAAGACTAAATAATGATGATGAAATGGTAACCGCAACGTCCATAACAGCTCCAAGTGCGCCCACTAAAACACCTGCCATAAAAACAGCCTCAGGCGGTCGTGTTAGAAATTCCATCTCTTCAAACCGCAAACCCTCAGCATTAGTCATTGCTAAAACTAATATCGTAATAAAAAGCAAGGAAAATGTTCCTATCAAAGTTGCTATAATCGCTGCATAGGTTTGGTGTGTAAGTCCACTCACCAACACTAATGATAAAGCGGTCATGACAATAACCACAAGGCTCATAATGAAAAGCAGCGTTATATCAGCTGTAGCAATATACACATCTAAAGCTAAACTGAGCAGAACCGCATTAACGACTAAACTGATCACAGCAAATAATCCTTGACGGCGACCAACAGCGATCAAGACTAGTATAAAAAACCAACATACTAACAGCAAATAATGATCGCGTTTAGCATCGATAATACTTCCAGTTAGGTCATCCCCCTCTTGTACCTGATCTATTGTAACAAACACGTCATCCCCCTCTTGAAACTCTGGGTGATAAACACGTGATTGACTAAATTCATTTTCCAAATAAACGCGCTCATCTTTTTGAGGGCTATTTTTCAACTTGCCCTCAATCGCTTGCGTATAAATAATATCCGTATTTCCTTGCCCATCGCTGACTTTTTGTTCGTCAATGATTGTCACTTTAGTTACTTGAACAATGGGATCTTGGTAAAAAGCGTGATTGTGATAAACAAAATAAATCGAACTAATCAATACGGTACTTAATATAAACAAGAATACAAGTCGCTTCCTTGGTATTTTTTTTATCATATCCATAAAAACCCTCCGCTTTCCCAAATAACCAAGTTCATCTTAACATATTTTCCTCAAAGCCAGAAAAAATTTCAGCTCTGACGACTTAAAATTTTGATTTTAAGCAACAAAAAAATTAGACTTAAACAAGAAGGAGTGAACATAGATGATGGCAAACAACATTCGTACGATTAAAGCAAACAGCACGCGTACGACAGCTTACCAAAACCAACATACGATAAGAAATTTTAATTTTTTGATTGATATTCCTCACGCCTTAGGCGGAGAAAACAAAGCAGCTACACCAACCGAGTACTTACTCAGTTCATTAAATGGCTGTCTAATGATTGTTATGGAAATGGTCGCCAAAGAACGCCAACTGACCATTCAATCGCTTACTATTGATTCAGAAGCAACGAGTGATCGTCGCGGTATGTTAGGAACAGCGAATGTACAACCCTATTTCCTTACTGTTGACCTTTATATTACATTGACGGTTAAGGAAGATATAGATATTGAAGAATTTATCGAGTTGTCACTCTCTCGTTGTCCTACTTACAACTTGATTAACGATAGTCAAACTAAAATTAATATCCATATCTGAGCTAAGCTATGTTGAGCCATTTTTCTTATACTTAGGATTAATGTTGTACTTTCTTAACAGGTAACAATAAGCAAAAACTCACATGAGATCATGTGAGTTTACTTCTTAACTGAGCTTCATTCAAATAAATAGTGTTTTGCTATGGCCAATAGTGCTTCTTGAATGACAGTTAATGCGCGTTCATCAAAGTCAAACAACGGATGATGATGTGGATATCCTGTAGCCTCGCTACTTTTTGAACCCACTCTAAAGTATGTGCCCGGCTTTTCTAATAAAAAGTAGGAGAAATCTTCAGCCCCCATCATCGGGTCAAACGCGACAACCCGCTCACTAGAAAAGTAATCTTTAAAAATATCGGTGACTTGCTCTGTCGTTTGCCGATCATTGTTTAACGCCGGGTAGCCGTTTAGATAATCAATGCTGATATCTGCTTGATAGGCTGACCCAATACCAGCTACCATCGAGCGAATTTGCTGTTCAATCATTGTTCGAACAGTTTGATCAAAGCTACGCACGGTCCCTTCGAGTATCGCTTGGTCAGGAATGACATTAAAGGCATGCCCAGCTTGAAACACACCTATAGTGACTACGGCTGATTGTAACGGATCTACGCGACGACTTACGATTTTTTGTAAACCATTAACCACATCACTCCCAATCACTATCGGGTCATTAGAATCCTGAGGTCGGGCGCCATGGCCCCCTTTCCCTTTAATCGTAACCTTAAATTTATCAACAGCCGCCATCTTATAACCTGGACCAATCGCTAATTGACCAACTGGCAAATCTGACGCTAAATGAGCAGCAAATACATAATCGACACCTTTTAAAAGATCATGTTCTAGCATCGCCTTTGCACCGCCTGGCGGTGTCTCTTCTGCCGGTTGAAAAATAAAAACAACGCCACCTTTTAATTGGTCCTTATAATTTGTTAATGCTTTGGCTAATCCTAATAACGCTGCAGTATGACCATCATGACCGCAAGCATGCATCACACCTTTAACTTTCGATCGATAAGCCACTTGTTTTTCGTCTTCAATAGGTAAGGCATCAAAATCCGCTCGAAATGCAATGGTTGGTCCGGGTTGATGCCCAACTAACCTCGCCACCATACCATAACCTCCGATACCCGTTTGTACCTCTAATCCAAAACCTTGTAACTTCTCTTCAATAAATGCTGCTGTTTCTTTCTCTTGAAAAGATAGTTCAGGATGTTGGTGTAAATACCGTCGCCATTCCATCACTTCAGTTTCCTGTTCCCTAATTTCTAAAGCAATTACAGCTTCTACTCCCGCCACGATGCGCTCCCCCTTCACATAAATAATCCGATTAAATCGATTGAATTATTACGTATCATACTTGATTTATGAGTTGCTTGCAATGATTATTTACGAAAAATAAAGTTAATATGCGATCGCTCGTAAAGTGAAAATTTCGCTCGAATGCAGTGTACTTTCGCTCGCAAACCGAGATTTTCGCTCGAATGCACCGTACTTTCGCTCGTAAACCGAGATTTTCGCTCGAATACAGCATCCGATCGCTCGAATACCAAAATACAAAAAGCCTCATCCCCGATTAAAGGATGAGGCTCTTCATTATGTTAAGTCTGCTCCATTTGTTTCAATAACTTTCTTATACCAATCAAATGATTTTTTCTTCTTACGCTCTAGTGTTCCATTACCATAATCATCTTGATCGACATAGATAAATCCATAACGTTTGGACATTTCCGAGGTACTCGCAGAGATCAAATCAATACAACCCCAACTTGTATACCCCATCAAATCAACACCGTCTTCGATCGCATGACCCATTTGATCAATATGAGCACGGAGGTAATCTATCCGATAGTCATCATTTATTGTCCCATCCTCCTCAACGGTATCGTATGCACCAAGTCCATTCTCCACTATAAATAAAGGCACTTGATAGCGATCATACATTTTTTTCAATGTAATGCGCAGCCCTTTTGGATCGATTTGCCAACCCCAATCTGAGGCTTCTAGATAAGGATTCTTCACACCACTAAAGAAGTTCCCTTTCTCTTTTTTCTTCACAGGTGATCCACTTTCCACCATTGACATGTAATAACTAAATGATAGGAAATCAACGGGATGGGCTGCTAATATCTCTTGATCTCCTGGTTGCATCTCAATGTTAATGTTATTCTTTTTAAAATAATCTAACATAAAATTCGGATATGCACCCCGGACTTGAACATCAGTGAAAAATAAATTCTTTTGATCTGCTTCTAATGCTGCTAACACATCATCTGGATGACAAGTTTCAGGATATACTTCCATACGTGCAAGCATACAACCGATCTTCGCTTCCGGAATAATCTGATGACAAGCTTTCACCGCAAGCGCACTCGCAACGAATTGATGATGTAATGCTTGATAAATCGATTGTTCACGATTGGTTAATCGTTCAACCAACATGCCACTACCAATATATGGAGAAATAGTCGAGATATTAATCTCATTAAATGTCAGCCATAGTTTTACTTTATCTTTATAACGATTAAAAAGGGTCTCTGCATAACGAACAAAGAACTCAATCAGACGGCGGTCTTCCCAACCATTATATTTTTGTACAAGGTTAAGCGGCATTTCGTAATGTGAAATGGTCACCAATGGTTCAATGCCATGTTTCAATAATTCATCAAACACCTTATCATAAAAGGCCAAACCTGCTTCGTTCGGTTCAGCATCATCACCGTTTGGAAAAATACGCGGCCATGATATCGACAATCGGTATGTTTTAAAGCCCATTTCAGCAAATAATGCTATATCTTCTTTATAGCGATGATAGAAGTCAACACCACGACGCTTGGGGAAATTATCACCCTTCTCGCCAGCCAATAAAGACGCTAGCTCTTCTTCACTTTTTACATCCATTTCAATATCGCCACGCTCTTCTTTCGGGACGAATGTGACCATATCAAAAATAGAAAGGCCTTTACCATCCTTATCAAAGGCACCTTCGACCTGATTAGCCGCTGTAGCACCGCCCCATAGGAAACCTTTTGGAAAACGACTTTTTGCCATTAAATATTACCTCCTCATTTTATGTTTACATGCTATATATATAATTAAAACGCTGTACTTCTAGGATATAAGGGGCCATCTAATTTGTATAGTGATGTTGCATAACCTGTTCGATATCACAACATTCGTCACTTGTAACAAATTTGTAACGCTGTGTTTTATAACGTTTATATGCTATAATCAAGCTACCAATTGACGTGAGAGAAATGAGGAGAATGCTATGTTTTCCAGTGAAATAATTGCATCATTCAATGATTTAGAGACATCGATTTACAATTACATTTGTCAAAATAGTGAAAAGGTTGCTTACATGCGGATTAGAGAACTCGCAGATGCCACACATGTGTCAACGGCTACGATTCTACGATTTTGTCGAAAATTAAACTGCGAAGGGTATTCGGAGTTCAAAGCTAAGTTGAAAATGGAATTAAAGAAGAATAAAAAAACATCAATAAAAAGTAGTCAGCACGCTATGTTAGAATTTTTCGAGCGAACTTTAAACACCGATCGAGATCAGCAAATCACTGAAGCAGCTAAACTCATCTTGCAAGCGGATAATGTCATTTTTATTGGTAACGGCAGTTCTGGCATTCTCGCTGAATATGGTGCTCGTTATTTTTCAGGACTAGGTAAATTTTCAACTCACATTAAAGATTTTTCATATCCAATCCATTCCAAACTTAGACAAAATAGTGTTACGATCGCCTTGTCCGTCTCAGGTGAAAACCCATTTACCTTGTCACAGTTAAATCAACTGAAGCAAGAAGGGAGTAAAGTGATCAGCATTACAAATAACAAACTCTCTACCCTTGCAAAAATTTCTGATATTAATATCTCTTACTATATTACTGAAGAATTTTTTCAGGAAACGAACATCACCACACAAGTGCCCGTTGTTTTTATCATTGAATCGATCGCAAGAGAAATTCACCAGTTATGACATTTTTATGATGAGCAAAAGGAGTAAAATTAACAGATGAAAACACTTATTTTTGATGTAGACGACACACTATATGATCAATTATTACCTTTTGAAAAAGCAGTTAATGAAACATTACATATTAATTTAGACAAACCTTTCATTCACGAACTCTATTTAGCGAGTCGCAAATATAGTGATCAAATCTTTGAACAAGAACAGCGGGGTGAATGGTCAACACTGGACTTGCAGATTTATCGGATTCAACAAGCCTGTCTCGATTTTGATATTCAGATAACAACTGAGCAAGCCATAAGCTTTCAGCAAAATTATTTAAAATACCAAAGGCAAATTACCTTATTCCCTGAAATCAAGCAGTTGCTTGATCAGTTAAGTCATCAAAATGTACAATTAGGTGTATTGACAAACGGTAATGCTGATCATCAAACAATGAAGATCGAACAACTTAACCTGAAACAATGGATCAGTCCAAAGCATTTTTTCATATCTGGCGCTATCGGCATCGCTAAACCAAATCCCGATGTCTTCAACTATGTTGAATGTCATTTAACATCCAAACCTTCCGAATGCTGGTATATTGGTGACTCTTACCCCAATGATGTTCATGGCGCTAAACGAGCGGGGTGGCATGTGGCTTGGTTTAATCATCGAAATCGTCAAGTCCCAAATTCTACACTTACCCCCACAGTCACATTCAACGATCCTAAATCAGTCTACGATTTCTTTTCTAAGAAAGCATAGACAGAACGCAATAAACGAACCTTCCATCAGCGGGCGCTTTTGTTCTTCGCCCACTGATGATTAGTTCACCCACCTCAATCGATTGACCTCTGTTCTCTATTTTGAGGGGGTTTTACGGACGGTTAGCTGTGATAAACACCCTGTCTCTTTCTATATTGTCCCATGTTTATACTCCTTACAAAGTGGGAATAGCTTAAATCTCAGCTATAATACAATCGATTAACAAGGTATCATAAGTGTGTACCACACGATTGGGTGCTAGTTATCTTACTATCCGCAAATACAAAAGTTCTTCGAAGGGGCGATCGCTAATGTTTTTGGCTTGGAACGAAATAAAGTATTCAAAAGTTAGGTATTTACTGATCATCGGAGTCTTATTCCTTATTTCATACCTCGTGTTTTTTTTAACTGGATTAGCTTATGGGCTTGCCCAAGAAAATCGGACAGCGATTGACAGCTGGGATGCTGATGGCATTATATTACCAGAAGAGGCAAATGGAAATTTTAACATGTCACTTTTTTCTGCTGAGGAGCTTGACAATATACAAGCAGATGAAAAAGCAATCTTAGGTCAAACCCCCGCTGTCATTGAAAAAGACCAAGAAGATTCAGGTGAGGATCGCCTTGATGTTCGATTTCTAGGCATTGATACCGAACAGTTTTTAACGCCCGATGTCGTAGAAGGACGCTTAGTTGAAAGCAATGGAGAAGTTGTCGCAGATATCAGTTTAAAAGAAGAAAACGGTCTAAATTTAAACGACTCAATTACACTAGTTGGCGGTGAACAAGCGTTTGAAATTGTTGGTTTTATGGAAGATGCTAAATTAAGTGTAGCACCTGTTCTATATACAACAATCGAAGCTTTCCAAGAGGTTCGTTTTGGTGAGCCTGTCTCAGACGATAGTGAGCTAGCAATTAGTGCGATTGTTGTCAGAAGTGAGACAGATGAATTAGATCAGGTAACGATCGATAATGATCAATTAGAATTGATTTCGATTGGTGACTTTATCAATGATTTGCCTGGTTACAATGCTCAACTCCTAACTTTTGTGTTCATGATTAGCTTTCTCATTGTCATTGCCGCAATTGTTATTGGTATATTTATTTACGTCTTAACCATGCAAAAGATAAACATATTCGGGGTCATGAAGGCACAGGGGATTTCCAGTGGCTACATCTCAAAATCAGTTATTGCACAAACATTTTTACTAAGTTTGATCGGCGTTCTTGTTGGACTGCTAGCAACACTTGGAACGGCTCTATTACTACCAGCAGCAGTACCCTTTAGAAGCAATGAACTTTTTTTAATTGTTGTCAGTATGCTCATGATTGGCATTGCTATCCTAGGTGCACTATTTTCCGTACGAACCATTGTAAAGATTGACCCATTGAAAGCGATTAGTTAACAAGGAGGTAAACATATGAAAGCTATAGAATTTATAAATGTAGATCGGGCCTTTAAAGACGGTGATAAAACAGTAAAAGCTTTACAGCCAACCAATTTTTCAATTGACAGAGGACAATTTGTCGCTATTATTGGTCCTTCTGGTTCAGGGAAAAGTACATTTCTTACGATAGCCGGTGGACTACAAGCACCTTCTCATGGTGAAGTTAAAATCAATGGGCAGCGTTTTAGTACAGAATCTGAAAAGAAACGCGCGCAGATTAGATTATCTGAAATCGGATTTATATTACAAGCTTCAAATCTTGTCCCTTTTCTAACGATTAAACAACAGCTTCAATTAGTTGATCGCGTTGATAAAGGTAACGTTAATAGAGAAGAGATAGTGACATTGCTCGAACAGTTAGACATTGAGGATTTACAAAATAAATACCCGAGCGGTATCTCAGGCGGGCAGCGCCAACGTGCGGCTATCGCCCGTGCCTTGTATAATGATCCAACGATTATATTGGCAGATGAACCTACCGCGAGTTTAGACACAGATAAAGCTTATCAAGTTGTTGAAATCCTTGCGCAAGAAACAAAAAAGAAAAACAAAGCAACCATCATGGTGACGCATGACACCCGCTTAATTAAATATTGTGATCAAGTGTTTGAAATGAAAGATGGTGTACTACAAGAAGCTCAACTAACTGCTACAACGTAATCAAAGAGGTTGGGAGATAACTAAATAATGAAATGGCGTATCCGAACATTCTGAACAAAGCGTAGGAAAAACACGTAGACTCCTTGAAAATAAAGAACGATTTTCTTCGTGCGATGTATGACCGACGAGGCTTTCCTTATCCTGTGGGAATAGCACGAGCTGAGGATCCACTGAAAGCGAAGTGTTTTACCGAAGCGCTATATGTATCAGACATTAATGTTCGGATTTTTCTTATCTAGTTACTCTTTTGTCCCAGCGTCTTTTAAATTTTTTATAAGATTAGCGCACCAATCACTCCCTCTTACATTTTCATTACCTGTTAACTACTAAATATGATAAGATCAAATAACGTAGGAGGAGAGAATAATGAATAAAAAAGATATTGCCCACATACGCAAACAGTTTAAACGAGAAAATGATTTACTACATATTAGTGAAATTTTCAATGTATATATTATGAAAGAATCTAGTGAAATTTATCACCAGGTAAGTCGACCTTTTTCAATCCTTGACCAAGACGAACAAGAATTGTTTTTAGCTAATTTTAAAAAAGTATTAACCGGTTCACTAGATGAAAAACTATTTGAGTTGAAATTCCAAGCCGATTTAGAAGATTCCAGTCAACTGATCTTGCATCAAGCCTTACTTGCTAACGAGGGGGGGCATTGGCAAGAACAGATGCTTAAGCTTGTAGAAAAGATGTTGAATGAGCGTGAATATGACATGGATATTGTTGTCACCTTTATCAAAGGAGACTATTTAAAACCAATCAAAAAACGTAATGATGAGACTGAAGAAAGTGACCGTGACGCGGTCTATTCGCATAACTTTATCCTTTGCACCATTAATAAGACACAAGATCCTAAAAAAGAATTGTTATTTGATTATGTTGAAAAACAGTTTAAATACAATGTGATTGTTGATCCAATTATCAACTTAAAAGCACCGATTGGTGGATTTTTGTTCCCTTGCTTTATCGACCAAGCATCAGATGTCAATCACATTCTTTACTCCGCACCGAAGGCAAACGAACCCGATCCAGACTTTATTAACGACGTTCTTAATGCGGAGGAATCCACCACGGCTCAAGAAGATAAAATTATCTTTGAAGAGATTGTCAGAGATGCAGTTGGGCATCAACTGAACACCTCAACGCTCGCGAATGTCTATCAAGAAGTTCACCGTATCGTTGAAGAAAACGAAGCAGAAGACGACACACCTAAATTAGACTATAAAGACGTTGAACAGGTGTTAAAGCACAGTGGCATTGAAACCGTTGATCATGAGAAGCTTCAGACGGCATTCCAAAATGTTGTTGATAATGATCAATACGAGCTAAAAGCAAAGCATATTGTACCCAAATATAACTCAAAATCGATTAAAATTAATACAAAGGTAGCTAATGTTGCGGTTAGTCCAGAAGATTTACGTTTCGTTAAACAGATTCACTTTAGTGGCAAACGTTATTTAATGATTGAGGTTGAAGAAGATACTGTCATTGATGGGTTTACTATGATTCCAGAGGTGTTTGGCGAGAAGAGTGAAGACTAATATTCGTATGATTTTGCGTTTCACTTGTGATTGATTTGTGTCAGTCAACCCTGCACATAGAAAGGCGCGTGATGCCATGCATATAGAAAAAATTAAGTATTTTATTGATCTTGTCAAATGTCGAAATTTCACGGAAACGGCAAAACTCAATTATGTCTCACAAACCACTATTAGTCAGCAAATCGCTTCACTCGAAAAAACATTTGGGGTAAAGTTAATTGATCGGAATCAGATACCCATTGAGCCAACCCAAGCCGGTTGGGTATTTTATAATGAAGCAAACATACTTTGGAAGCAATACAACCATATGAAGGAAAAAATCAATCAGCTCCAATACGATCAGCGTCATGTGCTTAATATTGAGTATGCCACGTTAACAGATATTCAAGGCGTACTTCAGTTTATCCCAAGCTTTAAACAAAAGCATCCAAACATCGAGCTTAAACTAAATAAAGTCCCTTTAAAAGATATTGCTACCTTTCTCGAAAAGGGGCTTTATGATCTTGCTATTTCGGTTAATTCCGAGTTTTACGGAAAAGAAAAGGTTGCGACCTGCCCACTATATAGCGGTAATTACTGTGCCGTTGTTAGTCGCAATCATCCGCTTTTCCACCATGAAACACTGACGAAAGCTGAACTTTATCAGCATCCTTTAATTATGTTAAATTCAAATACTATTGGTAACTCTTATGACTTAATGATTCAACATGCCATCGAAGACGGTTACCAACCTCATATCGTGCATACCGTTGAGGATGTAGAAACCGAGCTTTTCCATATTGTCACCGACAATGTCATTGGCTTCTTACCAGATAATTATTTATTAAACTATCCAAAAGAAGACATACGACTAATCGCCATTAAAGACACTCATCATACCTACCAAATTCAAATAGGGTATTTAAAAGAAAATACAGATCCAGCTTTAAAACACCTTATTAAAGCCATTCATCATTGGTTTTCGCAATAGGTCATTTGTTTTTTCTATTAGATTTTGTGCATTTTTTCACATATACTATGAGTAACAAATGTGAAAGGGTGAACAAAGAATGGGTAAATTACTATTAACCGGTGTGGATGGCAATTTGGGAAGACAAGCTGCAGAGGATTTATTGAAAATCGTTAATAAGGATCAAGTGATCTTATGTGGATATAATCCTGAAGCGTTAAAATTTTTTGCAAAACAAGGGATTGAAACACACGTGACCAATTTCAATCAAATTGACGGGCTAAAAGAAGCATTTTCTGAAGCGGACAAGCTCGCTCTTATTTCCATGCCTTTCGTTGGTCAAAAACGGCAACAGGCTCACAAAAATGTTGTCGATGCTGCCAAAGCTGCTGGTGTTAAGCAGATCATTTATACGTCTCTTGTTAATGCTGCCGATCAATCGAATCCAAGCGTGGAAAAAATTGATCACATTTACACTGAAGATTATATTAAACATATTGGATTAGATTATATTTTCTTGCGTAACTCACAGTATGCCGAAGCAATGATTACAAATTACTTCACCTATGCCAAAGGGGACGGCGTACTAAAAAATAGTCAAGGCGATGGAAAAATGGCTTATATTTCACGAAAAGATTGCGCAAAAGCGGTTGCCCACGCACTCGCTGCAACAGACTATCATGAAGCTATCCTTAATATCAATGGACCAGAACTAATGACAATGACAGCGTTTATTGCGATCGGCAACAAAGTAACTGGACATCATGTGACGTATAAAGAAATTACCGATGAAGAAAACTATCAGATTTTTGATGCGATGGGCGTCCCTCGAACAACTGACGGAACATTCAAAGATGGTTCGGAGGCTCCATTCTCCTCAGAAGGGATGGTAACCTTTGCCCAAGCGATTCGATTAGGGAAAATGGATACCTTTACTGATGACTTTAACAAACTAACCGGACAAAAACCACTGACTGTGGAGTACATGTTCAGACATGCCAATGACTTTCAAGTTGGGGAACGTCATTCAATGGATGATTAATATGACTGAATACAAAGCGCATTTGCTAATTTAAAGCAGATGCGTTTTTTCTATGGGTTAATAGGCAGGATCTTATATTAACGAACATTATGGAGAATTAGATTAAAAAAGTTCGTGAAATGCATTGACGAAAATTGTCTAATAATGATATAAATAATACTATTAGTTTTTACATCCAATATGTTCTTAAGGAGGGGCTTATCGTTTTATCGAATGATAACAATCAGATTAAAAAATTAGCAGATGATATTTATCAAAATCCAGAGTTAGGTTATAAAGAAACCAAAACAAAGGCTACAGTTATTAAATTTTTAAAGCAAATAAACCCCAATATTGATTTGGAGTACTTTAGCACAACCGGATTTAGAACACGTTTAGGTGATGCAAAGTCACTTCATATCGCTTTCATTGCTGAGCTTGATGCCGTTTATGCACCGACACACTTTAAAGCGGATCCCAGCAATGGCGCCGCTCATAACTGTGGGCATTATACCCAAGTCGCTATTGCACTCGCGTTATACCAAGAGCTTTTTCAAACAAAAGCATACGAATCATTTGATTATCAACTATCTTTTATCTTTGTTCCGGCCGAAGAATATTTAGATTTAGGCTATAGAGAGCAATTACGACATGAAAAAACAATCCATCATTACGGCGGAAAACCAGAAGCGATGCGATTAGGCGTATTTGATGATATTGATGCAGCCATTTGTGTACATGCGATCGGCGGTGAATTTGAAAAACGTACGATTGAAATAAATTGCGATTTAGCGGGTTTCCTTTACAAGAAATATGATTTCCAAGGAGAGGCTTCACATGCTGGCTTTGACCCATTTTCGTCTGTAAATGCCTATAATATATCCACATTGTTTAATACTGCGATTGGACTATCGCGACAACAACTTGATGAAAAAGAAATGGTAAGAATCAATCCGATTATTATTGATTCAGATATGTCAACAAATGTCATTCCTAATCGAATTACTGTTGGTACGGATCTTCGAACACAATCGATCACTTACATGCAAGAAGTCGCCAAACGCTTAGACAACGCAGCTTATGGTTCCGCCCAAGCTTTAAATGGTAAAGTAGCTATTAACACAGAGATGGGATACTTACCTTTCAAACAAGATCGCTATTTATCAAGTTTTGTCGCAGATGCGTTTAATAAAAACGATCAGATTGAAGCGATATTAAATAACAATGCAATTAGTGCAGCAGGTGATATTGGCGATCTCTCTTACATGATCCCATGCATCCAAATTGGCTATAGTGGATTTACTGGTACGATTCATGGTGATGATTTTATTGATATTGATCCTGAATTTATATACGGAATTTTCCCAAAATTCTTAAATCAGGTCCTTCAAGAAATGAACGGTCATATCGATCGAAACAAATTATATAAAAAGAGTTACACCGATTATTTACAGTTAATTAATCAAATTTAAGAAAAGGGAAAGGGGATAAACAGATGAAACGTCAATTAATTTTTTTATTATTATTTGTTCTTTTTGTTATTACAACAGCTGAATGGATTGGCTTCCAAAATATTACGATCGGTGCCATCACCATTACTTTGCTGCCACTTGTATTTGCCATTTTAATCACCATGGTATTGGGGATGAAATTTTTCAGGCAAGGGTTTATGAAACAAATTTATAGCAAAGCAAACGTTAGCTTTGCCAGTAAGTATCTTATCTTTATTATGCTACCCTTAATGGCGAGATATGGAGCAGATGTGGCTCCACAAATTAATGATATCCTTCAAGTAGGCTGGGTTTTTATCATTCAAGATTTAGGTAATCTAGGAACAGTCCTGATTGGTTTACCTATCGCGGTTTTCATTGGACTTCGTCGCGAAGCTATTGGAGCTACCTTAGGGATTGGACGAGAGGGAGAGCTCGCTTATATATCAGAGAAGTATACATTAGAATCTAAAGAAGGGCGTGGCGTACTATCCATTTATATCATCGGTACACTTTTCGGCGCATTATTTTTTAGTATTTTCGCCCCTATTTTACTCGATCTTGGCTTACGACCAGAAGCTTTAGCGATGGCATCTGGCGTTGGATCAAGCAGTATGATGACAGGTGCTTCATCAACATTAGTCGCACGATTACCTGAAATGGAAAGTACGATTCTCTCTTATGCTGCAGCGAGTCAATTGTTAACAAGTTTCTTAGGCACTTTCACGATGATCTTTCTTGCTGTTCCGCTTCAACGATTTATGTATAAAACCTTAGTCAGAGGTGATCAATCATGACCGAAAAACAAGGGCTACCTTCATACGTGAAATACGCACTCATTCTATTATTAAGCATCACACTGATTCTCTTTACTCAAAGTATTAAACTCGTTTTCAATCCAGCGAGTACACCGGTTAATAGCATGACGATTGCAGGACTTGCAAGCTTGTGGCTCTTCTCTGTGATTGGGATTGGGATATCCCAACTTCTTAACAAAACCCATATTGCAGTGCTGAAGAATTTCCCTATACTCGGATGGGTTTCCATTACTTCGCTTGTCATGTGTCTTCTTTTCGACTTTTTCGTAACCGCTATTCAAGCCGTTGACTTTCTATCGATAACCACACCGATTTTAACTTTTGCCGGCATTTCAGTAGCTGACCGCCTCGTTGATTTAAGAAGAACATCTTGGAAGGTTGCGATTGTAGCGGTCTTTGTATTTATTGGTACCTATTTAGGAAGTGCATTACTTGCCCAATTCGGATTAATGGTATCAGGAAATTGATTAAACAAACATGTGAAATAACAGTCAGGCATGATGATGTGCCTGACTGTTAATCTTTATTTCATGATGATGATAACCGCGCAAATATTGGGCTTGTTTGCTGTTAGCCAAATATCCCTTAATTATCTATGGGTTGACAGATATGAAACCTTGATCATGCAGCCATCCCCTGTTCTTCTTTCACTAATTTCTTATCGTATGCTTTGATAAATGGATAATAAATAAGGAAAGCCGCCGCCACACATATAAATGCTACAATGGCTGCCCGCCAATCTCCACCTGTACCAATATATGCGCCAATACCTACTGGTGATGGCCAAGGTAACAACGCAATAATCGGGTTAATCCATTCAAGTGTAATTGCAAAATAGGCAATTGATGCACTGACCATTGGTGCTAAGAAGAATGGAATCGCTAAAAACGGATTGTAAATTAACGGAAGACCAAAAATAATCGGTTCATTAATATTAAATAGGGCGGGAATCATTGCAGCTTTTCCAATTGCTTTTAATTGTTCTGATCGTGCTAAAAAAGCAATAAAGAATGTAAGGACTAATGTTGCACCTGAACCACCTACGGTAACATAAGCATTGTTAAACTCACCAGCTAGCGGAATGTTTGCACCGGCAGCATTTGCTGCTAAATTCGAAAGTGTAATCGGAGTAATTAAAGCAAAAATAATATTGGCCCCATGAATCCCAACTAACCATAGTGCATGTACTAAAAAATAGATAACCATAATACCCAACCACGTATTAGTTAGATTGGTTACAAAACCAAACGGCACTTGAATGATCTGGAATACGTCTGTGTTAAAGATAACGAGAACACCATTAATAATGAGCACAACAAATGCTACAATAAATGCAGGAATTAATGCTGTAAAGGCACGCGAGACACCTGAAGGGACTTCTTCTGGCAACTTAATTACCCAATTCCTACTTACACATAGCTTATATAAATTGACTGCAATGATCGCCATTATAATTCCGGTAAAGATACCCACTGTACCTAGACGCTCAACACCATCAGCGCCAATTCGCCAACCATTAATAATATTTGTATCGTCTGTTATTTCACTGACACGCGTCACCACGCCATTTTCAAATATCAGTTCAGGAATGGTCATAAAGAAAGCAAACATGGATAGAAGCGCACCATTTAATCCACTCATATTTAAATCTTCTTCTTCAGCAATGATTTTGGCATACTCATAACCTAAACTAATATTAAAGTATAAAGCCAATAAACCCATGGTTGTCGCATTAGCTAGCATGTATAAATCACTGAATCTAAAAAACGATGCATCGAAAAAATTCTCCAAGAATGGAAAGGTTAAAGGTAAGACATTAAAGACTAAAAACATAGAACCTACGATAGTAAAGGGGATCGAGGCCATCCCAGCGCCCATAATACCACGAACGACTTTATATTGTGCCACCTTACCTAATGGTCCCATCAGATATTTTTCTAGCATGCCGAACAGTTTATTATTTTCACTTCCCATATGACCCACTCGCTTTCATTGATTTTTTAAAGTTAAGAAACAGCTTATATCCCCGGTCATGATTTAGATGAATAGCTTTTATCTTTTTCAAACACAGTAAACTTAGCGTCATTCCTACGATTAAAACCGTTATTGTTCCTAATACACCATACAGATTGACATTCATAAACGGAAAGGTGATTGAAAACGTAAGTGAATGAATAGCTAGACTGATTAAAAATCCATTAACCACTAACTGTGCAACAAAGTAAATCGACGTCTTTTTAAGCGTGCCCCCCTCTGGTTGACTATATAATTTTAATAACTCTTGTATAGGCAATAAAGCTAAGAAAAGCATAATTAACGGGATCACCATCACAATTGATCGACTGGGTAACATAAATATAAACCAGTTTAAATTAGCGAAGAAAAAACCAGCTATCGTATAGCGTAATAAAATATAGCGATTATACTTCATATGTTTAAGAGCCATCTTTTCTCTAGCTACCACGTTATCTCTCCCCCTCTAATTTTTGGTACAAGATCATCATTTCTAATGCGACTTCCCTTAATGTCATTGTTGTCATTAGATGATCTTGAGCATGAACCATAATCACCTCTATATTAATTTCTACACCATTCGCGTACTCATGTAATAAATGGGTTTGAATGCTATGCGCTTTAACTAAACTGTCATTTGCTTGCTCTAGTTTCGTTCGTGCCTCGATAAAATCCGCCTCTCTCATCGCCTTAAATCCTTCATGGACTAAGGTGCGTGCTTCACCACTATTTAAAATGATTTGAAATGCAATTTCTTGAATTTTTGTTGAATCCATTTTAAGTCCCCTTCACTCTGTTAATTGTAAAATGAGTTTCTGTCTAAAACCGGCAAAATCTTTAGCTTTAATAAGCTCATGTAGTCTATCATCATCTTCAATGAGGGGTAAAAGCATTTTACTCACCTCATCCAATTGATGCTTCCCTAAGCGGTCAGGGAGCATGAGCATGGTTAATTTTATATCTTCATGTGTTTCATCCCAACTCATCCCGTTTGGAGTGATTAAGATCGCAACATACGGGTGATTGCATATACCCTCTAATGGATGGGGAATAGCTACGTAGTCTGAGAATACAACAGTACTAAAACGTTCTCTAAGTTTAAGCTGTCTTTTCAAAAAGGCCTTATTAATACTCTGGTCAAGTTTGATGCTCTGATTAATTAAAAACTCAATCGCTTCTTCTCGATCCGTCACTTGTTCCGATATCATAAATAATTCTGAATGAAAGTACCTATCGACCAATGGAGTGACACACTTCGAATCAACCCCTAATGATGGATTGGTTTTCTTCATCATCTTTGTATGTGTGCCTATCACTTGATTAATGGCTTTAATATCTTTATCATTTAAAAGCACACTCACGTTGACAACAGGGATCTTAAAAACAACATTGGATAAATCAATAGATGATACAATCAAATCGATGTTTTTCAAAGATAAATCATTGATTTGATAATAACTAATTACATCAACAATATTTAACTTTGATCTAAATTCATTTTCCAATCGCACTTTTAACATTTGTGAACTACCTAAGCCCGTCGCACAAATGACGAGTGTCTCCATTTTTTTCTCAGCCACATTTCTTTCCATTGCTGCAATAACATGTAAAGAAATATATGCCCACTCATCATCTGAGATCATAAATTGATTTAAGCCTGTCATTTCAGAAAAGTGTTTCTTTGTCAATTCAAACACAGCTGAATACTTTGCTTTAATCTCATCCAATAATGGATTAGCTAAGGCATTATTGTTTTTCAGGCGTGTTAAAAAGGGTGAAAAATGATCAATTAGCCCATTTAGCAAAATCTGGTCTTCAGCAAGGGGCACCTCAGATTCTATTTCCATTCGTCTTATTACATCGATGATTTTGTCTTTTATTGTTTGTATTTCTGCATCAATTGCACTAAAATCACTCTTCGCACGTTTATTTTTTAAATGAAGAGCGATATTATAAATCTCTTCATCAGGTAATTCCAGAGATGACCGCTTCCGTAAGCGATTGACTATTTTGATAGCGGCTTGATATTCATTCACGTTACTTTCCGGATTAAAAGAGGGATCAAAATTAATTTGATACCCTTCTTCCACCCTTTTTAAAGCTAGAGCAATGTGTGTAACGATATTTAAAATGACCGTATCACTTAATGTCAAATTCGCACTTCGACACTCATCTATCACAATCAATAAGATTTCTTCTGAACTAATCGTAGTTAATAACTTAGATATTTCACCAAGAGATCTCAAATTATTTTGCAAACGTTCAACAAAGAAGTAATTCATAATAAAATGACGTTTTTTCTGTTCCTCTCCAGTAATATAGATCCCTATTTTTTTACTCGTTTTTAAGGATAAATCATAGGGAGTTAATTGCCTGTTTATATCTTTTAAATCATTGAGTAACGTAGAGTGGGCAATCGCCAATTCAATGAGAATTTCATCTATAAAAAGAGCTTCATCTTCAAAGAATATCTTTTTTAAAATCACATACTGACGGTCTTTAGATTGTTCTATTGACGTAATATCTAGTTTTTCCTCTAATGCTTGCTTATTTCGTTGATAAAAATCGATGAATGCTTTTTGATCATAGACTTTAAGAATAAAGCCATGTCCTGGTACAGATATAACCTCAGCAACTTCATCATCAAGCCAGCTATTGAGTTGCCTAATATACTTACGGGCGGTTTTTTCTGTTACACCTAAATAATGAGCAATCGTTTTACTTTTTAAATAATAAGCACCGTGTTGATAGAAAAAATCTAAAATTGATAATTCTTTTTGATTGAGCACATTCATCCAACCTTTTTTAGATATTATCTTCAACTAATTTTGCCATTTTTTCAATGCCCATTAGAATTGGAACATATGCCTGAGGTGGAATATTAACAATTGGCTTTCCTGTTTTATTGGCTGCTTTTTCTAGACTATTAAAATACATTTTTGTTTGTGGGCTGACCAAATATAGATCAAACTCATCTTTTTCTATCATCTTAGCTCCTTGTGCTTGGCTAGTTGCATCCAATTCAATTTTCTGACCATGACTTTGCAGATAATCTGTGGTTTTTTTGGCGATTAAAGATGAAGACATACCTCCTGCACAAATGATTAAAGCTTTCTTCATTATCTTTCCCCCTCCTTTCTTGTAGTTAATTCCACTATAAAATAAAGCGCTTACAATTAATAGATAACGAATTACCGTTGCGTAACGGTCTTCTCATAGAATATGTTCAGTCTATATTTCCTTGTCTTTCCAAGAAAAAATAATCGGCCCGTATATCTTTTAAACAATGACACAAACTAAAACTGCTCCCATACATATGCAACAACTCGTATTGAACCAATTAATAATAAATGAGGTGTAGTGAATGATTTTCGACTGTATTATTGTAGGTGGTGGACCAGCCGGATTAAATGCGGCGCTCGTGTTAGGGCGTGCAAGACGAAAGGCAATAATGTTTGATGATAAACAACCAAGGAATTTCGTAGCCCATGCTTCTCACGGTTTTATTACTAGGGATGGTGTTTCACCTAAAGGCTTCAGAAATTTGGCACAGCTCGATATTGATAATTATCCATCAATTGAACGAAAAGACGAAACGATCGTTAGTATCACGCCAACCGATTCAACCTGTTTTACTTTAGAAACAACGCATGGACAAACCTATACGAGTAAAAAGGTTATTTTAGCTACCGGTCTAAAAGAAACTTTACCTAACATAAATGGGATTAAGGATTACTATGGGGAAAGTATATTTAGCTGTCCTTATTGCAATGGGTGGGAACTAAGAGACCAACCCCTCGTATTCATTTCTGAAAAGCAAGATGCAGGACATATGGCAAAGCTTATTTACCATTGGAGTAAAGACTTAATCGTCTGTACCAATGGAACCAATAACTTACCAAAGGCAGATGAACAAAGCTTGCAAAAAAAAGGCATCAAAATCCAAAAAGATCAGATTATTAATTTAGTTGGTGCAAAAGGACAATTAGAGAAGATTATTTTTAAAAGTGGGATAGAACTGAATAGAAATGGTGGCTTCGTATCAACAGACCCAAAACAGCCAAATGGATTAGCTGTTGAGTTGGGTTGTCAATTGAATCAAGATGGTGGCATAGTTGTTGATCAATTAGGGCGAACAAACGTTGATGGTATTTATGCTGCAGGTGACAGCGCGATTGTCAATCCGGCAAAATTAATTGTTGCAGCCGCTCACGGTGTTCGCGCAGCAATGGGCGTCAACAGTGATTTAACGACAGCATGCTTCCAATAACTTAACTGGAGTGATTGAACATTGATTTCAATCACTCTTTTTAAAATGTTGATAAAGTCAGCTGATTGATAACTTCACTTTATATTCATACGTAGAGACCATTTAACGATGGTTATTAGCTGATCAACTTGCTTCTTGCTTTACAAAGTCAATGGCTACGACTAAGGCAATCATGATTTGTTCAAAGCTTTCATCTTCTACATCAATTTCATAAGTATCGCCCCATGTAAACCATTTTTCGTTAACATGTCCGATAACTTGGTCTCTGCTGAGCACATCAAAATGTTTATCCCACCAGTCACCTCGTACACTAATGTTTTTCCCTTCAATACGGTATCGCGCTTTAAAGAATGCGAATTGCTTTTGAATCATTAGCTCCTCCTTCCCATCAACTTCAACAAAGAACTTGGGTAAAAAGCTAAATATTTTTTTAGTTACTCGTGCGACTTTGTTTTCATTAACATCTTTAATCGTAAACGTCTTTGGGATTTTAAAGAAACTTCCCTCAACAAAGTATTTATCGGTTTCATTCTGATCTTTAATGGTAAATCGTTCACTTAAACTAAATACTTTCTGTTTCATGTATAATCGATTCATTTTTATCCTCCTTCTTATTTACTCTATCCATTGAATACGCGAGCCTGCCTTTTCCATTATAAAATACGAACAAGGGATTTAGATAGAGCTATTTTTACGGGTATTAAAGCACACTAAAAACGCACAACAATTATGGATGTCAATTCTCAAATATGTTAAAATATGTACAGGTGCACTTTTAAATTATCATAAACGAAGCTTCAAGCGGAGGGCTACAGAACGTAGGTCATGCAGACGTTGCCACAGGACGTGGCGGGCTTAGTCTGTAATCCTTCTTAAAGATGTGGCGGTTTTAGTCTACGATCTTATCCACCCACTGATTGCAGGTGTGTTGAGGGAACAGGACATTAGCGGCCGGTAATCAATTGACCTCTATTTTTATTTTGAGGTGGGGTTTTAAGGACGGTTATATGTATTAAATTAGAAGAACAAGTTCGATCTAAACAACTTTTTCACAGCTTTATTATCTACAAAATATAAAAGGGGGTATTTTTATATGAATATAAGAGGCGTTCGTTTAAGCTACGTAGGAATAACCCTTGTCACTACCTTATTACTTATTGCTAGTCTAAAGGAAATGTATTTATACGGAAGTCGATTCATCTTATTATTGCCTATGACTTTATTAATTTTTCCCTTACTGTTTGTAAAACGAAGGGAATGGTTAACGTACAATCCTCACGTATTTAAAACGAGGCAGAAGTGGACAAAAGATGATTGCTTACATGTCTGCTTAGTAATCATCGGTTCAATTATTACCTATACCCTGAGTATTGACTTTGACCTTGGTCCGATTTTAGCTGCCGCTTTAGTCGGCATGTTCTCAGCACTATTTTTACCTAATTACCAAAACGCCCTGTACTGTGGTGCGTTTGTAGGCATGAGTTGTTCAACCTTCTTGCCAAACCTCTTCTGCATTCTACTTGCCGGTCTATTAACCGGCATCACTTATATACTTTCCAAAGCGCTATTTAATGGATTCGGAGGTAAACTTGGAGCAATCGCATTGATTGGCACCTTAATGACCAGTTTTATAACAGGTTATTACCCTTTAAATGCGCGTATGCCTTCTAAAGAGATTCTTCATCTACTTATCTTTTATGCTATTCTAGCCGCTGTCTTAACGACATTTTTCATTCATCGTGTTAAACTAAGCCCTGTACTTAGCTCGGCTATCGTTTCACTTTCGGGCACCTTATTATTAACCTCGATTCACGCTCATTCAGAAGATGTTTTATCCTTAATGGTTATGTGTGCTAGCTTTGCTGGTATGTCAAGTCATGAACGTATTCCTAATGAAGGATACATGATTGTTGTGGCGCTTATTGCTGCCGTACTCTTCAAATATAGCCAACCTTTTATCGATAATGCCGGTGGTAAACTTGGTACGATCGCCTTTGCTTCAGCAATTACTACACACGGACTGATTCAATCCACTTATTATTTGCAACAACAAATATCCGCAAAGAAAAAACACCATCGCTTTAAAGCTAAATTATTATCTTCTTTTCAAATAAAATAAAAGGAGGGAAGCGCACTCCCTCCTTCACCTACTAACTATTCAAACGCTTATAAACCCATTTCACCTTTTAAACGCTCAAGTTCATCTTCTACTGCAGCAGAACTTTGATCTAAAGCATATTTTTCTTCAAGGCTTTTTGCTTCATCAACAGGTTTCTCATTTAATGATGCCATTGCATTCGCTTCGTCTAATTGTTGCGTTACTTTTTCTTCCATTCGTTGGAAAGAAGACATGGCTCCCTGTGCTTTACCAGCTGATTTAGTCATATCATTAAGTTTCTCTTGCGTATTCGCTACTGAGATTTGAGCTTTAAGCATAGCTCGACGACCTTTTAGTTTTTCAATGTCAGAAGCTAGCTTGTCATGCATTTGGCGCATTTTACTGGCATTTTCATGTGCGGTAGCATATGTCTTTGCTAGGCCAACCCCAATATCCTCTAATTCTTGTTTCTTTTTCAAGAAAACACGAGCATCTGCTTCATTACCAGCCGTAAGTGCTTTTTTGGTAAGTTCTGTATACTTTTTAACTTCTGCATCATTATCATCAACTTGGCGTTTTGCTTTTGTTTCTTCTGCCATCACGCTAGCTGTATTTTCTTTAACTTCCGCTAAATCTTTCATCATATTTCGTAAATACTGATCAATCATCTTCTCAGGATTTTCCATACGATCAAGTACTGCATTAATATTAGAACTTATAATATCTTGAAATCGTGCTAAGATTGACATGTTTAATTCCTCCTAAAATATTATGATGGTTGGTTTGTATTATTCTCTTCTTGATCTTGATATTTGCTTGACAAGTCTTCTGCTTCATATTGACCAAAAGTATCTATATCAGTATTTAACATTTTCTCTAATCGTTCTGCCTCTAGTTTCTTTTGTTCTTGCCGGCGCTTCCACCAAACAAATGCCACAGCTAGTATAGCTATCACAACAATTGCAGTGACAATATCAATCCACGGTGACGTGGTCACTTCCATGATACGATTTGCTGTATCTTGAAATACTAGACTAAAGAATTCTGCATTGCTGATATTATCTTCATAGTAATATTCTACATAATCAAACAATATATCACCAGCTTCTGTATCGATTACACTTCGAGCTTGGGTACCTACAACATAGTGCTTGACATACTCTCCAGGAGTCGGTTCGAAAAAGACCAATAACAAATGGGCTTCATCCGTAAATAATTCATCATATAACTCATTTGAAAAAGCCTCTATCTCAGCCATTGAAGGATCGACATCACCAGCTATATGATCGGTAATGTAAACATGAGGCTGCACACCTGTCTCATTATAAAAATGTCGTAATCCTCTGAGCATTGTCGTTTGGTTATCAATCCACCCAAGCTGATCCGTGAAATAATCTGTTTCGTCCACAACCCCAGAAGGCAAAGGTTCTCGCTCAACTGTTGAGGAGGTAATTTCGCCAGAATCCGTTATCGCTGAGAAAATCATTGAAACAGCAGCAAGACCAAGCAGTACTAAAATAACAATACCAACATTTCTTGAGCACCCCATTCGTTGCCTTCGAGGACGGGGTGGTCTCCGATCGTCACGATAATCTCTTCTTTCTGAACCCTCTCTATATTGCGAACCTTCATGATACTGATCAGAGTGATGATGGTGATGATGCTGATCACGATGGTAATAAGGGTCTGAGTAGCGGTTTGAAAAGAAGCGTCGTCTCCGAACCGGACGATAATAGCCACCAGGCTCATCATAATATCCATAATCATAATCTCGGTGTCTATTTCTACCAAACCAAGACCGATTTCTCGTATCCTCTCTTCTAGATGTGGTCTCATTTCTCTTTCTATTATTCTGTGTTAACGTATTCACGCTACTTTTACTAGGCTGTTTCTTTTTATCTACTTTTCTTTTTTCATGAGCAGTTGTATCGACTTTATTTCGCCCAGGATTGGTAGGTGTTTCCTTACCTCTTCCCCTGTTGGTTGATCCAGATTGCCTGTTTTTACTGGCACTTGACGTACTCGCACTTTTACCTCTTCCTATACTAGAGGATGAAGCAGAATTTCCTTTGCTCCTCCCTGAACTTATAGATGCAGAGGCTTTGCTTTTCGACTGACTTGATGTAGAGCTGCTTGCTTTGCTTTTCGGCTTACTCGATGTGGAACTACTTGCTCCACGGTTTCGCCCAGCACTACCTCGATTACCACCAAAAGAGCCACTCCTCTTATTTGTTCCGCTCTTTCCTCCTCTACCCATAAAACACTCACTCCTTCATATGTCCTAGCCGTTTTATCTTACCTAAAAATTAGCATACGAGAAAGGAAGTGTCAACATAAGAATAGCTATCCAACCTATTTTGAGCACTGCCATACTGGGATTTTAATGGTGATTAAAAGGGACTTATTTTATATTGTAAAAACCTAGAAATGCTCCCCCTTCCTTGCCTAACGAAGCCGTTCGTTCTGTTAGCACGTTTGAGGTTATACTTATTAACTTCCCACTTCCATGTAAAAATATTTTTCTGCAAACATATGTAATAAACCTTCAATCCGTATGGGGCGTTCTTCTCCCACTAATTGAAGGTTCATTGAATCAGGACGTTAGCGATCGTCTATATAGATGATCGCTGTTCTCTATTTAAGGCGAGCGTTTTACGATCGGTTAGCCGTGATGAAAAGAGCATCTGTTGTGACGACCGCTCATGCCCTTATAGTAATTTAGATAATGGTCGATCGACTTTCTCAAAAGCAAGTGCAACATTTTGATTCGTTATATGCCCCTTAAAGATATTCATGCCTGTATATATCATTCGATTTTGTTTACATGCCTCCACTAAGCCTAAGTTAGCAATCTGTAAGGCATAAGGAAGGGTTACATTAGTCAATGCTACCGTGGATGTTTTCGGTACAGCACCGGGCATATTCGGAACCGCATAGTGCAATACCTCATGTTTTATATAAATGGGATCGTCATGTGATGTGGTTCGATCAACGGTCTCAAAAATTCCACCTTGATCAATCGCAATATCTACAATGACCGACCCCGGTTTCATCGTTTTCACCATCTCTTCAGTTACAAGAGTTGGGGCCTTTGAGCCCGGGATTAAGACAGCACCTATCACCAAATCTGCTTCAGTAATCACTTTGGCTATATTTACTTCATTAGACATTAAAGTGACGACACTTTGTCCATAGACCTCTTCTATTTTTTGTAGCACATTAAGTTTTACATCTAAAATCGTTACATGTGCCCCAAGTCCTTTTGCTATTTGCAGAGCATTCTGACCTGCAACGCCCCCGCCAATAATAACGACCTTTCCGTTCTCAACACCAGGCACACCACCAATAAATATCCCTTCTCCTCCCTGAGGACTTTGTAGAAAATAGGAACCCAATTGAACCGACAAACGGCCGGCAACAGCACTCATTGGAGTCAGTATCGGTAAACTACCATCTTCCTCTTCCATTGTTTCATAAGCAATTGCTGTCACTCCCGCTTGACTTAGTGCTTCTGTTAATAGCGGTTCATTAGCTAAATGCAAATAAGTAAATAAAATTAAACCCTCCCTAAAGAATCGATATTCACTTGCTTGAGGCTCTTTCACTTTAATCACCATATCGGTTGCCCACACTTCTTCTACCGACATCGAAAGCACCGCTCCAGCTTCTTGATACTGCTCATCGATAAAGCCGGCTCCCTCTCCCGCCCTCGACTCAATAACAACCTGATGACCTTGGCGTGTTAACAGCTTAACCCCCATCGGTGTTATCGCCACGCGTCGCTCATTATTTTTAATCTCTTTTGGTACGCCAATTCTCATAGCCAATCCCTCCTGAACTTAAGTGCACACTCATTTAATTTAGTGAATATTTTCACATGAATTTAATTTAACACTTATTCTCCTAAGCCGCTAGCCTTATGTCTGAATATCTGTCAAATGACTAAACGACTTTATTTTTATAAAACAAACCTTCAATCAGTAGGCTTTTTTGTTCTTTTCCTACTGATTGTCGTTGAGTGAATCAAGAGGCCTCCGTTAGCTCCCGCCTAAATAGATGAGCTCTACTCTCTTTTTGAGCGCTTATTTTACGGACGGTTATCTGTGATGAACAATAGAATCTGTAAATAGTAAACTTGATGAATCTACCAAGATCAAGCATACTCCTTTAATGAGAAAAATGAACCCATTCGTTTGACATTCAGCGAATGGGTTCATTTTTCTTACTTTTCGCACTTTAACATTTTCCCTTAGTCATTTCCACTTCTTTATTAAAATCTTTGCTAACGCGAGGAGAAGCAAGCTGTATCCTCAACTGTTGCAAGAAAAGCGATATTAGTTAACTAGCTAACTTTGTCTTCAGTTTTTCTTCGATTTCATCAATATAAATCATTTTTGAAATACCGTCTTGTTCCTTTTCTAGTACAACCAGTGTCGGTAAATAAATCGAATCAAACGGTGCGAAAAAGTCATGATCATGGTCAAAATAAACAGGCAGCTTAATCGCCTGATCATTTATAAACTGATTAACCTTATCGATATCGCGATCATCTTCACATAAAGGGACATGAATCGTTATAATTGAATCACTGTGTTGATTGTGTAGTTGATTGAAAATCTGCTTGCAGTGCTTACAGCTTAGCGACCAGAAATAAATCATTTCTATCTTATTCACATCTTGCAATCCAAATCTTTCACTTAATTGCTCTAAAATAACGGTTCTATCCATGACTCACTACTCCTTTATTATTTTACTTAAGCGATGATTACTATTAAAAATCGCTGTGATAATTAGTAAGAACATACCTAAACTGACACTAATAATGGTCAACATTTGGAAGCGTTCTGTTAACGAAAACAGATAAATGATACTGAACAGTAAACTAGCAAGCAAGCTCCATCCGATCATTTGCTTATAATATAATTTTGCTGACATCTTACCTTGAATCATTAAATGTAAAAAAACAAGTATGCGTAATCCTATTGTCATGATAAACAGGATATGAAAGCAAATAATAGCTGAAACGGTTGGAAGTGCATCAGTGTATGCAGCTAAAACATGAAGCCCAATCAGCAAGGAAAGATTAGGGAGGATTGCAACAGCTTCAATAGATAACACTTTTAATAACAGTGAACCAGGCGTTGTCAACAGATCCTCTGAGTGATAATGCCGAACCATTCCAGAAAGGAATCCTCCAAATAGGTGCGAGACAATCACAAAAGTGAAAATCACATAATAGAAGCGTGGCGAAATGTTAATCAGCGCTAGCGCTAATACAACCGTTACAACTGCTTGCAGAGCAAGACTTTTATAACTTTTTCGCAACAGTAACCATTCAAACCAAACAAAGGCATACGTCTTTGTTAAAGACTTCCCGCCCCACCAACTATTACTAATCGTTTTTCTGTTAGACATATGAAGCAAGGCATTAACATCTTGATACTGTGACCAAAAATCACCTTCGAAGACAAGGCGTTCTTTAAAGCTCGCTCTTTCACTAAACATGTGAATGACCACTAAGCTCACAGCAGTCACTGTAAGTAAAACCATTAAAGAAATAAGGTGTAATCGACCATTTAACAGTTCGCCTAACTTAATGAAGGCATCATTAAAACGTAGTGCATAGTCACCGAACGTCAAGAAGTATGACACAATCACAAATCCAATAAGGGCCAATCCTAATAACCCAACACAAACGAAACTGGGCACAGCACTTCCTCTAATCGTAGATAGCGAGAATGAGAGAAGATCAAAGCTGATAAAAATTGAATAACATATCAGGCCTTTAATCACCACATTATGCCAAGATCCATTCACTAACATGATTAACTCTACAAGGATAGCTGAAGCTAACCACACAGATAGCCTAGGAATAACCTTTGATAGAAACAACGCAACCATAATCTTAAAGCTTGACTTGGGAACCGAATATATCCAGGTAATCTCATTCAGATGACTAGGTAGCCGATTTGACACCACACCAAAAAAAGCATGACAGAGTAATAGCCCAAGCACAATCCAACCTTGCCATAATGCATAAACTGTATCCCATTTCACAAACAGGTTGTATTGAAACCAAGCAATGGAAAAAAAACCAATCATCATCAATAATATGATGTGACCTGACTTCAACGACCATTGTTTGAATTTCCGGCGCTGTCGTTTTAATTGTAATGCAATGATATTATTCATGAACTTGGACAGCACCCCCTAATCTTTGAATGACTTGATCGCCCCACGCTATTTTTTCATCTTGAGCTTGCGGGACTTGATCTACACCTTGGCTTTTACCTTTACGCAACATCAAGCAACTGTCGGCAACATCTTTAATAAAGTCTAAACTGTGCGAAGAAACCAGGATGGTCTTCCCCTTTGCTTTCTGGTCAACAAGCCATTTTGCCAACCATTGACGTGAAGGAATATCTAATCCGTTAGTTGGTTCGTCTAACACAAATAATTGTGCCTGATGTTGATAAGCTGATGCTAACATGACTTTTTGCTTCTGACCTTTTGACAAACTTCCACTCGTTCGATCTGCATATGCTGACAACCCAACGGCTTCTAACGCCTGACCGACCGATTCCTCGAGTTTATCACTCGGTACACCAAATGCTTTTGCCTTAAACTGGATATGCTCAACTACCGTTAGTGAAGGGAAAAGGTGGGGCTGATCCGGCACAAAGGCTGTTAAACACTTGCCTGCTTCTGTACCCGGTTGGTTACCTGCAATCTCAATCGATCCGGCATCCGGTTTCAATAAACCGGCAATGCATCTTAGCAAGGTTGTTTTCCCAGCACCATTAGCACCAATAATGCCTACAATCGTTCCAGAAGTAGCTTGAAAATGAATATCAAAAATCCCTTCCCCTTGCCGATACGCTTTGGTTAAGCCGCCTACATCTAACATAAATACAACCACCTCTACATTACTATTTATATCGATTCAATCTAACGAAACGCGCGTCACACAGATTATGACTCACTAAGAGGTGTTAAAGACTGGCGTTTCACTTTTCGTTTACTCATTTGATAATCGATGAGTGGCAAAGATGTCATTAAGAAATTATAAATAAAGTGGGCAACAAAAACAGCTAAAAATCCGAAGTAAACATAGACTACACCGAGAATCATACCAATGATCACTAATTGTAAGCCTCGATATAGAGAAGATGAAAAGCCTAGACCTTGATGTAGAAAAGCCCATAAAATCGAGGTTACCACAATCGCTATAACGGTTTGATTGATGAATAAACTAAGCAATGAAATGCCGAGTAATCGATAGATGACCTCTTCAAGTAAGGCACTTTGTATCGACATACTAATTGATTGTTTATATTTATAACCCGATAAAAACGTAGAACGTGAAGACAATTCAGGAGCTATGCGAAGAAAACCATGTTGTTGTAAACAGTGAAACAGCACACTTGTTAGCGATAAACAGATAAAGCCTGTCCCAATCCCAGCCAACAACTGTGTGATGCTATTTTGAAAGGTGATACTCCCATTTAAATAAGCAAGATTCAAACCGACAAAGGATAATAAAAACATGAGAAAACCATAAGCAATCATGCCAACTAAAGCAGATAAGACCCCAACTGTATAAATTGACCTGACGGTTAACCGCGAATCATAGGCGTTAATTAGACTTAACTTAATATCATCTACAGCTGTTAATAAAATAGAGAAAATCATTAATCCTGTTAAAGCAATACTCGTATAGACATTAATCACCTGTTCGATGTTAATTAAAACAAAAATAGCTACAGTAACCGCAATTAATGAGCCAATAAAACCACTTAAATTAAGTGCCGTTTCGCGATACTCTTTTCTAACAATCGCTTGCATGTCACTTGTGTTGATCTCTGTATCATTAGCTACTTCCGTCACCCGACCATCTTCTAAAATGATCGTGATTTTCATCCGTAGATCACCTTGACTAATCATGTACCAGTAGTGCTTAATATTTGCTAATTCTTCTGTCCGTTCACCTGCTCCAGTCGCTTCTATTCGATTCCAAATACAACTGTGCTTATGTTTTATTCGACTGACGACATCAGCCGATGATGTCATTGTTTTATGTGCTTCATTATAAATAGCCGCATCTCTGATTGTCGTACTTAAGAATGTGACTTCTCCCTTGGCACTAATATTAATAACGATTGAGTTGTCCTGATCAATAAACCGTATGCGCCACGCTTCTACGATACCCCAATCAAATAATAGGTGTCGCCATTTATCTAATAGATTTAACTTATGCATTCGGTTAATTAACTTGTGGTCATACCAATAACTTGTATACCATGTCCATTTACTAACATCCACCCCTACCAGCTGGTTGATATAATCAGTTGCTATATGTACCGCCTTTTTCTCGGGCAACAGCGAAGATTCATAGCTAGCTGGTCTGAACCGCCAATATAAAAACATTGATGCTAAACCTAACACAAACAAAAGCATTTCAATCACCGTTTTATCACACCCTTTCTAAGCAAATGAATGAGGAAGATCTACCTCATCTGGAAAGTTAACTTTTGCGAGACATCGACATGTTCTAGCCCGTTGTTGTAGAGCCTGTAAATTAGCAGGCCGACCTAATGTCTCAAAACTGTCTTCTAGTATATGCCCTAATGCTTCTGTTTCAATTTGGCACGGTGTAACAAGACCATCAGCCCTAATGTACCATTGCAGATAGCCTGGCGTACTATATTCCGTACAACCCTCATTATTTTTGCCATCCCATACCTGAAGATAGATTTGATCTTGATATTTTTTGTTAGCCTCAAAAAATTGAGCTTGCACGTCCTGATATTGTTCTTGTGATAAACTGAGCGTGTCCAACTGTTCTGCTCGTCCTAAAGGCAAGGTCATGCCAGCTCTAAACCCACTAGCACCAGCATTAACACAGTATTCAATCACTTCAGCGACGGTTTGATAATTGTTGGGATTAACGGTCATCGCAACTAAAGTCGGCACACCATGATTTGACAGTTTCTCTATCGTATTTATAGATTCTACAAACGCCCCTTCTTTTCCTCTTAACTGATCATGAATTTTTGGTGAACCATCGATACTAATTTGCACGGAAAGATTGGCTAAATTGGAAATGAGATTAACTTCATCATCCTTCCAATTCAAACCATTTGAAAAAAGGTTTACCGTTGAAAATAAAGAACTCGCTGTTGTAACAATTTCTTTAAACCCTTTAATTAACCGAGCTTCACCACCTGTTAGCGTAATATCATTGATTCCATTGGCCGCTAAACGATGCATAATGGCGATCCAATCCTCAGCCTTTAACTCACCTTTAAGTCGCCTACCTGATGACGAATAACAAAAAGAACAAAATAAGTTACAACCATTTGTGAGCTGAAGTGTACAACTAATTGGCAAATAGGATCGAGTCGATCCTGTGACCACGAAAGAGGGAACCTTATGTATCCATGCTTCTGTTATTGGGTGAGCTGCCAATTGATCCGTTAAATCTTGCTCACTAATCGTTTCTTTTTTCATAATACTGAGTACTTGAGCCGTCTTTGCTACCGATTTATTTTTAGCTAATAACAAAGCTATTTCTACCGCTTCACCACTTAAACGAAAATAATACATACTCTTTCGTTCAACCAACAATGCACTATGTGGTTGTAAGTGAATATAGTATTCTGGTTCTTCAATAGCTTGCAAAATAAAAGCCTCCTTGACATTTAATCGTGTAGGGAAGACGATTGGCGCATCAATCTTCCCATACCCGTTTCATCTTATGCATAGATTGCTAAAGCCATGAACAATCATCTGCCTCTAAATCTACCTATCATTCATTTAAATCAGCCTTCATTAATGCTTAATAAAGGAAACCATTTTATATGGTGGCTTTCGCAGGGCTTAGTGGTGGCCAACACGCTTTCGTTAGAGAAACGGTCTTTGTCGCCCAACAAGCCGTACACCCTACCGTTTTGACAAGCGGTCTAGCCACAGGTGTCCCTGTCGAAGCATATGTTGATTCCCATCTGTTTTTGTTAGATATGTCTTTTGTCATTTTTTCACCTCCCATTATCACTTATTAAACTATATTATTTACTAGTCATTTTATGACAATTAACAGAATGATATGCTTGATATTTTTCAATTTAGTGGAAATTAGTATGTGGAAATAATTACAATATAAGCTGGAGATTAATAAGACATTACAGCTTCTTATCAGTTGTTATTGAACATCTTAGTCAAGAAAAGACAGGAGAAAAAAACGGTGTGCGTCAAGGATTTTAAAGCGATTGGCCCAGGCAGTGCAACAGTTATATGAGGCGTTTTATTAATGTTTTTTCTAGTAAATAAATACCTAGCACATTTATTTATGAACACAAAGGCGAATTTTAGTGATTGTCTTTCTCTCTATTTAGTTGATCACTTGCATTCTAGACTGTATCTTCAATTATATAAACAAACATCCCTGTACCGCTCTTAATAACAGCCTAGGGATGTTTCATTTTAAGTTATGGTTTGGAACAACCGCTCACCTTTAATTGCTAAAGCCTTGATTAATACGCTAAAGCGTTAATCAAAGCCCTTATCGTGAACCGCCGCCTCCACCACTTGAAGCACTAAGTCCACTTTGATAACCTTTTGCAAAACTTCCTCAGAATATACTTATCATATTATGCAATGGGGTTAAATCATTTCAAAGCAACAGCCAAGCTACTGCGTGACTTTGCCTTTACAGAAGATCGGGCAGACTCATTTATTCAAAAAGAAGCCGTTGGCGTAGCCGGCTTAATTACACCATGGAACTTCCCAACCAATCAAGTCGCTACGAAGCTCGCAAGTGCGTTTGCCGCTGGAAGTACGGTGGTATTAAAGCCCGCTACAAAAACACCCTTTGCTTCGATCATTTTAACAGAAGTTCTAGAGAAGGCAGGTGTACCAAAAGGCGTCTTTAACTTAGTAAACGGAACAGGTTCCACCATTGGGGATGCAATCAGTTCTCATCCAGATATTGATTTTGTTTCGTTCACGGGTTCAGGCAATGTTGGCACAAAAATCATGGAGAATGCTGCTCAGGATATTAAAAATGTTGCCCTTGAATTGGGAGATAAATCACCGATCATTGTTCTCGATGATACAGACGTAGAAACCGCTGCCCGAACAGCCATTGCAAATATTGCTGCTAATACAGGTCAAGTTTGTACAGCTGGCACACGCATCTTTATTCCGCAATCGATGCATGATCAATTTGCAAAAATGGTAAAAAAACTTCTCCCTGAATATCCAGTCGGTGATCCAAAAGACCCGAACACATTCATGGGACCACAAGTATCTGAAAAGCAGTGGAAAACCGTGCAAGACTACATTCAGACAGGGATTGATAGTGGCGCTGACTTAATGGTTGGTGGTACTGGCAAACCCGATCAACTAACGACAGGTCATTACTCAAAAATCACGATGTTTACCAACTTAAAACACCATGACACAATCGCTCAAGAAGAAATATTTGGACCGGTCATGACCGTGTTTACCTATGACAACCTTGACGAAGCGATTGAGCTTGCTAATACCACGATTTATGGACTTGCTGGTTATGTTGTCGGTAAAGATCCAGACACACTTACAAAGGTAGCGAAAAGTATCCGGGCCGGGAGAATAACCATAAATGATGGTGAAATGGACTTTGGCGCACCATTCGGTGGCTTTAAACAATCAGGAATTGGTCGAGAATGGGGCGATTATGGAATTGAGGAATTTCTAGAGACGAAGACGATCTTGGGGATGCCCAAAGGTTCAGCAAAATAATTGATCAAAAACCGCGCTAAACTTTACTAGGTCTAGGGAGAAGTATGGGGAATAAAAGCATTTTATAAAAATATGTCTATAGCCTTTTATCTAGAGGACTATCGATCAGATATGTTAACAAATGCGTTGTAAAGTTGCTCAAAATTCTATATAACCACTTCTCTCCCTAGTCAGAGGTTGATTTTTAGTAACAACAATAAATTATGATAAAACAAAAGGAACGAGAGACTAGTATCATTCCCTCCCGTTCCTTTTGTTAACGCATATCTATGCATTCTTTTTTTATTTAGCGCGATCTTAAATAGCTCACTTTTGTAATTTCTTTTAAGATGCATTACACCTCCTTCACCATTTAAATACGCTTTAACAATGCTTAATTTAAATTCAAAACTATCTTTCACCATATAAAGAATCCCAAGAGTTAGATTTTAGGTCTAACTTTTGGGGGCAAATCAAAACGTGTTCGTCTTTCAAAATTTGCTCTTTTTATTAACTTATTAACTCAGTCCATTTGCTTTTCAAACGGACAAAATTATTTCTTGTTACTCCCCAATCACCCCACAAGCGATACGATCTCCTGCATCACCAGACGGTTGTGAAATATAATCATCTGGCCCAGCATGAATAATGAGTGAAGTCCCCTCTTTAGTAAAAAGTGTGTTTTCACCATCGCGCTTAAGTGTCACCATCGGTGCTTCAACTTCTGCATAAACAGTGCCATCTTCATTAACCGTAATATTCTTTAGATCGCCTGCATGTGGCCCCTCAGGGTGTTTAAATCCATGCTTGCTTCCTGTCGGGTTATAATGACCTCCAGCCGTTTCAAAATCGGGCGGCACACATTGACCTGATTCATGGATATGAAAAGCCAGTTCACCCGGTGGTAAATCTTCGCCTTCAAGAATAATACCAACACCACCTTCAGCTTTTTCCGTTAGCGTTGCTGTTGCTACTGTTTTACCATCCGCATTCATTAATGTGACCAATACCTCTTCTACACCTGACGCATTCGTCTCAACTGTTTCCTGTGATTCAACATCCGCTTGATCATCTGTTGACTTACTTTCATTATTATTAGTTTGTGTGCAGGCAGATAAACTAATGATCGCAATCATTATGATAAATAGACCTCGCCCATACTTATGCATTTTAGCACCCCTCCGCAAATTAATATCGCTAGTTAGTTTTTACAAAAAAATCTAGTTTTAAACAATAAAACGAAACTTCAATTAATGGGCGGAGGGCTATAGGATGTAGGTCATGCAGACGTTGCCACAGGACGTGGCGCCCTTAGTCTGTAACCCTTCTTGAGGACGTGGCGGTCTTAGTCTGTAATCCTTTGGTTGTTAGTTGAGTGAAGCAGGGCATTAGCGTCCGTTTTAGCTGTCCTAAATAGATGTATCTCAGCTCTCTATTTTATTTATGATCGTTTTACTGACAGTTATCTAGCGCTATTTATTTAGAACGGGAATGGGTGCTTTTTTCCTCTCAATATCTAATTGAGAGGAAAAACAAACAAGGTCAGTGAGCAAATGCTCACTGACCTTAGCTTTCACTTATAATTGTTTACCATTTGAATCAATTAGATCTTTGTACCAGTAGAATGATTTTTTGCGTTTACGCTCCAATGTTCCACTACCATCGTCATGTTTGTCTACATAAATGAAACCATAGCGCTTAGAATATTGACCTGATGATGCACTGACTAAATCAATGCAACCCCAGCTTGTATAACCTATGAGATCGACACCATCTTCAATCGCCTCACCCATTTGTTTAATGTGCTCACGAAGATAATCAATCCGGTAATCATCTTGAATTGATCCGTCCGCTTCAACTTTATCATAAGCGCCTAGACCGTTTTCAACAATCATTAATGGCACTTGATAACGACCATACAATTCATTAAGTGCAATTCTCAAGCCGACTGGATCAATTTCCCAACCCCAATCACTTGCTTTTAGGAATGGATTTTTAACGCCTCCGATTAAATTGCCTTGTCCGATTTCTTCTGGTGTTTTTTCTTTCTTATCGGTGCGTGACATGTAGTAACTAAATGAAATGAAGTCAACGGTTCCTTCTTTAATTTCAGCCAAATCGCCTTCTTTAATATCAAGCTTAATATCATGCTCTTTAAAATAGCGATTGGCAAAGTAAGGATATTCACCACGTACTTGGACATCTCCACAGAAAAAATTAAATAAATCTGCTTCACGCCGTGCATGCATAACGTTTTCTGGATTTGAGTCAAAACTGTAGACGGGTGCATAGAGTAACATACAACCAATCTGTGAATCGGGAATGATTTCATGTCCTTTTTTAACCGCTCTTGCACTAGCCAAAAATTGATGATGAAGCCCTTGGAAGCTGTCTTGCAAGCGTGTTTTCTCGTTTTCCGGAGAGAAGCCAAGACCCATTAAAGGCATATGCGTTGCCCCATTTATTTCATTAAATGTTAACCAATATTTCACTTTATCTTTGTAGCGGGTAAATATCGTCTCAACATAACGGTCGAAAAATTCAACCAATTGACGATTTCTCCAACCACCATATTCCTTAGTCAAGTGTAATGGTGTTTCGTAGTGAGCAATGGTTACTAATGGTTCAATACCGTATTTCTGAAGCTCATCAAAGACGCGATCATAAAAAGCAAGCCCCTCTTCATTTGGTTCAGTTTCATCACCATTAGGAAAAATACGACTCCAAGCAATACTTAGCCGGAAGACTTTAAATCCCATCTCAGCAAACAAAGCAATATCTTCTTTGTAACGATGATAAAAGTCAATCCCTTCATGATTTGGGTAACTATATTTTGATTTATCAATCTCAAAATCAAAGCCAGTACTTGAAAGTAATGCTAGCCTTTCTTTACCACCAGGTAAAACATCTGCCAGATTTAATCCTTTTCCACCCTCATTATAAGCGCCTTCAAATTGATTAGCAGCAGTTGCACCACCCCATAAGAAGCCGTCTGGAAATTGGTAAGTCATATTTATCTTCCTCCTGTTAAGTAATTAAATCATGTTGAAAGGAAACGTCTTCTATTATTGAAACACGTTTCCTTCTTTTTTTTCTACTATTTTGCCTTCAATTCCATTAATAAATCCTCAACTTTGACATTTTGTTCTGTTGATAACGAAATGTCGTATTGCGTATGGTTTGTGACAATCACTGGTGTTGTTAATGAATAGCCTTCTTCTTTAATACGCTCACCATCAAATTCTAATAATAACTGGCCACGTTCAACGCGATCACCTTGGGCAACATGTGCGGTAAAATATTTACCTTCTAATTTTACGGTATCCATACCGACATGGATCAGTATTTCTGCACCTTCATCTGAAATAATGCCAATCGCATGGTGAGTTGGGAATAAAGTTGTTACGATACCGGTTACCGGTGAAAACACTTTATTTTCTAATGGTTCAATCGCCACACCTTTACCAATTGCACCGGAAGCGAAAGCTGTATCTTCAATAGACTCTAATGTTTTGACTTGCCCAGCAAAAGGACTGGTAATCACTTCATCCTGAACCGGACCTTTATTAGGCTCTACTTGCTTTTTTTCAACATCACCAGATGGTTGGTCTGTACCCTCAATTTTATTAATGTTGCCAAAGAAATACGTTAAGAAAAATGCTAAAACAAATCCACCAGCAGCTGCAATTAACGCACCGATAACTGACATATCAATTCCTTCTGGTGGGATAAAACTTGGGATTTGAAATACACCTAGTCCACCCATAACATATCCAGTCGTTCCAACCAAACCTAGCAACGCACCACCAAGTGCTGATGAAACAAGTGTGAAAATAAACGGCCGTTTAAGTGGTAGTGCAATCCCGTACATACCTGGTTCTGTAACACCAAAAATAGCTGATATAAAGGCTGGCGCACTAAGTGTTTTGGTTTTTCGATTATTTGATTTAATCCAAACCGCTAAAATTGCACCTGCTAATGCAAAGGAATGGGCAAACACGAGGGCTAATACAGAATCTGCACCATGTACCGCAAAGTTATTAATCGCAATCGGAACAAGTCCCCAGTGTAAACCAAACATAACAAACACGAGCCATAGACCCCCAAGGAATACCCCTGCAATAACTGGGCTTAAACTATACGCCCATACTGTTACTTCACCTAACAATTGACTTGCCCAAGTTGCAATTGGACCAATAACAATAAATGTTAATGGGACAATAATTAGTAGCGTAAACATTGGAACAAGAAACATTTTAACAACATCTGGGACAATTTTCTTAAAGAAATTTTCAACTTTTGCTGCAAACAATGCTGAAACAATGATTGGAATAACCGACATGGAATAGGTCATTAAAATAACCGGAATTCCCAAAAATTCTATATAGACTGGTGATTCAAACATCGTTCCTGCAAACAATGTATACAACGGTTCACCCGCTTGAGGAATCCCCTCAAGACTTGGATAGACAAGTGCCATCGCAATCACCATGCCGAGGAACGGTGTTCCACCAAACTTCTTCATCGCTGTGTAACCTAGTAATATTGGCAAGAAGTAAAACAGCGCATCACCTGTAGCGTTCAAGACTTGATATGTTCCACTTGTTTCTTCCAGCCAACCTACTGCAATAAATAACGCATTAAAACCTTTAATCATACCCGAAGCAGCTAACACACTAAGAATAGGTGTGAAAATGCCAGAAATCATGTCAATAAAACGATCAAAAATACTTCCTTTCTCGCCATCTTCATCTGTATCTGCGGAAGCTTGGCCTTGAAAACCACCTTCGTCCACGACTGCTTTGTATACATCAGGAACATGGTTACCAATCACGACTTGATATTGACCACCACTTATTCTAACGGTAACGACACCTTCCATATTTTTTAACACTTCTGTATTCGCTTTACTTTCATCCTTTAGTTTAAATCGAAGACGGGTAATACAATGAACCACACTGTTAACGTTTTCTTTTCCGCCGACATTTTCTATAATATCTTTTGCCAACTGCTCATAACTCATAATTAACATCCTCTCTTTTGTTCGTTTATTTACTTACTGTAACCATTTTTAGAAATAAAAAACCTGAATCAATTTGCACAGACACACACACATGAGTAGTGTCGTTCGCAATTGATTCAGGTTATGCCCAATTAGGTAACATTCCTAAATTTAAAATATAAAATTATAGCTGTTAATTAATTAACACCTTAAAGTTAACACGAACTCAAAGGCTTGTCAATGAAAAAATAAAACGTTTTCATGTTTTTTTCACAACTGTTTTTTTTGCCGATAGGTAACGCGATGAATATGAACAGTTAAATATACTTTTTCATCTTGCGATAATGACCAACTAAAATTCTTTTTCAAATAAATATTAATTCTTTCTGTACACGCATAAGCTTCTTGGTATTTTTTTTGGACTTGTTCATGTAAAAACTCATCGACAGTATCTTCTGATTTCTCTTTTCGGATGAATCGCATTGAGAAATAACGGAGGTGGGTAACAAACCGTTCGTAGTTAATCGAACGTTCATCCAACTCTACTTGATAATAATATTTCACGATATTTAAAATACTGTTGACCATATCTGTGACTTGTACAGCGATCTCCATATTTTCACCAGATATTTGACTATTGACTAAGTGTAATGCTATTGAGCCTGCTTCATCCTCACCTAAACGGATGTCTGTATGCTTTTCAATAATTTCCAAAGCATGGATACCTATTTCAAATTCTTTTTTATAATACTTCCTTACTTCATACAATAAATTATTTTTCAAATCAATACCTTGTTGATAGCGCGCAATCGCAAAGCTAATGTGATCAGTCAATGCCACGTATAAATATTCATCTAATTTATAAGGCAACTTTGATTGAGCATATGTCAAAATTTCTGACGATATGTCCAGGTATTTTTCAGAGGTATATTTCAATAATTGATCAAGCTTTTCAGATGTCCCTGTATTTTGTAATATAAAGGTTTTTTCAACTTTGGTCGCTTCTACCGGATCGCCCGCTTTTTTCTGAAAAGCTAGGCCTTTTCCCATCACGACCATTTCTTGATGGTTGTCATTTTCTGTGATTACCACATTATTATTTAAAACCTTCTTAATCTGCACACGATCACCTCCATCTTTTTATTATCAAACAAAAGCAGTTGGCAAAACTTCACTTAATGGGTGCCCTAAACACATCAAGATTGTCATACTTTTCTGTAAACGTTAACTTAACAAATTTCTATCACAGTGTTGTGTAACTGTCAAGCAAGGATATGACAGATTCCATTACACGATCACCCTTTAACATAGAGGGGGATAATAGAAGATCACATTTAAATTTTCTATATGATTTGTCCTAAACCACTTGCATTTTTGGTCGATAGGACTATACTATTCAAAGGATATAAGATAACGGTAACAGGGTAACACTTTAGATTACTTGACACTTAAAGAAAGAGATCACGGCTAATGCTGAACGAATCATGATTTTTAAGGTAAGGTGTTTTCAAAACATGCCTTTATTTTAAGAGTTCAAGCCAGCTATGACCACGAGGGTTGCTCGTTCCACAAAAACGAAGATAAAAATTCATTTAGACAAAAGAGAAAGATATGAGGGACACACTATGGGGAGAGATATGACAACGGGGAATCCGTTCAAATTAATTGTCTTTTTTACGCTTCCGATGCTAATCGGAAATATTTTTCAACAATTTTATAGTATGGCTGATACCTTTATTGTTAGTCAAACGCTTGGTATGGACGCACTAGCTGCCGTCGGTTCAACGGGTAGTATCACTTTTTTAATTTTAGGTATGGCAATCGGCCTTACCGCTGGACTAGCTGTAATTACCGCTCAACGCTTTGGAAAAAAAGACGAAGCTGCACTACGTAGAAGTCTTGGTGTTAGTATAATTATTACGGGTATTGTAAGCCTCATTATTACGCTTATTGCTACGCTCAATACACGTAATATATTGGAATGGATGCAAACACCACCAGAAATTATTGATCAAGCCTATGATTATTTAGTGATTATTTTCACCGGAATTGGCGCAACCGTTTTCTTTAATTTCCTTTCCAATATCTTGCGTGCGATTGGTGACAGCCAAACACCATTAATCTTTTTAATCGTTACATCTATTTTAAATATTATATTGGACTATCTATTTATTTTAGGATTTGGCATGAACGTTGCAGGTGCTGGTTATGCAACCATTATTTCTCAACTGATTGCTTCACTACTCTGCTTGTTATATATAAGAAAACGTGTCCGTATTTTACGTGTCCGCAAACAAGATTGGACGTTAGATTGGAGCGAGTACAGTGAACATTTACGGATCGGGTTGCCTTATGGCTTTCAGTATTCGATTATTGCCGTTGGTTCAATTGCTGTTCAAATCACACTTAATCAATTAGGCGCTTTATCAGTTGCAGCTTATACCGCAGCAAGTAAAATTGATCAATTACTTACTATGCCACTGCCCGCTTTTGGCGTGACCATGTCGACCTATGCTGCGCAAAACTTTGGTGCACAAAAATTTGAGCGGATTAAACAAGGCATGCGTGCCGGCTTAAAAATCACACTCAGCTATGCCATTGTAATAGGTATTCTTTTATTTTTCAGCGGTCGATTTTTATCCGGTTTTTTTGTTAATGATTATAATGAAGCTGTTCTCGAGCTAACTGAGCAGTTTTTTAAAATTCAAGCTCCTTTTTATAGTTTTTTGGCACTCGTCTTTTTACTTAGACATACTATACAAGGGTTGGGAAATAGCTTTGCTCCAACATTAGCTGGTGTAATGGAACTATCGGCACGTATCTTTGGAGCGCTAACGCTTTCACATTATTTTGGTTTTAACGGAGCCATCATGGCTAATCCACTTGCTTGGATCAGTGCTGTTATCCCTTTAACCTTATCGTATGTTTATACACAACGTTTACTAATGAAACAACCAAACAAAACCGCCCTTTGGCTGTCACTAGGATCGAAGAAGGTTTTACGTGCAGTCAAATAAAGGTCTGCCTGTCGCACAATAGATGACATATGCAGCACTTTATCACAGATAATCATCCGTGCTATCGACTGACGCATGTATAAAATTTGATTTTACAGATGCTTTCTAATGCAAAAATACCTTGGTTTCATTCATATAAAATAGCGAGAACATCAATGATGCTCTCGCTAAATGGTTGGCGTTTCTAATTAAACCCTATCATTTTTCGAGACACTTTATAGGCACCAACTGAAATTCTCCGACCAATCCAACCTGGTAGATTGATCAGATGACCTAAAAATCCAAACCTTATATTGTGGTACATTTCTGGGTCTTTGTTTCGAATATATATCATTAATTGCTTTTTCTTGTTCAGATTCTCTTTTGTTCCTGAGCGAATGAGAAAGATAGCAGAAATAACAGTGACAATCTCCAATTGATGAAGCATATAGCGTTGAAGCTTAACATCGTCAATTAATCTTAAATCTACTTGTTCAACCATAAGTTTATTGACCTTAATTTGTTGATCAATCCGCTTTATCATCATGTTTTCATTGACAGATTGATCTTCTCGCCCAATGAAATAACGATAAAAATCAACATTCAAATAATAGATTTTCTTTACAAAAGGCAATGGTTGATAGACATAGAGATTATCAACATAGAATGTATGTTTAGGAAGCTTCAATCCAGAATCTCTTAATAATTGTGTCCGATAAATAATAGAATGCATCATCAAATATTGACTTTGGCGAAAATCTTTGATGTCTTTCCATCGAAAGATCTTTCCCTCAGGAAGAACATCATCATATCTCATGACCTTCTTATACTTTGCACCTTCTTTTTCATAGACAAAATTACTAATGAGCATATCTACGGTTAACTCCTCTTCCTCAAAGCTCCGCAATGTTTTTAAGACCTTTAGATAAGCTCGAATATCTACCCAGTCATCACTATCAACGACCTTAAAATACAAGCCCATCGCATGTCGAATCCCTGTGTTTACTGCTTCCCCATGACCGCCATTACGCTGATGAATGACATTTATCATATCAGGGTATTTGTTTGCATAATCATCAGCAATAGTCCCCGTTTGATCAACCGAGCCATCATTGACGATGAGAAGTTCTACATCCTCCCGGCCAGGTAAAAGGGATTCAATGCAATCTCTCATATAATCTTGAGAATTATAGCAAGGAATAACAACCGATAACAATTTCATGCTTACACAACCTTTATCTATTTTTTAGGCTCTTCAGGCACTTGTTTAAAGATAATTTTAAAAATAGGGAAAAACACCCAAAATGAAATTGCACTATTAATAATCATCGTTATCACATCTGCTACCGTTTCTCCAAAGCTACCCCAATCCAACGTGTCCATAAAAAAGTTGTAGACAGGTGTTTGATAGAATCCTAAGGCAATTGCCGCAACGATGGTAATAATGATGTAAGCGAAAAAATACCAAAATGCTGCCTTCCAGATACTACTGTTTGATTTAAACGTTATACTTCTCTGTGCGAAGAAGTTAATGATCTGTGCAACCGCAATACTAATTTGTACCGCTAGAAAAAAGGCGAGACCTCCGCCACCACCTTCAGAAATAGGACCGGCAGGAAAGTCAAAGATATAATATGGATTTCCATCAATATTTGTACCCATCTGCCAAATTTGAAAATTTGTGCTCACTAATGCCGTTTGAGCAAAAATATTTCTAAAAACAGGCATCAATACCAATTGAAGTACGGTGACTCCATTACTCAGCATAAAAAACACAAAAAACTGTGCACTATTCGGGTATTTCTCTTTCATATTATTCCAAAAATTAGCTATCCCTGAAGAGGAATGAATTTTCTCCATACTATCTCTTTTCATAATACCTCTCCTTCCCCAGTTTTTGAAGTGCTAAATTCACCCTTATCCTTATTTAATTTTACCAACTTTTTTCTTTCTCTTAACACATGTCGCACACCTTTAAAGAAATGTCCATTTACAATCATCAGAACACCGTCAACCATCGGCATATTGATTACACCACCTGTCATTCGTGCATAACCACGAAATGGCATATGATAGACAGACATCATAATCAAGTTTGCTGTATCTCTTTTTCCTAACTTCCATAATAATTTATGAGAAAATTTAATCAGTCTAAATACAAATCGAGCAAACCGCCCCTTCGCATATTGACATTGCGCAATGGTATCGTTATAGTCAAGTGGCTTGGTCCTATCCCATTTAGGATTTGGCACCTTATGGCCAAGTAGTGCCTCAAACTCTTCAACACTAACTTGATTTGCTTTACCAGAATAATAGGTAGGCAGCGTATCTTTATTATAAGGAAGTGGCGCTTCGGTTCCTTCCACAAAAATAGTATCTTCTAACCGAATATCATCACTTGCTGCACCAATCATAATTTTATAATCAGCTGATTCGATCTCCCATTGGTTGGTTTTCACATTAAAATATCGAAACGTCTTATCATCAAATCGTATAGTTACTTTTTTTGTTTCACCAGCATTTAAGGCGACTTTTGTAAAGCCTTTTAATTCTTTTTCCGGCCTAAAGATCGCTCTCGACTGACAGCCCACATATAATTGAACCACTTCTTTACCGGCCACTTTACCTGTATTCGTAATGTTAAGGGTAACGCCGTCTTTAGACAGTTGCATATCTGAATACGCAAACGTTGTATAACTTAAACCATAACCGAACGGGAAAAGAACATCAACATCATCAGCTCTATCATAATAACGATAACCAATATATGGACCTTCCCTGTACTCCACACTGACTTCTTTACCAGGGAATTGATGATAGGCTGGCGTATCTTCATATTGAAGGGGATAAGTTTCCGCTAGCTTCCCTGAAGGATTGACTGCCCCTGTAATGATTCTTTGAACAGCTTTTGCCCCTGCCTGACCACTTAAATAGGCATGGACTAATCCTTTTACCTTAGTAATCCATGGCATTTCTACTGCTGCACCACAGGAAAGAACAACAACAATGTTTGAATTCACCTCATACAAAGCATCCAATAATTCGATCTGATTCGCAGGAATTTCCATACTTTGGCGATCTAAGCCTTCTGCCTCTGTCACTTCATCCAAACCGATATACAATAGCACAACATCAGCTTGTTTTGCTAATGCACAGGCTTTATTTATTTTTCTTGCACTTCGCTTTCCATAGCGATCAAATCCTTGCTCATAACCAATACTATTTAGTTCAGGTTCTTCTAACAAATCTAACGGATGATCTAAAAACGTTGGATTAACAATTGACGAACCTGCCCCTTGGTATCTTGTTTCTTTGGCAAAATCACCTATGATAGCGACTTTTTTATCCTGCTGAAGCGGGAGAATATTTGCTTCGTTTTTCAAAAGAATAATCGACTCTTCTGCGACAAGTTGTGCCATCTGATGATGTGCTGTTTTATCAACCATTTTGGGTTCTTGGTTAAATGCTTCCTCTGTTGTGAAAATTAAGTCTAGTAACCGATCAACACATTGATCTAATACGTCTTCTTTTATTTTCCCACGCTCAATAGCTGTGACGATTTCTTGATTGGTTTCACCAGCAGCTGTAGGCATTTCTAACTCATTCCCTGCAATTAAACCAGCAACCCGATCGTTACTTCCACCCCAGTCTGTAACAACAACCCCATCGTAATGCCACTCGTCACGCAAAATCTCTTTCATTAAATGAAGATTTTCGTTCGTATATTCACCGTTCAACATATTATAAGCTGACATAACAGCCTTTGTTTCACCCTCTTTAACAGCAATTTCAAATGCCGTTAAATAAATTTCCCTAAGGGTTCTTTCATCGACAATGGTATCAATCGACATCCGCCGTTCTTCTTGGTTGTTGACTGCAAAATGTTTGACACAAGCCGATATGCCTTGTGATTGGATCCCTTTAATCATTCCAGCCGCTAGTTTTCCAGCCAAATACGGATCCTCACTAAAATATTCAAAATTACGCCCCGCTAATGGACTTCTCTTCATGTTAATTCCTGGCCCTAATAGCACATTAACTTTTTGATCAACAGCCTCTTTTCCTAGGTGAACACCCATCTGCATGGCAAGCTTCTCATTCCAACTATTCGCTACCGTTGCAGCTGTTGGAAAACAAGTTGCCGGGATACTTTCATTAAGGCCTAAGTGATCCGCCGCTTCTGCCTGCTTTCGAATACCATGTGGACCATCGGCTAGAAAAATACTTGGAATCCCCAATCTTTCTATGTCCATCGTTTGCCAAAAATCTTTCCCGGACATCAAAGAGGCTTTTTCTTCTCGCGTCATCTCGCTAATTATATCTCTGTATTTCATAGACATCCCTCTTTTTTAGAAATTGGTGGCACGATGATTAAGTGCCACCAAACTCGTTTTTACTTTTGCTACACATTCGAACCTTCAATCAGTGGGCGGAGGGCTACAGGATGTAGGTTATGCAGACGTGGCCACAGGACGTGGCGGTCTTAGTCTGTAATCCTTCTTAAAGATGTGGTGATTTTAGCCTACGATCTTACCCGTCCACTGATGGTTAGTTGAGATATTAGCGTCCGTTATCACCCAACTCAATCGATTAACCTATTTTGAGGTGGGTAGTTGACAGACGATTATCTGTGATAAACTTCAAATTCGAGTTGTTGCAATATTTTACCTAGATAACACCTTTAAATCGTTGACGCATTCACTTCAACATTGCCAGCCTTATTTCTCTTACGAAAGATAAAGTAAAACCCAGCAACTATACCTAACACGAGAAGAATATCAACAACAATCGTAACCTTTATCCAGGTTGGCATGACACTACTCATAATGTTCTCCATACCATTACTATTAGCTACCGTATATAAGATGTTCTTAGAGGCATCTCGCATTGCCCATAACGTATCATTACTTTCTGTATTTACTTCAGGTGCCCCATGAGGCGCTGCACCCGTTAAATAAAGGTCATTGCCATTACGAATCCCTAAGTCATAGATCATATATGGATAGGAATTGATCATGTAGAAGTCAGTGATGACCATACCAGTGAAGCCCCATTCATTACGGAGCACTTCATTTAAAAGACCTGAACTTGCACCAGCCCATGTATGTCCGATGCTATTAAAGGATGACATGACACCAGCTGCTTCACCTTCTTTAACGGCAATTTCAAATGGTTTTAAATAGTTTTCACGAATGGTTTGCTCATTAGCCCATGTCAAAACACCAAGTGTCCGATTTGTTTCTTGGTCGTTTAATGCATAGTGTTTGATATATACATAGCCGCCATGGCTTTGAAATCCATTTGTAACAGCGGCACCCATTTTTCCTGATAAGAAAGCATCTTCAGAATAATATTCAAAGTTTCTACCAGAAAACGCTGTGCGATGAATGTTAACACCAGGGGCATACCAGCCAGTTACACCATATGCAACTGCTTCAGCAGCAACATGCGAACCCATTGCTTCTGCAAGTTCTAGATTCCATGTCGAAGCAATCATCACTTCAGTTGGAAATGCAATACCAGATTGTCCTTCAGCAGCCATATTCATATTATTAATGGCAGCAGGGCCGTCATAATCAAGGGTGGCTGGTTTCCCTACAGAATTAATTTCTACAGTCCTGTAACCACCCAGTGTCGTTAAATCCACGAGATCTTCGACTGTAAGTTGGTCGAGTAGCTCTTCCCAAGATGCATCATTATAATCAACACCAATGTAATCGTTAAGATCTTTGTTATTATTAGCACCAGTTACTGGTGCTTCATCATACGTCTCAGCAGGTACATCATATCTCATACTATTAATTGTGTTAACAAATTCAGCGCCAATTAATTTACCTTCTACTTCCTTAGTACCTTCATCAGTAGTTACTGTATACGTTTCAGTTGTATCAATTTCTTCTAAATTTTCGAATCCATTAGCTCTTGATAAATACGTTGTAAGGCTTCCTTCACCAGTAACCAGATCATCAAATTGATTGACTGGAATTTGTTCATCTGTAGAGCGTCCATCTTCAAAAACGACTAGCGAAAGGTTTTCCGAGCCGATATCAGCAATTTTTTCGTGAGAATTATGCATTAAATAAAGTTCATATTGTCCTGCTTCGAGCACATATGCACCGGATTCACTGTAAACTTTATCATAATCAAAAGCAGCCATATCTTCTATTTCAAAAGTAATGGTAACGGTTTCGGAATTACCCGGTTCAATGATATCTGTTTTGTCAAAAGCGGCTAAGTCTACCGCTGACCGTTCAATATTTCCGGTGTATGGTGCGGAGAAGTATATTTGCACGACTTCTTTACCCGCTACTGATCCTGTATTGGTTACGTTTACATCAAACGAGATCGTTTCTTCTCCCCAACTCAAACTGTCCGGAACAACTTCTTGTTCAAAGCTTGTGTAACTCAATCCATAGCCGAATGGATATATTACTTTTTCATCATAGTCGAGTGCACCTTCAATTGCCGCTGTTTCATAATATCGATAGCCTAAATAGATACCTTCTACATAATCTATATACTTTAACGGTACACCCTCAGCATCAACGGCTTGGGAGTATGTCTCATCACCGTTATCAAGGACATAGTCAAGGTCTCCATAACTTCTCATGGCAGGTGCATCCAAAAGATCTGTGGCGAATACGTTTACGGTTCTTCCAGAAGGATTAACATCACCAGCAATGATTTTTCCTAGAGATGCAAATCCATTTTGTCCCGGACCAGCAACATTGATGACACTCTTAATTTGGCTATAGTCTTGAACCCAACCTAGTTCAAATGTATTTGAAACGTTGACAACTAAAACAACTTTGTCAAAGTTTTCTGTAACAGCATCAATCATCCCTTGTTCTCTATTTGTTAATTCGAGGTAATGCTTGTTTGCATCCAGATCGTCTTCGTGTCCAAACTTTTGTCCTGCTCCACTAAATCCTTCTGTAGGATCAAATGTATCTGGACCATCCATGCTTCTTGGTAAATCGGCCCCCTCACCACCGGAGCGAGCGATGAAAATAACAGCGGTATCTGAGAATTCCTTTGCTTGTTCCATTCTTTCTGTTGTATAGAATTCTTCAGGCTTTGGTTCTGGAATCGACCAGTCTTGCCCATCCATCATTACAAGCGGTCTTTCTATACCCGTATCTACATAATCATTGTATAATTGCTCATTTATGACTAAACCAGCAGCTTCAAAGCCGGCCCTTGGGGTAACAGCAGAAGATGCATCAGATTCTCCTGATCCAGTCCCACCATATATAGGATTAGTAAAGCTCCACCCAAAAACATTCACCTTTACATCGTTATCATTTGTCGCATCAACCGGTAAAAAATCTTCATTATTTTGTAAAAGGATGATACCTTCATCGGCAATTAATTCAACAACTTCTGTTGAATTATTACGTGCCTCAACCGCTTCTGGACTCTCTAAATCGATCTCAGAGAAATATGCTGTAATAACATCAGAATAATAATATAACGCGATGTTCGCTGCAACTCCTAGGATTAATAAAAGTGATAGTAAAGAACTCATTATAATACGAAATTTTTTCTTGCTTTTACCTGACATTTTTCTACCTCCTAATAATCATTTTAGTGATTGCTTAATGCCTTTACTCCCTTTTTAAAGTGAGTAAAAACTTCAGGGGAAATTTAAAGAAAGCATTCAACTTACCTTTATCATCGCTACATACTCATTCTTTTTGTAAAGGCATTCATTTTTTTAGATCCTTTCTTTTCCCCATATATAATAAAAACTTAACATGGTATTCTCACACTTATATTCAGCTTACATAAATGGTAGGTTTTTTTGCATGAACAGTAAAACCCCCTAACTTATTAGGTAAGTGAGTTAGCCATTAAATGCTTCACTTTAGTCTGATCCGTTCTGTAAAAACAAGTGCACTAAAATAATCCGAAACGCATTTCCATTCTAACTAGGAGAATGTAAACACGCATTCGGATTACTTAGCAAGACAGCTGTAGTCTGTTTACTTTGTTTATTCATTTTCTAGCTAACTTTATTGGCGGGAATCAACACTTTCAACTCAAACCAATTATTTTCTTGATTTACATTGACCACACCATCGTACTTCTGTACAGTATAGCGGATACTCTTTAACCCATAGCCATGGCTATAAGTATCATTCTTTGTGGTTGGTGGTAAACCTCCCTCTAATGTAAGACCATCTCCTTCAAAGTAATTCTCAAATCGAATCATCAAAAACCCTTTTTGGGCAAAAACAGAAACATGAATTAATCTTTTTTCTTCATCTACTTGCTTCTCATATTCAATGGCATTGTCCAGTGCATTACCAAAAATCGTACATATGTCCATCACATCCATATCATTTAGCAACGTGCCATCAGCTACGCATGTTAACGTAATGTTATGGTTCATACAATACATATTTTTACTTGCAAGCAATGTATCTAACACCTGATTTCCTGTCTTATTCTGTGCTTCAAAAGCTTTGATCTCTTCTTCCATCTTTGTTAAAAAGGCATGCCTTTTCTTCGGATCCTCTTCAGCCCTTAGCGCAATAATTTGATGCTTTAAATCATGATATTTATAATTGATAATTTCAATACTCTCTTTTGATTGCTGATATTGCACATATTGATTTTTAAGGATGTTTTGAACCGCTTCTAATTCATGTTTTATTCTTATGTCGTTGATCTGTATATGGTAGGCATATAAGATAGCAAAACCACCCAAATCGACTAAGGTGCGAATATTAAGAATCTCTTGGGCATACTGACCACTAAACGGGGTTCGAGACGTGATAAAGCTTAAATTACTAATTCCGAAGACAGCAACACCTGTAATAACTGTTGCCCATAGTTCACGCTTTCGAATATTTAATTTCCCATCATCAGGTATATATCTTTTTTCGAGTAACCAGATTAATGAAAAAACACCGCCATACATAACCACTAATAATAAAACCTCAAGTAACTGAACACCCTGCTCCCCATATCCCAAATAAAATTGCACTTGCCAATGCAATGAAGCCACTAATTCTGCAGCAACAAATGCCTTGACCGTAAAATAACCTGCCTCAGTCGCCGTAATATGACAACTTATATAAATGAATAAAAACATCATTCCAATAGCTACAAGCATACTAGGAATCCAAAAACCAATAGGTAAGTCTCTTGTTACCACTAAAAAAACAGATTGCAGACAAAGTGCGAGTCCCGAGACAGCAACAAGTCTCCAACCTGTTAAATACTTCTTTAGTATCGAGATATAAACCAAACAAGCTAACCATTCCGCCAAGGCAGTATATAGCCTTGGAATATCAGGAAACACATCTGTCATTTTAACACCTCTCCCCAATGGTTAGAGACCGCTTCCATAAATGCTTTTCTTCTATTTCGACTGACAGGAATCTCTTCACCATTCACAATCGCACAGCTATCATTGACACCATCAACATGTTCTAAATTAATCAAAAAACCTTTATGTCCACGAAAGAAAGGCAGATCAGACAGTTCCTTCTCTAACTCTTTCATCGTCCCAATCGTCGTTAACGCTCCCTCTTTTGTAAAAAAAACAAGCTTATGCTTCTGACTTTCAACATAATAAATTTCTGAAATATTTAGGCGCCTTACACCACCCTTTATCCTAATCGTAACAAATCTAGCTTCTCTTTTTTTCATACGATTAATGGCGCGTTTCAACCGTTCTGAAAACGAAAAATATGAGATCGGTTTCAACACGTAATCTAGTGCATCAACGGCATAGCCTTTAATCGCATACTGCGTCATATTGGTTATAAAAATAATTACCACTTCTGAATCTATTTTTCTTATTTCTTCAGCTGTAGACATCCCGTCCATCAAAGGCATCTGTATATCCATTAAAATAAGATCAAATTGAGCTTTATAATGATTAATAAATGCATCACCATCTGAAAACGTCTCTATGTCAATCGATTCTTCCCTTTCCTGTTCAAATCGTTCAATATATTCAATCAACTGTTTTTGATAATTAATTTCATCTTCCACAACTGCAACGCGCATCATAAAAAAAGCCTCCTTTTGAAGCATTCTTAAGCTTCTTTTGTCATTAATTGTAACACGCGCACGTCTATTTCTCACGATGGATTTTCATCATAATATTTAAATGATAGCATTCAAATAAAGGTTCTATCAACTAGAATAACTTGCTTGTCCATAACACATCTTACCATTTGACAGTGTGACTTCCCACTTATTTCTCACCTATCAATCACTGATCTGATTATATTTTAATGATCAATCGTATTGCCAAACCTTTATTATTGTGAAAAAATTAAAAACGTGAGTCAATTTCATAATGCATATTTACACAGAAATCCACGAACATTAAAATTGACTGTTGGATTTTTGAACGTATTTCCCTGTAAGTAAACACATGTAAAAGAATCCATTAACGGGTGGCGTGTCGCATTGCAGAATGCTTAACGATGAGTAGGCTCATCCCTTCCTTTATTTGTATGAGCGTAGGTTGAAAGATTAAAACCTTTAAATATGTCTTAGGATTATCCATTGACAGCGCAGACACCTAATTAGACCTACATAATTGAGTGGAGGAAGCCAATGGGCGAGACTCCTGAAGGAACAGCATCAGTCGAAGATCCACTTGAGTAGCGTTTTTTGCTACGCAAGTTAGCTGAGGCGATGCCTTCGGAAAGCGAGCCCATTAGCTGTCGGAACGCATCAACGTTCTCGTTTTGATCGTTACCACGGTGATGGACTGTCGCTTTTTTAATATTCGGATTTTCATCTCTTATCAGTAATTATGAAATTGAATCACGTAATAAAACAATAATTAGAAGATTAATAAGGAGACCTATCAATGTACGATTACTTAATAGTTGGAGCCGGATTATTCGGATCTGTATTTGCATATGAGGCAAATAAAAGAGGCAAAAAGTGCCTCGTTATTGACAAACGTGGACACGTCGGTGGTAATGTTTATACAGAAGAAGTTGAAGGCATCCATGTTCATAAATATGGAGCCCATATTTTCCATACAAATAATAAACAAATTTGGGATTACGTTAATCAATTTGCTGAATTTAATAGATATACGAATGCTCCTGTGGCTAATTATAAAGGAGAAATCTATAATCTTCCATTTAATATGAACACATTTAATAAATTGTGGGGAGTGACGACACCAGAACAAGCTAAACAAAGAATTGATCAGCAAAGAATAGCAGCTAAAGTTGAAAATCCGACAAACCTAGAAGAACAAGCCATTTCTCTCGTTGGCACTGATATCTATGAAAAATTAATTAAAGGCTACACTGAAAAACAATGGGGAAGATCGGCAAAGCAATTGCCCGCTTTTATTATTAAACGACTCCCTGTTCGGTTTACTTATGACAATAATTATTTTAATGATCGTTATCAAGGGATTCCAATCGGTGGCTACACGGCAATTATTGAAAAAATGCTTGCAGGCATTGACGTTAGATTAAATGTCGACTTTTTTAAAGAAAGAGAGCAATTAGAATCGTTAGCAGATAAAGTGGTGTTCACTGGCATGATCGATCAATATTTCGATTACCAATTTGGTGTGCTCGATTACCGAAGTCTGCAATTTGAAACACAAGTGTTAAGCACCACTGATAACTTTCAAGGGAACGCGGTTGTAAATTATACCGATCGTGAGACCCCTTATACGAGAATCATAGAACATAAACATTTTGAGTTTGGCAAACAAGATCATACCGTCATTACTAAGGAATACCCTATCGAATGGGAGTACGGACTTGAACCGTACTACCCGATCAACAATGCTGAAAATAATGCTATATACAAGCAATATAAAACACTAGCTGAAAAAGAATCTACTGTTCTTTTTGGTGGAAGATTAGCTACCTATAAATATTATGATATGCACCAAGTGATTGGAGAAGCATTAACTACGGTTACCAAAGAATTTGAATAGTAAACGATTAAAAGCGTAGCACAAAACTATGAGTAAACTTTTGTGCTACGCTTTCGTATATATACCATACATTTCTTATAACGAGTGGTTGTCTTTATCCTTGACCTTTCCGAATTGCGCCTTGTAAACCATCAACACAAGCATGTTAATCATCGTTATTTCCGTTTAATATTTTCCATTATAATCCGACTTTTTGGGATGCTTGGCATGTCCACCTTTACCCTAATTGGAGATCATACAAAAGCAAACAAGGCCGGCAAGGCGATGGCTTTCTCTGGTGCGACCATCGGTTTATCAGCCCTTATTGGGCCAGCATTCGGTGGTGCAATGGCTGCTCGCGCGCAAATTGAGACCGTCTTTATGATTGTCGCTGGTTTATTTGCTCTTACTGGGGTATTGTCCATTTGGTTCGTCAGTGAATCTTACAAAAAAAGCGAACGTGGCCAAGTACAGCTAAAAGACCTTTCGCGGTTATTAAGAAATCGTCCGCTTATTCAAGCATCTATTGCTGCGTTTAGCTTAATGATGAGTAATGGCACTCTATCTTTTCCACTCCCACTTCACCTAGAATCAGTCGGTTTTACTACATCAATCACTGGTGGATTAATGAGTTTATTTGCAGGTGTTGCGTTAATTATTTTTTTAACACCGCTTAATAAAATCTATAATAAGCATGATCCGATGTCATTAGTCACCACTGGCTTGCTGTTCATTACGATAGCCTTATTGTTTCTAAGTCAGGTAGCTACATTAACCTACCTAGGATTAGCGATGGTCATTTATGGGATTGGCTTTGCCTTTGTCTTTCCATCAATGAACCAACTGGTAACATTAATTTCTACGCAGAAAGAACGCGGCAAAGCTTATGGCATTTTTTACGCTCCATTCTCTCTTGGGGCTGTCGCTGGATCCAGCTTAGCTTGACTTACAACCCATTGGGTGCCCAACCCTTTTTTAGTTAGCATCCTTACACTCACCGCGTCCATTATTACATTAAAGGCAATTGAATTGCCTATTCGACCTTATTATCAAAATAAAGAAACACGATTCTTTTTCAAAAATTTTTAGTATTTACAAATCAAACATATAACAGCTAACAACCATACATTACATCAAATTTTAACGTTCCCTCACTAAATTTTTTAAAATACGTTCACTAAATGCTCACCATTTAACATGTTTTTTGTTTAATAATCTTCCAAATCACATGATTTTGTGCTAATTTATTGTAAGAAGTTTCTGTATATTCCGCCTTTTTATTAATTATGTGTCCTTATACAATCAGCATTGACTTTGTTTTGCTAAGCCACTCGCCAATAAACGATCATTTGATTGGGTATTATAATTAAGAAACTTTTAGAAAATTTAAAGGAGAAATAAATGGATTTTATCAAGATTATTGAAGATATTAACAGTATTTTATGGGGACCGATTATGTTATTTCTTTTAGTTGGGACAGGTGTCTTGTTCACCTATCGACTAAAAGCAATACAAATCAGAAAGTTCAAACAAGCTTGGAGGGAAACTTTCGGCGGTCTGTTTAAGAAGAATAATAACGACAATAAAGATGGAATATCGTCGTTTCAAGCCTTAACGACCGCCATTGCTGCACAAGTGGGTACAGGCAACTTAGCAGGTGTCGCAACAGCCGTTGCAGCCGGGGGGCCTGGTGCTATCTTTTGGATGTGGGTGAGTGGTTTTTTTGGAATGGGGACGATCTTCGCCGAGGCGATACTCGCTCAGCTCCATACTGAACGGTTAGATGGTGAAATCACCGGTGGTCCGGCTTACTATATTAAAAAAGGATTAGGTAGTAAGTTTCTTGCTGGCTTCTTTGCCATCTCGATCATACTAGCACTTGGTTTAATGGGAAATATGGTTCAATCAAGTTCAATTGCTGAATCCGCTCAAGTTGCCTTTAACATTCCAAATATAATTACCGGTTTTATTATTGCTTTGCTTGTCGGTTTAATTATTATTGGTGGGATTAAACGGATTGCCTCTTTCACAGAAAAAATCGTTCCTATCATGGCCGGCTTTTATATCGTTGGTGCACTAATTATTATTTTTATGCATGCTGACATGATTTTGCCTTCATTTCGAATGATTTTCCATGGGGCTTTTAATCCATCAGCAGCGACTGGTGGCATTATTGGTGTATCGATCAAAGAAAGTTTTCGATATGGTATTGCCCGTGGGTTATTTTCGAATGAAGCAGGGATGGGTTCCACCCCACATGCCCATGCTGTAGCTAGGGTCAACCACCCGGCGCAACAAGGTCTTGTTTCATTTATGGGTGTTATTGTCGATACAGGCGTTGTTTGTACCTTGACAGCGCTCGTTATTTTAACAACTGGCTCTTTCTCAACAGGTCTATTTGGTGCACAACTTACACAAGAAGGCTTTACGATTGGATTTGGAAACTTCGGCTCGACGTTTATTGCAATTTGTCTCTTCTTCTTCTCTTTATCAACAATTATCAGTTGGTATTACTTTGGCGAGGCGAATGTCAAGTTTCTGACGGGTAAAAAAGGCATTACTTTCTATCGAGGGATCGTGCTCATTTTTATCGTTATTGGCACAACGATTAATGCTGAAGTAATTTGGGAGCTTGCCGACATCTTTAACGGGCTGATGGTCATCCCAAACTTGATCGCACTCCTTGGCTTAGCCTCACTCGTTATTAAAGTAGCTAATGATTACGAGGATCGTTTTATTAAAGATAAACCATCTAAATATCGCCGAGATTAATAGATCGTTAGCACCATTAGCCCACATCTCTTTCAGATGCGGGCTAATTCACGTTCAATTATTTATTCAACTTTATCGACAAAAAACAGATGAAGCAAATACAAATGCTTACCTATCGTTATATTGTCCGTCCTCGTTCATTTAATTGCTGTCATCATTTAGTGGAATAACATTTAATTCACTATTGATGACGCCAAGCAATTCTTTTGGAATCTTAAAACGTGAACGTTTTGACATACTTTCAATGGTCATCAATCCGGTCATTAAGCGCATGGTGTCATTCTCCATTATGTCCCCAAAATACTTTTTAAAGACAGCTTTCGCCTTTTGATTTTTATATAAATCTTCTATAGTGTCAAAAATCGAATAATAGCCTTCTTTTACATTGACTTCTTGTACTTCTTTTAAGTCAAATTTTTCAAACCAGTTCGTTACATTACTTTTTTCTTCCGCCTGAACAAAGGTATAGCCTTTGTCTTGTTCCTTAACGTGATGAATTCGCATGTCATCTTGATACTGATTCCCATCTTGATCATAGCCGTTTACTAGGATGACATTCTCCCCTAATGTTAATGCGATATCCTTAATCGTTTCCATAGGTTTGGTCACCGCTTGCTCAGCAACTTTGCTACCGTTAACCAGTAACTCCACTCGGGACAGGTTTGATAAAATAACGATGTCATTATTTTTTCTATGGCGATTTACAAACCTACTCCCCGCTAATTTTACAAATGGATCACCTGACCAATAGGCTTTACACAAATAAAAAGCATCTTTTTTTGTTTGTCTATCAATGGTGACGAGCCCCTTTTGGTTAATGCCCTTCGCTCCACCCTCGTTTCTAATTTCACTGCCAAAATCAAACATAGCCCATACATAACCACCAAGAACATAAGGCCGTTCTTCAAAAGTTCGTAAAGCGTTATCTTGAAATAACAATTGGTACTCTTCTGTATAATCTTTTACCTCTGGATGATAGCTATGGAATTTAGGGTTTGTATCAACCCCATATTCTGAAACGAGGACAGGTATATTTGGTCTATCTTTGTTAAACGCATCGAGCCTTTCACCTAGGCCACCCATCTCACCATAATACCAGCCATAATAAAGATTATAGCCAACTATATCTGTTAACCCATTTAAGTAACTCTTGTTATTGACGGAGTGAATATTAGCTTGGGCAATGATTCGGGTTGAATCCAAATGTCGAGCCAAATCAACAAGCTCTTCCACTAACTCATAAATTCTCTCATTTTCCACGGCGATAGTTATTTCATTTTGCACACCCCAACAGTAGATTGACGTGTGATTGTATGCTTGTTTAATCAGCCTTTCAAGCTGTTCTTTTGCATTTTGATTTTCTTCGTCAGTTGTAGTTGGGACACTAATAAAAGGGATTTCTGCCCAGACCAATAAACCAGCTTCATCACAAAGTGTGTAAAAATAGTCATGATGTTGATAATGGGCCAATCTAACTGAATTTGCACCTACCTCTTTTATTAAAGCAAGGTCCCTTTCCATATGCTCTTTCGTTAAAGCATTGCCTATTTGAGAAAAATCTTGATGGCGACTAACACCATTTAACTTAAGTGGCTCTCCATTTAATAAAATACCTTGATCAGCGGTTACTTCTATTGTTCTAAATCCAATTGATAGCTGTCTCTTATCGATAAGATTGCCATCGGTATATAAGCTTACTTGTAGTTGATAGAGATAAGGGTCTTTTACCCCTTGCCAAAGATGAGGACTTTCAATCTGTTCAGTGAATTTGAAACTTAATTCATCTTTACACTGATCGAGTTTCTCCCTTTTCAAAGTACAATTATTCTCACGATCAAATAATTCAATTGCAATGACGACGTCATCAGATGCGTGTCGTTCATTGATAATCGTTCCTGTTATTGATAGTTCAAAAGCGTCTCCATTTAATGCTTTCTGAGCAACATAGATCCCGTCTTTTCCATTATCCATCAAATCAAAGTGCACGTGGTCTACTTCAATTAATTTAACATCCCTATATAATCCACCATAAAATGAGAAATCCGCCATTAAAGGATACACATCATCATGTTTGGCGTTATCAACAAAAATAGTGATGGTATTTTCACCCTTAACCAAATACGGCGTTAGATGCACTCTAAACATAGAAAATCCACACCGATTGAGACATACGTAGTGATCGTTCACATAAACCTCGGCAACTAAACTTGCTGCACCTACCTCAAGAAAATAGTAATTAGAAATCTGGTTTAAGGTTATTTTCCTTTGATAACGACACTTCCCTTTAAACATGCCTTCTCCACTCTGACCATCTTTAGCATTAAAGCAGTGTGGTAAATCCACACGTGTTTCCTTATGATCAGCTGAACTTTCATATGCTTCAGTAAATAACCAATCTTGATTTAGTTCTTTAACATTTATCATACAATCCCCCTCTACTAAAACATCTACTAACGTTTATCACAGATAACCGTCCGTCAAAACCCCACCTTAAAATAGAAAACAGCGGTCAATCGATTAAGGTGGGTGATAACGAACACTCATGTTTGGATTCACTCAATGAACCTGCAAGCAGTGGGTGAAGAACGAACACGCCCACTGCTTACAGATTCGTTTTATACTTCCGTGATTTTATGTCTTTATTTAAATCGTTTGATTAACAATATATTGATGAAACGATAGCTTTTATCACGGTTTAAATACAATATCATAGTCTTGTTGATTAGACCGTTTCTGCTGCCAATTCCTCATCTTGCTCTTTTTTAAAGGCCGCCCGGTCTGCCTTTTTAAAGAATGGATACCATACCAAGACTTGCAAGGCAACTAACCCTATTTGTAAAGCAGCAATTCGCCAACTTCCTCCTATAAAGCCTCCGATAACAATCGGCATTCCTGTTATCGGTGCAATTCCATTAACTCTTGGTATCAATTCGATAAAGGTTAGAAAATAGGCAACAGATATACTAATAGCATTCATAAAAACAAAAGGAATTACAAATTTAAAATTGAATACTAAAGGAACACCAAATACTAAAGGCTCCGAAATACCGAAAAGGGCTGGAATCGTTGTCAATTTTCCTAAAGCTTTATATTGCTTACTCTTTGCCACAAATAACATCAATAGAGTCAAACCGATGGCACTAGCAGACATTGTATACGTACTAATAAATGCACGTCCAACAATATTTGGTAATGGGTCACCCGCAGCATATGCTGATAGTTGAGCTGCATCCATTGCTGTGAAAATTGGTAATACCACCGAATAAACAACCAAGGTTCCATGAATCCCAAAAAACCATAATAGCTGTGCAATTGTCCACAAAATAATAACAGAGAATACGTTCGCACCTAGTCCTTCAAGCGGAATCTGCAGAAATGTATAGATTAAATCATGAAGTGAACCTAATGGTGTTGCTTCAAAAATGACCGATACGACAGCAAAAAACATAACAGCGATAATACCAGGTATTAAACTACTAAAGCTATTTGAAACAACTGGTGGTACACTAGAAGGCATCTTAATCGTTATTCCTTTTTGTTTTATTACTACATATATTTTAGTTGCCACCAATGCAACAATAATCCCCGTAAAGATACCAAAACCGCCTAGCCAGTGCATAGGAATAGCTATCCCCTCTGCGTCTATTACTGGTGTGACAATAAAGAAACTCATCAAGGTTATTAGACTTGCAATAACACCGTCCTCACCAAGTTGTTTAGCATAATTACTTGCAATCGCGACCGCAAAAATGACAGCTAAGAAATCAGTAGAAAACATAATAACAACTTCTAATACAGAACGGATACCACTCGTATCAATGAAACTTTGCCAAAATCCTAATGGTAAATTAATAAATAGAGCCGCAAACGCACCGACCAGCGTAATAGGCAAGGCACCCATCATACCATTTGTTATCCCATTTACGATTTTACTTTTTTGAATTTTATTAACTTTTTTTGATAGCTTCTTCGAAAACTCTTGTGAATTAAACTTTCCCATTATAACCCTCCTCCAATTATTTAACCCTTATTATGTGTAGTCTGCTCAAGCTTCTAAACATGATTAACCCTTAATGGGGACAGTTGATTAGTCCATTAATGCAATGGCTTCACGCAAAACCTTTTCTCCATTCATCATTCCATAATCGGACATGTTAATTACGTTTACTTTCATTCCTTGTGGTTCGTATTTTTCCTTTAGTTCATCCTCAAGATAAGAAATTTGTGGACCGAGCAACAGAATATCCGTTTTCTCTGTATACTCTTCAAATTGAGTTTCTGACATCGCAATAATTTTTGCATCAATATTTTGCTTTTTTGCACTTTCTTTCATCTTCGCCATTAACATAGATGTCGACATCCCTGCTGCACAAACTAATGTAATATGAATCATATAATCACCCTTTTTCATTATTTTTATTTTTCTCAAATCCACTAACTATTTAGGAAACGCATTAAAATCAAACTGCCCCGCAAAAATGCTATCTCTTTTTACATTGCTTCTAATTTTTCACTTAGTTTAATCACATATTTGGCTAGATCCCTTACCGTTATAGCATTCATAAGATGATCTTGCGCATGAACCATTAAAAGCGATAGTTCTGTTTGCTCACCTCTTGATTCAGCCTGAATTAAATTAGTCTGAATTTTATGGGCTTTATTCAACTCTTCATTTGCCTCAGAAACTAACTTGTTTGACTCTACTAATTCATTTTCTTCCGCTTTCTGTAAAGCCTTCATCGTTAGGCTTTTAGCATTTCCAGCATGCATTATAATGCCCATAATAAATTCTTGATTTACCATACGTGATGCCCCCCTCATTTTCGAATGCGCTTTCTTCGATGCAAGTATACTTACATATTTTTATTTCAAATTTCTCTTATAAATAAATTTTGTGTCTGAGTAAATGGTTAATAATTTTACGTTACATTTGCAATCATAGCTTAAATCATTTTCTTAATAATAGAATTAACCAGTCACATCGCGCTCACTAAACACCCGAGTAGCTAGAAAAACCACCATCCACCGGAACGACCACTCCAGTCACAAAACTTGATAACCGGTCATCTGCAAGGAATAGTACCGCTCCCACTAATTCTTCAGGCTCTCCAAAACGCCCCATAGGTGTAGCGCTTAAAATCTTCTCCGCGCGTAACGTATAACCCCCCTCTTCATTTTTTAATAACTTCTCATTCTGTGTCGTAATTAAAAACCCTGGGGCAATAGCATTTACGCGTACGCCCACTTTAGACATATAGGTAGCCAACCACTGCGTAAAGTTACTAATAGCTGCTTTTGCACCACTGTATGCCGGGATCTTCGTTAAAGGCGTGAAAGCATTCATCGATGAAACGTTAATGATCGTTGCACCCTCTCTTTTGGCCATACTTTCACCGAAAACCTGTGAAGGTAGTATGGTTCCCATCACATTCAAATCCATAACAAAACCCATGCCTTTTGGATCTAAATCAAAAAAAGTCTTTACATTCTGGTTTTGCTTATTAGCATCGACACTGTAAAATTCATCATCCGTTGTACCGTTAGGATGATTTCCTCCAGCACCATTTATGAGAATATCGATCTCACCTAACTCGCTTTCAATGATCGCTTTTGCTTCCTTCAAGTTATCGATGTCTAAAACATTTGAAGCAACACCTAATGCTGTACCTCCTTCCTTAATAACTTCATCCGCAATTTTTTGAGCGGATTCCTGTGATAGATCGACTACGGCTATTTTCGCCCCTACTTTTGCTAAAGCTTTGCAAAAATAGCTACCTAATACACCTCCACCTCCTGTTACAACAGCAACCTTTCCTGTTAGATCAAAACCATAGTTATTCAGCATTTTTATCCTCCTTTTGAATGAAACGGCTTTTGACTTCAGCTTCCCATAATCCATTTAAATATGTTGCTCCTAACGCACGATCAAATAGGCCATAACCTGGTTTTCCTGTTTCCCCCCAAATCATCCTTCCGTGGTCTGGACGAATCGGCCCTTGGTAATCAAAGTCACTTAAGGCACGAATAACTTGGTACATATCAATTGAACCTTCTTTTGATAGATGAGCCGATTCTTGGAAAGAATATTGGCCCGAACGTTTAATATTTCGAGCATGTACAAAATTCACACGCCCTTTCTTTCCAAAATAACGAAGCATTTCATAAAAATCATTGGTTGATACAGCACCAAGTGAACCACTACACATCGTTAATCCATTATAAGGACTGTCATAGAGATTAATAAAACGCTCTAAATTGTCTTTATTCGTTATAATTCTAGGTAAACCAAAAATATCAAATGGTGGATCATCAGGATGAATGGCCATCTTCACATCTGCATCCTCTGCGACAGGCAAGATTGCCTTGATAAAATACTCAAGATTTTCCCACAGTTTCTCATGATCAACCTTTTTATAATGACTAAATAGTTGACTCAATTCATCTTTCTCATAGCTAGCATCCCACCCCGGCAATGATAGCTCTCCACTTAATGGATCCATCTTTTTCACAATGTCTTCCTCAAAGATCAATGTTCTAGAACCATCAGCTAACTCATGATCAAGTGACGTTCTGGTCCAATCAAAGACAGGCATAAAATTATAACAAACAACTGGAATCCCACATTTACCTAAATTAATAAGGGTTTGCTTGTAATTTTCAATGTACTTATCTCGTGTTGGCAAACCTATTTTAATGTCTTCATGCACGGGTACACTCTCAATTACTGATAAGCTTAAACCATGCTTTTCAACTTCCTGCTTTAACGCTTCTATTTTATCTAAAGGCCATACCTCTCCAACTGGGACATCATAAATTGCCGAAACAATCCCCCTCATACCAGGTATTTGACGAATATATTCTAATTTAACCGGGTCACTATTCCCGTACCAGCGAAATGTCAATTCCAATTAAAATTCCCCCTAATCGCATTTAAAATATCTTTTTGCATTATAGTAGCTTATATTTTCGACTAATCTTTTTAGTAGATTTTCATTATTCGGAAGTTCACCTTCCTCTACCCACTGTCCGATTAAATTGGCAAGTATACGTCGAAAGTACTCATGCCTACTAAATGAAAGAAAGCTACGTGAGTCAGTTAACATACCAACAAAGTGCATTAATAAGCCGTGATCAGCTAATGTCGTTAGCTGTCTCTCCATCCCTTGTTTTGTATCATTAAACCACCACCCAGAGCCAAGTTGGACTTTCATCTTTATTCCGGGTTCAGTTTGAAAGTTCTGAATCGTACTTCCTACAAGATCGTTATAAGTAGGATTTAAGTTATATAAAATCGTTTGCGGTAAGCCATCGTTTTTCTCACACTGATCCAATAAACCATTTAGTGAAGCCCCAAGATCTGGTTGATCAGAAATAGAATCAAAACCGGCATCTTTACCGACTCTTCTAAACATTTTCGTATTATTGTTTCTAATCGCTCCAAAATGAAGTTGCATCGTCCAACCTTTTTCTTTATATTTTCTTGCAAGCGCAATCATCATAGCCGTTTTAAACTTACGCTCTTCTTCACTTGAGATAGATTCACCTACTAGCGATTTTTTGAAAATAGCTTCAATCTCTGTATCTGTAAAGTTTGAAAAAGGCACTTCAGCTAACCCATGGTCCGAGAGTTTACAGCCCATCTCATCGAAGTAATCGATTCTTTCTTCTAAAGCTTCAATATAACTTTGATATGTTTGAATGGAGCGATTGGTAATAGTAGATAGTTTATCAATAAAATGATGAAAAACAGATTTGGTTATTGCCACGCCATCATCAGGTCGAAAAGTTGGTAGCACCTTAACGTTAAAGTTATCCTGTGCTTTGATCTGCTTATGATAGTCTAAGTGATCGACAGGCGAATCCGTTGTACAAATGCTCTCAACATTTGAACGTTCAATTAATTTTTGTACGGAGAAATCTGACTGTGCTAGTTTTTCATTTGCCCTTAACCAAACATCTTCCCAATTATGTTCATCCAATAAAACATTAATATCGAAGTACTTTTTAAGCTCTAAATGTGTCCAGTGATACAATGGATTCCCAATCGTATTTGGCACGGTTTGAGCCCAAGCTCTAAACTTATCTTTAGCGCTTGCATCTCCAGTAATATAACGCTCATCAACACCATTCGCTCGCATCGCTCTCCATTTGTAATGATCACCTTCAAGCCAAATTTCAGTAAGATTTTTAAATTGGCGATTTTCAGCAATATCTTTAGGCGATAAATGACAATGATAATCAATAATAGGAAGGTTCTTTATATAGCCATACAATGTTTTAGCGGTTTCATTTTTCAACATAAACGTTTCATTAATAAATCCCCTCACAGTAAAGACCTCCTTGTTTAAGTGGATTAGCGAATAATAGATAAGGGATGGTCTGCGTTCATAAAATGCAGTATGTCACTTAAATCTAAGATGTTCGCATCGCCTTCAATGGTATGTTTCAATGCAAAGCTTGCCGTAGCAAAATCTATTGTTTTTTGCATGGAATCAAATTGGAGCAAGCCATAAATCATACCAGCGGCGAAAGCATCTCCTGTTCCTACTCGATCAACAATCTGAACATCAACTGTTTTTGATTTTAAAAAACCTTGATCGTCCAAAACGATCGCACTAATTTCGTTCTCATTGACTGATTTCTCTCTCCGGAAAGTATGAACAATTTCGGTAAATTGATACATTTCTTTTAATTTAGACATAATTTTTTTAATCATTTCCTCAGAAAAGGGCTTTTCACATATATCTTTATAATCTTGGTCATCATGTGTTGGCAACTCGAGTGGTTCAATTCCAAAGCACACATCAATATTTTTCATTAACATGGACATCTTTGCTCGAGCCGATTTAAATGACCACAGTGATTTCCGATAATTCAAGTCACAACTCGTTTTTACGCCTTTCTTTTGGGCTATTTCTAAAGCGGCTAGACTAATCTCAAACAATTCTTCAGATAGAGCAGGTGTGATACCACCTAGATGAAACCAATCTACATTTTCAAAAATCGTATCGAAGTCATAGTCATCAATTTTCGAGCAGGCAAAGCTTGATTGCTCACGATCATAAATAACACGTGTCGGTCTAATAGAGTAGCCTTTTTCTAAAAAATAAAGTCCCAATCGTTGCTCATCGTACACGACATAATCTGTTTTAACACCGTAATAATTGAGGAATTGCATGGCAGACCTACCCAGGGCATGTTTAGGAACCTTAGATACAAAATTTACATTAAAGCCATATTGAGCAAGCGCCATCGCTACATTAGCCTCACCCCCACCAAATACACCATCAAACGATTGCGACTGTTTAATTGTCTGGTAACCAGGTGTAGTCAATCGAAGCAAAATTTCGCCAAACGTTACAACATTCTTCATATCATCCCCCCCTAATTCGCGCCAGTTCTTGTGTGAATGCTTTTGAAACTTCTGAAATGGATTCATATCCACTTTCCTTCACCTGCTTCGTTAAAGCGCTGCCAATTCCTACTGCAAATGCCCCCCTATTAAACCACTCTTTCAGATTGGTAATATTAACACCTCCAGAAGGCATCAGTTCAGCATTTGGAATCGGACCTTTAATATCATTTATAAAAGCTGGACCAAATAAACTACCTGGGAACAGCTTTACAATATCAACACCTACTGATAACGCTGTCACTATTTCTGTAACAGACCCACAGCCAGGTAAATACGGGATAGAATAACGGTTACATATTGTCGCTATCGCTGGATCTAAGTGCGGACTTACCACATATTTTGCTCCATTCAAGATAGCAATTCTCGCTGTTTCTGCATCTAATACTGTACCCGCCCCAACAATCACACGCTCATCACTCCATGTGGAAAGCTCTTTAATAACTTGATCCGCCTGTGGTGTAGAAAAAGTAATCTCTAAAGTAAAGATCCCCCCCTCATAAGCTTTCTCAGCTATTTGTACAGCTTCAAAGTTTGTGTCACCTCTTATAACTGCAACGAGATAGTTTTGATGAATAGCTCTCAATATTTCATACTTTTGCAATGTTTTCTCACCCCATTTTATTCTTCTATACTTGTATACTAGCATTTCAATATTTGAATTTCAATTGTTTTTTACAAATTTCTTGATTTTTTTCAAAACTGAATTTATATTTACCTAAATAAATGCAAACCCTGTCGATATTTATAAAACAAAAAAAGAGCGTTGCATCTATTCGATGAACACTCAAAATTTGTATATCTTTTTAAATTACTATTAGATATTTTTGTCACAGGCTAAGCTTGTCCATTCCGTTTCTTACCGCTTTTAGTATCATTAAAAACAGCAAAAAGAAACGTAATATAACAATATTTCTTGATTAAATCTCAATTAATCTAAATTAAAGACAGAAGTTGAAAGCGCTCGCTCAAAATAATCTGAAAACGGACTATCTTCTTGATAAAGATCTTTCCAAACTTCCATTGGTTTCAATATATGTTCATTTATAATTAATTGGACTTGATTAACTGCTTTTGTTTCAATCACATCTATAATTCTTTTATGTTGAATAACTGCATCTTCAAAACTAAATTCTAGTTCCGATAATAAACGAATCCGATTATAGTGCGTACTAAGTCTTGTAATAGCATTCCATACATTTTCTTTATTATTACCCTTAAAAATCATGTAATGGAACTGCTTGTCCAATTCGTGGAATTGTTGATTTGACTTATTTTGTTTTAGAAGCTTTTCTTGCTTCATGACATTGTGCTTTAATTCGAATAGAAGATCGTTTGGAAAATGCTCACAAGATAACTTTAATATCTCTTTCTCCAAGGTTACTCGCGTAAACACCGCTTCTTCCACCAACTGTGGTTTAATTCTAGTTACATATGTTCCTACTTGAGGCTTCACCTCTACTAAATTTTCTTCTTTTAATCTTGCAATAACTTCCCGTATCGGGGTGCGTGATACATCAAGCCTTTTTGCGATTTCAACTTCACTTATGATTTGACCCGGTTTCAGTTCAAGTGTCATTATTGCATTTTTAATAACACGATAAGCATAGTCTCGATTTCTTTCATTTGGCAATCTATCAAGGACAGCAATCATAACTCCACTCCACATTTTTTATAAATTTTGTTCATTGACTTGCGCATTAATTACTTCCCACTAATTTGAAAGTATATTTTTTATATACGACCCTTCAATCAGTAGACAATTTTGTTTCGCCATTGATCGATAGTTAAGTGAATCAGGACATTAGCGTCCGTTATTTCACACTTAATCAGATGATATCTACACTTTATTTTGAGGGGGGGTTTAGGGAAGTTTATCTGTGACAAATAGCTGATATACACTTCACAAAACCACTGACATACTTGTATTTTAATGTTTTCTAATTAAATTATCAATGCTTTTTCTGTTAATTTTTGCATTTCACAGTTAAAATGCTTCTTTATGTAATAAACCTAGACAAAAGAATAGGTGGTTATTAATAAAGATAACTACCTCTCTTCGAACAAAACTAAAATAATACTGCACAACTGCCTATTAATTCTTAAGATCTATCCCCTATTTCATTCCAGTTCTATCAAAATCGTGTATAATAGAAAAGCAAAGCAGTCTAACAAAATTATAAATAGGAAGTGAGCTTGAACAATGGGACGTAAATGGAACAATATTAAAGAAAAGAAAGCCAACAAAGACAAAAACACGAGCCGCATTTATGCCAAATTCGGGCGAGAAATTTATGTAGCGGCGAAACAAGGCGAACCAACCCCCGAGTCAAATCAAGCGTTAAAATTTGTTTTGGAACGCGCGAAGACATATAGTGTTCCCAAACATATTATTGACCGTGCGATTGAGAAAGCAAAGGGGGGCGGTGATGAGAATTATGATGAGTTGCGTTACGAAGGGTTCGGTCCCCATGGGTCAATGGTGATCGTTGACACGTTAACGAATAACGTTAACCGTACCGCTGCAGAAGTACGTGCCGCCTTTAACAAAAACGGAGGCAATATGGGGACAAGCGGTTCAGCGGCTTACATGTTTGATGCTACCGCTGTACTGGGCGTTGAAAACCAAACGGTTGACGACATCTTAGAAATGCTATTGGAAGCTGACGTTGATGTCCGTGATTTGGTTGAGGAAGATAGTGCTGTGATTATTTATGCTGAACCTGATCAATTTCATGCCGTGCAAGAAGCATTAAAGCAACAAGGTATTCAGGATTTTACTGTCGCAGAATTAACAATGCTTCCGCAAAACGAGCTTCACTTAAGCGGTGATGACTTCATTCAATTCGAAAAACTAATTGATGCATTAGAAGACTTAGAAGACGTGCAGCAGGTTTATCATAACGTTGAAAACGATTGATAATTTTCGAAAATATTAAATATATTCAATGAAAGGACGGATTCGGTGGCCAAGAAATATAACGATACGTGGAATCTTGATAACATATTTGTTGGAGGAACAAAGTCAGCTACGCTTCAAACTAAATTAGAGGGTGTTAGTCAACTAATTAATAACTATCAAACTTCACTTCACAATTGGAAGAACACCACACCTCATACAGATGTATTTATTGACTTACTGACACAACAAGAAGCCATTGAAAAAGCGCTAGGACAAGTGGCTACATTTATTAATATGTGCCATGATGCTTATACCAATGATACCCATGCCATTGTAGTCAAGGGGCAAGTCATGACACAATACAGTGAATTGAAAAAACTTTTAAACCAGTTTACCAAGAAAGTTGTAGCCATCCCAGCACCAGATTGGCATATGCTTTTAAAACATAACAAACTGGCAAAAATCGCATTTCCATTAAATGAATTACGTAGCAAAGGATCTCGCTTGCGATCAGAGGCCGAAGAAGCATTGATAGCAGAATTACATAAAGACGGTCTATCTGGATGGAGTGACCTTTATGCTACTGTCGTTTCGACCATGACAATCCCGTTTACCGACAAACAAGGCGAAACAGAGACGCTTTCTGTTGGTCAAGCCATGAACCGGATGTATGCCGATCCTGATCCAGCAGTTAGACAACAATTGTTTAACAATTGGGAAAACGCTTGGCAAAAGCAAGCCCCAATTTTTACTGATATATTAAACCACCTAGACGGCTATCGTATCACACTACAAAATAAGCACGATTACAAAGATCATCTAGAAGAACCACTGGAATATAATCGCATGACGAAAGCAACCTTAGACGCCATGTGGCAGGCAATCGACAAACATAAACAGCCGTTTATTGATTTTCTTAATAAAAAAGCCGAGCTATTTGGTATGGAGAAGTTAGGCTGGCAAGATGTTGAAGCCCCGTTAGCTCTCGATGATGATCAAGCAAAATCGTTTAGCTATGATCAAGCGTGCGACTTTATAATTGAACATTTCAGCTCTTTCGGTTCTGAATTGACCGATTTTGCAAAGCACGCTTTGACCAACCAATGGGTTGAAGCTGAGGATCGACCAAATAAGCGCCCTGGTGGTTATTGCGCAAGTTTACCCGAATTTAATGAATCACGTATTTTTATGACCTTTACCGGATCGGCATCGGACACGGGCACACTTGCACATGAGCTAGGACATGCTTTCCACAGTCATGTCTTAAAGGATGCCCCCTACTTGAATCGGCACTATGCCATGAATGTAGCTGAAACAGCAAGTACCTTTGCGGAAACGATTATCGCCAATGCAACCGTGCAACAAGCACAATCAAAACAAGAGAAATTAGTGTTACTAAATACGAAATTGGAAAACGCAACAGCGATGTTTATGAACATTCATGCGCGCTTCTTATTTGAAGATGCCTTTTATAAAGAACGAGCCGATGGCGTAGTCTCTACCGAACGTTTAAACACATTAATGATTAATGCCCAAAAAGAAGCATTTGGTGATGCACTTTCTAGTTACCACCCACACTTTTGGTGCAGTAAACTGCACTTCTTTATTGATGATATACCGTTTTATAACTTCCCCTATACGTTTGGTTTTTTATTTAGCCTAGGTGTGTACGCCAAATACTTAGAAAGCCCAGAAGGATTTGAAGCAAAGTATATCGCTTTACTTAAAGATACTGGTGCAATGACGGTAGAAGATTTAGCGAAAAAACACTTAGACGTCGACTTAACTGATCAATCATTTTGGACAAATGGGATACAGTTAATGGTAAAAGATGTAGAATCCTTTATAGAACTTGCTGATCAACTCGCCTAACACATACGAATTAAATCTATTAAAAAGATACTAATCAAAACCACCAGTGCGAACTGGTGGTTTACAATATACCTAATAGCGCTGCCGTTGAGGGAACTATATTTAAGACCATCAAAATAGCGTTCGCTAAAGGGGCTCATTTTACTAACCAACGCAAACTTGATCTTGGATTTTTAATTATGTTCACTGGTTCAATCACCTTCGCATTCACGGATCTCTAAATTATTTAACATTGACTGAATACAAGTTAATCCACCTTTAGAATTTTGTTCGATTTAGTCTTGACATACTACATGTCTAAATTTAAAAGAGTCACGCCACAGAGAGATTATCTTTTCAAGGAACAAGGATTAAATATCTACTACTTTAACAAAAAGAAGCAATTCCGCTTAAGGTAGTCTGAGAAGATAGTTAACTAATAGATTACCTCTATATATCTTTCCAAATCGCTCTGTGTATAAGTTGAAAAAGGATCTCGAGCAAAGAAGCTCGTTATGTCTATGAGTTATGCATGAAACTTTATTTAAGCGATTGGTTACAAAACAGTACGAAATTTTGCGCGCGAAATAGCAGAGAAAAGTAACGAAGTGTTTACATTTTAAATTTACAACATTTTCATGTTAAAATATTTATTATGAAATTAGTTTTTAAGAAGGAGATGCTGATTTTTGGACATTTATTATAAAGTGAATATGAGTGACTTAGAAGCATTTCAGAAAGATACTGTTGATACATTACCTTATTATAGGAAAAAGAAAATTGTATTTTCATTAGTCTACGCTGTTATATATTTTTTAATTACAAACTTATTTGTAGAAAATAATTGGATTTTGAAACTTATTGGAACACTCTTTGTTTATTTTATGTGTTACCGTTTTGCAATTAAATATTCTATGATTATAGAAGTTAAGAGATTGATTAAGAAGAATCCAGATTATTTAGAACATGAACATAAGTTAACAATCAGTCCAGATGGATTGATTAGAGAATTTTACGGAACCATACAACAAGAAAACTGGAAATCGATACACTATGCAAATGAGGATGAGGAAAGATATTTCTTGTATATTTCGGAAATCAAAAAGTTTCTTATAAAAAAACACCCTCATCATTTAAACGAAGCTGAAACATTAGAATATAATAATAAAATCCGCAAATATCTAAACGATGCAGGAGTAAATGTAAAAGAAGTGTAAATAAGACCACACTTCTTTTATTTTATCATCAATTCAGCTGGAAACAAAGCTATTAAGGCTGCAAATCCCCCGGCAATTATCCCTGCTGGAGCTGTGAGAATAAATACTACTAAAACAGCTAGAGCTAAGATTGATAATCCTGCTATTACTATAAGGAGTTCAAGCTCACTATCGGGCTGTTCAAACGGGCTTTAACGAATGGTGTAAGTAAGAACTACCTCTAGACTGACCGTACCGCCACTTAAAAGACTTCACCTAAGTGTATTCAATCTTTTTCTGCCATCACTAATCCTTGATATTCAAGGAGATGTTGATATAATGCGCCAACTAAATTAGCTTTGTTTTTAAATTTACATGGTATTACTTTTGGATTTGCTATTGAGAACTCAGATGCTTGCTTGACCACTTCAATTTGTTTAATAATTTCTTCAATAAATATCGGTTGTTCACTGATTCCGCCGCCGATCGCAATAATATTTGGATCGAGAATATATTGTAAATTAAGGATTTGAACGGCAATATGACTACAGTAGATTTTAAACAATTCAAGCGCTTCATGATCACCCTTATTAATATAATCAAACACCATTTCACCAGCATTTTCAGGCAACCCTTTTTGCATGGCAATTTGATTAACCATTTGGGTGGCAGAACAAGACCGGCCAACCATTCGAGCCCTTTTCTCATTATGTGGATAGCGATCGACAACAAAGCTTAGTTCCCCTGCACCCAAGTGGGCACCTCTTAATAATCTATCATTGACAATAATTCCTCCACCAACACCCGTTCCAAACACGAGTACGATACTATCTGAATAACCGGCGGTTGCCCCTTGCCAGTACTCAGCTAAGGCAGCACATTTACCATCGTTCTCAATTGATACATGTGTAGCTAATCGCTCAGCTAAATCGTTTTTCATATTTTGCTTATGAAGATATGGCAATGCACCACCATAAAAAATCTGTCCCGCTTTCGTATCCACCGTTCCTGGCACACTTATTGCTAATCCTTTAATTTGTACATTTAGACCATTGTAGATCGCTACAATCTGTTCAATAAGCGCCTGATAGTTTGCTTTTGGTGTTTTCACTTTACTATGTTGGACAATCTCACCGTCAATGGTGGCTAAACCGTATTTTAAATACGTCCCACCTATATCAATAACTAAAAACATCCGGTCCCCTCCTTGTGCTCAGAACTATTAACGACTTTAACGAGCTAAGTAACACTTGTTAAATAAATCCGATAAAATAACGCAAACAACAAGTAACTGTATAGACTACTCGAGAAAGCAAGATAAAAGATCCCACTATACTGACCAATCATAATAAATATGCTTGTCAATATAATAACACGCACACTAAATTTCAAATGCAATAAAAGCAAAAGCGCTTTTTTAAAATACGCGTTTAACTTAAAGTCATAATGAACAAACGTTATCAATAAGCAAAGAGCATAGAGCGCAAAAGCAAAGGCAACAAACAAAAATAAATAAAACAATGCCGTTTGATTTTCTTTAAAATAAACAATGTCAACGATTAAAATCCCTGTAGCAATTGTGATAAATAGGCCAATGATTAAGCTCTGTTTATATGTCTTTTTCAAATAGTAAAAATACCCTTGATCTATATTATCTTGCTGATTATGAATGACCCAGCGTCTAACAACAGAAAACAGAGCAATGGTTGCCGGAATCAAACTGAAGGCTAGCAGGAAGAACAAAGTTAAAAGAAAGAAAGGTCTATCAATGGGATTAGCCATTAACAAATGAGACAAAATGAACCAAACAGGTACTGTGGCAACTAACCATTTAACACTTAAGCTAAAGAATTTCATAAAATAAACACAAAACTTATAAACAGCTTCCATCACCCGCTTCACCTCTTTTATTTATGATTGGCTTAACCTTTTACTGCCCCTTCAGCAATACCGTCTAAAATGTATTTTTGTAAAAAGACATAGGCTGTAATTAATGGAATTGTCGTAATGACCAATGATGCTAAGATCTTCGGCCAATCGTTGTTGTATTCACCGAACAATGTATTCACAGATAAAATAATCGTATAATCATTAACATTAGTTAACATAAGAAGAGGTAATAAGAAATCATTCCAAATCCACAGTAAATTTAAAATCCCAATCGTGACAAGTATTGGCGATAAAAGTGGGAAAATCACCTTAATAAATGTTTGCATTTCATTTGCTCCATCTATTTTAGCCGCTTCTTCTAATTCTTTTGGTATCGTTTTGACAAAGCCTGCTGTTAGAAAGATCGACATGCTCACCCCTAAGCCAATATAGATAATCCCTAATCCTACCGTCGACCCTTGAATACCAATTGTGTTTGCCATGCGCGTTAATGTGATCATAATGGAGTGAAAGGGAATAAGCATGGACGACATAAAGAAGAGAAAAATGATCTGACTTAATTTCCCTGGTGTCCGTGCCAATTTATAGCCTGCCATGGAGCCAAATAAGACAATGCCAGCAATCCCAATCCCTGTCACAGTAAGTGAATTCCATAGTGCTTGAACAATATTAATCTGTGAGAATGCTTCGGTATAGTTGGTAAAATGTAATGTTGTTGGGAGTTGTAGGACACTGTTAAAAATTTGATCTTGGCTTTTAAATGAGTTGATAACGACCATATAAATAGGAAAAAACGATAGTGCACCAAATGCGATCAATATAACCAGGTTAAAAATTGAAGATAATCTGGTTTTTTTCATGATTCCACCTCCTTCCCTTTCATTACATAGACTTGAACAATTGTGATTATTAAAATAATGACAAATAAAATCATTGACTTCGCATTCGCATAACCATATCTAAAATTACCAGAAAAAGCTTCTTCAAATATATTCAAAGCCACAACTTGTGTACTACGACCTGGTCCTCCCCCCGTTAATCCATAGACCACATCGAATACTTTAAAAGCTTCATTTAAAGTTAAAAACACACATATTGTTATGGCGTGCATGATCATGGGTATCGTAACATGGATAAAATTTTGGAATGAAGAGGCACCATCTATAATAGCAGCTTCTTTTAAATGGACAGGTACACCTTGCAAGGCAGCGATATAAATAATCATCATATAACCGGTTCCTCGCCAAATCGCCACGATAATAATTGAATAGAAAGCAACGTCTGGATTCCCAAGCCAGCCTTGATCCAGAAGCGATAAGCCATACTCCGAAAGCTGAGGTAAGACAATAGTGAAAATAAACGACCACATAAAGGCACTGATGATCAAGCTAACCATGTTCGGCATAAAAAATACGGTGCGAAATAAATTTCGCGTTCTGTTTCGATACTCAATTAATAAAGCAATCAACAAAGCTAAAACATTCTGAACAATGACAACAATTGCTGTATACTTAATCGTCAACAACATCGACTCTTTAAAATATGGATCATTTGTAAAGGCTTCAATATAATTTGACAATCCAACAAACCGCGTCGCTTGTGAAGCCGCATTCCAATTAGTAAAGCTATAATAAACTGCACCAATTAATGGAATGAGCATAAACAATGCATAAAATAAAAAGGCTGGTGTTAAAAACATTAAAAACGATAAGCACTTTTTCTTTTTAGCTTTATTAAATCGAAACGTGTTGGATTTGGTTTTTGCAGTTGCAAGCTCTGTATCCATATCAATAACCTCCTTCGCTATTTAAAAGTTAATAGGCAACAGTATCAGGTTGCCTATTAACTTTTTTCACTTTAATCTAACGCTAATGATTGTTCCCATGTCCGATCTAACGCTTCTAATACATCATCTTGACTGTCTGACCCTGCTAAATAGGTTTGGAAAACACGCTCTGATTCTGATTTAACCGCATTAGGAATTGGTGGATCTTGATAAGATCGTCCTGCCTCCACATATTCCATTGCTTCATCTAACCATGGAAAGGGTTCGAAGTCATGCTTCGTTGACACCGGATTAAAGAGTAAGTCTTGGAATAAAGCATTTGATGCTTCACTTTCTAAGAAATAGTTCACTAGATCCTTCGCTATCTCTTTATGATCACTGTCCTTAGATACAGCGAGTGATGTTGATACGCTCGCATTAATTAGTGTTGCCTCTGGATTATCATTAATAGGTAATGGCGCTACTCTAAAATTAAGTGCTTCATTTGAAGCTAGAATAGACTCTGCATACCATGGCCCTTGTACCCACATCGCAGCTTCTTCATTGGCAAACATGTTACTACCTTGTGCACCATCAATTTCAAACGGTCGATCTGTACCATGTTCATTTTGAATATCCATCATGTCGAAGAAACCTTCGAATTCCTTGAGTGATGCATCATTATTATCCATCCGCTCAAAGAAGTCGGGATTTTCTGTTTCCGCAAGCGCTCCTACTACTAATGGTAAAAACAATTGTGGAATGTTGCGTTCCTGGAATGAGCGAATAAACGGTGTCACATCATTTTCACTTAACGTTTCCACCACCGTTTCCATCTCACTGATCGTTTCTGGTACTTCTAAATCATACGCTTCAAAAATATCGACATTATACAAATAGCCCCAATATAATGTTTCTAAAGGTGCGGCTAAAACTTTCTCATCTCTCGTTACCGCATTTAATGGCGCATCCAATAAATTTTCTACAAATGGCAAATCAGACAAATCTTCTAAGTAACCCGCGTTATCATAGACAGGTATATTGTTTAAAGCATGTAGAGTAAAAACATCGGGACTATCATTTGAAGACAGGCGCGTTTGTAAAATTTGAGCTGCTTCATTTGGACCCGGCATTTCAAGTTGGAATCGAACGGTTATACCGTTTTCCTCTTCGTAATACTCAGTAAAGCCATCTAAAAAGTCCTCATAGTACGTTTTAAATCGCGGTTGATCAATAAATACTTTTAACTCCACATCATCTGAAGCATTCGTACCCTCATCTGTGGTTTCTGAAGTGTCTGCATCGTTCCCACATGCAACGATTAAGACAAGGGTGGTAATCACAAATAAAATCATGAATAACTTTTTCATCACTTATTCCCCTTTCTTTTTTGAATGCGCTTTCATTATAAGGGTATTAAGTACAGATTATTATTGATTATCTTGATTTGCTTTTTTGGACATTATTAATTCTTTAGGGGTGCACCGAAAATACTTTTTCCATACACGGTAAAAATAAGAGAGGTCACCATAGCCAACTTGTTCTGCGGCATGCTTAATCTTGACTGCATCGCTAACGATTAATGCTTCTGCCTTCTTCATCTTCAATTCAATGATATATTCTGTTAAATTGTTGCCGTATCTTTGTTTAAATACCCGGCTTAAATACTCTCTCGTTACATGAAATTCATCAGCAATCTTACTTAATGATATATCTGGATCACTGTAGTTTCGATCAATATAATCTCTTACATCGATTAAATTTAAAGCATTATTGCCGATTTCGAGTTTCTTATTTATCAGCATAGCGAAAATATCATGATAAACCTTAGTCAATGCAACCAAATCTGATTGTGCATCTATTCGATTTAGACAACTAATCGATAACTGATCCAATTTTAAGTTATAAGTGTATAAAATGTCTTCAATTGACTTATTCAACTCTCTTAAAAATTTATTCAAAAGTGGCTTGTCATAATAGATTGCTTCACCTTGATCTTCAAGGGAATATGCAATAAGTTGATCTATCTGGTCTAAATGATTGTTTTCAAATCTAGCTCTAACATTGAATACGATATCCTTGAGACGTTGCATTTTCTTCGCATCTATATCTTGAAGCCATTGGTTATTTGTTAAAGAACGTGCTAATTCAATTTCGACCTTTTCTAAAGCTTGATTTAATTCTTTTTTGTTAATTGGCTTTAATAGATAATCGATTGAATGTGCCTGAATCGCTTGCTTAACATAGTCAAAGTAATCATAACCACTAATGACTAATGTCTGTGCAGAAATATGCTTCATTTTTAAATAGTTAAGTAATTCAACCCCTGACAAACCTGGCATCTCCATATCTGTAATAATAAGATCAACTTGATGACGCTCTAAATGTTGAATAACGTGTTGGGCAGCATCAAACATACCGACTACTTCCATATTATAAACATCCCACTGACCCAACTGTTTAATTGTTGCGATCGTAGTTGGCTCGTCATCGACAATAATTACTTTGTACGTCATTACTATCTCGCCTCCATTACAATGGGTAATCGAATCTCAATCTCAAATCCTTTTTTAAAATCACTTTTAATAAACAAACCATAATCATGTCCATACATATATTTAATCCGTGCATTTACGTTTTTTAAGCCAATATGATAATGATGATTAACACCTTGCTCATCATTCTTTTCCAACTCTGTTTGGAGTTCAGCGAACCGTTGCTCTGTTACACCAATACCATTATCTATGATTCGGATCTCTACATCATCAAATACTTGCTCTGCTGATATAGACAAGTGCCAATTAACTTGCTTATAAGCAAAACCATGCTGAAAAACATTTTCTATTAAAGGTTGAAGCATTAAGATCGGAACCTGCACATCCTTGATCGCTTCATCAATGTATAAATCTATAGTTAAGCGATCTTTGAAACGTTCCTGTTGAATGAATAGATAATATTCAATGTGTTGGACTTCCTCAGCTAACGTTACACTATAGCCCCCTGTTCGAAGGGTATATTTAAACATTGCTCCCAATGCCTCAATCAAGCGATACACGGTATCACCATCCTCCTGTAGCGCACTATTCCCGATCGTTTGTAACGTGTTATGCAAGAAGTGGGGATTGATTTTGTTTTGTAACATTTTAAACTGAGCATCTTTTTTTGCCAACTCACTGCGATATTGTGTTTCAATAAGATATTTAATTTGATTAATCATCTTAATAAAATTATTATTAAGTACGCCTATTTCATCCTTCCTAAATTGATATGGCTGATGATCAAGTGACCAATCCCCTTGCTCAATTTCTCTCATATTATTGGCGAGGGTCTTAATCGGTTTAATTACAGAATAATAAAAATAAGTGATAAAAATGAGGTAAAGGCATATCGATGAAAAACCGATCACCATACTAACTTCCAACAATGATTGGCTAAACCTAAATACACTTGTCTCTTCAACCACTTTGTTGACTTGCATGTAGTCACCGATTGCGCTCGTAAAGAGGTGCAATCGATCAACATTATAATGGTGGGTACCCTGAGTAGTGTTCACCATTAAATCAGTGTGGTTAGCTAATAGGCTGGCAGTTTGATCCGTATTTGAATAAACAAGATCGCCTTGTCGATCGGTAATAAAAACATAATCAGTGTTCGTGGCAAGGAGGTCAAAGGCGGTGTCCATTATAGACCAATCCAAAACAATGGATACTAAAGCAATGCGCTCTCTTGTATTGAAATCATTAACCTCTCGAGTTAACATAAAACCACTATCATGAAAACGAATTGTTTGGTGAATGACATCTTGATTTGGGATATAGTCATAGTTAATATAGCGGTCTGTTGCCAAATAAACATGACGCTGATTCCAATAGGTATAGACTTCAACACCTTGAATCACTTCTGTATTTAGATTGTGGATGTTGATCATTTTCGATTCAATATAATTTTGTGCTGCAAAGTTCAATCGTTCACTCCCATGATCTGTCAAACTGGAAATAAACTGCTCATCAAACAGCATTGAATACAAAATGTCATCATATCGCGTAATCTGTTCTTCAAAGTAATTCGTTGCTGTATCCATACTAGCTAAATTCACGTCTAACATTTCATTTCGAATCTCTCGCGAGGATATTGCATAGAATGCTATTGCAATAATCGCAATTAAAATGATGATAAACAGTGAACCAAAAAAGAAAATACGATAATGCAGTTTTTGCTTGTAGTTTTTTACCAAATATGACTTATTCAAGACATCCAAATCTATCAACCCCTTCACCTGTTATCCAGTATCTCGTGATGAGAACCCCTTGTACTTTTGCACTGAAAACAGTGGAAACAGACAAAACTTAGATTGCGACCTTTCCAGCCCGAACAACCTAAGTTCTGAATATGACTTATAGTCCTTTATATACAATCGTATTAAATGATTCTGCTTTTAACTCGAATTGATATGGGCGATTTTCTATCATTAAATGCAATGGACGCGTGTCTTGAAATGGGTTCGATATGATGACAACAATCTCCCCATCGGGATTCACAAATGCTAATGCGTTACCCGTCCATGGCCCCGTAAGCATTAACCGTTTTGCACCGGGTTGAATCACATGTGAGAAATGCTTCATCACATAATATTCAGGATTAGGCTTATATTCCTGCTTGACGGGGTCTATGGTTAACATACTATTTTGTTTCCACCCCCATGTACTCTCACCATTTGGTTCCAAAATCATATTCCAATAGAAATAATTGTTTACACCGTTAGAGAAATAGTGATGATAGAGGTTAAAAACATAGCGAGCATAGTCCCAACTGTTCTTACCGTCGCCGCATTCATTTTCTGTTTGTGAATAGTTTAATTCTGGATAACTTTGCACCGTCCGCTGCAGCGCATATTTACCTGCCCATTGATAACCAACACCCTGAATATACTTATAGGCTTCTGGATCACTTAGAACGAGGTTGGCATAGACATCATAATCGGACGTTTTCTTATGAATCAACTCATCTAATGGTTCAGGCGCATTGATTGTACCTAACCATATTCCTGTTTTGATCTTATATTTCTCAAAGGCTGGGCCTAAATAATCGCGAATGAACACTTTTAATTGCTCACCTGACCAAACACATGAAGGAAACTTCTGATCTGCAACAACTTCATTTTGGACATGAATATGATCAATGATAATTCCCTCTTTTTCATACGCTTGAATAAATTTTACAAAATACAAAGCATAGGCGTGTAAAATATCTTCTTCCCATCTTAACGTTCCATAATTATAAGCCTTCGGTGACTTCATCCAAGTTGGCGGACTCCATGGTGATGCAAAGCATTTCAAATCCGGATTTTGTACAAGTGCCTTCTTAATATATGGGATTAAAAATTTCTTGTCACGTTCAATGGAAAAATGCTCCATTGAAAAATCATTTTCTACTTCATTTAAGCTGTACCATTCCATCGCGTAGTCACTTGCTCCAATTGGCAAACGGCACATCGTAAACTTATGGTCCCCTTCAGGATGAAACAGATCATACATTAGTTGATCCTGTTTTTCTTGAGGTAACTTTGATAATGCTTCAAACCCTAATTCATTAAAACAACCTCCAAAATGTCTTACCTCCTGAGCCGTTACTTCAGTCACCGTTAAATTCGCTCGTTCAGCTTGTCCATGATCCACGTTGCGAAGTTCCCAAGCTTTGTCCTTTGTTGTTGAATACCATTGAATAGTCATAGAAATCCCTCCTAATATAAAGCGCTTACATGTCATTTTACTAAATCCTTTACAAGATTCTATTGACTATTTTATAGATCAATATTGCACTATATTAATATGTTACAATATTGATCTATAAAATAATACATAAACTTTTGTTTGTAAGGGGTTACAATTGAGGTGAATCCGTTATCGAGAAGGGAGCTATTATGATGAATAAGCTGTACTATGGCGTCGCCTATTATGATGAATATATGCCTTATGACCGCCTCCACACAGATATTCAGTTAATGAAAAAAGCAGGTATTAACGTTGTCCGGATTGCTGAATCGACCTGGAGTACCCACGAGCCCCAGCCTGGCACTTTTGATTTTTCATCAGTTGATCGTGTCTTAGATGCAATGTACGAGGCACAGATCGATGTCATCGTTGGGACGCCTACTTATGCCATTCCGACTTGGATGGTCAAAGCACACCCTGACGTTTTGGCAGTCACAAAAGCAGGTCAAGGGAAATATGGTGCGCGTCAAATCATGGATATCACCAACCCCACTTACTTATTTTATGCTGAACGCATCATTCGGAAGTTAGTCGCTCATGTCAAGGACCATCCAGCCGTGATTGGCTATCAAACAGATAATGAAACAAAGCACTACGGTACAGTGGGTGACAATGTTCAACAGCAGTTTATCAAATACCTGAAGGAACAATTCACTAGTTTAGATGAACTAAATGAGAAATTCGGCCTTGCTTATTGGAGCAATCGCATTAATACTTGGGAGGACTTCCCCAGTGTGGTGGGAACAATCAATGGTAGCTTAGGAACAGCTTTTGAAAAATTCCAACGGCAACTCGTGACGGATTTTCTGAAGTGGCAAGTCGATCTTGTTAACATCTACAAACGAAGCGATCAATTTGTTACCCAGAATTTTGACTTTGAATGGCGCAATTATTCATATGGCATCCAACCTGATGTCGACCATTTTAAAGCATCCGAACCATTCGATATAACAGGTGTAGATATTTATCATCCATCACAAGATGAGTTAACAGGCATCGAAATCTCCTTCGGTGGCGATGTCGCGCGTTCAACTAAGCAAACAAACTACCTGGTACTTGAAACACAAGCACAAGCGTTTACCCATTGGACCCCATACCCCGGACAATTAAAGTTGCAAGCGTTTAGCCATATTGCCTCGGGAGCGGCGATGGTATCTTATTGGCACTGGCATTCGATTCATCATTCATTTGAAACGTATTGGAAAGGGCTATTGTCCCATGATTTTAAACCGAACTATATTTTCGATGAAGCGGAGACCATTGGTGAAGCGTTCAAGCGCTTATCACCTGAGCTTACAGGCTTAAAAAAACAAAATGAAGTCGCCTTTCTAATTAGCAACGAGGCATTGTCGGCTCTCGAATGGTTTAAACTCGGTTTAAATAGTGACGTCAATTATAACGATATTGTCCGTCGCTATTACGATGAACTTTATAAATTAAATATCGAGTGCGACATGCTAAGTACAACAAACGCGAACGATTTTTCACAGTATAAATTAATCATTGTTCCCGCACTATATACAGCTTCGCAACCTTTACTTGAGCAACTCAATGCTTATACTGAGCAAGGAGGCCATGTCCTCTATACATTTAAGACTGGCTTTACCGATGAGCATGTCAAAGTCCGTCATAGCGAACAACCAGGCGTCATAGCACAAGCTTGCGGTATTTACTACAATGCATTTGTCGAGCCGAAACACGTCCAGCTCCGGAGCAATGACTTAGCATTGCCTGATACAACGGAGGTAACTGACTGGATGGAACTGATTACACCTATCGGCGCTGAAGTGTTAGCTTATTATCACCATCCCCACTGGGGAAAATACGCAGCGATAACAACCAATCGCTATGGCGAGGGAAGAGCCACTTACGTTGGGGCGTTTCTTAATCAAGCATCGACACGGGTTGTGTTACAATGCGTTCTTGAGTATGCTAACATAACCGATTATAGTCATAATCACTACTTCCCTATCATTATTAAGCGCGCCCGCAACACGCTCGGTGATGACATTTATTTTTATTTTAACTATTCAAACGAGGCACAGACCATTAAGCTTCCTTGTAAAGAAGTAACCGAGTTGTTGTCTGAGCAACAAATTGCATCTAGACAAGAACAGTCCATTGAGGCTTGGGGCGTAAGGATATTTAAAGTTGATAACAAATAACTATACTTAAAAATGGCGATTGTAAACCACCAGTTATTATGCACTGGTGGTTTGCTTTTGTAATTATGTAACTTTTATTTCAGACGGGTTTCAACATATATGGCCGCATCCTTTATTGTGTATTCTTGTCGATAGTCTTATTTTAAACATTTCAAGTGAAATTAATAAATCTTTTTACATTAAATAACCTGTTTTTTATTTTAGTGGTATTATTATACATATAAATTCACTTTAGTTACATGAAGCGATTAAATGAAGAGGAGAGAAGGATAATGAAAGCAACCACTTTATATAAACTAGGTGGTTGTTCAAGGCTTGTATTCATACTATTTACTAATCCTATGAATATAAATTTAAGACTATTAAAGTGACTTTATTACTTTCATTTCCCTCGATTACAATGAAGATAATTAAAAAAAATAGTTTGTTCATAATGCTAGCATTACTTACGAATGTTTGTCTTTTGTTTACGGCAAATTATGCAGTAGCCTCAATCATAAATGAAGAGCTTGTGCCGTATGAACTTAGCCAAAACTATGTTAAATTGACCAGAATTAAAAAAACAACTGCTCAAGCACAGGACATCATTGATTTTAACGACTATGATCAGCTTATTATCATTGCAGAAATCAACGATTCACACGTCGTTGGGTTGCTCGATCTTCAAATGAAATTTTACAACCAATCTACCAAAGCCATTGCTCCACATATGTACCGGTACTTTTCCGAAGACGACTATACGAGTGGTGCACCGGTTGGGTTTGTCGTTAATTCTTGTGATTTTGTGGATGTCGAAGCTGTTAAGACTAGTAAAACCACCTATCAATTAGACGAAGTGATCAATTGTTTATATTCTGAGGTTTGGGACGAGCACGCCATTAACATGGTACAAAATATGTATTCAATTGATTTTACTAAAGTGACGCGCGTGTTTATTGATTCAACTGATAGTCAAGAAGTTACGATGGCTAAAAGGAAACTTATCGATCATGGGTTTGCTAGCGTCGATAAAGATTATAACCTTTCGGTTGTAAACATCTTCTTAGACTCCCTTTCCCGTGGAAAACATGAACAATTTCTCACGGTAGCCAGTCTTTCAGTGTTTATCCTTTACGTCTCAATGGCATTTCTGTTTTTTCACAGATATACAAAATACATCCGTGTCAGTAGGATGGTCGGTGGCAACTTTAAAAGGATGCTGCTATTCACATCTACTGTGACAGCTGTCATTAGCTTAATCCTTTCCAACATAGCTTATTTGGTCCTCTTCTACTTTAAATTTATTGATGTTTATTATATAAATTTTGAGATTTTTTTAAAAATACAATTGTTCATGCTTTTATGCAATTTAATCCTTGCAACGGTTAATCTGAGTTTATATTACAAGCGTACCGAAAACTTAGCAAGGAGATCTTAATATGATGGATGCATTAATGCTCGGTTTTAAAGATTTATTTAAAAACAAACGGTTGTTTTTCATATTTGAAGCTTGTCTGTTGATGGTTTGTGTGATCATTATGTCCGTATCATTCGCTTTAATCTGGGAGCTCGACCAACGTTCAATTGATAGGACATCATCAGAAGCGTACACGGTTATTCCCACTTCTAATGATATGACATCCAATTCACAACTTATTAGTAAAGTAAATCCATTACTAAATAAAGGTGGGAGATCTTTCTTCCACTCAGAGTACTTAACCAGTCAAATGGGCCTTACTACCGTCATCGTGATTGATAGTAGCCTGAATGACTTACTCTATAGCGATGAAGAGATGAATCAAACATCATATGCTAAGATTTTTACAAAGGCTGATCTTGACCAAACGCTGATGACCATCGATTTTCCAGAACCAACGACATTTGGATCAACTGATGTCAGTCGATTTGATGAAAGAATATTTGATTCTTTTTTTGATGATGAGGTCATTATCGTACTTCTCCATACTAACGAATTGGGCAAATGGATGGAGAGCACGTATGGCTCAGAAATATTTGACTTAGTAGATAATGTACAATTCACTGCATCAGATAAGCAAAATGGGTTAGTAGCTGCGTTTGAAGCCATCTTTGATGATAGCTTTTTGACTTTGCAACCGAGCAGCTATCAAAATGATGAACTAAGGTTTATTTTACTTTATGTCTTTCCAACTATTGCATTTGTTATTGCAGCCTTACTTGTGGCATTAACCATTATGTATATCAGTCTATTAAAGAAACTTTATCGTGAGTATACGATACACTTAATATCTGGGGCGACACTAAAAGCTATTTATGCACGTAATTCTGTCTTTATCATCATACTCATTGCCTTTTGCCTTTTGGGGGTGTCCGTTTTAAATGGGTTTGAACTGAATGATATATTCGGTATCATTTCTGTTATTCTATTACTGATATTTTTCACCTTTGAACTTCTGCTGTATGTCGTCCTTAAGAAAAGAAATATTTCGATAACCTTAAAAGGAGTTGATTGACATGCGTTTACTTGCTTTAGAAAATCTATCAAAAGTCTATAATAAAAATACGCGATCAGAAACTCGCGTGCTCCAAAATTGTTCTTTTATATTAAATAAAGGAGATTTTCTTATTATTTCCGGAGAATCCGGGTCTGGGAAATCAACATTCTTAAATATTGCTGGATTATTGGATAAAGAATATGATGGAGAATATACCATTCGGGGTCAGGCTGTCGAAAAACACAATAGCAATCAACTTGCTATATTGCGAAATGAGATGTTTGGCATTGTTTTTCAGGACTATGTATTAGTTGAAGATGCGTCAGCTTATGAAAATATCATCATTCCACTCTATTATTCAAAAAAATACAAGCGAAAAGAACGGCGAAATCGAATCCATGAAATCACCCAAACACTTAAAATTGAGGATATCCTAAACAAAAGTGTCAGTCAATTATCAGGTGGACAAAGACAACGTGTTGCCATTGCAAGAGCCTTAATTAATGACCCTGATGTGCTACTATTGGATGAACCGACTTCTGCTTTAAACCAAGATTTAGCTCAAGGTATATTGCAATTTATTCTATCATTTGGACAAAAGCACCACAAAACCATTGTCCTCGTTACACATGATACGCAAAACATACCAAACGTTTTCAACAAGCACTATCAATTAGCTGATGGTAAAATGACGTTATGTTAATTGAAAATGTTTAATATTAAATATATAGGATACAGCGAAAAGGCTCTGGTTAAAGAAGTTATGCAAAACGGTTAAAACCACCAGTTAATCTTGATGGTTTTAACCATGCTTCATGCTGTTAGCTATACTTACAATACAAACAACACAACAACTACTTTATTTACCATGGCAAGCAACATTGACGCTATTAACTCATGTTACTCTCCTACCTTATTACTTCAAGTGTTTAACACCCGTCTCTAGCATCTCCATTTGCCACAACGTTTCTTGATCGGTAATTGCTTTCTCTTTTCCATTTATCACAGCTTCATATAAATCATCATATACTCTACCATAATCGCCATTGACCGACTTCACCGTTTCTTCGTGCACGGTACCTTCTTCATCGATAGAAGTCAATACGCCATAGTGTTCCAACGTATCCACACCAAAATCATCATGATCAGGCATGTGGAATAGCTTTAAATGTTCTTCCTGCCGATCTTTTGTTTGCTTTACAAAACAACCCTTGGTGCCATAAACAACAAAACTAGGTCTCGATTTCAGCCTAAAATAACTCGATTTGACTGATACTTTTAACTTGCCGTAATATAAGTCTAAATCAAAGTAATCATTCATCCTGCCTGGTCCTAATAATTGTCGTACATCATAGTAGACATGATCCGGCTTGCCAAAATAGCTAACGACTTGATCGAGTGTATGACAGCCGTGTTCATATAAAAAGGACGCAGCAGCATTGAAAGAATTTACGGACTCAGGTACATGAGGACGATAGTAATCAAAGTGCATCTCCACTTCCAGCAACTCTCCAACTTTCCCCTCTTCAATCACTTTTTGAACGGTTAGAAAATCACTATCAAAACGTCTATTTTGATAGGCTTGAATAATTAACCCCTTCTCTTTGGCTAATGCAAAGATTTCTTTTGCTTGTTCTGAAGTTTCCATGAATGGTTTCTCAACCAAGCAATGTTTATCATGTGCTAAAACTTGTTTCGCGTACTCGTAATGGCTATCGTATCTGGTGCAAATGACAATAAGCTGGATTTCCTTGTCCTGTAACAGTTCTTCTAGATCGGTCGTATAATGCACCCCTTCCATCTTATCCCACTGATCACGTTCAGGACTTCTTCGGTAAATCGTTTTTACTTTAATATGATCGCGTTGTTGCACGAAAGGTAAATGATACCTGTTCGTACTTTTTCCATTTCCAATATAACCAATAGTAAGCATTATGGCCTCCTAAAATATCTTGATCTGTTATTGTATTATTATAAAATTAAAAAACGAGGTTTCATCACTTTAAGCGTATCAAAAAGCACCTCCTAATGGTGACATCTATCATACTAGGAGGTACTTCTCAATTGTGATACAACAGGGTATCATGGCTTGAAAAATTTAATTAATTAGCACCCGTCTTACATAATTCCTAAGACGTGGAAGACGATACCGACTACGAATAAGCCAAGGATCATCGTGATTGGAGAAACTTTCTTTCTTAATAACCACATACAAAGAAGCGTGATTAATAGTCCTGATAAACCTGGAATAAAACCATCTAAGTTATCTTGTAGGGTGGTGACATCGTATTGGGACAATGAGAGACCCGCTGCTTGCTGTTCCAGTGCCGTTCTAATTCCATCCGCTCCAGCAGGCAAGCTGTCCCAGTCGATATAAGCACCCTCATCAAGTTGCACTCTAGAAACAACAGGCGTAAACGCTACATTTACCCATCGGTTAACTAGTGAACCAAGAACAAACATCCCGAGAATTGATGCCCCTTTAGTAACATCTTGTAGCAAGCCACCAGACATGTCGTCGGTAATTTTCGCACCAGCTTTGTAGCCGAGTTCTTGTGTATACCATTTGAAGCCCATCCGGATAAGATTCCACAAAACAAAATAAAGAATTGGACCCATAATATTCCCAGTTAAGGCGAGCGAGGCGCCTAATGCCCCAAGAATTGGCCTTACAGTAAACCAAAAAGTTGGATCCCCAATACCGGCTAACGGACCCATCATACCGACTTTTACACCTTGGATTGCCGCATCATCAACTGGCGCACCACTTGAACGTTCTTCTTCCAACGCTAAAGTTACACCAATTATCGGCGATGCCACATAGGGGTGGGTATTAAAGAATTCTAAATGCCGTTCAAGTGCGGCTGCACGGTCTTCTTTTGATTTATATAAACGTTTGATGGCTGGAATCATTGCGTATGCCCAACCACCGTTTTGCATACGTTCATAGTTCCATGAACCTTGAATAAAAGTAGATCGCCACCAAATAGCAATACGATCTCTTTTTGTTATTTTCATTTCTTGTGCCATGTTATCTCCTCCTCCTTTTAATAGTCTTCTATAATGTCGCCTAACGGATCACCGGTGTTTCCACCACCACCATTACCTGAACCGCCTTGCTTTGAAAGTGCCAAATAAATAAGGGCAAGTGCTACACCGATACCACCAAAACCTAAAAGGGTAATCGATGGAATCGTCGCTAATACGAAACCAATTGCAAAGAATGGCCAGACTTCTTTTGTTGCCATCATATTAATAACCATGGCAAAACCAACGGCTACAACCATTCCCCCACCAACAGCTAAACCATCTGTTAACCAAGCTGGCATCGCTTGAAGCAACTCTCTCACTGGACCCGCACCAATCGCCATAATTAGCGCAGCTGGGATCGCAATACGTAACCCTTGCAAAACAATCGCAATCACATGCCAAAATTCAATCGCTCTAAGATTGCCTTCTTTAGCGGCTTTATCCATCAAATGGACCAACCCTGTTGCGATTGTACGCACAATAATCGTAAGTAATAAACCAGCTACTGCAAGTGGAATAGCAATCGCAATTGCTGCATCAACACCCGCTTCGCCTTGACCACTTAACACGAGAATAATTGCAGAAGCAACGGAGGCCAAAGCAGCATCTGGTGCCACCGCAGCTCCGATATTTGCCCATCCTAAAGCAAGTAATTGGAGCGTCCCACCCAAGATAAGGCATGGGATTAAGTTTCCTGTCACCAAACCGATTAATGTACAAGCCAAGATCGGTTGATGGAATTGAAATTCATCTAAAATGCCTTCAATACCGGCTAAGAAAGCTATAAGAACAACTAATATTATTTGAATAATTGTCAAATCCATAATGATTTATCCTCCTTTTTATCTAATAATTGGACTACTTTTGTTTATCTAACTCTGCTTGTGCTCTTCTAAGAATTTCATCCATATTCCCTTTCGAATCGCTTGGCACTTTGCGTACATCGAAGTTCACACCAAACGCTTTTAACTTCTTAAATGTATCAATATCGTCTTGATCAAATGCCAATACTTTATTCGGCTGAACCTTACCCAGTGAGTGTGCCATTGAACCGACATTAATGGTCTCTAATGGAACGCCACCCTCTACTGCGCGCAGTACATCTTGTGGGTTCTCGAAAAGAAGCAAGGCGCGTTGACCACCAAAGTGTTGATCGTCTTTTGCAAGTTCAATCATTTTGGCAATCGGAACAACGTGTGCCTTTACTCCTGATGGTGCAGCCTGTTGAATTAATTTCTTACGAAGTTCATCTTTGGCTACTACATCAGATACAACGATAATTCGTGTTGGCAATGTATTCTTCGTCCATGCTGTCGCTACTTGACCATGGAGCAGACGAGAATCAACACGTGCTAACACGTATTCAAATTGACCCGGCGCACCCGTCGTTGAAGGTCCAGCAGCAACTGTATCTGTTGTAGCTGGCTCTAATTGTTCAGGTTTTACTTTAACTGCTTCTTTAGCTGTACCTATAATTTGTGCAGCAATTTCATGCGCTGTTTCCATCGATAAGCGAGATGCATAAGCCTCGATCAACATCGCTAAATTCATCCCAGCAACGATTGCCCAGCTATCTTTGTGTGCTTCAATTAAGCTGTTGGCTTGATTGAAAGGGGTTCCACCCCAAAGATCAACTAAGAATAATACTTGATCTTGGTTGTCAAAAGTGGCAATTGCTTGTTCCATTTTTGCTTTTACATCATCAGGTCCTTCACTGGGCTGCAGCGTAACTGCTTTTACATTTTCCTGCTCTCCAAAGATCATCGCTCCAGATTGCAACAGGCCATTAGCAAATTCACCGTGACTTGCAATGATAATCCCTACCATCTTTTTACCTCCCTGTTTTTAATATTAATGCTTAGTAAACTCCTTAAAGTAATCAATTTATTAAACAGAGGAAACGGTTTCATTTCCAATTTAATAATTTGAAAACAAAAAAGAGTAAAAAGAAGATTAAATGAAGACATAGGTACACTAGGTACTTATCTTTCATTTTAATCAAACTTTTTACTCATGCCTGATCGAATCAGTAACACGCAAAAGTGATTGCGTTCATTATTAAATTATTAAAATGTTATTATTACCTTAATAATAGATGGTTTTCATCTACTTTAAAGAGTTTACACAGAAATTATAGCACAGCTTGAATACCCTTTCAAGAAGATTTTTATTTTAAATCTTCCACATTTTATTAGGGCTCATATTAACAATGAAAAATGTATTAAAGGAATGATACAAGGTTTACAAAAGCTTTATACGACAAAAATGTCCTCACTCGTTAATTATAGCAATGTTGTGTGCCATAAACACACAAAAAGCTCCTGATTACTTCTTAAATTTACGCTTTAAACCACGTTTGATGACATCAAAGAAACCAAGTGACTGAACCATATTATTCGGATCGATATATTCACGCATACCCCGAAGCACCTTTTTTGGATTTTTAGACGAAAAGGTATAGGTACCATTACGTTTCGTTTTGATTGCATAACGCGGAATCCACTTCCCCTTAAACAAAACAGAAGCAATAACGCAATCCACTTCTTCCCACGGAATCTGAATAAATTTCCGTTTATCTCGCTTGTTGAAAAATTCAAACCCCTTGTCGCCAATCATAATCTGACCATAATCCGATGCTCTAATATGTGAGGTAGCATCAATTACTAAATCGACTTTTGTATTGATTGATTGGACCATTTGATCACTCCTCTTTCCTACTTTAGTCACCATTATTATACACGCTTTACTACTTTAAGCAAAAAATATTAGGGTTTGTTTAACTTCCTGTTCAATAAACTAAACGCCCTCTTTAACATAAAAGGTGTTATTAAAATACTTGTTCACTCACGGAAATAAAAGCGTTCTAATCTAAGATTTCAGCAGATTTAGTGAGATTTAGTACGCGACTTGGAAAGCAGTCAATTATTTAGTGCTTAATGTGCCACTCACGTTATATTAGCTATCGTTATCTATCCGCTATTGAAAAAACGCATTAGCATAAAATCCACTCAGAAACTCTAACATAGCAGAAAGCGAACTAATTGTGACAAAAATGTTACATTGAAACCCATTTTTAAAAATTTATAACGAAAAAGCAGGATATCTAACCTTTTATATCGAATGTTAAATTATTACTAAAAAAGGATAGTTTTTATGTAAACATATTGACCCTATTTATCGGAATTAACTGCAAACCTATTTAATGTTTTTTCTTAATAAATGAGCCTAAAATACTAATATTGCATGAGCCTTTTAATGGCCTTAATATTGACAGAATAAATTTAATAAAAAATATCCCCTAACTGACTTGAGAAAAAAAGGTATCTGTATAATATTCACAAGCCACTCTCTATCAGAGCTTGAAGACTTTGTTTCTAGTGTTGTATTTATGCTAGAACACATAAAGAAAGAATATGCTGGAGGTCTTCAGGCGTATTATCAAATAAAAAAGGAAGAATTAAAAAATGAAAAAAAATTATAGCTTTGAAGTTTCTCAGCTTAAGAAGTATAGATTAGTTATTTTTTCAATAACTTTTTTTACGCAGCTCTTGTTCCTTTATTTTTTCACTGTCGTTGGCCGGTTTGATAGCGCTGAATCGGATGATATACTAAGGAATTACATAAGCCTATCAGGCTTGGCTTCTACTATTTCGATGTGTATGCTCGTTGTTTACGGAACGGTTATTGTCAATCGGTTTCTCGTAAAAAATTATATTGGTGAAAATAAAGCAAGATTATACGCATATCCAGTCGGACGTTCACAACTATTCCATACTAAAGTCACAGCTTTTCTCAGTACATTTTTTATCTTTCAATTGTTAGGCATAAGTCTATCTAATATTCTATTTCTAATCATAGAAACACTATTCCCGATCCTTGATACTGCACAACCGGCTGTAGTGTATCTCATTGAATTTTTTGTCACTGCAATCGCAACGGTCGTACTCACTATTTCGATCATCTTTCTTTCAAGTATAGTTGGCATTCATTTAAATTCCACCGTAGCCACTATGGTTACAGGCATCATCTTGATTGTCATCTTTGGTAATATCCTAGCAATGGCGTTTGTAAGTAATTTACTTATTACCTTAAGCTCTGCGATTTTAATTGCAGTTATCACTGGTATTGCTATCAAAATAACCGGAACGAAAATTGATAAAGAAGATGTACTTACACGATAAGGCGTACTTTTAATGCCCTTCTCCTTTATATTTGCAGAAGAAAAGAGGGACCTGAAACGCAAGAGCGAGGCACCCTCTTTTTTGTTGCCTATATCATCTACAACAAATACCGCCATCGCTCTTCTCGATCGTAACCATTCAAATCATCCGTTTTACAGCCCCTGGTTACTACGATAGTATTTTTATAAAGAGAAATTTTATGAAGAGGTGGTTCAAATGAAACTTGGCGTTATTTATGGAAGCACAAGAGTTCAAGGAAATACCGCACGATTAACAGAAGAAGTAATTAAAAACATACCAAACGTCGTTAAAATAGATCTAAGAAACTATCATTTTAAAGACATTATTGATCAAAGGCATAAACGGGTTCTCTCCAGTCAAAGATCAATATAATCAAATAATAGAGCTTATCTTGGATTGTGAGATTTTAATATTTGCTACCCCGATTTATTGGTACAGCATGTCAAGTATGATGAAACGATTTGTCGATCGCTGGTCACAAACGTTAAAAGATCAAAACTATCCAAACTTTAAGACACAAATGAGTCAAAAACAAGCCTATATCATTGCCGTTGGCGGAGATAACCCTAGAGTAAAAGGATGTCCTCTCATTGACCAATTTAAGTATATTTTCCAATTCATTGGGTTGGACTTTCAAGGTTATCTATTAGGAGAAGGATTAAAGCCCAATGACATTTTACAGGACAAACAAGCTTTAGAAGATGCTAATAAACTTGGTGAACGATTAAAGCAACAGCTACAACTTTAAAAATTGGATTGACAAATCGAGCGAAGAAGAAGGGAAAGTTTGTACTTGTATCTGGAATACCGGCACTTACCTATTTCAAATTCAAACGCAAAAATAGTCCACACTACGGCAAGCTAGACTAAAAACCCTCCGGTGTGGACTATTTTTTCGTAATTGAAGCTTGAAGACCAAAATTCACTTGAATGCTTCCGTTAACTTTGCCTTAAATCCATTTCACCCCATATTTTTGATCGGATAAATGATTAAATATTCAATAACAATGGCGATCTTAATACTAACAAGTGTTCAAACAAAGACTTTGGCTGTATCTATAATACGTGCTAAGCTAACGAAAAACCAATCCCACTATCAGCACCCAAAAGTTCTGCCATAATCGTTATTCTAAGCATGCCACCAGATTCAGCTTCACCAATAGATCGGTGGACAAGCTGTCAAAGGTTTTCACGATGGTCAGGTGAAAGGTGCGCACGTAACACACTAAATACGTATAAAAAACAACGAATAGGTATAAATGCTTATTCGATAAACTTTTTATTACGCTGAAATATTATTCTTATTTTACAATATCCATTTTTTCTGGTTTACCACTTATTTTATTAACTTGATATCTTCTTCCACTAAAATCTGTTGCATAAAAATACCCTTCTTTTATATTAATAAGAGTGTATATATCGTCATCTCCTACTTCCCTTTGACCAATTTGCCATTTCTTTTCTCCGTTATTTGAAAAAGCATAAACATTATGGAAATCATCAAAATTATAATTACTTTTTGCGGGGATATCTAATAATATATAAACCGTATCCTTGTCTTTCCTCAAGGTTTGTATAGGATATTCCAAAGTAACTTTTCTTTCTGTAAAAAACAATTCATTATTATCATATCTAATCATTGACATTATTTTTTGCTCCATTCTGTTATTTTCCAAGTTCTTTGTATTCCCCTATATACTGACCTTTCAAATCAAATTGAATTCCCCCACCTTTATATCCAAAATTCTCTCCACAATACCCATTCTTAAAGTGCTTCCTCTAGGTATTGTAACTTCTCCAACGCAAACAGGCTCTGCAGGTAATGCAAATTTTTCTTGAATTTGTTTTGGGCTCATACCACTAATATCGTTTTCTTTCATAATCCATCCACCCTTCAAACCAGAACCTTCTCCATCATAAACTCTAACAAACTTTGTGTTTTCATTTAAAGTAAAATCTTGAACAACAGTTTTTTTATTGTATGGTGGGTTTTTATAACCTTTTTCACCTTTCTACCAATTATTTATATTTTTTTGCATATTTATACTTTTTAACTGTAACTTTATCTCTTAAATTCCCTAATTGACCATCTAAGTGTTCATATCCCCTCAAATTAAAACCGCCTGTTCCTTCTTCGTTTAAAAAGCACCAAAGCGCCGCTATTTTTTTCAAACATATAAAAACTGCTTGTTAGAAAGCAGCTTTTTACTGGGTCATTGTTAGCTATTGGCACCTTAATTAGTTAGCGACTGCTGACTAGTCAAGGCTCTACCTCTTGTATGCTATCTAGTTGTGGAGGGCTTTTTTATTTAACTTAAATTATATTCTTCTAAATCTTTAGATACTGAAATGTATATTTCAGAAAATTTATCAATAATATTTTTACTTTTTGATTTAACTAATAGTGCTGTCCCATCCCATGAGATAATTTCCGTATCTCCTAATCGATGAATTATTTCTATGTTTGGACTCCAGAGAGTTTTATTCCCATCAGCAATTGGTAGAGAAGAAGCTAAAACCTTTTCAAGACTAACATTTTTGGGGAAACTCGTGAATACACCCCAAATAAACATTATCTCCTCCTTACTAATGAGTTCTTTTAATTCAGTGCCTTTTATCCAAACATAATCCTTATCTATTGGTATCTGTTCAAATGGATAAACATTACATTCATAGTTACTTATCAGCCACATCTTTTCAAGTTCTTCTTGCGGAAGTATAGCAAAGATTTCGGCCATATTTGCAATATAGCCAGATTTTAGTTCACTAATTATTAATCCTTTCATAACAAACTCCTATCCTATTATTTTGATGGTTTTGGCTTATTTGGATCTGACCAGTCCCAATGATGTTTGTGTGGAACTTTGGGATGCATTTTTGGATTACCATGATCAGTATAATGGATGTCTGTGATTACCTTTCCTACGTCATCAAAAATTCTCTCACTAATTAAATTTCCATTACTATTCACTCGTCTTATTACACTATTAGGTTTGTGTACTGTGGGTATTTTACTATTTGTAGTAGTTTCCACAGTTAGTTTAGCTCCACTAACCTGCTTCCCACCATTCAAAACAACCTGTTCCTTCTTCACATAACTTTTAAAATTCGAAGACTGACGCGCACGTTTACTCAGCTCAACATTCTGTTGTATCTCCTGCCATAGTGACAACCTTTGTGGGTTGCCACCACTTCCGATTAGCTGCTTCCCTGTTGGACCTGGCTTAATCGGCGTATTAAGCGTCGTGATTGGCTTGACTGTCGCCACACCTCCGACCTGCTTAACCGCTGC
>NZ_JAFBDS010000004.1 GCF_016908375.1 Amphibacillus cookii
CGGGACGAATACCGAGCGCATCAAGCTGGCCATGGACATGGCGCGTTTCGGGATTTCGTCCAACGATGTTCGAGTAGATGTTAAATCCGTCTAGTCCACCCTGGGTCACGAGTTTCTGGTAATGCCCTGCCCTTAAAGGCGCGGGGAGCTTCTTCGTTTGGTTTAATGTTTTCCGCAGTTGGTCTAAGACCGACTCAATCTGACGGGGCTTTTTTCGGCGGTCAAACCCTTTGAGATCATCAAGCACCTCGCTGATATATTCACGGGTTGCCCCCTTATCCTGACTGACGTTCTTAATTGCCGGCACCTTGACCCCACTAATATCAAAAACCTCCAACAGACTATCACGCGCCCGTTCATACCCTCGATAAAACTGGCGGTAATCATCCTGGATATCTTCCCGTAGCTCCAGAAGGGCCTGGCGATTGATTTGCGTCCGACTCGCTGTATCTACCTCCCTATGAAAGGCTTGGATATCTTGATTTAGCTTCACCAATAGATCGGTGAACAGGCTGTCAAAGGTTTTCACGATGGTCAGGTGAAAGGTGCGAACATAACGGTTGGTTTGGTCAGCGGCTTGGCCGGAAAAACCACGCATCTGGCCCATCGCCTCCAATGAACGACGAATTGTCTGTAAATCACCCAGTACCTCGCGACATAATACACGCGTTTCATCCCGAAAGCCTCGGACTTCCTCCATATTGACACGGGTTACCATGCAGTTTCTCCTCCTTTTAGTTTACCATAATGTCTATCTACCAGACAGATTAGATACTTGTCTATCAATATCTTGAATGCCTTTTCCGGTTTGGATTAACAGGGTAATATCTGCCTCTAACACTTTCTTGTACTTGCTCAGTAAGCTTAGCGCATCTGCTATGTACTCCAGGTCTCGGTTAAAGGGCTTCGTATTTGTTTTTCTATAGCCCTTGACTCTGTATGAATTTTTTAAATTGCCTACCGATTTTCTTAAATTGCTAACGTTAGTATTAAATTCATTTATATTAATCGAAACTTGTTTAGCCATTTTTCATCGTCCTTTCTATAACATCAATCTGAGTGTTTAATATCTCAATTGTATTTTGCATCGCAGTAATATTAGCCAAATATGTTGATTTTTTTGCTTCAATGTTACTAATTTCCTCTGATATACTTTCAAGTGAATCTTCTACTTTAGTAACATATGTTTTAACACTGCTTTTATATCTATCATACTTTTCATTAAAATTATTCTTGCGATTTCCTCGCCATGCTAAAGCACTCACTGATAAACGATTCACTTTATTTCGTGAAGAGCGTAGCGTGGTCAAGGCTGAAGATATTTGTCTTTTTGCATTTTTGAGACGTGTTAATCTATTATCCAAATTACGAATGGTTGTTCGATTATTTGTAATTTTCCATGATAGATTCCGCTTTCTATTTTGAAGATGCAGTAGCTGACTCATTTTTCTCCTCCTATTGTGTGACCTTGATCTTAATATGTTCATGCTCTCTGACATAGTATGCTTCAAAAGGCTTTGGATAAGATTCCTGACGAATGAAGGGTTGACTAAACATATCCTGATCACTTAGTCGCATAGATATTAAACCTATTGTTGCGAGCTTGCGGACTAATTTGATGGTTCTTTCGTAGCTTGTCGCAATATAATCAGCCGTACCACAAATGACATAATAAATATTCACAGCAGGTCCTTGTTCGAATAAAACTTCTGCTTCATCATCATCTAAGTCACATCGCTCTACAAAGTCATCTAAATCCCTAATAATAATAATTTGTTTTACCTTGTCTAAATAGCCTTCACTTCGACCGCTAATTTCTTCAAGTAGGGTTTCTTTGGCCGAAAGAAGTGCGTCTGTATCCTTATAATACGAATTCATTTCACTTTCTAAATGTCCCAATGCACCATCTGCGGAATCAAAAATAGCAGTATCCATTGAATCTTTAAGTAACGACATATTTTGCCCGAGAGCGTTTGTTAGTTTTTCCAAGCCATCCTTCCGATCACTCATAACCACTAGCATTCCTTCTAATTCTGGGTTAAAACCAATTGGTGATACCGACTCAAAGTCTAACCCTAGTGGCAGCTGATTGCCCTTGACTAGCTCTTTAGTCTTACGCTTCTGCTTGTACTGTTCAAAATTAATGGCACCATCTGGCATCATCGGGATTTCATCCGGACGATCTCCTGACCAAGCATCATCCATTTCCTTCGTAGTTGCCTGTATGCTTTCAATCATTTCTAGTGTATTCTCACCGACTGCTGGTAACATGGCTTGGAAGAGGACAGCATTATCTAACTTTATTAAGCCACGACCTGCGATCTCTTCAATATCAACATCTGTACTGCCGACAATCGTACGCACTTCAATATCATCAATCATGTATAAGGCAAGTTGTCTTTTTATATTAGAAATCAATGGCATTCTCATTGAGCTTTGTCGGCCCGCACTAATGGCTAGATGAATACCGATACTTGCACCTTCTCGTGCTATCTGAGTAGTAACTTTGCTAAATTCCTCTTCAAAATCAACATCCTTCACTGAATCAAAGTTATCGATAATGATGCAAATATGTGGAATGGCTTCACCACTTGCCCGTTCATACATGGCAATGTCAGCTACACCATATTCACTTAATTTCTTTTTCCGTTCATTAATTTGGTTACTGATAATCCTGATCCATTTCCCTATCTTTTCATACTCATCAATAAGCAGTGTATCTGCTACATGTGGTAATTGCTTAAGCGGTAGCAAGCCATTTGTACCAAAATCCAGCAGGTAAAGATGTAATTGGTCAGGTGTATGGCGGTGTGCCAAGTACATAACCATGCTCTGTAAAAATGTTGATTTACCATAGCCTGGACTAGAGAAAATAGCCAAGTGACCATCCTTGCTTAAATCAATGGCTAGAGGGGATTGTTTTTGTAGCTCTGGTTGATCAAGCATGCCAATCACTACCTCTAAAGATCGCTTATTAGTTTGCCAATCATTTTGAAAGTGTGCATCTGTTAGTTCATTTGCATAGATACGCTCCGGCAATGGTGGCAACCAAGGGCGAGGTAATGGTGCGATTTGATGGACCTCTGCATAATCCTGAATATATTCAATGACCGCATCCAGCTCTGATGGAACACTTCCTACTTTTTCTCTTCGATCTAGACCACTTAAATCTTGTGTTAGAACATTGTACTGACCAAGGTCGTTAATCCCATAGATGGTTGTATCAATATAGTCAGGATCCTCTTTATCAGGGATGTAATCTGCGCCACTCCAGGCACTTTGGAAAAGCTCGTAAATCTCATTATTTCCAACCTGAAGGTAGGCACGACCGGGCAAAGTGATATCCGCAGCATCTGGTGTCTTGAGCACTTCATTCGAATCACTGGCGTTCTGTACCTTTAATGCTAATTTAAATTTTGAGTTAGACCAGATTTGATCATCAACGACACCACTTGGCTTTTGTGTTGCCAGAATAAGGTGGATCCCTAGAGAACGCCCAATCCTTGCTGTTGAAACGAGCTCATTCATAAAGTCTGGTTGCTCAGCTTTTAATTCTGCAAACTCATCTGATATTAAAAATAAGTGAGGCATAGGCTCACTAGCCTTCTCTTGCTTATACAGCTTCTGATACTGGTTGATATGATTAACGTCATGCTCACCAAATAGGCGTTGGCGTTTTTGTAGTTCCGCTTTTATAGAAGCTAGCGCTCGCATTGATTGCGCTTTTTCTAAGTTAGTTATCGTACCAAGTAGATGCGGCAAATGTTTAAATAAATTTGCCATTCCACCACCTTTATAATCAATCAACAAAAATGAAACTTCATAGGGGTGGAAATTGACTGCAAGTGATAAAATATAGGATTGAATAATTTCTGATTTACCCGAACCTGTTGTTCCAGCAACTAAGCCATGGGGCCCATGTGCTTTCTCATGTAAATTAAGCTGCACAATATCATCAGTACCCCTCAACCCAAGCGGTACTGCCATCGTTTTATACGATTCATTCGTTAACCAACGCTGTGTGATATCAAGTTCTTCTACCGTTTCTACACCATACATCTCAAGAAATGTCACGCTCTCTGGTATCGAATTTTTCAAACTTTGTAGATGGTTGAGTGGTGCAAGTGCTCGAGAGACCTCTTCTTTATCAAATACCTCCGGAAAATGATCCGGTTTAAAAGTCTTGTTAACTAGTTCGCCATTTTCTAATATGATATTGCCACTTTTAAAATCTCTAATGTCAATAACCGTATTAACATGCTCAGGCAATGACTGCATGACGTCTTGGACAAAGACCAGTGAAACCCCTAGTTCCTGCGGATCCTCATTAAAGAACTCCATGATAATATGATCAATGATCAACTGCTCATGTGTGATAAAAACGATATATCGTGGTGTGAAAATGAGCTGCTCATTCGTATTTCCTTTCTCATCAAGCTGCTGCTTTCGTTCTTTTAGCACTTGATAGAGAGAATGCAAAACTTGATCGCGAGAACGCTCATGATAAATATTGCCACGAACATTTAACTCTTGTAGCTTTGCGTGAGGAAGCCAACGCATCCAATCCCAACTCTGCTTTTCATTCTCTGGAAAGATCGTAACAAACTGCACATCATGATAGCTATGAAATAACGCAAGTTGCAGAATAAGTAGCTGTAGCTGCTCAACCACTAATCCCCTCTGCCCGATATAACCGACAGGACCATTGGTTAAAGACGATACGATCGGAACGTTTTCGAGCACCTCGAATTGCGAGCGCAATTCACGCGCTTGATTAAGTAGTTCATCCCGATCCTGAGTGAATTCTTCATCTGAAAACTCAATTTCAAAGCTAGATTTCATATCTCCCAGCCCTGCTCTAAAATGTAGAAAATCATGGTGGTATTTTGTTTTTTCATAGATGCGAGCATTAACTTCTAAAGCCATTTGTTTAATCTCGGTCACATTAGGATAATGATAGGTTAGGGCATGGTGTTGTTCTTGAGCAGCACGATAAAGCTCCTTCGTTTTTCGATCTAAATAATGTTGATAAGCTTCTGCTCTTTCCTTCATATCAATACGATATTGCTTTAAATTCTTAACATAAGAAGTAACTGAAAATACAACCGTCGAAAGGGTCATAGCTAACATAAGGAAAACATAGCTACCACCCGGCTGAAAAAAAGACATAACAATAGATGCTAACACCATAATAAGAGGAGGGACAATCGTTCGCGCAAGTTGTTCACTTGGTTTATTGGGCTTATGTGCTGGGTTAGCAATGGTCTTCTTTTCCTCTCTTTCACGATAAATAATGCGTGGAGAACGGTGATAATCCGGATAAGTCGTACTATATGAATCCATTCTTTTCGTTAGTCTAGTAAGCTTTGAACTAATACGTTTTTGAGATGGAAAAATCATCACTTCATCCTGCCAGACAATTAATTTCACGCCATCAAAGAAAAGCTGATCACCATATTCTAATAAACCGTTCTTTTCTATTTTGCTACCATTTTGAAAGGCTTGACCATCATATTTTTCTAATGTATAACCCTGTCGTTCTCTATATATGATAAAGTTCGTTTCAATATCTTGAATAACAATATCGTCATATTCATGCTTACTTATGGTCACCATATCTTTATCAGCGATATCGTATAAAAATGTCCTGCTATCATCTATTAGATAAAAAGTAATCGATTCTCCGTCTTCTATTGGGATCAAGCATTGTTGATCAAGCACTTGCTTATCTATTAAACACACCTGACCTTCCCACACGATAGTAATCGTCCGCTTAAGTGAAGGAATGGTAATCGTGTGACTTGTTTGATTGCCGACAGTCATTTCTTTAGGGGCATCTACTGGAAGTGATGCCTTGTGCATGATTCCCTCATACAACACTACAAGTGTCTTATAATCCATAGCGCTCTTCCTCTCCTTTGCTTTAAAACAGGTGATACCAGCTCTAAGTAGACTTATATCATTTACTCTACTTCTTCTTCTCCTTCTAATAGAGCTTCTGCGGCCAACCCAGTTTCCTCTAAGTAGTTTTCAAGTTGACCTTCCAGCTGATTAATTTGATCATTTCGGTCGTCACCACTAAGGTCTGGGTTTTCTCTCGTTTGTTCTATTTGCTTAATGAGACTATAGATAATCAACTGCGGATCATCTAAATAAACGCCCTTGTCCATTGCCTCCTCATGTTGTGTTCTTCCTGTGTAAACCCAAAACAATAAGTAGTCTTGATCAGTCTCTGAGCTTAGATTATTTGCTAAGACAGCTTTACTTTCTTCAGGAAGCTCTTCTTCGAAAATATAAGAGCGAGCTAGCGTATATAGGCTCATTTCAGGTAATTCCTCGACCTCATAACTTGATAAAACTTCAATCACGTCCTCATATTCTGAGGCTAAGTACGCTTCATAAGCACTTGTTAAATCTGCTTGAAACGGTAGCGTTACTAGCCTCGTATAGAGATACGGGATTGCTAGCCCAATAGCTAAAGCAGCAAAGACAAAGGTTAATCGCTTGAACATTTTAAACTGCTTGATGGCAATTAACTTCATTTTTTTGTTTGTGCGTTGCTCTTCTGCGCTATAGACGGTGACTAAATATTGCTCTAGTTCAATTAATTGATTGAATTGCTGCACCTTCCTTTCGAATTCTGTATCTTTGGCCTGTTCTAATCCACCATTGTACAACTTATCGAAAGAATGCTTATTTGATAGTAAAGCTACACTAAAGCACTTGATCTGCTTTAAGAGCATATGCTCATCTATGCTAAAAGGCGGGCTATACGCTCTTATCCCACGAAAAATAATTCTCGGCATAAGGTTCTCATCGAAAACCAGATTATCCGGATGAATAAAGAACGTTATTCTCGAAGACAAACAACCTTTTAACTTTGTTAGATTTTTAAGTAAGCGAAGCTTCTCATGTCGAGGTAAACGTTTAATGTCTTGCCAAGTTTTCATGTATTTGTCTATATGAAACGAAAAAGTAAATGCGTCCTCTTTTTCGTCTATTTTCATCGGGATAAAAACCGTCTTATTTGCCTCTTTTAACAAGCGCAATTGATCAATACTTTCAATTCGCGTTTGCGATTTAGGTAATACGGCCTCTCTCTTAGTCTCTAAAACATTAAAAGAAACTGTTAATTCGTCTAGTTCAATTGTTTGCTCTACCATTTCCCATATCCCTCCGTATGTTAAAGGTTAACTGATCTACCAATTATCGTTAATATATCACCTGTTGCAATTGGATAATCTGTTAGCATGTCGTCATCCATCATCATAATTTCTTTTGTCTTAACTCTGATAGCTGGAGCTAATGTTTTAGACTCAAGCCTCAGCGCGTCTGCAATATTAATTATCAGCTGTTTAATTGTAATGTGGACAGGTATTCTTAAATCAAAAGGTTGCTCAATACCATAACCACTTAAATCAACTGTGACATCAATATGATTCGTTTTCATTGAGTATTCTCCCCTTACGTCTACTTTGAATGTTTAAATAAACCATTAGGATAGCTACCGTAAATAATACGATAATCCCTAACACACTTAGGTTGACTCCTTTATCATCCTTTTCCATTAATTCATCACTTGACGGAATGGCATGTTCTTCAAGGAAGAGCTTTGGCTTTGTTTGCTCAATAAAACTGCGCGCCTCAATATCTATAACAAATAAATCCGCTTTAACTTCTTCAATATGATCTTTTATCCTTTCCTGTTGTAATTGGAATGATAATTCTGTACCTTTACTAAATAACTCGGGATATTGCCTATCTAATTCAGTCTCACTTCTCACCTCGTTATCTGAAGCTTGAACCATTAGTGGAGGCAAAAATAATAGCATACAAACAACATAGAAAGTGATTCTTTTTTTCATCTTTATCTACCCAATCATTTTAAATTGGGCTTAATGCTAAGCCCTGAAATATCAGTTATTAAAAATTAAGCTACACAATATTGCTATTGTGTAGCTTATTAATTAAGCATATTTTAGTAGTTTTATCTGAGACCAAAATTCTGAGAAAGTGCTTGATCTTGATCCTGTACAGCTTGTGCAGTCTTTTCGAGTTGAGTCTGAATATCTACTAGTAATTGTGAGAAATTTTGCACCTTAGGAACTAACTCCTGAAATTGACCATCAAAACGCTCGAAGGCTCGTCCTTCCCATTCGCCTCTTAATTGATTCTGAAGACGTTGTAATTGTTTTAACACATCATTAATCTGACTTGAACCACTTCCATAAGTCTTTGCTCTTGATTTCAGTTCATCCGGGGTCATTCTAATTTGTCCTGCCATATTAAACCTCTCCTTTTCCCTTTTTAGTAGGGTGACTTTATTCCTACTTTATAATTTATAATAGTATAATTTTCATATATTATCAACAAATTTATACATTTAAGTAAAAAACAGTATATATTGTTCTAAAATATCACTTGTTTTTTACTTTTAGTGAGTATTTAGACCCATGGAATCGTTCTTGTTTTCATAAGGATTAAAAAAAACCCAATGATTAATTGGGTTTACATTAGCGTTCAGGGTGAATACCGACACCCATCTCAATATAAGACTGATTATTTCTCGTCTGTTTATATTCAATAAATATTGGTGTTCTTTGCTTAAACTTATGTTGGTGTATAAACGAAAAAAGTTCCCAGTATTTATCTTGAGCCTGTTGAATAAAGTGGTCCTTTATTCTAGTCATAATCATAGGCTTAATGGCATAATAGCTTTGAAAGTATATTTGTTCGCCTTCGATAGATCGAAAAACTGATTCTTGAATAGGTAAAAAAATTTCTACAATCATCTCGTCCTCTGTTGGATCGCTCATGAGGGCAAAGAACATATCTCCAGTAGGGTGGTACTGATACCTTTCCAATATTGCAGTAAAATCTTCAAAAGCCAGTTGCAAGTCCTCTGATTTGCAATGATAATATTTAGATGCAACATTTCTGTATGCTATTTGGTGACCTATCAGCATCATGAATTACCCCATTCTTGAATTGGGATATACAAATCTATCATAATTTCATTGTAGACCTCTAATAACACAACATAGGTTCTGGCTTCCAATGAAATATCCTGCTCAGAAGCATATTTACGTAGTTTCGTCTCTGCCTCATAAAAATCCAGCAATTGATCTGCCTGCCGCATAACTAATGCGTCCTCTATAACAAACTTATCTCTAAAGTGAAATTCATCATTTTCCTCTATAGAAATCGGGCCAATTATAGGCATATAGTAAGTAAATGATCTTGAACTGCTTTCTCCTTCATTATTTGTGGCAGAGAAGAAAAATGGACCATTTTGATAAATACCCTCGCCAACAGCAAGGTCCTCCATAATAAAAATACCCTCTTGCCATCTGTCTCTTGATAGAACAGCCTGATAACTTAGTAGATGATCAAACTGCATACCTCTGCGTTCAATTTTCATTTTTTCACTCCTTCATTATTAAACTGATTAGCATAAATTAAATCATGTGTTGACACCGGTTTACCTTCTTGATCTCTGACTGGCTTTAACCACCCGTTAGTTTCAAAATTAAAGCTATCAAAACGATATTTGCAGTAAAGGATGACAATTTGCTCTGGAAGGATAAAGAGCATGGTATAAAAAACGAAAAGAAACAAGCATGTGAAAAATAATTCTTCTATATTCCCCGGTTGGACAAGGCGTAGTAACGGTACCATAACAAGTACTATCGGCACCCCTACAGCCGTTGCAAAGGGCAACAAAGACTTGGTCTCAAATTTTTGTCTCAACTGATCTTTCGTTGAGCCTTTTCTATAATGCCCTTTTTTCAATAAAATCATAAACCTTATCCAAGTAATCACAAAGACTAACACCCCACCTAATAATGTCGTTTTAATAATAAACATTAGGGTATTCAAGTCAGAGGTAAACGTGGAAGCTATTACAAGTAACGCTAGAATATAAGTTGATACACCCCCTATATTTTGCGAAACAATAATGGTAAGTAAATATTGTATTTTCTGTGATCGCATATAAACACTTGGAATCATGTAAATAATCATTAGGACAGTTAGTATGATTGAGAACCAGAGATGATTAACAAACACACTCCTATATAGAGGGAAATTTGATTCCTCACTCGCGAAATGTTCTAACCATAGAAATAAAGCTTGAATTAATATAATTCCGAAAAAAGCACTGGCTAAACTACTTGGACTTTGTCTTCCTGATTCAAATGGACCCCTTAAGACTAGAAAATCCTCTTCTGCTATTTTTTTCAACAAATCAATCACCTCATTAAGTATTCTAAGAGTTATGTTATTACAATTTTTTAAATTGTAATTTCTCTAGCGCAATAACCCAATAAGGCCAATAATAATGGCCCTTAAATCTAGATGGCATTTAAAATTTACCTAAACCAACCCTTAACGACATCCATAGCCGTTTTCCCATTGCCCCCCCAATCATGATTTAATGCCCATACTGCACCTATACCTATTACTGCTCCAACCGCAGTTCCTACACCTGGTATTGGTATAGCTGCGGTCATCCCTGCAGTTATTCCCTTTTGCACAGCCCCTGCTACAACCGTATCAATTGTTGTGTCCAAACTTGCTCTGCCAATAGATTCACCCACACTTAGTCCATCCTTGTTACGCGCTTCATCATAATTTGAATAGAATGATAGTAAAGTCCCTGCATTACCTACAGCTTTAGAGGTAAAGGCTACTTTGCTTTGATTTTTACTAAATATAGTATAAAAATCCGTAAAGCCCTCTACTGCTCCTTGACTTGCTCCTTTCAATCCAGCACTACCCACATGCTTCATACCACTACCTAGGAATTGCATCTGGGGGTGTCTACCAATTACTTTTTCACCTAAATTAGTAAATTGCGTTTTGAATAGAGATCTTTGGTCGGCCGGTCTTAAGATCGTTTGATTCTGTTGTGCACGAATAGCATCAGCCGCGCTCCAAGATTGCCCGTTTTTAGGCAGACGGTAATTAAAATCACTAATTGCTCGATAATCTGCCTCAACTCCCAATGCTGCTAGTCCTTCACGATTAATTGTTAACCTAAAAGAAGAACTCCCCGTTCTTGAATTAACATGTGAGTATGCACCCAGAATACTGTTACCTTTATTGGCCTTTATCATTTTCAATGCTGTATCAAATGAATCTGCCTGTATAATTGTTTGCATCACAGTCGACAAGGCAGTTGATTCTCCCAATAGTTTTTCAGAGAGTCCAGCTAGATTTTTGTCACTTCTAACCTGCCCACCACTAATCATCTCAATTAGATAACGATTTAGCGCACCATTCGTAAAGATATTAAAAGGAACAGTTGGATTGTCGGGTCTATACATATTTATTAAAGCACGTACTGTGCTAGTATGACGCTTGCTTAGTGCATTCTCCTTATTATAAACTTTTAACTGGTCAAGGTCACCACTCTTTACCAATTTATTATAGAGCTTTAGTCTTGCATTACCTGAAATACCTTTCGTTTGTTTTAGATTATTATTGAGCTGTCTTGTCACAGCTTCAATCTTACTAGTATGCTTCCTCCTATTAAAACTATTAAGGTCTGACTTTAATTGATTGATATGACGAACACTTTGATCTTTGTCACTTGTTACGTCATCTAGAGAAGGAACCCTAACACTAGCAATATCTGTTACATTTCGCAGTGTAGAGTGAATTGTATTATGGTAACTTTTGACCTTTTTAAACTCATCTCTAATCTCTTCTTGAATATCCTCTAAATCATATTCTCTAACTAACGTTCGTTGATGACTATCTACTTCAGCATGAAAAGCACGAAGATTTTGATTAAGATTGCGAGATAAATCTGCAAACAAATTGATAAACGCTGTTATGTTTATTAGATGGTATTCTTGAAAATAACGCTTGGCTTGACCGGCAGCTTGCCCAGTAAAAGTATTGTCTCTAGAGAAATTAATAATTTCACGTTCGATGCCCCTAAGGTTAGTTTGTACAGAATTCGAATAAGAAAGAAATGATTTTTGAAGCTCGTATACCTCTTGAATATCAATTCGCTTACTCATTACCCATACTCACCCCTCCCTCTTATTTATTTCATTAGTGCATTCTTTATTATTGTATAAAGCTCTGACACCCGCTGCTGCAACCCTGTTAATGTACTCGTATCCCCGTTATAAAGATACTCAATAATAAGTACCACAACTGACACGACTAGCAGCAGCTTAAGTAAACCACCAAAGGACCATCTCCCTTTCTTTCTTCTTCTTAATTCCTTTAGATATCGTTCTTCCTTACGTTGCATAGAAGAGGTTGCCTTTTCCTGCTTCTTTTGCTTACGCATCGCAACCCTAATCTGCTGATTTCTTTCTGTCTCTAGCTCACTCATAAATTCCAGCTTAGCTTTTTTTAATTGAAGATCGAGTACCTGCTGCTTCTGTTTATTTCGCTGATAGCGCATAATGGCTTTTCTCAGCTTGACATAAACAATGCGCGAGCCTCTTCTGATAAGAATGGCTGTTTTTTTTGCATAGATAAAGGCCTGCTTAGCATATTCCTTCCATTTCTCTTTATCTTCAAAAATTCTCGAAATACTAAATGAGTCTCTCAATCTACTTTCTATAGATCCGTTAATTTCTTGTAAAGCCATGTTACTAGCGAGCATTTCTTTGCGCTCTTCTTCAAGCCTGAGTCGTTCCTCCTCTCTTTCAAGCTTTTCCTTTTCCGACTGTTCTCTCATTAACTCAAGATCACCGATTGTTTTCTTCATCTTTTCTTCAAGCGTTGTTATCGTTGTTTCATAGTCGGATACTTTGTTTTGCTCAGCAGATTCTCCATGTTGGGCATTAGATGGAATCGCCTCTTTTTGAACATGATTATTCATTTCAATCGCTTCATTTAGAGGAACATCGGTGGTAACACGTTCGATTTGATCAATATATTCCTTAATTGGCTCTTCAATTCGCCGATTGCTTCTGATCACCTCATATAAGCTTTCAACATCGTCAAAAATTAGCAAGCGTGAACTATAAACCACCTCATTTGTTCCTTTTTCAATAATTTCATACCATATCTTCGATTTAGTTCCATGCTCCTTGTAACGTTCGATAACAGATAACAACATATCATTTGCCTCTGGCAAAGGTAGCAGTTCATTAAATTCTATTAAATTATCTTTATTATCAATATTTTTATATTCAATAAGGTACATGTAAGCCCTCCACCCCTACTTTTTTTATGAAGAACTGTTGTAAAGCATACACCTATGTAATGATCGTCTCTAGGTGTATCATGTTGTGTGGCGATTTTTTTAATTATAAAAGGCTAATGAGCATAGAGCATTGGCACTATACCTATTAGCCTCCTCTATGATCGAGCATCTTTATACACCATTAAAAAGTTGTATAATTTGCTCTATAACCAAATTCCCAATATTATTTGTTGCTCTGTCAATAATGACTAAGGCAACACCTAATATAACTAACGCTACCATAGCCCATCCCGAACGATCCGTATTTTGATCTAACATTATCTCACCACCTTTCAAGTGAAATTAAAAAAGCATGTCCATAATTGGCATGCGAATTTCTGTTACCTGACCATTGTTGTTGCCGATCCATTAATCGGTAGTACAATCCGATCAAATTCAAAAAAGAAAACTTGAAGCCTTGCTTCAGCCGTATATTGCACAACAGTTCCAAAAGGTTGTCTTCCAGTAGCCTGGGATTGACTAATACTAAAGATCCCATTAAAGTGCGCTTCACTATAGTCATTAATATCATCTATGACTGTCTCTGTAAGGCCTCCACCTCGTTCAATTTGGTAATTGACATACTGGGTGAAGTGATTAGACTGCTGTACTTGGAAAACGAAAACGGCCATGGCAATCATAAAGACAATGAGCACCATTGAGATATACATTTTCCCAGTCTCCATAATGCTACTCTCAAGCATGTTATCACCTCCTAATTGCCTGAAATAAGTTGCTTAAGCATTTCAATAAACACAGCTATCATATAGCCCATGACTATAATTAAGTTAATCATGGTTAATTTTGTTGGGAATAAGTTAAATCGTCCAAGCTTAAAGGCAATAATCTCGTCAACACCTTTAAATAGCTCCTCACTAGCCATTCTTCCTAGTTCCTGAATAATACTTCGGTCAAAGCTATTCTGCTGATAATCATAGAGCGTATGCATAAATAATGTCGCTTCGTCCGTACCAGAGGCCGACTCGGCAAAATGCTCAAAGGGAACCGCCGAATTAGGATTATCATTCATCTCAATAATTAACCGCTCTAAGCAGTCTTTCACAAAACCATCCTCCATTCGCAATAGCATTCGATTAAACGCATTATACAACGTTGCATTTTCCTGATAGAGGTATGGAATAAGCATTCTAGTAAACTTTGAGAAGCTGAGTTGCTGTTGAAATAAAAAATTCTTATAGGTTTTTTGGATGTATCGAAATTTACTCATCCATTGATAAATGGCCAGTGCAAGACCAAAAGCCGTAAATACGATTGAAATGATACCGAGCAGACCGCTTATTAACAGCATAATGACAAAGTTAATAACTCTTTTCTGTTGAATCTGATAAAATTTATCTTCATCATAACGCATCTTGATTAGCATACTCTCAAGATCCTTTTCAGCAAGCTTCCGGTAAAGCTTCTGTAGCTTTTCCTTCATAGCTTCACCTCCAGTACACTATCATCTGCAACCCGTTTCGCAAAGCTATGATAGATCGAAGCAAGCAATGTTAAGTAAATCGTTGAGGCAATCCAACCAATCAAGCTTTCTGTGAAGGCCTGGATAAACTGTCTGATTCCAAAGGAAAAAATAATCACCCCAATAAAGATTAGCGCAATCCGAATCATAAATCGAAAGTCCTTGGCACGTTGCTCCTTTTCAATAAAAAAGGTGCTTTGCCTGTCCTTAATCATATTATGATAAGTCTTAATATCCTTTAAGGTATCAATATTACTTCTACCTTCAAGCATCGCAGTGGTAAGCTGCTCCAAATACTGTGAAAAGATCACATCTGTTTGATATTTATGCTCCAATTCTCTAAAGGCATTTTGGGTCGTCTGATTAGATCCTTCGATTAAATCGGTCTGGAGCTTAATTAAATCCTGCTTAAATTCCCCTTGCGCTCTTTCAGTAATTGTCTTAACAGCTTGAATAACCGTTCTATCTTCATTTGTTAAAATTTGCGTCATATTGTTAACAAACTTATTACGTTCTCTAAATGATTTTAATTCATAATTGCGCTTCTCGTTATTAGGTAGAAGAAAGCTAAACGTATAGACTACCCCTCCTATTCCAGCTATTAAAGCAAGCCACCATTTAAAAAATAATAAAAACACAAAGAGGAAACAGACACCAAATGGAATCACAATGATTTTAATAAAATCCTTGCGTTGCATTGGATTTCCATATGCAACGCGATAAGCATTGATTTCATCAATATTAAATAATTTCTTCTTTTTTCTTTTCTTCTTCATGTGTGTTCACCACCTTTCAAGTATGCTCCTTGGTAGGAAGATAACTTGTTGCTTAAAAGATCCTCATAAGCTATGTTGTATTCTTTTAAGCGCTCAATAAATTCGGCTGGTAGGTCATATGTCATATAATGCTGTTCGCCGTGCACTTCCTTCACCTCAAAAATGGTATGACAACTCCCATCCTCTAAAAAGAAAACCACCTCAGATAAATACCGCGTCATGCGGCCTTTAATTCTTTTTTTCTTAATAAACGCACCAATCTGAAAATAACGAAAAATATCTCGTTCAAGTGATTTTTCATCAATTTCATAGCCCATCTTGGCCATGTTGATAAACCGAGTAGGAATAGCCTTCGCTCCAACCGTGTGAGCAGTCGTGATAATATGGTGCCCACTAAGAACAGCTTGGATCATTTCATAGGCCTCTTTTCCACGAGTCTCTGAAACATTAATCCAGGTTGGATTATTTCTCAGCATAGCCTTAATTAATTCGGAAATACTTGTACCTGGTGTCACAAGCCAGCTGATAATATCTTTCTCAGGAAATAATTCCTTAACATGGCCTTCTAACGTATCTTCAATCCAGCCAATCTTTTCATTAAACGGGATAAAGCTTGTCAGAAACTTTTGAAACTCCGTTTTACCTGTTCCCGTCTCTCCAGCAATAACCATATTACAGCGTGTTTCTACAGCGGCTCTAAAGAACTCAAGCATGTAGATAGGCGCAAAGCCGGGAAAGGTGTCCTCATTTAAAACGAGCTTAGGTCGACTGACCCGAATGGCCATTGTTGTCCCATAGCTACTTATTGTTTTATGAACAGCATTAATTCTTAGATTATTTAACGCTGCATCGAGAATTGGCGTTTTGGGAGTGAATTCTTTCCCAACTGCATTCGCAAACTTTTGGATAATCTGAATGATATATTCTTCTTCAACATCCTGTTCATATTCATATTTTTCGTCAGGGGTCTCAATAATAAGTGCAGTACCATTAAAGCTAACATCCGTTACCAGATGATTGTTGTTAATAATCTCATCGATCACCCCTAAACCGACAATTTCCTGAATAGCATAATGCAAGCGCTCCTCTGTTCCTAACAGGGCTTTATGCTTTTTGGCAACAATCCGTTTCAAAACCTCTCTTGACTCCATGTTAATAAATGATTCAAGATACAGCTCCGAATGAAATTCTTTTAAATCATTTTTAATCTCTTTTAATATCTCTTGACTAATCACAAGTTCTTTCACTCCATTTCACTTATACTCTGCCTAAAATTAGTTGAATAAACATTGCCATTATCATCACAAATTTCTATATTAATAGCTTTCACATCTTCGCCAGACATCAAGTAATGATATGTGAAATCAACAATTGTTAACGAACCAGTTAAACTCTTCGTTAATTCTTCCTCAAAGGTCCTTTCAAAAGTTTCAATTGATAGATTGACAGTATGCTCGTTTACTCTTGCGCTATGATCATACGCCCTTACACTTGCAACCTTTCCTGCTTCAATCATAGAAGATACGACAGAATCCTTCGAATAGCTCTCGGAGAACATATTGACAAGGAAGAAGGTCGTAGCCAACCCAATAAACAGCATGCCAATAATCGTAATATAACCTTTCAAACCATCACCTCTTTCTATTACTTTAGGCTTTATGATTACTTTTAATATAAATACACTTTTGCATATATTCTAAAAGCTAAGTCTAACTGTTTTGTTATACTAAAAATTCTTAATAAAAAAAGATGCTTTCATTTAGAAAACATCTTAAGATCTATAAGAGATTTACAACATACTTAGCTGGAAAGGCTAATCCTTTATCATACTGTCTCTATGGCCCGTTTATTATTTCTTTTCTTACTTGCTGTTCACTCGGATACCCCATTTTGCTGTAAACGGGGTTGGTGATCCTGACGTTGGCTGGGTAACGACATGTTGATAATGTCCCGCCCTTAAAGGACCCTGTACCTTCTGCGTTTGGTTTAACGATAAACATAGAAAAGCTGCTTTACCGTTTAGAAAGCAGCTTTTTTTACTGTGGTTATATTGTTTTATTTTAATGAGTCTGTTGAATTTCTTTACGCTAAAATCAGCTATCCTTATCCTATGTTAGCTATTGACTATTTGATGTATTTTAGGATCTATCTCCTGTATGCCGTCAAACTTTCATTTTCAGATAGAAAAAGTTCCATTAAATCTAATTCATCGTATTTCATTGTCACCCGTCTCCTTTACTTCGGTATCACTGTGATTATATCACCCAAATCGTTAATTATTACTGTAACATCAGTAGTTTCAAATTTCCATGTATTCATTTGATTTCTAGGTGCAGTCAAGATTTTATACTTGATGAAAATTAAAGGTCGATTGCTTTCTTTATTTTAGGAATATTCTATGAAAATACTCTTATCTAAGTTTTCTTATTAACTCAATTAATTTTACTAATATTTCTTTAGGAACTTTGTCCAAGCTGGTTTCATCAATTGATTCAAGTTGTTTTAATGCTTCTTGATTGTCTGGGATTTTCCAGGGACTTTCGCCATACCATCCCTCATCTAAATTATAATAGTATGCCAACGAAGTCCATTTCCCATTGAGTGGTTCCAGTTTATTCATAATACTATCAAAATATCCATCCCACATCTCGATACCTACTTTTTTTACCTTCTAAAAAAATATAAATATCTATCTCAGGATTTCCTTCATATCTTTCATAATAATTATCTATATATAGTCCCCCCCTATTCTTTCCGATCTCCATCTGTTAGTTGAGCTTGTACCTTATGGTAAATTATAATAAATGTGTTTTTTTATTTATTCAAACCTACATTACTAGTCAAGTGCTTTTTTTATTTTAGATTTAATTAACTTCTTCAGTTACCATATCTAAAAGAAATTCTCCAAAGTTACTGTATAAAACTTCATTTTTTTGTGCATCTTCAGAAAATCCCGGGAAATATGATGTGATTTTGGGTTCATTAGAACTATTTAAATCTTCGTAGTTCATACAATACATTTCTCCCATCCCAGTATTAAACAAGATAACTAAATGTTTTGGCATATTTACTAATCTTCGTTCATTTAAAGTAGCCCAAACTGTATCTGGAACACCTGAATTTTCAAAGTCTTCTCTAAACACTCCATAAATTTCGATAGAACCAAAAGTTAAAGCTCCAAAACTAGATAAAAAAAGTTTGTAATCTTCTGGGAATTTTACACCAAGAGCTATTTGAGCTTTTTTTATAATATCATCTGAGGCTCCTCCAAAATCGTCTACTAAACCGTCATTCTCTTCAATTAATTTTTTCGCTTTATTATATTCAGTAATCATCACAAAATCTCCTTTATTTAAAATCCTTCGCTCTATTTTTCCAATAATCAGAACGCCATTTATTAAAAGATTTTCTATCTATTCCAGACGGAACTGAATTAGGATTAATATGAATTGTTCTAGAATTACTTTGATGGAAAGACTGTTCTACCTCAGCAATAGAACTTATATCTCGTTGAGTCATATGATGCAAGTTCACAGGATTACCATCTGGTCCTAAAGGAGCCAAACCCTGTTCCATTCTTTGAAGATTAGATCGTCCTTTAACGTCTACTTTATTAATATCAATTATACCATCTCTTTGATAAACTTTCGTTCCTTTAAATTCAATATCATTTTTCCAATATTCCCTAGTCTGTAAATAGTCTTTAGGAATCTCAGCCCCACTGGCTTTCTTATCCCCATTCAAAACAGCCTGATCTTTCTGAGTATTAACCTTCCCCTTTATCGTTTGCGCCTGTGGCTTTGATTCCACCGGTTGATTCCCATTCCCCTTTGGTGTTTGCACACTCTTCTTTTCCTCAACCTGTATCCGCTGTTGGCCACTATTTGTCGACATCCGATAGGAACCGTAAGTGAATCCAAGAACCGACAACGCCTGACCCAATTCGTCCTCTTGGCTCCATGCGACGATATCCTGTGCCCCTACTGAAGCGCTCATCACCCAATTGAACGGAAACACAAGCTTTTCACCCGTCACATAATTGACACCCTTGCGCCAGGCAGCATTGACTTTCGCTAAGTAGGTCTCCTGATCAATCAGCACAAACTGCTCTGGGCCAAGCCGGTGTCCCTCCTCTTGTAAAAAGCGGTACAACTTCTTTTTAGATGAAAGAGTAATTTTCTATAAAGAAAATCCTTATCCATTTTGGGCTAACGATAAGAGATATGATTGTATTAAGATTAAGAGATCCTTATACCCAAGCTTAGATTTCATAATCATTAAACTTTTACCATTAATCCTATTTAAAACAAACGTTTTCAACTCTTTTTTGGATTTATTCAATTTTATTACTTTCTAAGTCTAAGAAATTTTGAAACCTAACTATTAAATCTTTTTTGGTAGTCAGAGAATCCTGAGGCATGTAATTTATAAATCTAACCATGTCGTCAGGGTAATTATTATTATCGTAAAACTCTGCAATTTTTTTTTAGTAATTCATCTTCGGATTTAATTGTCTCCTTTAATTTAGATAAGTGTATAAGCCTAAGTTTTCTTTCTTCTAGTATAAATTCATCATTATCTTCCTCTAAGTTATTAAAATATTTATTTTTTAGTTCAAATAATATCTGTTGTAATCTACTGGAATTAAATTCCCACGCTAAATCAATAATAAAAGGATCATCATTCCCTCTTTCCACTAGTTCAACAGCATAATCTGAAATGATTTTCTTATCAAAATATTTTCTCACTACTCCTACATAAATGGTTTTCCAATCATACTTGATTTTTTTTTTCTTTAAAGTCCTTCAATTCCATAATCCTTCCCCTTTATTTTTTAGGTGCTTGGTTAGGTTTACCCGTTTTTTTCTTCCACCTCAGAATCGAGCAAAATCGTTGGCTTAAACCTTAAATAGATGATACACTCAAAAAACGACACCAGTTTTTACTAGTATCGTTTCACTCCCCTATTTAACTTTTGACTTTAAATAATAAACACAGCTATCCTTAACTTGATTAGTGAATTTAGTTCTTACTGGTCAAGACTCTACCTTCTCGATTCCTGTCGAATGGTGAAGTGCCTTTTTATTGTTTAATAAATATCGATTCTTGAAATATCAACTTCTATATACTCATTTTGTTTAATATCCTTAGGAATATTACCGTCTGACAAATCTATTTTAAGTTCCCCTATTTCCATAATTTTATTCTCACTATCTACAAGTTTACCCTGAATATGGTAACTATCATTTTTTCTGTCTATTACACATTCTTCATTGAAACTTTTAACAATATTTCTAACATCAAACCCGTAAAGAATATCTAAAAACGTATCACCTTCTGATAAATTGCAATCACTACAAAAACATTCTATGGAATAAACACTATCAGAAAGAGTAATGTCCGCCTCTCCTGAATCCTCATCTATCGAGTTTACTTTTTTTACAATAATCATCTTTATTCCCTCCTATGGATTTAAACCTAAACTAGGTGCTTTTTTAGCAAGTTCCTTTACAGATTTCAGATGTAAAGTTGTTATATTGCCTGTCGCTCTATCTAATCCGACAAATGCATATTTAGCACCTCCTTCACCACCAACAAGTTTGACATAACCATTCATTTCAGGGACAAATTGACCTTCCTTAATTACATGATTAGCATCATTTAAATAATCAGCTATTGTATAATTATTTTTGTTTAGAGCCTGCTTCATTTTAGAACCATGTTTTGAAAAATGAGACTCTAATTTCTCTATATTTCCGAAATTAGCCCCACTGACTTTCTTATCCCCATTCAAAACAGCCTGATCTTTCTGAGTATTAACCTTCCCCTTTATCGTTTGCGCCTGTGGCTTTGATTCCACCGGTTGATTCCCATTCCCCTTTGGTGTTTGCACACTCTTCTTTTCCTCAACATGTATCCGCTGTTGGCCACTATTTGTCGACATCCGATAGGAACCGTAAGTGAATCCAAGAACCGACAACGCCTGACCCAATTCGTCCTCTTGGCTCCATGCGACGATATCCTGTGCCCCTACTGAAGCGCTCATCACCCAATTAAACGGAAACACAAGCTTTTCACCCGTCACATAATTGACACCCTTGCGCCAGGCAGCATTGACTTTCGCTAAGTAGGTCTCCTGATCAATCAGCACAAACTGCTCTGGGCCAAGCCGGTGTCCCTCCTCTTGTAAAAAGCGGTACAACTCTTGATTTTGTACCCCATACCCTGTTAATTTATCTTCAAGATGCCAGATCATCACGGGCTCGCCTTCTAGACCGGTTGAAATCCGTCCATAAACATGGTAAGCCTTTAGCTCTGCCATGTATATCGCATGCGTGTCGGCTAACTGGCGTTTCACACCCGGATGTTCACCGACATGACGGGGTTGGTGAGCCTGCTGGTGCTTTACGATTTGTTGGTAGCGATGGAGCTCTCCAAACGCTGGCTGGGTAACGACATGTTGATAATGTCCCGCCCTTAAAGGGCCCGGTACCTTCTGCGTTTGGTTTAACGTTTTCCGTAACTGGTCCAAGACCTGTTCTATCTGGCTGTGTTTTTTTCCGCGATCAAAGCCTTTAAGATCATCAAGCACCTCGCTGATATATTCACGGGTTGCCCCCTTATCCTGACTGACGTCCTTAATTGCCGGCACCTTGACCCCACTAATATCAGTCACCTTCAACAGACTATCACGCGCCCGTTCATACCCTCGATAAAACTGGCGGTAATCATCCTGAATATCTTCCCGTAGCTCCAGAAGGGCGTGGCGATTGATTTGCGTCCGACTCGCTGTATCTACCTCGTTATGAAAGGTTTGGATATCTTGATTTAGCTTGACCAATAGATCGGCGAACAGGCTGTCAAAGGTTTTCACGACGGTCAGGTGAAAGGTGCGCACGTAACGCTTGCTTTGGTCAGCGGCTTGCCCTGAAAACCCACGCATCTGGCCCATTGCCTCAAGCGCCCGGCGAATTGCCTGTAAATCGCCACGTATCTCTCGGCATAATGTACGGGTTTCATCCCGAAAGCCTCGGACTTCTTCCATATTGACACGGGTTGCCATTCAGCTTCTCCTCCTTTTAGTTTAAAGTATGACCGGATAAAAAGCATCCCGGCTCCGTTATATTTTTAGAAAACAGAAAAGCTGCTTTCATGTTTTAGAAAGCAGCTTGATAAGCATATATACTATTTCAATTAAGAAACCTAGTCATTCTGCGTCAGGAAGTTCTGAAGTTCAACTATCTCTTCCGCAGTCCAATTATCCGGCACCCCTAGCGGGAAGGGGTTATCCTGATTAATTGGCTCCATATGAATCGCATCCTTATCCTTTGTCTCGGAATCGATATGCAAATACATATGCCCGACTACTTCTAATGGATAAGTTAGCGCGACCGTCATCTGGTGAATACCAATTGGCACCTCGGTCGTGACGTCGACACTGTAATCACCGACATAGCCCCAAATCGGCAAGTATAGCTTCCTTCCACCGTCAATTAAACTTTGCGTGATCCGACTATCTCCATTTGCCACTTGCTCGGTTGAGAATAAATGACCGGTCTGGATCTCAACTTGAACCTCCGGTAACGCAAACTGTTGGTTGGTCTGGGTGAGGTTCTCAAGTGTTGTCTGCCCGGTGATGTCAAGTGGGACCGTCACACTTCCCGCTTGGCGAGCATAGTCGATATAGCTTAGGTCCACCAACTCCTCTGGCGCAGTCAAGGCAAAGCCAAAGGCAACAGGGGCATTACCAAGCGCATTCTGATAGGTCAGATCAATCGGCATGTCAAACCCATAGCCGGTCTTCATCTTGCGAATCGGCTCGAGCGGGATGGCAAAGCTTTCGCGAAACACCTCCATCTCTTCGCCAATCATGCGCTCGGTTTTGATCACACCCTCATAGCGGAGAACATCTGATCCGGCTACTTCTGCATGGAGCGCGCCCTGTTCAGCTGTGTGCCCTTCCGTGTCGACCTCTGCTTGTTCAGCAGGAACCCGAATATCATTCGGATTAAAGTCTTCGAGCTTAACGGTATAGATGGCCGTCTCATTCACCGCTAATGCCTCTGGCGGAATCGTGAGTGTGAGCTGTTCTGGTAAGGATCGGGCTGTATAACGTTTGCCTGTAATCAATGTATCCCCTTTATAAACATTAACCATCACCGTCGCTTCACCCATATCCTGTAAAGTATCGGCATAGTTGTTTTCCTTCAACAAATCGACGATTACAGGAAGGCCTTCGGAAGCTGGTGTGGTATAGATTTGGATCCGTTCTAACCCCGTTTTAATTAAAGGAATGTCATAGTAGTAATTAACCGTCAGGTGCGATGTCCCTATCACACCTGATTCAGGATCCCCATCATGGCGAATATATCGGTAGACATATTCACCCTTCTCAATAACAGCCGGTACTTCACTGTATGTGTCCCCTTGAAGCAGAGTATAAACCTTACTATCCCGAATCGGTTCACCTGTCCGGTTGTCGATATAGTTAACGGTCACATCACGCCTTAAGCGATAAAGGAAGGTGTGTGATAGGTCACGATAGCCTAGCGTACCAGCAAAAACATCATTATTCTCACGTTCAAAGACACGACCATCATTTAAGGGAAACGTAAGTGGCTGTGTGTAGTTGTATCTATATCCCACAGGTTGGGTTGTCTCTATCTCTCTTAAAACATCAAACGACGGGAATCTATTCTGCCATTTTACCGTTATATCATGATAAGGTGTGGCCAATAACTTATCTGTCCTGTCTCCACGCCCCATCGTTCCAGATACAATTGTCCCATCTTCTAACACATAGTTTGTACCGTTGTAAGTCCTGTTTTTCGTGAACGAACGACTATAATCTTGTTTGTAGCTATATGTTCTCGTACTCGAAGTTTCTAACAGTTTACCTGAATACTTATCTATTATCTGAACAGTATGGTTGTGCCTTGTATTGTAGTACACCGTCCACTCATTATTTGATGCATTTGCACTAATCGTTTTAGCACCCGTTTGTCCACCAGCATTAATTAACGGATATTTCTTACTCCCTATTTTGCCTTCAATTAAAGAGTGACTAACTCTGTAAGAATCACCTATCAATCTTTTAGCTGTTGTTGTATCAAATAAAGTATTTGAATGTAGATCTCTATGGAATACTTTTAATCCTACTTCTTGACGTTTAAAAGGAACAGTAAAAGAAACAGATCCCTTTGGATCATCATCCACCCTCATTTGTATTAATGGTTGCGATCTCCCACTAGTATGATAAGTAATCATCGGGGTGTACCTTTTTAGGTCGCCCTTAATATTAGATCTTCTTAATGTCGTATTATAATCTAAAGGAGCTGAGAAGTAGAACGTATCTCCACCTCTAATAGTTAATGTGCCCCCTGTTGAACTCGTATTTCTTGTTTCATTTACGATTCTAACCTTACTAGGTACTGATATTTGAATTCTATTAGAACTGTGGGCCTCCAATCGTGTTGACTGAGATACTTGCCTATTACCACTAACACTCACACTTAAATTTGTTCTCGTTAGACTAATGGCCGAAGATGGCGGATTCGTTCCATTACGCACTAAATTCCAAAGTTGCTCATACCGAGGTAACGATTTACCAGTCTCTCTATCGCCAGGATTCTGCACCCTAGATAAGATTAGCGATGTTACTACAAGTCCAGCATCCTGTTGGCCTGAACTAAAAATATTAGCCTCACCACCCCAACCATAATAGAGCGCTCTAAGAATTTCAGCATTTCGATAAGGAGTTTGGGCTGTGTAAGATGACCCCGTTTGAGCCGGGGGCGAGTTATGCTCAATACAATAAGCAAGCCTGTTATTCACTCTGTACTCTCCTACACTAGACAACCCCGATTGAACAGTTCTAATTCTTTCTATTGAGGGGTTACTGCTAGCATTTAATTCTTCAACAGATAGGATAGACGTTATCATATCTGTAAAACTACTGAAAACAGTTTTACTGGTTTCCTTTTTAATCGCTGGCTTTGCTAACAAAAAATCAAGTCTTGGATCAAAATTATGATCCCCTTCAGTAGAAAAAATAGCATCACCGAGCCAATAGATTCCATTATCATCCACCTCAAGCACTTCATCACCATTCACTACTAGTTCATTGTAATTGCTGGGGCTCCAAACATGAATTCCATCTGGAAATTCTATATTTTCATAGTTACCTTCATAAAATTGAATATCAATATCCTCTGTATCCATTAAATAATCATCATCATTGTGTTCTTTATCAGTGCCTACATCGGAATGATCTATTTCAACATCCAGGTTTGTTGGTACTTCCTCCTCTAATGATTCGATTGAATGATTCGTTCCTTTGCCATCTGCATCAATACTATTTTCTTGATTAGTTGAAGATGCCATGATGACTAATAGAGAAGAAATTTCACTAAAAAGCAATATCATCATCAATAAAACAATACATGTTTTTTTGAATTTAGACACTCGTTTATCCCTCCCTGTATTTTCTGATCCATAAAGAAAAGCCTAGAAATATCTAATGTTAAATAGACATTACTAGACTTACTTCAACCACTTTATAAACTAGTCTTCAAAAAGATCTTTAAAATCCTCTGGTTTACCTTCTGTTATCCATGCATCGTATGTAGCACACCCTAACTCTTTTGCCCTGCTTTTATCCTCACAATTAGGCATGGGTTCATCTTTTACAACCTGTTTCCATTCCAAATCGTCTACGGAACTTGACACATGTTCGTCATTAGATTCCGAATGACGGGCTGTGTCACTAGGCGAGCTCTCACCAGTAGACACTTGACTTGAAGTTCCAGCTGAGTTAGCATTCCCACTAGTTTGTGATGATTGTTCCTGAGTAAGCTGCTGATTCTCAGCACGTGCCATCTCCTCTGCCAAACGATTAGCTTTAGCTTCATTCTCCTCAATTATTTTTAACACAGCATCTAACCTAGCATCTGAAAATTCTTTTATTTTGACGTTCCTTATGTTAGCTACGCTAACTCGTGCATTTTCATAAATTGAGCGTGAAGGCTCTTTTATTACCTCGTCATTATTAAAAAGTTCAGCTACTGCAGCTTCTGCTGTTTCAATCTGTGTTAACTGCTCTGAGGCATCCTCTAGCACTTGCGCAATAGCTTGATACCATGTTGTTTCTTCATCAAAACCTTGTTGCTCAAAAGCTTCATAGTAAGCTTCCAACTTCTCATGATCGAGATTTTCAACAATTACTGGATGGGTTACCTCATTTCCAGTAATAGCATCTTCAACAAAAAACTGGTTTAAAGCCTGCTGATGATCGTACTGACTTAAGAGCTGATCCGCACGATCCAGAAGAGTATCAATGTTATGTAGCAACTGGTCGGCTGTTTCTTTTAAAGTACCCTTCCTAATCGTCATTTCAGAATATGTCGTTTGTAACGAGATAAGATTAGTTTTGATCGTTTCTATTTTTTCTACAGCAAAGGCCTCCGTCATAAATCCTTGCTCATCAAGATAGGTGTCTAGCTCCTCACAGCTAGCACGTACTTTATTCTGCCCTTCTGTAAGCTGTTCCTCTAGTCGTTGGTCATTTTGATGTTGCACATAACCATAGGTTGTTCCAGCTATCGCCATTAGTCCAATCATGATTAAGATCATCATAAGTCCTCTTTTGCTTCGTTTCATATTAGTCCCCCTACACAGAAAAATTCATCTCAATATTTTACTGTAAAATTAAACTTTATCTTGATTTAATTTTCAATGTTAGAATTTAATTATCCTTTATAAAATTAAAAAAGAGTTTAACATAATTCTTATTCGAATTACATTAAACTCTTTTAAAGTCGGTAAGCATACTATTCTTGGCCAATTGGACAAAGAAATCTGTTATATACGTTATCATACCTATAATTAATGACAAGAAACTTTTAATCTTTAAAAATAGAAAAAGGTTGTTCTTTCAATAATCTTGAAAGAACAACCTTTGATGTGTTTATCTAGTGCATTTTTATTTCATATTCATTTTAATATAATGAATGATTTGTTGGTTTTTGGCTCATTCCAACAACCCTACACATATGTGTTGTTCTTTTGGTAAGTCACAAGTGGATTTTAAGCATGCAGTCCACTAACTCGATTTGTAGTATAGTTAACTCAGAATGCGACTTTTCCTTTGGATTAATCTGAGCACCACGCTATATCAAATTGTCAAGTTGCGACATGTGTATTGGAAATTACACACATGATAACGTATACAACCTGCTCTAAATCACTTAAAGGATAAATAAATCTTGATTAGGGCTTTTTCTTTTCGCGATAACTTTTCCATGCTTATCTTTTACTGTTCTAATGTCATAGTAAATATCTTCAACTTTTTTCAGTGTATTCGTTTGAATATTTTTTACAACTAGGCTTGCTTTAACCTCATAGATTTCTTTATTAAAGGTTCTGACTGTTCCTTGTTTAATTGTTAAAAAATCAAACCTTTGCATTAGTGATTTTTTCGTCATATATAAGATCACCTCCTATTTATGATTAGCATACTAATGATTGCACACAGAATGTTGAATTTAATTCAATAATAGTACAAATTACCCTATGCATTAACGACTAATTTACCGGGTAAAAAATACTTATTTGTAACTTTTTGAAAACTTATGATATAAAAATACCATATAGATTCTGTTTTTACAATATTATTCTAGAAAATATTAATTCTTTTCTTATTTTTTGACACATTTACATATTGTTTGAAATCAACTTATAGTAGTTTTATTGAGGGGGTAAAAATGTATCATAAGCTAACAAAGGATATCAATTGGTATTGCTAAGAAGGCAACATGGATTAACCCAAGCACATTTAGCCGATTTACTAAGTGTTTCCAACCATTTCTAAATACGAAAAGAATGCTGCCTATCCTAGTTTTACTATTTTAATCAAGCTTGCCGACGTATTCGAGGTTTCAATTGATTATCTAGTCGGTCGAAGCAATATTGTAAATATTGCTTCGACCGACTAGATAATCAATCGATTGATCAAGCCATGGCGCTTTTACTTGAAATGGAGGATAGTGATAGAACAAGAGCCCTCATGGTATTAGAATTACTACAAAGAAAAGATAAATTAGTTTAGTGTTTAAATACGAAAGACTAGCTTTCTAATTAGGCTAGTCTTTCTCCAGATTTCAAATATGCTTTTTTTAATCAGCTTGTAAAAATCCCTTGTTTTTTAAATAGGCATCCATGTGAGGGCGTTTGCGAGTTTCTGTATAGGTTGCCATTAACGCTGTCCACGATGTTTGGCGCGCCCCATTCGTTCGCATGTGATAATACTGCTCCATTTCCTGATCATATTGCTCGATCTCGTTGACGTGATCTGCGTTGTAGCCTTCATAATGGACGACCGCTGTTTGAGGTAGTCTTGGCTTTTGCCCAACCAATTGATCTGGATGTCCCACTGTAAGACCAACAAGAGGAAAGACAAAATCCGGTAGCCCTAACAGATCACTCACCTGATCAGGATGATTACGAATACCACCGATCATAACGCCACCTAGACCTAGTGACTCCGCGGCAAGTTGCATATTCTGCGCAACTAGAGCAGCATCAACAGCTCCTACAAGTAATTGTTCTGCTCCCCCTACATCAAAGCTCATTTGATGTTTTTCACTCGCATATTTCTGACGCGTATAGTCAACACAAATGACAAAAAACACCGGACACTGCTCAACCCAGCTTTGGCCACCAGTTAGCTCAGCTAGTATGCGCTTCTTCTCACTATCTTTAATCACAATAACCGTGTAGGACTGCACGTGATTTGAGGTCGAAGCCCATCTTGCCGCCCGGGTAATTGCCTCAACTTGCTGGTCTGAAACAGCTTGATCCGTATAAGAACGAATCGATCGATGGGCCTCCATTTGCTTGATCACTTCATTCATTTATCACCACTCCTTTTGCTGTTGCAACGCTATTATTAGCGTACTTCATATCAGCTAAAATGCAAGCAGCAAGCATTCGGATTGGAATGCTTGCCATGTTATATATCAAACGTTGTTGACTAAAGTTTGGGTGCCTTTCTAAGTGCAGATGACCCCATATGTATCTTTAATTGGAATAAAACACGTAAGAAAATCAGGGCAATTGAGCTGACACTGGCTTTTCTACATTTAATCTCCATGTATTTTTTTACAGGATTCTCTTTTGATCAGCGTTGCATTTTCCTTTTCTACAATCCCACGTTGTTGCTCTTGCTCTATTGATTCGATAAGTAGTGTTGTTGCTCTTTTCGCCATTTCAGAAAACGAGATGTCGATGGTTGTTAACGGTGGATTTAAATAAGGTGAAAAAAAAGAATTATCAAATCCAATAATTGATATATCTTCAGGAATCCGTAACCCTAACTCATTTATGGCTTTATATGCACCTACTACCATCGTATCATTACTTACAAAAATAGCTGTCGGAGGGTTAGCCGTTCTAAAAAAATGCTTTATCCCTTCGTAACCACTATTCTCTGTAAAATCACCTTGATAAATCATCTTTTCTGTCATCTCTATTCCATGTTGCCTTAGCGTTGTTTCATAACCTGCTAGCCTTTCTTGCGCAGACAATTTATTTAAATTTCCCGTAATAATACCAATCGAACGATGGCCAAGTTCTAGTAAATAGGACACCGCCTTTATACTGCCCTCGTAGTTATCTGCATTAATATATATTGCATTATGATTAGCGTTATTCACTTCACTCGTATCAATCATAGCAATCAAATGGTTTTGTTCAATGAGACTAAAGATAAGTTCATTTTCCGCTTCTTGTGTTCCTACAAAAATAGCTCCATCAATTAGCTTTTGTTGAAAAATACTTTGAACCTTTCTCAAATCATCTTTTGTATATGAAATAGAGACAAGGACGTAATGATCCATTTTATTCGCCTGGTCTATGACTGCGTTAACAATTGGAGAAAAAAAAGGATTATCATGTATTAATGTATGCTCTGATACTTTTATATGATGATCTTCCTCATTATCTTTTACATCCAATAAAATGAGGGCGATCATTTTATTTTTCACTCCAGCTAACTTTCGCGCTGAAGCATTGGGCGCATAATTATACTCTTCAATCGCTCTCCAAACCTTATCTCTTGTTGTTTGGGGTATATCTGGATAATTGTTTATCACTCTTGATATCGTACTTCTGGATAACCCTAAAAGTTTAGCTAAATCCTCACTACGCATAAAGTCTCCACCTATTAAATGATATTTACACCATTATATCAGAAAACACAGAACGTTATATGTTTGATTTTTTATTATCTTTCCTTCTCATAGAAAGCGGCTGTCTCTTGGGCATAGTAGCCTTTCGACAACCGCTTTGAAACCACAGCTCACCTAAGTTTACACGCCCACTCGCAGAAACAATATAGATATCATACCTACCAGGCTAACGACTATTTAAAGATCGGAGGCTTGTATTTTGATTAAGCGTATGACTAATACCTAGACGCTTTTGTTATTATAACTTTACTTTTGCTCCAAACGCTTCCGGTAAGATACCACCGCGAAGCAAACCGCTCCAATAAGTAAAGTTAGGACGCCAATGAACAGCATTGTATAGATGCTCGTCGCTGTGCTTGGGAGTTTTTCTCCATCTCTATCATCCTCTTCACGATCTTCATCTTCTAAATGGTCTTGATCTTCGCTTTGATCTGGATCTGTTATTGGATCTTGATCTTCGTCTGGATCTGTTTCTGGTATTACTATTTCTGGGTCATCTAATTCTGAAACCGGTGTATAGCGTACCCAATCGTATTCTGCAACCAACGGAATATCATCGTCATCGAAGGTTCCTGTCCAGTCATCAACACCAATTCCAGGCCATAGATTCATCATGATTTTTTGTGGTGTTTGTGGAATATTTTCTGTTGCTGTATAAACAGCCTCACCATTTACATACCATGTAATAGAGTCTTCTCTCCAATCAAATCCATAGGTGTTAAATGACTGAGATGCATCAAAATCTAAATCATGATAATATTCATTACCGCCAACACCATCAGTAAAATAGTTAAATTGTATTCTTGTTGTATCCTTACCTAAAAATTCGATATCAATTTCATCCCAAGGATCATTATCCCAATCCCATTCACCTGTGTACGTAAAGAAGGATGAGACGGTTCCCTCTGATGCTACAGGTCTCATACTTACTTCGTAAAAACCATAGTGATAGAAATCATTTGTACGGAGTTCACCAGACTTGTACGGTATGCCTGTTTCCGAAGCGTTCTCGTCATGATCAAGCGTTAATTGCATTTTATCATTATCGAACGTCACTTGTTCAGGATACCACGTTGTATTAAACATATCTCCGTTTGTCCAAACGCCTGCCATTGACCATCGTTCTTCATCATGGAAATGAAATTCTTCAAAAAACGCCGCACCCATTGGCCTTTCTGTCGGCGCATCTGGATCGTCTATGTCTGGATCTTCATTGCCTGGATTTTCATTGCCCGGATCCTCGCTATCCGAGTCTTCTGTATCTGGATCACCTATGTCCGGATCCCCAACCTCAACCTTTCTAACTGCAACATTGTCAATAAATACATCATGTTCTTCTTCAGGCGTTAACCCTTCGGCATCTTTCCCTAAAGCAAAACCAAACTTAGCTGCAGGATCAGATGGTTCTGTCATTTCAAAAGAATAAGTAAACGTTTGCAATTGATCCGTTAACGCTGCGGTTTCATCAAAGTACTCGGTCCATATATCATCTTCTTCACCATTACGTTGAATTTGAACACGTAATGGCCGATCCACTGTTGATCTTGCATCAAATGTCACTTCATAAGAAGCACCTTGTTCTATTTCAACGCCATGTTGGAATAATTGAATGTTCCAATCAGCTTCGCCGATATTAGCAATGGAAACTTTAGCTTGTCCATCTTCTTCAGAGAAAGTTGCTTCCCCTGGACTATATGCTTCCCTTCTCCAACCAGATAAAGAATCGAAGGTACCGTTTTCTAGAAGATTTTCTGATTCTATATCTAATTGAAGCCTCTCTAAAAATACATTGTCAATGTAGACATCACTGTTATGACCACCCAAGTTGAATTGAAGCATGGCATTATTATCATGTTCAGCTTCCATAGTGAATGATACGGTATACACTTCTGTATCTGTTGTTAAGCCAATTGTTTCTTCATAAACAACTTCGGCATTTGAGTTTGTAAAAGCAACTTGAATATCTCTCTCAGCTTCTGCACTTGCATCAAAAGTTAATTCGTATGTTCTGCCATTCTCTAATCTAAAATTGCTTTGTGTTAACTGTACAGCATTTACATGAGTACCGCCATCGGTAATTAATGCATCGAATCGACGTTCATTTATTGCACTTCCAATATAATAAGTAGCATCTGCCGTTGCATCGGTATGGAATTCCCAGAATCCCATTCTCCCTTCCCCTTGATCAAACGTGCCATTATAAATGTAATTTCCAGTTGGAAGGGGACCTCTTATCGTATCAGCAGGGTCTGGTTCAGCAATTTTCTCTAATTTAACATCTGTAAGCGAAACATTGCTATCGTCTAACCCCATATTAAATTCATATCTTGCTTTTACATCCGTTAAATCTTCCATCTTAAATTCAAATGCATAATCTTCCCAAGAATTAGAAAGCGTAAAAGGCTCTTTTCTGGCATAGTCAGCCCAACCGGCATCGCCATCTCCACCTATTTTTACTTTTAACGGCCTTTCATTCTCCGCTTTTGCACGAAAAGAGGCTCTATACGTAGCACCTTCAACGAGATGTATTGGAGATTGAAGCACCTGAACGCCGTGTTCGACATTTCCGCCTGATCCGATTTGAACATCTAACGCTCCGTCATTAACTTCAAGGGTAGCATTACCACCATCAGCCTGTAAAAATGTCCAATAATCTGTATACGGAACACCTTCTATTCCATCGATTTCAGGATCATTACTATCAAAGTTCCCATTATATACATAGTTACCATCTTCTAAAGGGGCCCTTCCTTCACCATCCTCCGCACTTTCAGGCTTTTCATGGACTGGATATTCATCTTTCTCGTAGAATCTTACATAATCAACTGCCATTTGCTGTGGAAATACGGTTGTTTCATCAGGATTTCCAGGCCATCCACCACCAACAGAAATATTTAAAATTAACATGAATGGTTGATCAAATGGAGCAGGATAAGTATAAGCATCTGCATGGTCAGGGTGTTTAGTGAACCAGTCATTTGCAGTATGGTAATGAACATCATTGACATACCATCTAATTTCTCCAGGTTCCCATTCTATGCTAAACACATGATAATCATCAGCAAAGGTCGTACCATCTTCTAATCTATATGTCCCTTCGATTGATCGGTGTGGTGCACCAAAGTGAACCGCTCCATGGACTGTATCAGGCTCATGCCCTAACAATTCCATAATATCAATTTCTCCACTTACTGGCCACGTCCCATAAAATGGTTCATTATTTGGCATCATCCAAATCGCTGGCCACATGCCTTGCCCTTCTGGTAATTTCGCTCTTACATCCACTCTTCCATAAGTCAACGTTTGCTTATCTTGCGTCCATAGTTTAGAAGAAGAGTAATGATATACTTGACCATCCTCCTCTGTAATATCTTCTTCTCTAGCCTCAATAATTAAAGAACCATCTTCAACCCAAGCATTATCCTCTGTATATGATTGTATCTCATCGTTCCATCTACCATTTGTTGGTTCATCAAAGCTCCAGTTATCCATATTTATCTCGTTACCATCAAATTCGTCTGACCACGTTAACTCCCAACCATCTGATTCTGGATCTGAGCTTCTGTCAACATTTGAACGATCTTCTGCAGAAACACTACCTACACCGAAATAACTAAAGTTGGAACTAACTAGAATTACTGCCAATAAAACAATAAATGCTTTCCTAAGCTTCATACTAAATAACCTCCATTATTTTTTGTAAATAGTGTTGCAAATGAAGCATCACCTTCTTAAAAGCAGCTAACCGTCCATTGTGAATTGAGACAATGGACAGTACTGCGATCAATTACTTCTCTTTCATTTACTAACTCAATTACTAACGCGCGTTAGTCAATGAGTAAAAAAATAGACTTTACCATCATGCACCTTCTTAAGTGCTGTATAAGAGCTTTTGTTGTAAACAATATATCGAAAGCGCTTTCAAAAATATTTTAAATGATATTTATAAATAAATCAATCTTTTTCAAAAAGGTACTTTTTTAAAACTGACATTCGTATGAATTTTCATCAGACTTTTATATAGATACTTACGTAACGACATTTACACTACCCATCATTAATGGTAGTATACCGCTAAAAGAAGAAGGATGCTTTTATTCAATTTATGAAAACCCCTACTATAAAAAAACTTTAATCAGTGGACGTTTTACGGACGGTTATCCGTGATAAAAGTGGACAAGGAGTATTTTATGAAAAAAATATATGAAAACATAAGTATTGATAGAAATACACAAATGAATCTTTTTAAGTTTAAAGCTACAGACATTGACCGGATCATACCAATGCATTTTCATAATGAAATAGAGTTAATATATTGTGTTAAAGGTCAATTAAAAATATGGCACGAAGGTAAGAATAGCATTATGTGTAAAGATGATCTCCTTTTCATCAATAGTGGAATGCCCCATTTGAGTCAAAGTACGTCAAAAAATGAAGTGATTGTCATTCATTTACCTGAAGCGCTATTTGTACAAGAAAAATTATATATCAAACTTGATACTGTCAATGAAGATATACCAGATCGTATAAAAAAACAAATAATAAAGATAATTACTTCCTTGTATGAACTTCACTGTTCTTATGGGAAATTCTCATTTTTAAAAGAGCAGAGTCTTATTTTAGATTTAGAATATATATTAGTCACCCAACTTGCTTGTCAATTGAAAAACGAAAAAAAATTCTATTCAAATCAACAAAAAAAGATTAAAGAAATTATTCATATCGTTAAAGAACATTATCAGGATAATATTAGCTTAAAAGAAGTAGCGTCACTTTGTGGGTATTCACCCGCTTATTTATCCAGAATGTTTCATCAACATGTAGGACAATCTTTTGTGGAATTCAAGCAAATACTAAGTTTGGAAAAAGCCATCGAATTGATGGAAACATCCGATAAGACTTTTGAACAAATTGCTATGGAGACAGGGTTTTCAAATGAAAAATCTTTTAGAAAAGTGTTTAAACAAGTGATAGGTAAAACACCTCGGGAATATAAAAGTAGTAAAAAAACGACCGAAATCAAGTAAAATAAAAACTCTTATTGTAACCGCAAACATGATACTCTAATACTACGTTAATAATAATGCAAATACAGAAAGGATGTAGGGTTATGAGTATTGATAACGAATACACTTCCATCGTTCAACAAGTGATAGAAGCAGTCGGAGGAAAAGATAACATTATCTCAATGGCTCACTGTGCGACACGATTAAGGTTGATTGTCAAAAATCGAGATATTATTGATGATGACAAAGTAGACAATATTAATAAAGTAAAAGGATTCTTCTTCACATCGGGACAATATCAGATTATTTTTGGGACAGGTACTGTAAATAGAGTTTATGAAGAAATGGTGAATCAAGGGGTATCAGCTACATCAAAATCCCACTTAAAAGAGCTCGCTTCAGAGGAAGAAGACAATGCGTTCAAAAGAATGATTCGTATATTTGGCGATGTATTTGTTCCAATTATTCCAGCATTAGTAGCGACTGGATTATTTATGGGATTACGAGGTTTAATTACGCAACCAGAACTACTCTCGTGGTTTGGTTTAACGCCAGCTGATATTTCACAGAATTTTATAGTATTAACACAAATTTTGACCGATACAGCTTTTGCATTCCTACCAGCTTTGGTTTGCTGGTCAGCATTTAAAGTGTTTGGTGGATCGCCACTTCTAGGTATTCTGCTAGGATTAATGTTAGTTAGCCCATTGTTACCCACTTCATGGGATGTTGCACAAGGTAACGATGAACCGTTATTATTCTTTGGTTTTATAAAAGTCGCTGGTTATCAAGGATCTGTTTTACCAGCATTTATTGTTAGGGCAGTTGGAGCCACATTAGAAAAAAGAGTAAGAAAGATAGTACCAGAAGCACTAGACCTTATTCTAACGCCTTTACTTTCTCTTCTGATCATGATGTTACTCGCTTTCTTTATTATTGGACCGGTTTTTCATGAAGTAGAGGTATGGATGCTCGCACTAGTAAATGTATTAATAGGGCTTCCTTTCGGTATTGGTGGACTTATATATGGAGCGATCAATCAGATTATTGTAATATCAGGACTTCATCATGCCTTAAACTTAATTGAAATTGACATGTTAGCAGATACGGGTTGGAATTTGGTTAACCCAATTAGTTCGGCTTCTATTTGTGCTCAAGCAGGTGCTGCATTAGCAGTAGGTATGAAAGCCAAACGCACAAAAATTAAAGCGATCGCATATCCATCTGCAATGTCCGCGTTACTTGGTATTACTGAACCTGCGATTTTCGGTGTTAATATTCGTTATGGTAAACCCTTTATTATGGGCTTAATAGGTGGAGGCGTAGGTGGATTCCTAGCCACTCTGTTAAATGTTAAAGCGACTGGTATGTCCATTACAGCAATTCCGGGCGTTCTATTGTACTTAAATAACCAATTATTACTTTACATCCTTGTTTCCTTTGTCGGATTTGCTGTCGCCTTTGCACTAACCTATGCTTTTGGCTATAAAGATCAAATAGAATAAACAGCATATTTCGTTTCATCTAAATGTCTGGCTTCATCATCGTGCAGTTGAAAAGTATCTTATAAAGAGGGCGAAAAGGCATAATCAATATGCCGCATTGCCCTTTTCTTATCTTTACCAATGGTGCTCATTTCAGTTGCAAACACAAGCGGATATCATTCATTTTAATCAACCTGATAAATAGATTGGAGCTTTTCACATGAATAATGAAATGTTAAGAAAGAAAGTAGATCAGTTAACTATTCAAGAAAAAATTGGACAGTTAATTCAGTTAACAGGTAACTTTTTCGATAAACACAATGACAGTGTGGTTACCGGACCACAAAAGAAGATTGGTTTAAATGGATCTTATCAAATCCATAATACAGGATCGATTCTGAACACAGTTGATAAGCAGCAAATTATAGAGATACAAAGGAATCACCTCCTTAAATCCACTCATAAAATCCCATTACTCTTTATGGCCGACATTATTTACGGCTTTAAAACCATCTTTCCAATTCCCTTAGCACAGACATGCAGTTGGAATTTTCCGTTAATTGAGGAATCAGCAACTGTACTTGCCAAAGAATGCTATGAGGAAGGCATTCATGTCACCTTTGCACCTATGGTCGATTTAGTGCGTGACCCGAGGTGGGGACGCGTGATGGAGGCACCGGGAGAAGACACACTGCTTGGAGAACGCTATGCAGAGAGCATGGTAAATGGGATTCAAGGTAACGGTGCTTCTCAACATATTCCAAAAGGAAAACTTGCCGCCTGCATTAAACATTTTGCTGCATACGGCGCTGCGGTTGCGGGTAGAGAATATAATGCTGTCGATATGTCTGAAAACATGCTAAAGAATTTTTTCCTGCCAAGTTATGCGAAAGGCATTGAAGCTGGCGCTAAATTAGTCATGACTGCTTTCAACACACTTAACGGCATCCCTTGCACGGGGAACAAATGGCTTAATAGGGATATTTTAAGAGATGCACTTGATTTTGATGGTGTCCTTATTTCTGATTATGCTGCTATCGATGAATTAATCACTCACGGTTACGCAGAAAACCAAACCTCGGCCGCTAAGCAAGCGTTGTTAGCTGGTGTGGACATTGATATGAAAACCGCCGTATATGCGAACGAATTAGAAAAATTGGTTGAACAAAATCAGGAATTACACGCCTTGTTAGATGAGGCGGTCTTAAGAGTGTTAATACTTAAAAATGATTTGGGTTTATTTGATGATCCTTATCGAGGGATTCAAACAACAGAAGAAGACATGACAAGCGTCGTCCTATCGAAAGAGCATAAAGCAACAGCACTTAAATTAGCAGAAGAGTCGATTGTTTTATTAAAAAATAACAAGCATACTTTACCATTAAGTAGAAACCAAAAAGTTGCATTAATAGGCCCGTATGCAGAGGAAAAAGCCACTTTAGGATTTTGGGCAATTACTGGAGATGAAGAAGACACGATTACGTTAAAAGACGGTTTAAGCACCTTATTAGATAGTAGCTGTTTATCAGTCGCAAGAGGCGCTTACCTTTTAGATAAACATACAGAAAATCTATATGACAAGTATACTGATAAATTACCCGTTGAGCGTGAAGATGAAGAAGCATTACTTGAAGAAGCAATTGCTATAGCCAAAACTTCTGACACCATTGTATTAGCAGTAGGGGAAAATACTTACCAAAGTGGCGAAGGTGGCTCGCGTACAAATCCCGTATTGCCTACTACTCAGCTACGACTCATCAATGCATTAAGCACGTTAGGAAAACCGATTGTACTAGTAATCTATGGTGGCAGACCTCTGATCCTCACTGAAGTTGAGGAAAAAGTATCAGCGATTCTTTATGCATGGTTCCCAGGGACAATGAACGGGCTTGCAGTCGCTAACCTTCTGACAGGAAAGGCAAATCCGTCTGCAAAGCTATCAATGACATTTCCCCGATCTGTCGGTCAAATTCCAATCTATTATAATGAACTTCGTACGGGAAGACCACAATTGGATGAAGAGAACAAGTACCGATTTGCTTCAAGGTATATCGATCAATCCAATCTTCCGCTTTATCCATTCGGATTTGGTAAAAGCTACACACACTTTCAATACAGTGATTTTCGTTTAAATCAAGAAGAGATGACAAAAAACGAACAAATAAAAGTAACCCTTACTGTAAAAAACACCGGATCATATTCTGGAAAAGAAATTGTTCAATTATACATTTGTGATAAAGTGTCTAGCATCACAAGACCTGTAAAATTATTAAAAGCATTTAAGAAAATAGAGCTTAAAGTAGGCGAATCACAAAGGGTCGAATTTGAAATAGATAATGATATGTTGAAATTTTATCGTCCGGATGGAAGTTTTGATAGTGAATCTGGCGATTTCGATATCTTTATCGGTAAAGATTCTGCGGAACATTTATTTAAAAGAAAGATTCGACTCGTTTCTAAACATACTACTTAATCAGCGATACAATAACAACACGTTTTCAACTTCTGATTTCGTGTTTAAGTAGAATAGGTATTACCCGCTTTTAACAGCTTAAATGACATGCATTTAGGGAAATACTTTGGCGATCATTTTCCCTAAATGCATTTTAATTGGAAATGACGCAAAAGGGTGGCTCCAATCTCCGATAACAAATAGTAGCCCCTATAAACTTACTCTTGTTTTTTAAAAGCTATTAATATATAATAATTTATAAAGCGTTTTCATTAATGGTGAATTTAGGATTGTTACTGTTTTTCAGGCAAAACCTAAGTTGATCAACACATAGGCACTTCTATGTGTTGGTTAACTTGGGTTTTTTGTATTTAGAGGGCGTATAAAACGAACCTTCAACCATCGGGCGGAGGGCTACAGAACATAGGTCATGCAGACGTTGCCACAGGACGTGGCGGTCTTAGTCTGTCATCCTTCTTAAAGATATGGCGGTTTTAGTCTACGTTCTTCCCTGCTGGTTGTTAGTTGAGTGAATCCGGACATGAGCGTCCGCTATCACCCACCTTAATCGATTTGCTCTATTCTCTTTTTATGGACTGATTATCTGTTATAAATTAATTCTTATTATGGAGGGATAGAATGAAGCTAGCTCTTGTGAAAACGATACTATTTTCTTTTCTTATCATTTCCTTATTTTACATAGCAACTTATTTTATTGAAAGCTCTACAAATAAAAATTTATATGTCTCCACTCAGGAATCTACAAAAAATCATTTAATGGATCGTCGTAAAGAAGCACCGGTCCAAAATTTAGTAGGGTGGATCGAAGTGACATCAACTACGATTAACTACCCTGTCGTTCAAGCCGATGATAATGACTTTTATTTAACGCGCAATATTAACAAAGAAAATTCAAAATACGGATCAATCTTTATGGACTTTCGAAACAAAGGATTGGGACAGGATAAGCACACGATTATTTATGGTCACCATATGAAAGACGGCTCTATGTTTCATGACTTAAGTTTATATAGCAACCAATCATTTTATGAAGAAAACACGCACATCTATACACTTAGTCCTGAAGGAGAAGAGATGGTCTGGGAAGTATTTTCATCCTATTCCGTTGGCGCTGACTTCTATTACCTTGATATAGATTTCGCCAATCCAGCTCAATTCACAGCTTTTATTGAGGAATTAGTTGAAAGGTCACTCATCAGCACGAATACTCGTGTCACTGAGGATGATTATATTCTCACATTGTCGACTTGTGATTATACGTTTGAAAATGGGCGTTATGTTGTACATTCCAAGCGTACTTCTTAAAAATGTAAGCGCAATCAATAGAGATTATGGATTTACCGTTATTTAACTAGTGCACACTAGTTTAATATAAAAAATTTAATGAAAGAGCGATCAAGATGAAAAAACTTGTCATTACTGCTTTTACGTTTGTATGCATCCTTGGTTTAATAACTCCCCTTAAACTATCAGGAGAAGAGGAAGTGGTGATCGAGGACATTAAAGCAAATTTATTTATTGGTGATGCCGGAGAAATGGTAGAATCGTTTGAGATTACAGTCGATGATCCAGCAACGCTAGTAGACTTAACAGCTGAAGACTTTGACATTACCGGTAATTATGACGGTTATCCGTTGAACGAGGCGGAAGAGACAGCACAAGAAAACTATCAAGATGATGAGCTTGCTCTATCCATTGACGAAAATACGATTACCTTAACCTTCAGACCATTCAAATATCCCGGCGGTCCGGTTGAAGATTTTGAGGTGGTAAACGAACAATATCCTACCTTATCGTTTACCGCAGATGATGTAACAAGTGAAACGAGACGCACCATAGATGACTTCGAATTTAACTCATTCACAGGTTCGAACGGGACAACATTGAACTATCGCTTGAATTTGGCAGACACCGGACAGCCCGAGCCTTTAATGGTATTTATGCATGGAGGTGGTGAAGTGGGTTCTGACAATCAAATTCACATTACCTCCAATCGCGGTGCTGTTTTCGGTTTAGAAGCTGGAAAAACAACGAACGTCCTTAGCGTCCAATTCCCTGATAATTATGACTGGGCGGTCTACGATAACGAAGAAGAACTGGCAACGATGCAAGCACAGTTTGAAGCCTACTACGAATTAATCCAATCACTCATCGACAGTGGCGATGTTGATGAAGATCGCATTTATGTTTACGGCATTTCTAGTGGTGGCGGTTGGACTTTACGTTTCTTAATGCAATACCCTGACTTAGCTGCAGCAGCGATTACCGTCGCACCGAAAGATGCAGTGGCTGATTATACGGGCGATGTCGATGCCTTTATTGACGCTTTACAAGGTATTGAACATATCCCACATTGGATTATCCATGCCGAAACGGATCCGATTACGGATGTTAGAACCAGCTTACTCACCCACGAAGCATTAGAAACATTAGGGGCAGAAGATTTACACCTTACAATTTATGATGAGCAAACGATGAACGATCAAAGGTTTTATGGCCCCCTTGCCCACTGGTCTTGGGTACCTGTTTTTAATGATGACACGATTCTTGACTGGCTATTCGCTCAAGAAAAAACAGTTACAGATGATGAACAGAGCACAGAAGAGGAAACGTCAACACTGCCTGATGATAATAATGGGGTTGATGAGATTAACGAAGACACTGATAGCAACACTTCAGATCAAATTGAAAATCCAAAAACAGGCGATCATTCCTCAATTGGTTTTTTCATGATCATAGCTGTCTTAAGTAGTTTAGGGTTATTCTTCTTAAGAAACAAACGTCATATTTAAAAAGTTAACACAGTAAGTATCTGCCTTATGACGAAGCAGATACTTACTGTAAAATTAATGATATTATTTTGTAAATCGCTTGATTTGCCTAGTAAGATCTCCTAACCTAATTATTAATTCTAGATAGAATGCTAATTCTTTACACAAAAGTTCAAGTGCATCCCTTTTTAGTGCATATTTTGAATCGATAATCTCGACTAATTTAGCTGCTCTTAGTATTTTGAGATGATGAAATGTACACGCATTTCCGCTGTAAATAATTTGATTTATATGGTATAATACGTCTTACATCAGTTGGAACAGCTTTGATTTCTCTACAACAATTTCCTTGATTCTATTATTGGCAGGTAATAGAAGCTTTCGTAATGACGTTAACGGTGTTGCTGTAGAAAAGGTTTGATTGACTTCTTCAATGTATGATTTATTCAATTCTGTTCCAACGTTTACTTTTTTCATTCCTTGTGCGACACAGTTTCGCATATCCGCATCTGACACGCCCGTACCACCATGCAAAACGAGCCCAACATCCCGAAGGTTAGTAGAAAGTTCTGTTAAGAGGTCTAAATTGATCTTAGCTTTTGATTTATATTGACCATGGGTCGTTCCTATCGCTACCGCTATTGCATCTACCTTTGTTTCCTTAACGAATAGATACGCATCTGCTGGATTGGTGTAAATAGCATCCTCTTCAGCTACAACCAAGCCATCTTCCGCACCACCAATTGTCCCTACTTCACCTTCGACCGACACCCGTTTCGATTTTGCATAGTCCGTGACCTTCTTGGTGTTTTTAATATTCTCTTCCAGCTCTAGACTAGAGCCATCATACATGACCGAGGTATACCCTGCATCAATTGCTTCCTTCAAGAACTCGATCGATTTACAATGGTCCATGTGCAGGCAGGCATTGATCCCTAATCGTTCTACTAATGTATGCATACTTGAGACGAGCAGATCCAAGCCAATATACTCAGCCGTCCCCGGCGATGTTTGAATAATAATTGGCGCGTCGAGCTCTTTTGCTCCCTCTAGCATAGCTGGCAGCATCTCCAGACAATGGACATTGAATGAACCTATGGCCCGCTTACCTTCATTTTCTTTAAACAACTGATCTAAACTTTTTAACATGATTGTATCCCCTCTCACATGTTTCCTCTAATTGTATCTTTCGTTAACTTCATTAATTCATCAGATTTCTGCAAGTAATATTGCACACCATCGCGATCATTCTCACTTGAAGCTTGTTTTCGTTTAATGTTGTATAATTTAACCAAGTCAGTAAAAGCCTTACCCATTGCCTTATTTTGCTCGATGCTTTGCTCATAATAATGAATGGCCTGATCATAATCCTCTAGTTCGAAATAGAGACTACCTAGCATATTGAATAGAGGGACATGGTCGTCTTGATCGCTACTTGCTAGCTTATTTTGGTAGATATCAATTTGCTCTAGAAGATGTTCTTTTTTTACCGGTTGTTGCTCCTCTGCTTCTGGTTGCTGCTTTTGCTTCTTTCGTTTAAAAAATGACATGCATTCCCTCCTCTCCTAGCCGAATAAACTCATGATAGGTTGAATGATCCATTCAAATAACAAGCCAGCTGTTACCGTATCCACATCGGTTGCCGTCGTATTAACAAAACCTAGGCCGTTAAAGCTTGGCACAAGTAATGCGGGTAGCAACGTGATGAAAAAGCCATGCGCAATGCCACCAATTAGGACACCTCGTCGGCCACCTACTGCGTTCATAAAAATACCTGCAGTCCCACCAGCAAAGAAATTTGTCAACATACCAGGTAAAATCATCGCTAGTCCAAACCAAGGCAGAACAAACATGGCAATGACAGTTCCAATGGTTGTCGTAATAAAACCAGCCGTTACAGCGTTTGGTGCATATGGAAATAGTACCGGACAGTCTAAAGCAGGTTTGGCATCAGGAACCACCTTAAGCGCAATACCTCTGAAAGCAGGTACAATCTCTCCCAATAACAGACGAACACCAGAAAGTAACACATAGACACCGACAACGAATTGAACAGCCTGCAAGAAAGCATACACGATATAATTAACATCACCAGACAATACCGTACCAAACTCTGATCCGGCGAATACGGCTGTGATGACATATAAAGGCACCATGACAATCGCAACGGAAAGATACGTATCAGATAAGAAGCCCAATCCTTTTGGGAACTTAATGTTCTCTGTTGAATCTGAATTCTTACCAACTACTTTGGCTATACCTGCCGCAAACAAATAACCAATCGTACAAAAATGGCCTAATGCAATATCATCACTACCAGTTATTTTTTTGACGATTGGCTGTGCGATTGCAGGCATTGCTACTGCGAAGATACCACCCACAAGTCCACCAACTAGAATAAGTCCTATTCCGTTAAAACCGGCCGCACTTCCAAAAACAGTTGTGATGGTCGCCATCCATAACAGGGCTTGTCCTGTTAAGAAAATATACTTCCATTTAGTCAGCCTCGCCAACAAAATATTAAAAATAAAGATAGCTAGGAAGGTCAAGGCAATTTGATTAGCTAGCCCTAACTCATTCATTGCCTGGCCATTAATCGCCTCAATAGAAGGGACAATCCCCTCCATGCCGAAGCCTTCAGAGAATATCTCTCCAAAATAAAGCAACGAACCTACGATAATGGATGATCCAGCCGATAACACGAGAAAACCAAGCATTGTTTTAAAGCTACCAGACAACACCTCACCAAAAGGCTTTCTTTGCAATAAAAGTCCCGCAAAAGCAATTAATGCAATCGTGATTGAAGCCTGCGTCAAGATACTATTAATAATAAAATCAATAAATCCCATTCCACTACCTCCTTATTTATAATGCGCCTTTAGCTTTTAAAACCGGGACGAGCTTTTCCTCAATCTCCTTTTTATCAACTAAACGTTCTAGGAAGATCAGATCCATTGGTAAATCGTACCGTTGAAATTGCGACTCAAAATTTTTCCCTGAAATAATAATGTCTGCTCTCGTGCCAGCTGCTGACGAAATATCTGAATGATCCAAATCTGCTTTTACCCCGATGTCTTGCAGGACGCTTTCCACGCTCATCTGACAGGCAAAGCTGCTTCCTAGACCAGCTCCACATACGACTAATATTTTCAACACGTGCTCACCTCCCTTCTATGATCACCTTATGGTTATACTCAGCTACTTCAACCGTCTGCGGATGAAGGGTGTTTAGTGAGCCCTTTAAATCCTGATAGGCTGTCGCTGTAACTTGATCATTTGTCACACCAATCATTTGACCAAATTGCCCTTTCATCATACACTGGACGGCTTTTGTCCCCATCTTGACTGCTAAAGATGCATCCCTAAAGGATGGTCGACCAGCTCGGATATAAAAGCCAGCGATTGTTTTTCTCACCCTAATACCAGTCGCTTCTTCTATTGCATTGGCAATATCGAAGGATACACCTTGTTGACCCGCTTTATAGTTCTTGTTCTCATAAGCAGATTCTGAGCAAACGATAATTAAGGATTTTTGATTGGCTAGCTTTTGCTTCACGACACGCGTTATGTCACTCAATTTCGTTGAGTATTCCGGGATAATGGCTAAATCTGCAGCTCCGGCGATGGTGCTTTCTAGCGCTAAATTACCTGATGCCCCTCCCAATACCTCGACTAAAAAAATTCTGCCTGGCATGTTAGCTGCGGTATCATGAAAGCCATATAATAGATCAAGCAATTTGTTAAGCGCGGTATCATAGCCAATGCTATGATCGCTACCTATAACATCGTTATCGACTGTCATCGGGATAAACAGTGTATCCATCCCTTCTTCGTGTAAGCGCTGGGCTGCTTTTTGCGAACCATTGCCGCCACATACAATTAAACATGAAAAGTCGGCCGACTTGAGCTTATCCTTGAGCTTATTTCTTCCTTCTGATGTATAAGGGAGATCACTTCTGCCCGTTTGTACATAGTGCACGCCACCAAGTGTTTGATGGTGAATAACCGCTTCGGTAAGCAAAATCGGCTCGCCTGTCAGAATGCCTTGATAGCCACCATTAAAGCCATACAGGTTAATGTCCGGATGCTCGGCGATGATATTGATAGCAGCATTTACACCTGCTCCATCCCCTCCACTTGTAATCAAAGCAACCTTTTTCATGGCTGTTCCTCCTTTATTAAATGATTTAGATCAGATAGTGAATTTATTTGCGAAATTTGATCAATAAGCCCTTTTTCAACAATTTTGACGATTATTTTAATAATATTGAGATGCTTTTCGCTATCAGTAGCAGAGAAACTGATCATCACCTTGACTGGCTCTTGCGTATCTTTAAAAAGGACTGGTGTCTTTAGCGTTATTAGGCTCAGACCTACTTTTAATGCCCCATTCTCTGGACGTGTATGGGGAATAGCTATGCCTGGAGATAACACGATATATGGACCATACTCGTTTACATTGTTAACAACCTCTGCTGCATAATGCTCATTGACACATCCATTCTTCTTCAGCAATGCCACACCTTTGTATATGGCGTCCTCCCAATCTGTCGCTTCCACATTAAATGCAACATTTTCTTCGGTAAAATAGATTTCTTTCATAAACTCTTCTCCTTATACTTACTTAGATTTCTTATGAAATCATCATAGGAATACGTTGCTATCAATTTTGTAATCCCCAACTCTTCTATTAAAAAGAGATACAATTGTCTAAATAATGTCTCCCAGGTTTTCTGTTGCTGTTTAGGTACACTTAAAACAATAACAACTTGAACTTTTTCTCGATCCCATCTGATTGGCTTCGCTAATACACACACCGCAATACTAGACTCGTCCATACCGTTATCAAGAGGGTGAGGAATAGCGAGCAGGTTGCCAAGCTCTGTTGAAGCCATCGTTTCTCGCTCGTAGATTGATTGCTTGGTATACGAATCGATGTAGCCTTTGTCCACCATTAGATTTGTTAAATAATGCAAGACTTCGGCTTTTGACGACAGCTGCACATCCTTTTTGAATAAGTCCTTTTTAAAAATGTCGTGAAAATGAATGATGTCAGGGTCATCCTTACCCCGAAATATACTTTGCTTGAGTGCTCTTAGATCCTGAGAGTTCAACACAGGGCTAACCGTGAAAATTTTATCGGATTCGATTGCGATAGGTACCGTCGTTACAATCAGATCTACCTGATCAATAAGGTCTTCATGAAATTCGGTAAGGCTTATCGTCTCTACCACACTCACCTGGTCCCCGTAATGATTTAAAAGCTTCTCTCTAATCAAAGAAGCCGTGGCTGCTCCTGATCCACATACGATGATGATCTTTTTTACATCCTGCTTGTTTAATCCCTTCTTCTCTAGAGCAACACCAAAATGAATGGCTAAAAACCCTATTTCATTTTCATCAACATTTAAACTCGTTAGCTCGCGAATTCTGTTACTCGCGATAGCTGCAAGTTGAAAAGCCAATGGATAATTGTTTTTAATACTGCTTAAGATGTCATTCCGACTGTTCATTTGGTATTCAATCCGCTTTAGTGCCACACTAAGGTGGACAATCAGGCCATCGATCAGTTTTTGATCATCATACAAATGAAGCGACGTCTTTTTTTCTATTTCAACAAAAACATCATTAACCATGCCTGCTATTTTATTGTATTCTTCTTTCACAATATCCTTCATGTGGAGCCTGCTACTAGCAAGAAGGTGCTGCGTCAGATAGAAAATCTCACTTTCAATATTAATCTCCAACTCTTCCTTTATGTCATTAACCATTTCGCGAGCAACCATATATTCTTTTGTCTTGATCAAATGCTCAGTGACATGTACATGATAGTCTGACAATCTATTTTTCATCGCTCGTCTTATGGTAATTTCAATGTGAATAATTAAGTTTTCTAAGGCAACATCCGTCAATTGCAACTGATGACGCAAAAGAATGCGTAGCGTCAAGTCCTTGAGCCGTTTTATTTCATTATCAGGAAAGATGTCATTATAAACGCCAATACTTTGATGATTGAAAAGATATTGGGAAATACAGAACCTGATTTTCTCTTCACTACCCGTTACTTTAATGCCTGTTAATCGATCCGTGACGAGTACTAAGCCATATGCTGCTATTTTTGCTTTAATTGACGTTAAGTAGCTTTTCAAAGCCGAGAGACTAATAAACAGCTCTTCCGCCAATGCCTCCTGATAAACACTTGTCTCTGTTAAACAATTCATCAGTATTTTCTTTATAATCTGTTCCTCTATCTCATTTTCAGATCTGACTCCTGTCATAACCTTGTGGCTTTTGATTAGTGATAAATGACGACTGTATAATTGGTGAAAAGCATCCCCCTCCCGTATCTCCAACTCATAACCCTTTCCTCTGTAAGCTATGATTTCTGCGCCATATTTGGAGATCGTTGCATTTAACTTTTTAACATCGTTTCTAATTGTCCTTGGTGTCACACCTAACAACAGGGAGAGGCTTTCTCCCGTCTGCAACGTCTTACTGTTTCGTAACAAATGAAGAATTTCTACTTCTCTTCTCGCTAGTAGTTCCATTTTTCATTTGCTCCTTTCTATTTATAGTATAAGAAAGCACTTACATTTTATTAAGTTGGATTTTTTCCTATGAAGCGGAAACCCTATCACAACTAATTATACGCTAATTAGCAGGTACCACGATAACCTTGTTAAGAGATAATCACTGTTAACAAATGGCATTATGCATAAAACGAACCTGCAATCAGTGGAGTTTTACGAACGATTATCTGTGATCATCCTTTACAAGTCAGGAAAATTCCTTTACCATAGTCACCATAAAACAATAGCGAGAATTGCACTAGGGGTGCCATACAAGATGGCTGAGAGGAACAATTATTGTTCTAACCCTTTGGACCTGATCTAGATCATACTAGCGTGGGGAAGGGCAGTCGAACAGATATATAAATGAGAGGATAAATTCGACTGCATTCCCACGGGAGTGCAGTTTTTTCGCATTTAAGGAGGCAATAGTTATGACCAAGTTTATTTGTGGAAGTAACCGGATCGCAGGGTGTAGCTTTTCAATCCATCCCATGCGTGATGACTTTATTGAGATTATTATGCGTGCACTAAAAAATGTCGATACCTCGAAGGTTTGGATGCAGACTGATGATGTGACCACCTTAGTGAGGGGGAGAATTCCACATGTTTTCGATGTGACTAAGGCGATTTTTCTCCATGCTGCTAAAACCGGGGCCCACGTCGCATTTGAAGCCACCTACTCAATCGGCTGTCCTGGCGATACGGCTGGTGATGTCTATATGGCCGAAGATGACAATGCGCTGAACAAGAAAAACGTTGACACCATTAAACAAAAAGCAGCGACTAAATTCGCGTTGTACCCATTAGGCGGTGGTGATTACATGGATCAGATCTATGCACAAATTGAAGCGATGAAACAACATGGCGTTGAGGTTAGCGGGACCCATTATGCGACTCGGCTAGACGGCGAAGTTGTTAATATCTTTAACGGCTTAGAGAAAGTATTTATTGATATGGAGGAAAGCGGGTCGTCACATACCGTGATGACAGTGTCAATATCGGCAAATAGCCCTTCAGTAAAAAGCTAGACTAAAACAAACCTTCAATATAGTGACTTATTTTATTGAAAGCTCCACAAATGAAAATTTTGTCATTATTCAGGAATCTACAAAAAATCATTTATTGGATCGTCATAAAGAAACACCGATCCAAAATCTAGTAGGATGGATCGAAGTTACCTCGATTGGAGTTTTCATGATCATAGCTGTCTTAAGTCGTTTAGGGTTATGCTTCCTAAGAAAAAAACGTCATATTTAAAAAATCAACACAGTAAGTATCTGCCTTGTGACGAAGCAGATACTTACTATAAAAATAATGATGTTATTTTGGAAATGACTTATTAATCTAAAGATAGATCCAGTAAGCCACTAGCTAAAGAGGCTTACTCTTTTTTAATCCAATAATTCTATAAATTTAGAACAAAACGTTTTACTTTTATAGAATATCATAGTATTATAAAACAAATTAAAGGGATGAGGTGGTCACGTGGACATTCTTCAATTAACCAGTAAGAAAAGAGAAACCTACAATGTGGAACTCAACTATTCAACGCTATGGGAGTGTGCTTTAGGCATTGCCGCCATTACAAATACTAAGCTAATTAAAACACTCGATCAACCAAGCTCGTATTGGCAACAGCTAAAGCAATCCATGACAACAGCATTACAAGCAGAACTAAAGTTCGTCGAAGAAAATAACACATGGAAAGCTCTGCTCCAATTACTCCATTGCAAAACATTTACGAGCTTGTCTGAATTTATTACATACATTGAAGATCTTGAGGCATACAACATGCGCTTTGAATGTCTCCCCTTTATAGGTGATCAATATGAAACATATCGAGTAGGTAGTGCAAAGGGTGATGAGCATTCAACCGAACAGTTCATACAGCTAACAGAGGGCAATCCGTTCTTTCCGCAATACATCAGATTTATAAGTCAAGTTGACCTATCGTTATTAAAGAAACATCTCATCATTGTTATGCGAAAGTGGTACGAAGAAATTATAGTAAAAAAACTTGAGGAAACAGAGAGCATTTTAAAAAATGATTATCAGGCAAAAGAAAGGATGAAGAAAAAATTAACACCAGAAGAATTGGTCCAGTGGGCTACTGGTGGCATTGCCTATCTACCCGAGCCTAGTGTGCATACTGTATTGTTAATCCCACAATTTATCTATCGCCCTTGGACTATTGAAGCAGACATTGAGGGAATAAAGGTTTTCTACTATCCTGTTTCAAATGAAAGCATCTCTCCCGATGATAAATACACGCCGAATCATTTCTTAGTATTGAAACACAAAGCGTTAGGGGATGAGGTACGACTCAAGATTACTAAACTGCTATCAGAGAAAAACCGGACATTACAGGATATCACTGAACAACTTGATGTTGGAAAGTCTACTATTCATCATCATCTAAAAATACTAAGAGCAGCTAAATTAGTCGAGATTATCGATTCAAAATATGTACTAAAAAGGGATGCACTTGAACTTTTATATAAAGAATTAGCATTCTATCTGGACAGATAAAACGAACCCGGACATTAGCGTCCGTTATCATTCACCTCAACCGGGTTGCTCTCCTCTCTATTTTTGGGGAGGTGTTTTACGGCCGGTTATCTGTGATAAAGGAGGGATTAAAGATGACATCCATATTGAGAAACAAGTCCTTTGTCTCTATATTCATTGGAAACGGCATTTCCGAATTAGGTGGCGCATTTGGAACCTTCTGCAATTCTGTTTTAATTTATCAATTAACAGGTTCTACAATGGCCTTGGGGAGTATGTGGTTATTATACTTTATACCCTCGTTGATTCTCCAATTATTCATCGGCCCTTTTATCGATCGCTGGAGCCGAAAGTGGGTGATGATCTTTTCTCAGTGGACGAGGGGCATTATTTTCCTAATTCCTCTGTTTTCTTTATTGACGGAGTCACTTTCACCTTGGCATATCTATATGGTACAAATGGTGGTGGGGTTAATTACACCACTATATGTCCCAGCCAATCATGCCTTAACCCCAGCCATTGTCTCTAAGGAGCATTTAGAAACGGCAAATGCCTACATAGATGGAACGGTAAAATTAATGTCATTTGTAGCTCCCCTTCTTGCTGGAATCGTCGTTGAATCTACTGGTGTAACACCCACCCTTATTTTAGTCAGCATCTTACTCATGCTAAGTGGTTTTGCATTGCTATTTATTCACGAGTCTAGGGAAATTCAGCAGGTTAGAAAACCATGGTTAAAAGAATTTGGGACAGGGATCGCTTATTTCTTTACAAAACCCGTTATTGTTTGGCTAGGTGTTTTTTTAAGTATTGTTCAGTTCGGTGTAGGTGTCACGATGGTGACCACACTTCCTTATATTACAGAGGTATTAAATGGAAGCTATGCGCAGTATGGTTATTTTATGGCAGGTTTCCCTATCGGGTACATTATAGGAGCCATGCTCGTTGGAAAAATACACTATCAAAGTCGCAGACGATTAATGCTAGGCTCATTATTTATCGGTGGATTAACTTTTATTGCCCTTTTCTTTAATACAAGTATTGCATTCGGTATGACAACAGAGGTATTGGGTGGAATCGTTATGGCTATTTTCAGCGTTCATAATACAACACTCTGCCAAAAAAGCATTCCACATCATCTCATGGGGAAAATTTTCTCCGTAAGGCTATTAATTATCAGGGGTAGTATGCCTTTAGGCGTCCTAGCTGGTGGGGCTTTGAGTAATGTCTGGGGTGTTCGACCATTGTATTTAATGATAGGGTCTATTATTTGTACGATTTCGTTATTAGGTATGGCTCTGCCGTATTTTAAGTTTATTGATACATCTAAAATTGAAAAGGATGATAATTTATCGGCGTAGATGGTTAGTGAGGAGCTTCAATGTAATACTGTTCAAAAATAGCTAATAAGATATTCACTTTTCCGACTCTCATTATCCTGTAATTTTTTAGGCAGCACACTCACAAATGACCATGTGAATGTCTTTAAACTTTCATTTGATTATATTCTAAGAACAAATTACAATACATTAACAAAATGAACTGAAAAAATTTATATTACACCCTTATAAAGAGAGGCGATTTACAATGTCTAAGACAAAAACAAAAATTGCACTTTCAATGCTTGTCTTATTTATGGGATGTATCAGTTACTTATTCACCAAGCGTGCACTTTTCTTAATTATCGGTGTTACAATGAGTGGGTTGTTACTCAGTAAACATACTTAATCTGTCAAAGCGATGGCGCCGATATGAAACTATAATGTACGCAAGGACTGACATTGCAGGAGAACAACTAACAGCTGTTCTCCTGCAATGTCAGATATGGCGTATACATAAAAATGAACCTTCAATCAGTGGGCGCTTTCGTCCTTCGCCCACTGATGTTTAGTTGAGTGAATCTGGACATTTGCGTCCGTTATCATTCACCTCAATAAATTTACAGATGTTCTCCTTTTTGAGGTGGGGGTTTTACGGACCATCTGCGATTAAGATAAATTTTGTTACAGAAGGACTTCTGCTTCTTTATTTAGCGATAAAATCATTCGACACTTTTCAATGACTCCACCATTTGTATTTTCTTAATTCTTCTCTTTAAGAAGAGGTTAACAAGTAAAGTAAATACATAGACAATAAGGATCGTTATTGGAATTGACATTAAATTTATATTTTGTGGAAAAGCCATTTCCTCTGGAATAATGGCTTCACTTAACCATTTGTAAATAAAATGTCCACAGACCATACCTAATAACACTGATAAGGTCGTTAGAATTATATTTTCCGTCAGAATTTGTTTGTTTATTTCACCAGGAAGTACGCCCAATACTTTTTGAGTAGCAATTTCTCGCCTTCTTTCAAAAATGTTTATTGAACTTATATTGTATAGAACGACGATTACTAAGATAATCGAAGCAATGATCATGATTAATATAATGGAGTTAATCGATTCGGAACCTGATCGATAGTCTTCTTCTTGATCACGCTTAAGTGCTATTCTTGTTAAGTCTTCATATTCAGCTAATTCAGTTTTTAATTCAGATAAATGATTGGGTTGTTCAACTGAATAAAAAAGCCTAGTAACAGGAAGGGTTACATCATTTGCTGTTAAGTAATCATAAGTCAAATAAATACCTTGACTCGTATAACTCGTATAAACTTCTTTTACCTGTACATCTAGCTCTTCACTTGTATTGGTTGGGGTAAAAACACTCAAAGAAAGTGTATCCCCAACTTTAATGTTATGTTCAGTTGCTAATTTTTCCGAGATGACTATGCCATGATCATTCAAGTCGATCTCCTGATCAAGGTGAAATAAGTTAATATCGTGATTGTTATGATCAATGACATGATAGGTGGTTTCAATATCACGATCTATTGTAACTGAACCTGACGTATAGGGACTTGGAAATGAAGCATCCTCTAACTCGTAGTTGTCAATTTCCTCAATGGGCTTAGGTTCAACTAAAGAGGCACTAATATCATAATTTTTAACTTGATTAAATTCAGTATCAATAACATCATCAAATGCAAACTTCAATCCTAACGCCCCAATAGTTAGTCCCGTACAGGCCAAAATGCCAAAACTACTTAATAAAAACCTTCTCTTGTTCATTGTCATTTGACGGATAATTAACAGGTGTAAATATGATAATTTGTTTTTTACTATTGGCAGCCTCTCTATCAACGCCTTTTTCCCACTCTTAGGCGGTTTCGGCCTAAGTGCTTGAGCAGGATTTTCTTTAAAAATTAACCTACACGCTAAAATGGTAGCCAAGCCACTTAACACCAGAGCCATTAAAAAACCACCTAAAGCATACATAATAAAGCCCTGCCCTGTGATATCTGGTAAACTAAAGAGTACTGAAAGTGTAGAGATTAAAACATTAGGAAATATGGTCGTACCCACTGCTGTGCCTATTACAGTTCCAGCTAATGTGGTAATGGTTGGATAGAAAAGATAGTGAATTAAAATGAACACTTTTTTCGTTCCAAGTGCTTTAAAGATGGCTATTTGTGACCTTTCCGTTTCAATATGTCGTCCCATACTAATAAAGGATATGCCAGCTGCTATTAAGAAAAACAAAACAGGCAAGGCAAATCGCATATTTTTTATGGTGGTTACTTTACTATCCACCATATTATAACTCACATGTTGTTGTTGCTTAGTTGTTGATAGTAGCGAAGAAGGTTCTGATTTCTCCTCTATATCTTGCAAAAGTTGCTCTTCATTGATATCTTCTTCGGTAGTTATCATCACTTCATTAAATGCAATAGAATCAAAATAGTCTTCATTCACCCAAGCTATTCCAAAATTCTCATGATCCGGAACAGGTTGCGCACTGTCAGTAACCATATACATATACTCAGCTGCACTCAACAATCCACTTACAGTAAATGTTATGTCATTATTGTTAATCGTTAAGGTAAAATCATCTTCAATACTTATTTGATTAGCCTGAAATCCTGATCCAATGCAATCTCATCTGAACCTGTTGGTAATTGCCCTTCTGTGACTAAAGGTTGATTGATCTCAGTATCCTCTGTAGTAGAATGCAACAAGATTTCTTTTTCGTTATCAGTAGCTGCCATCAACTTTGTTCTTCCTTCTGCATTCTTAACACCTTCAACTAGCTCCAAGTCACGAATGGTTGATTGATCAATCGCATCATACATAAACCAGTAATCTGCTAAATTAGCATTTTGATAATAATCATCTATCGAATCATTAATGTCTCGATAGGCCACTGATAAACCAGTCAAAAAAGCTATTCCAATAGCAATAATAGATGTAATAGCAATAAATTGACCTTTGTTGCCTAAAGTGTCTCTGATAAATTTTTTGAATGAATGATTCATCTTACCACTCTACCTCATCAATATTTTTTTTGTCAGCATTTTTAATAATGTCTTCTATCCCACCGCTTTTCATCTTAATCACTTTATCAGCTAAATATGAGATAGCTTGATTATGCGTAATAACGATAATTGTTTTGTTATAGTCTTGATGAATATCCAATAGTAACTGAAGTACCGATTTTCCGGTTATATGATCAAGGGCACCAGTTGGCTCATCACATAATAACATATCAGGATTCTTAGCAACTGCCCTGGCAATAGAAACTCTTTGTTGTTCTCCACCAGATAATTGAGCAGGAAAATTGTGAATCCGCTCTTCTAACCCGACTTTCTTTAAAGTTGACTCAGCATTAAGTTTATCTTTAATAGATCCACTGGCAAATTCCACGTTCTCTAAGGCTGTCAAATTATTTATTAAGTTATAAAACTGAAAAACAAAGCCGACTTTCTCTTTTCTATAAATGGTAGATTCCTTATCTGAATAAGTGTTGATGTCTTCATCACTAATCATTACTTTTCCAGACGTCGCTTTGTCCATTCCGCCCAAAATATTCAATAAAGTACTTTTACCTGCACCACTTGCTCCTAAAACAACGACAAATTCACCTTTATCAATTGAGAATGAAACATTTTTTAACGCATCAATTTTGACTTCACCCATCTGGTAAACTTTTGATAAATTTTCTACTTCAACCATAAGGCTCACTTTTTCTTCTCTCCTTTGATTATTGAATGCGGATCGTTTTAGCAAAGCTAATCATTAATAATTTGATCAATCAACCCATTAATTAATAGTGATACACCCTCTTTGCTTTTCGGTTTATTATTAAATTCTATTGAAAATAAAATGGTTCTTAAGGCAGCCGATATCTCATCTAAAGATAAATCTGTTTCAATATCTAATTGCTCTAAAACCATTTCAATGTCCTTATTATCTTGGGATATAAGCTCATTTCTTAGTTCTGATGGTAGCTTTCTAATCGATTTTTCGTATTCAATCGAGGTAAGCTTAAGCAACCATGGATATGTTTCTATGTGGTGATAGATGATAAAGAACATGTCTTTTAACCGTTTTTTCTTAGACTGTCTATCATCAGCTAATACTTCACTGGCCTTCATCAATAATTTTTCTTGAACATGATGAACAACGTCGACAAAAAGTAATTCCTTTGATGGGTAAAAAGCATAAAATGAGCCTTTGGAAATACCAGCTCTATAAACAAGATCGTCAATGCTTATTTTTGAAATATTACTTTTTGCTAGCTGTTCTTCAAATGAAACAATTAGTTTCTTCTTAATTTCTCTTTTTTCGTCTTCACTGAAACCCCTTGACACGTTTATCACACCTTTTAATTTATAAATGACTAAATTAATTTTTTTAGTCATTTATATTATACAAAAAATGTTAGGGGTTATCAATTAATAACCCTTATCTTAATTAACACATCGGAGGACTGTAATGAAATATATATTCTACATTATTGAACCGTAGCTAGGAAGCTTTATGTTGGACTTTATTGAATATGAATAGAATACTTGAATGGCGTTTTGAGCCAATGTAAAAAAATATAAAAGTGTATCTCTTGTTTGAATGGCTTCACACTATCTGCAGCCCCCGTTTAGTCGCTATAAAAATATTTTAGATTAACGGATAGCTGTGAATTAAAATTTCCCATAAAAATTAAGTAAAAAAGGGTGTTCATCTTGATTTAAACATGCTAACAGTTCTTGCTTGAATTCATCATGTGTAATGAGCTGTAAAGCCTCCTCCACATCAAAAAAAGCAACTTCTAGACTTTCTGAACTTGTTTGAGGTTTACCACTAATTGATACGGCTAACCACCACATGTTACAAATGCCTTTCCTTACTTCTTGTGAAACGCCACAAAATTTTATCAGGTCAATGTCAATCCCAGTTTCCTCTTTCACCTCTCTTATAACGGTTTCCTTAAACGTTTCTTCTGGTTCCACATGACCTCCCGGGAGCTCCCATCCACGCTTTGGATCCAACTTTAGTAGTATTTTGTCATGTTGATTAACAACAACAGCTCCCGACGTGATCGTGTATGCACATGTCATTTTTTGCCCTACTTTCTTATATGAAGTAAACGTTTTCTTTTCGCTCTTGCCTTTCAAGAAAAAGAATAAATATCATTAAAATAATGGCGCAGTTCTGGATTTAAATGATGGGTTATAAAAATTACTGTCAAATTTGCATGTGATAAAATGTTTTGTTCAACCAAATAGGACGTCTTTGGATCTAAGCTACTGGTTCCTTCGTCAATAATGAGAATGTCCTTCGCATGAAGAAATCCCCTACCAAGCCCCACTCTTTGCACTTGTCCACCGGAAAGGTTATTTCCTAAGGTGCCTAATGTTTTATCAGATTCTATATATTGCTCCATCAGATCCATTTTTTCAATGATTTCCTTCACATTCGCATTAGAAAAATTGTCTTCTAAAGTTAAATTCTCCTTTAGCGTCATATCAAATACATAGTTCCTTTGTGGAACGTATACCATATTGCTACGATAATCTTCCAAATCAATCTGAGAAATTTCTATGTTATCGATCGTGATATTTCCCTCGTATCCAGATAAATTTCGAACCAAAATATTTAGAAAGGTAGATTTCCCTGTTCCACTTTTTCCAATAATGGCATACTTTCTCCTTTTCTTAAACGTCATATTTGGTATAGTAATGCGCTTTTCATTGACTTCGATCAATCAAGCTATTCATGATCATGGCTAAATAGACAGTTGAGAGAATAATCCCACCTGATTCTATGCTTGTTAAAAACAACGCCAACGTGTTTTCTTTCCAGTATTGCTTGAGGATTTTTTGAGCATGACATGTCATTCCCTACGCTATAGTGTAAGTAAATAATCAAGAAAAGGCCTGCGAGTGAATTAAAAAAAATAAAATTTTAATTTAGACACGTTTAATTTGACAATATTGTTTCTATCCATCACTAGAAACTAAGTAATGATAAATTTTCGTATCAACAGGTTTGGCTAAAATCATGTTCATATGCACAACCGGGAGTGCTTCTCCATTCTCGTTAAGCATGTTGGCCTGTGCAATAGAGTGCTGATCAGGAAGTGCTTGACCTAAATAATAAAAACTTTTTCCTTCATCATCACTCTTCTTTACAAACAGATGAATGGCTATCTTTTGCTCTTGTGCCTGAACGATCTTTTGGACTTCCGTAGATTGTAGCGTGCGCCTACTTCGAGTAAACCATTTCAAAACTTCTTGACTTAAAAATTGATCGTCATAGTTCACACTTGACTCCACTCCGGTATCCTTATCGTAAGTCACAAAAATTGGGCATGTCTGATGCTTGGTTTTGTAGCCGAAGATAGTTCCACTTTCATCATTGTCCCAATTCAGTAATCTACAAGCATCCTTCCTAGTATATTTCTCATAGCGTGTTAATGGGTTCTGGGTGTGATATCGATTGCTTCGAGCTAAACCAGCTGATAATACATCTGCTAATGTCTGTTTAAAGTAAGGATTGGCTATTATCCGATCGCGAATGGTTTCATTAAATGTATAAAACCCGTTCTCTAACAGCTTAATAATAGCTTGGACGCCATACTTTTTTCGATATGTCTGAGTGAAGAAGGATAAGTCCAAAATTCGCTCAACAGAATGCAACGTTTGATCATCATTTGAACACTGTTCAACTGCTAGCAGTTTTTTATAAGCATCTTTGCTCAAATTATCCTTCTCCAGCAGTTCTCTTAACAATAGCAATTCATGCTTTCTTTTTCCATTCAGTAACTCCATTGAAATCATCATGATAACCCCTTGCTCGTAAGTGTTTAACAGTGGACCTATTTCATTTAACTTTAATAAAAAAACATAATAGCTCCCATACTTATCAACAAGCACTGTTGGATCAATAGAATGATTAGAAATAAAATCGACTAAAAAAGGGATTCTTCCTAACCGATTTTTTAATTGGAAATAAGTTTCTTTTAAACGCTTTAATTCGGTAAGGTGACTTCTATTAATAGATTTGAAAATTTGCTTTCTAGCTTTACTTTCGAAATTAATCGTAGAAACACCTTTAATAAAGCTTGTTTCATGCGTATGACGACGAATATTATCTTTGTTTAGTGACTGGTCGCCTGAGAGTGCAAGTGGGATCATATAATTGTTTTTGTAATTACCAATAAAATCAATAATCGTGACAAATTCCTTTGATTCATGCTTGCGCAAACCACGACCTAGTTGCTGAATAAAGACAATACTTGATTGAGTTTGTCTCAACATCACGACTTGATTTACACTTGGGATATCAATCCCCTCATTGAAGATATCAACTGTCATAATGTAATCTAACTGTCCTTGTTCCAAAGCATTTACTGCTTGAAAACGTTGTTTCTGATTGTCCGCACCAGTAAGTACTGCCGTCCGAAATCCTTTAACATTAAAGGCTTCCGATAGCTTCTTAGCTTCTTTTGTACGACTGCAGAAAATGAGCCCTTTAACATATTCACCTGAAAAACCATAGTAATTGATTTTTTCAATGATATAATCAACCCGCTCGTTTGTAACTAAAGTAGTCAGGGTTGCACGATCATCTATCAATTGACCATTGTATTCAAGCTCCGTGACACCAAAGTAATGAAAGGGGCACAGCATGTCTTCATTGAGCGCTTCCTGAAGTCGAATTTCATAAGCCACCTGATAATCGAAAAGCTGATAGATATTAAAATCATCTGTTCGTTCTGGCGTTGCTGTCATACCTAACAAAAATTCCGGATTAAAATAATTTAGTACTTTTAGATATGACTCTGCCCCTGCTTTATGTACTTCATCTACTAAAATATAATTAAATGCTTTCGGGTCAAGACTCATTAACATTTCTTGCTTTGCTAACGTTTGAATCGATGTAAACAAGTATCTTGCATCCAGATCTTTATTTTTCCCAGCTAAAATACCAAAATCACGATCTATTCCACCTAGTACCCGCTGAAAATCTGCTTTCGCTTTGCGCAAAATTTGCTCTCTATGGACGACAAATAACATCCGCTTCGGTGCAAATCTGCGCACATCGAAAGCTGCCAAATATGTTTTACCCGTTCCAGTTGCTGAAATGACTAATCCTTTTTGACTTCCATGATTTCGAAGTGCTTCAATCTGTTCTAACGCTGCTTCTTGCATTTGATTTGGTTCAACAACTACTGACGCTTCAATCGAATTAACATGATAATTCGATGGCAGTTCCGCCACTTTCGTCGGCGCTTGATACTTTGAGGACTGATACGATTTCTCATATTCGTTAATCCAGTATTGTGTCAATGGAACTGACTGCCCCCATACCTCTTCATATTGATGTTTAAAATGATGAATAACATCGCCGTTCTCATGTGACGTCAAATGCACATTCCACTCATAGTTCTGTTTCAATGCAGCAGCAGTAAGATTAGAACTACCAACTATTAATGTAAAATAATGACCACGGTCAAAAATATAACCTTTTGAATGAAAACCATGAAGATCAGTTAGTCGAATTTCAACATTTGTAACTTTAAGCAGCTCTTTAAATGCTTTAGGTTGATTAAAGCTCAAATAAGTTGATGTTAGAATTCTTCCTGTTATTCCCTTTTCTTTTAAAGCTAGCAACCGCGTTTTGAGTGTGGCGAGCCCACTTTCTGTAATAAAAGCAACCGAGAAAAAAAATGATTGACAGTCATTTAATTCCTCAAGCAAGGAGGAAAGAACATTTTCATCAGTGCGTGTATTATTCACTAGTAGTTTTGGTTTATATGTATCCACCTTGCCATACTCCCGGTTAATAAATCCCTTATGTAGTGAATCTTCTAAATGCCTTAAGAAATTTTCCATACCCATCCCCCCTTGCAATTGCACCTTATGTGCTTTGTAGCTTCTTGACTGTCGGTCTATTCGCCGCTGCCCAATCTAACGTTGCCAGCTCATCTTTTTCAAGCCACTTAAATGCTTCGTGCTCGATTAAGACTGGCTCGCCTTTTTGTAATTGGCAGCGATAAGTGGAAAGATGGACGATCCCAAAATCATACTCATAAGCCGTATGCTCTACCTGATCATTTACGCTAACTTCACAGTTCAGTTCCTCAATAACCTCTCGTTTTAAAGCTTCCTGCGGTGTTTCATTCCGCTCAATCTTCCCACCTGGAAACTCCCATTTATAAGGTAAGAGCTTAGATGCACCACGCTGTGCACATAAGATCTTATTTTCTTTAATGATAACCGCTCCTACGACATGGATATCTTTTTTTGTCATCTCGCTCACTCCTGAATGTTTTCACTTACTTTATTATAGCAAAGATTGGGATATTTTTGATAGAGCTATTTATTCTGACGTTCTGAGCATTGCAGTTTAATATTGAGAATTTTTTTAATATTCGTTGATGAGTTATTCCCCCAACAACTGGGGTGTTTATCAACTTTCTTAGTAAAAATAATTTAGAAAAAGATAGTTTAACGTTAATTGACAGCTAATTAATTGAGTAGCAAAAAGGATCCAATAATAGAACACAAATTGATAGGGTGAATTTTTGGATATAGTCTCTGCTGGAGAAAGAAGTATTTTCTTGAATACAACAGTTAGCGCCTATTCATGTTCAGATAAAGTTCAGTGTAGGTTGCAGGCATAGCTCATGTTTCGTCAATACGAGCCTACAGTTCCCTACTCAATTATGCTATGATAGTCTTGATAATACTTGGTTAGGAGCTTTCAATCATGTCAGACATCATTTTTAAAGAACAGCCATTTACGAAAGAAGCGATGGATACGATTAAGGGCACATTTATTGATGATTATCCCGTTGTCTACATTATTTATAACAATGATCAAAAACCAATGGCTTATATTGGCCAAACCGTGCATGCGAAGCAACGGATTCAGCAGCACCTGAAGGATCAACAACGAAAAAAACTGAATGCTACGTTAATTATTGGCTATCAAAAATTCAACCAATCCGCTACCTATAATATTGAAACAAATCTGATTAACTATTTTATTGCTGACAGTAAGTATCAGCTGCAAAACATGAGTCAAACAACCAATAGCCAAGTACATAATTATTTCGATAAACACTATTACCATCGAGAAGTATTTAGAGAGATTTGGTCTGGACTCAAGAGCAGAAACATTGTAAAAGAGGAAATAGACGTTCTTGAAAACAAGGATGTTTTTAAACTATCACCCTACAAGTCACTCTCAGCCAGCCAACTAAAGGTAAAAGAGGATATTCTCGACTATTGCAATAAGCAGATTCATAAAGACGGGCAGCATGTCTTTTTAATAAAAGGTGAGGCAGGTACAGGAAAGAGTGTTGTACTTAGCTCGTTATTTAATACATTACAAGATTATTCGAAAGACACAAGTTCGCCATTATATAAAACAAATAACTATCTATTAGTTAATCATGGAGAAATGATTAAAACCTATCAGAGTATCGCGAGTAGCTTGCCTAATCTGAAGAAAAGTCATTTTCTAAAGCCAACATCATTTATTAACAAAGTGGATAAAGGGTCAATTAAAGCTGCCGATGTTGTCCTAGTTGATGAAGCACACCTGTTGTTGAGCAAGGAAGACACATATAACAATTTTAATTATCAAAATCATCTAGAAGAGATTATTAAACGCAGTAAAGTTACTGTCATTATTTTCGATCCGAAGCAGTTTCTTAAAATTAAAAGCTATTGGAATGAAGCGAGCATTAGGGAAATGACGAAGCAGCATAAAACAACCGTTTATCACTTAACCGACCAATTCAGAATTCAGGCGAGTGAGGCTGTCCCCACTTGGATTGATGCATTTGTGGAGAACCGGCTGGTACCTATTCCTAACAAGTTAGAGGGGTTTGAGCTAAAAGTGTTTGAAAGCAGCCAAGCTATTAAAGAAGCTATTTTTAAGCAAAATGAAGCACATGGCTTATCAAGACTTGTTTCTACCTTTGATTACTTGCACAAAAAAGACGGTAATACCTATCTTGTTGATGAAGGTGGTATTCAATTGCCTTGGAATACAACCAGCACCAAAACGACCTGGGCAGAGGAAGCGTCTACGGTTAGAGAGGTTGGTTCCATATACACGGTACAGGGTTTTGATTTGAATTATGTTGGTGTGATTATAGGTCCATCGATAAGCTATGACCCACACACAGATCAACTTGTCATTAACCCTAAAAAATATAAAGATACCGAAGCTTATCGAAAAAGACAGGACCTATCAGAGTCCGAGAATGAGCACTTGAAAATTGAGATTATCCTGAATTCGTTAAATGTTTTAATGAAGCGCGGTATTCATGGTCTATACATTTATGCAACGGATGATAAACTGAGAAAAAAATTACTAGCACTTCAAGAGGAGGGGAAACATGTCTGATATCAATGCACTAATCGAGGAAATTAATCGTTTTAGAGAGGCAAGGGATTGGCGCCAATTTCATAACCCTAAAGACCTTGCCCTATCCTTATCACTAGAAGCAGCAGAATTACTGGAGAACTTTCAATGGAAAACGAGCGAGGAGGCCGTGGCGAGTAATTTATCTGGAATGAAGGATGAGCTTGCAGATGTTCTTATTTATGCACTTATGCTTTGTTCAGATCTAGAACTCGACTTAGAAACCATTATTAAAGCAAAGCTGGAGAAGAATAATCAGAAATATCCGATTGATAAAGCGAAGGGGAGTAAAGAAAAATATAGTGATCTATCTTAATTCGGAAGGGATACAGCTATGAAATCGATTGTCTTTGATGTTGACGATACCCTATACGATCAATAATTTCAATACCGATAAAATGCTTTTTATCACAATATATACATGTCGGCTTTTTATCGACCTACACTTTTAATTTAATATAAATCGTACACCTATTAATGTTGATGAATTATTTTTTTCAGAAAGGTTGTTTATATGGGCGTTGTTATCGCAATAGCGATTTCTATTACTATTATTACTTATCTAGGTTTCAATTTTTTGTGTTTGAAATACCCAAAGTTCCTCATTCATTGGGGCGTTGACTCTTTGAATCCGTTTTCTTTAATCACTCTAAATATATTTTACGTTTATATTAATATAAAAATAACTGATGATTATAATTACATTATTCTCATTATATACTGTGTACCAATTATAGTTTTAGTAAGTATAGCACTTACATTTAGTAAGATCGTCGTGCTGTTATTTTTAAAACTAAGACCCGCTAAATAAGTTAGCGACATGCATGGTTCTTAAACTTAGTAGTCGGCGATCGACAAATACTTGACGGTAATAATGGCGCTATGCACATAGTACAATAAAAGAGTAAATTCAAAACTTGTTCAACGCAAGTTAGGGTAGTGAAATGATGGATTTTGTCACATTTGCACTCACTGAATTCTCTACCATATTGATTATTTAGAAAGAAGCGTGATTGGCGGCAATTTCATAACCCAAAGGATCTTGCTCTTTCCTTATCACTAGAAGCAGCAGAATTACTGGAGAACTTTCAATGGAGAACGAGCGAGGAGGCCGTAGCGAGTAATTTATCTGGAATGAAGGATGAGCTTGCAGATGTTCTTATTTATGCACTTATGCTTTGTTCAGATCTAGAACTCGACTTAGAAGCCATTATTAAAGCAAAACTGGAGAAAAATAATCAGAAGTATCCGATTGATAGAGCTAAAGGGAGAAAAGAAAAATATAGTGATCTATCTTGATTTGGAAAGGACACAGCCATGAAAACCATTATCTTTGATGTTGACGATACCTTGTACGATCAAGCACTATCATTTCACGAGACGTTTAAAAGTCTAATTAAGTCGTCTTGGAGCTATAACGAGATAGATACTATCTACCGAACGAGTCGAAAATACAGTGAAATCCTTTTTGATCAGAGTGAAGCTGGAGAAATTTCAGTTTTAGAGTGGCAGATAGGGCGCATTGCCAAAGCGTTAGCCGATTATGGCATTCAGATTAATGATGAACAAGCACTTGCCTTTCATGAAAGCTACAAGCAGGCTCAAGCTAATATTCGCTTGTTTCCTGAAGTAGAGGAGCTGCTTAATCATCTTGCCCAACTAGACGTACAACTCGCTATCCTAACAAATGGCGAAGAATCACATCAACTAATGAAAATAAAACAACTTGAATTAACCAATTGGATTCCAGAAGAAAATATCTTTGTCTCAGGAACATATGGCATTGCAAAGCCCAAATCAGGTATTTTTAAAATAGTTGAAAAAAAACTAAATTGTGATCCCAAACAAACCGTATACGTCGGTGACTCGTTTGAGAAGGACATTGTTGGTGCAAAGCAAGTTGGGTGGAAAGCCGTGTGGATCAATCATAGAAAGCATGAACAAGCGCCTAATAGCACTATTAGTCCTGATAAAGTTGTGTATAGTGCTGCTGAATTATTTAAGTTTTTTAGAGCTCGTATTAACTAGCATGTTTTATGGTTGTTATAGGACTATAATTATACCATTTTAAAAAGAGAAGGCTCAATTTACCCGATTAGTAACGTTCAAGGACAAAAGATAAAAACATCTCACTGGCCTTCCCATCGTTTTATAACGTATCAGGAACACCTCTATTAAAATAATCAATAAACTCAGAAACACGATTAAATGAGATATGTGGCTCTATCGAAAATATTGTAATATAGATAGCGCCTTATTTATCCCTTCAGGATTTGGTTTCGGTTCAATGACATCATCACCTGTTATAATAACATCAAAGATATTTTCCATTTGAAGTGCTTCTAAAGAAATATCCAAACTCCTTTTTGCTTTTCCAGTCACTATTCCTAATTTTAATCCTTTTTCTTTTAAAAATTTTATTAAATTAACAATGTCATTATTAGGCTCGACTAACGCATGATGATGTTCTGCATATTTTTCATAATACCATTCAATTGCCTGCTCTTTATTAGCATTTAATAGATTTTCTTTTATAATGCCTGTTTCAAACGGACCAAACATTGCCTTAATGGCTTCAGGAGAAAGGTCTTTATTATCAAATTTTTGAAAAACATTTTGAAAAGCATAAAAACAAATCGGTAAAGTATTCGCTAAGGTTCCATCAAAATCAAAAATAATTGCTTTCATAACAGACGCTCCCTTAAAATTTGTCTTCCTCTTTCTCCCAACATTATATTCAAAACTGGGGCATTCTCGATAAAACGGACCTTTAATAATTAAACATCTATCTAATATTTTTTTAACAAATACCTTAGTGGAATAATGGATATCAGTATAATAATTAAAGCCGCCGGTGCCGCTAAATAGTAAAAGGACTCATTCGCTTCTACATACACTCTCACGGCTAACGTATCAAACCCTGGCGGGCGCAACATAAGTGTTGCGGGTAGCTCTTTGATCGAACTCACAAAGACAAGCGCACCGCCTGCTAATACCCCTGGCAAAATCGAAGGTAGAATCACTTTAAACATAACTTTCCAAGGGGGATGCCCTAAGCTTCGGGCCGCTTCATCAATACGAGGTGATACAAGACTTAATGATGCTTCTCCCGCTTGCATCGCCTGTGGTAAAAAACGGATAACCAGGGCAATAGCAACCATATAAAACGTATTATACAAAGCGGGTAAGTGGTTATTAAAGACAAAGATCATCCCTAAAGCAACAATAACACCCGGTAAAGCATAGCCTGCATAACTCAACCGATCTATTGAACTTGAGATTACAGAAGGGTATCTTGACTTTAAATAAATAATTGGCATAGATAGTACCATACACAGTAAAGAAGCGAATAAAGATATACGTAAACTGTTCCAAGCAAACCCAAAAAACCGTGCATCCAGGGCACCTCTACCTATTCCAATAACGGACCAATAAACAAGCACAATGATTGGTAATACCACCGAAACAAAGAAAATAATACAAACATAAATAAGTGTTGGTATTTTCCATTTACCAAGTGATAAGACATTCGGTTCTTTAAAAGTATTAGACGTTTGGTAATACTTACTTTTCTTCCTTGTTTTCACTTCGATCCATAGAATAATAATCGTTAGCAACATAAGGACTAAACTTAAGATAGAGGCCGAAGCCGTGTCAAAACTGGCTCGTTGAAAATAAATAGCAGCCGTAAATGTAACATAGCGCATCATTGCAATGACACCAAAGTCAGATAAGACATATAAAGCGATGAGGATGGCTCCCGCACCAATTGCCGGCCGTAAAAAAGGTAAGTTCACCTTCCAAAAGATTTGTCTCGTATTCATCCCCTGTGAGCGGGCAATTTCTTCAAAGTTACGATTCATCTTGCGCAGCGAAGCACTTGCTATTAAGAATACATAAGGATATGTAAACATGGTTAGTACAAAGAACACACCCCAAAATGAATAGATATTTATCGGATATTCATCGAACATATTCACTAACCACGGGACCTCTCGCCAAGCGTTTTTCACCCAACCACTTGGACCAAAGACAATAATATATGTCATCGCCCCTACATAGGGCGGAATAACTAATGGGAGTGCTAATAGCCACTGCCATATTTTCCGACCAGGTATATCCGTACGCACAACAATCCAAGATAATGTGACGCCAATCAAAACAGCACATAAAGTAACCGCAGCGGTTAGCGAGAACGTATCCAATAAAAGCTGTGGGATCCGATCATCGAGCAGACGCCTCCACCGATCAATACCTGCGAATAGTGATTGCCAGATAACATAAATGATCGGTATAGACATTATGAGTCCAGTCAACAAACCAAATAAAAACAATACTTTACCTGGTGGATTTCCATGCCAACTGTCCATCCACTTTCTCCTTAAGAAACGGAGAACGGCTAGAGAAGTATCTTCTCCAGCCTTGACATTTTTATCATTATTTGATTGATGATGATTTTGATGATCTTCACTCATGTATGCTCTCTCCTAAGCCGAAAAACCAAAATCGAAATTATCTTAGTTCAAGGTCTAAACCTGACTGCTCGATAAGTTCTTTCGTATCTTCAAAATATTTCCCGAGATCTTTTAACGGCATTTGTTGAACTTTTAAATCTGCAAATTTAACAGCATGTTCATATGGAGGCTCTAAATCAGTATTGATAGGGATTTCTAAAGACTCTCCAACGAATTCCAACTGATTTTCAGGTAAAAGTAACCACTCAATAAACGCTTTGGCGTCTTCTTCATTTGGCGCACCATTTACAAGCCCTACACCTGCAGCGTTGGCAATAACGCCCATTTCTCCTTCTCCTTGATCAGGATAAATGAAACCAACGTTATTATTGGTCGGTTCTTCTAACTGTTGGTGATAGTAGTAGTTGTTTACTAAACCAAATGGATGCTCACCTGCACCAACTGCCTGACGAATATCGCCATGACCACTATAAATGCCTGCTGCATTATCTTTAATCGCCTCTATCCACTCAGCTGTCATTTCATCTCCCCACTCATTACGCAATGCAGAGACGTTACCAATCATACCTCCATTGCCACCGCGAGTAATAGCAAATTGTCCCTCAAATTCTTCATCCATTAATGCTTCCATTGTTTTTGGCATTTCCTCTTCCGTGATCATATCTTTATTATAAATGAAACCACGAGATCTTGCTGATATTGCAATCCAAGAATTGTCATCTGCACGATATGGTGCTTCGATGGTTTCAACACCTTCTCCATCAAAGCTTGCTAATAAGGCTTCCATACGCAAATATTCTAATGCACCAATGTCATTTGAAATAAAAATATCAGCTTGCACATTACCGGTTTCTTCTTTTAATTGAAGGGCATCCGCTTCATGTAAAGTTCTAACTGTTATACCTGTTTCTTCAGAAAATTTATCAAGTAACGGTTGTACAAATCTTTCGTTACGGCTTGAGTAAACGACAAGCTCGTCTTCATCTCCTTGACCACATGCAGCTACTAAGATTACTAACAACATTAACGATGCTATAAACATCAAAGATTTAATTGATTTCTTCATGATGATGTTTCCCCCTTGTAAAATAAATTTTATCTCCCGATAATGACATTCATTCTCACTAGCGGTGTTTAGTTTACCCTAAATGATAATCATTGTCAATAAGGTTTTGAATGCTTAATTTCTACCACAATAAATGCTTAGATTTAAGAAAATTACACTTCTCCATATTAATTTCCATTAAGAAAACCAGGCACTTATAAATGATTATTTAATTTTAATTAACTAAAGCCACTAATTCAGGCGTTATATTAAATGTAACAGTATTACCGATTTCAATCTCTTGTTCAACTGGTGCATAAATAACCATTGGTTGATTAGAATGGTCACTTGATTGTAATCGAACATGCAGTTCTTGATACTCACCACTGTATGTGGTGCGTTCGACTATACCAGAATAACGTCCATATTCCGCAAGGCGACAACCTTCAGGACGAATGGACACGAGAACATTTTCAAATTCTTTATTTGTTTGTTGAGGTACACAAACACGACCAAAAGGCGTCTCAACGTGTTTCAAGTCTGGACATAACCTTCCGGATACCAAATTGGTTTTACCAACAAATTGCGCAACAAAGCAATTAACCGGACAACGATAAATCTCTTTAGGTGATGCAATTTGTTGAATAATTCCTTCATTCATGACGACAACACGATCAGATACTGTAAACGCATCTTTCTGATCATGAGTCACAATAATTGCAGTTGCGTTAGCTTTTCTCAAGATTGTCGTAACATCCAAACGCATTTTTTCTCTTAGTCCAGCATCTAAATTGCTAAACGGCTCGTCCATTAAGATAACTTTGGGATTGGGTGCTAATGCACGTGCTAAAGCAACACGTTGTTGCTGACCTCCAGATAGTTCATTGGGCAAACGGTCGCCAAAGCCCGCTAAACCAACTAACTCAAGCACTTCATAAACACGTTTTTTCTTATCTCGAGCTTTCCATTTATTTAAGCCAAACATTATATTTTTTTCAATCGTTAAAAATGGAAATAAGGCATAATCTTGAAACACCATGCCTATCCCTCTTTTTTCAGATGGTAAAGAGCGATGATCGTCACAAACGATCTCGTCACCAATTCGAATACTGCCACTTGTAGGTTTCTCAAATCCTGCTAACATTCTGAGTGTTGTTGTTTTACCACAACCACTCGGTCCTAATAAAGTTATAATTTCACCCTCTGATATTTCAAGAGTTAATTGATCGACTGCAGGTGTAGCTGCTCGATTATAATACTTCGTTACGTTATCCAATTGAATATAACTCATAATTAAGCAACCCCCCTATGTTTTATCATCCTTCGAATGAGAATGAGATTCACTATCAAATTTTAGCATAGGCACAACTTAAGTGCAATAACGGACATTAGAAGGTTTTTAGTGATGTAACAAACTCATTTAAGTCCACATCGGCAATTATTCACTCTTCTAAACTAAACGATGGGAAGAAGAGCGTTCAGTATTTATTTTAAAAGATTTCCATATTTATATGGGAGGGGAAAATAGACAACCTGATTATACCATTATTCGACGTATACGAGACTTGGCTTCTGTTATCGAAAATAGTCCATTTCAAAAAATGTTATTTTTCTATCTCTAAACTTCTCCATCCCTTTAGAATTACAGAAAGACATTATGATCGTTGATAATGATAAATGTATTATATGGGTATTAAATTTATGGTGTAATAATGGAAATTATAATGGAAGGTATACATCTAATGTTTGAAATTTCAACGGAAAATTGGAATGGCTTAGTTAACAGTGTTACAGATTTAGCTGATAAAACCCAACGACAATTAGTGGATGTAAATAGTTACTTAAGTGAATTAAATCGTACATTAATGTACACGAATGTTATCTTAACTATTATTGCTTTGACATTTATAACCTCATTAATTATTAAAGTAACTAAGTATAAAAGAGATAAGTAGCAATGCATTTAACGCGTGTTTAAATAAATAGTTTTAAAAAATCATGTATTGAATTATCATTTCACTATTTTCTGCTTATCACGCATAAACGCAGCATAAATTGATTTTAACCCTGTGGTATCTAGGTCAATATTATTTTCATAGGCATATTTAATGGAGTGGCCTAATCCCAACGTCATACTGCCAGCAATACTAGCGCCCGCAATGGTGCCTGCACCTGGAATAAGTTTAGTTACTTGACGAAATACACCTCTGCCAATGTTACCGGTTAAAGTCGCAATCGTTAATTCTTTCGCGCGATCCTTTGTTATTGGCTTTTCATATAATGTGGCTAGCTTTACCAATAACCCGACTTGTATGCCAGTTAGTGGAATGATATCAGCACCAGGAAGAGGCGCAGCCCCGACAGCTGCTGCTGAGGTTGCAGCTGCATTTATCCATTTATTAGAAATCGCGGCTTTTTCTTTTAAATATTTTGCGAAGAGAACGTCTTTTTTTTTGCTTTTTAAAATATCTAAAATATGACTTGCTAGCATATCAATGTTCTCTCCGGTTTTAGAAGAGATGGGGGTTACCTTATATTTGTGTTTCGTATGGTCTTGGATATACTTAACGAGGTTAGAAATATCTTCTGCCGCATCTATTTTATTTAATACCATAATAATATTCTTATTTACTGCTTCAATTTTCTCTAAGGCTTTCTTCTCTCCTTCAGAAAAAACAGTTCCTGCTGCATTAAGAAAAAAGAGCACAATGTCTGCTTCTTTATAGAAATGCAATGTTTCTTGTGAATTTTCTTTATTAACGTCATCTAAGCCCGGCGTATCTGCAAAGATAATTTTATCCTTGTAGTTATACTTTTCAATGCCTGTTGTTTCTCCTGGTTGTGCACCGACACTGGCTAAATCGTCACCCATTAAGCGGTTAATTGTCGAAGACTTGCCAGCATTAACATCACCAATCATAGCGAAGATAATCTCTTTTTCGAGCTGTTCATTTATAGCATTTAGCTCTTTCTCATATATTTCCTCAAATTCACTATCACTAAAGCTCGCCATTGTTACCACACCCCTCTCCGTAAATACCACATAACTATAGTTTACAACTGTTCTTTTAATTTTCAAAGGTTTAAGTTTAAGCTCTAGCAAAATATCGATAACCACGATCTACTCTACTATCATCCCACTCACAACCAGACAGATCCCTACCCATATAGCCTCACTCGATCATTCAGCTGAATTTCAAGGAGAGGATTTTATTTGATTTTATTGTTAGCTTATTAAGTAATCCGAGTATACTTTTAAAGTAAAGTTATCGTCAAAGGGGTAGGTAAATCCGGTCATATTGGCAAGAAAATAGAGAGAGTAAGTAGATCGATGTGAAAGAAGACCACTAAAACAATACAAGTGGTCTTCTTGGCGCGGTTGGCTTATTACAAGATTACTTTCTTTATTCCATAGGGGATCTGCTTACTGTTACTTAATATACCCCTTTAATCGGCTTCCATTAGCTGAATACTCCCTGTGTGATATTTCACTGATACAGGATGATCCAAGTCGTCGCCTTCACCTATTGAAGCGCCCATGCCAGTGACTTTTCAATATAGGTATTCCAAAATGTCCAATCATGTTCACCAGGTGTTTCAACATAGGTAAAATCAATATCTTCACTATTTAGAAAATCACGCAATCTATGATTGACATCTAACAGAAAGTCTTCACTTCCACATGCCATATAAATGTGTGGGATCGTTTTATTTTCTTTCTTTAATTGAGCGAGTAACGCCTCAGGGTCTTTATCGCTACCTTTAAGTTTCGTAAGATCACCAAAGACTCTCGTAAAGTATTGGTAATCAGCGACACCATCAGCATAATCAGGGCTGGCATTTTGTATATTATATGTGATCAGGGCTGAGGAAAGCGCAATAATTTTCCCGAAATTTTCTGGATATTTCAAGCCATTTCGAATCGCACCATAACCCCCCATTGATAAACCACCAATAAAGGTATCTTCCTTTTGGTCAGAGATTGGAAACATACTTCTCGTGTATTCAACTAATTCCGCTCCGATATATTCGCCATATAAATTGTTCTTATCGGTATCGTCGACATAGAAGTGATTTTCACCCGAAGGCATAAATATAGCAATCTGGTACCTCTCCGACAGTTCTCTAACATTTGCAAAAGTTAGCCAATCTGTGAAGCTACCTGAATAACCATGTAAGAGATATAGAGACTTCATTGCATGATGATCGTTCACTTTCTGGCCAGCTTCTTTTCTCATATCTTTTGGAATAAGTGCATTAAAGGTCACTTCTCTTTGCATAGCATCGGAAAAATAACTTACTTGTAGTAAAGCCATGATTAAAACACTCCTTATTCATTTAAGTCATTAACATCAATAGCACCAACGATCACACAATCAATGTCGCGTTCTGATTGTTTTCATCAATGTAATTTATTTCTGTTTTATATGTCTTAAGATCAATAAGTAACGTACAACGGCTATCCCCCTTTTCCCAAGAAAGTTGAACCAAATCTTTATTAGAAGCGACCATGCTGAACGCGCCATTGAATGCCGGGTATTCATTTCTAAATCTTATTAGTTTCAACAACCGTTGAACCACTTCTTTCTCTAACGCCTGTTCTACGTCTCTCGTGGTAAAATTGTGTCTATTAATCTCTCGACCTTCACCAGTTAGTTCTACTTTCTCCATGTCATTTTCTTCCGCCAATAATGTTACATAATAAACTTGCGGAATCCCTGGCACAAAAAATTGAATGGCTCTTGCAGCTAAATACGCGTCATCATCGCTTTTCAATAACGAGTAGTATGATCCCCTAATTTGATGGACATCAAAACCATCATCATCTTTATGCTCATCTGATAAAATATAACTTAAATTTGCGCCTTTAGCTAAGCAGTGATCAACTAATGCCTTTGCCTCCTTAGTATCAATCAAGTCATCCAGGTCTGGCTTAACAGGGACACCATCATGACAATCTAACATTGTAAATTGATTAGCTGGACGATCTTTCAAATAATAGTATAATCCTTGACTGTTACGGTTTATTAACGTATCAAGAACCATGTAAGGTAATATAAAATCATAAATCCAAAAGCCATGTTCAGCCAGTTTATATTGGATTGAATAATGCGCATGAACTTCAGGCAATAAAGCAATATTAAACGAATCTGCTAATTGCTTTATCCAATCTAAAAATGTATAGATCTCTGGTTCAACAAAAAAGCCACTTGTCCCTATTTTTTTAATAATATAGCCGATAGCATCTAATCTTACTATCTTGACATTATTATTACTAAAATTTTCGAAAAATGTTTTTATTAAGTTTTTAAATACCTCCGAATGCACATCTAAATCAATTTGTTCGGAAGGTGTTTCACGACCAAATGTGGTCCATACCTTAACATCCTCACCCGTCGATTTAATTTGAAATGTGGAATAAGGCACTTTCCTTCTAAGAAACATTTTATCAATATCTTCTTTTCTCGGCTGGCCATCTTTCCAGAGCTTGTCTAAAGTAATAAATAAATCGGCGTAGTCCGATTGATCACCTTTCTCCAAAAAGTCCTGAAAGAATGCTGATTGTTGTGACATATGGTTAACCATTAAATCAAGCAAGACATCGAAGTTTTTTCCGATTTCCTTTACGTCTTCCCAACCACCAAATGCTTCATCAATTTTTAAATACGTTAGTGGTGCAAAGCCCCTATCTCCCGAAGACGGGTATGGTGGTAAAATATGCACGCCTCCTTTAAAAATGTCCGAGAAATAGGTGGTTAATAAATGATTTAATGCAGGTAAGTCTCCTCCAAATGAATCTGGGTAAGTGATTAATTGTACTTGATTTTTTAATGCCATTTCATTTACCTCCTTCTATAATTTGTACATTGCTTTGATGGCTTCTAATTTAGGCAAGTCAACTACCCCACCGACAGCCTTTAATTTATATGCACTAACCGCCTGCCCTAATTCTAGCGCTTCCTTTAACATATAACCTTTCACTAAGGCAGCATAGAAACCTGACCAAAAAGCATCTCCTGCACCTGTTGCATCCACAACATTTGAAGCATAACTACTAAACTTAATCGTCTCTCTTCCGTTTGAGACAAGTGCACCATCTTTCCCTAAAGTCATAATCACCAATTTCGCCCCTAAATCTAGAAATTTTCTAACTTGATTTTCATGTTTATCCTCGCCAAACAGTCGCTCCGCATCATCCTCCGACGGTTTAATAATATCAACATGTTTGATAATCGATTTTACATATGCCGGACCATCTTCTTCCCTAGAGAACAGCTTAGGGTGATAATTCGGATCAAAACAAATCAAGAGACCGTTTTGCTTTGCTACTTCTATACATTTGTCGATGGTATGACGTGCTGGGCTTCTTGAAATCGGCCAACTGGAGAAGTGCAATATTTTTGAATCCTGGATTAACTTAGCCAATTGTTCACTATAATCTAAATAGTAATCTGCTCCTCTATAAAAGATCGGTACAGGGGTAGCTTTGCTTTTGGTTATGAGCACCATACTTGTTGCGTGATCTACCTGTTGGATAAATGAAGGATCTAATTGTGCTTCGGTTAAATAATTAATTAAAAAATCGCCAAGCCCATCTTTACCAACAGCCGCTACTGCCATTGAATGAATGCCTAATCGTCTCGTATTAATCGCGATATTAGATGGTGACCCACCAAAAAACCGACTGTATTGATTACTCTCAAAATTATCACCATAGTCTGTAGAAATCATATCAACTAACAATTCACCAATCGCTAATACATCATTTTTTTTATTAGTAAAGTTAATTTTATCTTCAAAATTCAACATTTTTTCTCCTTATCATGCACTCGAGTTATATTTAATTTTGCAAAAGATGCTTAATGTACCTTATTTAATAACAATCTAGAAGTCTATTTATTTAATTTAATCTATATCAACTACACGTACAGCCTTTAACAGTTTTTTTATGCCTCATGAAAAAAAGACGAGAATCGGAACCAACTAAGCATGTCAATCGTTACCACATGTTCATGTGGTTAGTTTTCGCTACATTTATCTTATGATAGACATGATTTAAAAAAGTATCCAATAGCACAAGTTACTATTTTCAATAAATGAACGCTTTGAGCACATACACCTTGCATATCTTTACATGAAGCGTAACCATTATCTTCATGATTTGATCTAGTAAAGCAACTCTATGTGGTACTTCCTTTGATCAATTCAACATTTACCACCTTATTTTGAATCGAGCTGACATCCTCATTCTCCAAAATTAAATCAATCAAAGTCGAAGAAAGAACATGCCCAATTTGATCAGTTGGTTGACTAATGGTAGTAAGTTTTGGTGTTTGTAATAAACGCGTAAAGCCATGATAGTCATAGCCGACAATTTTTAGCTGATCAGGAATAGCCACACCATTGTTTGTAGCCCACGCATACAAGACATAGGCAAGCAAATCATCACTACAAAAAACACCATCAAATTCATTTATATAAGGTCCTACTTCTGTTTTTATAAATGCATACAAATCATCATATTTATATATTCCAAAGAAATTATTTTTATTTTCAATAATTTTATAGGGAATGTCATTTTCTTTACACGTTATGCTGAATGCGCTTCCACGACGATTCGATAACATATCCCTTTTAGACGGACCAGAAATATGCAACAGCCTCTTGCATCCTTTGTCTATTAAATGTCGCGTTGCCAATACACCACCGAGATAATTGTCGGAACCTACATAAGGGATATTCGATATAATTCTATCAAAGGTAACAATTGGAAAATTTAAACGCTCATAATGTGACACCTCTAGCGTTTGACCACACATAATTATTCCCGCAATCCGATTCGCTTTAAGCATATCAATATAGCTTATTTCTTTTTCATAGTCATCTAGAGAATTACAAATAATTGTCTTAAACCCATTTTCATTTGCATTAATCTCAATATATTTTATGACTTCGGAGAAAAAGGGATGGCTTGAATCCGGTACAATGACACCGATAAATGTCGTTTTACTGTTCTGTAGCGATCTCGCTATTTGATTCGGTTGATAGTTAAGATTTTTCATAGCAGTTTCTACTTTTTTACGCGTTTCTTTTCCAATATAGCCTCGATTATTGATAACCCTCGAAACAGTTGTAACAGATACGCCTGCCTTTTTAGCTACATCCTTAATACTCGTCATTGCCATTCTCCTCGTGTTTATTGATTAACACCATTCTTCACCAAGACATGCCCATACTAGGTGTATAATCTTTTGTTTTACTAGCCCTCACTTAAGCTAGCATGAAAGGTTTTAATTATTATATATAATGCCAACATAGTTCAATAATGACAACAAGACATTATTATTTAACTAAATTGACTCACGTATTGTTGTTAACTTCAATGATTTATTATAACATTTCTAATTTGACATTAGAAATATATGGACAATAAACACGTTCTACTTTAAGTTGGCTATATGGGTGATCATTGCATTGTGTAATCTCGAAAACCATTTCCCTATTAACCCAATGACACCCGTTCATTTTCAAATCTGCATTTATTTAATTGCTCCTTCAACAACACCACGTACAATATGTTTTTGCAAAATAAGAAAGAATATAATGATCGGAATAATCGCAAGAACAAGACCTGCCATCGCTAATCCATAGTTGTTTGTATAGGTTCCAAAGAATGAAAATGTCGACAATGGAATCGTTCGTTCATCTGCTGAAACTAATACTAGTGATGGCAATAAAAAGTCATTCCAAATCCATAAAACATCTAGGATTAAAACAGTAGATGTAATCGGTTTTAAAATAGGAAAAATGACTTTCCAAAATACTTGTAGTCTCGAAGCGCCATCAATAATTGCGGCTTCCTCAAGTTCAAATGGAATATTTTTAATAAACCCATGATAGATAAATGTTGCTAGACTTAAACCAAAACCCAAGTAATAAAACATAAGCACATACTTACTATCCAACAACCCTAGCCTTCCATAAATTGAAACAAAAGGAATCATTAAAGATTGAAACGGGATAATCATCGACATTACCAATAATAAGAAAATAAACCTATTTATCTTCCACTTCCATCGAACAAGGAAATAAGCTAGCATCGACGAAAATACAATAATTAATAGGGATGATCCAATCGTTACAATTAACGAATTTTTTAATGCAGAAATGAAGTTCATCGCGCTAAAGGCTTGAGTGTAGTTACTAAAGCTGAGCACTTCCGGTAATGCTAATGGATTCCTAACAACAGATAAATTATCCTTAAAAGAATTTATAATAATGATGATAAATGGAAAAACAAATGCTAAAAATAAAAAGAGAGATAACAAATAATAGAGTAGAGATTTAATTTTTTTTGATTTCATCAGGCTTCAACCTCCATTTTCTTCATAATCCCTACCTGTGTAATTGCTATTAACGCTACAATAACAAATAATACCAAAGCCTTTGCTTGACCTTCACCAAACCTTTGGTAGGTAAATGCCTCCTGATATATATGCATAGCAATTAATTCAGTAGATCTGAAGGGCCCTCCGTCTGTGAGCGATAAATTGGTGTCATAAACAAGGAAACTTCTTTGCAGCGTCAAGAAGAGACTTATGGTAAAAGAAGGGATCATTAATGGGATTTTAACTTTGATCAACTGCTTAAAAGCACTAGCTCCATCTAATAACGAGGCTTCCATCAATGACTTGTCTATTCCCATTAAACCAGCTATATAAATCAACATCATGTAACCAGAGCTTTGCCACACACTGACAATAATTAATGTCCATAAAGCCGTTTCCGGATTGGCCAGCCATGATACAGAAAAAATCCCCCAACCCAATTCGACTCCGACACTTACAAAAGCTCTAGAAAATATAAACTGCCAAATAAAACCTAAAATAATTCCACCAATTAAATTTGGAGTGAAAAAGCTTAATTTGAAAAATTCTTGCCCTTTCCTGCCTTGTGTTACAAGTAAAGCCAGTCCGAACCCTAATACATTTGTTAGCACTAACGTAAAAACAACATATTTAAATGTAGCGATCAAACTACTTCCAAAATTAGGGTCAGAAAAAGCACTAATAAAATTTTCAAACCCAATAAATTCAAATAACGAACCTGTCAACCCCGTCCACGTTGTTACTGTCATTAAAATGCCTATAACAAAAGGAACAATCATAACAAGAAAGAATACTAATAATGGGATAAAACCAAAAAGCCCAAAAACTTTTAACCTTTCGGAAATTCTCTTCTCATAATACATAACGCTTCCTCCAATGATTTTAAATATTTATTTGTTCAACTTGAAATGATACCTCCAAAAGATTAATTCATGCTACGCTTTTAGCGCCTTTACTACTCCTACTATTGCTCTACACGTCATTGAATAATTGTCTAAACGATCATTTTAAAAAGTAACATTGGGACAAGCAAGATGACGCTCACCCCAATGTTATATTTTATTCTGAATCTACTGAAGACCAATACGCCTCAAATTCTTCTGCTAAACCAGCTCTATCTATTCCATCGGCCAAATATTTTTCTAGACTAGCACCCATGACATTCATTGCATCAGAAGGATAATAGCTAACAATAAACTCTAGTGTGTCGTCATTGTCCATATAATTGACTATATCTTGTGAAAGCGGGTCTTCTGGTGCTATATCAAAATGATCTGATACAGGAATTAAATTTAAGGTGTTCACATAATGATCTTTTCCGGTCTCTGATGAAACTAACCAATTCAAAAATTCTTTGGCAGCTTCTTGTTCTTCTTCACTCGCTTGTTCAGCATCAACTGCCCAAAATGAAGGTGCACCTACTGAAATATGACTGTTTCCAAAATCAGCTTCATCATTACTAATTGGCACAGGCAAAAATCCGAATTCTCCATCAGGATTCACTGCTTGTATTTGTGGATAAGCCCAGTTACCCATAAACCATAAGCCTACGTCTCCACTTGCTAATTCTAACGGTGCATCATCATAAGACGGAGCCAATGGTGCACGCTTATGTTTATTAAATTCTTTCATTATATCGATTGTGTCTACCCAACCATTAAAGATATCATTTTCTATAAAATTTACTTCTCCATTTATAGTATCTTGTAAAAATTGATGTCGCTCATCTCTGTCAGAGGACTGACTAGCAAACATCGTATTGGTAAGATGCGCGCCTAATGACCAATCCATTGGTGATACGGTTAACGCATCCACACCCTCTAATGCATCTATTTGTTCAAATAAATCTTTAAGATCATTCGTCGTTTTAACAGTTTGCGGATCAAAGCCACCCGTTGCTTCATCAAGAACTTCTTTATTATAAATAAAACCAAAACCTTCAACGCCTAATGGCTGACCTAATACTTTACCATCATAATTTACAAGTGCATAATAATCTTCATCTACTGTATCAATCCACGGCTCCTCTGATAAATCGAGCAGGCTATCTTTGAATTCATCAATTTCCATATTAGCTAATGTAATGGTCGGAGCATTACCGGAGGCATATAATGTTGTCATTCTCTCTAGCACAACCTGGCCGCCTAAGGGAATTACTGTAACCTTGACACCTGTTTCTTCAGTAAAATCAGCGACAACTTGATCAAACTGCTCAGTAATCTCAGGCTTCGTTAGTAAAATAGAAATTTCAACGTCACTGCTTGCTGCTTGCTCTGTGTCATCGGTACCGCCATCCCCATCGCTATTGGTAACGTTTTCATCATTTGAATCACCACAAGCCGCTAATAAAAGAACGAACAACAACCCTACAATTAAAATCATTTTATTCTTCATATTAATTAAACCCTCCTTTTTGTAAGTGCTTACATTATGTATAGTAACCTACTTATTTTTTTATGTCAATCGTTTTCATAAATATATTATGTCATTATTTTTTTCAAAAAATGAAGGTCATTTTTATTATGATTGTGCGCTTGCTTTCATTTCTATATGTTACTATAGTGACAGTTATAACTTGTAATTTCACGTTTTCTTGAAACCTATAGTTAATTACGAAAACGAGATGGTAACGATACCACATTATATCTAGGTATGACTGTGTTAAAGCGAGAACAATTCTCTTAAAAACTGCTTATCGGGAGTGGAAAATTAACTACATCTATTATTCAGATCTTTAGTCAACTTGGTTATAGTGCGAGCTGTTAGATAGTGTCTAGTGACTTTAATTCCTATGATAATCAGTCTTTCAAGAATGTTTTTTAGCTGAGTTCTTATTTATTTAAAATATAAAGAATAAGCCGATTTTTCCCTTGCTTTCTAGTATAATAAGCTATATTCAGGTCATGTATAGAATCGTTTGTGGATATCATCCTATACATATAACTAAAACAAAAAAGAGGTTAAATAATGGACGAAAAAAGTTTTACCGATTATCAGATAAGTGACGAAATAAAAAAGGCTCTAGCGGTGTTAAAATATGACACGCCAACAGAAGTGCAAAGTCGCGTGATTCCTATAGCTTTAAAAGATAAGGATCTCGTTGTCAAAGCCCAAACCGGGAGCGGAAAAACCGCAGCCTTCGGTATTCCTCTTGCCGATAAGATTGAATGGCTTGAGAATAAACCGCAGGCCTTGATTCTGACCCCAACGCGAGAGCTTGCAGTCCAAGTCCGAGAAGATGTGACGAATATCGGCAGATTGAAGCGAATTAAAGCATTGGCCCTTTATGGAAGAGAACCTTTTAAACCACAACAGGATGCATTAAAACAAAAGACGCACGTTGTTGTTGGAACACCTGGCCGCGTGCTCGATCATATCGAACGCGACACGTTGCCACTGGAACAAGTAAAGTATCTTATCATTGATGAAGCAGATGAGATGCTTAATCGTGGGTTTATCGATCAAGTTGAAGCCATTATTAATGAGCTCCCTTCTCATCGCGTAACAATGGTGTTTTCGGCGACCTTCCCTGAAGATATTGAAAAACTATGCCATAACTATATGCATGAGCCTACCCATATTGAGGTTGCATCAACAGGGATTACCGCCGATACGATTGAACATGCCTTGATTGAAGTGAAAGAAAAAGACAAGATTCCACTTCTTAAAGACTTGACAATTGTTGAAAATCCAGATAGTTGTTTAATTTTCTGCCGGACGAAAGAAAACGTTGATAGCGTTTATAGTGAATTGGATCAAGCTGGCTACCCCTGTCAGAGACTCCATGGTGGACTCGATCAAGAAAAACGTTTCGCTGTTATGAATGGCTTCAAGTTAGGAAGTTTTCGCTATCTTATTGCAACAGATGTTGCTGCGAGAGGGATTGATGTTGATCATGTCTCCCTTGTGATTAACTATGATGTTCCATTGGAGGCCGATGCCTATGTACACCGAACAGGCAGAACCGGACGAGCAGGCAATAAAGGGAAGGCGATTACGTTTGCGACCCCTTACGAAGGAAAGTTTGTTAAAGAGATTGAGCGCTATATCGGCTTTGCGCTTCCCACAATGGAAACCCCAGATCATTCAGAGGTGGCGAGCGGCAAAACTGCTTTTGAAGAAAAACAGCGGAGCAAGCGGATTGTAAAAAATAATAAAACAGCCCGAATGAATCAAGATATTTTGAAACTTCATTTTAACGGAGGGAAAAAGAAAAAACTTCGTGCCGTTGATTTTGTCGGCACCATCGCTAAAATCCCCGGCATCACCGCAGAGGATATTGGAATTATAACCATCCATGAGCAAATGACCTATGTTGATATCCTTAATGGAAAAGGATCGATTGTTATGCAAGCAATGGAGAACACAACGATTAAAGGTAAGAAGTTGAGAGTGAGTAAGGCGAGAAAATAATAATATCGATAAGGCCGTCCAAGTCCCCTGTTTAGGGTGACTTGGCCTTTTTTTTAAGCGTAGTTAAAAGTTACTGTTGATGTTTAGTATTAAAGGATATCGGCTTATTCAACTAATGCCAACTTTACTTCAATAACCTTTTAAAGAGGAACGTTTTCAAAATGTTCGACTGTTGGGAATGAGTTGATCAATTTTTTTATTGAATGAGGGATCAACGTATAAATAAGCCCCCCAAAATTAAGGAAAATATTAAAAGTAAAAAAATACAGTTAATAATGTTAAAACAATTTTTTTCGTACTCCTTCTTTCCACAGACTCATCTCATTTCAAAATTTAAGATTTTAAATTTTACAATTACAAACTATATTTTTCTATTTACTTCCTCTAAAAAAGAGTTTAATATAAAATAATAACAATTACTGGTTAATATCAATGTCGATGAAAGACGATAGAACAGTATGGTTTAGTAATGTGTTATTAATTGTTTAATTTATAAATGATACAAGCATTTACGCACGTGAATATAAGGGTAAATGGTTTATCTAATTACCTCTACTACTCTAGGCCGCTACTTCAAATGTTCCGGCTAGTGGAGATTGGGAGGCAAATTAATAATTTGAGTGCTGTTCTCTGCAACATGTAATTAAATAACTTAAAAAGATAGTGATCTAATTATACAACCATCGATACTTCATCAATTGTTAAGAAATATATTAGGTTAATAATTTAAATTGAATAGAGGATCAAACATGATTGCTTATATAAAAGAAGAATTTAAACGTGCATTTTTATCAAAAATGATGGGGGTAGCAGTTATTCTTTCAATCGGATCGACGATAGTTGGCATGTTTGAGTACTTGCTTTGGTTACCTTATGGCGATATTTCTGTTTTATACATTTTTCTATCTGGATACAATATGGGAACGTTAAACATCCTAGCATTTCTTTTTCCTATTGTCGCCAGCCTGCCATTCGCTGGCTCTTATTTAGAAGATGTTAAATCAGGCTTAGCGAACTATCTTCACTTACGCATTAAGCCAAAGCAACATGCGCTCATTCGCTTATTTGTGAATGGACTTACAGGTGGCGTTGCATTGATCGCTGGCCCGCTGATCGCCTTTATTACCGTTGCAATTGCTAAACCAATCTTTGGGTTGCCCATGCTGAAAGAACAAATTGAGACCGTTCAATCACTCCAAGCAAATGGTATAAATTCTCCTTGGCTAATGATGATCTTGATTTTAATCATGTTATTTATTTGTGGATTTATTTTCGCAACGATGTCACTTGGGTTATCGACACTCATTCATAATGTCTATCTCTCATTACTCGCTCCATTTGTTGTGCTTATCTTTTCTGGAACTGTATTATTTAGTATAAATCCCGATCTCCATTTAATCGGACTCTATGACATTAGCTATACTAGTGGTTCTTTACAACAGGTGACGTTAGGTGGAACCGTATTAGCCATTAGTATATTGCTATACTTCATCGGGGGTTATATGTTTAATGAAAAGTATCGCTAATTTTAAAGTTTTGCTATTATTCAGTCGACATAAAGCGTGGTTTTGGACGACTGCTTTTCTAACAGCCTATTTTCTTTTCATACTAAGTCAAGATACAGCAAAACAAAATTTCTATGATTTCGCTATTGAAACTACTGAATTTTTATCTTTATCATATATTGTTATACCAACGTATTTAATTATATTGACCACTCACTTTTCAGTAGGAAACATTCAAAATTATTTCGCATTTCGGTGCAGCAATAGGTATGCTTGGTACAAGATAAATTTAAAAGCAGTTGCAATCGTAACGACAGTATTCACTTTTGTAATTCTTGCTATTCCATTATTATTAGCAACATTCGTCTTTGATTTTGCTAATCATTGGAGTGATTTTGCGCTAAATTTTTACTCATACCATAGTATTTTCTTACAGCATGTTTCTCCAGTATTCTATTTGATTGGCACGTTCAGTCTTCTATGGCTACTTTTATTTTGTTTAGGTCTAGTTTTCTATTTGGTTTACCTTACTTTCAGGCGCCCGTTTATTGCGGTGATTGTCATTCTGTTATTAAATATTATAAACATTAGCGCCACAGCAAGTCGCATGGATTGGCTAAGTCGATTTTTTTGGACAAAAAGAGTGAGTATTTTTGAATATATTTATATGACAGAAGCTAACCAACACATGTTTCCATTTCAAATTTTTCTTTACTGGCTTTTGCTAATCGGCTTCTTTTATGGCCTTGGCTATTTAATCGTTCATAAAACAGACCTAGATACTTATCGGGGTGAGAACAATGACGTTTATTAAACTGATGCGTTATCAATTGGCTTCTATGCTAACAGTAAGTAAACTACTTATTAATGTAATTGTCTATGCTGCAAACGTATGGCTCGTTTATGTTTTGTACGCAGATCTGATACCTGGTAGTTTTTTGAGCGCAACAGCTTTTATGTTTTATTTGCCGCTCAATCCGACGTTTGATATGTTACGTTGGTTACTCGTCTTACTCCCCTTACTTTTGGTGGTAGGTTCGTTTACTGACTTTCAACTAAAGGAGCAAAGCACTTATTTGCTTTTACAGATGAGAAGTTATCGGATGTGGTGGCAAAGTTTCGCACTTGCGACGATTATCTCGACGATTACATTCTTTGCGTCTGGATACATGGTCACGATGTTACTCGTCAAGTCCCTATCACTAAATCTGAAAAGTCGGTTAGTCGATGAATATCTTATGACTTTTTCAACTTCTAGTGGAGCAGGTGGCTTTCTGTTACGACAATTTAGCTTACTTGTTCTATCAACGCTTGTCTTAGTCTTTATCATGATCTTGATCCGTTTTCTGTTCAATCATTCAGGGTTATCGTTTACGGGGGTAACAATTAGTTTAGTCCTCTCGATAACCTTATCGTCAATGGGACCAGCAGTGGGGCATTTCCTCCCCCTCAGCTATGGATTCCTTGCCTTCGAGTATAATCAGCCTTTCTTTAGGTCGATGGCGATCTTGCTGTTGACTATGTTTGTTCTTTATTTTTTTAGTTGGATCACATTTAAAAAGCGAAAAGAAGTATTATTTGGATTAACTTAGTGTAAGGAGAAGAGCTATGGAAAAAATAATTGCAATAAAAAACTTAACGAAGACGGTTAAAGGCCACGACCTTTTGAAAGACATTAACCTTGAGATTAGTCAACCGAATGTTTATGGCGTAATCGGTCGTAATGGCTCAGGAAAAAGTGTGTTGTTCAAAACCATTGCCGGACTGCTCACGCCAACAAAAGGAGAAATATCGATCTTCGGAGAAAATATTGGTAAAGGGGCATTCCCACAGCAATTCGGCGCTTTACTGGATACCCCGGGGTTTTTACCGCAATATTCAAGCTTTAAAAACTTGAAACTGCTAAGTTCTATTAAAAATCAAGTCAGTGATGAACGCCTGAGAGAAGTTATTGCTTTGGTAGGGTTAGATCCAAATGACCAACGACCGGTACGGAAATATTCGTTAGGCATGCGTCAACGGTTAGGAATAGCGCAAGCAATCATGGAGAAACCTAAGCTACTTATCTTAGACGAACCGATGAATGGCCTAGATGAGTCAGGTGTGGAAGATATGCGTGAAATGATTCTTGAGTTTAAGGAAGAAGGTATGACTGTACTGCTCTCTAGTCATAATTCTGAGGACATTTCCATGTTATGCGCGTCTGTATATCGAATTGATAATGGGGTGCTCACTAAGCAAGAAGATAACAAGTCACCCATTGCCTCTCACTAGACTCACGAAAAAAGTAAAGTAGGTTAATAGTGAAAACCAGCGTTTAATTATACTGATAAAGGGTAGGGTTTCGTTCGCCTTAACTACTTTAAACGGAATTCATTACTGTAAAACGAACGTTCAATCAGTAGGGGGTTTTCGTTCTTCGCCCACTGGTTGGTAGCTGAATGAATCAGGACATTAGCGTCCGTTGTCAACCACCTTAATAGATTTAACTCTGTTCTCTATATTGAGGTGGGGGGGTTATGGACGGTCATCTGTGATAAAAAGCACTCAAGCATTTGCGCTTATAGTTAATTTTTATAATAAAAGCTAATATTAACTATTAACCGAAAGGAAACTTAACCTCATTTAATGCCCGTCTCGATTAGACTAGCCATCTTCAATTATTCGACCTAGTCAGCTTGTGATTTTAGCCCTTCACTTTTTCATCTTTTATATTTATAGGTGGGTATGCTTGCCCTTATCATGACACCAACAATAATGAGAAAAATATTGGTAATCACTAGCTCTACTGTTATCATACTGCCAATGAGCGCGACAATTACTAACAGGGGCAGGGCAAGACCACAGAAAAATTGTTTTTTCTAACTCCTAAGCCAATGCATCCGTCTCTCCTCCTCATTATTTGAGGATAAATGTGCTAGAAATTACGAGTTTTCCACAAAATTTTCTCGGTTGCCTGAAATCATCGTTATATTGACCACATTACTCATCAAAAGCTTAATAAAGCACCTCAATTTTATGGTGCTGAAGCTGCTCTAGCTCTGACTCCGATAATGAACGATCAATGATCATGTAATCTACATCCGCACAATTAAGGCTCTGATTTAAATATTTCTGGTTAAACTTATCAGTTGTTACCATTAAAACGAGTTCCTTCGAGCGTTTATGAAAGGCTTGCTTAATCAGTGCTTCTCCTTCCGTAATTTCAGTTGCACCCACATTAAAATCAAATCCCCGACATGAGACAAATGCAAGATCGGCATGATAGCTTAAAGCATCGTTGAACGCTTTTGAGCCATTCACAGTGAAGCGCTTAGGTACGATGGAACCGCCAAGTATGTTGACATCTGCAGATGTGTACTCTGATAATAAACTAGCCGTAATTACACCATTTGTAATGACCTTTAGCCCGTTAAATCGATTTAATTGGTTAACAAGGTGCAAGGCTGTACTACTAGAATCAATAAATAAGCTCATGTCATCTTCTATTAATGTCTCAGCGATTTTTGCCATCCGCTCTTTATTCTTCTCATCATTAAACTTGTCTACCTTCATCAGGTAAGGGATATCGATCTTCTGACGATCAATAATTACTGCTCCGCCTCTAGTCCGCCGAATAAGTCCTTTATTCTCTAACTCTATTAAGTCCCGTTTAATCGTTGCTTCACTATAATTAAGTAAATCAACTAAATCAGTTGTCTTCATAAAATTCTCTGCTTTTAAGTGATTAACAATTTTGTCTTGCCTTTCCCTTTGAATTGCTGTAACCATTCTAGCCCCTCCAATTGATTTAAGGCATGGACAATTAAGTCCACACCTGTTGTTATTTAATACAAATCTGCTTTACCAACCGTATTAAGAATTGTCAGCTTGTGCTTAACAACCTCTTTCACCTTATTGTTTGCCGATGGATAGACTTGATTAGGCTCATACATATTAGGTTTTTCAACCAACAAACGTCGTACTTCAGCAAAAAATACACTTTTTAAATCAGACGACAGATTTACTTTACCTACTCCATATTTTACAGCCTCACTAACCTCAGCATCAGGATTTCCAGACCCACCGTGCAAAACAAATGGAATATCTATACGTTTACTTAACTCTTTTAACAACGGAAGGTTCAGTTCTGGCTTGACCTCCTTCGGGTAAAGACCATGAGCCGTGCCAATAGCCACCGCAAGCGTATCGATGCCAGTCCGATTGACAAAATCAACAGCCTGGTCGGGATCAGTATAAATAATTGTATCAGATCCGCCTTCATAGGAGTCTCCATTATTACCAATAGTACCCAATTCAGCTTCGACTGAAACACCTACCTTATGGGCAAGCTCGACAACCTGACTTGTCAAAGCTACGTTATCTTCATAGTCAGCAAGTGAGGCATCAATCATCACAGAGGTATAGCCATTACGAATGGCACGCATTACGTCACCAAGGGTACCACCATGATCCATATGAATAACAACCGGAACGTTACTTTGGTATGCATATGCTTTTACAGTGGCAACAAAAGCATCACCTAAATACTCTATTTCATCTGGATGGATTTCAAGAATCACTGGTGCATTTTGCGCCTCTACCTCCTCCATTATTGCTTTTAGCATATCATAGCTACAAATATTAAAGGCTGGCACTGCAAATTTATGAGCTTTGGCTACCTGTAGTAGTGCTTTCATTGTATATAGCAATTTAAACAATCCCTTCTTATTCTATAATTGTATTTGTCAATGCTTCTTGCTTGATTGGTTTTTTTAGCAAACCAATCATAACTGCTGTCACTAATGTACCTACAACTAAAGCTAACAGATACATAGGCAAGTTATTAATAACATTAGGTATGAACATCACCCACACACCACCATGTGGAGCCATAGACGTCACACCAGCAGCCATAGAAATAGAGGCTGCTACTGCTGAGCCTACCATTAAGCTAGGAATTACCCGAATTGGATCAGCTACTGCAAATGGGATCGCACCTTCTGTAATATATGAGGCACCTAATACCCAACAAGACTTACCAGATGTTTTTTCTTCCAATGTAAACTTGTTTTTAAATATTACTGTTGCTAAAGCAAGCCCTAGTGGCGGTGTCATACCCGCCATCATACACGCTGCAATAGGTGCATTAACACCAGCTGACATGAGTCCAATTGAAAAAGTCGAAATAGCCTTATTTATCGGCCCCCCCATATCCGCTGCCATCATAACCCCAATCAGTAAGCCAAACATCAATCCAGAAGTCTCGCCTAAACCATTTAAAAATTCAGTCAGCCCATTTAATACCCATGAAATTGGTGTGTCAATGAGGAAAACCATCGCCATTCCAACAATAGTAATCGAGATCAACGGCACAACAATTAATTGGAAAATAGCTGAGATTGATTGCTTAACATGTATTTTAGTTGCCGTAAAATCAGTTACATAGCCTGCTAGAATGCCACCGATCATTCCACCCAGAAATCCTGACCCGCCAGCCGCCGCTAACGTTCCCGCTATTAAACCTGGAGCAAAGCCTGCTCGCCCAGCAATTGACGAAGCTATCCCCGCCGCTAGAGCAGGCACCATTAGGGCAAATGCTGTACCACCACCAATTTGCGATAGTGCACCGGCAATGACATTATATTTCCCGCTGTCGGGATCAGATGCTTCAATTCCAAAAGCAAAACTAATTGCAATAAGAATACCACCAGCAATTACAAATGGAAGCATGTAATTGACACCATTCATAAAATGACTATACAGCCCCTTTTTATGACTAGATACTGAGCTATTCTCTTCCGTATCTTTACTGGATTGAAACGTGCCTTCCCCTCTGATCGCCTCTTCCAGAATAGTAATGGGATCTTTGATCGCTTTAGATGTTGACACCTTCTTAATCGTTTTCCCCGCAAAGCGACTTAGATCAATCCCTTTATCAACCGCGAGGATAACGACATCTGCTTCTTTAATTTCTTGCTCTGTCAATACATTCTCCGTTTTAGCGCCTTGAGTTTCAATTTTGACTTGATATCCCTCCGCTTCTGCCGCTTTTTGCAACTTTTCTGCCGCCATATAAGTATGGGCGATACCGGTCGGACATGCCGTAACACCAATGATTTTCATCTTATTCGCCTCCTAAGCTTGTTAAAATAGAGCGTATTTCTTCTGCATCTTTGGCCATCTTGATGCTCGCCTTAAACTGATCATCCATTAACTTTCTTGCTAAGAAACTAAGCAGCTCGAGATGCGTAACATTATCCTGATCGGGAACAGCAATCATAAAAACACACTCAACACGTGACTCATCTAAAGCCAAATAGTCCGATAGCTCATCTACATGAGCGAAAGCGATCGTCGGTTTTACTACAGCCTTTGATTTCGCATGGGGAATACCAAAGCCATCCTCAATACCTGTAGAAGCTTCCTTTTCCCGCTTTTTTAAGTCCTTTATAAAACGTCTTGCACTTGTGATAAATCCATTATTTTCAAGGTTTAGAGCTAGATTATTAAACAATTCTTCCTTTGTCTTAATCGTTAAATCAAAGACAATATTTTGTTTATCTAACACCGATGATAGTTGCATATCACCCCTCCTATCTCAATTTGGTAAGCGCTTACCACGACAATGTCATTGTAGCACCATGATCTATTTAGTTCAATGAAATGAACGAAAGTTTACATTTTGGATTTAATAACACTTAAACATGCATTTTAATGAACGAAAACGATCATTTAGTTTTTTAACTTGGGTGAGCGTTATATGGCAGACAGGGGGAGAAAATGAGATTAGTATTATTGCATTTATAGAATGGAAATACTTTGTTAGCAGAAGAAATGACGAAGACATGTTATTAAGACAAAAATAAACTGATAACAGCATAAGATTATTGTTAGTACTACAATGATTCGAATCGTTTGTGGCAATTTGATTCTTAAACCTCAAAATAGAAAATCTATTGAGGTAGGTAGTAGCTCTATGGTATCCGTATAGCCAGAGGTTTTCAAAGACTAGCAGTAAAAAACGAGCTTGTGCTACAAGCTCGTTTAGTTTGATATTTAACAAGTAATGACATTAAAAGTTAAAGTTTAATATATCCTCTTTCTGTTCAACATTAGCGATGCTATGCCATTCCTTACTGTTTATTTCATGATCGGATAACATAAATTCATACCCATTAAATTGATAGTTTTGACAGCCCACCAACGCTTGTTGCTGCTGATGCTCATGATTAAATGGACCACTATTTGTTCTTTTATAATAAACGAAAAAGGGCACTTGATATTCCTTTAAAGCATGTAGTTTATTCTCAACGTCTTCTAAAAATTTTTCTCTTTCATTAAGCGTGTAATACTGTTTAATTTTACTGTTTTGGTCAATTTGATAGATGATTGGAGAAATATTTTTCGTTATCGTATCAATAAGTAAAACTTCCTCTTCCTTTAAACTATCTTTGGCTTCTAACACAATTAAAAAACCAAAAGGCAGTGGATTATCTTCCATTACCATTGAATCGTCAAGGCCTTTAGATGTTAATATAGGTGATATGACGACGCAATTTGTTTCATTAACTAGCTTTTGCATTTCCTCATTGAAATACTTCTTGATCGCCCCTTCTGAAAAACCATATAAAGTCTCTCCACTCAAAGCATCTTCCCATTGATCATTGATCAGGAATAGCTGCTCATCAGCTTCTAACCCTATACTACTTGTTATTTTATACTGCCCTTCTTGTTGAAAAGCGAAAAACATTTTTTTAACCCCAAAGTAAAGTTGTAATGTCTTAGCTGTTAGGTGAGTTAATTCCTCCATCGTTCGGCAATGGTTAATATTTCTTACCAATTTGTTTAGACTAGATAAAACCTTAAACTTCCTATCAATCTTTTGTTTTTGAATGGCAAGCTCATCAAACATCATTGCATTATTAATTGCTATATAGGTAGAACCTGCTAATGATTCAATTAATTCAAACAGCGATGGATCGTAATCATCTTTATTTAATGGTTGGCCTAATGTTACCAAACCTAAAATTTCCTCTTTTACAATAAGTACAATATACTTTGCACTTAATTGCTGAAACACATCATAGTTAACGAAAAGTTTTTGAATGATATTGGCATCTCGCTCAATATGCAAGACAATCGGTTCACCTCTATAACGTGTGTCAACTAACTCTATTTCTGTATAGTATTTTTGATAATTAGTAACGTCACGGTAACCCTTGATTTTTATGACCTCAGTAACAGCATCATATATACCGAAAGAAGTCACCCTACTACCTGACACTTCACTAAATACTTCCGTGGCTATCGTATAGAGTTTTTCCAAAGTCACTTCAGATAACATCACTTTCGTATTTTGATTAATTGCAAACAAGTCGAAATTCTTCTGATCTAATTTAGCATTTGATTCTTTCAATTCAGCAAAATATTTACAGTTTTCTAATGAATTATTAATTAACCGCATCAAAGCATCTGCAACGATGTAATCATCCTTCTTAAAATCATCAACAACTTTTCCATTTGTTAAAATAAAACCAACCATGTAATTGTCAACCATAAGTGGAATAACCAATTTGATATTAAACTGCTCTATGATTTGCTTAGAAAAAAAAGCCTCAAAGTTATCGACAACAATATTACCAAAGTGAGCTGGAAAATGACGTAGCTCCGTAGAATCGGGAATCTTACATTCATTAAACGGGTATAACCTGTTGTACTTTAAAACAAAGCCCTCATCTCTTTTTATAAATAATGCAGATGCATTTAATGTTAAAATTTCATTCGAAAATTCAAACGCAAATTCTGTAATTTGTTCTGTATTAAAACGCTGCGTGAAAAATTCAACAGCCTTTAGCAGACCTTCATACCTATATAAGCGCTTTACTCGATCCATAAAAGCCCCCCCCTTTACATATGTAATTAACCTAATTTTCTAATTATTCAAAAAATAACTCTCCTTTTTTAACATAATACATCCCTGTCATCGATTTCTTAAGTTTCTTTTGAATATTCTTAATCTGCATCGTTGTTTCAGGATACGCCTTATAAATGGCTTGTATCTCGCCCTCTCCCTTCGTCTCCAGGAAAGAAACAATCACTTGTCTTTGCTTTTCCAACATGAACACTTCTTGAGCAAGCTTCTCTTGCACATCCAAATTGTTTTCATACTCTTTTAAAGCATTAACTTTATCATCAGACTCTCCCTGAAGATTGAAATAGGTTTCATATACTTCTAATTCTCTACTTACTTTCTCTAATTCAATCAATCGTTTTTTATAGTCTTTCAACAAATCTTCTAATTGTTGTTTCAATTCTAATCGATTAAAACCTTCAATTTTAATCTCGGTTTCACGTTCATATTTATTGCCAATAAAAGCTGATATAACCTGGACCTTTGCTTTGACACTTCCGCCAATTATCTTTCCTTTATGCTGATCTAAGACAACTTTTTTGGCCATCAAATCACTTCCGATAGAGTAATATCCAATATTTATTTCATTACCAGCGACAATTGTACATTCATTGGCATGCTTTATATACACGTTTTGCGCAGCTTCGATGTAAGCTTTTCCCTTACCAAATATGCCCCCTTGTATATATACATCTCCTTCTCGAGATATGATCTTATCTATTCCACCAATACCCAACGGGTTTAATATCGAAATATCCTTAGTTGCGGTAACTGAAAAACTATCAGTAACCGTCCCGGTTATCTTGATGCTCCCATCAAATTCAATATTTCCAGTGTCTACGCCAACATCCCCCGTAATCACTAACATATCATCTACTTTAATTTTTCCATTTTCAATGACAACTGCTCCATTTTTCTTTGCGTATAGCGTAATGACGCCATTTTCTTTTACTTCCCTAACAGATTTAGGATCGAACTTGAATAGAGATTCGTTTCCTTTTTTGGCTGGGAGTATCTCACCAGTAACTGTCCGGCCAGGGGTACCTTCTGTTGCTATAATTTTTTCACCTAACCAATCGCCTTTCACTACTTCATCAATAAGATTCATCTCGTAAAAATTAGCCGAACTATCTTCATTAATTTGTGGTCTTTTTTCTGAGAGCTCAATATATCTGACTTGTGCACCTTTTCCATCAACCGGCTCAACACCACGCGCAATAACGACCTTTTCGTTAAAAGGAAGTTCTTTTTTAAGGACTTCGGGTAATATACCTTCCGTCACTCCTGCTGTTTCCAGCGCTTTTAATATTTCAGATACCATATGTTTATGATCGTATACTTCAATTTCTTTATCTATCAAGTTCAATTTTATTGATGCTTCAAGCAAGTCTTTTGAAAGAATCACTTCAATAATGGGTTTGGCTTCGCCAATGACTACCGGTTCATTTGCAGCATTCTCTATCGCTTGTTTCAGTAGCATAAAGTTAGTAATCTTGATCATCGGAAGTTCTACTAAGATCGGATTAAGATCTAGTAAATTAAACCCTTGTTTACTAACCGTTATCAAGAGTGAATTTCCCTCTGCAAACAAGCTGAAATATTCATGATCGACTAGTTTTCTTTGTGTTTTATCTGTATCCATATACCCTACCCCTTCACTAGAATACTTTCGAAACATAAGAATAAATGAGTCTTTTGGTTTGTGACAATAGTTCCATCATTTTCTATACCTAGTATAATATGATCATTAATAAATTGATATAAATTATTGCAAAAAAAAGCTGGACAAAATCGCTTTCTATATGGGGATATATGCAGATTTGACACAATAAAGGGCATTATTTACTTAAAAATGACACATTTTAAGATTAATTAAATATTTTAACATTTACTATTATATTTAAAGGCTTATTGTTAACAATGAGATTATCTTGAAAAATGAGGAGATTTCTAATCCGGAAAAGTGAAGCAAGGACATGAAAGCAGGAAAAGGGGACATAACAGCTCGTGAAGTGGGAAGCTTGCGAAATAAGGAATAGATTGGTCAACTTTAAAAGAGCGGAAGTTCATCTTTCTCACTCCCACCCTACTCACCATATTTTTTTATAAAAAGGCTCGCTAAATCAATACGCATGCTCTCTACTAACTGTCTAACTAATGAGCCTCTTATTAACCATTAATATATTTCGCTTTATTTTTATCTGTTATTTCCTTGTTTTGATCTTTATCAAACCCTATTACATATACATTGTCTGAATTAGTTTGTACATATATTTCATAGTAGTTTTGAGGCTCATCTTCAAAAATAACTTTTGCGTAATATGTTCCTTGTTTCCAATCATATAAAATTTCTTTTTCTTGAATGATAGATTCATAATTGTTTTCAACAATATACGAATCTATTATTTCAGTATTTTCTTTTTTCTTATTAAAAAAACTCATAAATATTGTACCGCCTGTAATTAGAAATAAAGCAATAATTATTATAAAAATATACCTGGTTTTCTTTCTTTTAATTATTGGCATACAGCATCAATCTCCTTTATATTGTAATCAATACCAAAAAATAAAAAACATAGCCGCGGGGGGGTATGTCTTGTTAAAACAATTATATTATTTACATCTTTTGTATTATTTGGATATTTATTCGTTTACTCTAACACATCTTTGGCAAAAAATGCGATTGATGAAAGTGTTAATTTTTCTAAAGAAAATTACAAATACGGATTTACCGAATCGAAAACTTCAAAGGATCCTACCTATTTGTTCTAAAATTGTATGGCAAGCTTATAACGCTCAAGGTAAAAGCTTCACAGGAATAATTGGTTCATATCAATTACCCAATAAAATCACTGGAGCAAAAGCTCTTCGTATAATGTAATTGTAAATTAAATTATTAGAGATAGAGAGTAATATGAATTAATCTATTACACTCTATCTTTTTGTAACAGTCTGTTTCTTTGGATGTTAGGAAGAAATATCTGTTTTTAACTGTAAGTTGAAACATTGTAAACAATAAAAACTCACAACTAATTGTTTTTAGTTTAACAGATCACATAAACTCTTCCTTCGTCTCCTATCTGAATGCATTGACCGTTCACATTCACTCTCACCAAAATTGTACGTCTTTACATAATGTTTTGCAAAATAATTCCTAATCCCCTCACAACTGTTGAAATCTAAAAAGTCCACCTGATATTCTCTTGAGATCATCCTTTTTCATTATACGCTTCTAAATCGTCATTTTTGAATTTGGCTATGGCTTCTTTGAACAATCCGAAATAAACAAGTCGTTTTCCTTCAAATGCCCGATTAGGGACGGTGATCTATGATAAACGTGATCACCATCTATATCAAAACTCATTCAAGAGTAAAAGAAGCTAAGCTTGCCCGACCATTACCCGTATAAGTTAAGTAAATGGACTGAACGCCATCTGGAATGGCCACTTCTGATCGATATTCTGTCCATACATTGGTAAAGGCAACTGGAATGGTCGTTAGTGCTTCTCCATCCCACGATGTTTTCACTTCAAACGCTCCACTGCAATAGCCCCTCACCTTAATAGTGATCGCTTTAATGCCTTGGCAATCAAAATATTTAAAACCTGCTGTAGCCGATTCTGTCATATTAGCAATATAACCTACCTCTTGGTCGCCGTCCTTACCATCTTGCGTAATTTTAGGAAATTGAGAATCCATCCATAAATCACCTGTATACATCGCCTCATCCTTACAGAACAGATGACATGCAATATAGGCTGGGTACTCACCCCTACCAGCAAGCGGACTACCATTAGAACCACAGGAAGTCATTTCTACTTGAGGAATCGTCCCATCGCTTAGTATCTCAATCGGCTCCACACATCCTTGTCGACTGAAATTTGATCCGTTCGTATGGCGATGATAAAAAATATACCATTTCCCTTTTATATCAACGATACTCCCATGATTATTACCACCATAGTACATCGGTTTTTCAGCGGGCTTATACGTATCAATATGAAGATCATTGTTGCTTACAATCACCCCGCGATAAACAAAATCCTTTGTCGGGTGCTTGCTTGTCGCATAGCACAATTCATGCATGACAATGGAGGAATAAATAAGATAGTAAGTATCACCTTTTTTCCTAATCGAGGGTGCTTCGAAAAATTCGTGCCCCTCAAAGCCACTACCCGCGCTATAAGGTTGACTCGGCACGACAAATACCGGTTCCTCTAAAATCGTTAGCATATCTGCCCCAAGCACTGTTGCCATCGCCCCACTTCTTGATCGATCGCCCGGTCCACAAAAACCCGTATAAAGATAGGTTTTATCGCCTTCGGTTAATACACCTGGATCAAATTGAGGTTCATCACCTATTCGTTCTCCTAAGCATGTACCATCAGCATAATGAACATAACCATAAAATTTGTATTGCCCAGCAGGTGTATCTGATACCGCCACGGAGACGATTGGAACCTTGTCTAACACATAGTACAAGTAATATCGACCGTCTGGCCCAACAGTGACATCCGGCGCATAAAGACACATGTTAGCTGCTGCATTCAATGGATCATCGATTTTTTTATAAATCACACCTTCATAGCTCCAATCCGCTAAATTATCGGTAGGCGCAGACCAGCAGACGTAATCATTAAGACAATACGCATGGCCGTTAAAACGATCATGAGATCCATAAACATAAACACGGTCATTAAAGACATAAGGTTCACCATCAGGAATATACTCCCATGAGGGGAGATAAGGGTTAAATCCTTGTTTTTTCATAAAAAAAGCACCACCTAAATTTAATTTTTAACTTCTTAGACCATCATTAAACAGCTTTGAATGTCCAGTATTTTATTTCGATATTTTTTGATGATACACTTTATTAATTACTTTCCCCTATTTCCACAACAAAGAAAGCGCTATCAAATAACGGCGCAACAAATATTAATAAACTACGACCTCCTTATATGCCTTGTGGCTTCTTTTTCAAACGGTTCACTATTCTTTACATGCTTCTTCAAATCGATTAAAAATTTATCTAATACTCTTAAGTTACCGTATAGCGGAAATTATTTCAAGATTGTAATGGATGCTTTTCTATTTGCTTGTCTGATTTACAAGCCAAGAAGGCCTATTCTAACTATTTCATACCCTTCCAGATCATTCTCATTGCACTAGACCAAAAGCTAAAAAAATATGTTTCACTTACAGGATTATAAAAAAACAATAACTTTACGAGCATTAAACCTATCATATAAAACCACTTTTTTATACAAACCTAAGCATGTCTACCCTTTGCTAACCACTCAATCTAAACGATCATGCTCCCTAAATATATATAATGAAGCAGATTTTCCGTTTTCTACAAAATGCAAAACAGCCATAGTCCTTTTGAAATAAGGGCTATGGCAAAATATTGAGCTTGGGTCTCCACAAGTTACATTTATAAAATCATTACAGACAACCAAGCCCTGTCCTTAACGCTATAATTCCATTTATATTTTGAGAAATCACTTTCATTTGACGTGCCAGATGCCTACCTGGCATATACTTTGCTATTTGCTACTTCTCTATTTCATTATAAGAAATTAATCGATTGATATGAATGTGACTTTAAATAATACTTATATTAAATTGGTTTTGATTTGAAGAGCTATTCATTCTTAAACCAAAACTCACTTAAGTTGGCTCCACCACTAGTAGAAACAATATAAACATCATGAACACCACGCACGCTACTATCTAAATTCGGAGTGCCATTCCATTCGTAACTTGACCAACCTCCCGTCGGTCCGTAGTTGACTGTCCCAATTCTTCTACCGCTCGGACTACCAATTCTTATATCAAAGCTTCCTTGAACAGATGATGCGTAACTGACCGCAAACGCATTATAACCAGTAGAAAAATTCACATTATTAAACTTGATCCAATTGCCCGGGCTGAAGGATCCTACTCCACAATTCCATGACGTAACACCTCTTGCATCATTAAAGTCACATGCTCGCAATTGAAAATCTTGAGCTACTCCCGGGGGTTGTTGACCACCACCTGTAGTTGGTGTATATCGAACCCACTCATAATAGGCATTTGCATTTTGCCCCGTGTAACGTCCCGCCCATTCATCGATACCATAGGTATTCCAAATGTTCATCATTATTTTACTTGGACTGCTAGGTATATTTTCTGTAGCTGTAGCAACTAATCGACCATTAACATACCAACGAATATAGTTTGGCTGCCAATCAAATGCATATGTGTTAAAACTTTGAGAAGCATCAAAACCTAAATCATAAAGAATTTCATTTCCACCAACACCGTTTGTGTAGTAATTAAACTGGACTTTTGTCGTATCGTTCCCTAAAAATTCTATATCTATTTCATCCCAAGGCGCGCCGTTATAGGATGGTCCAGTATATGTGAAAAATGAGGAAATCACGCCAGATACTTTTGCCGGCCTCATTGACACTTCATACAGTCCATACCCATAAAAATTATGCGTTGTATACTCGCCACTTTCATAATTATATGGACGTGCATACGCGTCATTTCTACGCAATGATAATTCTAGCACACCACCGCTAAAATTCACTCGATTAGCACTCCAATGCGAGCCGAAGAAAACGTCATTATTTCTCCAACCATCAGACATTTGCCAATTGTGAGAATCATGGTTATTAAAAGGGGCAAATAAGCTATCTCTTGTGACTGGATTGTTAGCGTGGATTACTGTAGGCAAAGATAACATAAATAGCGTAAAAATAAATACAATAACACTTTTTTTACCTTTAATCATAACGAATCACACTCCTATTTAATTTTATTTTTCAGAAATAGCAAACTGCAGTTAATTCTAATTAATGTGTCAGACCAAACTAAATTTAATTTCCTTGACCGCGCTTTTAAACTGTTAGCTTTGAAAACAATAAGTTTGAGTTGGAAAGTAAGTAGTGGTCGTTTTATGGACAGTTAGCTCTGATAAAGTAAAGACGAACTCAAATCACCGATAACCTTCTAAATCATCTTTAGACTGATGAAATGTAATTTTAGCATCCCTCCTTAACATATATTTGGCTTAAAATCACTATGGAAACTAACAATGACGTTCGGTCACCTTGCATATACGTGTAGACTGAAGTTCGCTAACTAACGCGCGTTAGTTAGTGGGTAAGAAAAATTAAGAATAGACTTGTAACTGCAAGGGTGTCGTTAAGCAATCGCCAACAATCAGAAAGCGCTTTCATTAATGATATTAAACTATTACACAAAACTTTTCAATCTTTTTTTGTAAAATTTTCCGAAAATTAAAGTGGTGCACGTGATGCTAGCATGACAGCTTATATTTAAAGCACTTTTGCTAATAATATGATGGTATAAAAATTAGGAATGGAGGGTTTTGGTGCAACCACCTAAGAAAAATTCAAAAAATACAGCTTCCAAAACAAACGCTACAAAAGTAAAGCAAGAAATTCAAAAAGATGTCAATGCAGGACAAGGTGACATAACCGCACGCGAAGCTGGGGGATTAAAACACAAGAAGTAAACAACAAGGGGAGGAGGTTACTTAACTTTTCCCCTTACTAAACGCTCTTACCTACGTTTCCAATTGTAAGACGTTTTACTATTAAAAATACGGTAGCTATCACTTTATGATTGCTACCGTATTCTCGTCATTTTTATTCTTTATAGGCTTCTTCAAATGCTTCCAAAAACTTATCTGGCAGCCTTAATTTACAGTAATTATCGACTATTTTCAGGCTCTCCTTTACAGATTGCTCATCGCTGTTTAATGAGCAAGTTTCGCCTAGAAATTCAGTTATATTCGCCTCTTGGTTTCCACATACTATGCCCGCACCAAAAGTACCATAGCGTTCATCTAAGTTACATTTAAATAGAAAGGAATTGTATAACATACATGCCACTTCGTTTTCATTAGTATTTATATACAACATATCTGCTTTATAGCTAAAGAAAGTTTCCACTATTTCATACAGTTTATGAATTTCCATTACTTCACCTCATTTGCTTATGATTTATTTAGGGAGCATTCTCATTGTGCTTGAGTCATAGATATAATTATTTCGTTTAAGATACTTATACTCTAAACCTAAAAAACCTTTATCGCCCACAGGATTATGAGAAAAATGAACTGTTTTACGCGCATTGATCACATCATCTAAAAATGCCTCATTATACAACTTAAACATATCATTATCTGTTAAACCTTGGGACTTTTTAACTTCTCCCCATTGTGCACCTAAATCGAAATAAGTATGGTCTTTTCCAGCACGTGTTATATAACTTGTTTGTCCACCACCATCATATTTACCCAACATCACTTTATTTGCATTCGCATTTTTAACACTGGTTTCGTATACTTCAGTGTACGCTTTAAAATCAATTTTCTTTGCTTGACTGGGTAGTCCAGTTAGTTTTTTGGGTTTAAACGCATTATTTATTCCTCTCAACATATCTGGTGCAAATGGAGCAGCAAATAAGGTTGATCCTAAAATACCTTGACTAAGACTCGCACTGCGCTGTTCGGCTGTTAATTCATTGCCAAGAACATCTTTACCGGTAATATATTCTGAGAAACCATTGGCGGCAGCTAAGCCGTAAAGTCCCATCTCTGCCTTTTGAATCGTCGAAAAGGTATTCGCCGTTTTATAAATATCAAGGCTTGTGTTAACGGCTTTGACCCCTTTAGTGGTTGCATATATGCCTTTGCCACCTTTGATCGCTTTGCCTGCCCAACCGACAAATGGGATAAAGCCAGCAGCGGCTAGACCGGCATACGCGATGCGTTGACCCGCGGTATATTCAACGCCGGTGACCGGATCGACCCCTGTGGAGGCGCGGATCGAGTCGTAATAACCAGTCGCTTCACCAACAAAGGTTTTCGTTCCGTCCCAAAGGACTTCATACCAGGCACGGTCTTGCAGTTCTCTCGCATGGGCTTGTTCTTGTTTGTGGTTGAGATATTCGGCAGTGTAGGCTTCGGCATCCTCAATATTTTTGTAGACGTCGCTATTGTGATAAGCGTTGGCATCAAAGTGAATCGTTGACACGTCGCCACCTTGCAACGTTGCTCTAAAGAGCTCGTCAAATAATTCCATTAAGAAACTTTGTTCCGGTAAAGAGGCATGATATTCTTCACTTAATAATTCATCGATATCCTCAACTGCTTCAATCGTTTCCACCCGCTTCTGATGCAAACTGCTCATCTGTTGGTCAAATGCATCTCTCGAAAACGGACGGAGGGTCATAATGTCTTCGATCCCACTAAAAATCTGTTCTAATGTTTGTTGTTGATCACTGATCATTTCATCAGCCTGGACTTCACGTCGGGCAAGATCTTCACTTAAAAACGGGCTATCTACCTTGGTTTGACCACCTAATTCAAAGTCAGATAAGGTACCTGATACCCCTTCAAAAAAGGCAATTTGATGATCGATAAAACGATACCATGCATCGATCACATCCATTTGTCCTTGATAGAAACCTTTAATCGCTTCAGCCCCGCGACCTTCAAAGCCCTCTAAACCAACGATTTCTTCAAAGGAGTGGCGAAGCTGTTCAAATTGTTCTCGATAATCTTGGTAGTGCTTGACTCTCGCCTCCATTGTATCACGTAATCGCTCTGCATTTAACTGTTTCATCGGACGTAGCCTCACTTAGAAAAGATAAGAATCATCTTTTGTTTGGATATTTTTTATCAGTGGCGATCTTTTTTTCCTACCTTCTTCATTTAGGCTATTACACGTCGTTATTGATCAGCTGAGCTAATCAATCTGATTAGATTGTAATAACTGCTTATAAACTTATACTAATCGAACTGTTTTTTACCGTAAATAGGAAAAATGCTTTGTTTTTTAACCACTTATTCTAAAGTGAGGTTTTTTTCTCAGGCCTTAGGAACTAGTTTTTCAGGAGGTTAACTAACTAAATTTATTATGCTCAATTATTCACATTTGTAATTTACTGGTTTTTTTAATTACTTCTAAGTTTAAAGTTAACTACTTAACATTTCTGTTTTCATTGTATTTCACTCCAGTCGTGCGTGATTTAAATATTAATTTGTGTTACTTCTCCCAAATTAATTCTGCACGTTCTAAAATCGAAGCCCAAGAATCTTTTCCAGCAGTGACTTTTTCTACATCAAAATCTACATAATAAACAGCATCAATTTTGTCACTTTCCACAAGAATAAAAGTATATTTCTGCTCATTAGACCTTTTTTCATTATTAAAAAGATTCCTTGAAGGCGATTCGGTCATTGTTTTTGTATAAAAAATAAAACTCACATTCCTCTTCTCTCCATCAATTTCAAATGTCATAGGGTGCGTTTCATTAACACTTGCATAGCTTTCACCAAAATAATGGAAAGCCAATTGATTATCATCTTGTTTTTCAACTTTAAATAAATCTTCCGAATAAGGAATAACTGTTTCATAATAAAAAGCATAGGCAAATGCCCCGAATAATATGAGCACCGTAACAAAAATGGAAGCAATTGAGATGATGACTTTTTTCTTACGCCATGTCTTATTAAGCTTTTGAATAATAGGTGCTTTATTTTCTGCTGGAATATACAATTTACGCTTCATTGTTTCATATTCCTTCTGGCATTTTTCACAATGCTGTAAATGCTGGTCTACCATTTCTTTTGTATCTTGACTAACGATCTCATCAATATAAAGCGGTAAAATATCTTGTATAATTGTACATTTAATCTCTTTCATCATTCTTCTCCTCCATATACTCGATAATTTGTTTTCTCGCTCTGTAATAGGTCACCCTTGCCCATCCTGCACTTTTTCCAAAGAGACGCCCGATTTTCTCAAAGGATAATTCGCCAAAAGTACGCAGTGAAAAGACCTCCTTATATGGATCAGTCATCGAGTGAAGAAACTGATGAACGATGAAGGCGTCTTCCTCATTCATCAAATGATTCACAATTTGCACGCCCATACATGATTCTCCTAGACTATCTATATCTATTTGTCGTTTATTTCTTTTGTAGTGAGAGAAATATGTATTTCTTGCGATTGTAAAAAGCCACGCTCGAATATCTCTAGAACCATCGAATTTTTCGATTGCTTTTAACGCCTTAAAAAACGTATCTTGCGTCATTTCTTCGGCTATACTCTCATCATGACTTAATGATTTGATAAACAAATAAACTTCTTTAAAGTATTTTTGGTAGATTTCCTCAAGTTACGAATAAAAAATGAGAAAACATAAAATCTTCAGCGTTCTGCTAGTCGCGCAAAGAAAATTCAAGCACTGAAGTTAAAGGTGAAATAATTGCAATAAGACTCAAATTTCTGTAAAGAGAGGATTTATTGTACAAAATACGTTTTATTCTATTAAATATTGGAAAAAATGACACTATAGTTTTATATTTTGTAGGATAAAGAACTGTAGAAAAGTGGTGTAACAATGTTTGAATTTATAAAAGAAATACTAATAACCTTAGGGAGAATAACAACTATTTTACCATTATTATTGATCATAACGATATTTATGGGAAAGCGGGCAATCGGGGAATTACCTATCTTTGACCTTTTGATCATCGTCATACTAGGAGCAGTTGTCGGTGCTGATATCGCAGACCCTGATATCAATCATTTTCCTACTGCTATAGCAATTATCGCAATTGGCATTATTCAAAAGGTTGTGGCGAAATGGAAAATCTCCAATCGAAAAATAGGTCGATTAATTACATTCGAACCAACTGTCGTTATCCAAAATGGGAAACTTATCAAAAATAACCTTAAGAAGATCCGTTACTCTATTGATAATATCCTTCAAATGCTTAGAGAAAAAAATGTATTTGATATTAATGAAGTGGAAACAGCAATTATTGAAGCAAATGGGGCTTTAAGTGTGTTAAAAAAACCACAAAAAAATACAGTAACGTTGGAAGATATGAAGATTGTAAAAACAACACCTTCGATTTCCTTTCCCGTTATCTTAGAAGGGACCATATACTCAAATGTCCTAAGAGATTTTAACTTAAATGAGACATGGTTAGAACAGCAATTAGCCTATCAAGGCGTTAACGAGATAAGTCATGTTTTTTTTGCCTCTATAAATCGCAAGCATGAATTACACGTTTCTTTAAAAGATGAGCATACTCTAAACATTCCACCTATAAAACACTAACTTGTCACTGACTTTATGTAAAAATTTGACTAACAAACAAAAAACAGAATGCTAGGATGTTGATTACTTGACTGCTTCACTTAACCTTAATGAACCACCAATCACAAGAGCGATTTTATTTTTTCCGTGAGTGGCGAGTTGATCTAGTTCTTAGGTAATCTGTTCTGAGCTCAGCTATTTGCCTTATGGATTAGTGATCTCTTATTGCTCCACTTAAAGCGAAATATTTTCCAGGGAATACGATGTTCTAAATTTTTAATCAACAAAAAGAGCAAAGCGATAGCGACTAAATGTCTGACCATCCCTTTGCTTGTCATTGTTTGCTATTTATTTTTGCGTGTTTTAATACGTGCCCTCGACATCTAGCGTGACATTTTCGCTTTTTTTCGTGAATGTCGAGTTAACGATACGCTCCTTTAATTTTTCATAAAACAGGGCTTCGTCTAGTGGGAGCTCTACCCAATCGTCTGTCCACGCCGACAAGTGCATGGCGTTGGAGATTGTTAAGCCGTTGATGCCTTCTACGCCTGGTGCTAACAGTGGGGTGCCGTTCAGGATCGCGTTTACCCAGTTTTTCAGGATGCCAACATGCTGTTCATTTTCGCCGTGAATTGGGACGTCGCACTTCCAGCATTCTGGACTGCCAAAGCCGCCTTTGAACTCTTGGTTGAATTGGCTTTCTGGTATACGAAGACGCCAAAAGGTGAGTTTGCCATTCTCAATCACGATTTTACCTTTGTCACCACTGATTTCAAATCGGTTTGTTCCCGGTGCTTCCCCAATACTAGTTACGAACAGACCAGTCGCACCATTTTCATATTCAACATATGCGGTCACGTCGTCCTCTACCTCGATGTCGCGGTACTTGCCAAATGACATGAACGAACGGACGCGTTTAGGCATACCACAAATCCATTGCCAGAGATCGAGCTGGTGTGGATCTTGGTTGAGTAAAACACCGCCACCCTCTCCACGCCAGGTTGCCCTCCAGTTGCCGGCATCATAATAACTTTGTGGACGGTACCAATTGGTAATGATCCAATTTGTTCGCTTGATGTCACCGAGCTCGTTGAATTCAATCAGATCCTTGACCTTTTGATAGAGCGGGTTCGTTCTTTGGTTGTACATAATACCAAAAACTTTATCGCTCTGTTCTGCAACTTGGTTCATTTCTCTTACTGCCTTTGTATAAACGCCAGCTGGTTTTTCAATTAAGGTATGGTAGCCAGATTGTAAGGCTTGAATGGCTAAGCTCGGATGATCATAGTGCGGCGTTGCGATAAAGACGGCATCACATGCTTTGGCTGCAAACAGCTGCTCTGGTGTTTCAAACCGTTGGATGCAATCGCCAAACGTTTGCTTAGCCCAATCTAATCGTTCTGAGTTGATATCACAGACGGCGGTCAGTTCAGCGTTCGGAACGTGATGGTCGAAAAACTGTCTTGCGTGAAAGCTACCCATGTTACCAATGCCAATAACGGCGATACGTACGTTTTTCAATGCCCTTCCTCCTCACTATTTTTCAATCTGCTTCAAGAGCTTCTTCAACGCTTGTACGGCTACCGCAAAGCTCTTCGCTCCGCCTTCTGGTAAGTGAAAGCCTGGCGAATCTTCTTCTAACGCATCAAAGCCTTTGAAGTTCCATAGATGCGGTTCAAGCGATAGAAAGCCTTCAAAGCCAGCTTCGTATAGCTTTGTTAAAATTTCTTTCACATGCCCGTCCCCTTCTCCGGCTGGGACAACGTGGTGGTCGCTATAAACGGCATCCTTTATATGAATATAGATCGTGTAATCCTTAAGTAATTCAAATGCATCCGGGTAGTTGTTCACATCACACTGAACAAAATTTGCAAAGTCAAAAATGCCTTTTACATAATCGCAATTTAACGTAGACAGCAGGTCATGACAATGCTCTGGCGTATCACCATAGATGCCTTTTTCATTCTCGTGAAGCAGGACAATATTATAGCCTTTCGCTGCTTCTACAAATGCTTGCCATCTTCTGATCACCTCATCGCGATGGTCGGTGTGATCATCCTCATGTGGAATGAAAAAGCTAAACATTCTAATATAAGGGGCATTCATTAGCTTGGCAATTTCTAACGTATGCTTGAATTTTTCTAAATGTGGTTCAAATGCATCGGTGATTTTAATTTTCCCAATTGGTGAGCCAACTGCTGACAGCTGAAAGTCTCGCTCATCTAGCTGACGTTTGATCTCGCGCACACCATCCAAATCGTAATCAACTAGAGATTTTCCATTGATGCCCCGCATTTCAATATGCTTAATGCCGTGCTGTTCTAGGACATCCATCTGCGTCTTTAAATCCTGATCAATTTCATCTGCAAAAGCTGATAAAGTGAATTTACCCATGTATTAGCATCCTTTCAAATTTTGATTTCCTCTCTCTACCTGTATTTTATTGCATGTCCGAGCGAAATAGCATTGCCTTTGTTGCTTTATAAGTTGCAAATCTTGCTTTTTTTACATTGAAGTAAGCCTTTACATAGAGTAAAATTAAGGTGGAGGTGCGGAATGGACAAGCAAATTTTGCATTATAGTAGTCGCCCCTTTTCATTTAGGCATATGGTAACGGAATCGCCAAGCGATATTGCGACACATATTCACGATTGCTATGAGCTATTCTACTTTAATTCGGGGGATTTAACTTATTACATTGAGGGACAAGCCTATCAACTTCAGAAACATGATTTAATCATGACGAATCCAAAGGAACTGCATCGCGTGGTGTTCAATTCAAAGGCAACGTATGAACGGAAGTATATCCATTTTAAGCCCGACTACGTGTCCCCATATCAAACCGAGCATTACAACCTGCTTTCCTATATTGAAAAGCGCAAGCTAGGACATTTAAATTTGATTCCTGCCGAGAAGGTACTGAAGCATGGCATTAAGCAGCTATGGGGAAGGATTGAACGCGCATCAATGGACCCAACACCAGAAGGGCAGATTTTAATGAAAACGTATTTTATTCAAATGCTCGTTACCATTAACAAGGTACTCGCATCATATCGAAATCCGCTAGCCGATCACCATAAATACGATCAAAAAATAGTCGCTATCCTTGAGTTCATTAATCAAAACCTTGATGAAAAGATTACCTTAAATGTATTGGAGCAACGTTTTTATGTCAGTAAATATTATCTATGTCATATTTTTAAGCAGACAACAGGGTTCACGGTTATTGAGTACATTACCTATAAGCGGGTTATGAAGGCGTCTGAACTGCTTATGTCAGGTATGACTGCACTCGATGTTGCCCATGCAGTCGGCTTTGGTGATTACTCCACTTTCTATAAAGCGTTCAAAAAAATAACCGGCTTATCACCTAAGCTGGTTATCAATAGTCGAACCTAATAGATCAGTAGTGGGTGAGACCACCCAATTTGGAGATCACTTGTCAGGACATCAGATGGGGACACTTTAGCTGACATTCTTTTTATTTTTAAAAATATGGGTCAATTTTACGATGTCTTGGCTGATCAGTACGCGTCCTTCTGCTTGCCAATAGCGAAATCCTAGCCCAACCTGTACCGCTCCAATAACAAAGAATAACAGATGGAGAAAAACAACATCAGAAAGTACATAGCATTGAATGATGATCCATAAGCAAAGGATCACCCCCATAAGTACACTTGTATAGCTGTAAAAGAGCCATTTTCTGACTATCAGGATACTGGTCACAATATTACCACCACCAATAACTAAGAACAGGAATAATCCCGGAATCAGGAAGCTATTAAACGGACCATTAACTAAAGCATCAGCAGGCATCCCCATCGGATTGAACGGATCTAAAATTGCCGGAGTTCCACCTGCTAAAGCCCCTATGCCAACAAAAAAGTGCAGCAACACCAATCGCCACTTTTTCCGCATCTTTTTCACCTCTTTTTATCCTTATTATAACAAGCAACACCCCGTCGTTAGCCTTTTTTCGCAGACGTTCACAAACTTGACACAGGATGGAGTTTGACATGAATGGAATAGTTTTAATTGACATACTGGCATGTCTATAAAACGAACCTTCAACCAGTGGACTTATTCGTTCTTTTCCCACTGATTGCTCGCTGAACGAATTAGAACATTTGCGACCGTTAGCTCGTGCCTAACCTGCTCGCTATTTTAAGGGGGATGTTTTACGGACAGTTATCTGTGATAAAGTGAAACTTCAATCAGTGGGAGTTTTTAGGTATTCCCCCACTGATTGTTAGCCCTAAAGGATGACCTAAAGGCCCTTGAACCATTCGGGGTGCTAGCGTCCGTTACTCCCACTTAAACATCTTGGTATTCTCCTTGTTTTGAAGTGGAAGTCTTACGGACGCTTGCTCCGGGATAAAATAATCGTCGGTAAGACATTGCCCTAACTAAAGGGCAATTAAGCTTTAAGGGCGTAAAAAAACAGGGCATAACTTACATACCCTGTTTGAATAGGCTTCAGTTAGCGTGAACCACCACCACCGCCGCCGAAGGAGCCGCCGCCTCCACCGAAGCTGGTCGCACCGCCACCTCCACTGGCTGAATTAACCGCGCTGCTATAGCCGCTTGACATATTTCTCGAGAAAATATGCATCATGTATATATCAGCATAGGAGATATGTCCTTCCTCAAAATAGGTCGGATGAAAGTCCTTTAATTGTTCGGCAACCTGCTCGGCAATGCCATATAGACTCGCCCAAATCAGCAGCTCATCCCACAACGCAACCTCTTTTGCTTCCCTTTCGTCCAACAATGAAAAGTCCCTCAAATAATTTTCAAATTGGACGATATGATTAAACAGCTGCTCGCCCTTCTCGGTTCCCTTCGTCACCTTTGTCTTCATATTTCCTAAATACGTTACCTCTATTTCATTAAGGTAAAACTGATCAATCAACATTTGCTTTGATTTTTTAGGCAAATCAGTATCAATAGCTTGAATTTTTTTATAATTCTTTTGTGCCCACTTTTTCAGCTTACTATCACTGACAACCCCATCATCATTAGCGGCAGAAGCAAGGATCTTCCAAAAGCGCCGCTCAAATTTATGAGTAAAGGATTCCCTTGGATCAAGCTTAATTGACGTTTTTTCATTCTTAAAAACTCGGCCCGTTTCTTGATGTGAAATCGTCACATATCCTTCTTTTAACCATTTCAGCATAAAAGCATTAAAGTAACCCTCCATGCCACCTTTACCAACTTCTTTCAGTAGATAAGCAATATCGGTAACAGGACCGTCTCTATACGGCACATCACGATGATACTGATCCTCATTCATTTGCTTACGCTGCTTGCCCGTTATAAGTGGTTTGGCGCGTTTGACTGCGCGCGAATAAGAGCCACCAAAAACAAGTGCGATAAGCGCCACGAACAGAACACCACCACCAAGTGCAATAACTAAAATCATGCCTGTTTGATCATCAGAGCTATCAGTATTATAAGTACTCTCATCTGTTGCTAGCTTTTGCTGCTTACTTAACGTTTGGTCTAGCGATAAATTCGGTTGAAACGGGCTGTCCAAAAATTGCATAAGAATGGTAATATGATGTGAATCAGATAGGGCAGCGTTTGACCAACCCACTAGTTCACCATCTTCCAGGTAAATTTCACCGTCAAAACCAAACCCCCAAATCCGTGTATCATCCGTTGTAAACGGCTCTGGTCCAGTAATTGTGATCGTCACTTCTTCAGGATTAATATTGTTTTGCCCATCAAAAAGCTGCCAATTCATCCCTTGTCCATCCTCAAGCTGACGGACCATATCCGTAATCGTATAGGTAACCGTGTACTCATGCTCCCCATATTCACCAATTCCCCAGCTTAACTCTTGACCATTGCTCGTCTCAACAACACCGTATTTACCGGCTTTTTCCTCACGACTCGCGTCAATATCCCAGTTTGGTTCATAGGTTAAAGGCTCGCCAAAATCACTGACATGAAAGTCAGTCACCTCTGATCCACCCAAGTTTTCCATTACAATATAAATTTCCGTATCCTCTGTTAAATACATCTGTCGGGTTTCAGTAATAATACCAGAACCATCCTCCTGCAATTCAATAGAGTAGTCGAGTGAAGACATTGAATTGGCAAAAATGCGTGTTGAAAATGTCACACTAAGCGCAAGTGTGACGGCTAATGCGATAAGAACTTTCTGAACATTTTTCCTCATTAAATCAACTCCAGCTTGGCATGTCAGTTTTTGTCTCTGTGTTTTCGAAATAAGCTTCTTTCGTGAAGCTAAACAGCGAAGCAATAATATTTGAAGGTACAGATTGAATGATTCTATTATATTTTGTTACCGTATCGTTAAAGATCATCCGTGATTGACGAACCTGCTGCTCGTATCGATCAACATTTTTTAATGTCTCCTGATAAACTGTGCTTGCTTTTAAGTCAGGATAGCTTTCTCCAATCGCAAGTAAGCGACCCATTGTTTGATTAAAAAGCTGATCATCCTTATTGACTTCAGATACAGAAGCATTCTGTCCGAGTGAAGCACGTTGTTCTGTAATCGATTCTAGCGTTTTCGCTTCATATTCAGCATATTGCTTCGTGCCTTCAATCATATTTTGTAACGCATCCCAGCGCGACTCAATCTGGGCTGATATTTGCCCCATCGAATTACGGACAAATTCTCTCGCACGAATCAGCTGATTGTATGTAGAAATCGCCCAAAGTACTACTACCACAACTAATAACATTAATAAAATAAACCCAATGTTGTTTGCTAAAAATCCCATGATAACGCCCCCTTAATTGCCATCGAGAATAAGCTTTAAATCTTATCCACAATCCGCCCTTATTACCTCTATACCCTTTTTATATGCTTTGCTAACCTGATTATAACCTAAGTTAGCGCTTGTTGGGCGATTATGCGCAGTTTTTCTTTAGAGCTTCATGTGATGAGCTGATTCATTTCACTCAGCAAAGAACCCTCAAAAGTTAGACTAAAATCTAACTTTTGGAGGTTCTTTATATGGTGAAATATAGTTTTAAGTTTAAATTAAGCATTGTATAAGGCGCAACAACAACTATAGAAAGAGATCCTCCTATCGAAAGATATTCACTTACAATGAAAGAATTAACAAGAAAAGTGTGTGCTGCGTAAACCTTTTTTAATACAGAAGTAAAAGCTTTATAGTCTTTCCCTGGAACATACTTAATCGAGCTTCTAATGAGCTATGCTAAAGTACCGTCTCAGACCCTATTCTAGCACAACTCGTATCATGATAGATACCTATCTAATAATTACTGACTATGCTTAAGATATTTATTAAAGATCTGATTTAAGAGACGTGAATGCATATAACCAACAAGTGAAAAACCAATAAAAAGAAAGAAATAAAGCCCAAGTAATAAGAGCTCAGCAGACAATAGCATAATGCCAATCGGCACTACGCTAATGCATGCAATGCTTAATGTTCGAAATATATTATCTGCTATCATCTTCAAAACGTTTTTACTGGCATTTCGAATCGAATCATGAAATTTTGCAAAGTAGGGGTAAATCAAGGTCGAAAATATAAATATAATGATGGACATAATGATGAGTGAACTATTTACCATAGGTTTAAAGACACCTTGGTAGCTAGGATACAGCACGATATTTGTAATCAATACACTTGAAATGAGTAAGATCAATAGATTCATAACTGTGCTCTGCTTCCAATTCTGTTTAAAGGTCCGTGTGTAGCAAACAAAAATATTTTCTTCTCGATTTACATCATAATTTAATAGAACACCATAAAGTGCACTTAAGGCAGCACCTAAAGTAAAAATCGGCAGCGCAGTAATAATAAATAAAAAATTAACGATCATGAAGTCAGCTATCACTGCCATCGTACGGTAAAACGGTCCATCCATTTCAAATAAATTAAACATCATTCACACCTCATTAAGTAGACTATCAATGTTTGTTTACTCTTTAACTGAGCCAACTACAATCCCTGTTATGAAGTATTTTTGTAACAATGGGTAAATAAGAATTAATGGGATACTTGATACGACAATTTTTGCTGCATTCAAGTTTCGATCCGAAACACCCATAAGTTCAGACAAATTGGTTGAATTAATTCCTTGCTGAATCATCTGTTGAATATCAACCGTTAATGACTGAATATAGGTCATCAATGGATAGTTACTCGTTCTTGTCATATAGATGAGACCAGAGAAAAAGTCATTCCAGCTCCCCACAATACTAAATAAGGCTACTGTTGCTAATGAAGGGATCGAAATTGGTAAATAGACCCTTAATAAAACCTGCATTGGTGTGGCGCCATCTATAATAGCTGCCTCCTCTAAAGCCTTTGGAACCCCTCTAAAAAAGTTCATTATTAGAATCACACTAAAGACTGGTACTGCACTAGGCAATACAAGCGACCATATTGTATTGAGCAAACCTAGATTGCGGACAACCAAATAAGTTGGAATCATCCCACCATTAAAGAGCATTGCAAAGATTAATAGGTTCATATAAATGCTACGCCCTTTAAATTCAGACTTTCTTTTTGACAGTGGATAGGCCATTAAAATAATCAAAATCATATTCAATCCTAATGATAGAAACACGCGTTGTACTGAAATACCGAAAGAGCGCCAGAACTGTGGATCGTCAACGAGCATTTTATATGGTTCTAACGTGAAATTTACAGGTATAATCCCCACCGCATTTGCCGTTACAGCTCCACTGCTACTCAAAGAGATTGCAACAATATTTAATAAAGGAAGCAGTGTTACTAATCCAAGAAAAATAATAATCAAATATATTAATGCTTTACCGATCTTCGCCGATAAACTTTTATTTTGAAGATTCATAATATCCCTTCTCTCTAGAATAGTTGCCGTTCTGTAAATTTCTTTGCTGTTTGATTAGCCGATAGAATTAAAACTAGACCTATAATTGACTTAAATAAGCCTACCGCTGTACCAAAGCTATAGTCACGCCCCATGAGTCCTACCCTATACACATACGTATCGATAATATCCCCCGACTGATAAACCACTGGCGAATAGAGGTTATAAATTTGATCAAAGCCACCATTTAAAATATTCGGCAGACTTAGAATCGCTAGTAATAAGATGATCGGGAGCATTCCCGGTAAGGTGACATGCCAAATACGACGCCACCAGTTTGCTCCATCAATGCTAGCCGCTTCATGTAAGCCTGGATCAATGGAAGTAATAGCAGCTAGGTAGACAATCGAATTAAAGCCAAAGCTTTTCCATACATCGGTCCCAATTATTAATGGTCTAAAGAGCTGATTACTCCCTAGAAAATTCAAAGGCCCGACGCCAAAGTTCTCTAAAATATGATTGACACTTCCGTCTAGATTGAACATATTGACCACAACTGAAGCAAGAACCACCCACGATAAAAAGTTGGGTAAATAAACAATGGTCTGAACCGACTTCTTCAGCCAGCGAACCCTAACCTCATTCAGAAGGATGGCAAAGACAATCGCCAATAGCGTATTAAAAATAATTTTACCCCCTGCGATCACAATTGTATTTGTAAATACACGTCCGATGCTTGGTAGTGAAAACATATAAGCAAAATGCTGGAAGCCAACAAAATCCGAATGAAATATCCCTTTTGCTGGCACATAGTCTTGAAAAGCCATAACTAAGCCAAACATCGGTGCATAATTAAAGATAAGTAGAAAAACAATCCCAGGAAGTATCATCAAATGATAGGTTAGATTAGAATTAGTTAAACGTTTTGAAGCAGTCCTTTTTCTTTGTTGCATGATTCTAGCCCCTTTGAAAATATAGTCTAACTTCATTCGGCAGAAATCTCCCACTTCTACAAGTAGTAAGATGGATGGCAATTTGTATTCCATTCAGGCGGAGACTACACCCCGACTGAATAAAGGTAATGCTGCCCACCGAAGCCACAGATTTTTAACTGAAATTTATTGAGCGAAAGTGCGATAAAATCTGGGAATAAATACGCCGAGGTACATTTGATTAAGGGCTGCCCTCGAACAGGACAGCTCCTTAGTAGGAATGTATGCTCACTCAGCTATTTCGGCTTCAATTTCAGCTAGAATCTCGTCACCACCCTGACTATGCCACATCTCTACAAATGTATCGAAGTGATCGATCGATTCTACGCCTGTTACAATCTTGATGAATTCTTCTTCTTCCATTGAAAGTAAGTTACCATAATATTGTTCAATAGCCGGTGTTGTACCAAAGAATACTGGATGCACCCATTCAAAGTGATCATGGTCAATTAGATACTGACCTAACTTAAGACCTTTCATACGCGAGTGATAAAGAGCCCAAGCCGCTGTGGAGGCATCCTCTGGATTATCGCTGTATTCCATAATTGATAGCGCAATTGACTGATTTCTAGCATCTGGTATGTCAGAGACTTCAATGTCTCCATTAAGTGCATCACTAATTTCTGCATAATGTTCAAGTTCTGAGGTTGATCCAAGAATCTCCATGTTCAGCGGACGTACAGCACCATCAACATCTAACACTTGATACTGATAAATGTCTGGGTATACCTCTTCGAGATTCGGCTCATTCTTTAACGTATCGTAGAACAGATTAATTAGCTTAATTAAAATCTCTGGGTTACTAAAGTCTTTTCGCACTACTGCAATTGAGCCACTAGGGCTTTGACTGGCAATATTAACTTTATGTTGATCATCAACTAACGTATAGGCTTCAAACACAACATCTGGATGCATTTCTTTAACATTGCTTAAACCCCAATCTGGCATATGCCATGCTCCAGTAACAATTCCAGTTTGGCCGTTAACAGCTAATGCCATAATGTCATCCCATGAGCGTGTACCAAACTGGGGATCCAAAATTCCACGATCAAACCAGTCTTTAACCTGAGCCAAAGCTTCTTTGGTTTCTGGCATTAACGAACCATTGGTAATGTTTCCATCCGTACTCTCAATCCAATTTCTAGGATAAGAACCGAATATCGAGCCAATCGTTGTCATAGTAAAGGCGCCACCGTACCCGGGTTCATTTAACCAATGTGCTAACGGTATGCCGACTGGATTGCCTGTATTACCAGGATCCTCTTCAATAAATGTTAATGCAAGGGATTCTAATTCTTCTATTGTAATTAATTTATCACCATCAACATCAAAATCTAATTGAAGCTGATCAATCCAGTCTTGTCGAATCCAGATCATGTGTGGAGGCGTCACATTAACCGCCGCCGGAAGTCCATAAATGTGCCCCTCAAATGTTGTATCCTCTAATGGATTAATGTCATAAGAGTCATAGAGCCCTTGAATATAATCACTGGCATGTTCTTCAAAAACATCTGTTAAATCTGCAATTAAATCGTTTTCATAAAGTTCTTCAAATTCCTCTTGGCTAACCTGCATCATATCAGGCAACTCTCCTGACGAGATCGCTAAAGCAACCTGGCGATCATAATCTTCACCATTTGCTTCAAATTCATTAACAAGTTCAATGTCTAACACTTCTTCAGCAAGGCGCGTATAAGCATTATCTTCAAACGTGTCGCCTTCAGGTAACTTCGGATTGGTTGCTGTTTGCTTGCCTAATTTGACAATTAACTGACCGTCTTCATTATGCTCTGGCTCACTCTCTCCAACACAGCCTAGTAAGCTAAACAAACTAATTAACAAAACAAAATAGATAACGTCTTTCTTGATGTTCATTTTTACTAACCTCCATAAAATAAAATCATTGCCAAATGAATATGATCATATCAAGTATCCTAACTTTAGTTTAACGCAATTGCATCGCCACACCTATATTAAATAAACCGCTTTCATATCACTTTTTCCTGCTCCTTCTTTTCCATATTGTGATTGTAGATTTAGCATGGTATGTTATAGTCGTTGAACCATTCAAGGCTAGTGACCAACGCGGAAAGGAAGCTTTAAGATGAAAAAAATTAAACACTTTTATTTACAATTAAAAATAAAAAACAAAGTACTTATTATTAGTTTAATATCTGGTTTTTTTCCGCTTTTGTTATTAGGTATTTTCGGATATTCACAAATAAACGAACTCTTACATCGTCGGGAACAAGAAGTATTAGAAGAGACAATGAATCATGCCATACTTCATTTGGATTATAAAATGAATGCTTACCATAATAGTTTGAACTATGTCTTACTCGATCATAATTTGAATACGGAGCTGACTAACTCGTTTACCAATAATTACGAGATGTATTTATTTTTCCGTGATACGTTAGAACCTTTATTTTTTAATACACTTTCTTTAAATCGAGACTTTGCCGGGATCACAGTTTATACCGATCAAAAAATCAATCGATATGACCGATTCCTCCGTCCTTTATCAGATATTGAGGTTAACGATTGGTATGAACAAATCCAGGGGACAACACGCCCGGTTTATTATGTATCTGAAAACCCAGATTCCCTAAATCTTGCAGCAGAACTCTATACCCATGCAAAGGACACAACAAATATTATTAATCTATCCATTTATTATCATGCACTCTTCGATTCGCTTTACAGCCTTTATGAGGATCAGTATGCCGTTTTCATCTTTGATACGAATCAACAGTTAATCTTTGATTTCCAAAAAAACACGCAATCGGACAAAGCTTATATTGATCCTGCTTCTATTCCTGATTTCCTTACAGATGCTTTATTTAATCAAAATTACATTTTTAAACAGGATCGTATTCCAAGTACAGATTGGTCGATTATGCTCATGAGACCAAAGCATACCATTAACCAATCGATGGTGAGCATTGCCGTTACTTTCTTTATTGTGACACTAACCAGCTTATTTTTGTTAGTCTTACTTGTATATCTATTCTCAAGAATTATTGTTCGTCCATTAGAAAGCTTAGCCTTAAATATGAAAGCTATTGACTCTGGTAACTTTAACGTTACCGTTACAACCAACTCAAACGATGAAATTAGTACACTTATTCATATCTTTAAAAAAATGGTTCAAAGAGTTGAGCATCTTATTAATGAAGTCTACATCTCAAAGATTGAAAAGCAGGAATATGAGTTAAAAGCTTTACAAGCTCAAATTAACCCGCATTTCTTTTATAATGCTCTATCCCTAATCAATAGCAAGGCCATTTTAGCTGACCAAGTAGACATTAGTTTGATGACTCAACATTTATCAACGTTTTATCGTACAACATTAAATCGTGGCAAGGATTATATTACAATCAAAGAAGAACTAGAAAATGTCCGGTCGTACTTAAAGATTCAACATATGATGCATAATCAATCGTTTGATTATTATTTGAATATTGATGACCAGTTATTGGCGTATCAAATGCCTAACTTGACTTTACAGCCTTTAGTCGAAAACGCAATCCATCACGGGCTAGATCATAAAGAAATCGGTCTGAAAGGTATTGTTTCAATAGACGGAAAGCTGGATCATGATCAAATTGTCTTTATTGTGAGTGATAATGGCAAAGGGATGACTCAAGAACAAGTTAATCAAATTTTAACTATTAAAACGAAAGGCTATGGTGTTCGAAATGTCCATAATCGAATCCAATTAAACTATGGTAATGCTTTTGGACTGGATTATGTCAGCTACCTAAATAAAGGCACACATGTGACCGTTAGATTACCTCTAATAAAAAATGAGTCGTAACGTGTTAACGACTCATTTCTGGTATGATTGATCATTATTCCGATGTTGTGTACAGATTAAATCAACTTTTTACATCTGTATCTCGTTACATCTTCGATAAAAGCGCCCCCAATCAAACGAGAGCATTTAGCGTTAATTGTAGTAAACAGAGGTAACCAGTCTATTGGGGATTTATTGCTCTTTTGACATAGGCAAATGAAGATGCTTTTGCCGATATTTCTCAGGAGGAAAACCTGCCTCTTCTCTAAACGTCTTAACAAAGTACGGATAATTTGTGTAACCCACTTTCACTGCGATGTCTGCTACCTTTAAACTTGTATTTACCAACAACGTCTTAGCTTCCGCTATTCGGATCTGCTTAATATATCGAGTAATACCAATCCCCTCTTCTTTTTTAAAAAGATCACTTAAATATCGCGGTGATAAAGAAACTTGATCTGCTAACAACTCAAGATATAACTCTTGGTGATAGTGCGTAATAATGTACTTCTTAACATTTTGAATTGACAAGTTAGTGGAAACGTAGACTTCATTTAAATAGCTGTTAATAACCTCTATAATTGATTCGACAATCGCGATAATTTCTTCGAGATGATTAGCCTCAATAATTTTCTTTATCATGGTTTCTTTATTCTCCGGTAAACTGATCAGCGTTTCGGTACTAAGTCGTTCAATAAAATTAGCATAAAAGAAGCGAATAAATGGTATGGATACAGTAGGATGATAGGTGTAATAGTCTAAAAACGCTTGAATTCTTTGCTTAAAAACACTTTTATCTCCAAGTTTAATGGCCTTTATCACCTCAGACATTAACAAATTCTCTTGATCAACATCTTGACATGGGTTAAATTGGTCAGTGATTGTTCTTCCATGGTGATAGAAAGCTTTTTCTTCTAGTTTTTTTTCAGCCTTATAAAAATGTTGATGCAGATTCTCTACTGAATCAATCCGTGCTGTTATTTGATATATCAACTTATGGCCAAGAGCTGTATTCAAGCTTGCCATCGATTGCTGAATCGTTTCAAAATGATCATGCCTATGAAAGTAAATAATGAATTGATTTGCACTATGTTTAAAATAATCGGCACCCTCTAATCGCCTTACATATTGGTCAATTTGGGGTGTATGTGCCGAGCTTACACCTCCCTTGATTTGGCAGAAAACATAATAATAAATCGTATTTATGAAATCAAAACTAATAAATGGATATTGCTTTTTAAGGCTAAATAGAGGAACTTCATTAATCAGCTCTCTAATAATATGTTTTTGTAATGCACGCTCTCTTTTTTTATCTGTTAATTTAGCATTTTCCTTTTGATCCAATTCATCGACAATTTGATTGATCGAATTAAAAAATTCATGTGGTTGAACAGGCTTAAGAATATATGTTGTTGCATTGACTAACAGTGCTGTTTTCAAGTGGTTATAATCATCATGTCCACTGAAGAAGATAATTTTCAATTCTGGATTATTTACTTTAGCATATTCCGCTAATTCAGTTCCCATCATAAAAGGCATTTTTACATCTGTAATCAAAATATCGACTGCATGCTGATCTAAAAAATTTAATCCCTCTTTTCCATTTCTTGCTTCAAGAATGTTAAACAAATCAGGCCATTGATTTAAGAGAAATTTAATCATATCACGTTCTTGTTTCTCATCGTCTAAAACCAAAATATTATACATGCTGCCCTCCATCCAATGAAATTGACTAGAGTATAATCCCCCACTTCAATTCTCGGACTGGGGGATTGTTATGAAAGGGTATAATCAACGTTGGTTACACTTATACCTTACCTGAAAATCAGTTTTTCTCCCCTCTGCCATGGCTATAAGTCGCTAAGGCCATAATATGAAAAAGCAGTTCGGGTATTTTTCACCATCTTGGTCGCCAAGTCCAAGTATACTAGAACATGTTTTAACGACTGGTAGACCTATAAGACCCGCAGTTTTTTAAAATTCTTTATCTGACTTTATAACAAAGGCTTGATCAGGTGAAAAAAGATGATCCGACCATTAAAAGCACTATCTTTAACCTTTGCAAGCATGCCCCACATTTAACATCACTTCCCAGTAACTCATCAAGCTTAGCATACGCATCGCCTGGATAGCCTCCTTGTGCCCATTTCACCAGCAACTAATCCTGCGACCTGTGTTTATGTTTTTTCTGATATCCTCTCAAGTGACTGTACATTCCCATACTTATGGATGGGTGTATCTATTGGAGCAGCCCAGTTAACAGCATTTTTTATTACCGTTTGAACATTTTGATCGTAATAGGTTGGGTACGTTTCATGTCCTGGGCGGAAATAAAACACTTTACCCTTGCCACGTTGATAAGTCACACCGCTTCGGCATACTTCGCCACCTTCAAACCAGCTAATAAAAATGAGTTGGTCAGGAACTGGGATATCAAAGTGCTCACCATACATTTCTTCTTTTTCAAGTTCAAAATATTGATCCAATCCTACAGTAATCGGATGACTTGGGTCTACCACCCATAGTCGCTCACGTTCATCAGCCTCACGCCACTTTAAATCACAACCTGTTCCCATTAATTTCTTAAATAATTTTGAAAAGTGCCCTGAATGCAACACGATTAAGCCCATGCCCTCTAAGACACGTTGATGAATTTTCTCAACAAGCTGATCTTCAACCTCATGGTGTGCAAGATGCCCCCACCAAATTAAAACATCGGTATTAGCCAGCTTATTTTCAGCTAAACCATGCTCTGGCTCATCTAATGTCGCAGTTGACACATCGTGTCCATCCTCTATTAAAAATTTAGCAATCGCTCCATGAATGCCTTCTGGATAAATGTCGGCAACCATTGAGTTTTGTTTCTCATGACGGTTCTCATTCCACACGACAACTTTCATATCCCATTCTCCTTTTCTATTTTGTTAACGATGATCATTAAAATTGAATACGTCATTTTTCCCTACTAATAAATGACATTAATCATCCTCTCCGGCGCTAATGTGTTACAAACAGCCACTAACGTTTTATCCTCGTGCTCTAACACAGATGCAACAAGAACATTTAAAAACATGACTACATCAATCATCCACAACTTCATTTTTACCGCACCATATAAAGCGCTTACAAATCAACGATTTGATCTGTTGAAACAGTCTATACCATCATCCTAATGTTATATTGTTGTTTTTTATATAGACGATATAACAAAAACGTACACTATTTTGCTAAAAGAAATTGATTATGATTAAATGCTTAGAGAAAAAAATGGATTTGATATTAATGCAATTATCAGCCTATCAAGGAGTGAATATGTTACACACTGCTAAAAAGGGCTCCAACTATCATGCTATTTGATCTGCTATTTTTTATGTGAATTAACTAAGATATTGTAATGATATGTTAAAATATTTATGAGAAATACACAGTGCTGCTAAAAGCGTGTACTTAAAGTAACAGGAAGGATACTTACATAAGAAAAGGGGCGAATTAAATATCGAAAGGATTACTCCATCATGTTGAAATATATGTATCAGATTTAAATAGAACAATAGACTTTTGGAGTTGGTTTCTTGAAGATTTAGGATATACCCTCTTTCAAGATTGGAACAATGGACGAAGTTGGAAAATAGGCGACACCTACATTGTTTTTGTACAAGCAGAAGATAGGTTTTTAGATTTTCCATATCATCGGTGTCGAGTTGGTCTTAATCATCTAGCGTTTTACGCAAGCTCAAGAAAACACGTAGATGAAATGACAAGCAAGTTAAAAAAGAAAGGGATAAAGATTCTTTATCCAAATAAACATCCTTTTGCTGGGGGAGATAGCCATTATGCTGTTTATTTTGAAGACCCAGATAGAATAAAAGTAGAACTTGTTTCTCCTGAATAATTATTTAGCTAACGAAAAGCAGTAGTACAAGAGGCCGCTATTGCTGTTCTTAATTTAAGTAATGGAGCGTTTTATGAAATTAGAGTTTTAAAAGATTGAGGTGATGTAAAATGAATATAAGAAAAGCCCTTCCAGATGATGCTAAAGGCGTTGCTAAAGTGCATGTTGACAGCTGGAAGACCACATATAAAAATATTGTTCCAGATGCGTTTTTAAATAAAATGTCTTATGAGAGTAGGGAACGAAAATGGAAAGAGATAATCTCTAGCCGAGCAGTATATGTGGCTGAAACGGATGAAGGAGAAATTATTGGCTTTGCTAGCGGAGGAGAAGAAAGAACAGGTAAATATCCAAATTACCATGGCGAATTGTATGCAATTTATATATTAGAAGCACACCAAAGAAAAGGCTTAGGAAAATCATTGCTCAAACCTATCATTGAATCTGTAAAACAAAAAGGCCTATTTTCTATGACTGTTTTAGTCTTAGAAGAAAACCGTTCTCGATTATTTTATGAGGCTCTAGGGGCAAAAAAGATTGATACTTTAGAGGTGGACATTTCGGGGAAAAAGTTAAATGAACTTGTTTATGGCTGGGAGGATATAAGAGTAATAAATGATTAGTTCTTATAGAAATTATAAAACAAATAACCCCGCACTGGCTTATCGTTCTAAGTGCGGGGCGTTTGTAGGACATTTATTTTTTAGAAATCTTAAAATGACTAACCTTCACTGATAGATCTTCAGCAAGTTTAGCTAAATGGTCAGCACTGCTTGTGGCTTCTTCCATGGAACCAAGTAATTGTTCCGTAGAAGCAGATGTTTGTTCAATACCGGCAGCTGACTCTTGGGAAACAGAGGCAATCTCTTCGATTGATTCATTCATTTTTCCACTATCCTCTGCAATTTCACTCAACTGAACGGATATCCTTTGGATCAGCGTTGCCATGCTGCTCACAGATTGATTTATTTCTACGAATTTTTCACCTGTGACCGCGATTTGTTTCGATCCTTCTTCAACCACTTCATAACCATTTTGTAGCGAATTTGTTACTTCATTTGATTCTTTCTGGATACCATTGACAATGTTTGTAATATCACCAATTGATGAGGTAACCTCTTCAGCTAACTTACGAACTTCATCTGCAACTACTGCAAATCCTTTGCCATGTTCTCCAGCTCGTGCAGCCTCAATGGCTGCATTTAGTGCAAGTAGGTTCGTTTGCTCTGCAATCCCTTGAATCACTTCTACCAGTTTTGAAATTTCTTTTGATTGCTGATCAAGGCCTTGCACTTTTTGTACTGCATCTTGAACGATTTGGTGGATGACCTGCATTTGAGCTACAGATTGCTCCATCAATTCTTTTCCTTCATCCGTTTGTTTTATGATACTTTGTGACTCTTTACTCGTATGCATCGTACCATTATTTGCTTCTTTCACCTTATCAACAAAAGCTTCCATTAGCTCCGATATGGTTCCAGAGCTATTCGCTTGTGATTCTGCTCCTGAAGAGAGTTCTTGCATAGTTGAGGCGATTTGTTTACTTCCTTCTGTCACTTCACTTGCTGATTGATTTAATTCTTCACTATGCGTTGACAATTGATTGGTTGCACCAGAAACACTCTTGATTAAATCTAGTAAAGAACCTTGCATTTGGTTCATCGAATGAACGAGCCCACCAATCTCATCTTTTCTTTTCATTAATTTTTCAGGTACAGCTTGTGTGAAATCAGCATTTGCAAGTACATTTAAGTGTTTAGATACCTGCACAATCGGCTTGGCAAGCATATTAGCTGAAAAGACTGCTATAACTATAACAAGCAATACTACGATCACGATGATAAATGCTGACGACTGAGCTACAGCTTGGGCTTCTGCATACACTTCACTAGTCGGAGCCGATACGACAATCCTCCATCCCGTTTTATCAACAGTGGAAAATGCAGCAATCTTTTCATCGCCAAGATTATCTGTATAAGTCACAAATCCCGATTCTTCACCCAAAATGTCTTCCTCAAAAGCTTGCAACGTTTCCTCATTTAAATCCAGATTCTCATAATTCTCACCAGAAATGTTATCGTCGGGATGATAAATGATATTACCCTGGTCCGACATCAAAAAGCCAAATCCCGTTTCTGCAAAACTTATTTTACCTACCGTATCAGAAAACACATTCAATCCTACATAACTGGCAATCAAGCCATTAAAGTTATTGTTTTGGTCAAGTAACGGTACGGCCACAACAATTTGTTCATTCCCTGTTTCGTTATTTATAATGATATCACTGACTGCATATTCTTTTGTTTCCTCTGCTGCCACGAAGTAATCTCTTTCTTTCAAATTAATACCAGGGGTATCGATATTCCCATCCTTGTCGACAACACTGGCAAGTTCAACATCCGAATTACTTACTTCTATATAATTTAGAACAGATCTTATATATTCCATATCCATCTCTTGAAACTCAGGGTGAGCATCCAACATGTTCGAAAGCTGTTCTGCCTTAGTATCAAGCCAATCATTTAGAGAGTTTCTATTTAGTTCAGCCAGTGACATTGACTGCTCTTTAATATTGTTTTGTAAAGTGTTACTTAGCTGGCTTGATTGCATGATTGATAAACCTAAGAGTGGGATAAGCGCAATGCACAGCATGGTTACCATAAGTTTAAACTTTAGCGTCCCAAAAAACTTCACAATCGTTCGATTCCTTTTCATTCCTTCACTCCTTTTTTTGATATCTGACCTGAAATATACATGGAAGATCAACCCCAGATACCCAAAAGAATTGGTAAAAACGCTTTCAAGGCATCGTACATATAAGACTTTTCTCTTTTGTCGAAATGTGTCGATATGTGTATATTTTTGTCGATTCTTGTTTATTATATGCTGTGCTTAGTAGAAAAGTAAAGGAACATTTAACATCTTTGTTCATAAAAATAGCTCTCTGTTAAACAACAATCTTCTGAAATAGCGTATTATCCTAATGAAGTGATCGTATCTCCATCTATCGATAGGATCATCAATAGATGTTTTTAGTAAACAATAGGATTATCGACAAAAAGAGAGCGTTGTTTGTAGTGTTGACTATGTCGTTAACCCCCTCTTCGTACCATTTAAATAAGTCTGCCAACCTTAAAAGTTTCTTCACGCAACCTTTAAACATAATTAATAGATTAATCCTTTTTTCTTCTTTCATAATGGTTATTTCATTTTTAATAATTTTAACACCACAAGGTAACAATAGAATTGAATTTCCCAAATGAAAGTAAAGAGGAGAATTAGTAAATGTTATTGAAGTATAAAAACTTTTTTTCGGTTCTAGCTTTATGGATTATTTTTGGAACCCTAATTGGTATTGCTGTCGGCTCAACAACCCATTTCCTTTTAGAGACAAACGATTTTCTAGGAGAGGATATACGGCTAAAAAGAGATTGGCTCATCTTCCTTCTTCCCTTTGGAGGAATTATTATAGGGTACATATATATGAACTATGGAAAGGTCATTTTGAATAATACTTTGAATGACACTGCTGAACTAAATAATCTGGTCATAGATTCAGTTCATGGAAAAAAAGAGGTCCCGCGGAGAATGGGGCCTATCATCTATTTCGCGACTTTTGTCACCGTCCTTTTTGGAGGCTCAACCGGAAGAGAAAGTGCAGCTATCCAAATGGGAGGAAGTGTAGCTGCCACGGTTAGCAAATTTTTTAAGGTGAGAAGATTCGACAAGAAAATTTTAATGATGAGTGGTATAAGTGCTGGTTTTGGCGCTGCCTTTGGGACACCTATAACAGGTGCTGTTTTTGGGATGGAGATGGCTTCTTCAGGAAAGCTAAAATTTGAAGCACTTGTTCCTTGTCTTACGTCCAGCTTTGTTGGCCACTACGTAACTACAGCGGCTTGGGGACATAAACACAAAGAATTTATAATACAAGCCGTACCGGAAATATCTACTAATACATTTATAATCGTTATTCTTCTATCAGTCCTTTTTAGCCTAATAAGTGTTTTATACTGTCAGTTGAGACATGGGATAGAAAAGTTCTCTGAGAAACTTTTCAAAAAAAACCATATGAAAAGAGCCTTTTTTGGAGGTATTGTCATTATCGTATTAACGTTAATCGTTAGTTCACAAGATTACAATGGCCGAGGATTACAGATGTTAGAACAATCTTTTATAGAAGACGTTCCATCCTTTGCTTTCCTTGCCAAGATCATATTTACGGCAGTAACTCTTGGTTCCGGTTTTGTTGGAGGTGAAGCCCTACCTTTATTTTTCATTGGAGCAACATTAGGAAATACCTTACACACATTCATCGATTTACCTATGTCATTTCTCGCTGCATTAGGACTAATCGCTGTTTTTTGCGGAGCGACTAATACCCCTATAGCAGCTTTTCTACTGGCAATGGAAAAGTTTGGTGGAAAAGGGTTAGAGTACTTTTTTGTTGCGTGTTTAGTTAGCTATCTATTCTCCGGGCATCATGGACTATGGCCTTCTCAAAAAATAGATGAGCCTAAGAGCAGGTTATACCATATGGCGCGTGCGGAAACTATTGAAAACGCTGAAAAAAAGAAACGGCATTAGGAAATTAGACGTAAAAATAGCAAACCTTTAAAGCGGTTTTATGGATGGTTATCTGTGATAAAGACACATTACGAAAGAATAATTACTTACAGCATGATTGATTGTTTTTTTCCACTACTTGTATTCGCTCGATCTCCCTTTATTTTGGCTGGATTATATTCCTTTTGAAGAATAAAGTAAAGGGGATCATCCACAATAATTTATAAGAATGTTAATTAAACAGACAGACTTCTCCATAAATATATCTGCAACATTTGAAAAGAGGGGATGCTTTTGGATTTACACTTCATATGGAAAGCGAGTGTCATCGTAATCGGCGGAATCCTGATCTTACGATTAGCTGGAAGAAAATCAATTTCACAGCTCACAGTTGCCCAGACTGTCATGATGATAGCTATTGGATCATTAATTATTCAACCTGTTGGCGATAGAAACATTTGGATTACACTGTTGATTACATTTTTAATGGTCGTTACACTTCTTTTTATTGAGTATATCGTTTTAAAATCGAATACACTTGAAACTTTAATTTATGGGAAAGGACTTATAGTAGTTGAAAACGGCCAAATTAATGAAAGAAATCTAAAGAAGTTGCGGTTAACGGTTGATATGCTTGAAGTACGAATGAGACAACAAAACATTCAGAATTTTACTGATTTACAATGGGCTACAATAGAGGCGAATGGTCAGTTAGGATATATGTTAAAGGCTAATAAACAATACGCTACTAAAGAGGATATTCAGATGCTGAAATCGCTGATTGAATCAAATCAATATAATCCTCCAAATGAAACATCAAAAACGAAAACAAGTGTGTCAGATAACATATTTACTGAGGTTAAAAATAGAAAGCATAAAGAAAAACCTAAAGAGAATTTGGATTAACAGTAACGAGATTTCAACTAAGCATGATGTTTTACGTTCTAATCAGAACATTCTGTAGAAGAATTATGAGTTAGGACTACATCTTTCCTCTAGAAACACAGGAAAACAAAATTTCTTGTTTTCCTGTGGATGCCGGCCACTTAAAAGTCTATTTTTCATGAAACGACTCTGCTCTAAGTGTGTCTCTTAATAAAAGTAATTCATTGAAATTTACGGCGTATTTCCAGAAACGATTTGTTTAAAAAATGTTAATCAAACTCAATCTATAATAATTTTGATAACACTGCTTTTTCCAATACTACTTCATTTTTTGTTTTATCATCACTTATAGTACGGTTCAGCATTATATTCTTGACGATGGTTTAAATTTGTAACTCAAGTAATGGGAAACCTTTCGCAATACGCTTATTGTTATTATTATAGAAGGGAGTTATTATTCTCATCTCTCATTTTACAACTAAGTTTGCGGTCATTTTCATCTATAACTTCTGCTATATTCTCTATAAGAGTAGAGTAGTTAGGTTTCTTAGAAAAGCGGTTATAATCACCAATTACATATAACTCTTCTTTAGCCCGTGTAACAGCTACATTTATCAAGTTGGGCTTTGAACAAGACCAGTTAGCTGCACCATCACTATTGTCATCTGTACCAGTAACTAAATAAACAATATCAGCTTCTTTTCCTTGAAATGTATGAACAGTACCTACTGAATTTTTCAGCCAATCATTTAAAATTTCTTTAGATATATTCATGTTTGTTAATCTCTCTTTTAGAATTTTTTTAATTCCGTCTTTTACTGCAGTAAAAGGAGAGATTATATACGCATTAGGTGGACCTGAAGTTTTTTTCCACAATTCAACAATATGATCTGCCACCAAATCTCCTTGCTCTTTAACAAATTGGCGGTTTACAGCCGAACCTTTACAGTCCAACCATGCGCCCTTTCCTTGTCCCTTTTTGCCTAATACCATTTTATTATCATAGGCTATTCTGTTAGAAATAGAAAACATTGGGTTCAAGCACCTTCTATGAACCCATAATGGTGTTCCAACTCTTTGACCATAGCTGTTATACATTCCATATGGATTGGCAGCATCTGCCAAAGTTTGAACGGAAGTACCTATTCCAATATATTTGTCATCTAGATTGAAGTACTTCTTAATATCCCCTAAAATTGTTTTATCAATAGTTACAACAGGCTCAATTTGAATTGGGTCACCTACTGCTATCACTTTTTTAGATCTCCAAATGGCTCCTGCTGATTGTTGAGGATTAGCTTGTCCTGCCTCATCTATAAACAAATAATTAATAAAGTCTTCCTCTATACCCTTATACATAGAACTAAAGCTGGCAAAGGTTGTGCTTATCAAAGGGGTAATTAAATGGATAGATTGCCACATGTTCCTCAGATATTCTCTATGATCCTTATCATTAAGATCTAAATTTTTACGGTTATTTAATAAGCGCAAAGTAGACTTTATTGCTTCAAAATTAAAGGCCAAAATTAACTTATGGATTTTCATGGCCTTTAAAAATAATAATCCTCTATTGAAGTTTAATTCATCTGTAAGCCAAAGAGTATTTAATTGACGAAACTCGTATGCCTGTTTCGTATTAGACCAATAGTTTTCCTTCGGTAAGATGAGCCCTTGCTTACTATAATAGTTTAACTGTTTCGTAAAAATAGATATTTTCTCTTTTAAATCCTCTACAGTTTTTTTATCCTCGTTAATTTTTTTACATTTTAAATGTAGTTTATTTTCTTCTTCTTTTAAACGCGTGATAATATCATTAAGTTCATTTTTCAGATTGTTTTTTTTGTCATTCTTTCCGAAAATTCTCTTGAAAAAGGGTGGTTTAGGTTGGGATTTAATCTGTTGTTCTGTCAGTTGCTTTTGGCGTTCTAAATGTTTCTTCTCATTCTCTAAATTTATTTGTTCTTGCTCAAGAATAATTAACTGATCCTCTAATGATTTTAATTGATCAGTATAGGCTTGTATACTCTTAAATTCATCATGTAATTTTTGAAGATCTTCCTTCTTTTGTTGTACCTTTTTAAAGATATCTAAAAAATCCTTTTTTGCATCTTCCCAATCCTTTATATTTACTTGTTTACTGTCATGTTCCAATTGTTTAAGAAACGCATGTTCATCGTTGTTACTTCCATATAATCCCCAACCAAAGGTAGCTATATTATCAGATTTTCCAAGAGCTCCTGAAAAAAGTCCCCATGTATTATCATTGCTCTCAAGAAGATCTTTTGCGGAAGATGGATACATTGATAATTCCTTTGCCTCTTTAGCATACAACTCTTCATATTCTTTAAACTTACCTTTAACAGGTTCCCGAATAACTTCATCTCGTTTAGGAAGATCCTTTGAAATATTTTCTACTGCACCATTATTACTTGAAGCAACAACTATTGAGTACTGACTTAATTTAAAATCCAATAAATAGATCGGATAATGGAAACCTTCTAAATTGATAGTCTTTGCTCTTGTAAATGCTTTGGAAGGGTTATCTAGTTGTATCATTTCTGTTGCTCTTTGAACGACAATGTCTGCAAAGATATCTTTTAATAACGTCGTTTTCCCTGTTCCTGGGGGGCCATTCACAGAACTAACTTTTTTATTCTTATTCAAAATTTGATTTACTGCTACTTGCTGCATTAAAGACAATCTGTGTTCTACAGGTGACGGCCACCGGCCATCTGGTAGATTTATGGGCTGTAAAGTCTCTTCAATATATTCTCGGTTCTCATTTATATCCAAACATTCATCTGTTGGTGTTCCTTCAATAAACCGACGGAGTGTTTCATTTCCCCCTTTTGATAAAATAAGTTCCAAGTCATTCATATAAAAGCTATTAAAATTCTTTGATAATGATTGTTGATCTGCCTTCATAACTTCAATCTCTAGATAATTTAATGAACTTTTATCTAATTGATGAAAATACGTCTTGTAAACCTGTTGAATCAACAGTAATGATTCCTCTGTTACGCCATCATTAAAAACGGTTTGTGCTTGTTCTTCAAATAATTGCATTTGATTCCAAAAAGGGGTCTTTAATTCCCCATAAGGTACATTAGAGGTTTCTTCCATGATTTTCATAACATACATTAAAAAAGGCACAAACATTGAATCTTTTATATAATTCCCATTGCTATCCACCAAAAAAGAAAGACTAAATAATGTTTTATAATCCTTATTAATAATCTCATCGTCATTTTTAAAAATATCACGCATAAAGCTGACAAGTTTATGATGCTCGAAACACGCTAAGTAATAGCGGAATTGAACTTGATGTTTTTTACTATCTTTTACTTTATCGCGGAGCAACCGTCCGTAAGACTCCCACTTCAAAACAAGGAGAATATCGAGTTGTTTAAGTGGGAGAAACGGACGCTAGCACCCCGAATGGTTCAACTAACAATCAGTGGGAGAATACCAAAAAACCCCCACTGAATGAAGTTTCACTTTATCGCTCTTCCAAGGATTTTCATTTAGTTTTACCAACCGCGTTCGGCTTCGATTTTTATTATCTTTAAAGTAATGCTTTTCCAAAACTTCTCCCTTACCTGTAACTTCACTTGGTGCTAAAGCTTCAACTAAGTGCCAAGCTTTCAACACTCTATTTTCGGTTTGTCCATCTCTTCACTCCCACACTATTACTCTTAAGTTTAATGATATCATAATCAGAATTTGTAAACTTGCTAAATAGCTATAAAAAAAACAACAAGCTTTACACTAATGCTTGCCTCAAACTGTTTTTGATTGTTGTTAACACACTCTATTTTGATAGCTTTCACAACCATTCATCTAAAAAATTAGGTATAAAATAAATCTTTATACCTATAAAGGTCGGTTGCAAATGTCATTGTTTTTTAGAAAATGTTCAGGACTATTTACTAAGCTAAACAAGGTGCGCTTATTTAGATTAAACACTAATTAAAGGGTGTGATGACATGAATCCACATTACATAGATATATAAATGTTAACTTTATTCATTGATAAACCTAGATGACTAACGAAAAAAATTTGATGTTGGAGGGATTTAAATGAGACGAAATATAAGTATGGTGCTGTTGTTTGTACTGCTTATCAATACACTTACAAGCAGTCTTATTGTACCACCTGTTACAGCTGAGTCATCACTTGAGACCTCAGTAATCGACACCATTGTCTTTAGAAGTAATGAAGAAACGGTCTCGTTAGAGGAAGCACAGGGAGAAGGGGAGATTATTGTTTCCTGGTTGACTGACACCATTGATACGACAGAAGCGTTCAGTGAAACCATTGATTTACCAGATCATATACAAGCCGATGATCAATCAGATGAATTAATAAACGAAGACAATCAAACAAGCGTCGGATACTTTGAATTAGAGAACAGAACATTAACACTATCATTTGATCAAGATATCGCAACTGATGCAAATGGGCAACTGAGTTTTTCTGTTCTAGCCGATCAAGAAGCAGCAGATGCTAACCCATCTGATGATGAAACCTCTTCACCAGAAGAAGAGGTTTCAGATACAACAACTGAAGCAAAAGAAGACAGCGAAACAAGTGAAGAAGTTGATGACGCTGATACATCCGAAATAGAGTCACAACTGAATATCACTAACTATGAGGACAACGCTGAGATTACGGATGATTTTTTTATTGAAACGACTGTCAAAAAAGATGGGAACGTATTAGAAGATGGGACAGAAATCATGGTTGAAGCACCATTTAGTGATACATCATTAGGATTAATCTTTGATTTTGAATTAGCAAACGGACACAGTTATGGTGATGGATCGACCTATACCATTGAAGTTCCCTCCATGTTTACCATACCGAACATTTCAGAATCTGATCCACAACCATTAGTACGAGCGGATGGTATGAAATTTGGCTCCTTCTATACAAGCGGGAACGACATTGTGATTACCTTTAATGAAACGATCACACAAGAGTCAAATATTGCAGGAAATATTAATTTGGAAGCGGTATTTGATGATAACTACGATGGACCGGCAATAGGTGATTCGATTGTTTTTCCTTATGGAGAAAGTGACACCATTACGTTCCCGATCTCATTTCAACCGGATGAAAACGGCTTAGACAAGCAAGGGATTGGAAATAGAGGTTATAATACCGAAGTGATCACTTGGACAATCGATGTTAATAAAAATTTGCAATTAATGGATAATGCTATCTTAAATGATCACACTTCACAAGGGGATCACCAAATAATTGACGATTCATTTAAAGTATATGAACTTTCTATGAATGCTGATGGATCATATGATGAACCGATGAATGACGTAACCGATAGTGTCTTAGGAGATCGTTTTACACTTAATGTCGATGAATTCGGTGAATCGTTTGAGCTAAACATGGGTGTTCTCGATCAAGAAGCCTACCAAATTCAGTACCAAACAAGCGTTAATGACCGCGTCGGTACAGAGTACAAAAATGATGCCACATTGACATATGATGATAGCGATGATTTAACGACAGAATCGACCGTTTCAGTTACAAGAGGAAAACCACTAACAAAAGAAGCCGTTGATTATGACGATGTCACACAAATGATTGATTGGGAAATTCAATATAACTATGATGAAAAAGAAATTGAACAAGAGCGTGCGATTTTAAACGATACATTCGAAGATCAAAATCAACGTCTAGTCGAAAATTCGCTGGAAGTCTATCGCGTGTCCATCGACCCTGAAACAGGCGAAGAGACGGGCGAAGAGCTTTATGAAAATTACACCTTAACTACAACAGGCACAAACGGTTATCACATTCAATTTAATGAAGCGATTCACGATCCGTTTAAAATTCAATATCAGACCGAAACAGTTGATCGTGTGTCTGAAGACGATATCGTGACCAATACGATTGAAGACGATTTTGGCAATGTGTCTGAAGGTTCTCAAGATATTAGCCAGGGCATTTTAATTAAAAGGAACACCGGAGCGGATTATCAAGAGAAAACAACGGATTGGGCTGTAACGATCAACCGAGATTTATTAGTGATGGAAAATGTTATGTTTAACGATACATTGCCCAATGGTTTTACATTTGATCAAGATTCATTAGCGATTAACGGTTACAGTGGCGATTATGATGTGACTTATAATACAGATAATGATGAGGTGACCATTGAATTTTTAAATGATGTAACGAACGAAGTCACTATTTCCTATTCAACGTCCATTGATTTTGATCTTGCTGATAGAGCAGACAGTTATACAAATAGTGCGCGTATTGACTGGATTCCTGAAGGCGAGGAACAATCAGTCTCTAAATCAGGCACAGCGACTTTCAATCCAGATGATTCTACTAAAAACAATGGTTTTAAATTTGGAAGTTATAACATCCAAGAAAAAGAAATAACTTGGACAATCGGCGTCAACTATAACAATGAGACATTGAATGATGTCAACGTACTAGATCCGATTTTAGGTGATCAAAACTTTAACATTGATCATGTGAGAATCTATGACATGGTCTTAACAGGCGATGAAGATGGATTTGAATATGGTAATGAAGTCACTGATCAATATACAATCGATCCGTTACCAAATGATCCTGGTTTTTCTGTAGATTTTGGTGATCTACAAACCGGATATATCATCGAATTCACCACAGACCTTGACGATACAGTCGTTGATAGCACATATGATAATACAGCGACACTCCAAAGCTCTAACCACGAAGATGCGACCTTAGACGCGTCACTCAGCCCTAGATACGGTGGTGAATATACGACCAAAAGTGCTGAGCAAAGTACAGAAAATGGACGCATTGTTAATTGGGAAGTCAATATTAACCGTAGTCAATCAACATTGGATAATGTCGTGGTTACGGACACACCAAGTATCAACCAAACGATTTTACAAGAAACACTAACAATCTATGAGACAACAGCAACTGAGGATACCATTGAGAAAAATCCAGACCAAACACTGGAAAAAGGAACCGATTATACGATTGATTTTACTCAAGACGACGAAGGGCAAGAATCTTTTGTTATTGAATTTATAGGTGATAAAGAGACGATCGACCGCGCATACGTACTCGAATATGACACCTATATTCTTTACAGCGGGGAAACAGGTTCCATCTCAAACGATCTATCAATTGAAGGCCAACAGGTTGAAGGGGATGATGGCGATTCGAGCGTTGATCAGACCATTAACTTCAGCAACATTTCCGGATCCATTAGTGGTGAAGTTGGGTCACTCACGATTAAAAAATTAGATGCTGAAGATAACGACCTCACACTCGAAGGCGCAGCATTCTATCTCTATGATCAAGACGATGTTCTAATAAGAACAGGTGAGACAGATAGTGACGGCGAATTGAGATTCGTTAACTTACTATTTGGTGATTATCAATTAGAAGAAGTCACACCTCCTTCTGACTATGTGATCGATCCCACGAGTGATAATCCACGAGAGGTCACAGTCGGAAGTGGAAATGATGGAGATCATGACACAGAAATAGAGATCGAAAACTATGAGATTAAGCGTGATATTAAATTAACAAAAGTAGATGGAACAACAGATCAACCATTAGCTGATGCAGGATTTAAGCTATACGATTCAAATGATAATGAAGTCATTAATGAACAGATCACGGATCAGGATGGCGTCATTTATGTAGAAGATTTAGAACCTGGTGATTATTATTTTGTTGAAACAACGCCACCAGAGTATTACCAAGACCATACTAATGCATACCATTTTACCATTAATGAAGCTCACACGATTCTCGATATTGAGGAGGATGCGATCACTGTTGAAAATGAGTTAATTCCAGGCAGCGGTTATATGATGAAAATTGATGCCGATACATTAGATACAGACTCAAATGGCTTAGGTCATGCGACATTCGAGATCCAATCCGCAGATCCAGCAATTGACTTTGATCGAATGGTCGATTCAGACGAAGACGGTCGTATTGAAACAGGTGATTTACGTCCAGGTGATTATACGATTGAAGAAGTCTCAGCACCAACTGGATTTACGCTTTCAAATGAAGGGCCAGTAGAATTCACAATTCCAAGACAAGAGACATCAGATGAAGATGCAATTGAAATTCGATCTGAACCTTTTGAGAATAATGTCAAGACCACATCTATTGAATTAACTAAACGGGATAGTATTAGTAATCAACTATTATCCGACGCAGCATTTGAATTAACCTACACATCAGGTGATTATGAGACAGACCTCTCTTTAACAGAAGTGACAGATGAAGATGGGACCTTGAGGTTTGAAGAACTAAAGCCGGGTGAATATCAACTCGTTGAAACAACCACACCAGAAGGTTATATTTCCGATGGTACACCTATTGAAATAACGATAACACTTAATGACGTTGAAAGTGACGTTCAAACAATTGAAGTCGAGAATGACCCATTTGCTGAAGTCCTATTACAAAAGGTTGATGGTGAAACCACCGTCCCTTTAGCTGGGGCTGAATTTGAACTCATCGATTCAGATGATGAGCCAATCGACGGCTATCCATCATTAACAACAGATAGTAATGGACAGATTCAACTGACAGGTTTGCCAGAAGGTGAGTATCGTTTACGTGAAACCAAAGCACCTGATGGTTACACGATTCAAGATGGTGGTTACACATCAGAAATCTTTACAGTTGACGATACTGTTGATGAGACAGAACAGATCGTACTTAATGATGTCAATAATGCTATCATTAAAGGTTCTGTCAGCCTTGTAAAAACAGATGGTGAAACAAGTGAGCCATTAGAAGGTGTGGCATTTGAACTAAGAGCGATCAATCTTGTTAATGATGGGACTTATACGGACACAACTCACACCACAGATGAAAATGGAGAGATTGTTGTTAATGGACTTCGCCCTGGCGAATATGAATTCATCGAGACATCGCCAGTAGAAGGTTATCAAGAACATGTCGGGGACATAACCTTCGAACTTGAATTCCCTCATGATCAAGAACAAATCGAGCTTGAGATTGAAAACTATCAACTGGTGTCTATACCAGTAGAAAAAACGTGGAATGATAATAATCATGAAGATGATCGACCAGAGGTCATCACCGTACAGTTACTGCGTAACGGGGAAAGTATAGATGAAACACTTGAGTTAACGCGTGACAATGACTGGAAAGGTAGCTTTGAAGACTTAGAAGCTATTGATGCGGATAGTAATTTTTATACGTATTCAGTCGATGAACAAGAACCAGGCGCAGGCTATCAACTGCAAGGCATTCTTGGCGATCAAGAAACTGGCTTTGAAATCCAAAACGTGATCACACAATCTTTAACTGTAGACAAAGAATGGTTAGATGAATCAGCAGATCATCGTCCAAATGAGATTGCGATCACACTTTACCAAAATGACACTGAGTTTGATTCATTAACCCTTAACGCAAATGATCAATGGGAAGGTACATTTACTGATCTGCCTGTTTATGACGCAGAGGGCAATGTCTATGACTATCGTGTAGAAGAAGAAAGTGTAGACAATTATGAATTAGTAGACATCACTGAAACAGATGCTGGTTTCACTATTGAAAACGTTAGGGTCGGAACAACTGACATTAGTGGGGATAAGACGTGGCTGGACAGCGACTCAACTGACCGACCAGAGTCCATTACACTGAACCTTATGCAAAATGGTGAACAAATAGCAAGCCAAGATATAACAGAAAGTGATAACTGGTCATACAGCTTTGATGAGCTCGATGCATTTGATAACGAAGGGCAAGGTTATGTTTATACTGTTGAAGAAGAACCTGTTGACGGCTATGAAACCATCATTGATGGCTATGACATTACAAACGTCCGTGCTGGTGAAATCGAAGTGAGTGGAAAGAAAACATGGATCGATGACAATAATCCGGATCGGCCGGATGACATTACCGTCCACCTCTTGCAAAACGGCGTGCAAATCGATAGTCAACAAGTCACAACAGATGATGATTGGACCTTTAGCTTCACAGCGTTGGATCAGTACGATGATGAAGGTATAGCCTATGACTACTCTATTGAAGAAGAACCTGTCGAAGGTTACGAAACAACTATTGAAGGGTTTGACATCATAAACCTTCGTGTTGGTGAAACCGAAGTGAGTGGTGAAAAAACGTGGTTCGATGATAACAATTCAGATCGACCGGATGACATTACCGTCCACCTCCTACAAAACGGCGAGCAAATCGATAGTCAACAAGTCACTCCAGATGATGATTGGACCTTTAGCTTCACGGGGTTGGATCAGTACGATGATGAAGGTATAGCCTATGACTATTCTATTGAAGAAGAACCCATAGACGGTTACGAAGCAACAATTAACGGCTATGACATCACTAATCGTCGTGTCGGTGAAACCGAAGTGAGTGGAGAAAAAACATGGATCGATGACGATAACTCGGATCGACCAGATGAAATTACCGTCCACCTCCTACAAAATGGCGTGCAAATTGATAGTCAACAAGTCACACATAATAATGATTGGGCCTTTAGCTTTACAGGGTTGGATCAATACGATGATGAAGGCGTAGCCTATGACTACTCTATTGAAGAAGAACCCATAGACGGTTACGAAGCAACAATTAACGGCTATGACTTAGAAAACTTGCGTGTCGGTACGCTTACGATTGAAGGTGAGAAAACTTGGCAAGATGATGACGCGTCCGATCGACCCGATCAAATTACCGTCAACTTATTGCAAGACGGTGTCGTCATTGAAACAGTAGACGTCTCATCAAATGATGACTGGATCTACCAATTTAGTGATGTTCCAGAATTTGATGACGAAGGCGTCCGCCATGAATACACGGTAACTGAACACGGGGTTCCAGGCTACGAAACATCGATTGATGGCTATGACATTATCAATACACGAACGGGTTCAACAGACGTCCACGTGACAAAAGCATGGCTTGATGATGACACGCCAGATCGTCCTGATGATATAACGATCCATTTATTACGCAACGGAGACATTATCGATGCTATTGAACTATCAGACGAACTGGAATGGAACTATACGTTTGAAGATCTTGAAGCTTTTGATGACGAAGGTCAACCGTATGAATATACTGTTGAGGAAGAGCCAGTAGACGGTTATGATACCATCATTGATGGCTTTGACATTACAAACGTCCGTGCTGGTGACATCGAAGTGAGCGGAGAGAAAACATGGCACGATGGTGACCCGTCTGATCGACCGGATGACATTACCGTCAATCTCCTACAAAACGGCGTGCAAATCAATAGTCAACAAGTCACAACAGATGATGATTGGATCTTTAGCTTCACAGCGTTGGATCAGTACGATGATGAAGGTATAGCCTATGACTATACTATTGAAGAAGAACCCGTCGAAGGTTACGAAACAATCATTGATGGCTATGACATTACAAACGTCCGTGCTGGTGACATCGAAGTGAGCGGAGAGAAAACATGGCTCGATGATGACGCGTCCGATCGACCGGATGACATTACCGTCAATCTCTTACAAAACGGCGTACAAATCGATAGTCAACAAGTCACAACAGATGATGATTGGACCTTTAGCTTCACAGCGTTGGATCAATTTGATGACGAAGGTATAGCCTATGCGTATACAATCGATGAAGACCCTGTTGATGGCTATGAAACGATCATTGACGGCTATGACATCACTAATCGGCGTATCGGTGAAACCGAAGTGACTGGTGAAAAGGTATGGGTTGATGACAATAGCTCAGATCGTCCAGAATCAATTACTGTCAACCTCCTACAAAACGGCGAGTTGATAGGCAGTAAAGAAGTTAGCGCAAATGATGATTGGATCTTTAGTTTTGATCATTTAGCTAAATATGATGAACACGGTGCACCATTTAACTATACAATTGAAGAAGAGCCAGTAGACGGTTATCAAACATCAATTGATGGTTATCAGATTACAAACACAAAAAAAGAAAGGACTGCACCGGAAGAATCAGACGATTCTTCATCATCAGACCAAACCCTTCCAAATACAGCGACTAGCCTTTATCATTATTTATTAATGGGGGCTGCATTCATTTTGATGGGATCAGTTGGTTTGATGCATAATCATTACAAAAAAAGAAAAGATCAATAAATAAATAAATAAATAAGCTATCATCAGTTAGGATGATAGCTTACTTTTCTACCTTTTATGATTCTTTTTCCATTGTAAAAACCATGATTGGATATTAGGGTCTATCTCAATATTTAACTCATCGAGATGGGCTTTCAATTCCTTGTATTGGTATTCGAGTAGCATGCGATAATTAAATCTCGCATAGAGTTTCATCAGTTGAAATGCTATTTGTTCATCATCTGGTCGGCGTTTAATTATTGATGTATACCAACGAGAAGCTTGTTCTGCATCTTCATTTTGATAATAAAAGTCAGCAAGAGCTTTAGCGTGATGTAACCACATTTCCTCCATTTCAAATCGTGCACTGTCTGCCCAAAGATAGTCATATCCCTCTAGGTAACCACCTTTGTATATGTTTAAATGTTCAGTATAACGAGAGACGGTTTCGGCATTTAACGCTTCAGCATTCTTAAAATAGTCATACCATGTTTGTTTGTCTACACTCGTTTTCATTAGCTTAAGGAGATAACCATCCTCTGTACTCGCTATGGATATAAATGCATCAAGGTGCTTCAATGATTTTCTTATATTATAGATATTGACATACAAATTAGCAAACCCTTTTTCCGGGGCCGTATCCGGCCAAATTGTATCAACGATCTTATCCTTTGATAAAACATTTCCAGAATGGTGGAGTAAGAATAGAAATACTTCCTTTGACTTGTTCGTTCGCCATTGAATCGTATCTGTAATATCTTGCTCATCTAGCCAAAACTCTAGCTGACCAAGCATATGTACATTGAGGCGCTTTTTAGGGTTAACGAGTTCCTTTCGATGGTAACGTTGCTGTTTAATCCGATGAATTGTTTTTTCTAAACGATCGCGTTTTACTGGTTTCAAAAGATAATCCAAAGCACTAAGCTCAAATGCTTCAACAGCGTACCCTTTATGCACAGAAACAAAGACAATATGTAAATGCGGATGCTTTTCATTCAACTGTTCAGCCAAGGCTAGACCGTTAATCTCAGGCATCTCGATATCTAAAAAGACCACATCTATATCTTGAAGTGCTGTCGTGTAATCATCTAAGTAGGGCCTCGTTGATGTAAAACGTATCTTAATATCTTCAAGCTTATTGAGTTGGTGACTAAGAAAGTCTATCGCCATGGATTCATCGTCAAATATACAAACGTTCATGAGCGTTGCCTCCCTTTTTAAAATTGAGACGTAATACCTATACTTTACAAAAACTTGTTTAGAAATCGTATAGGTCCAAAGTATATAGTTATATTATAATACTTTCGACATAAATGACTATGATAAACTAGGAGTGACCTATTATGAACGTAATACACAGTCTATTAATAATAATTGTTATATTAATCGCCATCATATCACAAATATATCTGAACAGAAATAAATATAAAAAAATGGCCTTAACAGATGCTCTAACAGGGGTTCCGAATCGCTATGCATTGAAAGAATATTTAAGAACAAGCGCAGATAAGACAGAGATTGTCTACTTTATTGATCTTGATCATTTCAAATCAATCAATGATCAATATGGCCATCATTATGGTGATTATGTTTTAAAAATTATTGCTGCTCGGTTAGCACTGATTCAAAGTATACAGATCTATCGCGTTGGTGGTGATGAATTTATTATCATATCTAACCTTCCAGACAAACAGACACGTCAAACGTTGACATTCAAACTACTAGAAAGCATTAAACAACCCATTTATTTAAACAACCATTCACTAAAAGTAACAGCTACAATTGGCATTTCCGAAGGTCATGCTTTAAAAGAAGATATCATAAAAGAGGCAGATAAAGCTTTATTATTAGCAAAAAAACACGCAAAAGGAACAACCTTTTGTTATTCAAACAATGGGTGATCGATAAGAATGGAGGTGAACGCATGATACAATCGAACACTTTGACAAAAAGACGCTACATCGCACTGATCGCTTTTTTATTTATTCTACTTATTACAAGTATCCGTTTTATTTGGCTTAACGTGTATGAACCAGTTGATCAACCGATTGTAGACAATGGTCAATTGAATCTAACTAATTGGACCTTTACTGATGATCCATTATCATTAAATGGCGAATGGGCTTTTCATCCCCATATTTTTACTGAAACAGAAAATACCGCTTCACTCCAAGAAGAACAACATATAGAAGTACCTGGTGATTGGACCCCTGTTTTACAAGGCGAGCATTCTGAGTCAGCATCTTATGGCTATGGTAGTTACGAACTAACGATTCGTTTACCAGAAGAGCGACCGAACGTATATGGTGTCCGTATTAAAAGCTTACATAGTAGCGCAAGAATTATTGCAAATGGAGAAGTTGTCAAAACTGTGAACCAACCGACTACTTCACCAAAGATGGCGCCAACATTTCGCGGGCCCTTTCACGCCCTATTTTCAATTCCAGAAGAAGCAGACGAGCTTAACTTAGTCATCGAAACGTCCAACTACCATACACCTTACATAGGGGGGATTAATAAATCCGTATCCTTTGGGACCGATCAAGCCATTACACAAGAAGTAAATATGCAGGAAACATTGCAATTAACTGTCATTATCGTATTGCTTCTACACGCACTTTACGCAGTTTTGTTATTTATAACACGAAAAAAACTTAATCAAAAGGAATTATTACTCTTTGGGGTGATGCTTATTTTTATGGCGCTAGGTAGCGCTCTAGACGATGAGACCTTCATTCAATTACCCATCCCTAGAGAGTATAGTTTTAGAATCATGACCTTTTTTTATGTCTGTTTACTCACCTTAATGATCCAATTCATCCATCGATTATATCCAACAAACAAACGGTTCGTTCAAATGGTGACGTTCATTGTCAGTATAATGGCTATCTTAACATTAGGCATTGTACCTTTTGAACATCTATCGATTTTATTAGGACTATATTATGTCTTGTATTTCATCGCCATTAGTTACATGATGTATACAACTATTCAACATATTAAGCATGGTAGCATAGACGGCTATTTCATTTTATTCTTTATCATCAGTTATACATCGAATATTATCTGGGGCTTTTTAATATTAAGTGATGTGATCGACTTTCCTTTTTATCCATTTGATTTCTTTTTTGCCATTCTTTCGATTGCACTCCTTTTGTTTAGACGTCACCATCAATTATTCGTGGTCTCTGAACAACAACGCGAGAAATTAATTGAAGAAGACCAAAAGAAAGATCAATTCTTAGCGAACACATCACACGAGATCAGAAACCCGCTACATGCAATGATTAATATCTCACAATTGTTATTAAACAACCATGAAGGGTTAGATCAAAAAGCAAAAGATAACTTAGCATTAATTATTAGAACGGGGCACCAATTAACCTTTACACTTAATGATATTTTAGATATTACAAAAATTAAAGAGCATGGAATCAGGTTGGATAAAACAGATGTCGACTTAAACGTACTGACAAATGAAGTGATCGAAATTGTTACATTTATGTCTAGTAAATCGACTGTTCATATTGCCAATCACATATCTGAAAAGTTGCCATTAGTATACGCGGATCGTCATCGCATGATCAGAGTGCTGTTTAATTTATTGCATAATGCACTCAAAAATACTGACGAAGGCATCATTGTTGTTGATGCGCATCAAACGGGTAATACCGTCAAAGTATCGGTAACGGATCCGGGCATTGGGATGTCAGAGCGTGATATGGATAAAATTTTCTTGCCATACGAAAAATTAATCACTCATCACCGTGATAGTGGTGGCATAGGATTAGGCTTGAGTATTACTAGACAGCTGATCGAAAAACATGGTGGTACACTTAGGGTAAGGTCTAAAAAAGGTGAGGGATCTGAATTTAGTTTCACTTTGCCTTTAACCACCACTAAACATGGAGCAAAGATCACTCAAGACACAAACGTTTCACCTGTGATCAAAGATGAACCATTGTCACACACCTCTCAACAAAGCAAAAGTCATGTGAAGATTTTGGTCGTGGACGATGACTTGATTAATCTAAACGTCTTAAAACGAATATTAGAACCAAATTATCAAGTGACAACAACATCAAAGCCTGAAAATGTGGTGGAACTACTTGACAAACAAGTATTTGATTTGATCATATCAGATGTTATGATGCCTAAAATATCAGGCTATCAATTAACTGAAAGCATTAGGCAACGTTTTTCAATCTCAGAGCTGCCAATCCTATTACTCACTGCAAGAAGTCAACCTGAAGATATCTATACAGGATTTTTAGCAGGTGCAAACGATTATATTGTTAAACCTGTTGATTCACTAGAATTACAAGCACGTGTCCAAGCCTTAACACAGTTAAAACAAGCGATTCATAAACAATTACAACTAGAAGCAGCTTGGCTACAAGCTCAAATCAAGCCACATTTCATCTTTAATACATTAAATAGTATTGCATCACTCAGCACAAAAGATATTGATCAAATGATTGATCTATTACATGCATTTGGTCAGTATTTGACCAATAGTTTTAGTATGAGTAATACGAAGACACTAGTGCCACTATCTGAAGAGTTAGAACTAGTGGAAGCCTATCTATATATTAATCAAGTACGTTTCGATCAACGCGTTCATTATGAAGTTGATGTAGAAGACCCTGACGACATCAAAATACCACCTCTAATCGTTCAAACATTAGTAGAAAACGCATTGAAACATGGTGTTTTAAAACAAGCAAATGGTGGGCACATTTTGATTCGCGGGAGACGTTTAACTTCTTATTATGAGCTGCAAGTTATCGATAATGGGGTTGGTATGAACAACTCGAAACTGCAAGACATTTTACACAACAACATTGATGACCATCACATCGGTTTAGCTAATACGAATAAACGCTTGAAAAAATTATTCAATCAACAACTCATGATTACATCCACAGAAGGTGAAGGTACAACGATTACTATTCAGTTGCCATTACATGATGATTGAACGACTCACCAGTTAATTTCTAATGACATTTTGAAGTGGGAGATTCCTAAGAACATCAACCTAGTGTTTAATATTGATTAGGCGATCCCTGTCGCACCGACATTAGAAGTTTTATCGCTTCACCTTCGATATTTTTACTTGCGCTAAGATCACGATCATGGTTTGTATGGCATGATGGGGAGAGCGGACTCCGTGTCCTATCGCAATAATCATTCGAGATTATAATGTATTGTTTTATAATTCTTACCGTTATTCGCAGTTGTTAAGTATGACTTGACAACTGCTTTTTCCTCTAACTCTTTTTCTTCCAATATATTTTTTATTTGTAAGCTAATATCCTGCATAGCCGATTGGTAAAGCTCTGCAACTGCCTTTTTGCGTCATCCAAACTGTCTCATTCTCCAATCTAACATCTATTTTTTAATTTCCATCCTCTGTTTGATAGATTAGTATGCTCGTTTCATCTTGTATTGTCATCACTCTCTTTTCGAATAGAATTTAACTTATCCTTTTTTCTAAACCTTCTAATATGTACTATAATACCATTTTAAATTTGATGACTGAATAGAAAACAAACGTTTGTTTCCATTCTGCGAATTTATATTTTTGCATAAAAAGAATCCCTCCAGACTTTCTCAAAGTTCTAAGCGGCTGCTTTTTATTATTTAATTCGTTCTAATACAGTATTACTTAATTCAACTTTCACCCTTTGTTTTACAACTATTGGTGGTATGGTTCTCCGTAGTATATCTAAATGAGTTTGTGCTTATTTTCTTAAATTTAAAATTTCTCTCCTAACTAACATAAAGATTTCAAAGGTGTAATATTATTGTAGAAGGCCTAGAATTTCCTATTGAGGAGTGAGATAAATGCATTATTTCATTGGTAAAAATCAAGATAATCATGCTCCTATTTCAAATGGTAATGTATTAGCTTGGCTTCAGCAATATGATGTTGGGTGTCGTCCTATTGATAAAATAAGTCAACTTTTTTTCGGGAACTTTGACCTATCAAGTTCACTTTTAGAACAACCTGGTTCTTATATTTTAGTAAAAGATCATAATGAGAAAATTTGGTATGATCCATATGGAATAGTTCAAGAAGAATTGGGACAAATCGGGGAAATTATTTCATTAAATACTACGAGGTATATTCGTGGCTATGGAATATATGAAGTCGTGACCCATAAAGGTAATACCGTTGTCAGGACAAAAACATGGGCTCCTCCTAATAGAAACTCCTTCATACGCTCCATTGAAGTTAAAACTCTCCGTAGTAACCCTTCAGAAGTATCGATCTTTCCTGTTGTACACTTAAAAAATATTGTTGAAAGAATTGATAACACCTTTATTTCTCGAATTTCCGAAAACCAATGGCTCGCAACCACTGTTTCTCCCACTTCTGAAGGGATAACAGGCAATATTTCTAAAGCAGTAACTGGAGGTCAGGTAACTATCTTTGAACACAGCTTACTCCCTGTCCCATTGGTCTTTACGATTCCTACTCAAAAGGTCCTAGGTCCCAAATACAGCGAGCCTGTCTATCAATTATTTGCAGCCGGTACTACTAAAGAGGAGGCCCTTCAAGAATTAGAGAGGACATTGGCCAACATGAATCAAAGTGAACATCAAACATTGAATGTATGGCAAACTTGGCACGAAAAAACAGTTGAAATCGATACACTCACGCCTGAACTAGAGTATTTTTGGAGAGTAAGTAACACGTTAACAAAAATGAGCTTACAGAAAGATGGAACGCCAATTATCATTGGATTTAAACCATATCAAGGCAATGTTTGGATTCGTGATAGCTTATGGATTGCATCTACATTAGCATTAGCAGGACACCTAGAAGATGCAGTAAGAGCATTGTACGCAACACTCGATTATTTAATAGAACGTCCTGACGGTAACTATTTTTTTGCCTATAATGTTATTACACGTTTACCAAACGAGCATGCTTTTGAAAATGATACGACTGGACTTATTTTATATGGGATATGGCAAGTTTGGTCATTAATAAAAGAAAATACGATTATATATGATTTATGGCCAATTATAAGCCACTCCGCCGAATGGATTTTAGAAAACCGCGATTCAAGTGGACTTATCTTCCCAGATGCAGGCATTTGGGAAACATTTGGACCACATTTAGGGGAAACATTCGAACATATGACATGGACATCTGGGATTTCTGCTTTTGGATTAATAAAAGCAGCTGAGATGGCTGACGTTATCTTTGAACATGAAAAAGCTAACCGATTTAGACAAGCTTCATCTGAATTAATTCAGGCTATTAATAGGCATAATGTTCATAATGGAATTGTTACTCGATCGATGGAAACAAAATTATTAGATGCATCTGTCACTCTATTTTTCTCTGAATTCCCCATTTTCCCAAAAGAGTGGTTAAAACCGACACTTAAAGCCATTCAGCAAAGACTTGAAGATCCTTTCACGGGAGGCATTTGGAGACATGAAAGTTTAACAACAGAAGAAGGAGATTTAAAGCCGTGGACAGGACCCACCTTCTGGTTAGGTGAAGCATTTTTAATGGATAATGATGTAAACCAAGCCTGGAAATACTTTAATCATAATTACAATAACAGTGCCTTTTGTGGTCTTTTACCGGAATTATTGTACAGCAGAGGTCGACCAAGAGGGATTGCAATGCCAAGTTATTCCCAATCAGGTGTAATAAGATCATTATTGTTATATAACGCGGGTACTTCTTATAGAACTCATTAAGATATACTTTAATTGCTTCTGAATCTAAAAATGCTTGAATGACCCTGCGTTTAAGCTAATCTATTGTTTTCAAACGATTGCCTTGATGATCTTAGTTTTTTAATCAACTGACCTAATATTTACACATTAGAATCTTCCACTCCATTTATTTTTCAGGCATACCGGATACCCAACTCATTCAATAGTTTTAGAAGATGCGCAATTAACCTATTCACCTAGCCAAAAAACTAGCTGATCAAATCATTAAATACACTTACAATTGCACCGATAATGGATTAGGGAATTATCTTAGCGAAAGATTGCATGATTAATTAAGACCGTGTTTAACCGTTAGAGCAAAGTATAAATATCATACCGCACCTTCAATGTCCAGCAACTCCATATACAAATATATGATAGAGTCACATATAAAGCAGTGGTCTATCACTTGAGGATAAGCCACTGCTTTATTTAATATCTATATTTTTATCATATCTACCATTGAAACAGCTTGAACATCAATTAAATGTTCATTATTTTTGTCCCGTTTCGTGAAGGTAACGACCTTCTCTTCGCCAGGTAATAAATCAAAATAGTTAGCTGAGAAGTAACCTAAACAATCTGTTGTCAAGTAAATATCTTTCGCAAACTGATCTGTCGTAATAATAAATGTCTCTTTATCCCTAGCAACACTTACTTTTGCTAGAGGTAAAGATAATGCTTGGGTTGGTATAAAGTAATGACGCTTTTGATCAATGGATTGATTTTCTTTAATTAATTCTGTTACTAGTACCACTTGACTTTTATCATATTCACCAATCAAGCGATCGATTATATAATTTTTTACACCTTGGCTTGCATTTGCTTTAATAATGAAAGCTGACACCTCTTCATAAAGAAGCTCGCCATCTAGTGAATAAACACTCACTCTTATGTCCACATCTACATCATTTAGAACATCCGAAATGGCATAAACATTAACTTGCCCATCTTTTTCTTCAATTGATAGCATAATATCTCTGAAGGATTCTTTAGCTTGATAATGTAATGCTTTCCATCGACCGAAATAATCCATACTTGACCATGAAGCGACAGGCCAACAATCATTCATCTGCCAGTATAAAGTACCCATACAATATGGTTTATGACGACGATGAGACTCAATGGCGTTCTTAATTCCTTGCGCTTGAAGTACTTGGCTCATATATAAAAATGAAGTGAAGTCTTTAGACTCTGGTAAATACTTTTCCATGTACGTTTTAATCAATTGATTACCTGCACCATTTTTTTGATGATGCAACATCACATCAGAACCAATCGCATAATCATCTGGCGTGGTAAATGTTTCAACGGTCTCAATCGCAGGGAATGATTGAAAACCGTACTCACTCATAAACCGGCCAACATTTTCATTATAAGCTTCAAATGGTTGTTTACCATGCCAGACATCCCAATAGTGTACGTCACCTGCTCCTTTCACTCCTAATGCGTGTTGATTGGCATCTCTAGTTAAATCAGCAAGTGGTGATGATGGCCAATACGGCTCATTGGGTACATATTGTTTTGTTACTCTATCAAGGATGTCATGAAAGAGAGCTTGATAATCCGCCCACAATTTTTCACGAGTTAAGGCATCATATTTTTGTTTCCAGCCCCACCCGCCTGTTTCAACAAATTCTGCCCAAGCAGCATCAATTTCATTATTCCCACACCAAAGTACAACTGATGCATACTGGCGTAAACGCTTGACTTGATCTACAGCTTCTTGTTCTACATTATTTAGAAATGGCTCGTCTCCTGGATACATGGTACAAGCAAACATAAAGTCTTGCCACACTAAAATGCCGTGTTCATCACAGAGATCATAAAAAATATCATCTTCATAAATACCACCGCCCCAAACACGAAGCATATTCATATTTGCTGATACAGCACTCTTAATTTCATGTTCATAACGCGACTTAGTCACTCGTGTAACAAAACTATCGTTTGGTATATGGTTTGCACCTTTACAAAAGACAGGTTCACCATTTAATTTTAGATAGAAAGATTTACCATACTGATCATCATCTCTAACCAGTTCAACCGTTCGAATCCCGTGTTTTAATGCATCAGAAAGCAGTGTCTCATTATCTTTTCTAAACGCAACCTTTACATCATAACGATGAGGGGTACCTAACCCGCGAGACCACCAAAGTTTAGGGTTCACAACGGTAAATGGCAATGTCACCTTGTTATGTCCTTCTTTCAACTCAACTTGCTTTATTTCTGTCTGTTCACCGTACTGGAGAACACATTCACCCGTCATCTCTTTAATGGCAACAAGTTCTATTTCTAAGACAAGATCCGCTTTTTCATTTGATAGTTGTTCTTGTTTAATATAAATATCATCAAAATGGATATCTGAATAACCAACAAGTTCAACTGGTTTCCAAATTCCGCTCGTGACCAAGCGTGGCCCCCAATCCCACCCATAATGATAAGGGGCTTTTCTCGCAAATATACTTAGTTTCTTGTCACCTAACCCACCTGTTTCTGAATCATCATTATCGGCAGGATAATTAATTCCTCCACTTACGACACGCATAACATCGTGGTTAATTGGAGACTCAAAGTGAATGATCAATTGATTTTCTCCGATATTAATCCAATCTTTTACATTTACCTTGTATGTGCGAAACATATTATCAGACGACAAAATTAACTGATTATTTAAGTAGACCGTTGCATACGTATCCAGACCATTAAATATTAGGTCAATACAAGTTTGGCTAGCCAGCTCCGAATCTACATTAAATGTCGATTTATAAACCCAATCTACTTTATCAACCCACTGAACATTTTTTTCTTCTTCTCCAAAAAACGGATCGTTTATTAAATTGTGCTCAAGTAAATCCGTGTGAACCGTACCTGGTACTTGTGCTTTTCGCCAAATAGAGTCGCGTTGCTGTTTAAACTGCCAATCATTTATTCCTTGTTTTATCATCAATCATTTGACCTCCTAGCCTTCGAATGTAATGCGTCGATTTTCTTTGCCTGATTGATAAATGGCATTGATCATTTCTTGTGTTTTTAAGGCTTCTTCTGGTTTAATGTCTAATTCGCCACCATGAAGGAGCACATGATAAAAGTTGTTAATCTGTTTAATGTGATTGACGCCCCAATAGCTCTTTACTCCTACTCCATAAGAAAATGTTTCGTTAGGATTATGATCTGCGATAAATTCTCTACCATCATATAAACTTACCATACCTTTATCGCCAATCATTTTTATCAAACCCTTTTCACAGTGGATTTCAATTTGTACCGGAGCATCATAGGTGTAATAATTAATCGTATGAAAAGCCGCCACCACACCCGACTTAAATTTGAGAATGCCTTCAGCAGCATCTTCAACTTCAATGTCCTCATGTCCTCGATTGCTAATTGTTGCATCGACATATTCAAGCTCTGCATCAATAAACCAGCGCATCAAGTCGAGCGTATGGATGGCTTGATCAATTAAAACGCCACCACCTTCTTTATCCCATGTACCCTTCCAATCACTTTTTGAATAGTACTCATCCGATCGATCCCAAGTAACACTGGCTTTAGCCGATTGAATCGACCCCAAGGTGCCCTCGGTTAACATCGCCTTAATTAACTGAGCGCCAGCATTATAGCGGTTTTGAAAAATAACACCAAAGTGTGTGTTATATGCTCTTGCTGTTGATAACATCGCTTCTGCATCCTGATACTTAATCGCCATAGGCTTCTCCGTTAAAACATGTAAGCCCCTTTTCGTTACTTCAATTGATACAGGCGCATGTAGATAATGCGGTAAACAAATGTGAATGGCGTCCAAGGTTTCATTGTCAAGCATGTCTACATAATCCGTGTAACTTTCACAATCCATTTCTATAGCTCGTTCATTTGCACGCTCTGGTTTGTTGTCACAAACAGCAACTAGTTCTGTATTCGGATTCTCTTTAACCGATTGAGCGTGCATTGGGAATATATTTCCGCAGCCAATGATAGCTACTTTAACCGTATCCATGACTTCACTTCCTTATTTATTTAGATTACGATACTGTCCAGGTGTTACACCTACTTCTTTTTTAAACTTACGTGTGAAGTTAGCCACATCCATATAACCTACTTCATGGACAATCGCTTTGATAGGCTTAGATGTCATTCTTAAATTTTCTTTAACATATGTCATTCTTAGCTCTTGTACATAATGCTTAAAGCTAACACCATAATGCTCTTTGATTAATTTTGAAGCATACGATGCAGATAAATGATGTTTCTCAGCAATTTGTTCCAGTGATAAATCATAATCGGTAAAGTGCTTATTTACATAATTAATGATTTCCTGTACAATACGATTATTTTCATTCTGCATCTTTTCTTGAATGGAAGCACATGTCGTCTCAATTATTAAATCTAACTGTTGCTCGAGTTGATCTAAAGTCACAAAATCAACCATCTTACTGAAGGTCTCTTCTCTTAAGCACACGCCCATTTCAGATAACGACCTCACTACGGAATTAATCACATCAAAGCAAATCGCTTTTAAAGCATTTAATGAACGATCGCGCACACGTAAATTTTGAAAAATTTCAGCTAAGGTTTCTTTAGCAATTATTGTTTGCCCTTGTTTTAATGCTTGTAATAATTTAAGTTGCTCTTCTTTTAAATAACCCAAGCTCTGTTCTGTTGGTGTTGTAATCGAGTCAAAAAAAATCGTACTACCTTCTGAATGATAGTGAATATAATCATAAGCAACCATCGCTTCAATATAAGAATCATGTATGTTTCTTACGCCTTCAACCATTGATCCTACAACGATTATCGATTCAGTTTTTAATGTTTCGTTTACATAATCTATAAATGTCGATTGATCTGATTTATGCTTTTGATCCATTCCTACGATCATCGCCTTATCATTTATGTTTAATAGATCAATACCATAGCCTATCATCTCATTAAAAGTGATTTCACTCATCAATTGATTAGTAGAGGGTTGCACTTGTTTGCCTTTAAAATGAATGATAAATACAAAGTAAAAGGCTTTGTCAATTTGTAATTGGAGCGAGCGAGCCATATCATTCATCAGACTTTCATCAGGATAATCCCCTTTTAACATATTCATCCAAAATTGTTGTTTTGCAAATGGACGTTGTTTAAAGACCGTTTCAGACAATGAGACTTTATCTTGATTTAATTGATCAAATGCGACTAAAACTTGATTCAGCTCATTTACTTGATCAGTTTTAACAGATGCTTGTGTCTGTTTAACTTTGCGTAATAATAAATCAATGGGCTTATATTGGTATTTGCTCAAAATATAAGTCATAATAATACCAATAAAGAAGACAGCCAATAACACGAGAAGATACGTCGTTAACGTTCCTTTAAAGTAATCCAAGAATTGCTTTGCTTGAACAATGCTTAAATAAGACCATTCATCATCACTTTGGACTAATGATACTGAATATTTCTTGCCTTCAATATCTATATCTTCTCCAGCAGTAGCCCTTTCAAGAATCATTTCAAAATCTAAATGTTCTTTTGATAAATTGGGATCGTTCTCATGTGAGACTAATATATCCAGTTGATCATTCAAAACATATATATGACCACTTAATTCTGACAAAGCATTTCGAATGATTGAGTCAAACTGCTGATTATTAACCATATACATAATAGCACCATAGGGATAAAGGCTATTAGGTACGATAGGTTGTATAAAAGCTAAGTACTGTAAATCATCTCCTGTTTCAATCACTTTTGTTTGTGGATGTTCTTGGCTGATAAAATCGATCAATTCATCTCTTGATAGGTTTTCAATATTATATCGACCAATAAAGGTTGTTGGCATATGATAGCCACCACTGGTAAAAATTTTATCTGGGTTTTGATGATGAATGATAGCGATTTCATCAACTAATACACTATTGGCACGGTATTTAGCTAGTTCTTGAACGGCTTCATAACCATAATAGGGATGATTCAGATGATAAGCATTTAACCGCGAATCATTGGAAATACGTGTTGCTATATTCGTAAACTCTTTTTTACGCTCATCCATTAGCTCACTAAATTGGTTTAGATTATTCAAGCTTGATTGTTCTAATTCTTTTTGAAGATCGGCAATAAAGTTTACATAAATCAGCACACCTAGAATAATAAAAGGAATAATGAATGCAACAAAGTATGATAATAAATAACGATAAAATAGTTTTTGCTTAAATATATTAATCATGTTACTTCCCCCCAAATTCATTATTCCAATATTAAATTAATTAGTTACTCAACTCTCGCATACTGAAAATAGTCATTCAACCTTGATCGTTTTCAATAGACGCGGTATTCAATAGGCTTGTTGACTTTACTTCTGCATGGATGTGCGGCATGCGACCTTCTCATACGTTTAGCATGTTATTTCGTTCCGAAAAGCAAGGGATTCGCTTTTCGCGGGGATGGCTTCAGCTAACTTGAGTCGCAAAGCTCACGCCTCAAGTGGATCTTCAGCTCATCCTATTCCCGCAGAAGTCTCACCCCTTGCTTATCTCCACTTAGACGGGTGGTTCATACTGAATGCATAAGCCCAACCGCACGAAATAAAGCGAAGAAGATGTGACACGACTAGAATTAAGAAGTTTCTTATTTTGAGACGCCATTCCGATGTCTTCATGATCTACATGGTGTAAATCTAACGTCCACGGATTGAAATGGCGTTTGATGAGATCTTGAAAGATAACCATTATGAAGATAGATGTTACTATTTAGCAGGTGAGCTATGTGTAGACTCCTGTGGGAGTAGCGTGAGCTTGAGATCCACTTTGCCAAGTGGTTTTGACTGGGCAAAGTTAGCTCAAGCCACGCCCACGGAAAGCGGAACATAGCTCACCTGCGCGTCTAAAACGAAAGTTAGATGAGAAAGTTGAGTTAGTTAATTTGCAGCTAAATTTTTTTCTTCAACGCTAACACAAGCACGATGACCAAACCAGATGATAGGGTATAAAATAACTGAAATACCCATCATTGCGCTTAATGCGGGCAAATAGAGAAATAAATAGATTAAGAGAATACTACTTATCACTAAAGCAATGGCTTCAAGCGGTTGGGCGATCGCTATAAATAATGCTTGTTTAAAGTATTGAAATACAGTCAATTCATAACGAACAAAGATAGTTATAAACATGAGAAAGCTACTCACTGCGACAAAGCCAACCATAACAAGGAAAAAGTGAATAACTGTTGATTGGATAAAGATCTCCGAAACTCGGAAATCAAAATATAAAAATACCGAAATAAACAACCAGATGAAACCAGAACTGTTTGCCTTTATAAAATGTGTTCGGTAGTCTCTCCAGATCCCCTTATATAGGTTTTGGTCATCTTCTTGCTTGATTATTTGATAGATTGCTTTTGCTGCTGCAAATGTTGCAGGGAATACACCAAACACACCAAAACCTAATAAAGTTAAAAGCAACCAGATAAAATGAATTAACATCATTTTACTTAACCATAACCCCCACGTATAAAACACGCTCATAAATCCTTTCATCGCTTGTGCATCCCCTTTCATTTCATCCGTCTAGTATAGCTCAATCTATAAAACGAACCTTCAATTAGTGGGTGGAGGGCTACAGGACGTGGCGGGCGCTTTACGGACGGTTATCTGTGATAAATAATTCAATGACCGGTATAGCGACGTCCGGTTTGATGACCGGTAATTTAAGTACGATATCACCTGCCTCAATATGTGTTTCTGTACTTGTAATGACTTGGTTTCGATCAAATTCTTCAATGAAGACTTCTGATCCATCATGTAAGAATTGAGCATAACACACTTTTCCTTGAAGATCTTTTAAGTGAATATGACGGTATGGCCAAGAAAAGATGTGTACATATAGCCGGTCATCCTTTTGTGTCAAGCGGCAATCAAGGGGGGAAATAAAATCACTTGGCTCACAACCAACAATCGACCGTTCATGTTTTTTCATCCAGACTTTAATCCCATCTAACCGCTCTTTGGTTAAATCATCAATCGCACCTCTTGCCGTTGGCCCAATATTAAGCAAGAAATTTCCGTTCTTACTAACGGTATCCACTAACATTTTTAAGATTTGGTCAACACTTTTCCAATTTGCATTGTATTTATCATAGCCCCAACTTTCATTCATTGTCTGACAAGCCTCCCATAAAACAGGCTTACCATCCTCGACGATTGGATGATGCGGTTGATATTGTTCAGGTGTTTTTACGCCTCTATTTAAATCTAAACGATCGTTAATTAAAATATGTGGTTGCAAAGAACGCGTAAGATTTTCAATGCCTTCTCCGTCCCAGTCAGGATTTCCTTTACCTTTTGACCAACCCCAATCACGGTGTGGATATGAGAAGTCATACCACATATAATCAATGGGTCCGTAATTCGTAAGTAGTTCGGTGATTTGACCCTTTAAATATTCGCGATAATTCCTCATCTGACGTTGACCCTTTGTGTCACGTGCGAATTGATTCTCACGTAGTGGGTGTAAGCCATCTAACGTAAAATCTTTATGATGCCAGTCAATTAGCGAATAATAAAAACCAATTTTCAGCTGGCGTTTACGGGCTTCATCAACGAAAATCTGGACAATGTCTTTTTCAAATGGTGTTTCCGTTACTTTATAAGACGTTAATTGACTATTCCACAAAGCAAAGCCTTCATGATGCTTTGTTGTAAGCACCACATATTTCATTCCTGCCTCAACAGCTTGATCAAGCCAACCTGCAATGTCTAATTGATCGGGATCAAAGTGGTCAAAGTACCGCTTATAATCAGCGGGTGTTATTTGTTCCGTTGTCATTATCCACTCATGACGAGCAGCTAATGAAAATAAGCCGAAGTGAATAAACATACCAAAACGATCATGTGTGAACCAACTCGGATCTTGATAGTCCTTAGGCCAATTCGCATAGTGTTTTTTTGTCATCTTATCCCTCCATTAACTAGTTGAAACGCACTTCTCTTCCTCTTCTGCTTGATTCATAAATCGCCTCCAATATCTTCATGATCTCTATACCATCTTCAACTGGCGAAATCGTTGTCTCTTTTTCTAAACAACAAGCAACAAAATGATCAATTTCATTCTGGAATCCTTTTTCAAAGTCAAAGGTACGGGCATCAATTTTAGGTGTAAGGTCTAATAAAATGTTATGTTTTTCTGTAAAGATATTTAATTCCGGCTCAATCATAGCACCACCTTTATCGCCAAACAGGTGCACTTCTGTTTTATCTTCTTTAGCATGTAATGCGAAGCTTGCATCTAACATGAGCGTCGCACCATTTTCAAATTTAATAAGCGCATTTGCTAAATCTTCTACACTGTTTTGCTTTGGATCATAGTCAGCGGCTTGATAAAATGACTTATGCTCAATATTCGAACGATTACCGAGCTTATGATATACTGTACCACTCACAGATTTTACTTTGGGTTTCCCCATTAAGTACCAACAGATATCAATCACATGAACGCCAATATCTATGAGTGGACCGCCACCAGAACGTTCGACATCACTAAACCATCCGCCTGGATTTCCTAACACGCGAAGAGATGATGCTTTTGCATAGTAAATCTCACCTAAATCACCCGCATCAATAAACTTTTTCAACACTTCTGTGTTTGTAGCGAATCGGCGAACAAAACCTACTTGCAATGTTTTATCTGATTTTCGACTTACTTCTCGAATCTTTTCTGCTTCTTCTGTTGTCTTGCTTAATGGCTTTTCCACTAAAACATGTTTATTATGTTCCAGTGCAGCGATTGCTATCTCAGCATGCGAGTTGTTCCAAGTACAAATACTCACCGCATCAACATCTTCATTCTTCAATAATTCATGGTAATCTGTATAAATCTTTTCAATTTTATATTGCTCCGCTTTCGCCATTGCACGAGCTTCATTTAAATCACACACCGCTACCAGTTCTACAGCTTCGTGATGGATATAAGATTGAAAATGCATATCTGAAATAGAACCTGCTCCAATAATACCTACTCTCACCTTTTCCATATTTCCACTCCCTAAATGACTTTGTATAGTGATTTCATTAAATCTAATCCTTGCTTAGTTCCCATTTGACAGTCTTCAATACCTTCAAACTCAATCGACACAAATCCGTCATACTCTACCTGTTTCACTAGTTTTAGTATCTTACACAAATCAACATCACCTTGCCCGGTAATCGCACCCCGAAGTTGATGACCGAACTTTGTCGGGAAAAAGCCTAATCCTAGTGATTGATCTGTTTTGCGATAATAAAAATCTTTCAAGTGTAACATAGACATATAAGGTAGACTGTTTTTAACAGCAACAACAGGGTCCTCATCAACACAGAGGAAATTACCTACATCTAAAGTCAACTTAAAGTTTGGACGGTTTACAGACTCAATGATTGTCCGTACACGATCGCTATGCTGAATATAGTATCCATGATTTTCAAGACTCGTTGTAATTTGATATTCTTGAGCATAATCTGCAACCTCTCGACACCCTAATACAATGCGCTCTAAGTCAGCCTGAAAGCGCTCAGTAGTTGCCTCTTCAGGTTCAAGAAAACCTACATCATGACGCATATGTTTAATCCCCAACTGATGCATAATATCAACATGCGTTTTGACCCGTTCAATTTCGTCTTTTAACGCTTGACCTGACTTCAGAAAATCTGCACCGATAGCATAATTTGATAAACAAATAGCTTCAATTTCTGCTTTTTCTTTAATTTGATTAATTAAGTCCGGTTGATTAATTAAGTCAAATCCTAGTGGTACAATTTCAACGTGCTCTGCCCCTTGTTTCTTAGCCCAAGCAATCATATCTAAAATGGTCATCTTACCCTCATTCATGGCTTGGTGTAAACTATATGAGCTAATGCCGAACTTCATATTAAACCTCCTCTTTTAAAACTTTAACGAAAGCGCTTTCATCATTTGCTTGGTAAGCGGCTTTAACGACTTCTAATGTGCGTAATCCATCTTCACCACTAATTGTCGGTTCGCGTTTAGTTTTTAAACAATCAATAAAGTCTCTTATTAATGCTTCATCCATATCAATTCCCCATGGTAAGTGACTCACTTGACAGTCAGCATCATTGTAGTAAATCGTTGCATCTTTAAAACCATCGACAGATATGGTACCTTTTGTACCAACAATCTCCATTAAAACATCACCCCACGTTGGGAATGTTCTAGGACGAGACCAGCTGGGATCAATATTTAAAATAGTCCCTTTCCCCATTTCAATCATTACTTGACCAGCATCTTCAACATCAATTGGATAGAATAGTGTATCTAAATAAGCATAAACAGCTTCAGCTTCAGCTTGTAACATCACTCTTACAACATCCATAATATGAACGATGTGATCGGTTGCTGCCCCGCCGCCTGACTTTTCTTTCTCAACAAACCAGCTACCTGGCATTTGTCCGTGATTTGAAGCATTAATCGCAATAATATCGCCAATCTCACCTGCTTGAACTTTTTCAATAGCCGCTTCGACTGCTGGTATAAATCGTACAGGATATGCCATTTGTAATATTACATTATTGATTTTACATGCTTCAATCATTACCTTGGCATCATCAATTTCTGTAGAGATAGGCTTTTCACAAAGAATATGCTTTTTATGTTCAGCTGCTTGAACAACTAATGGTTTATGATTCACATTTTCACTACAAATAATTACGGCATCAATATTCGTCTTTAATAGTGAATCCAGGTTTTCATAAAATACGGTTCTGTAAGTGTTTGCAGCCTCCTTTCCCCTTGAATGATCATCATCCCAAATCCCAAGAAGTTCGACGCCTTGTTGTCGGGTAATTGCCTGAGCATAACTATGTGCATGCATATGAGCAAAGCTCAAAATCGCTAACTTCATACGGAACTGCCACCTTTCAATTGAAGAGGTTTCTTTTGTATACTTGATTTTTCAGCTGCTTCTGTTACTAACAAAGCTCGCTCAATTATGTCCGCTTCTGTGCCCTCTTCTAACATATACAGAATAAAATCCAACTCATTTCGTGTTTGTGTTCTTATTTCTAGAGAATCGATAGACGCTTTTCCATTCTTATAAAGAATAGCACCATTTGCCGTACTGCTTTTTTGGACTAACATAGCGTGTTGTCCGCAAACTTCAATCTCTATATTCGACCCTTGACTTGTACTTACAAATTGAAGGTTTGATAGTGTGCCTTGTGCATGTAAAACAGACATGAGAAGCGCTTCTACTCCTGCTGACTTTTTCGTTAACGTTGTAACCCTTGAAATTGGTGTAAATACTTCCTCAAGCCAGATGAAAAGACCCAACACGTCTTGATAAAATAAACTGTGCCCTTGATGAGGTGCTTTAACTAAAATTCGATTCGTAGCAACCTTACCGAAATCCACTTTACTTAACTGCTGCTTAATTGCTTGAAAATGCGGGTTAATAGCATATGGGTTAATCCAAAAAAGCCTTGCATTTAATTGATTAGCTCTGTCTTTTATTTCTTGATAATGCGCGCGAGACTGTAAAGCGGTAAGTGGTAAAACTAGCTGTATATCTTCATCTAAAGTTTGCTTGATGAAATCCATACTTGGCATATAATCAGCAAGATAATATACAGGTATTGTCTCTTCTTGTTCTGAACTGTTCCATATTGCTAACGACGGATAATGATTTACTTCTTTTATTAAGCGTGCTGTAGCATCTTTGATTGTATTGCTGTTTTCTCCAATTACATGAATATGATACATTGACTCCCTCCTATTCTATTATCTCGCATAGATGGTTTAGGTACTCCAGTCCTAGTCGACTCGCCATTCGACATTCTTCCATGCCTTCAAACTCTAACGTAATATAACCATCATATTCTGATTGTTTAATTAGCTTTGTCGCCTCAACTAAATTTAAGTCACCTTGTCCAACAATGGCTCCCCTAATATAATTTCCACTTGCTGTGTCATACCACTTCCCATTTACCGGTGGTTCATAGTATGGTTTGCGATAAAAATCTTTATAGTGAATTAACGAAGCATGAGGTAATAATTTTTTAATACCGACAAGTGGATCTTCATCAACACAAAGAAAGTTACCGACATCTAATGTCGCTTTAAAGTTCTCTCGATTTACTTTCTCAAGGACACGGAGAACACGATCACTATGTTGAACAGCCATACCATGATTTTCGATTGTCGTCGTGATACCAAATTGTTTAGCATAATCAGCTAACAACTGACTACCTTCAATAATTTGATCTAAATTAGCTTCGAAATAGCTTATTGTTCGCTTCTCTTTCGGTAAGGTGAATAAGGTGACATCATGACGCATATGTTTAATGCCCATGCGATGAAGTAGATCAACATGTTGCTTTAACCTGTCTACTTCTGCCAAGAACGCTTCACGCGTGTCGTGAACAAAGTTAGCTGGTAATGCATAATTAGATAAGTCAAGGCCAAGCTCTTTGGCTTTGTCACGCACTCGGTCAGCAAGCTGTAAATTATCTACTAAGCTAAAGCCATAGGGTACGATTTCCATATGATCAAATCCAGTTTCTTTAATCCATGTAACCACATCAAGAATATCCATCTCACCTGCATTCATTGCGTCCAGCAAACTGTATGTGCTTAATCCAATTTTCACATTTTCACTCCTTTATTTAATATGTTGTAAATGAAAGCATACACGTTTTTCTACACTACTTCATCATTATCATTCAATAATGATACTTTGCTATTACGATCCAACCGTTGAAGTGTCACTTCGTTTTCATAATAGATATCTCTTAAAAATTGATCTGCAATAGCACAAATGTGACCAAGATCCTTATTTTCCAACCCATTATTTCGATAATCTTCAACTAAGATTTGATCCCTCACATCGCCCATTTCTGTTTTGCCAATGGGCTGTCTTTTACGATTACGCCCATTTTCATTAACAGAAATTCACTAAACATCATGTTTGCCCAAGAAAACCAAGGGCGCGTAAATTGGGATGGGTTATCTACATGAAATCCTTCATGCATTAACTCTGTACCTGCATCTGTTTCTTTAAATACCTCAAGTAATCGTTCGCGTTCTATTTCATCAATTGCTGTCATACCTTGAACCGCTAATGCCATATGCCAAATATAAGAAGATGGTGTATGTGGACTACCAATACCTTTAGCAATTGTCCCTTCATAGTAATAAGGATTGTCCTTACTTAATAAGAAGCGCCTCGTATTTTGATAAATGGGATCAGTTATATCTGTATAGCCTAAGTAAGGTATTGATAGCAAACTGGGCACATTTGCATCATCCATCAACACATGCCGACCATAACCATCGGTTTCATAAGCGTAAATAACACCATGCTTAGGGTGATGCACAACGCCAAATTTTTTTATACCCTCATCTATTTCGTGGGCTAGGTTTAAGGCTTCCTCTTTTAACTCAGAATCGCTTAAGACCGCTTCTGCAATTTCGGCTAAATAACCCAACACAACAACTGCAAACATATTTGACGGAATTAAATAGCCATATTGACAAGCATCATCACTTGGTCGGAAACCGCTCCAAGTCATACCTGTATATTGCACAGATGCCCCTTTACCTTCATGAGATAGCGTATCCTGTTCTGGACAATTATCTCGCCTAAAGTAATAAGCTGACTGTTCTTCATGATGTTGTTCAACTTTCCACGTCTTAATAATTTTTCTCACTGCTTCTACAAATACATCATTAAATACATCTGTCTTTGTTGTTGATTTCCAATAGAGATAAGCTAATTGAATAGGGTAGCAAAGTGAATCAATTTCATATTTTCGCTCCCACATCCAATCTGTCATTTCCGTTTCATCATCATGATATCGCTCTCCATTTGGCTCTTGGTTAAATGCATTTGCATATACATCATGCTTAATGAATTCAAATTGTTGTCGAACTACACCCGCAACAAGCCTTGCAAACGTAAGATCTTTTTCAGCCAAAACTAAATAAGGACGTACTTGCGCAGCAGAATCCCTTAGCCACATCGCAGGGATATCTCCTGTAATAACAAACGTTTTATCTCCATCTTCTCGAATTGTTGTCTCATACGTATTCTTAAAAGCTTTCTCAAACATCCGTCCAATTTTCGGGTTATCTTGATAATGCGCTTTCACTTTTTCGATCAACGATTGCATCGATTCCGGTATGCCCTCATTCATGTTTTTCCCCCTCATTTCTTGTCTTGTTATTTAGGTCTTATACCCACAGTAAGAATCTCAAAACCAACTAACTCAACTTGTTTTGTAACTAGCAGATCATGTTGACGTTCAATGACATCACTTCGATAACAATCAAGTGCCGTATTAAGTGTTAGTTTATTAGATTTTTCATCCAAATTTGCAAATCGCAACATCACATCACCCGTTTCTTCTGAAACTTTTAATGATGAGTAGCTGAGTGCTTCATTCTGTCTCAATTGAATAAATGAATGTGACGTTGGCAATGTACCCGTCTGTATTTTCGTTTCTTTTGCTACGGATGGTACTTGGAATTGGTATGCTGTTTGATAGGCTTTAAAGCGCTCCTTTCCCCCGCCATGTGGGATAATCCGATATTCAACCATTTGCTCATCTAAACACTGCGCTTTCGGTGTTGGGAAATAGCCCCAATCGCCCATTTCACCAACAGCACGAAGTAACGTAATCGCAATTTTTTGTTGTTCTTCCTGCAAGATTTCATACTCATTTAACCCTTTGTTGGCAATACAAAGTCCTTGGTTTTCATCACTTAAGTCGACAAATACTTGCTGGTGTTGTGAATGATCTGGATTTTCCCATTGCTCACTCGGTTTATTTGAGCGTTTAGCTATTTCAAATACACTATCTGAGTAATGATAATTAGCTTTGACCTTTGTCGGAAAAAGAACACGAAGACGATGATCTTTTACCGTGTTATTATAGTTTGTTTTAACATCGACATACTTGCTTGTTGATGTTAACGTAATCATGGTTTCTATCGTAAAAGCAACTTCTTTTAAGGCACGGTCTGAATCGCGATTTGTAAACCAAACCCATTCTCGTTGTTCGTGATCTAACGTATCTGCTGCACCTTCTGGTAATGACCAATGATGTGTCACTTTATAAGTTGCTGAAACAGGTGTATCATCAATTAGTTCAATTGTTGCTGTTTCGTTTTCTGTAGTACATGCAATACAGTCACTTGTTGCTTTATACATATACTCATTTCCAATATCACCTGTATCTTCATAAACATTTAAGCCTTCATGGCAATGACCACTTTGCTTGTCCGTTAAATTAAAGGAACCATTATCTAAAATGTCTACAATAAGGTGTTTATTTTCCATCCTTTGTTTCCCTATAACTAACGTGTTGTTTGACGTTTCACCTTTAATTAAAGCAAAAGTCTTATAGCCTAACTCAGGTAAGTCTCTCGTCTCAAAACGAACCGTTACTCGTCGTGCCATATAAGGTTGTCTAAACTGATTGAGGGGCAAGTCATAATCAAAAACTAAGCCATGATCTTTAATGGCAACTGGATATTTATTATTTGCTTCATCAATAACGATATAGCCCTCACAATCGATTGCTTGTAACGCCTTCTTATTGACACCATCGCGATAGTACTGTCTAGCGAGATCAATTATGACCTCTGTGACTTCTGTTTTGTTTGTTGCTGTCGTATTAAAAACAACAAAAGGATATACAGGCTCATCATGTTTAAATACACTTGTGTCAATTGCTGAAACTAAATGCTCTACGCTCTGATTAATCATCATCTCAGTGAAATGCTCACTCTTTTTAAAGCGTGTGACCATTTCATCATGTACTTCATCCACACTACACCCGCAAATACTGTCATGCGGATGATTTTGCATCAATGTTTTCCATGCATAGCTAAATAAATCGTGGTCATAATGCTCATCATGTAAGTAACAAAAAGTTGCTAGTGGTTCTGCTATTTTTTCTAGTAGCGTCTGTACCTTTTGATTCATCTGTTTTAGATAAACACGCGATGAAGCCGTGTTAACTAAGGTTCCCCAACCATCCGTTTTTTGTGAGCGTAATTCGCCTTTGACTACTTTCAGTTCACTACTTGATTCTTTTTCAAGCGATTCAACATATTCGTTAAATGACGAATGGATAAATTGATAATCTGGATAAAGCTGATTGGCGACTTCAATAGCTTCAGATAAGTTTGTCTGAATCGGTTGATGATCACAACCGTTGAGCATCAACATCTGACTAGTCGAAGCAAACTTCTCTAAATTTTTAATGTGTTGCTTCCAGTATTTACGAGCCTTCTCCTCATCTACCGGAATTTCATTACCATTGCAGTACCAATTTGCAAACAATATACCTGTCACTTCTGTTCCATCTGGCGATTGCCACTTCATTTCTGAATAAGGCGATTCATATTCATCTGCATCAATGACCGCATTGTTAAATCCGGTCGGCTTCACACCACGTCCAAATGCGGCTGTTCTAATACCTGCTTGCTTCAAAATTTGTGGTGCTTGACCGATATTTCCAAAAGAGTCAGGAAAATATCCTATTTTGCTTAACCCACCCCATTTCCGAGCGTCTCTCATGCCGTATTGTAGGTTGCGAACATTCGCTTCACTACTTGTTAAAAATTCATCTTGAAGAATGTACCATGGTCCAACTTGAATCCGTCCTTCCTCAATAAACGTTTTAATTTGTTCTCTTTTCTCTGGACGAACTTGTAAATAGTCTTCCAGAATAATTGTTTGACCATCTAAATGAAAGCTTTTAAAGTTAGGATCAGTTGCTAAAGTGTCTAACAATTGATCGATCGTTTGAACTAATAAATAATGATGTTTTTCATAAGGTAAATACCACTCGCGATCCCAGTGAGTATGTGAGATGATATGGATCGTTTTCTTTTTTGACATATCGATTCCCTCGCTTTTCAGTTATGTAAGAGATAGAGTACGCACGTACTCTATCGTTATTTTCTAGAAAAAGACTTGATATGTTTTTATTTCATATGGGTTTATCACATCTTTAATACTTTCTTCTTCATGCCATTCGCCAATCGGTTCTTCCATTAAATTCACTTCTTGATAAGATTTGAATACATAAGGTGACTTTATTGCTATAGGTCCACATTTCCCTTCAAATTCATGGATACGAATAATAATGGCAGCTCTATCTTCTGCTTTTTTAACTGCATCAACCATAATATGGTCATTGGCGACTTCAAATAATTGATTGCATTTTGCGGATGCTAATCCTTTAGTAGCCACCAATGGATTATTTAGTTCCCACGCTGTAAATACAGTCTGTCCTTGGCGCCAATCTCCTTCATGTGGGTAAAGTGAGTAAGTAAAGGTATGCTCGCCAAGATCACTATCTGGATCTGGGTATGTGGCGCCTTTAAGTAGTGATAAACGCATCACATGATCTTTAATGTCGTAACCGTATTTCGAATCATTGATTAAGCTTACACCATAGCCGGCATCTGATAAATCAGCCCATTGATGTCCTACTGTTTCAAAGCGGGCCCAGTCCCAACTTGTATTCCAATGTGTTGGTCGCGTAACATTTCCAAATTGGATGTCATATGTTGCCTCCCTGTGACGAACATTAACTGGAAAAGCTACTTTTAGGAAGCGTTGGCGCTCTTGCCAATCTACGTCTGTTTCAAAATCAAGGCGTCGATCATGCTTGTAAGCAACCATACGTTGTGTAATCACAGACTTGTTATAATGCCAAGTGAAAGAAATAATGATGCGTAAGTCGGTAGACTCAACGACCTCAACTGAACGAAGATCAGTAACGACTTCACCTTTTTCTTGATAAAAAATATCAATATCCCAAGCATCAAACATCAACGGCTTATCTTCAAATATTTGTAATGTATTACCTTTTTCATTTTCCTTTAATACGGAACGATTAGCCATCTTATCAAAAATCTTTATTAACTGACCTGTTTCATCCCAAGCAATATCATAAAACGGCGTTGATAAGCTCTGTTTATCAACATCAAAGGTAGCAGCTTCATCTATTGGTGATTTGCCTTTATGAAAAGCAATCGTTTTTGTACCGAAAATCGGAATATCTTCCGCATGTACCACCCATTTACCTTCTGAATACTGTGCATCAAGTAAGGCATTATTCTGATCTGTCCAGTAACCAGAAGGTTCATGTTCATCATAAATATCAACAAGTGCATCTCTTACAAATGATGAACTATTATAGATAGTATAGGCTTGTGCATTTTTTTCAAGAAGATCGTTTTGTGCATCTTTTAATGAAGTAAGTGCAATTATTTCTGCTTCTTCATATTCGGCCTTTGCGTCTTGATATACTTCTTTAATTGAAGAGCCTGGAATAATATCATGGAATTGATTGCGTAAAATGGTTTTCCATCCTTTCGTTAACTGTGCGTTCGGATACCGATCGTACTGATTACGCTCAATCATTCGCCAAACATTTAACCACTCTGTATCACGGTAAAGTAGTTCAAGCTTACGGTTCATTTTTTTCATGTAAGCTTGAGAGGTATATGTCCCTCGGTGAAATTCTAAATAAAGCTCACCATCCCAGGTGTGCACATACGCATCGCTTTCATCTACAGTCTTGTGCAATTGGTCAAAGAAGTCCTTAGCACGCGAAGGCTTAATATGTGGTAACCCTGGCATTTTACCCATACTACGCTGAATCTCCAACATCGCACGGTTTACACCACCGCCACCATCGCCATAACCATATGATAGTAACAACTCGTTATTCAGTGGCTTATCTTTATATTCTTTCCACGTTTCTTGTAATACCTTTGGCTCCAAGTAGCCATTGTACGTGTAGTATCGAGATTCAGGCCAGGGCTCAATTGTCGTAATAAAGTGTGTCAAAATTTCACTTCCATCAATACCTCGCCACTTAAAGGTATCGTGAGGCATTCTGTTATACTGACTCCAACTAATTTTCGTTGTCATAAAGGAATCAATACCTGATTTTTTCAGAATCTGTGGCAGGGCCCAGCTATAACCAAACACGTCTGGTAACCATAGGAACGTACTGTCCTTACCAAACTCATTTTTTAAGAAGCGTTTCCCAAGCATTATTTGACGAACGAGTGATTCTCCAGAAGGAATATTACAGTCAGACTCAAGCCACATTCCACCATCAGCTTCCCAGCGTCCTTCTTCAATCCGTTCTCTGATTTCTTGGTAAAGTTCGGGGTAATCCTCTTTGATGTACTCATATAATTGCGGTTGACTTTGTAAGAATAAATATTCGGGATACGCTTCCATCAACCTTAATACAGTTGAAAAAGAACGGGCTGATTTCTCGCGCGTATGTTTTAGTTGCCATAACCACGCCACATCTATGTGTGTATGACCTACACTACGGTAAATAACATCACTCTGTTTGCCGATGTCTTGAAGCCTTTTTTCTAATAATCCTTGAGCATCGTATAGCGAATCATAAAATGCATCTGACCCTTTATTTAGCCAATTAACTTGTTTCAATGCATCATCTAATGCTTGGGTTAATTGTTGTTTAACAGGGACATGGTCATCTAAGGTTTTTATCGTTTCAATAGCTGTCCAAGCATCAAAATAAAGTTGGTCAACCTGATGGTCTAGGTATGCTATTGCTGCCTGTTTGAACTGATATTCTTGCTCGCGTGGTGCACCGCCACCCTCTAGACCACTCCACAAACGAAAATCAAGCTTTAACACTTCACCAGCCACGTCTTTAAAGAAAATTTCTTTGTGATTTGAATCAACACCTTGATAAAGCTGATCATTGACAAATAACAAAGATTCAAATCCAGAATTGTTTCCTCCACCGGTTTGTCCAAAATCAAATAAACCAACAATGCGCTGGTTTTCCCACGCCTTTGGAACACTTACAGTCTGGGATAACCAAGCATATAAGTCGCGTCCTTTCCAGTGATCACCAAGCTTTACCGTAACAGTCTCAGCTGTTTCACCGATCGGATATTGTCCAATATTTGCTTCCCTATCTTCAGTAAATCGCCAGCTTTCAATAGGTTTTATGTTCCGATAACGGTATGTATTTATCTCTTGAATCCGATTATTTAATTTATCAATTGTAAAAAACAACAGACATCCTCCTTTACTTAAGGATCAAGGCTCGAATATACACTTCCGAGCCTTGATTAACTTGACTATTATTAATTAATTTTGTGCCCAGCGATCATATGCCTCTTGATGAATTTGAACGTATTCTTCAAGATTCATACTTTCAATTGTTTGTACATAATCATCCCAATTTGATAAGGGCTCAACACCGGTAATGAAGCGTGCTTCCATTTGTTCAACATATGAGTTTAAATCTTGTTGAATTGTATTGACAGTACTTTGCTCGTCATCAGTTAAATAAACCAGTGGGAATGGTGTTTCAGCATATGGCGTGATTTTTGCTTCAGTTTCTGAAAATATAAACAGTTCAAAGTCAGAGCGCGGTTCATTTTCAACTAAATCTCCTAACATTGGTGCTGTAATACCATAAGCTGGTGTCAATGTCGCCCGGTAGTCTTCAGAAGAGTCATAGCCTTCTGGCGGATCTAATGGAACGCGCATGCCATCTTCTCCCAATTCCCAAATATAACCTTCTGGCCCTTTATCAAAGAAGTCGCGCCCTTCTGTTGAATACCAGTAATCAATCCAACGCATCGTTGCTTCTGGATGTTCATTTAAACTTGTAATTGAGAAAGTACCACGTGAAATCCCTGGGTTACCTGGTACAATAAGTTCGGGTGATACATCGCTTGTTAATGGTTGGAACATTGGATTTTCAATTGCTTCTTCTTCACTTTGACCTGTTGTAAAGAATGAGAACCAGTCGGGGAATAGACCAATACGGTTTTCTTGCCCTTTTGCTTTCTTTTGTTCATCTGCTTGAGAGAATGTCTCTGGATCAAGTAATTCTTCTTCATATAATCGATTCATAAATTCTAAATATGCTTTATAGTTTTCGGATGATGGTGCATACCTTACTTCACCATCATGTTCCTCAATACCCCACTCTTTCATACCAAAAGCAGCCATCAACCAAGCACGACTACTATTCATTTGAACATCCGTTAGAGGAATGGTGTCATCTTGTCCTGTATTATTTGGATCTTCATCCCTGAAACGAACAAGTAGATCATAGAACTCATCAACCGTTTTCGGCAATTCTTCAACACCTAGATTTTGTAGCCAATCTCCTTTATACCATAATGGACCACGTGGCCAGACGGCAGTTGGGTGATTATTGATAAATGGTAGTGAGTAGATGTTACCATCTGGTGTGGTTATTGAACGCTCAATCTCTGGGTTTTCATCCATTAATGCACGTAAGTTTGGTGCATATTCATCAATGAGATCGTTTAATGGTATTAATACACCTTGGCGTCCGTAGTCCACTTCCATACCAGGCGTTAAATTACCTGTACCTGCCGCAAAGATAATATCAGAAAGATCCTGACTAGCAAACGCTAAGTTTAAACGCGTCTGAAAATCACTCATTGGTGGTGTAATATAGTCAAAATTAATATTTGTCATTTCTGAGTATTGCTGTAAAGTAACCATATTATCCCACTCTTCAATACCTGTACCTGGGGCCATTAAAGATAGCGTAATTTCTTCATCAACAATCGGAAAGCCTTCTTTATTTACACCTTCACTACCTGTTTCTTCATTGCTTGACGCATCATTTCCATTTCCTGATTCGTCATCAGAACCACATGCAACAATGGTCAATCCTATAAAAACGAGTACGAAAAACAGCATTAATTTCTTCATCTTTTTACCCCTCTCAATCTGCTTTAAAGTGCATTTCACTATTTGTAAAAAGGTCTTACTTGAATATGTAATAATCACCTCCTTAACCACATACATTTTTTGTTTTATTCTTTAATCGAACCAATCATTACCCCTTTAACAAAGTACTTTTGCAAGAATGGATAAACAGCGATAATGGGTAATGTTGATACAATCATGACACCATATTTAATAATGGCAGCTAGTTGCTGCTGACTGTGAAGGAACTCAGCCACTTGACCCGACATGTTCAGATTGTTGGATGACATCTCTTGTAATACTAAAATTTCTCTTAAAACTAATTGAAGCGGATATAAGCTTCGATCGGATAAATAAATCAAAGCATTAAAGTAGCTGTTCCAATGGCCTACACCATAGAACAAAGCCATAACAGCAATTATTGGAGCTGATAGTGGAAGAATAATTTTGATGAATAATTTAAAGTTTGAGGCTCCATCAATTGTCGCTGCCTCTTCGAGCCCTCTAGGAATGGTTGACTGGAAATAAACACGTGTAATAATAATGTTCCATAATGCTACAGCATTTGGTAACACCATTGCCCACACTGTATCAATTAACCCTAAATTCCTAACAACTAAATATGTCGGAATAAGACCACCGTCAATAAACATAGTTAAAACAAACATGATCGTAAAGATACGACGACCATAAAAGTCTTTCCTTGATAATGCATATGCTGTAGGAATCGTAAAGACTAAGTTAATCATTGTACCGAACACCGTATAAAATATAGTCATGATGTAGCCCCGCCAAATAGCATCATTTTGCAATATAATTCGGTAACCTTCTAAAGTAACATTTTTCGGCCACAACCACATCTCTCCTGAGTTAACAGCTGCAGGGTCACTAATTGATGCGCTTATGATGTATATTAACGGGTAAAGTACAACGATTAATGCAAAGGTTAAAGCAAAGTAAACAAAACCCATAAACATTTTATCTGCTTTCGTTTCGTTAATTTTATTAATATCCACTATAACGCCCCCCTTACCATAAGCTTGTCTCGCTTGTTTTCTTAGCAATATAGTTAACTGTAATTAGAAGTGCCGCATTAATTACAGCATTAAATAGACCAACTGCTGCCGCAAAGCTGTATTGAGTGTCTAATAAACCCGTTTCATAAACGAATGTTGCAATCACATTAGATGCAGATTTATTTAAAGGATTCTGTAGAAGTAAAATCTTTTCAAAACCCATTGCCATAATATTACCTAGGTTCATAATTAAAAGGATCGTCATGGTTGGAATAATAGTCGGTATATTAATGTAGAAAATACGTTGTAAACGTGTGGCCCCATCAATAATAGCTGCTTCATGTTGTTGTGGATCTACACCTGAGAGGGCTGATAAGTAAATGATCGTTCCCCATCCTGTACTTTGCCATACGCCTGAAAATACATAAACGGTTTTAAACCATTTGGGATCGCTCATAAATGAAATAGGTTCAAATCCAAGCAATTGAATAAAACTGTTTATAATACCTGTTGTTGGAGATAAAAATGCAATAATCATACCCGCAATGACAACTACCGAAATAAAATGTGGGGCATACGTTACGGTTTGAACCGTTCGCTTATAAACACTATCTTTAACCTCATTAAGCAGTAAAGCTAGTATAATCGGTAACGGAAAGCCTACAGCTAACTCGTAAATGCTAATACCTAATGTATTTTTAATGAGATCCCAAAAATAATAGGAATTAAAAAAACGAGTAAAATGTTCGAAACCTACCCATTCACTTCCAGTAAACCCTAATGTAGGAACGTAATCTTTAAATGCAATTTGAATCCCATACATTGGTATGTACTTAAATATTATGAAGTATAGAACGGTTGGCAAAATAAATAAGTATAGCTGCCAATTTTGTATTATCTTTCTGTTTTTCTTTTTTTTATTCCCAATAACCGTTGCTGGGGATATGGGTGGCACAACTTCTTTCATAATTAAAGCCTCCTAAACCTTTTTCGTTTTTCTTTTCCTTGCCTTTGCTTTTCTAACTTAAATGTAAGCGTATACAATAATTGTTGCAATATGTTGATTTTCTTTATTGTTCTTTTCCATCTAATACGCTTTTAAGAATTCACTAATAACAAGGGTTTCAAAAGGAATATCTGTGTTTTTTTTGACCAGTATGTAATAATAGAAAGCCCTTACAAAGAACTTGATACATACTTTCTTATGATTTACAGGTGCAGGATTTTATAAAGACAAGAATTTGCCGATTCAACATATTGTACTCTATCCAATAGACTTATAGAGTTAAATAAAGGTTCTCTTTAAGCGTTTTCATTTATCACACACCCACCTCAAAATAGAGAACAGAGCTAAATCTATTTAGGCGGGTAAGATCGTAGACTAAAACCGCCACATCTTTAAGAAGGCTTACAGACTAAGACCGCCACGTCCTGTAGCCCTCCGCCCACAGATTGAAGGTTCGTTTTATCAAAGCATACAGAGGAGGTCATTTAAATTGACTAAAATAATTGGGATTGATATTGGAGGTACAAAAATTGCAATTGGATTAATATCCATTGAAGGAGAACTACTAGCTACAAAAACGATTCCAACTGATCAATCAATAAAACCAACAAAGATGATTGGACAAATTTATCAACACACCTTACAACTATTAGACAGAGCACATACTGCATTAAGTGAAATTTTAGGTATCGGAATTGGCGCTCCTGGACCTATTAATACAAAAAAAGGGGTGATTACTTACCCACCAAACTTACCACAATGGCGAAATGTACCTATCGTGGCTGAGATGAAAAAACATTTCAATCTCCCTATCTTTTTTGAAAATGATGCAAGTGCCGCTGCATTAGCTGAAAAGTGGCTTGGTGCAGGTCAGTCAGAATCTGATTTTATTTATTTAACCATTAGTACTGGCATTGGGGCAGGCATATATACAAACAATGCATTATTAACTGGTGCTAAAGGAAATGCTGGCGACTTTGGTCATACCGTCATAAACCCTGCATTTGGTCAATGTGTTTGTGGTCAACGAGGCTGTTTGGAGCACATTGCCTCTGGTACAGCTATTGCTAGGGAAGGATCGAAAATTGTTGGGAAACCATTAGCAACTAAAGAAGTCTTTTCATTATATCAGTCAAACCATAACGAGATCATTTCTTATCTTGATTCAGTCTTTCAAACATTAGGTGCTGCTTGCGTCACCTTAATCAACACCTTTGAACCTAATAAAATCATTATTGGTGGGGGGGTATCAAAAGTTGGCGACAGTTTATTTGATCCCATTCGTGACTATGTTCAACAATACACTTTAAATCCTGATAATCGTGAAACTGCCATCGTTCCTGCAGCACTTGAGCAGAATGCAGGTGTAATTGGTGCAGCTGCTCTAGTTCTACATACCAAGCAGAAGGAATACAGTGTTTAGTTCGCCTCTTTTGCTTTTACCTATATTTAAAAAGCGTACTTGAGGCGGGAATCAATTAATCAAAACTCGGATGTTACTTACCGACTGTATGACTATGATCAAACAGATGCTGATGAAAGTGTGCGGGGACTTCAGATCGAAGCATCACTAATGGTGAGGGTAACTTAATGATAGACCAGGAGCTGCACTATTAAAACGTTAAAATCGCACGAAAAATTTGAGAGCTTTGTATCACTTACAAGCTCATTGACATGAAAGTAGGGATCTACTAATGCAACGATTAAATAGATTTATTAAAAAATTATCACATTTAGTTATTAGTGATTTTATTGAACTCGCATCATGGAAAAGTAAACGATCAATATATATTCAACCAAGTCACTACTCTACCCTAGAAGATCGCCTCTCCATTCAAACAGGTGACTATTTAATTAAATCTGGTGAAACATTATTTATGGAACAGGAAGTAAGGATACCTGAACATTGGGATCAAACCGATTTTGGTTTGCAATTAACGTTTGGGAATCCAGCTCAACGAACACTTCATGAAGCACTTGTATCTATAAACGGAAAGCCCTATCACGGTATTGATCGTAATCGTGATTATGTTCCTTTACCAAAAAGTGAGTCATCAACGATTCATTTATCTGTAGAGCTCTATCAACCCATTGCTCAAGCAAAAGACCACTTAAACGAACAGAACGAACCGGCAGAACATCATCCAGCCGATTTATATCTAATAAATAATAGACTCATCGCTAGAAATAAACCATTAGAAAAGCTTATTTTCTTACTTAGAACTTACTTAGAATCCATCGCTTTATTGCCTGAAAATCACATGACTAGAATAGAAATTTTTCAAGTGCTGGATCAATTTGCAAATCAAAATGAAAATATCGAAGCAAATAAATGGTCGGATTACGTTTTTATTAAAGAACAAACGGATCAACTCACAGCGCAATTGAAAGCATTAACTAAACCCTCCAGTGGAACCATTCATATGGTTGGACAATCTCATATTGACCTAGCATGGCTTTGGCCAGCAAAAGAAGCTGTTCGAAAATGCAGTCGTACGTTTTCAACGATGAGTACATTACTTGATAGAAACACTAATTTCACTTATGCCCAGAGTCAACCTAAAGCTTTTGCTGATATAAAAGAACATTTCCCTGATGTCTTTAATCGTGTTAAAGAGCATATTTCAAGTGGACGATTTGAATTGGTAGGTGGGATGTGGGTTGAACCAGATTTAAATATTCCTTCGGGAGAATCACTCGTACGTCAATTACTTTATGGACTCTCTTTCTATGAGACCGAATTTGGCATTAAACCACGCATTGAGTGGCTTCCTGACACTTTCGGTTATTGTGCATCACTACCACAAATCTTAAAAAAAGCCGATATGGAATATTTCATGACAACAAAGATGAATTGGAATGATACAAACAAATTTCCATATGACCTCTTTTACTGGGAAGGAATAGATGGATCACGTGTGCTTTCTTATTTAAATCATGGTATTAACGAATATACGCATCCAAAAGAAATCGCTGATCACTGGAAAAGTTATAAGCAAAAAGACGTTCATCCCGAACAAATGTTACTATACGGACATGGCGATGGAGGCGGTGGCGTAACGAAAGAAATGATTAGTTATCTAGACGTAACTGATACTTTACCTGAACTACCGAAAATAGTTAACAGTTCCGCACATCAATTTTTCGATAATATTAAAGAAGCTAAACCACAGCTTCCTTGTTGGACAGGTGATATGTATCTCGAATTACACCGCGGTACTTATACATCTCAAGCTTACAATAAAAAAGCAAACCGACAAGCAGAGCTTCTCTATAGAGAAGCAGAAATCTGGAGTACTTTCGCTATGCTTAATGGCTTACAGCCTGACTTTAAAACCTTATACGATCAATGGCGTCTATTGTTATTTAATCAATTCCACGATATTATCCCGGGAACGTCAATCCCACAGGTCTATGAGCAATCAACTATTGATTATAATCAGATTATCAGTGCTGGCAAGGCCATCAGACACCGAGCAATTGATTATCTTACCGCTCTCATTGATACTCGGAGTGATGGAAAACCATATGTTATCTTTAATAGTCTTTCATGGACGCGTGACGCAATGATAAAGATTAACGTTAATAAAGAACATCAGACCATTCAAGTTAAAGATAGTGAAGGACTGGTGTATACACACACTGTTCGTTCACTAGATCATGATCAAATAGAAATAACGATTAATGTAACAGATGTTCCCGCATTCGGCTATAAAGTTATTTATCTGGTTGAGAATCAGCATCGAAACGTTGCTAGTGAAGAAATGATTTCATTTAATGGAGATTGGGAAACCCCTTTCTATCGTGTTAAATGGAATAAAGGCGGTGAAATCGTTTCATTAATTGATAAAGAGGCTAACCGTGAATTAGTTCAAGAAGGTAAAACGATGAATTCATTTCAACTTTACCATGATCGGCCTCTTTATTGGGATGCTTGGGATATTGATCCTGAGTACGATTCATACCCTATCGATTCAGTGACATTAGAAAATGTTATCGTTAAACAAAGTTCAGAATTAGAAGATATTATTACATTTTCGTATGCGTTCGAACATTCAACGATGACTCAAGACATCATTTTTTCACATGTAAATAAACGCATAGATTTTAGAACCGATGTGGATTGGAAAGAAGAGCATAAATTACTAAAAGTAGCTTTCCCAGTTAACATTTATACACAGAAAGCAACTTATGAAATTCCGTTTGGTACAATTGAAAGGCCAACGCATAAGAATACCAGTTGGGAACAAGCGCAATTTGAAGTATGTGGTCATCGCTTTGCTGACTTATCAGACACAAATTATGGGGTAAGCTTACTTAACGACTCTAAGTATGGTTACGATATAAAAGATCGAACCATTCGACTATCATTGCTGCGTGCACCAAAATGGCCAGATCCTAATTCAGATATTGGTAAACATGCTTTTACTTATTCACTTTATCCGCATCAAAATGACTGGAAATCAGGATTAACTGTCAGAGCAGGACATGAGCTTAATCAACCTGTAGTGATTAAATCGACGGAATCCCATGTTGGAAGTTTACCATCAAAAGGTTCGTTTATTGACGTGGATACTGAGCATGTAGTTATAGATACAGTTAAACCAGCTGAAAATTCACAAGGTGTTGTCGTTCGTTGCTATGAATCAACAGGGGGGCGCAACAAATTAACAATACAGCCGAACTTTAATGTTAACCAAGTTTATGAGACTAATTTACTTGAAGAACATCCTGAATATATCGGTATGAAGGCTAATCAATTAACTGTAGAGGTAAACCCTTATGAAATAAAAACCTATTACTTCACGTTGAAGGAGGAACAAAAATGACCCTCTTTCTTGATAAATCTTATCCGACAAAAATACGTGTTGAACATTTACTAAAACAAATGACCTTAAAAGAAAAGGTAGGGCAGCTTAATCAGCATTTATATGGCTGGCAATGTTACAAAAAGTATGACTCCACATTTGAATTGACAAATCTTTTTAAAAATGAAGTAGCGAAATGGGGAGGAATTGGGGCTCTATATGGTTTATTTAGAGCAGATCCATGGTCTAAAAAGACTTACAAGAATGGGATTAATGCTTTAGACAGTCCAAAAGTGGCCAATAAAATACAGGACTATATAGAAAAGCATACGCGATTAAAAATACCTGCCTTACTTTCAGAAGAGTGCCCACACGGACATCAGGCCCTAGATGGCACTGTCATTCCAACTAATATTGGTAGTGGCTCAACTTGGAATCCAGAACTCATGCAAGATATTTATTCGGATATTGCTAGAGAGATTAGAAAGCGCGGGGCACATCTGGGGCTGATTTCAACTCTTGATATTGCAAGAGACCCGAGATGGGGACGGACGGAAGAATCTTTTGGTGAAGACCCTTATTTAGCTGCTAAAATGACAGAAGCTGCTGTTAAAGGTTTTCAAGGCACGCTCTCAGAGAATCTATCTTCAATGCATCAAATTGGGGCTGTCTTAAAACATTTTAGCGCTCAAGGATCGGGAGAAGGTGGCATTAATGCAGCACCAGCTTCAATCGGCTTACGCGAATTACATGACATTCATTTACCTGGTATGAAAGCTGGTAGTAAAGCTGGGGCAGTAGGATGTATGGCTGCTTATAATGAAATTGATGGTATCCCATGTCATGCAAGTGAATATCTTCTTAATGATGTTTTACGAAAACAGCTGGGTTTTAATGGTGTTGTAATGGCAGACGGTGTTGCGATTGATCGGCTAAATATATTAACTGGAAGCTTTGAAAAGTCAGCTACGACAGCTCTAAAAGCAGGCGTTGATCTAAGTTTATGGGATACAAGCTTTACAAGATTAGAAGATGCCGTGAAAGCTCATTTACTCGATGAAAGGGTTATAGACAAAGCTGTTAGTCGCATTTTAACATTAAAGTTTGAGTTTGGGCTATTTGAAAGCCGTTATATCGATGAACCTATCTCTATTGAAACCGTCATTCACCCAAAAACCAAAGATAAAAATTTAAAAGTGGCTGAAGAATCACTCGTCTTACTAAAAAACAATGCTATTTTACCACTTAATCCATCAATAAAGAACATTGCTTTAATTGGACCAAATGCAGATTCAGTATATAACATGCTTGGCGATTACACAGCCACTCAACAAGATGGAAAAGTTAAATCCATTTATGAAGCACTTCAAATGGCTAACCCTAAGGCAACCATTACTTATAGTAAAGGGTGTGGCATTTTGGATCAAAGTAAAGATGGTTTTACAGAAGCATTAGCTGCAGCAGAAGCCGCCGATTTAGTGATCTTAGCTGTTGGTGGAAGTAGTTCTCGAGATTTTAATATTACTTTCGATAAAAATGGGGCAGCACTTCCTAACGATCAACCGGTTGATATGGACTGCGGTGAAGGAATGGATGTCGCTGATTTAAGGCTAGGGGGGGTTCAAGAGGAATTAATAGAAGCAATTAAAAAACTAAATAAACCTACTGTTGGCCTGCTTGTCCAAGGGAGACCCTACGCTGTAGAGGGAATGAGTACAGCATGTGATGCGCTTCTCTGCTGTTGGTATCCTGGTGCAGAAGGGGGAGAAGCCATCGCCCGTACGTTATTAGGTCATAATGTTCCGAGCGGGAAGTTGCCTATTTCCATTCCCCGCTCCACAAGTCAACTTCCTGTGTACTACAATAAAAAAGACTTGGGACAGCAGTTGCATTATCATGATATAACGACTTCTCCACTCTATCCATTTGGTTATGGATTAAGTTACACAACATTTAAGCTACGCATCGATGAAATCTCAAATGAAAGTATATCCATTAGAGAATTAGAGCAAGGCAACAAGGTCTTCATCAAAACGTCGATTGAAAACATTGGTAAAGTAAGTGGATCAGAGGTGATTCAACTATATAGACATGATCAACAATCAAGTATTACACCGCGAATAAAAGAGTTAAAAGCATTTAAAAAAGTATTTTTAAAACCCTCAGAGAAAATAACATATACCTTCACTTTAGGTAAAGAAGATATGTGCACATGGAACAAGGACCTTGCCTATGTTTTAGAACCAAAAAGAATTGAATGGTATGTCGGCAATAGCTCTTTAGCAAGTCAAAGCGTATTATTAACGATATATTAAACTGTATAAACACATAAAGCGTACAATCGTTTATCTCAAGTAGCAATGTTCTTGCTGTATAGGAGCGTCATATTAACTGTGTACGTAAGAATGGTGGTTACAATATTAGCGTTTTATTATGCAATAGATTGGATGGATTGAATTTGGTATTTAACTCGACTTAATCCATCCAACTTCTTGTTTATATGCCCACTATCCATCACGCGCATCGGCACGTCCAGGACATTGCCAGCGAAGGCGGGGTGAACTTGACGGTTGCCAAGCCATTTTTGTAAGCCACTTTGTTTTTCACCGAATGACCTAAACAAGTTGTTTGAACCGCTAGTTAGGTTCATATTGCTAATTTTCCGCATCGTTTGTTTGCCAAGATATTTGCTTTGCCTGGCGATGCTTGGTGCGAATGGCAGACTGGCGGCGATTCCGATGCCAAGACTATGACTAAATATTCCCTGATGTTTTAGTATGCGATAAATACACTGAAGCGCTTAAAAGTATCGAATAGTATAATTTCTTAGGAAGAGGCCGGGACATAACATAAATATGCTCTCCAAATACGAATGATGTTAGCAGGTGTAGGTTTATCACATACCCGCAGAGGAAATATACTCCCTTTCTGCGGGCACGGCTTCAGCTAATTCAGTAAAGCCAAAAGCGTTTTACTGAATGGATCTTCAGCTCGTGCTGTTCCCGCTAGAGTGTCGCATATTTCCTCTGCTATTTTGTATCATTCGTTTTAATATAATAAATACGAATCATCCATTCACAAAACAAACGGATCATTCGTATTTGATCTTATGTCTTTTACTTTTGTCCCAACCTCGCTTAACCTCTCTCCTTTTTTGTTCCTTACGTTAATTGATTTACTTTTTTGGCAAATACCAATAAGAATTCATCCCTGAAAGTTGCTGCATAGATCCTTTTGGCATTTGGACTATAGCATTAAAGACATTTAGGTAATCACCAACACCGAATAATAAATTTACACTTGCAAATGTAAAGAAAATCGCGGTTATAGCCAAACCCTCGGGAATAAAAATCCAAATAATTAGCGGAATCAATCCAAACACGATATTTGGTAATAATGACAAAAAGATAAATCGCCTCTTGGAAATTGGTGCAGTAGATACGACAAACGCCATAAAAGCTTTTGGACTAACCCACAGTTCTACTTCCTTATCTTTAGGAAATAAAATTGCATGTAAAAATTCATGAGGAAGAAGCGTTAAAAACGCCAATAAAATACCCCATATATTTATATAAACAAGTTCCAACGAAATTCCCCATAACATAGTTTTAATAATAATAGCTAGTAAAACCAACATGATGACTGGTATGATAAACAGTGATGCTACTATATTCATCATTACCATTGTATTCGGCTCTTTAAACTTCACCGCATGTTCTGGTAGATCCCCCACTGGAAGCTGATCGCTACTTTTATAAATTCCTTTCCAAACTAAATTCATCACTATCCCCCTTTCAGCCACAATCTAACAGGACATAGACTATTACGTCCCATCGCCATTACCTCCTACGACTCAGTTAGATTTGATTAGATCCTACATTATTGCGGATGAAGTGAATCGCTTATGCATCGTTTTGAGCCAACAATTGCGGAAAATAGAGCTACCATCTACATAAGTAATTTTTAGCAACTGTAACATCATTCTTGCGTACTTTACCACTTTTCCATGAAGCGAGCCCCATGTTTTCTTTCCTTGCATTTGCTCTATTTACTATCAGTTCAGCAGCCGTCTGACCATGGATTGCAAAATGAAGTTTATTTTGAACCGTAGCAAAGAAATCCTGTGTAATTATTGCGTTAGGATCGTAGTCAATGGATGTAACGTAGATATCAGTTATCTTCTGCTAGAACCTTTTCTCTGAAGCACGAATATCACGAATTCGTTCAAGTAGTTCATCAAAATAATCTTGTCCAAAATTACGCATATCTTTAAGACGATCATCATCCATTGCAAAACCTTTAACCAGATATTCATTTAAACGTTTAGTAGCCCATTGGCGGAACTGTTTGGTAGATTAGATACTAGTTTCATTTTCCGTTGTTATCAGTCTCTTTCTTGAATGTCACTTACCTATCTTCTAATATGTACTATTATACCATTTAAACATTTATTACATTAGCAAAACAAGAACGTTTGTTCTCGTTTTGTTAATTATCTTTTAATTTAAAAGACTCCTTCAGACTTTTTCTAAGTTCTAAGGGGCTGCATTTTATTTAATTTGTTAAAATACGGTATTACTTAATTCAACTTTCACCCTTGATTTTACGCAGGATTAACATTTAATATTGATACACAAAAGTATTTGTGTTTTAATTATTATAAATTCAAAAAATTGGTAAATGTGTGATGAAAGGATGAAATCTGACTTGTTATCTATAATTTTAGGTATAATTGCTATTTACGGTCCAATAATACTACCTGTGTTTTCAATAATATTACTATCAAATATTCTTGATATTGTCTCTGATAAAGTTTATGTTACGGACAAACAAAAACGTAGGATAATTATATCTGCCACTTTTATTTTGGTGGTTTTTGCAGCTTTACTATCAACCATTGCATTTAATTAGTACTTTCAAATTTCAAAAAAGCTTTGATGATTAATAGTAAACTATACCCCAGTTAGTGGTCTCCGAAGAAAGTTCAGTGCAAAAGCCAACGATCCAAAAAACGGATAAAAACATATTTATATAAACATAACTATACTCGACTGACTCCATATATAAATATGATGTCACTCCAAACACTATCCAATTAATATTGAAGGTTTCTACTTCTTCCTCCCACTCAATCGTGACCATAAAATCTTTATCCATATCAATGCTGTCCTGTTCGAATGTTAGTGATAAAAGATCATCATAACAGCGTCTAGTTCCATCTAGTGTTTTCGAGTTATGTGATATTTCATACGTTATCTGGGAAGGCGCGGATTCATTGCCAATGTATTTTATGACAAGTTGATCATTTCTATGGTAAGTGGCTTGCCAATTGGCGCTACTACCATCCATGTGGGTACTTTCTTCACAAGCTACAAGCATGAGTAATAAACAAAGAGAAACTAGCATTTTTCGTAACACCATACGCCATCTCCTTCCAATTAAAGCATAACATATTTTTGCAGCTTTCTGCATTTTCGTCTGTTCTGATCAACTTAGCTCTATTTTCTCATCTTCCCAATAAGCTAACAAGAAACTTTCAATGGCTGAAATAATATTAATCTTCCACTTAATTTGTTTATCTAATCTCTCTATCCTGTAATTCTTAAACTTTGAAGCGATATCTGCAGATATTTTTTTAACATCATCTGGATTTGTTATATATTCTTTAACAAAAGTTAAAGGTTCAGATAGCGAACTAGAACCTTATTTAATAAAACAGTGCCCTTAGAGATGGACAAAAAAATAACCCGACAATGGCCGATGCTTCATCACCAATGCAGGCTACTATTATAGACGGTTATTTTTATTTTCTTATTGTGGTTTGATGTTATTAGTCTATATCTCTATTTACGATATGCCTGATGCCCTGACAAATTCCTAATAAAGAGTCCTTGACGAGCTGATTCATAACGTGTGACTTTAGCGTGATCTTTTCAAGATTATCATGATCAACCCCTTGCGTATACATCGTCTCTTCTCCTTTTAAAACAGGCAATCCAGCTTCCTCTTGCACAAAAGCTAACCGATAAACATAAATAAGTTGATGACACTTTACCCTTTACCCCTTCATAGATAAGGAAGTTTTCAATAATGGCGATTAGCCCTTGCGGTTGAACATTCAGGCCTGACTCTTCTTTAAATTCCCTAACAATGGCTTCGGAGGTTGTTTCACCAGTTTTAACTGCATCACGAAAGTGTTATTGTTCCGTCTGCTCCACATGAAACAATAACTTTCTGGTCCTTTGCTAGAACACCACATGCACGGACATCGAATCCATTGGATCCCATATTTATTCTTATATTAATATGGCCGTACATCAAACAGCCCCCTCAATCAATAAAAACTTCATATTCAACCCCTTGGTCATCCTGATAGGAAATCGCTAATTCCAGAAAGAGAATCACACTTTTATTTCCTAGGTGCATACATTTTTTCGCCTCGATTTAGAAATGACTTCGTTGTGGTTTCTAGCAAAAATAGGATCTACAGAATTCTTTATACACTAGGATTCCTATTTCTGTTTTCCTTTGTACTAAAACTAATATTTTAAATTTTTAATTTATTAGATTCAACATATTCATTAACTTTTGTAACTGCTAAAGATAACTTTTCATACTCTGGGTATTCCGACCAACTAGCTAGTTCTGGTTTACCAAGTAAAGTTGCTGTAAGATATCTTAGATATTGTCTTCTAATAGGTTGATTAATTTGAATAATGAACTGTTCACCTTTATTGTTTTCGTAAAATAAGTAGTGCCCATATTTAGCATACTCTGAAAACAAAGTATTATCACCTTGTATTTTATACGGATAAAGTCCCTCTTTTTCAAACAAGGGGATCAAATCTCCTTTTACAGGAACAATATGCGAATGAGCATGATAACAAAGCTGTTCCCCTGGCTGTACGTTACAAAACCCAACTCGTCCATGTTCACAAGAAATACACTCTCCATACAATTCTTCCAATATTGCTTTAACTTCAGAACTAAAATCTTTATATTCCTACTCCTTTGTATTTTTATAGTTAGCACAAAATAACTATACCGCAATCTTGAAGAGAAATGCAGCTTTTGTTAATATTATTAACTATATGGAATTGTTCTTGAAAATATGTACATTAGTTTTTTAATCGTATAATGTCAATTGATTTGAATATCTGAAAAACAACTAAACATAAGGAGTTTAGTATGGACAATACTTTAGTAATAATTGCTCTAGCAATAGTTTCATCTTCTTCAAGGGGGATTATAAGCGTTATCGATAGGTACCAAATTGGATTTAAAAAAAATTCAGTAATAGATGTTAATCTATATAATAATTTGTATACTATTTCGTTAGTTTTTATCATTAGTCTTTATTTTCCTATAGGAGATATATTCACAGACTATAAAGTATATATTTATAGTTTGATAGTCCAATTTGTGGCAATGGGATACTCCTATCTATTTAAAAATATGACAATCTTCGAATCAGCTATTGCTGCAAAAACAGCCGACGTGTTTATTCCCATAGCAGTTTTTCTAGCAACAGGTGTATTTGAAATTTCTACATACCTGATTTCTATACTTACTACGCTAATGGTATATTTTTGGTTAAAAAATTCTTCTAAGGACATAAATAAATATTTACTTGGTATCTTTGTCATTGTTCCATTATTAGTAATTCAATCATTTTTATCGCCTATTTTAGTTTCAGAATACAAGGGAGATCCATACTTAGTAATTGGTTTTACTATAGTAACTTTATATATAAGATTTTTTATCTCTTTTGTCTTATTCTTATTTACAAATAAACTTAAAAAATCTGATATTTCTTTCAATCTTAAAGGGGCCTCCCTATATATTGGTAGAGGTTTTCTAACTATTATTGCTCAACTCACGTTCGTAATAGTGACAGCAAGTAATGCTGCTTCCTTAGGATGGATATTTTTAAATATGACCTCATTCTACGGCGTTATCTATTCTTCTATCTTCTTGAAAGAAAAAGTCTTAAAAAAAGATTTTTTGTTTATCTGTGCTATTACAGCTATAGTAGTAATTAAAGAATTGCTTAGTTGAGGTATACTTGAGCTTCGCAATTTTAAGCAATTCTATAAATGACATTAGAAGGGATTCCAACCTATGGAAAAATCCGTTTATCTATTTATAGAAATTGCAAAAAATTAACCTAAGTTACCCGAATTACTTCTTAATAAAGCTTATGGAAGAAGTAGGAGAAGTTTCTGAAGCCTTCCTATCAAGTGAACATTCTACTGTGGAATGAAAATAAAAATCTCACTCTTCAAATTTATCAAGGAAAATCCATTTTAGCTGATTAACGGAATTCTATGACATGGCAGACGATGTACTCAATAGATTAGCTGTATAATTTTAATTCAAGGCCTTTATAAATAGTTGCACTCTATAAATTAAGAGATCGTTTAGAAGTTGCGTGATTCATCATTATTCCGATGAATCACGCAACTCTTTATTATGGTCTTCGATTCCTGATTAAAGGAATCGAAAGCCTTTTTGGTGTGTTTTAGTTATCGCTCATTTTGTTTCCTAACATAATACGTTTCAGTTGGTCCGAGATAGCTGTCTGCTGGTTTGTTACCTTCCGGATAAATGACCAACTTTTCAAGGACAAGCCCAGGGCTGGTGGCATAGATACGTAAGGTATTTAAGCCCTTTTTACCACGTATGTTACTCGTGTGCTTGTGAATGTTATTTAGCACTCCTTGACCCCAGCTGTGATCATCAACGCGGTAGCCTTCAGGTAAGAGATTTTCATTGCGAACCTCTTCATCATTAACTTGAATCCCACAGAATAATGTATTATCGGTCGTGACAGAATTAGACGGCTGTCGATAAAGCTCGAGCTCATAGTTGCCGGCTTCCGATAGGACAACATGATATTCAAGATAAGGTGCATCCTTGCCAGTCTCAAAATAGGTCGTTGTCGGATAGGGTTTGACGGCTGATAACGTTTTTCCGTAGCCATGCAGCACGATGAATTGATGCGATTCGCCTTGGTCGTTTTCAGCATCCTGCTTCAAAGCAAAATGCTCCGCTTCAATTGAGATATAACCGTTCGTCTCAATGAAGGTTTTCTCTGGCCACTCACACTCACTATAATTAGATTCAGTGGCTTGGACGACAAGTATACATGCTCCAGTTGGCAGATCGACGACGATTTTCCCTTCTGTTTCCCCAGCCATTGCCGTACGATCAATCTGCACGGTAATAACCTCGGTCGTTTTTTCCTGACCATCTAAGCTACCACGCACTTTTGAACAGCTGAGCCACTTATGCTCACACGTAACTGTGTAATCTGCCGGCTTATCACTGACACTCGAGATCGTAAACGATGCTTCCTTTATATGTGGCTGCAAAAAGTCATTGATCTCTAATGTAGGGCTATGCCAAGGTGAGCCTTCGGTATGCTGCTCGGTTCCATCGACAGTAACAACAAGTCTTGGCTTATTCGCTGGCCACACCTGCGATAGAATGGGGTTTTGATTCTCATCCTCATTCCAGTGTGTGAAGCCGATATGCTCAGACAGACCTAAGCCATACCATTTCCCATCATCAATCGTATGGTATTGCTCAACCAATGCCTGATCCCTTATCAAACAAGCTCTAACCTCGTCCGCAAGCTGATTGGCTTCAATTTTACCTAGCTTGGCAGCGGCATTGTTTTTCCCGGTAAGGAGCCACATTTTTTGTAGGTTCAGATTCCCGACAGCGGGATAGTAGGCAAGTGCGAAATAGGCTGACATATGCTCAGCATCGACACGCTGATACAGGTCATCAGCAATAGCTAGGAGCTCATCGATTTGTGCCAAGGTATGATCCGTTTCCCGGTAATGAACGGGATGATAGACATTAACATTCATTGTTTCAGGTCGACGTTTATGCGCGATCTTTGTATAGCCCGTCAAAAGGTTAAAAAGCTTGCTTCGATCCTCGCTAGAAAAGGCTCGGGCAAAGTTCCGCTCGATCCATTGCGCCGTATAGTCATCCGTCTTATTGACAGCCTTTGTCCCCCACTTATCAAAATCATAAGCCATATCTAGGAAGAAGGATAAGGGGAATTCTTGCGTCGCTATATCACCAACATTGACTATCCAAAGATCACGGACACCGAAGTCATAAGCCTGACTCATCTGCTCCCATATCTTCGGTAAGTAGGAGCTGTTGATCCATTCGTATGATATCGGCCCGCCATGATAATCGAAATGATAATACATCCCGTAGCCGCCTTTATGATCACGCATTTCCTCAGTTGGTAGCGTCCGGAGATTGCCATGATTATCATCGCAAAGCATCAGGATGACATCCTCAAGCTCCTCCGCGTTCATTAACCCCGGCGTATCCTTGTCGCCATAGAAGAAGGGCTCGACTTCCTTATATAAGGCTAGCATTCGAGGCACCTCAGAAAGGTTCGGATTAACCTGGTCACGAATGAGTTGATTCTGTGTCTGGAGCACATCGCGCAGCATAGCAATATTATCAGCCAGCGTTGCCCCTTTGCCCATAATGGCTGTATCTTGCTCACCACGCATCCCGACTGTAATGACATTTTCAAAATGACCCGTACGCTTCAGACCATCCTCCCAAAACTTTGTGATTCCCTCACGGTTTGAAATGAAATTCCATGCATCACCATAGATTGAATCCTTCCCACGCAGGTATTTATACTCCTCACCATAGCGCAGACAAGGCTCGTGATGCGACGCCCCCATCACAACGCCGTACTCATCCGCTAGCTCAACATTTGCTAATCCTGGTCCATCGTCATTAAAGCGCGCCGACCACATCGCTGGCCAAAGGTAGTTTCCCTTCAGCCTAAGCAAGAGCTGAAAGACATGATCATACATCTTGGCATTAAAGCCGCCGAAGTTATGCGTTGTCCAGTTCCCAAAGGCTGGCCACTCGTCATTAATAAAAAAGCCACGGTAACGTACAGAAGGCTCCCTAGAAACTTCCTTCAGGTCACCAGCCAAGGCAAATGTTTCTTTCCGCTCTGGCTTCACATCACACCAATCTACCAACGGTGAAACGCCAAGCAGCTCCGACAAATGAAACAGACCATATATTGTACCCCGCTTATCACTCCCTGCAATGACAAGCGCCTGCTCAGCACCTTCAAATGGCTGCTGAATAACTTGAAATAAATAGACCTCTCTTTTGCCAGCTATTTCTGATAGATCAAGCTTATTTTGTTGCTCAAACTCTGCTAGAATCGGACTATGACCTACCGTTCCGTAGATAACCGCTTGTTTGCCGAGCACCGCTCTATCTGAGGTTTGCTCGGGTGCATGGCCAAACACCAATGCCAAATCACCCATCACCTTTTTGGCTATTTTGTTTACTCCGCTAAATGCATCTTGCTCAAGGTAAAATAATGCCCCTGTCTCCGTGTCTTTACTTAACATGTCTCGATTGATTACAAACTTCATCATAAAACCCTCTCTATAAGAAATATTTTAAGTCTCTTCGTTCGTAGCTGCCTTGCTTTTCGCTGCCTCAGCTCCATGTAGCTCATTTCATATTAACTTCGCTTTTAAATCACCCCGCCAATTATGAAAGCGTTACCAAAAAAGATCAGACAAAGTATTCCTTCAGTCTTTTCCAACGCCAATTATACCATAATTTACATGCAAATTATCGGCTATGGTTTATTTTTTCTCATTTTAGAGGTCTTTTCTCAACCCCTTATGTGAATATAGTTTACGTTAGTTAAATATTAACATCTAAGAAGATAAAATTGTTGTAATTTTTTGACGAGCAATAATTAAAGTCAATTACAACAATGAATCGCAGCTTCACCGAACTATACCTGTTTGTTTTATCTCGAAAATTGACATGCTTATTAACCACCAATAGTAATTATGTAAATGAACAAAAAGAAGCTTATGAAAAAATTCTTATGTTCAATTTTTGTAAATATGTGTGTATCTTTTACAAGGCTAAGGCGAAAAAATTAATAGCTATCTACTCTCTATTAATAACACATAACCTTCCCTCGCCATAAACTGTTTCTCAACATTATTACAGACACTTTTTTAAAAAACCTCATTTACTTATGGTACGGTTCTCCGTTGTGGTTATAAATGTAGTTAAATATATTATAAAAAAGATTCACTCTATCCCTTTAAATTCACTGCTATAATAGAGAAATAGTATCGTACATGGAAGAAATGAAGGATTATATGACAATGATGAACCTCGTTTTTTCAAGGAAAGGGTGAAACAACTTGAACGAATTGATTTTATTAGTAGAAGATGATGAACAGATTCATGAAATGGTTGCTAATCATCTTAAGAAAGAAGGATACAGGGTTGTCTCTGCATTTGATGGTGATGAAGCAATAACGCTTTTTTCTCAAGAAAAAATTGACTTAATACTGCTTGATTTAATGCTCCCATCTAGGAACGGGATCGATATTGTAAAGGAAATCCGTGAAGAAAGTTTACTACCAATTTTAATCATGTCTGCAAAAGATAGTGATGTTGACAAAGCTCTAGGACTCGGATTTGGAGCAGATGACTATATTGGAAAACCATTTTCCTTAATTGAAATGACCGCAAGAATAAATGCTGCATTACGACGATCAAATCAGTACACACAGACCCCTTTTGCTAATCAAGGAAATAAAATAGCCGTACTGAACCTTATCATTGATTTGGATAACTTCACAGTCTTAAAAAACGGAAAGGGAATCAGCTTAACGGCAAAGGAATTTCAACTATTAAGTTTACTAGCCGCACATCCCAATCAGGTATTTACCAAAGGTCAACTTTTTGAAAGCGTTTGGAAAGATGCCTATTACGGGGACGATAATGTTATAAATGTTCATATCAGAAGGCTCAGGAGTAAAATTGAAGATGATCCTTCAAAACCAACATATATAAAAACCATTTGGGGAATTGGTTATAAAATGGAGCTAAGTAAATGATCATTATATTATCTATTATTATACTTATTTTGCTTCTATTACTCATAAGGCAATACCTTTCCAAGAGAAGGTTCGACAGCAATCTGCGATACATATCTAACAAGGTCAATCATCTCATCTCCAACGATTCATTAGACCGTATTTTATTAATGACAGAGCACAAAGAGTTAAGGGGACTGTTAATTGAAATCAATCACTTGCTTGATTACCATCAAGAATACGTAGCTGATAATGCTCGTATGCGCATGTCTATGAACCGTATGCTAACCAATATTTCACATGACCTAAAAACGCCTTTAACCGTAGTTTTAGGCTATTTAGAAAACCTACAATACGATAAGGATTATACACCCAAAGAGCGCGCTGCTATGGTAGCCAAGGTATCTGTAAAAGTGATCGATGTAACAAGTCTTATTAATAAATTCTTTGATTTGGCAAAACTTGAGTCCGGTGACTGGAAACTAGACTTCAAGTCTATCCACATCAATGAAGTGTGTCGAAAAGTTATAGTGGATTATTATGATACGTTAGTCCATAAAGGCTTTGACGTAGAAATAGATATTCCCAAAAAACCTCTCTATCTTTATGGTGATGAAGATGCCTTGATTCGTATCTTAAATAACCTATTATCAAATGCGATTCGGTACGGAAAAGACGGCAATTTCGTCAGCTTAATATTATATGAGGATAACGAACTTGTAACGATTGAAGTCTCAGATAAAGGAAAAGGAATCGTCCATTCCGAACAGGACCGCATTTTTGAGCGTCTCTATACAGTTAAAGATTCGAAGAGCGAATTTACACAAGGAAGTGGCTTAGGCTTAACGATTAGTAAACGACTGACAGAACAGATGCAAGGAAAGATAGCATTTTCTAGTGTTCCTTCTAATCGGACTACCTTTGTCCTGACATTCAAAAAAGTCTAATTTTGAAAACGTAAGATTTACTTAAGGAATTGGTAATAAAAAAGACATTTTCCTTTGCTATAGTTTAGATAGATCGAAATGGAGGCAAGAAGATGACCTATATTATTCGAACACACAACTTAACTAAAACTTACAAAGGAAAAGAAGTGGTATCAGAGGTAAATATGAAGGTGAAAAAAGGGGAGATTTATGGATTTCTCGGTCCTAACGGTTCAGGGAAAACGACTCTCATGAAGATGATAACGAACCTTGTAAAACCAACTGGCGGAGAAATTGAAGTCTTAGGCGAAAAATTAAATCCCACTTCCTATGAGGTGTTAAAAAGAATGGGGAGTATCATTGAATATCCTGTTTTTTATGAAAAGCTATCCGCTAGAAAGAACCTTGAGCTCCATTGCGAATACATGGGCTATTACAATAAAGGCGCCATTTCTGAAGCACTAAAGCTAGTAAACTTAGTTAACATTGAAAAAAAAATCGTAAAGGAATTTTCTCTTGGAATGAAGCAAAGGTTAGCCATTGCAAGAGCGGTTATCACGAAACCAGATCTACTAATACTAGATGAGCCTTTAAATGGACTAGATCCCGTAGGAATACGCGAATTACGTGACTTGTTTTTAAACCTTAGTAGACAGTATGGCATGACTTTATTGATTTCCAGCCACATTCTCGGTGAGATCGAGCAGATTGCAGATACGATAGGTGTGATACGAGAAGGGAAACTACTAGAAGAGGCCTCGATGGATCTGATACGAAGCAAACATGTAGAACATGTGGAGTTAATTGTGAAAGAGCAAGCGAAAGCTGCATTTGTCCTAGAAAGTGAATTAAATATCGATAAGTTCAAAATAAAAGAACGCGATGGTTTGATTCATATCTATGATAGTAACATTTCGCAAAATGATATTATTCATGCAATGGTTACACACCAGATTGAAGTTGGATCGATTACCAAAAAAAGTAAATCTCTAGAGGATTATTTTCTACAGTTAATTGAAGGAGGTAATAAAGATGCGTAGCCTAATAAAATTGGAAATGCGTAAGATGAATATTGGAAGTATGCTATTAACTTTCCTGTATATTAATGCAGGAATTATCGGTTCGTTTTTATTGTTCGGACTAGATGAAGAGGCTACTGCAGAATTTTTAACGAGCTATGAAAGTGTATTTATGTTGATGGAAATATTTATCGTAGCTGCTTTTGTTATTTATGCCTCCGTTCTTCTCTCTCATATGATTATAGAAGAATTTAGAGATAAGACAATCTCTGTGTTGTTTATGTATCCAATTAACCGCAAAAAACTCTTAGTAGCAAAAGTTCTTATCATAAGTATGTTAACCTTCGTCTTTGTCATTCTCTCGAACATCATTGTATTTGGTAGTTTTGCCTTTATAAATTCAACTTTTCACTACATCAGTGAACCCATCACACAAGATATGTTAACTGAAAGAGCCTTTCGCACGGTTTTGATTGCACTAAGTTCTGCTGGAATGGCTTTAATACCGTTATTCTTTGGGATGAGAAAATATTCTGTACCAGCAACGATTACCTCCTCTATTCTGATTATTGCGGTTATCTTTTCATCGACAAACAGTAGTACCAACCTTTTTTCATTTATTGCGATCCCGATTTCACTAGGAATCTTTGGATTTTTGATTGCCCATCTCGTTATTACAAAAGCAGTAAAAGCTGACTTTTAAAAATCAAGGGGAGATGTAGCATCTCCCCTTGATTTTTTTATATTGATTTACACACATGGTTAGCTATCTATAGATTCACAAGCAACAATCTGGCCCGATAGCAAAATAAAACTCTATGTTATTCCCATTAGACTAACTTGGTAGTATCATAGCTAAAATTACTACTTGAAAAATTAGATGATAGTTAGTAAACTGTTCAAAGTGCTCGCTTATAAATTAATTACCTGTATAACCTCAGAATATGGTATGAGGGCCTCTACCAGGAACATTAAAATCCTGATTACAGAAAATGAAATAATTCATTTTTTGTAATCAGGATTTTTTTTATTTCCTAAAAATTTCTTTGTTTTTTTTTTGGCTCTATAATGAATGTGGTGGTGCTTCCTCCAGTGCTAGTGGATGTCAGCGCATAAAAAAAGCACCATTCTCTCTCTTTTGTTATCCTAAAGATGCAACCCCAAAGGCAAAGGAGAGAGAACGGATGCAAGACAATATTATCATAGAACTGTTAGGGATTAAAGACAAAAACGTGAAAGTCTGGGAGATTTCCCGGAACGCTGATCATTCCATGTGTGTAGACCTTTATACAGAGAAAAGAAAACAAAAATGTCCGCATTGCGGCTATAAGACGAAGCGTGTACACGGCTATCGCAATCAGGAAATTCAGGGCCCGTCCCTGCCTTATGGCAAAGTGAATATAGTGTTGCGTAAGCGCAGGTACCTATGTCAGGCGTGTGGCAAAACGTTTTATGAGCGTCTGCTCATGGTCGGCTACTATCAACGCGTTATCAGATCTGTTCAAAACGAAGCGCTCATGTATGCAGCTTTCGGGTCATTTAAAACCGCAGCTCGTTGGGCTAATATGACGGTTACACGGTTGATGCGTCTGTTTGATCGCAGAGAGATCAAAACGACGCGCGTGCTTCCAAGAGCCATAGCCATTGATGAATTTAAAGGGGATGATGCTGGAGGTGAACGATTCCAGACGATCATTGTGGATGTGGAGAACAAAGAAATCATTGATATTCTTCCAGACCGGAAGGTGGATACGATCAAGCGATATCTGCGTTCGTGCGATACGGGGAGCGTCGAAATGGTCGTCATGGATTTATCAAAGTGGTTTAAGAAAGCTGTTTGTGACGAACTTGGTGACCCTTTAATCATTGCCGATCGTTTTCATTTCATGCGCCAGGTTTACTGGGCTTTGGATGAAGTCAGACGCGAAGTACAGGGAGAAGTTGATAAACGAACACGGCTTCATATGAAACGGAGCAAGAAGCTATAGTGGAAGTCACACTACACCCTCACAAAAGAGCAGGATGAGAAAGTGAATCGGATCTTGGCGATTGACCCACGGTTGAGAGAGGCATATCAGTTGAAAATGAAAATGGAACGATGGTTCAGAGAGAGTGATCATGAAACAGCAGGAAAAAACCTGGTTCAGTGCCTCGAAGCCCTAAGGGCTTCTGGAATCGAAGGATTCAGAAGGGTGTGAAAGACATTTGTCAATTGGCGTCAAGAGATTCTACAAGCCTTTATGTATCCCTTTAATAACGGATATATTGAAGGCGTTAATAGTACGATAAAAGTGTTAAAGCGCAATTCTTATGGGATCAAGAGTTTTGAGAGAATGAAGAAGAAAATCCTGTGGCAACAGGATTTTAAAAAGGTGATGGGGTAAAACCCCCACCACCACATTTGACAAAGAACCATTTATAAAACCTCCTAGAATGTTATTGAAATAAAAAAGCCCTACCTCGCAATTCAATAAAGCGAGATAAGGCTTATAAGTGTTCTAAAAGGTTTTTAAGTATTGTTTGGTGCTTTACCAAGGCAACCAAACTAGAAATGCAGATAGTGTAAATATGTTTCAAAGGAGCACACTTAAAGAAACACAATAAAGAGCTTAGTTTACTTATCGTGTGTTTATAATAAAAATAACACCTTAATTTTATATTGTTAACATATTTTTAAATCTGTTTACTCTTTTTACTTTAAAGTGTATTGACATTAACTTATCTATAATTACTAATAGCCAATAAACAAATATTCTTCTACGTCATTTTTATTTTGTCCTACCTTATTGCCTTGATTGCCAAATGAGTATTTATGGTTCACCGAGACTACCTCTACATTGTTCTTGTAATTCGATAATATTTCTAGCATTTCCGATTTAGTTGGTAAAGAGTTTGAAGAATATGAAACTATTAGAATACTATCCTTGTGCTTTTTGAATAATTGATCGAAGGCGTTATATGCGCCTTGGCGTGAATTAAACGGGGTTGGATAGTTTTTAAATTTCTTTGTTTTGGTATTTTCTTGAATGTCAACATCTTTCCAGTCCATAGCAAGTCCTTCAACAAAATGATACCTACGAACATATTCATTATCAGAATAAGGACTATAATACGGAGGATCTATATATACTAAGTCAGCCTTACGTCTAGCTGTCATAGCATCTCCATGACGTGATTTGTTATTTTGCCCATTATCAAAGACAGCATCATTGTATATATTAACTGCTTCGATAAAATGTTCCCTTAAAGATAATTGCAAGTCTCTTCTTCCATCATTATACCGATCTAATCCTGTATAAGTAAAAATCCCTCTTGGTCTTTTTTTCATACAAGCTCTAACCAATGATGACATCGCTAAAGCTTGCTTGTTTTTGTTATTTAAATAAGGAATAGCCGTTCTAACCTGGTCAATAAACGCATTATCTTCATCACTAAAATAAAGACCTTTAAATGTGCTAGAAACAAAGTTATCTGTTTCTACATCTAACGTAAGTAGTTTATTCAAATCTTTTTCAGTTAATTTAGACTTATTATTTTCGACTAATGCTTTTGTAAAAGTAGAGGAAAGTGCCATGTAATCATTACTAAACACTTCTTTCCCCTGTGCCTTAAACATATAAGAAACAACGCCACTCCCTGAAAAAATATCGGCTACACTGTCAAAGTCAAACTGAGATGCTACTCCCCAAATATGTTTAAGTAAATTTGCCTTGCTACCCATGAATCTGGTACTAGGGTACTTTTCTACTTGTTGATGAAGCTGAATTTCATCCGGAACAACTATAATATTTCGTTTTGGCTCAACCTTTACTAAAACATCTTCTCCTTTCCGCTTTCCACCTTTACTACTTATATTTCTTTTTGTTTGATGTACACTGATATTAAATTCACTATATAACTCATGGACTAAAGGGTGGTTGGAATTGGTCAATAGTACATGGCAACCTAACTCATGAAGTCTTTTCACTTCATTCGCTAGTTCTATATGATCTTCTTCATAAAATTGTTCTTTAGTGTAACGTTTAAAATCAGAATACTCACTGATTGGCAAGTATGGCGGATCTAAAAATACAAAGTCACCTGGCTCAGCATACTCACGTAAAACCTGTTTATAATCCCCGTGAATAATTTTTGTTCTTTTCAATAAATTACTAGCTGATCTTAACTTGTCTTCATCACAAATATTTGGATTTTTATAATTACCAAATGGTACATTAAATTTTCCTTGTTTATTTACTCTATATAATCCATTAAAACAAGTCCTGTTTAAATAAATCATTCTAGCGGCTCTTTCTACTTCAGAAAGAGTTGAAGTATCTTGCGCACGTACATCTAAAAAGAAGTCTTTATCGTTAGGCATAACTTTTAATTCATCGATCACCGATTCGACATCTTTTGAGACTACATTATATAAGTTAATTAGTTCCTCATTACTGTCTGCTATAACAGCATTCGATGGACTTAGTGAATAAAAGAAAGCCCCACCACCAAAAAACGGTTCTATGTATTTATTGAATTTCTTGGGTGCAGCTTCTTTTAAAACATCAAGAAGTTGTGTTTTGCCCCCGGCCCATTTTAAGATTGGCTTAGGTTCTATTAAATCTATATCATTAAAAATGTCTTCATATACTTTTTCAAAGCTACTCAAAAGTGTCCCTCCTTAAAAGGGTTAAACTCAGTACTAAACCGAAAATTATACCACATTCATTCCCTTTTTTCATTACCGTAATAATATATATTTTATAGCCAAAATTCATTTATGTACAGTGTCGAGACATAATTTGCACAATAAAAAACACTCACAAAAACAAGTGTTTATTTAAAATAATAAATCGTTTAGAGCATTTCTACATTGTGGTGGACAATCAAAGTTAATTTCGTCCAATGACCAACAAATATTAATACCTCTATCCTCTACCAAGTAATGTATAACCCATTCATTTCCATCTAAAGGTTCAGCTTCCAAAACCAACCATAACGTTGCATTAGGCTTATTATGCCGATAACGATATTCATACAATTGAGCAATCCCACGTCTTATCTGACTAAGCATGTTAGTTGAGTTACAACTTTTCATTTCAAAAATATGCTCCTGATCAGAATCTTCAGCATATAAATCAATGTGTCGATTAGACCTTGGAAGAATATTTTTTCTTGTCAATGCTCTAGCCATCTTAGTTACTAATTGTTGGTGGTTCACTGAAGCTCTTTCTCGAGCCGCTGCATCCACTTGAAATGTGATTTGTCCATCTCCTTCTGTAGATAATGAACCATCCCAAATATCATTTAACTCTCTTATTTCGGACACTAAACTATTTGATCTATATGTTTCCTGAGTCTCTTGGTTATTATCTGGTTCCCCATTGGTATCTTGGACTTCCATCGCATAACCATTATAGACCGGTCTAAAATTAACAGTATATCGGTTATTGGCATCTATATTAATTAATTCCAATTCCAAAAGCCATCTTATCATCGTGGAAGTTCTACGAGAAGCAATGCTTGACTTCACATCAAGAGATATTAAGTGACTAGCTATTTCCTCTGTAACACAATGTGGATGTGACACTATGTATTCGTAGACTTCATTAATTGCATCATTTCTCAAAACCGCGTTAGCTAAATAAAGTCTTCTTGCTTCTTCAGGTAATGATAGAAACTCTGAGCCGCTCTCCGTAAGCTCGGAATGATTAGTACCCGCCAACCTCAACATCCCCAATTGTTCCCCAGCAAGACGATAATAACGCCCTTGTCTTTCTCCTTTTCCTATAGCGCCTGCTATATCTTGGTAAGTTCTCGCACCTCTTGAAACGGCCTCAACTGATCTAATTACATCTTCTAGGCTATTTGCTTGAGGTATAACTGATGAATCAAGCAATATATCACTCCTTTTAAAAGACTATTACATGTTCATTATATCTCACTTACGCAAGTAGAAGAAAGACTAACTATATAAAGTCAAGTAAAAAATAAAAATTAATTCTGGTAAATATGCTGAAATTTAGGCACAGCAAATAAACATCAGAAACAATTATTTTTTTCTTACTGACGAATTTGATAGGGTTGGTTTTTGGTTAAAATTGCATGTATGATGTAACACAATTTCCTAGAAACAGCACCAATTGCGGTCAAGTGATGTTTTCCTTCTGCACGTTTCTTCTTGTAAAAGGCTTTTAAAACAGGATCACTGCGGGACGCGACTAAAGCAGCTTGAAACAGAGCTTTGCGTAAATAAGGGGAACCGCGTTTACTCATGACATTGTGCGTTCCTTCAAATTGCCCGGATTGGGATACAGAGGCATCAATGCCAGCGTAAGCAACTAACTTTTTAGGATTAGAAAACTTATGAATATCACCGATTTCACCTAATATTGTTGCGCCAGTAATTGGTTCCGATACCTGGAATTGTTTCAATGACAGAAGCAGTACAAATCATTAATTGACGTATTTCTTCTTCTGTTTGCTTGATTTGTTCTTCTAGAAAGTTTAGTTGTTCAATCATGGAACGTAGTTGGAAAGTGAAGGCATCTTGCGCAAATCGAATACCAAAAGACGTCGAAGCAGCTGTTTTTAGTGTTTCTACTTTAACTAGTCCTATGCGATTACGGCTAGCTAAACGAAGCGTTTCGGCCAAAGTATGCGCAGTAATCTCGTTAAAAGCATCGGGTGTGGAGTATTCAAGAAGTAACGCTTTTGACGCTTTCCCAAACAAGCCAACTTTTGAAAAGATTGTATCGTACTCAGGGAAAACTTGGTCTAAAATAGCGATAATTTTGCGTTTAAAATCACCAGCTGTTGCAACTAAGTAGGAACGATAACGAGTTAATTGACGTAAGGAGAAGATATCTTCATTCGCTAAAGATGTGTCTTCAAATGACCCATAACGCATAAGATCCGCGATTAATACAGAATCAATGATATCCGTCTTACGTTTTCGAATTTCAGTGCCTTTTCTCCACCCGTCTGTTTGGATAGGGTTAATCACATGGACAAAATAATCGGCTTCATCAAGAAAAGAAAAGAGAGCAAGCCAATAATGTCCAGTCGCTTCCATTCTCGTAATGAAAAGAGAAGGGTCATCTGAAATGGTACGTAAACGAGTGAGTAGTGAGTGGCCGCCTTCAAAAGTGTTAGGAAAAGAATATCCTTTTAATACTACTTTTCCTGCATCATCCATCACAGAAGCAACATGAGTACGCTTGCCAATATCGATGCCAAGATAAAACATAGCTTCACCTTCTTAATTTATTTGGATTGAATACCACTCATCTGAAAAGCGTCACGACCTTGTGCTAAATACGGAGTAAGGCAAAATGCCTTCAACATCTAACTCATTCGTAATCAGCTTAACAGTGAGAGGGATCAGTCTTTCGATTACGAGTTTTATAACCCAAGGATGAAACGATCCACCTCTCAATCCATTAAGTATATTTTCTCAAATAATTGAGGAAATACCAACTAAGAAATAACTCAGGTTCATAAGGTTTTCCTTTCAAAGTCTGAAGATTAAAACCTTAAATACAATATACAAGGATGGAGATAGTTTACTTAGTTGGGAAAGACTCGACTTTTATTAAAATATTGAGACTGACTAAAGCAGTTCATAAATACGTCTTTATAAACCACCACAAAGTATTCAAAGCCATCCAGGCTTGATTTCGTAGTTGGTATGACAGCTTTCTTTCTATTTCTGTAATCAATAGATATTGAAGCTTAATATTTTTAAATTAGTAAAGATGCTATTGAATATTGCCAGGTAACATCATATAATTAAAATGTGCTTTTTGACCTTCTCCATCTATATTAATTTTTATCCACTATAAGACAACTAGTTCTTTCATCATATCCTTCATATATTTCATCATATTTTTCTTCACCAAAATAATTACACATTTCATCATCTTGATGATCTAAAAATATTAGAATACTAAGTGGATGCAAGGCTAATTCCTCTTTTTTATTTATTACATCAATCATCTTTTCTACAAAGGAAGATATTTGCGGCTTTTTGATTCTTCCTTTCTTGTTAGTATGTTGAGCTTTCCTCATCGTCTCTTTTAAATGCTTCCTTATACCCTCATCTGCATATTTTTCGCTAACTTTTTGGAGCATGCTAATAATTATAGCAACTTCTATATGTTCAGGAGAAATAAAAAAGAAATTATCCTGTGAATCAGAATGAAACAGCTTGTAATACTTATCTTTTAAACTATCAGATAATATATATTCCCCGTTTCTTTCAAATAGCAATTCGAATAAAACACTAGTATTAAGTACGTCATGTGAATCAAATTCTTTTAACAAGTAATCTAGCTTTTCAAGTCCTCTAACGCTTAAGAAAAACACCTTGTTATTTTGTTGAACAAAATCCCATTGAGCTGAACCGGTGATTTGTTTTTTCACATCATCCGGATATTCACTTGAAAATATAACAAATCCACTATTGTTATAACCTTGTTTATAGAATGATTCTAAAAAGCTTTGATAGTAATTAACTTGCATTGGTGTAGCCGCTTTATGTTTATATTCATCTCCGCTAAAAGATTTACAATCATAAAATAGTGTGCTTATTTTTTCTTTATTTTTATTCATTATTAGCCCATCTGGGATTGCCATTCCTTTGTATAGACTTCCAAATGGAATAACATTATAGAAAGCCTTCTTTATAATTTGTAATACACTATCTTCAAATTGATCACCTTTATTCCCGGCTGTTGCATGTTTCCACAATTCCGATACGGTTACCTTTTCAATTGAAACTTCATTTTCCACATTAATTAGTGTCTTTCTTATTTGTATATCATCTGGAAATTCTTCATATAAGTTTTCTATTGTATCTTGTTGTATTAGGTCAAATGGAATATAATAAATTCCTAATTGTTTTAGAAGCTCATTATTTTCAGAAACGTATGTTGGAATTTCGTCAAAAATAATTAGAGTAAAGATAGAGCTTTTTTGCAAATGAAATTCAAATGCTTCTCCCAAGGAGTGATTTGAATATTTGCCAAAAGAAAAAGCGACTGACCAATTATCATCTCTTATACTTTTCTCACCAATATAACGAAATGAACTATACCTCTTCCTTTCACCTTCTAAACCTAAAACCTCCCTGATATTGTGTAAAAGCGCATCCATTTTAAAAATGTAACCGACCTTATCACTTTCAGTAATTTCAATAATTTCATTTTCGCCATACGGACAAGGTAAAAAGTCATCGTCCTTATCAAAATCAACTTTGCAATTTCTACCAAAGCAAATGCTACAAGATTTTGAGCTAAGTGATTTAGTTTTAAACCAATTTAAAATTTCCTTATCTCTTTCCATCAATAGTTGTATTTCTTGTTCTGTGAAATATTTATATTCATTTGATTGAATTTCTTGTAATATATCTTTAACTAAATCATTATTTGTGGTAACTTTATTCACCAACTTTAATCCCCCACTTTTCTAAACATTTATTTACTATAGATGTGTATTCTGGGTTAAAGCTTATTTTGTTGTCACTACTTACAACAACTTTTACCTTCTTATTCTTCTCTTCTTTGCTTTCCTTATCGCCTTTGCTAACCCGGACAGTTATCTCGAGAGTTATTTTATCACGTACTTGATTGGTTAAGTCTATTTGTTTGTTTGAGAGGATGTCTAAAGCTTTTTCAACGTCATTGGCTTTCAAATTTAATATTAATTCATCATCATCTACAGGTATTCGTATAGTTTCTTCAGTAATTCTTGCTGAAACTATTTGTTCTTGTAAGTCTTCATCTAAATTTATGGAAAAATCTTCGTTTGTAAAAGCATCCAATTTATAAACACTTACATGAGTACCATTAAAATGATTATTATCATTAAAAAATACTTTTCCAAATGTACTTAAGATATATTTTTTTAACTTTTTATTCGGTCCACAGTTAATATGCAGTTGATTATTAGTTTTGTTGTACTTAGAAATAGCCTTTGCTGCAGGATAAATTGTAACAGTAGATACCTTGGAATTACCTGATATAGTAGTAATAGCTTTTCTTCGTTGTTCAACATGTGCTGTCAATACTATTTCATCATTAACATTTTCTAAACTAACTACATGTTTCCTATCCTTTTCAAGGAAGTCACCTAAAACAGCCTTTACTTCTTCAGTGTGCTTTGTTGACAAAGTGAGCTCATCTTCATTTTCTATTTCTTTTCCTTTTAGCACCTCAAAGCTACTCTCTTTATTCACACGTGAAACGACTTTTATTTTATCTATCTTATCAGGCAAGTGAATTAGACACAGCTAATTTTTGTTTTACCATCACTTGTGGTACGGTTCTCCGTGGTGGATGTAAACGAGGTTTTTTAGCTATTAGACACGCACTATGGTCTGAATAAATGTCCGGCATGGTCCTAGTCGTGATTATGTCTTCTCTTGGCTGTGGATTGAAGTTAAAATACAACTCAAATTTTTCAAGCTAAGGCAGCAAAAAAACACACTTTCACTTTATCCATTATTTATCGCCAAGTGCTTTGTTTTTATCTTTCGTTTTTTAGCTATGCCATGTAATAACTGCCCCTGTCATCTAAAATGTCATCTCGCCCATTTGTCTTTCTTGTTCAGTTCCGCAAAGTAACAAACTTAACTCCTTGCTGGTATAACCATCATGAGCTCTTGATTCTCAAACAAATCATTTCTTATTATCCCACTCAATTATCAGCTGTTTTAATATAAATTAAGATAAAAAAACTTGAAAGGAAATTTAGCCCATCAAGGTAAATGTTTAAGAGTTACTACTACTTTAATGTTTTCTTGAAAAGAAATATCCTCCAGTCCATATCGTCTACAGAGTTCTATAAAAGTATCTTCATGAACCCCTTTTGAATATTCTTTTATACTCCACATATCATCTAAAATAGATTCCTTTGCAGTAGAATCGGTTATACTAGCTATTATATCGTCTATAGTATGCTTTGTTTCACAATCCTTCATGTCATATTTTTCTCTTAACAGCGTTATTGTAGCTTTTTTATTAATTGAATAGATTAAAGATCTCAATGTTTGTTCATCATCTGACAATGGCTCTTCTTCTAATGAAACTGCCTCCGACATTAAATAACCCCCTACTTTACAAAGTTTTTGCTTTCCAATCATTATATCAAAAAATTTCTAATATAAAAAAAACTAGTCTTAAAGACTAGTTTTTGAATTATTTGATATGTTAATTAATATTTTACATCCTCTATTTTTTTTATATGGCAATTATTAATTGAAGGTAACGTTTTTATTTTTTACTATCGCTTTTCCATATACTTTTTCCGTCAGTTAAAAATATTGCACTTGGGGGATCATCATAAAGTGAAATTTCAACTAATGAACCTTTCTTTTGTATTAACCAATTATATAAACTACTTTCTTCACTAGTAGGATGCGCTAAAATATCATTCACTTGAAATGTAACTGCATAATATTCGGTATAATTTACATCATCATCATCCAATCCGTTGTCTGTTTCAAAGAGTGTGTCTGGTTCACCAATAATCTTTAATCCACTATTCCACTCTATTATCAAATCACTACCTTTATGCTCTTTTAACGCTTTTATTAAAGGATCATATTCCATGTATATCCTCCTCTTATTACTTCTTTAATGGTTCTGAAGGCACTATATGTGCTCCGTCTTTTCCGTAATGAATCATTCCTCTAGTAGTTTCAAGGTATTCACTAGTATCACGATCATAATATTTTCCAATTCGTTTACCAAAGTCTACTCTTTCTTTTTTACCGTTTGGCAGTAGTTGACCTTTCCCTGCAAATTCATCAAGCAATTCTTGTGCTGTTTTATTATCTCCATAGAAAATACTCTTGTTTTTTCCGTTTGCTATTTCTTGTTTGTAATTTGGCGTATTCGGAATATGCTTTTCTTGAGCACCTGACTTTACTTTAACTGGGAATCTATTAACTTCTCTATAAGGTCCAATAGGTACTGACTTCTTTCCATAAGAAGGTACACCATTACCCTTACCAACATTCACACCATCAACACGCTTCGAATAAACAACATCCAACTTCTTGTTAATATGCCCACTATCCATCACACGCATCGGCACGTCTGGAACATTACCTGCGAAGGCGGGTTGGACTTGACGGTTGCCAAGCCATCTTTGTAGACCGCTTTGTTTTTCACCGAATGACCTAAACATGTTGTTGGAACCACTAGTTAGGTTCATATTGCCGATTTTCTGCATCGTTTGTTTGCCAAGGTATTTGCTTTGGCTGAAGATGCTTGGTGCGAATGGCAGACTAGCGGCGATTCCGGTGCCAAGACTCGCACTGCGCTGTTCGGCTGTTAATTCATTGCCAAGAACATCTTTACCGGTGATATATTCTGAGAAACCATTGGCGGCAGCTAAGCCGTAAAGTCCCATCTCTGCCTTTTGTATCGTCGATAAGGCATTCGCCGTTTTATAGATATCGAGACTCGTATTAACCGCTTTGACCCCTTTGGTGGTCGCGTATATACCCTTGCCACCTTTGACCGCTTTGCCTGCCCAACCGACAAACGGGATAAAACCAGCGGCGGCTAGACCCGCATACGCGATGCGTTGACCGGCGGTATATTCAACGCCGGTAACCGGATCGACCCCTGTCGAGGCACGAATCAAGTCGTAATAGCCGGTCGCTTCGCCGACAAAGGTTTTCGTGCCGTCCCAAAGGACTTCATACCACGCACGATCTTGCAGTTCTCTTGCATGGGCTTGTTCTTGTTTGTGGGCGAGATATTCGGCGGTGTAGGTTTCCGCATTTTCAATATTTTTGTAGACCTCACTGTTGTGATAAGCGTTGGCATCAAAGTGGATCGTTGATACGTCACCACCTTGCATCGTTGCTAACAGGAGTTCATCAAATAATGCCGCCATAAATTGCTGTTCGACTAAAGAGGACTCATAGTCTTCGGCTAAGATGTGATCGACATCCTCAACCGCCTCAATCGTTTCCACCCGCTTCTCATGCAACTCGCTCATCTGTTCGTCAAATCCATCTCTTGAGAACGGACGGAGGGTCATAATGTCTTCGATCTCACTAAAGATCTGTTCTAATGTTTGGTGTTGATCACTGACCATTTCATCTGCCTGGACTTCACGTTGGGCAAGATCTTCACTCAAAAACTGGCTATCTACCTTTGTTTGATCCCCTAATTCAAAGTCAGATAAGGTACCTGATACCCCTTCAAAAAAGGCAATTTGATGATCGATAAAACGATACCATGCATCGATCACATCCATTTGTCCTTGATAGAACCCTTTAATCGCTTCAGCCCCGCGGCCATCAAATCCATCTAAATTGACGATTTCTTCAAAGGAGTGACGAAGCTGTTCAAATTGATCTCGATAGTCTTGGTAATGCTTGACTCTTGCTTCCATTGTATCACTTAATCGCTCTGCATTTAACTGTTTCATCGGACATAGCCTCACTTAGAAAAGATAAGAATCATCTTTTGTTTGGATATTTTTTATCAGTGGTGATCATTTTTTTCTACCTTCTTCATTTAGGCTATTACACGTCGTTATTGATCAGCTCAGCTAACCGAGCTGATTTAACTGTAATAACCGTTTATAAACTTATACTAATTGAAGTGTTTTTTTCCGTAAATAGGAAGAAATGCTTTGTTTTTTTGTCAATTAATCTAATGTGAGGTTTTTCTCTCAGACCTTAGGAACTAATTTTTCTAAGAATTTAAACTTGGACTCCAATGTTCTCAACGCTCTATTGCTCACATTTTGATTTATTGGGCTTTACGCTATTCAGAAGCTCAAAATCTCCTTAATTTTTAATATTAAATTAGTTTGACAAAGTCGTTTTCTTAATATGTAGAGAAAAAGACAGGCTTCCCTGCCTAAACATTAGAAGATTATATTATTCCCTGTTTTACCACTCTATTTGTGACACGGTTCACCGTACCAGTTTGTAGGGTAAAATAGTACTGGCGTTAAAACATAAATAAGGGTGGCAGTCGTTAATGACCGCTACCCTTAAAATCAAATATCAAATGTTCTCTTAGCATTTACCTGCTAAGTGTACTTACTCCATTCATTAGAAGTTGCGTACGTTTTATATGAATACGTTTTTATTACTTAATTTAATAACAAATATCCATTAATTCCTTAATAAAGCTTTCAGTTTTAGTCTGATTTGTTTCATCATTTACCCACAATTCATACAACTTTTCAAATAAAATCACCTTATCTTTTCCAGACTTACGGCATAACTCGATAAACCAATCATGATGATCTTCACCATTTATAGTTGTTAGTATATGAATCAGATTGCTCTTATCTATTCCAAGTGAAGTAGCAAATTCGTCTGTTTTTTCTCTCAAGCACTTCTTAAACTCCATTTCAATTGCCATTTCCGTCGGTAGAAAAGAGTATTCCCAACTAAGCTTGTCCTTTACTTCTTCAATCTCCTCTCTGATATCACCATCGTATAAACCTATTAACTTGTATGTAAACTTATCCGATTTAGGAAACATTAATCTTTTTGTTATAGAAGCATGACCCTCAACATACTCAATATTATAATCTCTTAAAATATGAGGGCAGTTTCTGGATAACACAGTCTTTAGAAACAATTCTGCAATTTTATCTTCTACATATATACAACCTTCCTTAGGTAGTTCAAGTCCAAGTGAAACTAGGGAATCTTTATTGACTGATGGTTTGATAATTGACACTTGGTTTGAATATCTACTAAGTATAATAATATTTTCCTTTTTTATTTTCTTGATAATGTATGGTGAGTGACTAGCTAGTATAACAGTAATCCCTTGCTTGCTAGCATAATCAGCTATAAAGTTCATTAACTTTTGCTGTGAATTTATACTAATAAATGTTTCTGGCTCTTCAATTAATATGATTCCAGTGCCTTTAATTCTATAAAATACCCAAAAAATATAAAATAAGAAATGTTCTCCAATACCCATACCTAAAGAGTTATACTCAAGTTGTGCAGTCTTTACTTTAAAGTAAGGAATTATCTCACTGCCGTCTTCAATCTCAATTAATTTAACTTCGTCATAATCCTTTCCTATTATATAATTAAGACTTTGAATTTGATTACTCGGAATTATATTTTCATCATACTGCTCCAATAATTCATCTAAATTATCTTGTTCAAGGAATTCTAATGCATCTAAAGATAGTTTATAATCGAGATAATATACAGAATCATCGTCTCCTGTTATGTTTACTAATCTTTCCTCATCAGCATTACTTACTTCTAACAGGTCTCCGCTTTTACTTAGTACTTGTGCTTCTATACTATTTCCATTTATTTTCTTTTTATCTTGAGTATTAGTTTTAATTCCTAATACATCCTTAAGTGATGATATAATTGTAGATTTCCCTGCCCCATTTAATCCACAAATAGCAAAAATGCCTTTTTCAAATTCAACTTTATTGATGCCACCTATACCGTTTAACTCTATGCTCTTTATTAAATGATCATAATTTCTTTTATAAACTAGTTCCCATACTTTATTCACCTCAGCCAATCTTACCATTTGATATTATCCCCCCAATTAAAAAAATTGGAGATAAACTCTATAGTTAGCGATAAGTTTTGCTTTTTATCATAGTCTTCTAACAACGTAGTATATAAATCATCGTTGAAATGTTTGTCACGAAAATACAATACAACAAAGATTTCTAAAATAATATCCCTGTAGACTATTGAAGTTGCATCTGTACTTCCCATGCTTGCCCTTTGATTAAATATTAAAAACATGCTTTGATAAAAGGGATATTTATTTGACAAGTACACATTATTATCAATATCTGAAAAAAGAGTATGTTCATTTTTCCCTTTAGCTAACTGTCGTGCATGTTCAAATTCAAATAAAAGCTTTGCTACTTCCCCCGTACTTAATTTCTCCATATATCTATTTAAGAAAATAAGCCAACTAAATAAAGTAGCTTTATTTAAAGACAGTTTTCTACCACCTAAAGTGTCCTTTGAAAGCTGAGCTCCTTCAATAAAATATATTAATATTTTTTTGACCTTGCCAAATACTTTATCATCAAACGGATGATTATTTCTGTACTTATCAGATATGTCAGTTGAGGTAACTTTTTTTCTAATGGTACCTATTTCAACTACATAACAAAATTTAGAAATAACATCATCATAAGCCATCCTGGAGTTGGAAAATCCAATTGTGTCCTTATTAGCTCCTGCATCCTCAAATGCATCTACAAGTTCACGAATTTGATTTCTTGTATTTCCAACAAATGCGTTTCTTTGTTCAGCAGAAGTCAAAGTAGCTGGTTGGTTTAACCTATAAAAAAGTTCAGCTGGTTCTTCAGGTATATATTGGGTCAATCTAATAATAGTCACACTATACTTCTTAAATTTCCTTTGGGTGTCAGAATCTAGTTTTGAATACACTAAACCATCTAATTTTGATATACTTTCATCTATAGGGGCTAAACTGCCATCTATTTTTATCTTATCATTCATAAAGTCCCTAATGGTGGCTAACCTCTGTTGTCCATCAAGAACTTCATCTACATAATTTTCATTTTCAATAACATGGATGGGAGGTATTCTCCATCCTCTTAAGATTGAATCAATTAATTTCCTTTTCTTTGGAATACTCCATACTTCTCCTCGTTGAAAATCTGGTTGTAAATCAATATCATCAGTTCTAATCCTAGTGAATATTGTCTCTATTTCAAGTTCTGAAGCTGTACATCTCATTTTCTTTACCCCCTTAAAGTAAAACTAACCCAATACCGACAAAGTCCATTCTAGTAGTTTGCTTATAGATATTAGTTCCATACAAAATCACCTAATTCACAATTTTTTTGATGATATTCGTATTATGAAATGCAATTGAATATCTCTTACTTATTCCTCATAATAAATATCATTAGCTACTCAGGAACATACATCTTCTGCAACGGCAACAACGCCCTTACATCATTCGGCATTTGCTCATACCATTGTACAACTAAATCTACTAACTCCTCTAAATCTACTAACCTTACAGAATTACGCTTTGCCACTACTACTGCTTGTGCTGTGAATCCACCTGTTGAAACGAATAAGCTATTAGCATCAATAGGGTTTGCACCTAACAACTGTTGAATCTCAGGTGCACCAGACGAAGACTTTCTGTGTTTTACTTGTACCTTTATAATGGGCTTTTCAAATCCGAAAGCGTCTTTGTATGCTAGAACATCTACACCACCATCAGGGCCTTTAGGACTCACCTGTACATTATAATCCATCGCTTGTAAAAGTCCACCTACCAATTCTTGCATTTGCCATGGATCAAGTTTATCGACTTTGTCTTGTACCATAACGAAGGCTTTACTGACAAGATCTTCAATAATTTCACTTTCTTCTATTTCATCCTCTTCATTATCATCTGGCTCATAAAATGGCGTTTCTAATAACTCTTCAAATTCACTTCCCCAACCATCCACACGAAAGACTGTTAATACTGATCCTAAACTATTTTTCGCTGCTTGCGATAATGCATCTCTTTCTACAGTGATATCTTCCCAGTCTACTCTTATATTATTAGGGTAAGCAGGATCACCAATTGATTTATCAAAGAAATGTGGTTCTGTCACTTTTCCTACCATATACTTTCGAGTCTCTTTAGAATAAGTTATTAATCGATCACCTCTGTTAATTTCTCTGCTGAAACGCCAAACTTGATTCACCCAACTATTTCTAGACCTGGGTTTACTTCCTGCAAAAACATTATCAGCTTTTACAATCATTTCTTCTTTTGAGCGATATTGTTTTGGATCACCTAATTTGGGCCATCCAATTGATGCAATACCCTTTTCATTCCAAACTGGGATTAACTCATTATTATCCCCTGCACGAATCATCCACCATTTTGTCATAGTTTAACCCTCCCTTTAAGTAAACATTAATCCTTATTCTAATTGATGTTCTGGTATTTGATCTTCAATTATCTCATAAACAAACACACGACTCTTAATCTTTCTCAACTAGTTGCTGATGAAATTGACGTAAATCGTTCGATACTACAATTAATCGATTTTCCCCATTCATTTCTTCACTAATTAATCTACTAATCCAAATGATTGCTGAACCTTCACATTCAACCTACCACGTTGTAGCTCATAATCCTCAATTATCGGTAGATAGTCTTCAGGTACAACGCGACCATTAGATACACCATTCGGTTCAATTTTAAATTGCGCAATTCGTTTAACAGCCTTCAATTGAATTGAGCGTTCTCGATCAATTTGGCTCAACCACTCTTTGCTCCGATCTTCCATTTCATTAATTTGGGCATAAGTTTGATTGATCAAAGCACTGTTCTTTCCCTCTACATTTTCTTGTTGGTATATACTCATTCGCTCCTGTAAGGTTTCCATCTGATCTTCAAATGATTTTCTCAAGAAGACCCGTTTGCGATTGGCATAGTCTTCACGCTTACGTTGAATCGTCTTTAACAGTTTTCTAGCGTGTTTGATGACATGACGTTTAATATCTCGATTTTCACCGACATATGGGCACATTGCATCCAGTGACTGACTGAAGAAAAAATATGGAGAAACCTGTATAAAATCCCCGTTAGCACGTTGTCCAATCATCAATAGCTGTTGTTCGAGATCCCGTCCATTACTATCCACAATCGTAACCTGGTTTAATTCAATAATCAGTGCTTCTGAGATAGCTGCTTTCACTTCATAGAATGGCAGTACTGCCTGTTGCATCTCTTTAGCCGTTAGCTTCATTATTAAATTAAATAGCGATTCATCATTTTGAACCATCGGCATCGTATCTGTTTCTTTTGTCGACGTTAATGAAAAACGGATTGAGTCATCAAAATTGAGCATCAGTTTCTGATCATGTGCGAAATCACGTATTCTTCTCGGAAAACGGTCAATACGTGCTGTTTTTCGATCTGCAGAAACATTTATGCGCGTTCTCGTGTTTTGTAATCCATCAACTACAAACTGACCATAAAAATGCTTTGGAATACTTTGCATTGAAACTTTATCAAATGAACGCTTTGCACCAGTCGATACAACCTTCATGGAAGAACCTTTTTCAAAAGAGGAAAACCTAAGGGAAGTCTTTTCTTCCCTTAGTATTTTACCCTTATTTATGGTAAGGTTCCCCCCTATTAATCCTAAACTCCCGATAAACCTGCTCCAACAACACCAAGCGCATCAATTGATGAGGTAAGGTCATTTTGGAAAATGACAGGGCAAAGTCACTTCGCTTCATCACCGCTTCACTCAATCCTAACGACCCTCCAATGACAAAAGCGACTTTACTTTTACCGTGCGTCGCCAGCTGATCGAATTGATTAGCTAATTGTTCTGAACTGAGTTGTTTTCCTTTAATCTCAAGGGTAATGACGTAGGTATCTTTTGCCATTTTAGCTAAAATTCGGTCGCCTTCTTTATTCTTGATTTCTTCCATTTGAGCAGGGCTTAAGCTTTCTGGTGCTTTTTCGTCGGCTACCTCAACTAAATTCAGATTGGCGTAAGCGCGTAAACGTTTAGCATACTCCTCGATCCCTTGCCTCAAATATTTTTCTTTTAGTTTTCCTACACTAATAATCGTTAGATTCATGGGATAACTCCTTAGCTTTCTTCAATCTGATCAAGCATCTTAGTCAAAATGCGTTTCAGCTGGATAAATTCTTCTTCACTTAACTGGCTCTGTTCTAAAAACTTTAATGGGATCTGTGCCGCTTTTGCTTCAGCTTGCTTGCCTTTATCGGTTAAGGCGACTTCAACTACACGTTCATCTTGCTTTGAGCGCGTCCGTTTTAACAAGCCACGCTCTTCCATACGCTTTAACATTGGCGTTAGCGTGCCTGAGTCTAAGAAAAGTCGTTCGTCTAAAGCTTTGACTGAAATTCGATCTGTTTCCCATAGGACGAGTAACACTAAATACTGGGGATATGTCACATTTAATTCTTCCAATAATGGACGATAGCGTTTGGTCATTTCTCTTGTTGCAGCATAGAGAGGAAAGCAGATTTGATTATCTAATTTTAAACTATCATTTGCCATCGTTGATCACTCCTAAACGTATTATAACAATTTCAAAACCAATTTTATATCATTTAAAACAAGGCAATTAAATTGTGTAAAATTTAATTGTTCAAAATACAAAAAGAAGTGTTTATTTTGGGATTAGCTTTATATACCGCTTCACCGACAGCTTCTGGCGTAGGGCAAGGAACGGTCAAATCATCTGATAGGACGTTAGATTTAGCTTTATCGTTAGCTAAAGGATTAGGAGGGAATGAAAAGGAAGGGACAACCCATCCTGAACAACTGTTTTCAGCTGGTTATGCAGCTTGCTTTGATAGTGCGCTTCAGATGGTAGCAGGGAAAGCGAAGCAAAAGATTAGCTCCGAAGCCACAGCTGAAGCCAGTATTGAAAAGCAATTGAAAGGGTTTGGCTTAAGTGTGAAATTGACAGCAGAAATTAGAGGTGTTACTCAGACAGAGGCAGAGGATCTTTTTGAAAAAGCTCATCAAGCTTGTCCGTATTCACGTGCGGCGAAGGAAATGTGAAAGTAAAGAAAACCGTCATCGCGAAATAATGATCGTATAAAAAAACTTCACATTCGCTCGCCATTTAACAAATGTGTTAGGTTTTCTTATATCCTTTCCCTTAGCATCTGCTATTACTTCTACAAAATTTGTCGTAAAAAACTTTAAATATTTTACAATTAAGGGTTGTATTTTTTTGGGTTTTATGGTCTTTATAGTAGTAAGGAGGTGAAAAAAATGAACGTACCTAATAAATGGAGTAGCAGTAGAAATGTCCAAGCTTTCAACCATAATAGCAGGCTTTTCTTCAACAATGTGATCATTAAAAATTTCCTGCAATCTGACCATCACCGCTACTTGTTTGATAAAGTAGCAAGAGAACCATCAAAAGCAAACAGGGATGCACTTAATCATTGCTTCAAAGACTTTTATACTCAAATAAGGTTTATTAGTTATGTATCAAAAGTGATCCATTGGAAGACCATACAATTTGCTAGAGATCGAACATTAGAAAAAACACATTTCAAGTTATTGCTCGATACCCCGATAAATAATGACGACAACAGCATCACATGGAAAGATCAGCTTAGAGATGAATCAGTAGCGAGTATTGAGCAACAAGTGATTAATGCCAGTCATCACTTCGATGATCAGATCCTAAACCCTATGTTATTTCACGCCTGGCAGCAACTCACCTTAAGGCAACAGATGATTTTAGAATACCTGTATATCGCAAAAATGAAAGATAAAGAAATTGCCAATCTATTTGGCATATCCCAACAAGCAGTATCAAAGTCAAAAATAAGAGCGCTAGCAAAATTAAAATCTTATTGTCAGGAGGTGTCATAGTGGAAGAAGCGCCTTTGTTTTTACAAGTCATTAGTAACTTTGGCTTTCCCATTGCGATAACGATTTTTTTATTGCTTAGATTTGAGAAAAGGATTGAACAGTTGGAGACATCATTTAAAGATTTAACAAACACACTCACAAAAAAATAATACTTGAAAGGGAGGTTAATCAGCGGTGGATGAGTTAATTGATTTAATTAAACAATTGAACAGCAAGGAAGATGATGGTATTGCTATCAATAAACTCATTAAACAGTTTGAACCTAAAATAAGAAGGAGTTTACTTGAAATAGATGCTCTTGACAGAGAAGATCTAGCTCAAGAAATTAAACTGACACTTATTGAGTTTATTTACAAATTCAATATAGAAGATGTACCAAACTTCGAACAATTTATTATTGATATTAACGAGCGTCAATACAAACAGCTTCATTTTTAATCACGATATAATAGAAAGGATTGTCGACCATTAAATCTATTGATTTCTTTCTTACAAACTAGCCTGACCTAAGTAAGTGTTATGAATACTTAGGTCAGTTGTTATGTTCCGCTTTATTACTCCCTTAACTATTCCTCGAGTCACCCAATCATTTATCTTTAAACGATCAAATTATCTGGTAGATTCTTTGACATGAGTCAATCCTGTATACCTAGGTAATAAGTCTATTTTTACTCGTTGGTTAAATTCATAGGCATGTGCTTTACAGCGTTATAAGGCGGATTTGAGCCTCATTCCATATTAAACTAAAAATTTATAATAATTTGAATTTTATTTCTATTTTCCTATTGTCTTTTTGTAAAAAAATAGTATACTAATAGTGTAGTAAAAATTTCCAAATAATAAGGAGGATTTGATGAAACATTTGAAGTGGCTTGTTAGTTTGGTTGTCCTGTCGCTATTGATTTTTCCTATTGATTCGGTAATGGCTGAAAAAACGCTTGAGCCAGATCAGCTTTACGAAGCCTTTGAGTTACCAGAACTTGATCCAGATAGGGTCAAAGAGATTGAAACTTTTCTAGAAGAAGAGGGTATCCCAGAAGGGGAAGCTAACCCGACATCTCGTGCATTATCTACCAACAGCTCTCATCCCTTTTCCTCAATCAGTTTGCAAGGTGAATTTATTGCTTACGATGCTTTTCACTCATCTATTGAAACCACAGAAACATCAAGTAGTATCCTTACAGATGACATATCCGTATTAAACGATAATAGAATTCAAGTCAGCAACACAACGGTTAATCCTTATAACGCAACAGCTAGAATTGAGATTTTAAATCATAATGGTGGGGGATCGACCTGCTCGGGCTCTTTTATTACACCAAATCACGTATTAACCGCCGCCCATTGCGTGTACGACGCTTACAACAACAGCTTCCACCGTGGCTTTACGGTACGACCTGGTGAAAATGCTGGGAATCTACCATACGGAACCTATGCAGCAACCAATGCTTGGGTAACAAGCGGGTGGGCATCAACAACGCCACCATCTCCAGGGTTAATCTATTTAACAGATGTTCTTCATGACTTTGCCGTGTTACAGGTCCAAGGGCGACATTCACATACACTAAGTGTGGCGCGAGCGCAAAACACCGGTGTCAACATCGAGGCGTTAGGCTATCCATTTGATCGCTCTACTATCGGATCTGGCAATCAACGACTCTACTATTTATTCCGATCACCGGGCAGAATTAATAACTTTTCCAGTGGTGCTATTGTCCACTCAAGTTATATAACAGGCGGACAAAGTGGTGGCCCAATTCGAGTGGGTAACCAAACCGTTTCTGTTAACTCAACAGGAAGCTGGGGACCACAATTTACTAACTCACATCTTGATTTGATCAATCAATGGACAAACTAATCTTGATATTAAGAAGGTAGGAGACAAGTCGCTTCCTACCTTTTTTAATATCTTCATTGATATCAATCGATAAAAATTATTTAAATCAAATTAAATTTTAAACGTCTATATTCGCTATCAAAACGGCCACAAAGATAGGCATGCTCACAAAACAAAGTATTTATCGAAGCCAATCGGTTCCCTTTCACTTAATAATAATTCTCCATCAATGTCTTCATCCATTTAGGTACTTCGACATTTTTTCTTGTATCAAATTCAGTAATATATGGCTTTATATCTAAGACAGGGCTATTATTATTAGCGTCAAGCCCTTTAACTATCAAAATATTATCTTGTATTCCTTCAATACTGACGACTGAAATCCCGATTGGATTTGGGCGATACTTTGTACGTTGTGCAAACACTCCTGTTTCAGGCATATCCTCCCTATCTCGTGGTCTTTTAATCATCTGATGGGACGCATGACTATCAAATTGATCCATAAAAAATACAATAATAGCGTGTGAGTACTGATCTAATTTATATAAACCTTCTTGGAACGCCTGCTCCAAATGAATTTCAGATATAACTTTATCCCAATTCGTATAGGTTTTCCCCTCAATTTCCGAGTGAACAACACCTATTTGTTTTAGTATAAATGATGATTGTTGCATAACCGCACTCCTATCGATCGATGATCGCAATATTTTATTTAACCCTGCTAGTTAAGTGAAAATTTGATAAATTGGTAATCGTCTGATGCCACAAATTAAGATGCTTGCTTTGCAGTGTTTAAGGGAGACACATTTAAAGATGATAAAATGTGCCCGTCTCCATAAACCGAACCTTCAACCAGTAGGCATTCCGCTCTTCTCCCACTGATTGGTCGTTGAGCAAATCAGAACATTAGCGTCCGCTATCTCCCGCCTAAATAGATTTATCTCTGCTCTCCATTTTGAGGCGGGCGGTTTACGGACGGTTATCTGAGATAAAAACTTAGATCGTTTCAATCAACCGTTCTGTATCTTGCAAATACCCTTCTAATTCTTCACGTGATAAATAAGGTACACGCCCATAAAAGACATGATCAATCAGTTCCACACTGTTTCCATTGAACAACCATTCTGATGTTACTGTACGAATTGCTCTACTTAATGGATTCTCTTTACCATCAATTACTTGTGGCTGACCAGTTGGTGTGAGAAACAATGCTCGCTTTCCTTTAAATCGCTCAAAGGCATCCTTATCCTCAAAGCTATATGCAAAGCCATGCTGAAAGACACGATCAATATAGCCTTTCATAATAGCCGGCATGCCATTCCACCAGATTGGGAAAATATAAATATACAAATCACTATCTAGCATCAATTGTTGCTCAACTTTCACATCTTCTGGAAATTGGGCATGATCTCGAACAAAATCGCCCGCCTCTATATGGATAGTATCTGAACCCTCTAAAATCGGATTAAAGTTCATTTTATATAAGTCTCTCACGTTGACGTGATAACCTTTCTTTTCAAGTGTTTTTGTCACCCTATCTAATAAAGCATGTGAAAAGCTACCTTGTCTAGGGTGCGAAAAAATAATTAATGCTTTCACTTAATCAACTCCTCTCTAAGTATTTATCCATTGTTTTGTAAATCTAAATACTTAACGGTATCGAAAATGACTTGTGCACCCATTGCTAGATCGTCTTTATCCGCCCATTCTTCAGGTGTATGACTAATACCATTCTTTGTTCGTAAAAAGATCATCCCTACATCTGTTATTTGTGCAACCACCATCGCATCATGACCAGCACCACTGGGTAGTTCTACTGTTTCTAAGTTTTGCTTTGCAATGGCTGAAGCTATCGCGTGATTAATCGTTTCAGATGTTTTCACGCCTTGTGACTGTTCGATTACTGTACAATCAGCAGTAATGCCACGTTTGGTTGCAACCCGCTTTAGATCCTGTCTTATCCGATCGACAAGCTTGTCCAACAAAGGGTCGGATAAATCACGCAAATCAATCGTGAATTCAACCTCACTCGGTATAACATTAATACCGCCTGGCTTAACTTTAATTTGCCCCACCGTTGCGACAGTAGCTTGTTCTGCTTTAGCAAGTGTCTCGACTGCTTGAATCATTTCTGCAGCACATGCGAGTGGGTCTTTACGTAAATGCATCGGTGTGGTTCCAGCATGTCCCGCTTCACCATGTAATTTAATCTTTAACCACCTTAAGCCTACAATGCCTGTGACAAGCCCGACGGGGACCTGTTTTGACTCTAGTATTTTACCTTGTTCAATATGTACTTCGAGATAACAGGCTAACTTCTCCGGATCAACCTTAGCACGGGATACATGCTCCGGTAGATAGCCTTGTTGTTTCATTGCCTCCGCAATCGAAATACCAAATTGATCGGTGTATGCGTATAAGTCATTCACATCAAGAGCACCAATAAAAGCTTGACTACCAATCATACCTGACGAAAACCGCGCCCCTTCCTCATCGGTAAAAGCAACGACCTCAATATCATTGGTAAGTTTTAGCTTTTGTTGCTTTATGCTCTGTAACACTTCAATGCCGATTAATACACCTGCAGCACCATCAAAGATACCTCCATTAAATACGGTATCAATATGTGAACCGATTAAAATCGTTCTGGCATTTGGATCGGTTCCTTTTATTTTGCCAAATAGATTTCCGATTTGATCTTCCCTTACTTCCAATCCTGCCCCTTCCATATATGTAGTTAGTAATTGTTTGGCTTGATGTTCTTGTTCGGTAAAAGCAAGACGAGTTAACCCCCCTTGTTGATCTTTACCGATTTGACCAAGTTCGTTAATGCGTGACCACAAACGCGTACTATTGATCTCCATCCTACACCTCCTCCTACTTAGTATATTACGATCATCTGCTTAATGCTATCTTCACTAATAATGAAGTTAGCATTGAGCAACATCCACCGTAAGCATGATTAGTTATCGACCTTAAAACTGAGCTAACAGTCAGCCAAATAGATGAGCTGAACTCAGATTCCAGACCGTTTTTATTATCAATAATCTCGCTTATGATTAACATATTAAATCATAGAGGATGATAGAAATGAAGCCATTTTTTTCAATTTGGAGAAGTCGTCGTACTAAGCCCTTAAAAGTAAGTCGCTACGGACCTTATCAGCACCAACCCATTGAACAACGCCTTAGTCACGAACGGTACCGCCAACAACAAATTACAATAACGCAAATTCGATAATACATGAAGTGCTTAAACCTTTACATTATGTTGTATTAATATAAGATAATGTTATAGGTTTATTTCACAACTTTGATAGGAGGACGATTAAATGACATACCAGCAAGCACTAGACGCTTACATTGAAGCAACAAACAGTCATGATTTTAAACAAGTAAAGCAAATCTTAGCTGACCATGCTATCTATTGGTTTACTGATCAAACATGTACAACATTTGATCAAATCCAAAACTATTTTGAAACGGCATGGACAATCATTCAAGAAGAGGTCTATCAAGCACGTGATGTTAAGTGGATTAGCACGGACGAAACAAGTGCAACTTGTCTGTACACTTATTACTATGAAGGTTATATTAACGGTAGCTTTGTTTCGGGGAGTGGTCGGGCTACCAACGTATTTGTTAAGAACGACGCGAATGAGTGGAAGCTTGTTCACGAACATTTAAGCCCACATCCGGATGCCGTATAAAAAGTGTTTTGCATCGTTGGATAACATCCATCATTCTGTTTCGATCCACATTTGCATGAATTCAAACGATAACAAGTATGTATGATCTAGCATTAACCGCATATTTTTATGTCATGGAGGAGTTTTACTAATGGACCAACTGTACCGATTGCAAAAGCACGATCTAACCAAGGCGAGTGAAGTACTCGTTAATGCCTTTATGGATGACCCATTATTAAACGCATTTAAAGATCAACCAAACTTCAAGGAAAAATATAGAGCTTTTTATAACGTACCTTTAACGTACGCCTTCAAGTATGGCGAAGTATATGCACCTACTAAACAGTTAGAAGGCATCATGGCATGGACAACCGGTGATGTTGCTGACATGACCTTTTGGCGCATGCTTAGAAGTGGAGCAATGAGACCTGCCTTCCGGATGGGGAGTCAATCGCAAAAAAACATTATGCCTTTTGTTAATCAATTATCAAGCGATCGAGCTAAAAATATGAAAGGACAAACGTTCTATTACTTAGCATTAATCGGTGTCGCTCCAGAATATCAAGGGAAAGGCTATGGAAAAATATTGCTTAACAGCTTAATTGAAAAAAGTGAACGTGATCACATACCACTTTATTTGGAGACAGAGACAACAAAAAATGTAGCCATCTATCAACATTTTGGCTTCAACATACTGACAGAAACGCCATTACCTTCATTAGATATGACAGCATGGACATTGCTACGAAAACCTTCTTGATTTTTAGACTCACCTTTATCAATACGTGCACTTTTTTGTCACTTGGGCTTGCATTGCTTTCCAAATTTATATATAATGCCTTTAATAAGAATTTTCAAAAAATATCGACTTTTATAAAAGTGATGAAAAGGGAGAGTAAGTACTTGGCATTTTTCACTAGAGAGCTTCAGTTGCTGAGAAGAAGCAAAACTGCCGATACTGAAAATGGCCTTTGAGCTGCGTGCTGAACATGCGGACAACGTATTATTAGGTGGCGACGAGATTTGGTACTCGTTACAAATACCAGAGTATAAAGCCCTTTGGTGGCGTACTTCATGAGGCTATATGTGTGAGCATATAGTAAATTAAGGTGGTACCGTGTTGATAAATTAATGTTCTCAACGCCCTTGTTGCTCTTTTAAGAGTAATGGGGGCGTTTTTATTTTTGAGCAATAACAAGGAGGAATGACGATGAGCAATCTATTAGTATTTCAATCCGATTTTGGGATAAGTGATGGTGCAGTAAGTGCGATGTATGGTGTAGCGAAATCCGTTAGCACGACCTTAGATCTATATGATCTTACACATGATATTCCTCCATACCATATTTGGGAGGCTTCTTATCGACTGGCACAGACCACGTCATATTGGCCAGAACAAACCGTGTTTGTTTCTGTGGTTGACCCTGGCGTTGGATCAGAACGACTTAGTGTCGTCGTCAAAACAAAGGCAAATCATTATATTGTCACTCCTGATAATGGGACACTTACCCACTTGGCACAATCTGTAAGGATTTCAGAAGCGCGTATCATTGATGAAAAAATAAATCGTTTAGCCGAATCTTTTCAATCATATACCTTTCACGGACGCGATGTTTATGCTTATACCGGCGCTCGATTAGCAGCAGGAAAAACCTCATTTGAACAAATAGGACCCCAACTTGACGTTGACCAGTTAGTGAGATTCACTACACCAGAAGTCACCGTAAACAACCGTGTGATTACAGGTACAATCGACATTTTAGACATCCGATTCGGTAACTTATGGACCAATATTGATAAAAATTATTTTTATCAAGAAGCGATTGAATATGGCGATATATTAGAAGTAACGATATTAGACGATACTCAACAAGTCTATAAAAACATGATGGCATTTGGAAGATCTTTTGCTGATACACAGGTAGGCGAGCCAATTCTTTATATCAATTCGCTTGGGAAAATTGCGATTGCTTTAAATCAAGGTTCTTTCGCTGATGCTTACCATATTAATGCTGGAACCCAGTCAAAGATTCGGATTCATAAAACAACAAAAACGAGTGATCCATTCACTAAATAAACGGATCATTCGTTTTTGGTCTTATTTCTTTTATTTTTTCCCGGTCTCTTCTTGATTTTAGCTAATCTTGCTTATTTCGATTGTTCGAATAACCATGTTTTCATCTCTTGATCTTGTAAAGCTGGTACCCAAGAAAAATGTCCATTTGGTAAGATCGTTTCTTCCTCATATTCTGTATAGTTAAATGTTGTCGCATCATGTTGATCAGCTAATTCCGCCAGTTCTCTAATATTATTTGGTGTGACAACAAAATCATCTGCAGCATGAAACGCCCAAATTGGGATGTCGAAATAAGTATCTAAATGCTCCTGATCAACCGGTGCCACGTTATCGTCATCTATCGCTTCAAAATGAGTGGTGCCCGCTATTGGAACTGCAGCCGCAAACAAAGATGGATAATTTTCAATAAGTCGCCAAGTACCAATCGCCCCCTGAGATATACCGACAATATATATCCGATCTTGATCAATTGGGTAATCCTCTACTGTTGCATCAACCAACTCTTTTACGGTGCTGTTTCGAGGTTCATCTCCCCAAATGAAAAATTCTTCACCATCTGTCGGGGCTTGCGGTGCTAGGACATAAGCTGGGTTTTCCGCTTGTTGTTCAGGGCGAGCCCAGACCACCGCTCCCTCGTTAGCTAATAGATTCATTTGATTGCTTGCTCCCCTTTCACCATTTCCATGTAAAAAGACAATAAGGGGATAGCTCGCTTCTTCTTCTAAGTCAGGCTCAAATAAGTAATAATCTAAATGCTGGTCAGTTGAAGACGTAAATTCATGATGTTGAAAATCCTCAACGACTGCTTGATACTGCGTTTCTATTTGTAGGCCTTCTTCAGCTCCCGCTAATATGGTCGTATCGCCTATTTCAACAGCATCATGCATTAAAGCATAGTTAAGTTCTTGTCTCGTATTATATGCCTCTTCAACATCATATATTAATGTCCCCGCTTCTTCATCGTCCGGATCAAGTTCAATAATAAGGTATGCTCCACTACTCGGCTGATCAGATAAACCAAGTTCATTATGGCTATAAACAGCTACAACCGTTCGTTCTAACTGACCTTCTTCAGTTTCTAATAAAACTTGGAACGAATCATTGGCTAATTCAGTTTCGGTTATTTCTTCTCCAAGATCAATAGCAACACCATCAACTACTTCACCATAAGGTTGTACAGAAGTTAATAACGTTAACTTATCACCAGTCAGTTCAATATTCATTTCTTGTTCATCACCTTCACCGTTATTCGCTTGACATCCGATTAGCAATAGCGTCGCACTGAATAAAATGACCATCAACCCTTGAATATTTTTAATCATAAACGGATTCCCCTTATCTTCTGTAATTTGATAACATGTTGATTGAATGTGTTTGAACCATATAAGCTTGTACTAATCTGATCATCCTATAATTGAAAAGAACAACTTAAAATAACTTGAATCAAATAACGCTAAACATCTCCCCCCTAACTTTTTTCCTTGACTCCCCTTTCCATAGACGTTTCTACTTCTATCTTTATATAAACACTTTATAAGTTAAGCGCTTTCATTAAAAGTTAATTCTTTTCCTAATGTAGTGGAAAAAAACTAAAGTTAGTTTTTTTCCTAGAGAAAAGTATTGCTAATGAATTTATAAACCGTATAAATAAACCTTATTTTATAGTATGGTTAGCGATAAAGCACCCAATAGCCAATATCCTCAAATCCTAATTTTTTGTAAATTTCCCCTGCCTTAGGATTATCATAAAATAAACAAAGTTCCTTACCCTCATTTATCAAATCTTTAATCGCTTTGGTTAAGCATTGTGTCGCTAATCCACGTCCTGTGTAGTGTTGATCTGTTGCTACTGCAACAATCATAGCAGAACGACTGTTTTCAGCTACAGTGGAAACCGTTGAAACCAGCTTTCCTTCAGCTTCAATGAAATAGCCTCGACCAACACCTTGCTCAATATCTCGCTTTTTCGTCTTAACATTTATTGACGCTCTTGAGTCTTCAAACGCTGGAATACTGTGCATGAAAGCTTCCCATCTTTCTAAATCACCTTCTTGAAGGTGCTTCACCTCACTTAAATCAATATCACCAAGCTGGTTCGTCGACGTACACTTGGCATAATAAAGCAGACGTTGCTGACGATTCTCTAAGGTAAGGTGAGGGATGACTTGATCCGTTATCGCTTGTAACCCTGATAAAACCGGTTTCTGTTCAGATCGATTGATGATATCAGCAAAACCTTTTGCGTCAAATGTTGTTAAGCTAAATGGAATATAATTATCTTCATATCTTAATAGAACAGCTCGCAAATGACCTTGATTATCAAAATCACCCCAAACCTCTTGAAAACTTTGTTGATAACCAAAAGCCTCAATATCACCAATTAAAAAAAGGTTTTCTGCCGGTTTTTTCATTATCAAAGCTTGTACAGCTTGGTTATCTGCTTCTGCTAATTTACGAATCATCGTTCTCCACTCCCTTTGTTTATCTTGCTTGTGTTTATTGATACATCAGCCAGCGGCCGACATGTTGAAATCCTAATTTATCATAGAGCTTTCCAGCAATCGGATTATCATAAAAGAGATAGAGGGACTTGCCCTCTGATAAAACATCACACACTAATTGAGCGAGACAGACGGTCGCCAGTCCTTGGCCTGTGAAATTCGGATGCGTCCCGACCGCTGATATCATTGCAGAATGGTCATTTTCTAAAGCTGTAGATGCTGTCGCTACCATTTGATTATTTTGTTTTATATAATAACAACGCGAAAGTCCGCGTTCAAGATCACTTCGTTTTGCATCAATCCGCGCTGATGAGCCTTGAAATTCAGGGATCTGATCAAGTAACACAGCTAATCGTTCAATTTCTGATGGTGTTAATTTATTGATCTGATCGGTTTTAGCTGTGGTCAAATCGCCCAATCTGGTGCATCTAGAAAAATAGAGATGATCAAATCTATTGGTCAATCGCTTGAGATAAGGGGCAATTGGAGCAACCACGGATTCCAAGCCAAACAACATCGTCCGATTTTGTTCGGCGTTAATAATTTCTGCAAAACCTTTTGCATCATAAGCACCAACAGAAAATGGGATGAAGCGTGTGTGGGCACGCCACAAGACCGCCCGTAGCTGTCCATCCTGATCAAAGTCTCCCCACCCCACTTGATCACTATGTTGATAGCGATAGGCTTTCAAACACCCCAAAATAAATAAATTTTCTATCGGTTTACGAATCAAAAGCGATTCAACTTGGGCACTGTTGGCCTCAGTTAATTTTTTTATCATACGTTAAGCTCTCCTTGTATTTATCTTATTTAATAATGGCATTTTGACCTTATTATTACAACGTTTTTTATCAAGAACATGTGATTCAATAAGCGCATACCTAACAAACCCCATAACTAATACGCGATTTAACAACTGATAGTTAGGATAAAGTCTGTCTTATATGCTAAAATAACTGTAATAGCAAAAGAATGGAGGTTTAAAATGTGAAAAATAAAAATTGGGAAGACATTTTCTTTTTTATCATAAGTATATTGCCATTAATATTAATATTGTATGGTGCCTTAGATATTTTTACGACCGGTAGCCAAGTCGGGCTTCGTTTCATATATATAGGTGTTATTACTATGTTAATCTATATGCAATATTTAGAAAGAAAATTAAAAATCGGGATTAAATCCTCTATTTTACGTGTAATTATTGGCATGGCGATATTTGTGTTACTTGTCTATTTAGTAAATTAATCATTTCCCGGGAAATGACGACAAATTAGGAGGAGATCGTAATGAAGAAAATTATTTTTATTGAAACAGGGGTTGGGATTGATACACACGGACAAGATGTGACAAAAGCATCGATTCGAGCAGTAGAAAACGCGATTCATTATAATTCGATGCCCGGTATTAAAGATTACTTACCAGATCAATCATTACATAACATGAAAGTTAACATTGTATTAGCCGTTCCCGCTGACAAAGACCAATTAAACGTGAATAAAGTCAAAAATGAAATTCCATATGGTGAAGTGACGGTTGACATTGTCGACGGCGGTCTTGCAACGACAAGTGGCATCGTATTGGAAGAACAAGCAGATAAAAATGATCTTATGTATGTTGTAAATGCTGCTGTCCAAGTAGGCTATTAATTATCAAAAGAGTATAGACATCGCAGGTTGTCCACCAAAAAGTTTCGTATCTTTCCGTAACCAAGCACATAGATACACTGCTCTAAAACTTTTAGTTAGCCAATAGATTAGAAAAGCTCACTTTCGCTTACCTTTTAGCGAATCCGTTAGCTTTTCTACTTGGTACTTAAAATGTTCACCTCGCTGCTCCCCATTCCTTTGTTGAAATTTCACACTTAACACCGGTGCAAAACAGTGATGGTTAAACATCTATGCACGTTCTCTATTTCACTACAACTATACGATGCGCCTAATTTATAACTGCACCTGTTCATATCTTTTATTCTTTTAGCCATGATTGCATATTAATGTAATCGCATCCGCAACATACTTCTTAGAAATTTCACGTCCACATCTTTCCTTTCGCTAACATAAAAAAACATGCGTTATGGCATAAAACGAACCTGCAATCAGTAGGCATTTTCGTTCTTCCCACTGATTGCAGGTTCGTTGAGTGAATCAGGACATGAGCGACCGTTATCTGTGATAAATTATCCACATGGTTATACACATATGATGAATTTATTAATTATTAACGCTTTTTCAACAAGATATTCACACCTTCTCCACAAAAATTTACGATCACTCAATAACTTATTAATTTATATAGTATTAGAATACGTGTTCTCTACTATATATAGAAAGTTACACACAATGTTATGCACAACCTGTGTATAACATTTGGATTTATACACAAAAAAGCAACGCATCTCACTTTTTCAAGCAAAATACGTTGCTTTTTACACTACTACTGTGTGGATAACTCCACAGTTGTTTGATTTCGGTCACCATCTCGATAATAAGTGATCTCCATTTCCTGACCAGGTTGCTTTTCTTGATAAAGATGTTTTCGTAAATCAACAATGGTATAAATCGGCTCCCCGTCTAGTTCTGTAATCACATCATACGTTTCAAGTCCCGCTTCATCAGCCGGAGAAAATGGTTCAACACTTTGAATATAAATACCGCCATCGACATCGTTTGGTAGTTCTAGGCTTCTTCTCCATTCTGCTTGTGGTAAATCTGTTAATGAATATGCTTCCACACCAAGAAAGGCACGCGTCATTTGCCCTGTTTCCTCTAATTCCTGCATAACCGGTATCGCTTCATCGATTGGGATGGCAAAACCGATCCCTTCAACAGCTGACTCGGCAATCTTCATCGAATTAATCCCTATCAATTGCCCTGACATATTAATTAATGCACCGCCACTATTTCCAGGGTTGATCGCCGCATCTGTTTGAATAACTTCAGTCTGCCAATCGGCTCGACCATCACCACTAAAATCTTGAGGGATCGCACGCTGTGTCCCACTAATAATACCTTGCGTGACAGAACCTGATAAATCAAGACCTAAGGGATTACCAATCGCAATTACGGGTTCACCGACTTTTGTTAACTCTGAATTACCAAATTCAATGACCCCATCTACTTCGCTACCGTCAATCTCTAATACAGCTAAATCAGTAAACATATCTGATCCTTTTAATTCTGCCATCAATCGTGTGCCATCTTCTAAGATTACTTCGATTTGACTCGCACCTTCAATCACATGATGATTAGTTACAATATAGGCTCTATCACCTTCTCGTCGGTAAATAACACCCGAACCCGTACCTCCATCATACGCCTCTTGCTCCCAGAAATTAAAACTTTGCGTTTGAATATTCTCCACACCTACAACGGCTGGAATAACATCTTCAACAATGGCGGTTACCTGTGTTGAAATATCAACATTAACAGGCGTTAAACGATTAAGCATCTCCGCTTGATTCGTTGTTTGGTCTACCCCTTCATCAAACGATTCCTCTTGTTCATGAATGACATAAAACTGATAAGGTAACCAGTTTGTTTCAACTATTTTGGGTAGTGCTACAGCAAATAAGAAGGCACCTAATGCAATCCCAATTAATAAGTATAATAACCAATATGGGCGATTTTTACGGTAAAGCCCACGTCTTTTCTTTGAGGTGCCATCATCAAAGTACACCATACGATCATCCCCTTTTTGCCACTGCAACTAGTTTACCACAATAGATAAAATCTTAAACGACTTGATAAAGTGGTGTAGGTGTAGTAGGATCCGTGTCATGAATTTCTAATCTGTCATGAACAGGAAATCCAACTGTTTGTAAATGATTTTCTACTGACATGCGTGCTAATTCCTTAATGTTATTATCCTTGCTTAAATGTGCCAAGTATATACGCTTTGTCTGATCACCTATAATATCTTCTAACGCTACAGCACAGTCATCATTAGAGACATGACCGTAATCACCGAGAATGCGTCGTTTTACATTCCATGGGTATCTCCCCATTTGTAACATTGAAACATCATGGTTTGCTTCGAAAATGAGTGCATCGGCATGCTCTACGGTTTTTTTAATCCGCTCTGAAACATAGCCTAAGTCGGTCACTAAAGCCACTTTCTTGCCTTGATGATGAAACGTGAAAAACATCGGTTCTGCCGCATCATGGGAGACACCAAAAGATTCAACGTCAAGGTCACCAAAACACTTGACTTGTTCCATATCAAAAGTAAACTTCTGATCTAATGATAATTTGCCAAGGCTTCCTTCCATTGCCTTCCATGTCTTCTCATTGGCATAGATCGGCAAATTATATTTACGTGCAATAATGCCAAGTCCTTTAATATGATCACTATGTTCGTGTGTAACCAGAATACGTGATAGTTGCGCGGGATCAATCTTCACTTCTTGAAAAAGCCGATCCAATTGCTTACCACTTAACCCTGCGTCTACCAAGATTCTCTCGTTTTCTGTTCCAATATAAAAAGCATTGCCCGTGCTCCCTGAGGCAAGTACTGAAAAGCTTAATGTCATTCTGATTCCACCTCAGCTATATTATGATAAATACCGATCAGAGACTGTTTAATCGTGTTTAAAAGAGCCTCTGGTTGCTCTTCTTCTTCGTCATCTAAATCTAAGTTGTAATAAGCCAGTCTGTCTTCTTCTGCTTGATCAAGTAAGTCAATAAATTCAACCAGAACATCAGCATAAAAGTCATTATTACGCGAATAATCATGACCTTCAATTGCATTAATAAACTGATGGTCATCACCATTGACTTCAATATCCCAAGTTGGATTTAATAATTGCTCACCATTAGGCAACGAAACAATGTTGTGATAACCTAAGTTCACATCTGTAATTTCATCACCGGTTTGTAATGCATTGGTATGATGATAAAGTCGATAAACCGCATCGTATTGTTGAATTAAGCTTTGTTCTTCATCATCCTCTTCGCCTTTAACTAAGCGCGTTTGAACATATTGTGTCATATCACCATCACCATTTAATTGCACAAGTAATAGCGCATTCTCATTAAAAAAAACAGGGTATTCGAAGTGTTGGAAAAACACTAAAACATTAGCAGATTCCATTTCTCCCCAGTAACTATATGAACCACCATTAAAAACAAATTGACTAAATATTTCTCGATATTCATTTTCTTCCTCAATATTAATCGAAACTGGCTCATCAAATCTTGAAAAAAGATAGTGATCATCAACCACTATTGACTGTTGATTCGGCAAATCTTCTAATTGACCCGCGCCTTCTTCATTATAATTAAAACTATTTGCATTAAGTAAAGGGGCTGTATAACTTTCATTAGATAATATATTAAGCCCATTAATATTGAATTCTAATTCTTCTTCTCTCGATGTCTCCGGAATAAAAGATAGATCTTCTTCTTGTCGACCTAAGAGCTGGCGAACAAGGAAAATATTTAAAACCAAGAAGCATATAATAAAGAGTGTTTTAATTTGACCCCACTGCACTATCATCGCCTCCTGTCATTTCTGCTGGAATATTTAACGGTTGCCAGCCATTGACACCTTTCACATACCAAGTCGGGACAAGTTCATATACTTGTCCTTGTCCATTCCGTTGTTCATTAACGCGATAACCGAGCGTTACATCGTAAACCGAACTTCCTCGATAATAATCACTCTCTAGTATCTCTACCACCGTTTCCGTATCGGGCAATTGTCTAGACTCCCTTGCCACACCACGACGTTCAACCAGTGTCACAAGTGGATGGCTATATTGATAGACCTCTTGATTATGCCATGCAACCGATATTTTAGCTACTTGTTCATCATAGAAGATTGGCACCCCATTATAAGACAGACTATACTCTATTAAGCTGGTTTCAGTGTTTTTAGTTACCCTAGATAAAAAGTAGTGAAATGGCTCTTCAAAAGTAAAGCCATTATGCGTATTGACAAATGTCTGGACTTGATCAAACAGCTCGTACTCAGTCAACTCATCTTCTAAATGCTTTTCTTCATTTGTTGGATTTGTAAAAAAAATTCGATCTGACTCAATCATCAATTCTCTTGTGCCATCAATTAAACTGGTATGACCTTCAATCGTCATTCCACGTCGCACTATAGAAGGCTTACTAAATAAGAAATTAACGAAAGGCTCATAATCCAATTCTGCGAAAGAGAACAACAACACATCACGATCCATCGTATTTGGTAAGTAAATAGGTGTTTCTCTACTCCCTTCATACGTGGTAAAAGATATGAAGTCCTCTGTATTAAAGAAGCTTTCTAAGCTTTCTACCTCAGAGCTATAATTCTGCAGACTTGCACCAATTACTTCTTGATTTTCATCATTACGAAAGATGATTTGATAACTTGCATCATCTTGGTCCAATATTATTTCAATCCGGTTAAAGCGACCTTCAGGAATACGCGTATCTTGATCTAAAGAAAACAAATCGTAAATCATGTCACCTTGCATTTCTGCAGGAAAAATAATCTCAATCCGATTTTCTTGACTGTCAAGCCATTCTTCATCAACGGGAAAAGCAGAAAAATCATACAAACCATAATCCAATATATTAGCATAAACAGCTTGTTCAACCTCTTGGTCCTTAAAACCAATGGGATCAAGCGATTGGTCATCATGTAAAATAATTCGGGTAGGTTTGAGGACATCTCGTCTGCTTAGCCGTTCGCCATCCTCAATTTGGGCATCAATTAAATCGTCTTCATCACGTGTCAGTTCGAAATCCGGTTGATGGTTCCACAACGCCAAGGTTAACAGCAAACTAGAAGCAATTAATGACACGAGTAAAATAGATTTTAAATATTCAAGATTCATGCTCAAACTCAACCCTCCCGTTTACGGCTAATCAAAGGTAAGGAGAAGTACACTTTAGTCCCATTACCTTCTTTACTTTCTGCCCATATTTGACCTTGGTGATTCAGAATGATCTCTTTAGCAATGGCTAGACCTAAACCCGTACCTCCAAGCTTTCTTGATCGTGCCGCATCTGCCCGATAAAACCGATCAAATACTTTATCGATCTTTTCCGGTGCAATTCCTGGACCTTGATCAGCAATCATAATCTTTACGCGATTTCGTTCCTTGGTCATCCGAAAGCGAATACTGCCTTGTTGGGGCGAGTACTTTAAAGCATTCGACATAATATTATCAACAACTTGAATAATTTTATCTTTGTCCATCCAGAGGAAGATACTATCTCGAGGAATTTGACGTTCAATTCTTACAGACTCGTCTTTGTTCATCTCAAAACGATCCAATACATGATGAAAAAACGGCACCACATTCACCCGTTCTTTTACCATTTCCTGCTCTTTATGATCCATTTTCGATAACTGTAGCAAGTCATTAACAAGCCGAATCATTCGTTCAGTTTCATTTTGAGTTACCTCTAAAAATTGTGGCGCAATCTCATCGTTTTGCCAAGCACCATCACTAAGTGCTTCTAGGTAACTTCGCATCGTTGTTAGTGGTGTCCTCAATTCATGGGAAACATTTGAAACGAATTCGCGACGCTCTTGTTCAACTTTTTCTTGTTCTGTCACATCACTTAAAACCGTAATTAGACCCGCAAACTGATCTCTCTCATCTTGTACCACTGTAAAATTAGCCTTTAATAAGAAAAACTGATTATCATCGCTAAAATCAATCGTCAGCGATCCGGAATCTTGCAGTTCCATAAAATCAACCGAATGCTCTTCAAGCTGTAAAACAGTAAAAATCAGTTGACCACGTACTTGTTCAATCGACTGACCAATTAAAATCGCGGCTGGATCATTCATCATCGTAATTTTTCCCGCTTCATCTGTCGCAATAACACCGTCTGACATATTTGCTAAGATTGAACTTAATTTGCGGCGCTCTTCTTCAGTCGTATGATTGGCTACTTTAATTTTCTCATTCATTTCATTAAAGTTATCAGCAAGTTGGCCAATCTCATCAGCACCATACACATTAACCTTTTGAGAAAAGTCACCTTCGGCCATAACTTGCGCTTGTTTTCGCATCTCTTTAATCGGCTTGGTGATCGAGCGAGCAACGAGTATACCTACTAAAGCGGATATGATGATCGCAACAAGGGTTCCATTTAAGAAAATATTATTAATTCTAGATAACTGCTGGTAAACTTCTTCCATCGATGCTTCTAAATAAATCGCACCCATCGGCTCATCCTCATTATTTGACATGGGATAAATCCGTACTAAATGTCGCTCACCGGTACTTTGATTCCGTTGAATCGATCGCGAGGGCGTTCCTGATATAATAGCAGGCCTGACATTACTATCACCTGTCACCAATTTGCCTATATCGTCAGCCTGTGTATTGGTACCCACGATCCGAAATTGCCGGTCTACGATTTGAAGCTTAGAATACACCTCACTCTGACCATATAATGCGAGAATATTTGCAACATCTTGTTCCAAAGTTGGGCCAGAGCCATCCTCAGGTCGATCTTGAAGGAATGCCTCTTTAATATTGTAACTGAGCACTTCTAAACGTTCTTCAATACCTTCTTCAAAATTTTCTTTTAAATCTGTTTCCAACCCTTGTGAAAAATAAGCGCCAATGACTTGAATCGCTAATAGCAATAACAAGATCATAATCGCGGTAATTTTCCACTGTATCGATTGAAAGAAACTCACTTTTTTCATGTGATTACTCCTGTTCAGGATTACGTAAATAGTAGCCAACACCTCTGCGTGTAATAATCCATAAAGGATTGCTTGGGCTATCTTCAATTTTCTCTCGAAGTCGTCTTACTGTAACATCAACCGTTCTAACGTCACCATAATAATCATAACCCCAAACCGTCTCAAGTAAGTGCTCTCTTGTCATCACTTGACCTAAATGTCGAGCTAAATAATGGAGAAGTTCAAACTCTCGGTGGGTGAGCTCAACTTGTTTCCCTTCTTTCGTCACGGCATATGCATCTGGATGAATCACCAGTGAGCTAACTTGGATATCTTTATTAGCGTTTGGTTGATCTAGTGGCTGTTGCTGACGCCTTAAATTAGCTTTAACACGGGCAATAACTTCACGATTACTAAATGGTTTCGTTACGTAGTCATCCGCACCCAATTCCAAGCCAAGCACTTTATCTATTTCAGAATCTTTAGCTGTTATCATAATAATCGGCATATTATGTGTTTTTCTCACTTCACGACATACTTCATTACCATCACGTTTAGGCAACATAATATCTAAAAGCAACAAATCTGGATTCTCCTGATGGGTACGTTCAATGGCTTCATCCCCATCATAGGCACAAACCACTTCGTATCCCTCTTTTTCTAAATTAAATTTTAATATATCTGCAATTGGCTTTTCATCATCAACAACTAGTATTTTTTGACTCATTTTGTAGCCTCCCGATCATATATTATTCTGTAGCTATATTTTAACGTACTTTATCACAAAAGTCTTTCTTTGTACAAGTTTAAGCAAAAGCCTCTGCTATTAATCTAGCAGAGGCTTAAAAGATAGTTTTAATTAAGCACTTGGTTGGGATTAATGGTAGAACCATTTTCTGAAACTTCAAAATGTAAGTGGACACCTGTTGAGCGCCCCGTAGTGCCCATGACACCAATTTTTGATCCTTTAGGTACAGTTTGTCCAACACTAACATCTACCTGCTCAAGATGAGCATACAACGTTTTGTAGCCATTATTATGGTTAATTACGATATAATGACCATACCCATTCGCGTCATAGCTGGTTTTTTCGACGGTGCCATTATCGGCTGCTAAAATATCGCGGTTTGATGGGCGAGCAATATCAATCCCACTATGAAATGAACCCCACCGCGGGCCGTACTGACTAGAGATATATCCGCCTACTGCCGGCCAAACAAAATCTCCAGTCCCTCTAGAGTCCATAACTTTCGTTCCTTCTACAATAATCTCATCTACAGCTTCTTTTACTACCTCTTCATTGATCGTCTCTCGTTCGGATACTTCTCCATTGACGCGCTCTATTGCATAATGTACTTCTTTCTCACCATCTTGACCTTCTTGCTTCGTCTCTGATTCACCACGATAGAGCTCTTCAGATTCTTCAATTTCTGTTTGATAGCTAATCGTTTCTTCAACAAGCTCTTCTTCATAAACAATCACATCAGCAAATGCTACATAATCGGTCACATTAAGCTCTTGTTCAAGCTGCAATAGACTATCTTCATCTAGATCATCATTTAAATCTAGTAATGTTTCCGTTGTTAGATCATATGCGGCTGCAATAGAGGATAAGGTATCACCGTCACTTACTTCATGAATCAGCTCTTCAAGTGTTCCTTTTTCTAAGATTTCAACACCATCTTCTACTGATAAAAGCTGATCTTTAGCTACGACCTCATCTGATAGACTTACCTCTTCAGATAAGCTAACATCTAATACCTTCGTTTCACCCGTCTCGAGCTCAACTTCGTCTGTATCTTGCTCTTCTAATTGTTCTAATATGTCTTCATCTACATATTTAGCTTTATAATCAAATAACGTTTGATCAACCATGTCTTCATTAGCAAAATACCCAACCATTTGATCGCCAAGCGCTAACACTGTTGCTTCGACCTCAATAATCATTACTTCGTCTAAGCTTTCTAGTAATTGGTCTTTATTCGTTTGATTGTTAAAAACACGTTCTGGGATAAACATAAGTTCTTGTTTTAAACCATATGTATAGTCATCATCTGCGTCTTGTTCAACCTGTTCCACACGTTCATCTATATAGTTTGTTACGATCGATTGATCATCGATAAAGCCGACATAATCATCATCTAAATAGATATGATAGATCGTCGGCAACGCTTGATCACTTTGAGCATTTACAACTTGTGTTTGTGATGCACCAAAGCCTATTAACATTAAAATCGCCAATACGATTATCATCGCTATTAATAAATCAGCTATTGATATATTTAAACGCCTACCTTTATACATGGTATAATCCTCCTGAACCGATTGTCTCATCCCTTATTTAACCTCTTGTAGATTACCATATTAAAAGATAGATTATAAACCCCTTTTATCATAATGTAATCAAACTGTATCATAGTTGGCATTTTTATCAATCTATTGTAATATTAGCCCCTCATTTGCAACTATTCAGAGACTTATCCTCATCGCATTAACTTTTTTATTCATAGAAAAAAGACATTGTTGGTTTGAGCTTGAGCTAAACCAACAATGTCTTATGATCGGCGTGCAAATGCTTTGACTGCTAGACGCCACATTTAAATAGAATTCTGTTTAAACCAAGCGATATACATTACGTATTTCGTTCGTTTGATTACGATCGGGACCAACTGAGAAAATTGACAATGGAATTTGTGTGAGCTGTGAAATGCGCTCCAAGTAGTGACGTGCATTAACTGGTAATTCATCCAGGCTTTTGACACCTGTAATATCTTCAGTCCAACCTGGTAGCTCTTCATAGACCGGTTCACATTCAGCTAGTACTTTTAAACTAGCGGGAAATTCTTTAATGATCTCACCTTGATAACGATAGGCTACGCATATCTTTAACGTTTCTATGCCTGTCAACACATCAATCGAATTCAAGGACAAATCTGTAATGCCACTCACACGTCTCGCATGAGCAACAACAACACTATCAAACCACCCTACGCGACGTGGTCGTCCTGTCGTTGTACCATATTCATTACCAACCTCACGAATCTGCTCACCAATTTGATCATTTAATTCCGTTGGGAACGGGCCATCACCTACACGTGTGGTATAAGCTTTCGATACACCAACGACATGATTAATCTTAGAAGGACCAACACCAGAACCAATGGTTACTCCCCCAGCAATGGGATTAGATGACGTGACAAACGGATATGTACCTTGATCAATATCAAGCATAACACCTTGGGCTCCCTCAAATAGCACACGACGCCCTTGGTCTAACGCATCGTTAAGCACAACAGAAGTGTCAACCACATATTTCTTAATTTCTTGACCATATTGATAATATTCATCTAATATATCATCAACTTTAAGCTCATCAACTTCATATACTTTTTTAAATAGTCGATTTTTTTCTGCTAAATTCTGTTCTAATTTTTCACGAAACACATCTTTATCTAACAAATCGGCAACTCGAATGCCCACGCGTGCAGCCTTATCCATATAAGCTGGGCCAATCCCTTTTTTAGTTGTTCCAATTTTGTTAATGCCTTTTTCCTCTTCTTGCAGTAAATCCAATTTTAAATGGTAAGGCAAAATAATATGTGCACGATTACTAATTTTTAAATTTTTTGTTTTTACTTGTTTATCCGCTAAATAGCTTAATTCTTCAACGAGTGCTTTAGGGTCGATGACCATTCCATTACCTAGAACACTTGTTTTTTCTTCAAAGAAAATACCAGAAGGAATTAAATGAAGCTTATAAGTCACTCCATCAAATTTTATTGTATGCCCTGCATTATTTCCACCTTGATAACGGGCGACAACTTCGGCATTTTGCGATAAAAAGTCAGTGATTTTCCCTTTTCCTTCATCGCCCCATTGCGTTCCTACCACTACTACTGATGTCATTTTCGGCACCTCCGCCAAACGGTATAGTTTAATTTATTTATATAATGTACAATTCAACCAAGGTTAGTGTACCAATCGCCATCTCGAATGTCAATTCATTTACGAACATTTAGTTAAAACTACTATATTTCGTTCGCCTTTTATCTATATTCAATAAAACGATGCCAGCTTTATACCCGTGAATAGTTTATTATTCCCTTAGTGATAAGAAAAACACTAACTTTTCTTATCCTTTTCTAACCGGATAAAACGAGCCTTCAATCGGTGGGTGTTTTACGGACGGTTATCTGTGATAAAAAAAAAGACAATGGTTGGCAACCATTGTCTGACATTCCCTGTACTATTACGCCGGTGGTACATCAGCATCACTGTAACGATGATCTAAATCGACGAATTTATTATATTCTTTTACAAAAGCAAGTTCTACGTTACCAACCGGACCATTACGTTGCTTTGAAATAATAATTTCAATAATATTTTGCTTCTCTGATTCTTTATCGTAATAATCATCTCGATAAAGGAACCCTACAATATCAGCATCTTGCTCAATACTTCCTGATTCACGAAGGTCTGACATCATCGGTCGTTTATCTTGTCGCGATTCCACGCCACGAGATAATTGTGATAGAGCAATAACAGGTACATTCAATTCTCTAGCTAATCCTTTTAATGACCTAGAGATTTCCGATACCTCTTGTTGACGGTTCTCCTTTGCTCCTGCTCCACTTCCTTGAATGAGTTGCAAATAATCAATTAAAATCATGCCAAGCCCATGTTCCTGTTTTAAACGTCTACATTTAGAGCGAATTTCATTAACACGAATGCCTGGTGAATCATCGATAAAGATTCCCGCATTCGATAAGCTTCCCATCGCCATCGTTAACTTCGCCCAGTCGTCCGGCTCAAGATGACCCGTTCTCAAGCGCTGGGCATCAATATTACCTTCTGCACAAAGCATACGATTAACCAATTGATCAGCACCCATCTCTAAACTGAAAATCGCAACATTCTCATCTGTATTGATCGCAACATTTTGCGCAATATTTAAAGCAAAGGCTGTTTTACCAACAGAAGGACGAGCGGCAACAATAATCAGATCATTACGCTGAAAACCTGAGGTAATTTGGTCAAGGTCACGAAATCCCGTTGGTATACCTGTTACATCACCATCGTGTTGATGAAGCATTTCAATATTATCATAAACATCAATTAGGACATCTTTAATGTTTTTAAAAGCACCGGCATTTTTACGATTACTCACTTCTAAAATATTTTTCTCTGCTTCACTTAAGACATCTTCCACATCATCTTCTTTCGTAAAGCTCTCTGTCACAATATCCGTCGCTGTACGAATTAAGCGACGTAACAACGCTTTTTCTTCAACTATTTTTGTATAATAACTCACATTGGCGGCTGTGGGTACAGCATTTGCTACTTCGGTTAAATAAGTAACACCACCGATATCTTCTAGCATTTTAGCATTTGAAAGTGCTGTTGTTACTGTGACGAGATCAATCGGTTCGCCACGATCAGTCAATTGCATCATCACTTGAAATATACGTTGATGTGCTGCCCGATAAAAGTCAGCAGGCATTAATAGTTCTGATGCGGTCGACATCGCCTCAGGTTCAAGAAAAATCGCACCTATGACAGCTTGTTCAGCTTCGATATTATGAGGGGGGGTCCGCTGTTCTTCCCATCCTTCACTCATGCCTCTCTCCTCCTTCTCCCAAACCAAAAAGCACTTAAAGCCTCTACATTAGCTAAGGCTTTTCTCTTAATATAGAAACGCACATTCACTTTAATATAAGTAAATGTGGCTTCACTTCTTAATACTTATCATTAGAAAAACTTGCATTCGCTAGCTCTTCCGTAAATCTGTTAGCTTTTATAGCATTGGTACTTTATCATTTTGGCCTTTATTGCTTCCGCTTTTTTAGTTTATGCTTCGGTGACATGTACACGAATCTCACCAGTTACCTCTGGGTGCAACTTAACAGGAACGTTTGAGTAACCTAATGAACGAATCGGCTGATCTAACTCAATCTTTCTCTTATCGATTTTAATATTATGATTTTTTTCAAGTTGTTCAGCAATTTGTTTACTTGTTATTGATCCAAACAAACGCCCGCCATCTCCGGCTTTCGTCTTTAAGGTGACTTCCAAGTTTTTTAAGGTTTCTTTTAATTGCTTTGCTTCTTCAACGATCTCTTGCTCCTTCTGTTGTTCTTTCTTCTTCTGAGCTTGCAAACCTTTTAAATTACCTGGCGTCGCTTCAACCGCTAAATTATTTTTTAATAAATAATTACGTGCATAGCCTTCAGAAACGTTTTTTACTTCCCCTTTTTTACCTTTTCCTTTTACGTCTTTAGTGAAAATAACTTTCATTAGTCGTCTCCTCCTTCGACTGATTGATCAATAATTTTAATTAATTGTTGATAAGCATCTTGAATCGAAACATCACTTAATTGTGTAGCCGCATTGGTTAAATGGCCGCCGCCATTCATTTGCTCCATAATTAATTGCACATTCACATCACCAAGAGAACGAGCGCTGAGGCCAACTCTCCCATCAACCCGCTCCGATATAACAAATGAAGCATCGATGCCGCTCATGGTGAGTAACGTGTCAGCAGCTTGAGCAATAACGACTGGACTGAATTCTTGTCCAGGTTCAGCTCTTGCGATAGCAATATTTCCTTTGTGAATAATCGTATTTTCTATTAAATGACTACGTTTAATATAAATGTCTAAATCTTCTTCCATAAAGCGTTGAACAAGCACGGTGTCAGCGCCTTTCGAGCGTAGATAGGAAGCTGCATCAAACGTTCTTGATCCTGTCCTTAATGTAAAGCTCTTCGTATCAACAATAATACCTGATAATAAGGCCGTCGATTCCAGCATATTTAATTTTAATGATCGTGGTTGATACTCAAGTAGTTCTGTTACGAGCTCAGCGGTTGAAGACGCATAGGGCTCCATATAAACCAGCGTTGGGTGTTCAATAAACTCTTCTGCTCGACGATGGTGGTCAATCACCACCACATAATCTGTTTTGTTTAATAGTCGTTCCTCTGCTACAAGTGAAGGTTTGTGCGTATCAACGACAACCAATAATGTCGATTTAGTCACCATCTCTTGGGCTTCCTCTGGCGAGATAAAATACGGCCATAATTCTGAGTTTCTCACTTCATCAATTAACCGCTCGACACCCGTATCTAAATCTTGCTCATCCAATACGATAAATGCATCGACCCCATTAGCAATCGCAATTTTTAAAACCCCTATTGCTGAGCCAACCGAATCCATATCAGGTGATTTATGCCCCATAATTAATACTTGCTCACTCTCTTGAACCAATTCTTTTAAAGCGTGTGAGATCACACGGGCACGGACACGCGTTCTCTTTTCCATTGGATTGGTTTTTCCACCATAAAACCGTACCTTTCCAGCATCGTCTTTGATAACGACTTGATCACCACCACGACCCAAAGCTAGATCAAGGCTAGACTGAGCAAGTTCACCTAATGTCGGCAACGAAACACCACCTAACCCAACGCCCACACTTAACGTTAATGGAACATTTTTGCTATCCGAAATTAGCTCCCTCACTTCGTCTAAAATTTCAAACTTTGTCTTCTCTAATTGAGCAAGAATTTGCTGATTCATAATGGCAAGAAAGCGTTCTTGAGACGTGCGCTTTAAGTATATACCATAATGATTTGACCAGTCATTAAGAATTGACGTGACCCGTGAATTCACTTGACTCTTTGCGGTGTCATCCATGGCTTGCGTAATCTCCTCGTAATTATCCAGAAAAATGACACCAAGTACGGTTTGTTCATTATGATATAAATTTTGAATTTCGATTTGTTTAGTACGGTCAAAGAAATATAATAATCTTTCTTCAGTCTTTATCGTTACTTGAAAGTTACAACCATTTAATTCAATGGTTTCGAGTGACTTACCTTCTCTGAGCGCTTGAACCAATTGCTCTGAGAAAGCACTAATCGGCTGTCCGACAAACGTTTCTTCCTCCGTAAATTGATTTAAGTAAGGATTGGTCCACTCTACTTGGAAGTGTTCATTATAGAGGACAATTCCAATCGGCATTTCTAACAATGCCTCTTCTCCAACCTTTTTTACCCGATGAGATAAAGTCGAGATATAAGCCTCGCGTTTATTAATTAATTGTTGCTCATATCGAATCGTATAATAGAGGGATAACCCTAATAAAATCGTCATCACAAGCCCTAAAATCCATTGAACAAACCACGTGAATCCTAAAAGTAAAAAAGCTAACAAATACGTGTAGACAATATGAGGACTAATATTTAGCTTTTTAATGAAAGTTTGCATTACTGTCAGCTCCTAATTAGACTGCACCAATCGATTCGGTCTGATCTATTTTAACCTTTTTTTCATCATGAATCCTACATCAATTATACCTAAGATTCTGGTCAGGTACAGACCTACAGGGAAAATTATTAGACTAAATATCGTAATTAGAACAGCAACAAACTTTGGTTGTTTCTTTGCATGCATATAATGGAAGACAAAAGAAAAACCTTGTAAAGAAAAAAGGACACCGATAACCACAGAGGCATTTCCAATAAGCGCCTGCAAGGATGAAGCTTGTTCTAATTCAAACCATGTCATCATCATAATGACAAAATATAGCCATAATGCTAATCTCGGCAAATTAAAACGTCGAAAAGGCGGAAAAGCGAGAGCTTTTCCAATCGATTTGTTCAACACCTTATAAGTGAGAAATTGTGTTATAACAGCTAGAATCATCGATGTCACCACAATTATGGATGGAATCAAATCTAACACCATCAGCATTTGTTCTTCAACCAATTGTAAGTCATCACCACTTAATGCCATCCCCCATTGTTCAAAGAGTACTTGGGTTGATGTTAACGACTCACTAACGAATAGCTGATATTCTGTTGCCAAACTAACGTCTGATAACCATTCAACGACAAACAGTAACACGATAAAACCCACGATAAAACCTAGTGTACCCTGGACCCATGTTTCATAAGGATGACGTTTTGCTTTGATCGATTGACCGATTAGCGTCCCTGTTAAAACGGCAAGCAAGGTTAGCGGTAATGATACGATAAACATATAGATAGCAAATAAAAATAGGGTTAAGCCGATGATCACGCCTAACCATGTTGCAGCCTTCCATCCCTGTCGATAGGCAAAAAACGCAATTGGAATTGGTAATATAAATAATGTCATAAGCTCAATTGCCGGAATCACCAAGGTCATAAGCAGGAAGGCGACAAATATTGCACCGACCAAAAAGCCTTCTTTTATTTTATTTAACATTTCTTCGTGCATAGATGACACCTCAATAGTAATAGATTGACTTAGAAAAAGCACAGCTATAGCGCTGTGCTTGCTTAAACTAAGCTTTCACTATCTTAATATAATGATTTACCCATCATTATAGCGATTTCTTTGCAAAATAACAAACGATAACGATTTAAGCAATTGTCGAACTTTTTTGAAAAAGATCTTCTTTTTTTCTTTTCACTTGTTATAATAACCATAGTGAAAGGATTCATTAATAATCATAAAATCACGTTTTTAAACTTGTCAATCTTCGAATTAAATTTGCCTATTCTTAAGTGAAAGAACTAGCTTTTCTTATACTTGGTCCTTTAACATTTTCACTTCGTCGTTTTCTACTTCTTCACTAAAATTTTATTCGTTTTAATTGTATAAAAAAGCTATATGATCAAAAAAATAGCCTATTAAAAAGGAGTTAAATCATGATTACTACCATTTTTTTTGATTTAGATGATACATTATTATGGGATAAACAAAGTATTAAAAAGGCATTTGAAGAAACATGTCAACGCGTTCCTGATTGTGATCCGCAAACGCTAGAAGTTGCTGTGCGTACACAAGCACGAAAGCTATATGAAAGCTATCCTACCTATCCCTTTACACAAATGATTGGTATCAATCCATTCGAAGGGTTATGGGGAACATTTGACGATCCAGGTCAAGACTTTCAATCGATGCACCAACTCATGCCAACTTATCGGGTCGATGCTTGGACAAATGGCTTAAAAGCATGCGGTATTGAAGATAGGGAACTGGCGAAAAAGCTTGCTGATCGCTTTATTATTGAACGAAAAAAGCACCCCTATGTTTATACAGATACGTTTAACGTGTTAAGCCAATTGAAAGGGCACTATCAACTCTTACTTTTAACAAATGGTTCGCCTTCATTGCAACAAACTAAATTAGCAATCACACCTGAAATTGCGACATACTTTGATCACATCATTATCTCTGGTGAATTTGGTCGGGGCAAACCTGATCGAGCCATCTTTGATTACGCTTTAGACAAGACAAATGCTAGAGGCGATCAAGTTGTGATGGTTGGTGATAATTTAATGACTGATATTCTCGGTGCTAATCGAACAGGGATTAAAAACATTTGGATCAATCATCATGGACAGGCAGTTGATCAAGTAAAACCTACTTATCAAGTTGATTCGCTAGCGGAAGTACCCAAGCTAATTAAAGCACTATAAAAAGAACCTTCAATTAGTGGGCTTTTTCACTCTTCCCCCACTGATTGAATCAAGACGTTAGCGTCCGTTAGCTCCCGCCTAAATAGATTGACCACTGTCCCTGTCCTCTATTTTGTGGTGGGTGGTTTACGGACGGTTATCTGTGATAAACATCGAGTGAAAAACAATGGTTTACTTGACTTAAATCTGTTACGATAGACTGACGACTGTTCGTCAGTCTTTTTTGTTAGGAGGTATGACAATGAGTGCTAATAAGATTAAAGTAGCTGCTTTATCTTTGTTCGCAGAACGCGGTTATGATGGCACATCATTAGCCTTAATTGCTGAACAAATTGGCATTAAAAAACAATCGATCTATGCCCATTTTAAAGGAAAAGAAGATTTATTTCTTAGCTTGCTAACGGAGACATTTACCATTGAGTTAGAGAGAGAGGAACAATTTCTCGAACAATATTACACAAGCGCGTTAGATACATTTCTAAAAGCGTCATTAGCAAGCTTCTTGTCCCGATATAATCATGATAACCGGTTAAAATTCTGGTTGAAAAATACCTTTTTACCGCCTATACATTTGTATGATAAAGTTAATCGGCAACTTAATAGATATATTCACGATGTAGAATCACTTTACATAAAGCGCTTTGAAACAGCGGTTAGCAAGCAGGAAATTTCAATGACAAACCCTCAACAAGCTAACCTTGCATTTTCTGCGTTAATTGATTCAGTAGCGGTCGAGCTCATTTATGGGGATCAGCAGCGTGCTACCGCTAAAATGGAAGCAAGCTGGGAAATTTATTGGAAAGGTTTAACAGCCACTAACCGCGACTTTGAAAGGGGGAGATAAATCATGTATCATGCCGAGACACTTAAAGAAAAAGTCCAATTATTTTTAAAAATTTTATGGCCAATTATGGTTACACAAGTCAGTTTATCGATGATGAATTTAGTCGATACCGTTATGGCTGGGCGTGTAGGCACCTCTGATTTAGCAGGTGTGGCAATCGGAGCAAGCCTCTGGTCCCCTGTATTCACCGGGATGAATGGCGTTATGCTTGCGGTTACCCCCATTATTGCTCATCATTTAGGGCGTGACGAAAAAGACCGGATCCATTTTATTGTGACACAGGCGGTTTACTTAGCCGTTCTGCTCGCGATTGCTATTATATTAATTGGCGGCTTCTTACTAGCACCAGTTCTTAATTTTATGAATCTTGATGGTGAGGTCCAGCATATTGCCCAACACTATTTAATTGGCCTATCAATAGGGATAATCCCTTTGTTTATTTCAAATGTGTTACGTAATTTTTATGATGGACAAGGTTTAACACGGATCACGATGTTTATCACCATTCTCGCCGTACCATTTAATGTCCTGTTAAATTATAGTTTAATTTTTGGTCAATTTGGGTTACCAAGGCTTGGTGGGATTGGCGCAGGCTATGCGACAGCCTTCACCTATTGGATTATTCTTGCTACAAGTGTGCTGATGCTATTTAAAATTGAAGTCATTCGTCGTTATAAAATATTCGTAGATTGGGTTATGCCATCTTTAAAGGCATGGAAAGAACAACTATCTATTGGTGTTCCGATTGGATTGTCAATTTTCTTTGAATCAAGTATTTTCTCAGTCGTTACTTTATTAATTGGGGTTATGTTTTCAACAATTGCAATAGCTGCTAACCAAATTGTAATCAGCTTTACTAGCCTGGTTTTTATGATTCCATTGAGTTTATCAATGGCTATAACGATTGTTGTTAGCTTCTCTATTGGTGGTGAACGACTTAAAGCAGCTAAGCAGTATAGTTTTCTAGGTGTACTTAGTGGCGTTGGTATATTAGGTATTGCGGCAATCTTTATGTTCTTCTTACGTGAACCTATCGCTAGTCTGTATTCAAATGACCCTGAGGTGATTCAATTTGCAGGTCAGCTGTTTCTTATTGCGATTCTTTACCAATTATCAGATGGTGCACAATCAGGCCTTCAAGGTGTGTTAAGAGGCTATAAAGATGTTAAAGTACCTTTTTATATTGCATTTGTTTCCTACTGGTTGTTTGGGATTCCCATTGGTTATCTACTCGCCGCCTTTACTGATGTCGGGCCATCCGGTTTATGGATTGGTATTTCTATTGGATTAACCTGTGCCGCAATCGGCTTCCTTTTACGACTCCGCTTCATCTATCGCCAGCAACGGCAGCAGGTCAATAAATCTGTTTCTACATGATTAATCGCGTAGGCGGTTGAGATAAAAAAGAAGTAAAAGCAAAAACGAAGTTGGGACAAAAGTAAGAGACATATGAAAGAGGTAATGGTTAGAAACACAAAGACTCAAGCATCTAAATTGCTTGAGTCTTTGTAAACTAAACTTAAAATCATTAACGGGATGAATGATCAATGAGAGTGACTAAAAATCGATGATTATTCGTATGCCAGACAGAAAATTCCGTCTTGCCTATCCGATATCTGTCTTACAGTTCAATGGCGGTCACTTCGAAAATATCAGCATCCTCGGTTAAAACAGCTAAATCTTGTTCTGTTACCGTTTCATCAACCGTTAGAAGCATAATAGCTGCACCGCCGACATTAGAACGTCCTACTTGCATGGTCGCAATGTTAATCTGATTCTGTGCTAACAGTGAGCCAACTTTACCAATCGCTCCAGGTTGATCTTTATGACGAATAAAAATGACATGACCTGCAGGTACAAGATCAACATTATAACTCTCGACTTGAACAATACGGGGCCCTAATCCCTTTAATAGGGTACCTGCAACAGCTTTCGTTCCGGTAGCTGTCTTTACTTCCACCTTAATTAAATTGATAAACCCTTCAGCATGGCTAGTAATATGCTCATTAATCACTAAGCCTTGTTGCTCTGCTAAATAAGCTGCATTAACATCGTTAATATGGTCTCCAAAATGGTTTTTTAATAACCCTTTAATTGTATTACGTGTTAAAGGCCCCACTTCAACATCATGTAGCTCTCCGGAATAATAAACATTGATCTCTTCAATAATATCGTCTGTTAAATGGGTTAAGAACATACCCAACTTTTCTGCTAAATAGAAAAATGGTTCAATTTTACGCATAATATCTTTAGGCACAGATGGTAAATTAACTGGATTCTTGACCAGATCACCATTTAATAAGCGAACAACATCATGACTGACATCAATGGCAACACTTTCTTGTGCTTCAATTGTACTTGCGCCTAAATGCGGGGTGGCAATAACTTGCGGTAGCTCAAGTAACTTATGATCCGTAGCAGGCTCTTGTTCAAATACATCTAGAGCTGCACCAGCCACTTTCCCCTCAACAATCGCTTGGTACAACGCATCTTCGTCAATGATTCCCCCTCTAGCACAATTGACAATTTGTACACCGTCCTTCATTTTGGCAATGGCTGCTGCATCAATTAAATGTTTGGTTTCTTTTAATAAGGGGGTGTGGATTGTAATAAAATCTGCGGCTGTAATGACATCTTCTACTGAACCTTGCGTCACACCTAATTGATCTGCTTTCTCCTCTGTTAAGAAGGGATCATAGGCAATCACTTTCATCCGTTGTCCTTTTGCTCTCAATGCCACTTCTCGGCCAATTCTCCCAAGTCCAATTACACCTAACGTTTTCCCCTTCAGCTCCACACCAACATGGGTTTTACGATCCCATTTCTGTTGTTTTAAGGCATAGTAAGCTTGGGGTATCTTTCGTGCTAAGGCCATTAACATCGCAACCGTATGTTCAGCTGCTGAATTGGTATTACCATCTGGTGCGTTAACGACGATGACGCCATGTTCAGTTGCAGCATTTAAATCGATATTATCAACACCAACACCAGCTCGACCAATAATCTTTAATTGCTTTCCTGCTGCAATAATTTCCTTCGTTACTTTTGTTTGACTTCTTACTAACAATGCATCGTAGTCAACAATCGTTTCTGCCAATTGCTCTGGTGTTAAATCTGTCAACATATCTACTGTAATATTGTCTGCATCACTTAACGGATAAATTCCATCTTCACTTAATGGATCACTAATCAGTACACGATAAGTCATTTCAACATTCCCCCTGTTTTTTTATCCATACATCGTCCATTCACTTCCAACTAACATTTTGCTCAGCTTTATCAACATCCATTAGCATCTCCTAAACCATAAAAAAACTTTCCACCCCCTATCATTATTAATAAGGGGCGAAAAGTTATCTCCGCGGTACCACCCTAATTTACTGCTCAACTCGATTGAGTCAGCCTTCATTAGTTAAATGGGTAACGTCCATTAACGATCGAACCTACTACAGTTTCGGCTCAATTACTCCAAAGTGCTGTATATTGGCTGAAACACTGGTTCTCACCACCCACCAGCTCTCTTTTGATTCAAATCCAATACACCTGTCTTCTTCATCATAATAAATATTGACTAATAATTTAGAATTTTCATTTATAATAGCATGTTTTTAGTAAAAGTCAACTCTTTTTTTCTTCCTATTTAACTACTATTTCGCTAGACCTTCATGATAAGATTTGATCACATCGTAGCACAAAATAGTAACAACGAATTGTGATGAAAACGTATACAACGTTGATTTTCTGCGTGCTACAATTTCAGCATAGAGAGGTGATCAATGATGCAACTTGATGCTAGAAGCCATAATCTTTTGAAAGAGGTGTTAAACCATCCGCATATAAAAAGTACAGCGCTTGAAACCAAATATGGACTTAGCAGAAGACAAATCAGCTATAGCTTTAACAAAATTAATGATTGGTTACTGACTAAAAATTTACCCTCTATTGATCGAAACCGTCAAGGGATGTTTATTATTGACCCGATTTTAACAAAAATATTACTTAACCAAGACGAACAAGACGCGGTGGCAGAACTGGTTCTTACAGAGGATACAAGGGTTAATATCATTCTATTAATGATGATAAGCCACTTAGATGATGAATTATCATTAAATCATTTTACTCAGAAATTAGATGTGAGCAAAAATACGATTTTAAATGATATTAAGCAAGCTCAATATCTACTCACAAAAGATGATTTAACCATTCATTACTCAAGAAAATTTGGCTATTACATTGAAGGAAATGAGTTTACGATTCGAAGAATGCTCGTCCATCTTATTAATAAATTGTTAAAAAGACTTAGAGGTACCAACTACCTAAAGGAAATAACGAACCTTTCAGATGAGCAACTCTCATCTATGCGATCTCGTATTGAAACTATTGAAAACAAGCTTAATATCAAATTTACTGATGAAAAGATGGAAGCGATGCCATTTAGTTTATTAATAACTCAAAATCGAATTAAGCACGATAAAACGATCACTGAACTTCCTGTGACTTATAACGAACTCAAGCAAACAAAAGAATTTAAAGTGGTAGAAAGCTTACTAGATGCGATCGATCCTTTACCTGTAACAGAAAGGTTGTTCTTTACATTGCACATACTCACCACTAATGTGTACTGGTCTGATCTGATTAAACAAGATATCATTCCTTGTTTAATTAATGCAATAAACGAAACACTCTCTATATTCGAAAAATATTCTTGCATCATGATTAAAGATCGCGAACAACTTGTCAATAAATTGTTATTACATCTAAAGCCTGCTTACTACAGAATAAAGTACCAACTTACAGAAATCGATGACTTTAATTATGCAATTAATGAAGAATTCTCTGAATTGCATCACCTTGTTAAAAAAGCGATTTATCCACTGACTGATTTATTAGGAAAGGACATACCAGAACAAGAAATTATTTACTTAACCATGTTAGTTGGCGGCTGGTTAACAAGACAAGGTGATAATTTGCGTAAGAAGACGAAAGCGATCATTGTTTGTCCTAAAGGGGTATCGGTATCAAAAATGATGGATAGTGTACTGAGAGAAGTATTTCCTGAATTTGTATTTTTAGAATCTCTGTCTGTAAGAGAGTTTTATCAATTTAAGCTTGATTATGACATTGTATTTAGTTTAATCCCTTTAGAGTCAGATAAAAAAGTCTTTATCGTTAAATCTTTTCTAGAAAAAGAAGATAAATATCATTTAAGAAAACAAGTGATCAGTTCTTTATATGGGTACACCAATGATGCTCTTAATGTTGAGGCGTTGGTTAATCTGATTGAGAAGGATGCCACGATACAGAACAAAGACAATTTGATTAAGAGAATTTATACATTTATTAATCAAAACACTTATGCTCAGACCGCCTTAACTGAGAAGTCAGTGACACCTGATTTAGCAGACTTTATACCTTCTGCTAATATCACACTTAAGAAAAATCTATCGTCTTGGAATGAAGCACTAAGGTTAACAGCTAAACCTTTAATTAGAGACGGTAGTATAACAGAAAATTATATCCAAGCGGTTATCGATCATTGTCAAACAGACCCTTATATCATTATCGGATCTGGTATTGCTATCCCACATGCAAGCCCAGAGAATGGGGTGAATAAGGTGGGCATGAGCTTGTTGCGCATTGAAGATGGTGTGACATTTGCAGAACATTATCAGATTCATATTATTGTGCTGATTGCTGCATTAGATAAGCAACAACACTTTAAGGCATTAACACAACTACTCAAGTTATCGGGAACGACATCTGATCTAGACACAATTAAACAGGCGAAAGTAAAAAAAGAAATCACTGCTATTTTAAAAAAATATAAAAAAAATTAGTCCATTTTGTTAGGGGGAACACCTTTTGAAACATTTACAATTTGATGAATCATTTATTTTGAAAAATCTTGAAGCTAAATCAAAAGAAGATGCAATCACACAATTGGCAACACTCTTATTTGAAAAAGGCTTGGTAAGAGAAAGCTATATCGACGCAGTACTAGACAGAGAAAAGCGTTATGCAACCGGATTGCCAACCAAAGGTCATGCCGTTGCCATCCCTCATACCGATATTATTCATGTCAATCACAAAGCACTAGCTTTAGGGGTCCTTAAAGAGCCTGTAGATTTTGGCATTATGGGTGAGGATAGTAAATCAACACCTGTTTCAATCATTTTTATGCTTGCGATGGATGAAGAGCATTCCCAATTAACACTTTTACAAAATTTAATGGGCATTTTTCAAGATGAAGAGATCCTCCATTTTTTAATGGAAGAAGAGAACATGACCATCATTAAAGAGAAATTATTAACAGCTTTAGCTGTTCATTGAAAGGAGGTGAAGACAAATGAAGAAAAAAAATGTATTAGTTGCTTGTGGTGCTGGTATCGCGACTTCAACTGTTGTTAATAGTGCGATCGAGGAATTGGCAAAAGAGCATCACATCGATGTTAACTTAATTCAGATTAAGATTGCGGAAATTTCATCTTATATTGAAACAGCAGACTTACTCGTGAGCACCACCATTGTACAAAAAGAGTACCCATTTCCTGTCATTAATGCTCAAGCCTTCTTAACAGGTATAGGGTTAGACAAAGTAAAACAAGACATTGTTGAAGAGCTAAAAAAAGAGTAAGAACATAGCTTTTTTACAGATAGCTAGATGCAGATAATGTATGAAACAAAGGGGATCGATTTCTTTGCATAAATGCGTTGAAATAGAAATGCATTCAGACACAAACAGATATTGAAGGAGGAAGTTTCCATGCAAAGTATGATAGATTTTTTACAAGGCTTTTTAGACTTAGGTGCGACCGTTATCTTACCTGTTGTCATCTTTTTACTTGGCTTACTTTTCGGACAGAAACCGAGTAAAGCATTTCGATCGGGTTTAACAATAGGGGTTGCTTTTGTCGGGATTTTCTTAGTCGTTGATTTATTAGTTAATAATCTTGGTCCTGCTGCTCAAGGGATGGTTGAGCGTTTTGGGATTGATTTAAATGTTATTGATGTGGGATGGCCAGCAGCAGCATCGATCTCTTGGGCTTCTCCAATAGCTGCTTTCATGATCCCTGTTGGTATCCTTTTAAATATTATTATGTTAGTTACAAAAACAACGAAAACAATGAATGTAGATATTTGGAATTTTTGGCATTTCACTTTTATTGGAGCGATGGTTCACACCTATACAGGAAGCCTTATTCAAGGAATAATCGCCGCTTTACTATTTGAAATTGCTTGTTTAAAAGTTGCTGACTATACAGCACCCATGCTTGAAGATTATTTCGGATTACCAGGGATCTCAATTGCTACAGGTAGTACGATTTCCTATGCGCCCATCGGCATACCTCTCGTTAAGTTAATTCAGAAGATACCTGGTTTAAATAAATTAAATGCTGATCCTGACACTATTCAAAAACGATTTGGTCTCTTCGGTGAAGGTATCTTTATGGGACTGATATTAGGGATTACTTTAGGTTTGTTAGCAGGTTATGAGATTGGTCAAGTTATTGAAATCGGTATGGCAATGGCAGCGGTAATGGTGTTGATGCCAAGAATGGTAAAAATACTGATGGAAGGTTTAACCCCTGTTTCGGAATCAGCTCGCGAATTTTTACAGAAAAGGTTTGGTGCACAGAAGATTTATATCGGTTTAGATGCGGCCGTAGCTATTGGTCACCCAGCGGTAATCTCAACAGCACTCATTCTCGTTCCTATTACGGTTGCTATTGCGGTCTTTTTACCAGGTAATAACTTGTTACCTTTTGGAGACTTAGCAACGATTCCGTTTATTGTTGCTTTTATAGTAGGGGCAGCAAGAGGAAATATTGTTCACTCGGTATTGGTAGGGACTGTTGTTATTGCCCTATCATTATATATCGCAACTGATGTAGCCGTGATTCATACCGAAATGGCTGTTGATGCGAATTTTAACATGCCAGAGGGCACAAACTTAATTTCTAGTATTGATCAAGGTGGTAACGTCATCAACTATATCATTTACCGATTGTTCGCGATATTTAATTAACACTTAAATATAACGAGACATTTAGAGAAAGAAAGAACTCATGGGAGGGATTAAAGATGAAAGCATTAGTCAAAAAAGCACCTGGATTTGGTCACTTGGAAATTGCAGAGGTTGATGAACCTTCTCCTAATAAAGATCAAGTTAAGATTGAAGTGAAATATGCTGGCATTTGTGGCTCAGACATTCATACTTACGAAGGGAACTACAAAGTCAAGACCCCTGTGACACTTGGCCATGAATTTGCTGGTGAAATTGTTGAGGTCGGTGAAAATGTAACAGAATTTAAACGCGGTGACCGCGTCACTTCAGAAACAACATTTTCAATTTGTGGTGAATGCCAATATTGCCTGTCAGAAGATTACAACCTTTGCCCGCATCGTAAAGGCTTAGGTTCACAACAAGATGGTGGCTTTACTAAATATTTAATTGCTAGAAAAGAAAGCATTCATAAGCTACCCGAACATGTTGATTATCAAGCGGCAGCAATGACAGAACCGCTCGCTTGCACCTATCACGCCGCAGCCAAAGCAACTATTAATGCTGATGATATCGTAATTGTTCTAGGACCTGGTCCGATTGGCTTATTACAAGCTCAAGTCGCTAAATCTTTCGGTGCTACTGTCATTATTGCCGGGCTTCATAATGATCAAATCCGATTAGATAAAGCGAAACAACTTGGAATCGACTATGCCATTAATTTAGAAGAAGCAGATATCCATGCAATTGTTACGGAACTAACAAATGGCTATGGTGCTCATGTTGTTTTTGAATGCTCAGGGGCTGTACCTGCTGTTCGACTCGGCTTAGACTTACTAAGAAAGAAAGGGCAATACATCCAAGTTGGTATTTTTTCAAAGCCTGAAATTCCTGTGGATTTTGAAAAAATTATTCAGAAAGAAATTTGCGTACATGGAAGTAGAAGTCAAACATCGAGAGATTGGGAACCTTCATTACAGCTTATGAACGAACAACAGGTCACACCAAAAGCTTTAGTCACACATGAGCTCGATATTACTGATTGGGACAAAGCTTATCAAGCAATTAAAGACGGAGAGGCAATTAAAATTCTTTTAACAACCAGCAAATAAGAGAAAGGGAGATCGTATGGATTTATCAACATTAATAGCGAAGATAGATTACACATTTTTAAAACCTACCGCAACAAGGAATGAGATCAAACAATTTTGTCACGAAGCTATTCAATATCAATTTAATGTCGTATTTGTGAATCCATATTATCTTTCTTTCGCTAAACATCAACTCGCTGATCAGCCCATTAAAATTGGGATACCAATCGGCTTTTCATTAGGCGGTGCTACCACTCGAACAAAAGTGTTTGAAACAAAAGAAGCGGTAAGGTCCGGCGCAAGTGAAATTGATATGCTAATCAATTTAGGTGCAATGAAATCAAAGTTGTACGATATCGTCAAGCAAGATATCTCTGAAGTCATTAAAGCCGCCGAGGGCGCTTTAACTAAAGTCATTATTGAAACCGCGCTTCTTACCCAAGAAGAAAAGCGAATAGCGGCTGAAATCGCCTGCGAGGCAGGTGCTGACTTCGTTAAAACATCGACTGGATTTAACGGTGGTGGAGCTACTGTAGAAGATGTCAAGCGATTAAAACAGATTGTGGGGCCAATGGTCGGCGTAAAAGCTGCAGGTGGCATTCGCACCTATAATGATGCAATGAAGATGATAGAAGCTGGTGCCGATCGACTTGGCACAAGTGGTGCTATTTCGATTGTTACCGGTAAGACCTCAACACAAAGTTATTAACTAAAGGTGGTTTAGTGAAATGAAGATTATTATTGGCAGTGACCATGGCGGTTACGAATTAAAGGAGGAGGTCATCAATTGGCTAAAAGACCAGAAGATAGATTACGAAGATTTTGGAACGTATACAGCGGACGCCATTGATTATGGACCGATCGCTAAGCATGTAGCTGAAGCGGTCGCTCAAACAAAGGATCAGCAACGACTTGGCATATTGATCTGTGGCACAGGTATTGGCATGTCAATGATGGCCAACAAAGTAAAAGGCATTAGAGCCGCTGTTGCACACAATAAGTTTACAGCGACAGCCACACGTGCGCATAATAACGCGAACATCCTATGTCTTGGTGCGCGTGTACTTGATGCAAAAACAGCTGTCGACGCGATTGACTGTTGGTTGAAGACACCATTTGAACATGGAAGACATCAAAAGAGAATTGATTACATGACAAGGTTTGAACAAGAAATCGATGGATAGAAAGGTTGATTCAATTGATAGAAGCACTACTAGACTTTGCTTTAGGACCATTCGGGCGTTCGATTAGTCAGTTTTATATTGACCATCAATTTTTATTTAATAGCATCGTTGTCGGATCTGCTTTGATCTTTTTATTTCGAAAGTACAATCACAAATCAGCTGACTAAAATGTAAACAATGAGGAGGGATTAAAGATGCTTAAACTTGCTCCATCAATATTAGCAGCCGATTTCGCTCAATTAGGTCCAATTGTTGAGGAAACAGCTGAAGCTGGTGCTGATATGATCCATATCGATGTGATGGATGGACATTTTGTCCCTAATATCACACTTGGTCCAGATATTGTTAAAGCTATCCGGTTATATTCACCGATTAAATTTGATGTTCATTTAATGATAGAAAACCCAGACCGTTACATCGTAGACTTTGTCAACGCTGGAGCAGATATCATTTCTGTACATCTAGAGGCTTGTCCTCACATACACAGAACGATTCAACATATTAAAGATGTTGGAGCTAAGGTGGGAGTCGTTTTAAATCCAGCCACCCCAGTACAAATGTTAGCGCCTATTTTGGCAGATGTTGACATGGTTCTACTTATGTCAGTAAACCCTGGTTTTGGTGGTCAAACATTTATTCCAAACACACTTGAAAAACTTAAACAATTAAAAAATTTGATCACTAAAACAAATAAAGAAATAGATATAGAAGTTGATGGCGGAATTACTGCAGAAAATGTCAATGCAGTTATTAAAGCAGGGGCTAATGTCATTGTGGCAGGATCAGCCATATACAACGATGAGCCAATAGACCATAATATTACACAGTTTAAAAACATAATGCAGGAAGCTAGCCACTAAACAATAAGACTTTGTAAGAAGGGATTTGATCGATCTGAAAGCTCTAAAACTATATGGACGACAAGACATTCGTTTTGAAGAAACAGCCCCTCCTGCTATCCAACAAGAAAATGATGTCATTATAAAAGTGAAAGCTGTTGGGATTTGTGGATCAGATATTTCACGTTATAACAAATTAGGACCTTATGTTCCTGGAATGGTGTTTGGCCATGAATTCTCTGGAGAAGTCGTTGCCATCGGCGAATCGGTTACTCATGTTCAGGTTGGAGATAGGGTGGCAGGTTGCCCAGCATTATATTGTGGTCATTGTAAAAGCTGTCAAAAAGCTGAGTATTCAAGGTGTGAAAATCTAACTGTGATTGGATCAAAAAAACCCGGTGCATATGCTGAATATACAAAACTACCAGCCGAGAATATCATTAAACTACCAGATGCCATCGACTATGATTCTGGAGCGATGATAGAACCTTCTGCTGTTGTTCTACACGGTCTCTACAAAACGGATATTCAACCTGGAGCAGACGTTGCTGTTGTAGGTTGTGGAAGTATTGGTTTGTTAGCTATTCAATGGGCTAAAATATTTGGGGCCAAGACGATCTATGCAATTGATATTGACGACGAAAAGCTAGAGTTGGCCAAAACACTAGGTGCAGATATATTAATAAATGCTAGCCAAGAAACTGCATATCAAAAGCTACGCGATTGGACCGACGGTGTAGATTTGTCTATTGAAGCTGCAGGCTCACCCATAACATCTGCTGAAATTTTTGCGCTTTGCAGAAAAGGCGGGCAAGTTCTCTATTTAGGTATTCCTTATAGTGATGTTAACATAGAGCGTTTTTATTTTGAAAAAGTTGTAAGAAATGAACTTAAAGTCATTGGCTCATGGAATGGATTGTCTGCCCCTTTTCCTGGAAGGGAATGGCACACCACACTTCACTATTTAAATAATGGTCAATTAAATATATTACCCATCATATCTGATCGTTTAGCACTTAAACAAGGGCCAGAACTGTTTAAACAAATATCAGATAAAACCTATACTTACAGCAAAGTTATTTTTTATCCTGAGCTTGATGCAGGGTCACAAATGATCAATCCTTATCAGCATTTTCAACAACTTATTTAATACGGTGGTTATATCAATTCTTTTCATAAAAGATGGTTAGCCGTCTTATCACGACGTTATTAAATTCTATTAAAGATTGTGAGGGAAACAACATGACACATTCACTTGATCAACAAGCCATCGATACAATCCGGACTTTATCGATTGATGCAATTGAAAAGGCTAATTCTGGACATCCAGGTATGCCTTTAGGAGCAGCCCCGATGGCTTACACACTTTGGACAAAACATTTAAAACATAACCCGTTAAATGCAAATTGGTTTAACAGAGATCGCTTTGTATTATCGGCAGGTCATGGATCCATGCTACTCTATAGCTTACTCCATTTATCCGGCTATGGGATAACCATTGATGATTTAAAAGATTTTCGTCAATGGGGTAGCAAAACACCAGGCCATCCAGAATATGGTCACACCGTTGGGGTAGATGCTACCACAGGACCTTTAGGCCAAGGCATCGCAACCGCAGTAGGAATGGCGATGGCTGAAAAACATTTAGCGGCAACGTATAATCAAGACCGTTTTAATATTGTTAATCACTTTACCTATTCGATCTGTGGTGATGGTGATCTAATGGAAGGGATCTCTTCGGAAGCTTGCTCACTCGCAGGCCATTTAGGCTTAGGAAAACTCATTGTTCTCTACGATTCGAATGATATCTCCCTCGATGGCGATCTCAATCACTCTTTTTCTGAAAATATCGAGCAGCGCTTCAAAGCTTACGATTGGCAATATATTTGTGTTAACGATGGCAATAATATTGACGAGATTTCTAAAGCTATCAGTGAAGCACAAGCAGATGAGCAACGACCAACTTTAATTGAAGTGAAAACAACGATTGGCTATGGAGCACCAAATAAAGCAGGTACGTCTAAAGCGCATGGGGCGCCGTTAGGAAAAGAAGAGGCTGAATTAACTAAAAAGCAGTATAATTGGCCATCTCAACAACCTTTCTTTGTACCAGCAAGTGTTTATCAACATTTCCAAGAGGTTGTCGGTACAAAAGGCGAACGAGAAGAAGGAGCTTGGGAACAATTATTCAGTCAATATAAAAAAGAACATCCCGTGTTAGCTCAACAGTTAGAAGATAGTATCGATGGCGTGATTCCAAATGATTTAGTTGACATGTACCCTAAATATAATAAAGAGCAGTCGATTGCGACACGGGCAGCTTCCGGTCATGCGATAAACGTTATTGCAAAAGCGCTACCAAATTTCTTCGGCGGTTCTGCTGATTTGGCTAGCTCAACCAAAACAAATATAACCACTAGTGGCAGCTTTTCAAAACACGATTACACAGGTAAGAATATCTGGTATGGTGTACGAGAATTTGCTATGGGTGCTGCCATGAACGGGATTGCTTTACATGGTGGAGTCAAAACATTTGCAGGGACGTTCTTTGTTTTTTCAGATTATTTACGACCGGCTATTCGCCTTGCCGCCCTTATGAAATTACCCGTTACTTATGTGTTTACTCATGACAGTATTGCTGTTGGTGAAGATGGACCGACACATGAACCGATTGAACAATTAGCTGCTTTACGTTCGATACCAAATCTTTCTGTTATTAGACCAGCTGATGGCAATGAAACGAATGCTGCATGGCAGTTAGCACTAGAATCAACGACCACTCCAACAGCACTCGTATTGTCACGACAAAATTTACCTTGCTTATCTGAAACAGAAAATGATATCTATGATAAAGTAGCAAAAGGCGCTTATTTGCTTTCACCAAGCCTTAATGATCAAGCAGATGTAATATTATTAGCATCAGGTTCTGAAGTACATTTGGCTCTCGAGGTGAAGCGAATCCTGTTATCTGAAAAACAAATAGATGCTGCTGTTATTAGCATGCCTTCATTTGAACGTTTTGACATGCAGTCACTACAATATCAAGAGTCGATCTTACCTCCTGCGATTCGAAAGCGTGTTGCCATTGAGATGGGTATTTCACAACCTTGGCATAAGTACATCGGTTTTGAAGGTGAGATTGTCGCAATAGATGAATTTGGGGCTTCTGCTCCAGGAGAGTTAATGATAGAGAAATACGGATTTACTGTTAATGCTATTGTAGATAGAGTTCTATCTATTATATAAACAGACTGTAACAGATTAGTCATTATCAAGCCTATCAACACCCATGATCATTACACTAAATGTCATACTACCCTACGTATAATTAAGGCGTCGATCACTTATGATCGACGCCTTTTTTCAGATAACCATCCGTAAAATGCCCGCTTCGAACGAGATGGTAGAGCTTATCTATTTAGGTGTGAGCTAACGGCTATTAATGACCTGATTTACCCAACAACCAATCAATGATAAACGAGCAAAAATGGCTAATCATTGAAGGTTCGTCTTATAAAGCTTGATAGCTGCCTATAACTGATGTTCCTGTGCCGGTCTTTTTCGGTGACCATAAATGCGAGGAGCTAAATATTTATCAATAAGTGGCGCTAAACCGTTCATAATTAAGATCGCAAATCCAACGCCGCCTGGGAAATTAAAGACAATACGTATCACCGCCGTTAGGACCCCACAACCTATTGCAAAAACCGTTTTCCCATCTGGTGTTAATGCACCTGAGCTGTAATCTGTTGCCATGTATGTGGCACCAAAGAATAAGGTTCCACTTAACACATGTGTCATCATGTAAGTGAAGCTATAATCACCATATATGGAAGTAATAACAGCAACCGTTAAAATATACAACAATGGAATCTTTATATTGATAATTCCACGTACGACTAAATAAATTAGACCAATTAAAATGGCTAACTTCGATGTTTCACCTACATTTCCTCCCAAGCCAGTACCGATAAACAAATCCCATAAGCCCGGAACTTCGTCTGGGACCGTTCTAGAAAAATGCCCCACATATTCAAGAGGTGTAGCCGTAGATACCACATCAGGCTCTGGCGTTACCCAATTGGTGATCCAAGGTGTAAAAAACACTTTTAACATTACCCGCGCCGCTACGGCTGGATTAAATGCATTACGACCAATGCCTCCCGGTAATTGCTTTACAATAAGAATGGCAAAAGCACTACCTACAATGATACTCCATAAAGGTGCTGTGACCGGTAAACTTAAGCCAATTAACATACCTGTTACCGCTGCACTATAATCATAGATGGTTATATTTAGACCACGTAACTTTTGATAAGCATACTCAAATCCAACACTTGAAATGATACCGATCGCTATCATTAAAAGCACTCGCCAACCAAAGAAATAAGTAGCCGCGACAGCTGGAAACAATAAAGCTATTAAAACTTGTTGCATAATCCAAGCTGAGCTACGCTTTGAGAATAAATGTGGTGATGGCGTATGAAGGAGTTTTTTTGTGTTTAAAGACGCTGTATTACTCATTTAGTTATCCTCCTTACGTGCTTTTATTTCTGATTTTGCCGAACGAATATTATCTAATAACGGAATTTTAGACGGGCAAATATAGGAGCAATTTCCACAATCGATACAATCCATTGCACCTAATTTCTCAGCTTGATCTATATCACCATTTTCATAGGCATTGCTAATAAGAATGGGCTGTAAACTAACGGGGCATACATGAAGACATTCTGCACACTGAATACATGGGGTACGTTCAGACCTTACCGCCTCTTCTTTTTCCAAAAAGGTAATCACAGAGGAACCTTTTGTGATGGGAACTTGTCCCGATGTAAGCGGCTTCCCCATCATCGGTCCACCATGGATCATCTTTCCTGTTTTCAATTGAAAGCCCTGACACTCCTCAATTAAGTGCTGTATAGGCGTACCTATTCTGACCCAAAGATTTTTAGGCTCTTTAATTGGCTCACCTGTTACCGTCGTAATCCTCTTGGTTAACGGACGCCCCAAGCGTACAGCTTCATAGATGGCAAAGGTTGTTGCCACATTTGTTACAAGGGTATGAACATCGGCTGGTAATCCACCTGGAGGTACTTCTCTTCCAGTTAAATTCTTAATTAAATTTTTCTCAGAGCCTTGAGGGTAGATTGTTTCTAGCTCCTTGATTTCAATATGATCGACGTCTTCAATCGCCGCTTTCATCACAGCAACACTTTCATGTACATTTGATTCGATCGCTATATACGTCTTTGTCACTGGTAATACTTCGTGTAACACCCGTATCCCTTCAATTAACTGTTTAGCATATTCAACCATTAAACGATGATCTGAAGTAGAGTACGGTTCACATTCAGCACCGTTTATAATTAGCGTATCAATCGATTTTTCAGGTGGAGGGGAGAGTTTTACTGAAGTTGGAAAAGTAGCACCACCCATTCCAACGACACCAGCTTGTTCAATTAATGATTTCTTTTGGTCTACTGACAGTTCTTCACCTTCATTAAAAAGAGGTGCTTCATAGACATCTTGATAATCATTTTTTATAACAATACAAGGACCTTTACCATTCATAGTGGGTTGATCAGAAATTTCTTTTACTTGGCCAGAAACGGAGGCGTACACATTCGCAGAAATAAAGCCTTCCTTCTCTGCTATTAATGTACCAATTTTAACGTAATCTCCTTTTTCAACAACTGGTTTTGCAGGTGCACCAATGTGCATACTGAGTGGATAGATGAGGTATTCTGGGACAGAGGCTTCTTCAGTAGGTTTATGTTCTGTACGCCTCTTCCTCTCTACGGTATATGCCCCTTCTCTTTTTTTCATCAACTGTAGTAACATGGCATGACCTTCCTTTCCTTACAACGTTATCGTTGCTTACTTAAAATTATGTCCTTTAAACTATGTCTGAAAAGAGCCATTAAGGTGTTCTATTATTTTATTTTTGCTCTTAACTTACTTTTACTTATATCATATTTTAAAACAATTTACACTTTATTTGTTTATAAAACAAACCTGCAATCAGGGGGGCTACGGGCGGTTATCCGTGGTAAATATTACAATATAACACACTACATTAATTTTGTCTTATTAAAAACTATATACCCTCAATTGGTAACGTTTTAAACCCACTTTTCACTATGTTGAAAGTAGATATGTTTGTCATAAAACGAACCTGCAATCAGGAGGTGGTTTCGTTCTTCACCCACTGATTACAGGTTCGTTGAGTGAATCAGGACATTAGCGTCTATTATCACCCTCTCAATCGATTGACCCTGTTCTTTATTTTGATGTGAGGGTTTTACGGATTATAGTGTGACAATTATTGGTATCACATTAAGTAAAAACAGTATTTGTAACACTGATAATTATTTCATGATTATTAATAGATCATTTAGGTGTTTATTTCAAAAGTCCGAGAACCTTAAATGGACCTAAATCAACACAAAAAATACCCTTAAACCATAGGACTACTGATAGTCAAAAAGTCTAAAGGGTATTTTTTAAGTTTTTATTCGCTTACGAATGGCAATAATGCCATTTGACGTGCGCGTTTAATTGCTCTCGTTAATTTACGTTGGTATTTTGCAGAAGTTCCTGTTACACGACGAGGAAGAATTTTTCCACGTTCTGAAACGAAACGTCTTAGCAAATCAACGTCTTTATAGTCAATGTGTGTAATGCCATTTGCTGTGAAATAACATACCTTACGACGTTTTGAACGTCCACCACGACGAGGTGCCATCTAAAACACTCCTTTACTTATTAGAATGGTAAATCATCATCTGATATATCAATTGGCTCCATATTATCATTAGGAGAGCCAGTTGGTTGATTAAATGTGTTGTTTGGCGCTTGTTGTTGGTTCTGGTGTTGCTCTGATTGATAACTTCCAGACCCTTGCCCGCCACCTTTTGGTGCAGATCCACTGTTACTATTTCTAGGTTCAAGAAATTGGACAGTATCAGCTACAACCTCTGTAACAAAAACACGTTTTCCATCTTGTCCATCGTAAGACCTTGTTTGGATACGACCATCAACACCAACGAGACTACCTTTACTCATGTAGTTCGCTAAGTTTTCAGCTGGCTTTCTCCAAATCACGCAGTTAATAAAGTCTGCCTCACGATCTCCTTGTTGATTGGAAAATGGTCTATTTACAGCAATGGTGAAATTAGCTACTGCTACTCCACTCGCAGTATAGCGTAAGTCTGGATCCTTCGTTAATCTGCCGACAAGTACGACGCGATTTAACATGAGAACCCCTCCTTATTGATCGTCTTCACGAATAGCTATGTGGCGAATAATGTCATCTGAGAATTTTGCTAAACGATCAAATTCATTAATTGCAGTTTGATCGCCTTTAAAATTAATGACAACATAGTATCCATCACGATAGTCATTGATTTCATAAGCAAGACGTTTCTTGCCTTTCTCATCAACTTTGACAATTTCCGCACCATTATCTGTAAGGATATTGTTAAAACGCTCAATTACAGTCGTTTTAGCTTCATCTTCGATATTTGGGCGGATGATGTACATGATTTCATAATTTCTCATCCGTTTGCACCTCCTTTTGGACTTAACGGCTCTTTGGATCACCAAAGAACAAGGAGTAATATATCATTACTCACAATCAAATATTCTAACAAAAAAATCAAATAATAGCAAGTGTTTAGAACAGAAACAACTTACTATCTTCAATATTAACGCATCGCACAATCATTTAGACATTAAATCTGAAATGGATGACATCGCCATCCTTGACTAAATAATCTTTTCCTTCTAACCGGACTTTACCCCGTTCTTTAGCTATTGCCATTGAACCCGCATCAACAAGATCATCATAGGAGACCGTTTCTGCACGGATAAATCCACGTTCAAAGTCTGTATGAATTATCCCAGCTGCCTGCGGTGCTTTCATTCCTTTTCTAAATGTCCAAGCTCTGACCTCTTGCTCCCCAGCTGTAAAGTATGTCGCTAATCCAAGCAATTGATAAGTCGCTTTAATCAATTGGTCTAAACCAGACTCTGGAATTCCTAATTCTTCTAGAAACATTTCCTTTTCCTCACCATCAAGCTCGGCAATTTCTGATTCCACTTTAGCACTAATCATGATCACATTCGCATGTTCTTGATCAGCAAATGCTTGTACCTTTTTAACAAAAGGATTTTGATCAGCTTCCGTCAACTCATCTTCACCTACATTAGCCACGTATAGAATTGGTTTTTGCGTAAGTAAATGTAAACCTTTAACATACTTCGCCTGGTCTTCATTGAAATCAACCGATCGGGCAGGCTGCTCGTTCTCGAAAGCTTCTTTTAGTTTCGATAGAATCTCAAATTCTAGAACGGCCTCTTTATCTTTTTGTCGTGCCAATTTTTCAACCCGTTGAATACGTTTTGAAATCGTCTCTAGATCTGCAAGGATAAGTTCTAAATTAATCGTTTCAATATCACTAATTGGATCAACACTTCCAGAAACATGCGTGATATTATCATCTTGAAAACAACGCACAACATGACAAATTGCATCAACTTGGCGAATATGAGATAGAAATTGGTTGCCAAGTCCTTCTCCTTTACTTGCTCCTTTGACAATACCAGCGATATCGGTAAACTCAAAGGCTGTTGGTATTGTTTTTTTAGGTTTTACTAGTGCTGTTAATTTGTTTAAACGTTGGTCAGGTACCTCTACAATGCCAACGTTCGGATCAATCGTACAAAACGGGTAATTTGCTGACTCTGCCCCTGCTTGAGTAATCGCATTAAATAATGTCGATTTCCCAACGTTAGGTAAGCCAACAATTCCTGCTGTCAATGCCATACAACTTCCACTCCTTAAGGATAACCGCTCACATGAACGTTACTTCTTTTACATTATAAATTTCAATTGATTATAACACAAGTTTGGAAATTCAACGTTTAATCCACTTAAAAAAACGTTTTTCTGTATACAATTAAAAGTTTAATTAAAATGGCTTGTTTTCTTTAGTGAAATAACAAATTTCGCTAAATGTTTCACGTGAAACATTTAGTCCGCAGATTGAATCACACGCTTTAATTTCGTTTCGAATTTTTTGCGTGGAACGAGCACACTATGTTCACAACCTTGACATTTGATGCGGATATCCATTCCCATTCTAATAATTTTCCAACGATTTTCACCACATGGATGTGGCTTTTTCATTTCAACAATATCATTCAGTTGATATGTTTTTTCCATTGAAAAACCTCCCTTTCCAAATCCGTTTATGCTCTAGTAGCATTCTATCATGTATGTCGACTTTTGTACCAATTTTTAAATGGATATATGAGCAAATGAAATAGCAAATATAAATTAATCATGCCGTATAAGGGATAAAGATGTTCAACTAATGTTTGGAAGCCAATGAAAGCCAACGGTGTGATCACCAACAAAAGATACAGCGTTAATTTTGTTTGGCTGACTGGAAAGCGCGATTGCAACCGTGATGTTAAGCCTAACATGCCGGCCACTGCCGTTGTAAAAATGGCTAACCACAAAAATAACGTCATGACAACTTTAATAACATATGAAAAATGAACGAGAATACCGTAAAGAGGCATTTCATAAAGATTAATATCTGTAGCAATCAATGTTAGCGTATGATAATAAAGATAAGATAATCCACCTAGTAGTAAGCCACTTGATAAACTGGCAAAACCAATTTCTTTTTTTGAAGTTATCTTCTGACCAATCGCTGATAACACTGAAATTAAAGGCAGAATATTTAAAGCTGTAAATGGAAATGCTGGTAGCCAGCTGCCCATATTGAGAGTAAGAGTCGGCGTTGATAAACCACTTGTATTTAAAAAAGATAAGAATAAGCTAATTAATGCTATTAACAAAATCGGCAATAAAATACCATTCATTTTTAAAATGTCATCAAGACTTAAGCTGAAAACCCATAAAATCATACTAACAATAAAAGTAATCCCTAACCAATTTGGAATACCAAACGCTTGGAACGTCACGCCACTCCCCGCCACCATAATGATCGTTGTCGAGAACAAATAAACCAAAGTCACAACATCATAAAACCATCCTGCCCTCTCCCCTACAATGATCACTAAAGTCGGCATATAATGGTTTGTTTGCTGTTGATAACTAATTGACATGATCGTATAACAACTAATAGTAAATAGTATTGAAAATATAATAATTGCCTGTCCATTATTCGGACCGAAAAATTGCCATAATTCTCGACCAGAAGCATAACCTGCTCCAATCATCGTCCCCATTATTAAAAAAGTCCATTGATAGCTTTTCCCCATATATGTTCCTCCATCTTTCACGTATAGATGTTTGTGGATAATCGTATACTAATAAAAATATGATGGAGGTATGGAAACTATGAAATTAACTGATCAAAATCAGACAAGGCCCACAAGTGAAAAATGGCATTATCAACAACATTTCGTATATCGTGAAATTGCTGATTTTATCTATCAATGGATACCTACAGATAAATCCGAGATTGTTATTGTTTGTATTGGTTCTGACCGCTCAACCGGGGATGCTTTAGGACCTATAACTGGAACTCACTTATCTAAATGGCGACTGACCAATTACCATGTTTATGGAACATTAAAAAGCCCTGTACACGCTTTGAATTTAACTGAAGAACTTAACAAAATAAATGAATCACATCCCCAAGCATTTATTATTGCTATTGATGCTTGCTTAGGTAGAGCGACTTCAATTGGTAAAATAACAGCAAGCATTGGACCATTGAAGCCTGGTTTAGCGCTTAAAAAAAAGTTACCTGAAGTTGGACACTTACACATTACCGGTATTGTCAATGCATCAACACCTGTTGATTATTTAACATTACAAAACACACGTTTACATCTCGTTATGGAATTAGCAGAAACCATCGCTAGATCTCTTCTTTATCTCCAACGCAACTATCTTGATAAGCGTAAACAACAAATCAACTAGCAAACAGATGATAACCTGCTAATAAAATCGATACCACAAATAAAGCTGGAATCAAATTTGCAATCCTTATTTTTGTTAAACCCAACATATTTAAAGCAATAGCAACAATAAGCAATCCCCCCGTTGAAGTGATTTCAATAATCCATTCATCTAGAAACAAATCTGGAATCCATTGGTGAATGCGTGTTGCGGTAAGAGCTATCGCTCCTTGATATAAGACTACTGGGATAGCTGATAAGCCAACACCAAAACCTAATGTCGTTGTTAGCACAAGAGCAGTAAAGCCATCCAATATAGACTTAATAAACAGCAGATCATGATCATGACGTAATCCACTATCTAATGCGCCTATAATAGCCATTGCTCCCACTACAAATATTAAGCTTGCTGTAATAAACCCTTGTGTTATTTTCGATTGCATTTGATCTGACTGAATAAGCTTGGCAATCATCTCTCCAAATTTATTAAATTTTACTTCTAACTTTAACCCTTCTCCGATAATACCACCAACCATTAGAGCAACAATAACAAGAATAATATAGTTAACTTGCAGGGCCATGTCTAAACCCATTAATAAGATTGCTAATGCAACAGCTTGTAGTGCAGTCTCTTTAAACTTTTCTGGAATGTTTCTAAAGAATAAACCCAGTAGTGTACCTAAAATAATAGCTAATCCGTTTACTAATGTACCTGTTAAAGCCATGCTATCACTCCTTTAAAGCAGATGTTTCACGTGAAACATTGTTAAGCTTATATCGTTTAAGTACTTTCTGCGAATTTCGGATAATACTTTTCTCCTAACATATAATAAATAAATGTCTGATTTGAGCTTGACCCAAATCAGACATTTATAAAGAATATTATGATTTTCGTAGCATATCAATAATACGATCTAAATCTTCATTGTTGAAAAAATCAATCTCAATTTTTCCTTTTTTCTTACCTTTATGAATCTTAACATTTGTACCTAAGAAATCTCTTAAATGCGTTTCTCGTTCCGCGATAAAAATATCTTTTTTAGTTTTTGCTGCTTTTTCTTGTGGCTTCTTATCATTCAGTTGTTGAATTAATAATTCTACTTGTCGAACATTTAATTTTTCTGTTGTAACCTTTTTAATTATTGCATTCAATTTATCTTTATCTTTTAAACCTAGTATGGCACGACCATGCCCCATTGTTAATTCGCCGTTATTTATCATTGCTGTTACTTGAGCTGGTAATTGCAATAAACGAACAAGATTAGCAATATGAGGCCTGCTCTTGCCTAGTTTTTTAGCCAGATCATCTTGTGTTAAATCATATGATTTCATGAGATTAACATAGGCCTGCGCCTCTTCAATCGGCGTCAAATTCTCACGCTGTAAATTCTCTAACAACGCTAATTCCATCATTTTTTGGTCGTTCATCTCTTTAACAATAACAGGAACTGTTTTTAAACCTGCTTCTTTTGCAGCTCGATATCGGCGTTCACCGGCAATAATTTCAAAGCCCTTAATCGACTCCCGTACAAGTAAAGGCTGAATAATACCATATTCTAAAATTGAATTTTTTAATTCCTCTATCGCTTCTACTTGAAAAGTTTTGCGCGGTTGATAAGGATTCGGTCTACATTGAGATAGCTCGACTTGCAATATTTTTTCGTCTTGACTCGTTTCTTCTTCTAACTCAGGAAAAAAAGCATTAATACCTTTACCTAACCCTCTCGCCATTTGCAATCACTTCCTTTGCTAAATCAAGATACACCTCAGCGCCTCTGGATTTTGAATCATAAGTTATAATAGGTTGTCCATAACTTGGCGCCTCACCCAGACGAACATTTCTAGGAATAATTGATTGGTAAACTTTATCTTGAAAATACTTTTTTACTTCATCAATGACTTGTAAACCTAGATTTGTTCGAGCATCTAACATCGTTAACAAGACTCCCTCTATTTGCAAAGCCTTATTTAAGTGTTTCTGAACAAGCCTAACTGTATTTAGCAATTGACTCAAGCCTTCAAGTGCATAATATTCACATTGCACCGGTATTAAAACGCTATCTGCCGCTGTTAATGAATTTAAAGTTAACAAACCCAATGATGGTGGACAATCAATAATAATAAAATCATAGTGCTGTAAAGATGATTCTAAAGCTTTTTTTAAACGAACCTCTCGAGAAATCGTTGGCACTAATTCAATCTCTGCACCAGCTAATTGTATGGTAGCTGGTACAACATCCAAATGATCAACTGCTGTAGGAACACACACGTCGGCAGCAACTAAGTCTTCTACTAACACATTATAAATACACTGGTCAATATCGGCTTTATTAACACCTACTCCACTTGTTGCGTTTCCTTGTGGATCAATATCAACAAGTAATGTTTTATATCCTAAATGTGCTAAGCATGCACTTAAATTAACAGCTGATGTTGTTTTTCCTACGCCGCCTTTTTGATTAGCTACGGCGATTACTTTTCCCATCGTGTCACCTACCTAGTCTAAAACTCTATCATATCTATTCTATCATTTTTTTTCAAAATAAACATCGTAAATTGGTCAGATATTTAATCGTTTTATATAAATGATGCTTTATCACAAAACTTAAGTGGCTGAAATAACTGAACACCTAGGGTATTTCAAAGCAAAACCATGAATAAAACCTGCAATCCGTGGGCATTTTCGTTCTTCTCCTACAGGTTGCAGGTTCGTTGAGTGAATCAGGACATGAACGTCTATTATCTGTGATAAATAAAAAAAACGAATCCACAGACAGTGGTTTTAATAAACTGTCGAAGACTCGTTTTTATTTAAGCATTTTAATTATATCAATCACTTGTTTTTAGCTATTTTTATCGTGATCTGGTAGTACTCATCCAAGTCCTGCTCATCTGTTTCTAGTTTAACACCTGTATCAGATACCATATCAAGTGATTGACGAATGGTATTCATCGCAATCCGCATATCCTTATTAAAACCTTTTAGTCTTGGTTTCTTTTTCTTTACAGGTGTTTGCATCATCTTCTCAATACGTTCTTCTGTTTGCTTAACATTAAGTTGCTTTTCTATAATTTCTTGTAAAAGCTGCTCTTGTTTATCTTGATTCTTTAAAACAATTAAAGCTCTTGCATGCCTTTCTGTTATAGATTTATTTAAAATGGCTTGTTGCACAGGCTCTGGGAGCTTTAATAAACGCATCTTATTTGCTATCGTTGATTGACTTTTTCCTAATCGTTGAGCCAGGGCTTCTTGGGTTAACTCATGAATCGTTAGCAAACGCTCATAAGCTTTTGCTTCCTCAATGACGGTTAGTTCTTCTCGTTGTAAATTTTCTATAAGTGCAACTGAAGCTGTTTCTTTATCATTCATATTACGAATGATAGCAGGAACCGTTTCCCATCCTAACGTATTAACAGCCCGATATCGTCTTTCTCCGGCGATAATTTCGTAACGTTTATCACCGTCCTCTATTTCTCGCACCACAATTGGTTGTATCATGCCATGCGTATGGATCGTTTGAGCAAGTTCATCAATTTTTTCCTTATTAAAAATCGTTCGCGGCTGATAGCGATTAGGTAAAATCTCTGAAACGGCAATATGGACGACTTCTCCTTGATTGTAAACCTCTTCTTCAAACGATTGCTCTTTATCACCCATTCCAAATATACGACTAAATGGAGGTAACAATATAAACACCACCTTTTCTTCCGGAATCCCATCTTACATTAGAAAAAATCGTATTCGCTCACCCTTTAGCAAATGGAGTAGCTTTTCTTATCCTTAGAACTAAACATGTTGACGGCGTCGCTTCTCACTTCATAGTAAAAATTTATACTTATAACGCATAAGTAAATGGAATTGAAATGTTTCACGTGAAACATTTCAATTCATCCGACTCGTTTTCGACAAATCTATCCCATGACTAATATACTTCTACTATTCTACCATATAATCCTTCTATTTCGTAAAGGATTATATGAAAATATTATCTAAAGTCATCCATTTGCATGTCATTATCATGTAAGTGGTGATTTCGCTGGTGTTCCCGGTTTTCTTGGATAGCGCTTAGGTGTCTTTTTTATCTTATCAATACAAACAATATGACGCTCTCCTTGATCATTTGGTAAATCAAGTGAATACATGTTTTTTAATACCCCACCTAAACGTTCAATTGCCGCATCAGCTTCTTTTAACTCTAGCTCGGCATTTGGCCCTTTCATAGCGACAAATTCTCCTCCAGTTCTGACTAAAGGTAAGCATAGTTCAGTTAAAACTGTCATTTTAGCAACAGCTCGAGCTAAAACAAGGTCATATTGATGTCTAAAGTTTTGATTTTGAGCAAATAACTCTGCTCGATCATGATAAAACGTCACACCGCTTAAATCTAATTTTTCAGCCAAGTGATTTAAAAAAGTAATCCGTTTTTTTAATGAATCCACGATGGTTACATTAAGATGTGGAAAGCAAATCTTCAAAGGAATACTAGGAAATCCAGCCCCTGCACCAACATCACAGATCGATAATGGTTGTGTGAAGTCTATATAAAAGCTAGCTGTAATCGAATCATAAAAATGCTTTAAATAAACTTCAGTTTCCTCAGTTATAGCAGTTAAGTTTATCTTTTCATTCCATTCTATCAGCGTCTGATAATATATCTGAAACTGTCGAATTTGCTTATCTGATAATATGATGCCTTTTTCCTCAAGTTTAATAATAAATGTGTCAATATTCATAGTTAATTCCCTTCTTAACGTAGACTATGCTTGATGTTCAACTTCACTCGTTCGCTTCGCTATTTGACCTTGTTCAATATAGACAAGCAAAATCGAAACATCAGCAGGATTAACACCGGAAATTCGCGAAGCTTGACCAACGGATAGTGGACACACCTTCTTAAGTTTCTGTTTTGCCTCTGTCGCTAACCCGCTAATCGCATCATAATCAATATTTTCTGGAATTACTTTATTTTCCATCTTTTTCATTCTGTCAACTTGTTGATTTGATTTATCAATATAACCTTGGTATTTCACTTGGATTTCCACTTGCTCTTCAACTTCTTCTGGCAGTGTATCATCGGCAGGTACCAAACGTTTAATTAACTGATAACTTACTTCTGGACGCTTGAGCAAGTCTAACGCTTTAATGGGTTCTTTCAATGCTGTTCCGCCTGCTTCATTTAATAGTTGATCAATTTCAGAAGAAGGTTTAATCGTTTGTTTAGCTAATCGTTTTTTTTCTTGTTCAATAAGTGCTACTTTGCCTTGAAAGACTTGATAGCGCTCATCACTAATTAAGCCTAATTGATAAGCTTTCTCTGTCAATCGAATATCTGCATTATCATGACGCAACAATAAACGATATTCAGCACGTGAGGTAAGAAGACGGTAGGGTTCATTTGTCCCCTTTGTAACAAGGTCATCGATTAGCACACCGATATAAGCTTGTGATCGATCAAGAATCAGCGATTCAATCTCTAGAGCACGGGCAGCAGCATTAATTCCAGCCATTAACCCTTGGCCAGCAGCTTCTTCATAACCGGACGTACCATTAATTTGTCCTGCAGTAAATAAACCAGGAATATTTTTCACTTCAAGCGTTGGCCACAATTGTGTAGGAACAACACTATCGTACTCAATCGCATAACCAGATCGCATAATTTCTGCTTTTTCTAAACCTTCAATTGATCGTAACATCTCATGTTGGACAGCTTCCGGTAAGGAAGTGGAGAACCCTTGAACATAAACCTCTTCTGTATTTCTACCTTCTGGTTCTAAGAAGATTTGATGACGTGGTTTGTCATGGAATCGCACCACTTTATCTTCAATTGAGGGACAATAACGTGGGCCTGTCCCTTTAATCATACCCGAATACATGGCCGATAATGCTAAATTATCATCAATAATTTGATGTGTCTTCTCATTTGTATACGTCAACCAGCATGGTATTTGATCAACAATTGCCTCTGTTGTTTCATATGAGAAATGACTAGGTTTATCATCACCAGGCTGAATTTCAGTTTTACTATAATCAATGGTATTAGCATTGACACGAGGTGGTGTTCCTGTTTTAAAACGAACAAGCTCAAATCCAAGCTCCTCTAAATGCTCAGAAAGTTTAACAGATGGACGTTGATTATTAGGACCACTTTGATACGATAAGTCACCAATAATAACGCTACCTCTCATAAATGTACCGGTCGTAATAATCACTGATTTTGCATAATAAGCAGCATTTGTTTCCGTTAGCACCCCTTTGCAAACACCATCTTCAACAATGAGTCTTTCCACCATTGCTTGACGAATCGTTAAGTTTTCTAGCTTTTCTAATTGATATTTCATTTCTTGAATATATAAAGGTTTGTCAGCTTGAGCGCGCAAAGCACGAACTGCTGGACCTTTTCCGGTATTTAACATACGCATTTGAATATATGTTTTATCAATCACTTTTCCCATTAATCCACCAAGTGCGTCAATTTCACGGACAACTACCCCTTTTGCAGGGCCACCTATTGATGGATTGCATGGCATAAAAGCAATCATATCTAAATTCAATGTGAGCATTAACGTTTTGGCGCCACGCTTAACCGCGGCATTGGCTGCCTCGACACCAGCATGACCCGCCCCGATAACAATCACATCGAAATGACCAGCATTATAGACCATCTTTATCGCTCCTTTTCTTTTTTACTTATTTACCTAAACAAAACTGTGAAAACAGTTGATCAATTAAGCTATCTTGAACAGTATCGCCAACAATCTCACCCAACAATTCCCAAGTCCTTGTTACATCAATTTGTATTAAGTCGATCGGCATGTCGGCATTAATCGCAGACATTGCATCATCTAATGTAGCTAGTGCTTGTTTTAGCAATTGAATATGTCTTACATTAGAGACATAAGATAAGTCATCAGATTCAATTTGTCCTGCAAAGAATAAACGGGCAATGGCCTCTTCTAATTGGTCTATCCCTTGTTCTTCTATAAGTGACATGTTAACAATCGCATGATCTTTTGCTAGACCCGCAACTTCATTAAGGTCTATCTTGTTCGGAAGGTCTGTCTTATTGACCAATATAATAACATCTAAATCCTTAACTAACTCAAACAATTGACGGTCCTGTTCTGTGAGCGATTCATTAAAATTTAGAACAAGTAAAACTAAGTCAGCTTCTTTTAGAACTTGTCTTGATCGCTCTACTCCAATTTTCTCTACGATATCTTCCGTATCACGGATCCCCGCTGTATCAACTAATCGCAAAGGAACCCCCCGAACATTGACATATTCTTCAATAACATCACGTGTTGTTCCTGGTATGTCGGTTACAATCGCTTTATTTTCTTGGACCAGAGCATTCATAAGTGAAGACTTTCCAACATTCGGCCGTCCAATAATCGCAGTTGAAATACCTTCCCTTAAAATTTTCCCTTGTCTCGCCATTGCTAATAAACGCTCAATCTCCTGATAAACAAGCATTGTTTTTTCTAACATTATATTTTTTGTCATTTCTTCGACATCATCATACTCTGGGTAATCAATGTTGACTTCCACATGAGCAACAGTCTCAATCAATTCCTGACGTAATCGTTTGATTAACTTTGACAATTTACCATCAAGTTGTTTTACTGCCACTCCCATCGCTTTATCTGTTTTAGCTCGAATTAAATCCATCACCGCCTCTGCTTGTGATAAATCAATACGTCCGTTTAGAAAAGCGCGTTTTGTAAATTCACCGGGTTCTGCTAAACGCGCGCCTAATTGAAGGCTCATTTCTAATAAGCGATTAACAGATGCTAGACCACCATGACAATTTATTTCAACAACATTTTCCCGGGTAAATGTTTTGGGTGCTCGCATCACACTAACCATTACTTCTTCAATCATTGTTTTACTGTCTGGATCAATGATCTTACCATAGTGTAACGTATGGCTATCAACAGTCATTAGATCTTTGCCTTTAAACATTTGATTAACAATATTAATCGCTTGATCTCCACTTAAGCGAACGATCGCAATCGCGCCTTCTCCAATTGGAGTGGAAATCGCAGCTATCGTATCCAAATCCATGATCATCACCTCCAATATCATTTTTTCCTAATTTATTTTAGAAATACTTACATTTACTTCTTGCTAGCCTAGCAAATGTTTTAGCTATTCTTATACTTTCTACTTTTAAATTTTAACTTCGTCGCATCTCTACTTCTTTGTTAAAATTTTATAATTTCTACCTTGTATTAAAAATGTGACTTATTCTGAATGACTGTCACTAACTTAATAGAATACCACATATCATATACAAAAAGAAAGGATTAAATTATTCACAAGTGGATAACTCTTCACTCACCCTTACATATATGCAGTGATTTGTTGTTGTGGATAACTTCTCGTCTTTTAACACTATCACTTATCCACAGAGGCTAATTTAATCAGTGATCAGCTTAGGAAAATGATGGCTTCTCTAGACTTTGAAACTTTGTTATAAGACAGATCACTAAAACCCCACTACTCCCTAATGAACAAAAGAACAAAAAAGAGGTTCTTTGTCAAATGACGTTGGTGAGAATTTTTGCCGGCAATTTTATAGATGCATTTCACAAATATTCAAGTCGGATTATGCTGCTTGAATGTTTGTTTGGTTAGGTGCATTTTAGACTGATTTCGATTCAATAGTTCTTAACTTAATTTGAATGTCTATCTACACGTAAATTCATACGGGTTCGGTCAGGAAGTGATGAGACTCCTGCAGGAATAACACGAGCTGAAGCCGTGCCTGCGGAAAGCGCATCACTGGATGACTGAACCCATTTCTATTTTTAGAGAAATAGAAAAGACCTTAGCGAAAGTCTACCCCCATTTCACAAACGCATGAAATGGAGAATTCCCTTCACCAACGTCAAATAGTATACAACCAAAAAAAAGAAGCCCCAAAAAAGGACTTCTTTCTCTAAATGCGTTACAGTGCTCGGATAACAACATATCGGTTAGGTTCTGAACCATCAGAGAATGTTTCCACTTTCTGATGGTTCTGTAACGCACTATGAATAATTTTACGTTCTGAAGAAGGCATCGGTTCTAATGCCACATCTTTGTTAATTTTTATGGCTTTATCTGCTAAACGATGGGCCAACTGCTCAAGCGTTAGTTGACGTCTGTTACGATAACCTTCTGCATCAACAACAATACGAAAATGTTCTGACGAAATACGATTAATCATAACTTGCACCAAATGTTGGATAGCATTTAAGGTCTGACCACGTTTACCAATAATCATCGCAATTTTATGGCCCGACAAATCAAAGTTTATTTGCTTACCTTCTCGCTTGACATTAATGGAAACATCTTCAGAAAATGCCGTGGCAATCTCCTTTAGATAAATAACCGCTTGATCAATAGGATTTTCTTTAATTGATACTTTAACAATCGCTCGTTTTGCACCAAAAATGCCAAACATACCTTTCTTACCTTCATCAATAATTTCAATATTAACTTGGTCCTCTGTGGTGTTAAGTTGCTGTATAGCTGATTGGACCGCATCTTTGACAGTTTGTCCAGAAGCAGTTACCTGTTTCACTTTTATTTTCCTCCCGCTGTTTGTTGAAATTTAAACGGTTTTCGAATAAAAATTGTTTGTAATACCATAAAGACGTTACCTACAACCCAGTACAATGCTAAAGCTGCAGGGAAGAACATCGACATAACCCCAATCATAATTGGCATCATATAAAGCATCATCGTCATTTGAGGATTGCCTGCATTCTGCGTAGCATTTGTTCCTGCCATCGTTAGTTTTTGCTGTAAGAATGTCGCACCAGCGGCCACAATTGGTAAAATATAATACGGATCTGATTGAGATAACTCAAACCAGAGGAAACTCCCCTCCTGTAAACCAGGCGTACGCATAATCGATTGATACAATCCAATTAAGATTGGCATTTGAACAAATATAGGTAAACAACCTGCCATTGGATTAACATTATTCTGTTGGAACAACTTCATCGTTTCTTCTTGTAATTTCTGCTGTGTTTGCGCATCTTTAGAACTGTATTTTTCTTTCAATTCTTGTAATTGCGGTTGTATTTCTTGCATCGCTTTAGAACTTTTTAATTGCTTCACATTCAATGGAACAAGGAGTAACCTAAAAAATAAAGTCACGATGATAATCGCTATTCCAAAATTTCCACTGAAAAAATTCGCTACATTAATAATTAACCAAGACAATGGAAAGACAAAATATGAATCCCAGAAACCTTCACTTTCCGCTGTAATGGGTTCATTGACATTACCACATCCTGATAAGAGTAATACTAAACCTAATAAGGCCACGACAATTAAGACCTTTTTGCGCATGATCTTCCTCCTTAACATCCATTCATCGAACTCTATATGTAAAACTCAACTGTTATTTTATCACTATCTTGCCTTTAATACTACAACCTTTATTAAAGTCATTTTATAAATTGGCAATAGTCGCTTCAAATCAATTATTTCTTTAGTAGATGCGATTTAAATAGCACATGAGTTAGACTTTTTTTTGTTTGATGAAAATCGATATCTTTTGTTGCCACTCTTGCAATAACCACATAATCATAATTGGGCTCGATTTGGTGCTCAAGCTCAAGAAAAGCTTGTCGCAAATAACGTTTAACGCGGTTGCGAACCACAGCATTACCGACTTTTTTTGAAACAGAAAGACCAACTTTTATATGAGGTTGCTCTTTTTTTTGAAGATAATACAGTACCAATTGGCGATTAGCAAATGATTTTCCATGTTCAAAGACGTTTTGGAAATCTTCATTTTTTTTTAATCGATAACTTTTTTTCATGTACTGTTACCCCCAAATCTACAAATAATCTGCTTTCTTATCTATCCATGTTAACCATTTCACTTTAAACCAAACACCTTCATTACACCCAGTTATTTGTTCACATAGGTTATACATTACCGTTTTAAAAATGCTTTGTCGTATCATTATTAAGTCACTACTCTATTCTTAAATAATGTGGAAAAAAGACCACTGACAATTTCAGTGGCCTAAGCTGACAATACTTTTCTTCCTTTTTTGCGACGGCGTGCTAAAACGTTACGTCCATTTTTAGTGCTCATACGAGTGCGGAAGCCGTGAACTTTTTTACGTTTACGATTATTTGGTTGAAATGTGCGTTTCATTATATCTACACCTCCCTGAGGAATTAAAAATCACTATTAAGACAATCCTGTTCATTATACGTAATAACAACAGTACCTGTCAACAATTAATCGGTGAAACCATCGATTAGACAAATAAAATTTTAAAAAGCAATCGATACCACTTATCCACATGGCTTGTTAATGATACATGAAAAGATTTTTATTATCCACACAAATTATCGACAAATAAACCACAAATTCAATGCTTGTGGATGAAAAAAGTATACATGTTAAAGAATGTGTGGATAACTGTCGAATCACCTTGCATTCTTTATCTTTTTTTGATATTATAACTGTGTTTAATTGTTTAAAAATAGGTGAACTAAATAAACATATCCACAGTCAGTGGATAACCTGTGGACATTTATACACATCTTGTCCATTAATTTATTAACAAGTCTGTGTATAAATTGAATAATTGTTCTTATTTATTGCTATGATCCTTTTTTATTATCCACAATCAAACTGAACCTTTCGATCTATTTTTCTAAAATAGATTGCGAGAGGTTTTTTATATCTTTAATGGCGTTTAGCTACAATTTGAGAAAGGGGCCTATCGATGGAAAATATCGAAGAGTTATGGGCAAGTACATTATTAGCCATCAAAGAAAAGGTGAGTAAACCTAGTTTTGATACATGGCTAAGAAATACAAATGCCGATAGCATTACTGATGATACCTTAGTTATCTCTGCTCCAAATGAATTTGCACGAGACTGGCTAGAAAATAGGTACAGCAACCTTATTTCTGATGCTATTTTTGAAGTAACAGGAGCACAGCTTAAAACAAAATTTATTATTCCTGAAAATGAACGAACAACTGATCAAACAGCCAATCAAACCACAAAAATAGTGCCAGTCAAAGACCAAGAACAGCATGATGCTTCAAAAACGATGTTGAATGACAAATACACCTTTAATACATTCGTAATTGGATCTGGTAATCGATTTGCTCATGCTGCTTCATTAGCTGTTGCTGAGGCCCCCGCTAAAGCATACAATCCACTTTTTATTTATGGGGGTGTTGGATTGGGGAAAACCCACCTCATGCATGCCATTGGTCACTATGTGTTGGATCATAATCCTAATGCTAAAGTCGTTTATCTATCATCAGAGAAATTTACCAATGAATTTATTAACTCTATTCGTGATAATAAAGCGGAAAATTTTCGAAGTAAATATCGAAACGTAGATGTCTTATTAATAGATGATATACAGTTTTTAGCTGGAAAAGAACAAACCCAAGAGGAATTTTTTCATACGTTTAACACATTGCATGAAGAGAGTAAACAAATTATTATCTCTAGCGATCGACCACCCAAAGAAATACCAACGTTAGAAGATCGTTTACGCTCGCGTTTCGAGTGGGGATTGATCACAGATATTACACCACCAGATTTAGAAACACGTATTGCTATATTAAGAAAAAAGGCCAAGGCAGAAGGATTAGATATTCCTAATGAAGTCATGCTTTATATTGCCAATCAAATTGATACAAATATTAGAGAATTAGAAGGTGCGCTTATACGGGTAGTCGCGTACTCATCTTTAATCAATCAAGACATCGATGCATCATTGGCTGCTGAAGCATTAAAAGATATTATCCCTAGTACACGACCTAAAATGATCACAATAGCTGGTATTCAAGAGCTTGTTGCTGAAAAATATAATATGAAGTTAGAGGAATTTGCCGCGAAGAAACGAACAAAATCTGTAGCATTTCCTAGACAAATAGCGATGTATTTATCGCGGGAACTCACCGACTTTTCCTTACCTAAAATTGGTGAAGAATTTGGCGGACGTGATCATACCACGGTTATTCATGCTCATGAGAAAATATCAAAATTAATTAGTGATGACCAATTACTAAATCGAGAAATCGAAGAAATAAAAGAACAGTTGAAAAGTTTATGAGGTTATTAACATGTGTATAGTGTGAATATTAATTCATAGTTACACACATTCTATCCACAGGTGGATAACATTGAAATCATTAATACTTTTTTATGTTATCCACATAACCACAAGACCTATTACTATTACTACTATTTTTTTATTAATAAATAATATATAATATACTTCCATTAGGAGGATTTTATTCATGAAATTTATTATTCAAAGAGATTTACTTTTAGAAAGTATACAACACGTCATGAAAGCTATTTCTTCTCGTGTAACCATTCCCATTCTTACAGGTATAAAAATTGAAGCAACAGAAGAAGGCATTAAATTAACAGGAAGTGACTCAGATGTTTCAATTGAATCATTTATTCCTAAGGAAGTTGATGGAATCGTTAATGTTGAACAAATAGAACCTGGTCAAGTTGTCGTCCAATCAAAATACTTCCCTGATATTATCCGTAAACTCCCATTAAAAACATTAGAAATTAATACAGATGAACAATTTCAAGTCAATATTATTTCAGGAGGATCTGAATTTCACCTCAATGGACAAGATGCTATGGAATATCCACAACTTCCTGTTTTACATACTGACAATAGTTTTGAAATCAAAAATGACTTGCTAAAGGAATTAATTAAACAAACCGTGTTTGCTGTTTCGACCGTAGAAACGCGCCCTATTTTAACTGGAGTCAATATGCGACTAGAAGACAATCTATTAAACTTTGTCGCAACGGATAGTCACCGCTTAGCTTCACGTAAGATTCCTCTATCTACTGAAAATGAGGGATTGTCATTTAAAGAGGTTGTTATTCCAGGGAAGAGCTTAGTTGAACTTAACAAAATCATTGATGACAGTGAGGAATCGATGTCTATAAGTGTTACAGAAAACCAAATATTATTTCAAACCAAAAATTTAAACTTTCTCTCACGCTTATTAGAGGGCAATTATCCGGAGACATCACGACTTATTCCTGAACAAAGTAAAACGACAGTATTAACACAGACTAAAGCCTTGCTTCAAGCGATTGATCGGGCCTCACTTTTGGCTAAAGAAAATAGAAATAACGTCGTTAAACTTGAAACAAAAGGTAACAATCAATTACAAATAAGCAGTAATACACCAGAAGTCGGGCAAGTAACCGAGGAAGTAACAACAGAAAGTATTGATGGTGAGGATTTAAAGATTTCTTTTAGTGCTAAATATATGATTGATGCATTGAAAATTATACAAGAAGACTATGTAAAAATTGATTTTACCGGTGCGATGCGTCCATTTATTATTAAACCACATGAAAATGATCAGATTTTACAACTTATTTTACCGGTAAGAACTTATTAGAAAGTCTTAGATAAGTTATAAAGCGAACCTTCAATCAGGGATAGTTATTTGTGATAAATACGAGATTTTTTAAAGATAGAGCTTGTCGCGTCTGCTCTATCTTCTTTTTATTTGTCATTTAAATCGTAATGATATGAGATGAGCACTTTGCTATTCGGACAATCTTTAGTAAAATAGATAGGAGAGCATATATGTGAGCGGAGCAATTGTTCTAAAGTGAGAGCGTTGAGCATTTTTCAACAGACTTAATCGGCGATTTCAATTGGTTTGTAAAATAGTTAGCATAAAACGAACCTTTTCAATCTGTGGGCGGAGGGCTACAGGATCTAGGTCATGCAGATGTTGCCACAGGACGTGGCGGTTTTAGTCTACGATCTTACCCACCCACGAATGGTTCGTTGAGTGAATCAAGACATGAGCGTCCGTTATCTGTGATAAATAAAAATAACGACATTCGTGAAAGCTAAATAAACACAGGTTTTCCTAATTAAGAAAGGAGTTATATAGTGTGGAAGCTGAAGAATTTCAAATTGATACTGAATACATTCAACTTGGGCAATTTTTAAAGTTAGCTAATATCGTGGAAAGTGGCGGTATCGTTAAATTGTTTTTAAGTGAATATCCTGTTTTTATAAATGGAGAGCAAGATCAACGCAGAGGAAGAAAATTATATCATCGTGACTTAATAGAAATTGAAGATGTAGGTACATATCGAATTATAACTAACTAATCGATTTCATCTTCTCTACAACGAGGCAACGGGCTGTTTTCTTTAGGTAATGTCTTGGTTTTCTTATCGATTAGGAAAGTATTGTCGTCAACCGATGAAACGAAATTTAAAAAGTCCAAAGTATTAGACAAACACAGCACTCAGTTCTATTGAACACAGTAGCGTTAATCTTATACTATTAACCATCTACTTAGTAACTTTCTTAATCGTATAAAAAGGAAGGCATCATTTTATGTACATTAAAGATATAAAATTAAGTAATTATCGAAATTATCCAAAGCTTGAACTCACCTTTGATGATCGAATTAACGTCATTATTGGGGAGAATGCTCAAGGAAAAACCAATTTGATGGAAGCTATTTATGTTCTAGGTTTTTCTAAATCTTATCGAACAGCTAAAGATAAAGAACTTATTCAATGGGAGCAAAGTTATGCTAAAATAGAAGGTACGGTCTTTAAAAGACAATATCATTTTCCTCTAGAAATTCAATTATCAACTAAAGGGAAAAGAGCTAAGCTCAATCATTTAGAACAAAAACGGCTGAGTGATTATATAGGCGCGCTTAATCTAGTGATGTTTGCTCCAGAAGATCTTAATTTAGTAAAAGGGAGCCCTCAGGTGAGACGACGCTTTATTGATATGGAAATTGGCCAAATAAAGCCTGTGTATATTTATCATCTTGGGCAATATCAAAAAATATTAAAGCAACGTAATGCTTTATTAAAGGCATTACAAAGGCGAAAGACCCATGATAAAACGATGTTAGATGTACTCACTGAACAACTTATCGATCATGCGAGTGTAATTGTTGAAAAACGTTTTCTATTTTTAACATTACTTCGGAAATGGGCAGCATCGATTCATCAAGGGATTAGTCAAGATAAAGAAAGCTTAACTATTTTCTATGATGCAACGATAGATGTATTAGAAGGCGATGATAAGGAAAAAATAAAGAAGATATATAACGATACCTTTAATCAAAATAGAGAAAAAGAGATTGATCGTGGGAGTACGTTATATGGTCCTCACCGTGATGATTTGTCTTTTTATATTAATGATCGAAATGTGCAAACCTTCGGGTCACAAGGTCAGCAGCGAACGACAGCATTGTCTTTAAAATTAGCTGAAATTGAATTAATAAAAAGTGAAGTCGGTGAATACCCCGTTCTTTTATTAGATGATGTGTTAAGTGAATTGGATCAATATCGTCAATCACATTTACTACATACCATTAAAGGCAAAGTACAAACGTTTGTTTCTACAACGAGTATCAGTGATATTCAGCATGAAACGATCAACCAAGCAGAGCTATTTTATGTCGAAAATGGTTCAATAACGAAACAGAGAAGAGGCTAAATTATGTTTATTCATATTGGGGATGATCAAGTGATTCGCTCAGATGAGATCATTGTCATGATTGATCAACAGTATGTAGCATCATCTTCGATTAATGAAGAGATGATCGAACATCAAGAAGAAGTAGAAGATATGCCTCAGTTAGATCATGATGTAACTAAATCGATTATCATTACAAAAGATCATGTCTATTATAGTCCATTATCGATTTTGACGTTAAAGAAGAGAGCGAGTATGCTCTCGACATTAAGTCATTTAGACGATTATACCGATAGCGAAACGTATGATACATGATGACTTGACAACACAATACCTTTAAATACTATTTGCTTAACCAAATCGTTTGCGATTTTTAATATAAATAAAATCAGACCATCTTAATCGATTGTGTCTGTGTCTAAATGAGAGTGTAGGTGAATCAGCAATGGAAGAAAACAATTTAAATGAACAACAATATGATGAAAGTCAAATACAAGTATTAGAAGGATTAGAGGCTGTCCGCAAGCGACCAGGTATGTATATTGGTTCTACAAGTGAACGCGGTTTGCACCATTTGGTTTGGGAAATTGTTGATAATAGTATTGATGAGGCACTTGGTGGTTATTGTGACCATATCCAAGTGATAATTGAGAAAGATAACAGCATTACTGTTATCGATAATGGGCGGGGAATTCCTGTTGGTATCCATGAAAAAACAGGTCGTCCTGCTGTTGAAGTAATTATGACGGTGTTACATGCTGGTGGTAAGTTTGGCGGGGGAAGCTATAAAGTTTCTGGTGGTTTACATGGCGTTGGTGCTTCAGTTGTTAATGCTCTTTCAACTTCTCTGGAGGTTTATGTTCATCGCGATCAAAAAATTTACTATTTAGACTTCAAACGCGGGAAATTAAATACCGAGTTGAAAGTTATTGGTGATACTGATATTACAGGAACTCGTACTCACTTTAGTCCGGATGAAGAAATTTTTGATGAGACAACGGTTTACAATTATGATACGTTATCTTATCGTTTGCGTGAATTGGCATTTCTAAATAAGGGGTTACGCGTAAGTATTGAAGATAAACGTTCCGATGAAGTGAAAAAAGAAGAATTTCACTATCAAGGTGGAATTAAATCTTATGTTGAGTTTTTAAATCAATCTAAAGAAGTGCTTCATGCCCCCTTTTATGCCGAAAAAGAAGAGCAAGGCATTAATGTTGAAGTGGCCATTCAGTATAATGATGGGTTCGCTAGTAATATTTATTCCTTTGCTAACAATATTCATACATATGAAGGCGGTATGCATGAGTCAGGTTTTAAAACAGGGTTAACACGTGTAATTAATGATTATGCTCGTAAAAATAATTTATTTAAAGAAAATGATCCGAATTTGACTGGAGACGATGTCAGAGAAGGACTTACAGCTATTATTTCTATTAAACACCCAGATCCTCAATTTGAAGGACAAACGAAGACAAAATTAGGTAATAGTGAAGCACGAACGATTACTGACTCTTCATTTAGTGAGTTATTTTCAACCTTTTTATTCGAGAACCCAGATACAGCTAAAATCATTGTTGAAAAAGGGTTAATGGCTTCACGTGCTCGTCTTGCAGCTAAGAAAGCACGTGAATTAACGCGTCGAAAAGGTGCCTTAGAAATCTCTAATTTACCCGGAAAGCTAGCTGACTGCTCTTCACGTGATGCCTCAATAAGTGAGCTTTACATTGTTGAGGGTGATTCAGCAGGAGGTTCGGCAAAGCAAGGTCGGGATCGTCATTTTCAAGCGATTCTTCCATTACGAGGGAAAATTTTGAATGTAGAGAAAGCAAGACTAGACAAAATTTTATCAAATAATGAAATTCGCTCGATGATTACCGCAATGGGAACAGGAATAGGTGAAGACTTTAATATTGAAAAAGCACGTTATCATAAAATTGTGATTATGACAGATGCCGATGTCGATGGTGCGCATATTCGTACGTTATTATTAACCTTTTTCTATCGTTATATGCGCCCACTAATTGATTATGGCTATATCTATATTGCACAGCCACCATTGTATAAAGTCCAACAAGGTAAGGCTGCTTACTATGCTTATAATGAAAAGGAAATGGAACGCATTTTAAGTGAATTGCCAAAACAGCCTAAACCGGGCTTACAACGCTATAAAGGTTTAGGGGAGATGAATGCGACCCAACTATGGGAAACAACAATGGATCCGGAAAATCGTACGCTCCTCCAAGTGAATTTAGATGATGCGATTGAAGCCGATCAAATTTTTGATATGTTAATGGGTGATAAAGTAGAGCCACGTCGTAATTTTATTCAAGACAATGCTGTTTATGTGAAAAATTTAGATATTTAGGATTAATGTAGGTTCCTCAGTTGGATAGGAGGTAATTGAATGGTGGATAACCAACGTCCCCAAGTACAAGAAATAAATATTGGAAAAGAAATGCGTACATCTTTTTTAGATTATGCAATGAGTGTTATTGTTGCCCGTGCCTTACCAGATGTACGAGATGGTTTAAAACCTGTACATCGCCGTATTCTATACGCAATGAATGATCTTGGTATGCATGCAGACAAAGCCTATAAAAAATCAGCACGTATTGTTGGTGATGTAATCGGGAAATACCACCCTCATGGTGATTCTGCTGTGTATGAAGCCATGGTAAGGATGGCACAAGATTTTAGTTATCGTAATATGCTTGTTGATGGTCATGGGAATTTTGGTTCTGTAGACGGTGATCCCGCAGCGGCTATGCGTTATACAGAAGCTAAAATGTCTAAAATATCAATGGAGCTGTTACGTGATATTAATAAGAACACGGTTGATTATATGGACAATTATGATGGTTCTGAACGTGAACCTAAAGTATTACCTGCCCGTTTTCCGAATTTGCTAGTGAACGGTGCATCAGGTATTGCTGTTGGGATGGCTACAAATATACCACCACATCAGTTAGGTGAAACCATTGATGCTGTATTAGCCGTTAGTGAAAACCCAGACATCACGGTTGATGAGTTAATGGAGCAATATATTCATGGTCCTGACTTCCCTACCGGTGCAATGGTGTTGGGGCGCTCTGGCATTCGAAAAGCTTATGAAACTGGTAAAGGATCGATAACCATTCGAGCGAAAGCAGAAATTGAAGAACAAGCAAATGGTAAATCCCGTATTCTAGTGTCTGAACTACCTTACCAAGTGAATAAAGCAAGGCTTGTTGAAAAAATTGCTGAATTAGCCCGTGATAAGAAAATTGAAGGTATTACTGATCTAAGAGATGAGTCTGATCGAAACGGGATGCGTATTGTCATTGAACTGCGGCGAGACGCTAATCCTAATGTTCTATTAAATAATTTATATAAGCAGACCTCTTTGCAAACCTCTTTTGGAATTAATATGTTAGCACTTGTTGACGGGCAACCGAAAGTTCTTACATTAAAGCAAGCACTTGAACATTATTTAGAACACCAAAAAGAGATTATTAGACGCCGAACAGCTTATGAATTAGAAAAAGCAGAAGCACGTGCTCACATATTAGAAGGCTTAAGAATAGCACTCGATCATATTGATGCGATCATTCAATTAATTAGACAATCGAAAACAGCGGATGAGGCACGTGACGGGTTAATGTCACACTATCAATTAACTGAGAAACAAGCCCAAGCGATTCTAGATATGCGTTTACAACGTCTAACAGGCTTGGAACGTGACAAGATTGAAAATGAGTATAGAGAACTTATCAATACCATTGCGGAACTCAAGGCCATTTTAGCGGATGAGGAAAAAGTTCTTGAAATAATTCGTGAAGAGCTAGAAGAAATAAAAGAACGCTTTAATGATAAACGCCGAACAGAAATTATCTCTGGGGGCATTGATTTCTTTGAAGATGAAGATTTAATTCCTGAAGAAGATATTGTTGTCACACTTACCCATAAAGGCTATATAAAACGTCTACCATCTTCGACTTATCGTACACAGCGCCGTGGGGGGCGTGGAGTGCAAGGGATGGATACAAATGAGGACGATTTTGTTGAACATTTAGTCTCCACATCGACACACGATACCGTCTTATTCTTTACCAATAAAGGAAAAGTTTATCGTCTTAAAGGTTATGAAATTCCAGAGTTTAGTCGTACAGCTAAAGGTCTTCCTATTATCAATTTACTTGAAATTGATAAAGGTGAATGGATCAATGCAGTTATTACTGTACATGAATTTGAAGCAGACTGGTATTTATTTTTCACAACCAAATATGGTATTTCAAAACGTACGCAATTAAATCAATTTGCTAATATTCGTAAAGGTGGCTTAATCGCATTAAATTTACGTGAGGAGGATGAGTTGATTTCTGTTCGATTAACGGATGGTAAGAAAGATATTATGATCGCAACTAGAGAAGGCTCATTAATCCGTTTTGAAGAAACGCAAATTCGCTCAATGGGGAGAACAGCAGCTGGTGTGAAAGGAATCTCGTTACGTGAAGGCGATGAAGTCGTCTCTATGGAGATTATTGAACCTGATGATTACGTCTTAAATGTCACGGAAAATGGCTATGGGAAGCAAACCCCAGCGGAAGAGTATCGAATGATTAATCGTGGCGGTAAAGGGGTTTCTACAAGTAATATCACTGAAAAAACCGGTAAGGTTGTTGCTGTCAAAGCGGTTAGTGGAGAAGAAGACTTGATGATTATGACCGTATCAGGTGTTCTGATTAGAATGTCTGTTGAGAGTATTTCAAAAACAGGAAGAAATACACAAGGTGTAAGGTTAATTCGTTTACAAGACGATGAAAAAGTTGCTACAGTGGCTAGCATCGAACAAAAAGAAGTAGAAGTTGAAGATAAAGAAGAAGATCAATTCGTGCAAGAAGAAGAGTAATTCCATGAAATATTTTCAAATAAGTTGTGACGTTGGAAGATAATTAATACCGAACAAATGAGAATTCGAACATACTTAAAGTTTTCGGTCTGTGAAAACACTTAGTTGAGCGACATCCTGTAGCCTTGAGCTGTACCTATGGCTGAGGTTACGGAGATGTCAGCTTTTGTTTAGTAGCGAAAGCAATGTGTGATGTGTATCTAGCCATTAATTAGCATTCTACTTAACTTAATAAAACTTTTGTTTCAGTCTTATTTTAATCTTATCTTCAGGTGGTGAACCTATTGTTTGTACATCCTAATCAACTTGTGCCAAATTGTGTTATTAAGACAGATGTTTATGGGAAAACCAATTATCCTATTATGCTTCAGGGAACCATTGTTACAGATATGCACATTAAAGTATTAAACCGCTTTTTAGTCACTCACGTTGAAGTATCACCTAAGTTAGCTAATGGTCAACCCTTTCAGCCCGATCAAGACTTTACTGACAAAGAGGAGCAACATAAAGTTGAGCATGATCAACTTCAGCACTCTACTTTCCTTGAGCAGTATCAGCGAGCGGTTGCAGACTATCAACAAATGTTTCAACAATGGCAAAATGGTACAATGATTGATATTCATCAGGTAAGACAAATGATTGTGCCATTGTTAGAACATATCGATCACAACCATGCTGATATTTTTTTGATTGCTAATCAATCGACAAAGCTATCTTATTTCTATCACCATAGTGTTTCAATGAGTTTATTAACCGCTATTTTAGCTAAACGTCTAGGGTTTGATAAGGAATCGATCCAAATCAGTATAGCCGCATTACTCGCTGATAGTGGAATGGCTAAGTTAAATAAAACGCATTTCGAAAAAAATGGTAAGTTACCTACACATGATTATCAACAAATTAAAAAACATCCGACCTATTCTTATCGTTATCTTGAAAAGACACCAACGTTAACAAAGGCGGTAAAATTAGCGGTATTACAGCATCATGAGCGGATAGATAGCCATGGCTACCCTCTTGGTGTACCTGGTGAGAAAATTCACCCCTATGCCAAAATTATTGCAATTGCTGATGCTTATCATGCGATGACGGCAGATCGTTACTATCAAGAGAAATGTTTATTCTTTTCTGTCATTTCAACAATGAAAAAACAGGAAAATCAACAATTTGATCGTCGTTATTTAAATGTTTTTATTACAAGTTTGGAAGACGCGTTATTAGGTGAAAAGGTTTATTTATCTGATGGAAGAATAGGCACACTTGTCGCATTAGAGTATGAGGACCTACCAGAAATCATGATTCAATTGACTGAAACCAATCAAATTATCTCAATTGGAGAAAGAGATCAGTTGATGATTAACCATCTTATTAAATAATGGAAAAGCTACATGATAGCACTTTAATAGGCTATCATGTAGCTTTTTTCGCTTCCTTGTCAAATGACGTTGGTGAGAATTTCCCTCACCAACGAAACATTATGCAACTCTTTTTTCAATAAGTGAATAGAACAAGTTTAAAATGTCTCGCTACTTTTCTACACGCTCACCGTATCCCTTCTTAAATTTTCTAAAAAAATAACTTGTCTAATACCATTTTCTTTGTCGTTTTAAAATACTGAAAATTCAGTTATTAAAACACTTTTATCTCGATTTAAGCTTAATTTTTAAAAAGTTGAAATCTATGCTGAAAAAAGGTTGAAAAACTAATTTTGTTATCGTATTGTAAATAACAATAAGAAAAGCTTGTATAGATAAAGAAAGCTAATCAATAAGGAGGAACAAGAATGAGGGAGGACAAATTTACAAAAGAAGGTTTAACGTTTGATGATGTATTATTAATACCCGCTAAATCAGAGGTATTACCACGTGATGTCTCGATTCAGACCACATTAACAGAACAGTTGGCATTAAATATTCCACTTATAAGCGCTGGAATGGATACCGTTACTGAAGCTGAGATGGCGATTGCGATGGCACGACAGGGTGGTCTAGGTATTGTTCATAAGAATATGTCGATTGAAGAACAAGCAGAACATGTTGACCGTGTCAAACGTTCCGAGAGCGGTGTGATCACGAATCCTTTCTTCTTAACCCCAGATAACCAAGTGTTTGATGCAGAGCATTTAATGGGGAAATTTAGAATTTCTGGTGTCCCTATTGTTAATAATAAGGTTGATCAAGTACTTGTAGGTATTCTAACTAATCGCGATCTTCGTTTTATTGAAAACTATTCAATTAAAATTTCCGAAGTGATGACGAGTGAAAATTTAGTTACCGCTCATGTTGGTACGACCTTAGAAGAAGCAAGTCAGATTCTTCAAAAGCACCGTATTGAAAAGTTACCTCTTATTGATGAACAAGGTGTGCTTAAAGGATTAATTACTATTAAAGACATTGAGAAAGTCATTGAGTTTCCTCATTCTGCAAAAGATGGTCAAGGCCGTTTATTATGTGGTGCAGCAGTGGGTGTGACCGTTGATGCGATGACACGTATCGATAAGCTTGTTGAAGCAGGTGTTGATGTCGTTGTTATTGATACCGCTCATGGGCATTCACAAGGTGTCATTGAGCAAGTGAAACGTGTACGAGAAAAGTATCCTGAGCTTAATATTATTGCTGGTAATGTAGCAACACCTGAAGCAACGAAAGAACTAATCGAAGCAGGCGCTTCTATCGTTAAAGTGGGTATTGGACCTGGTTCAATATGCACGACTCGTGTGGTAGCAGGTGTTGGTGTCCCTCAGATTACCGCTATTAATGATTGTGCAAAAGTTGCTGATCAATATGGTGTTCCTATTATTGCAGATGGTGGTATCAAATACTCCGGTGATATTGCTAAAGCCATTGCAGCTGGTGCTCAAGCTGTCATGTTGGGGAGTTTATTTGCAGGTGTAACTGAAAGTCCAGGAGAAACCGAAATTTTCCAAGGTCGTCGCTACAAAGTTTACCGTGGTATGGGTTCTGTTTCAGCGATGAAATCAGGTTCTAAAGATCGCTATTTCCAAGATACAGATGATGCGAAGAAGTTGGTGCCTGAAGGTATTGAAGGTCGTGTCGCATATAAAGGACCGTTGGCTGATACTGTCCATCAACTATTAGGTGGGTTGCGTTCAGGTATGGGGTATTGTGGAGCAAAAGATTTAAATATCTTCCGTGATCAAGCACAATTTATTCGTATGACTGGCGCAGGTTTAAGAGAATCACACCCACATGATATCCAAATTACCAAAGAAGCGCCGAATTATTCTGTACAGTAACGCTTGGACAAGCGACCATCATTTCTGTTCTATGTTAGGAAAGAGCAATTACAAAATTTCAACAAAAAAGTGAAAAGCACAACGCAACGTTTTAAAGTTTCAAGTATAAAAATGCTAGCAGGTGAGAAAATCTATCTTACCTGCTTTTCTCACATATAGCCTCTTATTTTTTGTTAGAATAGAGTGATTATTTGGTAGAAAATATAGACAAAAGTAGATATCTAAAAAGACCTGAATATGATAGAATAACGAAGTGGAACAAATTTTGTGGAGGTAATGGAAGTTGAAAAATATAACAAAAATTTTCGTTAGTCTATTAGCAACGATGTTATTAGTCGGTATTATTGGTGTAGGCGCTAAACACGTTTACGCACAGACATTAGATATTGAAGCAGAATCTGCTATTTTAGTAGACGCAGAAACAGGAGAAATTCTATTTGCTAAAAATGCTGATATGAAATTGCCACCGGCTAGCATGACCAAAATGATGACGGAATATTTGGTCTTGGAGGCTATTAATGATGGCCAAATTGATTGGGATACGACAATCCAAATTGGTGATTATCCATACAGTATTTCAGCTAATAATTCTTTTTCTGGCATTGGTTTAACACAAAATCAAGATTATAATGTAAGACAACTTTACGAGGGAATGGCGATTATTTCTGATAATGCTACGACTATTGCTTTAGCTGAGTTGATTGCAGGTTCTGAAAGTGAATTTGTCAAAATGATGAATGCTAAAGGTGAAGCGTTAGGTTTAACTGATTTTGAGTTTGTCAATTCAACAGGTTTAAATAATGCAAGCTTAGGTGATAACCATCCTGAAGGCACTGCCCCGGATGCTGATAATTTGATATCTGCACGATCTACTGCGATATTAGCCTATCATTTAGTTAATGATTATCCAGAGGTGCTAGAATTTTCTAGTACGTTACGGTCTGAATTAGATGGTGAACAATTAGAGAATTTAAATTGGATGTTACCATGGAATAACGATAATTTCGCACAGTATTACTATGAAGGTGTTGATGGCTTGAAAACGGGCTTTACAACAGAAGCAGGATACAGTTTTACAGGTACTGCTGAGCGAGACGGTCAACGTTTAGTGTCCGTTGTCATGAGAACAGATAGCTATGGTGCACGATTTAAAGAAACAGCTAAGCTATTCGAATATGGTTTTGAGCAATTTACTACAATGGAACTTTTTGCTGAAGGATATCAGATAGATGATCAATCAGTTATTGAAGTTAGTCAAGGGAAAGACAGTCAAGTGGAAGTAGAGTTAGCTGATAGCATTTCGGCTATGGTTCGTAATGGTGAAGAAGATGCTTACACGATTGAGTATGTCTTTGATGAAGACAAATTAACTGAAGATGGCCAACTGATTGCGCCAATTGAACAAGGAGAAAGCGTTGGTCAAGCAAGATTAATTTATGAAGGTAACGTCGATTACGGTAATATTTATCCTGATCAATCTAATCAAACGGTTGATTTGGTTGCTGTTGCTGAAGTCGAACGTGCGAATTGGTTCATGCTTACGATGGGGGCAATTGGTAATTTCTTTAGTAACCTGTTTTCAAATGTAGTGGAGGCTGTAACCGGTTGGTTTTAGAAAAAGGTTCAAGAGCATAAGTTGTTCTTGAACCTTTTCTTCTCAATTTAGGAGACGACAACGATAAAAATGGCTGATCACGATAAGGATGAGCAGATGAGATTATATCACTGGCATCGTAACTTTTCTCTATTAATTGATCAGCTCGAGTCACCTTTACCCGAATTATTGCTAAAATCGCAAAACAAGCTTGCACATCAAGCATGGGTAGGATAAAATGTTAGCTAATTAAAAGAGGAAACCAAAACATTTGCTCTTAAAATAAACAAGTGAATGGGTGTTTTCTAAACAAAACAATAGGGGGATATGGAATGGCTAATTTAGGTACAGATCGTGTCAAACGAGGAATGGCAGAAATGCAAAAAGGTGGCGTTATTATGGACGTCGTCAATGCAGAACAAGCAAAGATAGCAGAAGAAGCTGGAGCGGTAGCCGTCATGGCATTGGAACGGGTCCCATCAGATATTCGAGCCGCGGGTGGTGTCGCACGTATGGCTGATCCAACCATTGTAGAAGAAGTGATGAACGCTGTCTCGATTCCTGTTATGGCAAAGGCTCGAATTGGTCATGTTGTTGAAGCACGTGTTTTAGAAGCCATGGGTGTTGATTATATTGACGAAAGCGAAGTATTAACACCAGCTGATGAGGTTTATCACTTAAATAAAAAAGAATATACGGTACCTTTTGTCTGTGGATGTCGTGATCTAGGTGAAGCGGCACGTCGGATTGGTGAGGGGACTTCAATGTTACGAACAAAGGGCGAGCCAGGTACAGGTAATATTGTAGAAGCTGTGCGTCATATGAGAGAAGTCAACGGGCAAGTACGTAAACTTATTAGTATGTCGACAGATGAAATTATGACATTTGCTAAAGAATTGGGAGCTCCTTATGAAGTGCTTCTAGACATTAAAGCAAATGGCCGTCTCCCTGTTGTAAATTTTGCTGCAGGTGGAGTTGCAACCCCAGCTGATGCGGCGTTAATGATGGAATTAGGTGCTGATGGTGTCTTCGTTGGTTCAGGTATTTTTAAATCCGATGAACCCGCTAAATTTGCTAAAGCTATTGTTGAAGCAACAACGCACTATCAAGATTATCAATTAATCGCTGATATATCAAAAGGACTTGGCACAGCCATGAAAGGACTTGAGATTAGCACCATTGCCCCTGAGCAACGTATGCAGGATCGTGGTTGGTAAATTAATCTAGTTTAAATAAAGGAACGATAACAAATGATAAAAATAGGTGTACTAGGATTGCAGGGTGCAGTTAGAGAACATATCAAATCGATAGAACGAAGTGGTGCTGAGGCAGTTGTTGTTAAAAAGGTAGAACAACTAGCTGAAATAGATGGTTTAATCTTGCCTGGCGGTGAAAGCACAACAATGAGACGCCTTATTAATCAATATGGTTTTTTACAACCCCTTCAACAATTTAGTGATGCAGGCAAGCCGATCTTTGGGACGTGTGCTGGACTAATTTTATTAGCGAAAGAAATCGTTGGGCAACAAGAGCCACATCTCGCATTAATGGATATTAAAGTTGAACGTAATGCATTTGGTAGACAACGTGAATCCTTTGAGGCGACTTTAGCCATCGAAGGTGTTGCACCAGATTTTGAAGCGGTATTTATACGTGCACCTTATATCATGAAAGCAGAGGCGAATGTTGAAATATTAGCTAAGTATAACGAGGCCATTGTTGCAGCAAGACAAGGAACCATACTTTGCACGGCATTTCATCCAGAACTAACAGAAGATGATCGTTTAACCCGCTATTTTGTTAAAATGGTTGAAGATGTTAAAAAAGAACTTGCATATTAAGTCTGTTTTCGCTATGATATAAAAAAACGTTAATAAGTACAACACGTTGAGAGGAATTAGTAACCTTTCTGTTTGCTACTAAAGAGAGCTGGTGGTTGGTGTAAACCAGCACAATAGATTGGTGAATCCATCCTTGAGTGATATGTGGTCGACAAACATGTCCGGTTTCAGAGCCGTTACTTCTAAACAAAGCTGGGGGACTTCGTCTCCAATCAGGGTGGTATCGCGGGAAAAACTCTCGTCCCTTTATTTATTAGGGATGAGGGTTTTTTCTGTTATACAAAAATGAGCTAAATGATATTGAGTGATCATTTGTACTCACTTTGCTATTTTGCTTATGGTAATAGCTCGATCTGATGTCTTGTAATAAGAGTAATTAATCCACTTGATCAATAAGTAATAAATTTTTATGAGGAGGAATTTAAATGTTAGATATTAAGTATTTACGTCAAAATTTTCATGAGGTTAAAGAGAAATTGAAATATCGAGGAGAGGATTTATCTGATCTTGATCAATTTGAATCCCTTGATCAATCACGACGCGATTATATTGCAAAAACGGAAGAATTAAAAGCGAAGCGTAATGAAGTATCAAAAGAAATTGCAGCATTAAAAAAACAGAAACAAGATGCTGAGGCGATGATTCAGGAAATGCGGGCAGTTGGTGACCAGATTAAAGAAATCGATGCAAAGTTAAGGGACGTTGAAGAAAAGCTTGAACAGTTAATGCTTTCTATTCCTAATCTCCCCCATGAGTCAACCCCGATTGGGGAAACAGAAGAGGACAATGTAGAAATACGTAAGTGGGGGGAAGTCAATCAACCTGAATTTGATTTAAAACCGCATTGGGATGTAGCAACAGACCTAAATTTATTAGATTTTGAGCGTGCTGCAAAAGTAACAGGAAGCCGGTTTGTTTTTTATACGGGTTTGGGGGCACGTCTTGAACGTGCATTATTGAATTTTATGATGGACTTACATGCTGATCAACATGGCTATCGAGAAATGTTGCCACCGTATATGGTCAATCGAACAAGTATGACCGGGACAGGACAACTTCCTAAATTTGAAGAAGATGCTTTTAAGATTGCAGATTGGGAATATTTTTTAGTACCCACAGCAGAAGTACCAGTAACCAATTATTATCGAGATGATATTTTATCAATTAAAGATTTACCACAGAAATTTGTAGCCTTCAGCGCTTCATTTCGTTCAGAGGCAGGATCTGCTGGCCGAGACACCCGTGGATTAATTCGTCAGCATCAATTTAATAAAGTGGAGTTGGTTCAATTTGCTAAACCAGAAGATTCTTATCAAATTTTAGAAGAATTAACGGGTCATGCAGAAAAGGTATTACAATTATTGGCGTTACCCTACCGTGTGATGAGTATGTGTACGGGTGATTTAGGTTTTACCGCTGCCAAAAAATATGATATTGAAGTATGGATGCCAAGCAATAACACGTACAGAGAAATATCATCTTGTTCAAACTTTGAAGCATTTCAAGCACGCCGTGCAGGGATTCGTTTTCGCCGTGAAGAAAAGGCTAAGCCTGAATTTGTTCATACGTTAAATGGATCAGGTTTAGCAATTGGTCGGACGGTGGCCGCGATATTAGAAAATTATCAAAATAAAGATGGCAGCGTGACAATCCCGACTGTTCTTCAACCTTATATGGGTGGAAAAGAAACGATACAATAAATTGATAAAATAATATTGACAGGGATAATAAGAACTGATATTATAAATCTTGTCGTCAGTTTACGGAGGAATACCCAAGTCCGGCTGAAGGGATCGGTCTTGAAAACCGACAGGGGCTTCACGGCTCGCGGGGGTTCGAATCCCTCTTCCTCCGCCATTATTATACCTATACCTATAACTTAGACGATATAATAAGGAGCTAATCAGTGTATCGACTGATTAAGCTCCTTTTGTTTTTTATAGCTAAAATAAATCCTTGCATTATCACAAAAAATCATTTAATATAATTAACTATATGGTAAAGCAAGATAGCGTTGTGATCTGATTAGTCTAAGAACCACGTTATAAACAACTTAATGAGGAAGTCAGTTTTATCACAGATAAGCGTCCGTAAATCGCCCACCTCAAAAAGGAGAACAAATTAGCCGGTAGCTAACGGACGCTAATGTCCCGATTCACTCAGCTAATCATCAGTGGGCAAAAACAAGAGCGCTCACTGATTGAAGAGTCGTTTTATTTCACACACTATATTGCAATGCAAGGTAGGTGAAAGCATGTCAATTGGAAGCCAATTATTGAAAGGTGTTTTAGAAGGTTGTATTCTAGCGATCATGGCTAGGGAAACGGTATATGGATATGAGCTTGCTGTCAAATTACAGACACAAGGCATTGATGTTAGTGAAGGTTCGATCTATCCTATCTTATTACGATTACAAAAAGAGGAATTGATTATTGGGGAAATAAAAAAATCGCCTCATGGACCTAATCGTAAATATTATCAATTAACTGATAAAGGAAAAAAGTCGTTGCAAGCATTTCGATTGCATTGGGAAAGTCTAAAATATCCCGTAGATCGCTTATTAGAAGAAAAGGAGGAAAAATAAATGGAGATGATTAAAGATAATAATCAAAAACGTGAATTACTTAATGAAAAAAACAAGAAGCTTTATGAAGATATCTTAGTATACGTTCGGTTATCTTATAATAAGTCTGAGCAAGAGACCGAAGAAATCTTAATGGAATTACTTGATCATTTACTAAGTTTACAAAAAGAAGATAGAGATGCTAGTGAATTATTTGGTGATAATCCTCGAAGCTATGCTGATGAGATTATTGGTGAACTACCCAAAACGGTCACTAGAAAAAGCTTGTGTCTATTCGGTATGGGGGTATGTTATTTTTTTGCAACATTCACATTTTTTCAAGGATTTTTAACAACCCTTCTGTCTTATATATTTGATCACATACAAACCAGTCGCACTTATGCACTTGGAACCGTATTTGTTAACAGTTTTAGCTCTGTAGTCATTGCAGCCCTTGTTGTCTACGGAATGATTCGTTACTTAAGATGGTCTTGTTTTAACACATGGTCTAAAGCCTTTGAAGTAATATTTACGGGCGTATTATTTGGTATCATTCCTTTTGGATTATTTATCGCGCTATTTTATTTTATGCCTGCGTTTGGAGTAGTGATAAACCTTGATGTATACTGGTTAATGCCTATCGGTATTATATTGTTCCTTATCGGTCAATGGCTTAGAAAAAGAGCATAGTTTGAAAACGTTCATCTTATCGCAAAGGAGGAATTAAAATGTTTGAAAAAATTGCTTTTATTGGTGCAGGTGCTATGGCGGAGGCCCTTATTGCTGGTATTATAAATGATGGGGATATTCCAGCCCCTTCAATTACGGCAACAAACAAAGGAAATCCAGATCAACTGACGTATATGAAGCATACGTATGGTATTAACGTAAGCAAACACTTGATAGAAACGGTTGCTGAAGCGAATATTATCATTCTTGCGGTCAAACCAAAGGATGCTGAAGCTGTTTTATTTGAATTGAAAACAATGGTTAAACAAGAAATGTTAATTATTTCAGTTATGGCTGGTATTTCAACGCAATATATTGTCAAGATGTTAGACAAGGATATTGCAGTGATTCGGGCAATGCCAAATACTTCTGCAACAATAGGATTAAGTGCGACAGCCATCGCCAAAGGTGATTTTGCAAATAAGGACGCCATAGAGATTTCCAATAAGATTTTAGGTACTGTTGGTATGGTTAAAGAGGTAAGCGAACCAGCTATTGATACGATTACAGCTATTGCTGGAAGCGGGCCGGCTTATTTCTACTACATTGTTGAAGCGATGGAACAAGCGGCGTTAGAGTTAGGTTTAGCCAAAGAGGATGCAATGCCATTTATTCAACAGACGATTTTAGGTGCAGCGGAAATGTTACGCAGATCGGAGGATTCTCCAGCTGAACTACGTAAAAAGATAACGAGTCCAGCAGGGACCACAGAAGCAGGTTTAAACGCGTTAATGGAAGCTCATGTGGGTGATTCAATGAAATTAGCCATTAAACGAGCTTATCAACGATCTAAACAGCTAGGTGAAGCATTAGAGTAGAGGCCAGTGCTTATTAAATTGTTTCTGTATTTAAAGTAATATTGACTATCTATAAAATGACTGAATAAACAAAAAAATTAAATAAGCTAAAGTTAAAGACGAATGATAATTAAGCATCAAAGTTATCATTCGTCTTTTTCTAATCGGGTGTTCATTAAAATACAGTCTACCTTTAATAACGGGAATGATTAATAAAATGACCAATCTTCTCTAGAATCGGTTCGACCGCATCTTTATTTTGGACTAAATCATAATCAGCAATGTTAACGCGCAAAATAGGACAGGAATTAAAGCTGTTTATCCAATCTTGATAACGTTTATGCATCTCTTCCCAATAACTTAACGGGGTTTGTTGCTCCATCGGGCGCCCGCGTTGTTTAATTCGATCGACGACATCATCAAAAGATCCTTCTAAATAAATAAGAAGATCAGGATGTGGAAAATAGGGTGTCATCACCATTGCTTCAAATAAACTGTGATAGGTTTGATAGTCTGTTGGTGTCATGGTCCCTTTTTCATAATGCATTTTTGCGAAGATGCCTGTATCTTCATAAATAGAACGGTCTTGGATAAAACCCCCACCATATTCAAAGATACGCTTCTGTTCTTTAAAACGCTCTGCTAAAAAGTAAATTTGCAAGTGAAAGCTCCATCGTTCAAAATCTTGATAAAATTTATCTAAGTAAGGATTGGTATCAACCTTTTCTAGTGAGGTACGAAAGTTTAATGCATCAGCTAACGCATGTGTCATCGTTGACTTTCCTACACCAACCGTACCGGCTATTGTAATGACACTATCATGGGGAATGTTATATTTTTCTCTTAAATTCATTTTGTTTGTACTCCTTTAAAAAGACCGCATTTAATTTGCTCAAAAATTATTTCTAAATCGGATTGGCGTTTAATAAAATCAAGTTGATCACCATTAACTCGGATAACAGGGATGTCTGGATGTTGCTGTTCAAAATGCTCAATATAATCTTGATAATCAGTCCGTAGTTGCTCAAGATAGGACGCCTGGATTTTTTCTTCTACTGAGCGACCGCGTTGATCTATACGTTTTAATAACGTTTCGAGACTAGCGTCTAAATAAATAAGTAGGTTAGGATGTGCCATATCTTTAACGAGAATATGATAAATTTTTTCATATTTATCATATTGATGTCTTGATAATGTCCGCTTGGCAAAAATCATATTTTTCATAATATGATAATCTGCTACAACAGGAAGCTCTTGATTAAGGTAATTATTCTCAATATCTTCAAGTTGTTTATAGCGATTACATAAAAAAAACATCTCCGTTTGGAAACTCCATGCTTCTATATCGTCATAAAACTTACCTAAGAACGGGTTCTCCTCTACAATTTCTTCAAGTAAGTGAAAGTTAAATTGTGTAGCTATCTTTCGTGCTAGCGAAGTCTTCCCTACACCTATAGGTCCTTCAACAGCAATAAATGGTACTTGCTTCATCGATTATTCCCTCCTTTACAAAAGTTGTCGATAAATGAGGACAAAAACTATTTTACCATATTTAAATGTAAGGAATCAGTATTCTGTTCAAATTGATTAAATGTTCGTTTGAATGAGTGCGTATTAGTTAAAAAAATGTTATTTGATCGTTTTTGGATCGAATGCTATATCCCTATTATGAAACAAAAACAGGCAAAAAAGACGGATAACGACCTCGATGAGGTATCATCCGTCTTAACGAAGATCATGGTTTAGTTTCTAAAACAATAGAAATTTATTTTATCACAGATAACCGTCCGTAAAATCCCGCTAATGTCCTGGTTCCCTAAACTAATAATCAGTGGATGGAGAACAAAAGCACCACTGATCAAAGTTTCGTTTTATGGCTAGCACCATTTGCTACTGGAGTAGATAAAGAAAGATTGTAGCGATGATCAAAAAAAGATTTAAACAAATAACAGCGATTCCACCTAAACGGTTTTTCTTTTTAAACAGCTTGGTGCTAAGGGTTATGCAATAATAAGTTAAATACAAACATGCAATCGAAAAGAGGGGCGTTTGCATTTTAATCCCTCACTTCATCTAGTTTTGTATCATCAAGCATTTTTCCAAAGTGTAGTCGTTTAAGCTGATAGTTCACGGTGATATCAGCATTGGGATAAATATTTTTATGCCAATCACCTTCTTCATAGGCAGGTATGTCTTTAAAGTGTCGACGAATATAGATGGACCAGTAAAAGGGATCGGATCGATAGGCCTCTTGGCTTTTTTTAATCAGTTCATCAGTGGCATCGGTGATATATTGCTCTATTGCATCTCTCAGCGTCCTTTTGAAATCTTCATTTTGAGAGTAATGAATAAGACTAGGAATAGCTAAAATTTTTACCTCAAATGGAACCGTTACATCAATCGTTGCATGGTTCATTTCTGAGTCATAGTTTAGGTTAACCTTTGGGTTATCTGTTTGAAATACATCAGTCGCCACTTGATACTCTGGCGCCAATGGATCTGGATAATTGGCTAACATCTCATTTATGTTCATTGTTTTATCGAGAATATTACAAATTCTCGTCTCTTCACCTGTTAAACGATCAATCATAATCCCTTCCTTGAAAACAGCTGAACCCATAAATTGAGTAACGTTTCCCCCTTCTTTGGGGACTTGTCCAGCGACAAATTCATCTTCACTACCGTCTAATTCTTTGGGGTCGTATGTTGTTGTTGCATAAATGCCTAAAAATAAATCAGCATCCCCTTCCGTAATTTGAAAAAAACGATGGAGATCGGCATCAGGGATAATACCAGTTTCTTTTGCTCGACTTAGCATATACTGATAGTATTTATGTGGGCGTTGTTCCAATACAGGTGAGTTATTGTTAATAAAGTCCGAAGCATTTTCTTTAGATACAATAATTTGAATACTCCGTCTGATTTCAGTTGTTCTTGCTGTTGATTGCATAATACGCAAAAATTGATCGGATCGTGCCAGCGCTTCTGAAACGATTAGCACACGGGTTTGATCCAAGATAATTTGTTTTGTAACAAACGAATTAGCTGTATTTGTCGCTGTCATAATGTCTGTTCCGAAAACTGTAATGGTTTCATCAGGTATTTGTTCTGCGCCTATTCCAGCCAGGGTAGAGCCTGCTTCAGGATTAGCGATTTGATAAGTAAACGCGTATATTCCATCCTGATCCGTTACGTCTATACCGACAGCAATTACATAAGATTGTCGATCAACTTCAACCATATCTTCACAGCCAATTAAAATGAACAAGATGAGTAACCCACTTAAGCTAATAGTTTTCATGTCAAATCCTTCTTTCGTTTAAAAAAATGAATAAGTAACAACAAGAAAGGAACGAGTGCAATAACCGGTGTTATTATATTTAAAAGCTTGTTGCGATAAATAAGTTCTGTTACCACTGCGTTATCAGGAAGTAAACCGATTACCATAAGGAAGAATCCCATTGGCAAGAGTAACAGTTCAAACTCATCGATATTAAATATAGCCCCGAATAGCCATGTGATAAGGTATAAGAGTAAAATAAATCTTAGAAAAGTTGCAAGTAACCAAAAAACCATAAAAAAAGTTTCGATGTTCGTAAAAAAATCACCTAAATTAACATATTGAGTGACTTCATGAAAAGGAAATGAGATTTTCTCAATTGAATTGTAATCAAAAACGGTCGTATAAAGGAAAAAGAAGAAGGTGATTTCGGCAATAGAGAAAATTAGTCCAATTAAACCACCTTTAATAAACTGACTCGGCTTTCTAAAGGCAGAAAATGCCATCGTCAATAGAAAAAAATCTAGAAACAATGATCCCTTTGACACCCCTTCTTCGAGAATAACAGGAACCCCCGCACCGAAGATGGGAAAGATCCGTTGCCAAACGACACTTTCAAATATAAGAGCGGCAAGGATAAAGAAAGATATCCTAATGAACGGCCAGAAAATTCTAGTTGTGTAGCCCACTACTTCAATGCCTCGAATTGCTCCGAAAATACAAACACTACCGAAAAGCACAAAAATAATTAGGATAGACGATCTTTGAAAATAGAGTATCTTTATTTGTTCAACATAGTTACGACTATCTAATGCAATCATGACAAAACTTAAGATAAATATAATGAAAGCTAAACTTTTACCTAAACCCTGCCCTAAGAGGAGCTCAAATAAGTGAACAAAGTGTTTGGCATTATGCTTATAAAGCAAGTACAACAAAACAAGAAATGCTGGTAAAATGCAGATAAACGCTAATAATGGAATGTACCAAAAGGCGTTTTGCGCTTTTTGCGAAAAAAGAGATGGGGTTGTGTCCGTTAATTTTATCCCAATTAATATACTGGTTAAGGTAAACATCTCAAAAGAACTAAGTCTTCTGTCGACCTTCATTTTGTTTTTCCCCTTTCAAAAGTTCGTGAAGATTGTAAATCTTTCGGTAAAAGGTAGCCAGGTCGCCATTTTTCTTTCTTTATTGCTTTTCTGAAATATGTGTCACTATTTGATTTGTAAGTTGGTGAAAGGGGGGCGAAATAGGGAACACCAAATGATTTTAATGAAGCACCATACATAAACCATAGTGTAAAAGCAATCATTAAGCTAAACATCCCAAAGAATCCAGCTGAGATGATAAAGATAAAGCGCGTAATACGAACCGTAAAATTAAAGCTGGGATCGCTAATAGCGAAAGAAGTCAATCCCGAAAGTGCTGAGACAATGACAATGATTGGACTGATAATATTAGCTTCTACAGCAGCTTGGCCCAATATTAGAGCCCCTACAATCCCAATCGTAGGTCCTAATGGATTAGGAATTCGAATCCCCGCTTCACGAATTAATTCAAAAGCTATTTCCATAATTAATACTTCAATAATAAGTGGAAAAGGCACACGTTCCCTTGCTGCTGTGACAGCAAACAGTAAATCAGGGGGAATCATCTCGCTATGAAAATTAGAAAGAGCGACATAGAGCGATGAGATCATCGACGTAAAGAATAGGGCAATAAATCGGATTAATCGTGTGAAGTTACCATATAAAAATCGGGAATAGCGGTCTTCGACATTATGAATGAATGCCCAAAATGTAATGGGCAAGATTAAACAGGCTGCAGAACTGTCCATAAGTAAGACCACATGTCCTTTATCAATATAAGTGGCAGCATTGTCTGGACGCTCTGTATAGAGTATGGTTGGGAAAATTGAATAAGGTCTTTCTTCAATAAATTGCTCTAAAAGCTCAATGTTTTGAACGTTGTCAACATCTAATTGCGTTAATTTTGATCTGATTTCATCTAATAATTGATCATTTACGACGCTATTTAAATACATAAGTTGCACATCTTGTTTAGAACGTTTGCCGACTTTCTGTACTTCAGTAATTAATTCCCGATTGCGGATTTGTTTACGAATAAGTGAAATGTTGACATGTAAGGATTCAGTAAATGATTCTTTAGGTCCTCGAACCACACTTTCGTTTTCAGATTGGCTAATGTCACGATGTTGAAATTGCGCAACGTCAATTGAGTAACCAAATGATTCACCATCGATTATTAAAACAACTTTTCCATTGTTAATATGGTCGTCAAGTTCTTCTAATTCTTTTATTTTAGTAATGCTTTCAGCAGTGATAACATCAAAGAGTGAGTCTCCTTCTTGTTCAAGCAGGGGCTGGATAATCGTTTGTTCTATTTTATCGCTGTTGACGAGAGAAGCATAGTAGGCTAAGCAAAGCTCATGTTTGTTGAATTTTGCTGTTATTAATCGAATTGAAAAATCATTGTTTAGCCCAAAAGAAAACCGCTCTTTCAGAATATCGAGATTAATTAATAATTTAGTATTTAAGATTTCTTTAGTTTGCGTTTTCTTTTTTAACATCATTAGACCTCCCCCTTCATCTGTTTTAGTCTGGATGGTTTTATGTCTTCTATACATGGGTAATTAACAATTAAGTGTTTTAATGGAAACTAAACAATTAATTAAGGAGAGGATTTTTGGTTATGAAGAAAGTAGCAGTCGTTATCGCAGATTTATTTGAGGATGTCGAATATGCGTCACCAGCAAATGCTTTGAAAGCAGAGGGTCATAAGGTTATCACAATAGGCCATGAGCAAGGCGAGACGGTAATTGGAAAACAAAAACAGACACAAATTAAGGTAGATAAAGGGATTGACCAAGTTAAGGCTGCAGATTTTGATGCCTTATTTATACCGGGTGGTTTTTCACCTGATATTTTACGGGCAGATCAACGTTTTGTTGCATTTGCTAAAGCATTCATGGATGACAAAAAGCCAGTTTTCGCTATTTGTCATGGTCCCCAACTTTTAATTGCTGCAAAGGCAATTGAAGGAAGAAAAGCAACAGGATATACTTCAATAAAAGTTGATATGGAGTACGCGAAGGCGATTTATCTTGACCAAGAAGTTGTCGTTGATCAGGGTCAATTAGTGACGAGTCGAACGCCTGATGATTTAGAGGCATTTAATAGAGAATCGTTAAAACTTTTAAAAAAATAAAATGAGATGAGAAACAATAAGAAATTAATGAAAACCCGAATGATAAACGTTTTTTCATTTATCATTCGGTCTTTTCATAAAATTTTAGTTTGATTGATAGGCTGTGGAAGTAAACCACTTCTGCTAGCCTATCGACCTTCAAGTTGTCTAAAAGTTTGGTTGATACTTCGTTTACGTGAATTTTTTTATATCAAAACGATCGGTTAATAAAATCCAATTTTGAGGAAAGGCTAGCCCAAGCTTCCAGTAACTAATACCACGCAAACGTTTTTCTTTTATTAAATTAAATTTAGCTTCAATAGATCTTGCATCTTCAAACCACACTTCGTGTTCACTACCGTCTTGATCAAAATATTGAAAATATGGTGCTTGTGCTGTTGGATCATAGCTTATCGCTTGATTATTATCTCTTGCTAGCGCAATTGCTTGCTGAGGGCTTATTGCACGAGCAAATTCGCCTCCTGGTTCAAAGGGTAATGTCCAATCGTAACCATATAAATTCTGTCCTAACATGATCTTTTCAGCAGGCATCTCGGATAATGCATAATCTACGACACGCTCGACTTGATCAATTGGCGACACCGCCATAGGTGGACCACCACTATAGCCCCATTCATAGGTCATTAATACAACAAAATCAACAATTTCCCCATGCGCTTGATAATCATGCGCTTCATACCAAGGCCCTTCTTGATCAGCACTTACCTTAGGAGCCAAAGCTGTTGACATTAAAAGGTTTGCCTCACTTAAACGTGATTTTGCCGTACGTAAAAATTGATTATATGCTTCCCGGTCATTAGGCGGAAGAAATTCAAAATCAAAGTGGACATCACGGTAGCCTAAAGATTGAGCGGTGGTTACGATCTCATCTAAAAGTGTTTCTTGAATGGCACGATCATTGACGATTAAACTTCCTAACTCATCACTAAAAGCGCCTTCCTCTAAATTTGTTACCACAAGCATTAATGCTGCATCATTTCTGTTGGCAATCTCAAGTAAATTTGCAAGTGGTGGTGGAGCTAGTGTTCCATCACGATTGACTTGATAACTAAAAGGTGCAAGATAAGTCAACTTATCCGCATGCTTTTCGGCAGCATTAATTAACGTTTCAGATACAGTATCACCAATCGGTTCGACATAAGCATTGGATTCAATCAACATTCTATCTTGTTCAGGAATATAAAGGCGAAAGCCAACAGCTAACGGCTGATTTGGATCGATTGCATTAATCCTTGCAAGTTCAGTAACGCTTATTTGATATTGCTGGCTAATGGTATAGAGACTGTCCCCTGGTTGCACAAAGTAAAATTCGCCAACAATAGGAATAACTAAGGCTTGACCAATGACAAGTTGCTGATTCAGATCAAGTTCGTTTGCAGATACAATATCTTCAACAGAAGATCCAAATGTATTGGCAATGTCGTAAAGCGAATCCCCTTGTTTAACAACATAAATTTGCACGTTAAATCCTCCTTACTTGATTCTCTTGTTAGCATATGCAAGAAAGTTGGGCGAGTGAATGATATGAGTTAGTATTTTTCTACATGAAATTTTGATAAACTAAATAGGAACAGTCATTGTTAAGAGGGGGCTAGTTTATGACAGATGAAGATTATATGGAATTAGCATTAGCAGAGGCAATTAAAGCTGCGCAACTGGGAGAAGTTCCTATCGGTGCACTATTGGTTTATCAAGATGAAGTAGTGGCGAAAGCTTTTAATCTACGTGAAGCATTACAAACAACAGCATCTCATGCTGAAATGCTTGTGATTGATAAAGGGAATGAGGTGGTTAATAGTTGGCGTTTGGAAGACTGTACTCTATATGTCACTCTTGAGCCTTGTCCGATGTGTGCGGGAGCGATTCTACAAGCTAGAATACCAAGAGTTGTCTTTGGTGCTTATGATTCAAAGGCAGGGTGTGCAGGCTCGATCCTCAATTTATTAGATGACAAGCGTTTTAATCACCAAGTAGAGGTAACAGGAGGCATTTTAGCAGAAGCTTGTGGTCAATTATTAAAAGATTTCTTTAAGCAATTACGTTCACGAAAACAAGAAGCCGATATTATTTCATTAGTCGATTATAAGGGAAAAAATAACAATGGTTAACCATTGCATTTTTCAGTCAAACACTTTATACTTGTATATGCGTCGCAGGATGCGATGCAAGAAGGATAGAATCTTGCCGTGCTAGGTGGGAAGGTAGCGGTGTCCTGTACTCGCAATCCGCTGTAGCGAGACTGAATTCCCATCTGAGGTGTAGAGTCATAAGGTCTGCCATAAGGAATTGGTGTTGACGTTCGGGTCCTGCGCAACGAGATCCCGTGAATCCTGTCAGGTCCGGAAGGAAGCAGCAGTAAGCGGTCTTTTCCCGTGTGCCGCAGGGACGCCTGGATTGAGCCATGAACTTATGTAACGCTTAGGGCTGTGCTATCGACGATGGGTGCACGGCGTTATATAAAAGTTAAAAATCTCTTGCCATTAGGTAAGGGTTTTTTTGATGCTAAGCTTCTTACTCATGCAATGTTTTTTTAATTATAAAAAAACATGTGCTTATAAGTAAAGATAGGCTGAGAGCAGTTATTTTTCAGAGATTGTGTCATACGGTATCAAAGATACCAGTCGTAACATGGTCTTTTGCTTTCGTTATTTTAAATTATCGAATACAAAGCTAGTGTAAGCCTTAATATAAAGCGCTTTCGATTTTTGTAAAAAATCTATTGCTTTTTTGATTGTTAACGTTTATAATAATCAACGAAAGCGTTTTCTGAAAGAGATTAACTTAACTTATTAATTGTTTTATCTAGGAAATAAAATGTTTTTTATCTCATTTTAGTTATAAATTGAATCGATTTTCTTTTATTTATCACAGATAACGGTTGCTTATGTCCTCCTGATTCATTTAACAGTCAGTGAGTGAAGAACGAAACTGCTCACTGAAGATTTGTTTTATAGTAGATTAGTTCACTGATGAAAGTGTTTTTGGAAAAAGATTCTTCATTTATTCTTGAAAGTATATACATTAACTTCATTTTTTTATCGTTTTTACGAAAGGGGTTTCGTTATGGCTGTTATACAATTTCCTAAAGATATGAAGTGGGGAGTCGCTACCGCTTCTTACCAAATTGAGGGTGCTACAAGTGAAGGTGGAAGAGGGGTATCGATATGGGACACGTTTTCTAAGACACCAGGAAAAGTTGTAAATGGGGATAATGGTGATGTCGCATGTGATAGTTACCATCGTTATAAAGAAGATGTTGAAATTATGGAAGATTTAGGTGTGGATTTTTATCGATTTTCAATTGCCTGGCCAAGAATTTTCCCCAATGGGATAGGCGAAGTTAATCAAGAGGGTTTAGATTATTATCATCGGCTCGTAGACCAATTACTTGAAAAAGGTATCCAGCCCATGTGTACACTATATCATTGGGATCTCCCTCAAGCACTACAAGACAATGGAGGTTGGGCAAACCGCGAGACGATTGTTGCTTTCGTCAACTATGCTGAAGTCATATTTAAAGCATTTCAAGGGAAAATTAAGCATTGGATTACCATTAATGAACCATGGTGTGTTTCGTTTTTGTCTCATTTTATGGGCGTTCACGCACCAGGCGATAAAGATTTACAATTAGGGGTTGATGTTGCCCATCATTTGCATGTAGCACATGGAAATACAGTTATGCGCTTTCGTGAGCTTGGTATTGAAGGTCAAATCGGTTATGCGCCAAATGTAGAATGGAATGAACCATACAGCAATAAGCAAGAAGATATTGATGCTTGTAAGCGAGCGAACGGTTTTTTTATTGACTGGTTTTTTGATCCCGTATTTAAAGGGACTTATCCAACCTTTTTGGTCGATTGGTTCGAGAAAAAAGGTGTTCAATTAAATGTGCAAGAAGGTGATATGGAGATCATTAGTCAACCGATTGATTTCTTGGGCATTAATTACTACACTGGCGGTGTGGCGCGTTATAAAGAGAATGAAGGGTTATTTGATCATGAGCGTGTCGATACGGGATATCAAAAAACAGACATTGGTTGGAATATATATCCTGAAGGATTTTATAATGCATTAACACATATTAATAAAACATACGGCAGTGTGCCCATCTATATTACAGAAAATGGTTCATGTTATAATGATGAGCCAAAAGGCAGAAAAATAAGGGACAATAAACGAATTGATTATTTACAGCAACATTTGATCTCACTCCATCGCGCGATAAAAACAGGGGTTAACATTAAAGGGTATTTAACTTGGTCGTTGTTTGATAATTTTGAATGGGCAGAAGGATATACGATGCGTTTTGGTATTGTTTATGTTGATTACCAAACGTTAGAGCGTATTAAAAAAGATAGTTTCTATTGGTACAAACAAATCATTAACAGTAATTTCTTTGAAGTTAAATAACCAAGCTATTGATTTTAGAGGTTCTTCTAACCATGAAGTAACCTCGAGAACGATGGTTTTGACACCATGTATTGGTGGTAGGTCAGTCATTATTCCATTGTTTAGAAAGCGCTTACTTTTAAGTTGGCAGAGCTTTTAAGGAGGTGATAGAGTAGCGGATGAAGGCGAGTTTATCGTTTGTTTGATAGGTTAACCAAATTAAATTTTCCAAGGGGGAAAGAAAAATGTCAAAACTTTTGAAATTAACGGCACTTATGGCTTTAGCAATTTTATTCTTAGCTGCATGTAATGGTGGGAATGGAAATGATGCATCAGAAGAAGGTGCAGAGGATCCAGAAACAACATCAGAAACAATTGGTGATGGTGATGTTGAGTTAGTGTTTTGGGAATTTGGTAATACAGGATACGATAAGTTAATTGAGGAGTACGTCGCTGACAATCCGCATATCTCTATCAACCTTCAAAACAGTGACATGAATGACGTACATGATAATTTATTTACATCGGTATCTACTGGCAGTGGTGCACCAGATATCGCAATGGTTGAAGAGGCTCAGATTGAACGTTATCGCAATGCAGAGGATGCCTTTAACAATCTATATGATTTAGGTGCTGAATCAGTAGTCGATAATTATCTTGATTGGGTTTTCCAAAATGGTGAAAGCGCAGATGGTAGTTTTCTATTTGGATTACCAACAGACATCGGACCGACAGTCATGTTTTATCGCACCGATGTCTTCGAGGAAGCAGGTTTTGATTCTTCACCAGAAGCAGTTTCCGAGTTAGTAAGTACGTGGGAAGATTTTGAATCGGTTGCTCATCAAATTTATGATGAGACAGGAAAACTAATGGCAGATGCTGGAGAACTTGTATTCAATGCGCGACGTGACCAAGCGACACAACAGTATTTTAATGAAGACGATGAATTAATTATCGATGATCACCCCCAAATTAGAGAGGCATATGACTACGTGGCCAACTTATTTGATGAAGGATTAGTTGGAGATATTCCGCTTTGGACACCAGAATGGTTCGCTGGTATGGAAGATGGAACATACGCAACAATGTTAGCTCCGGCTTGGATGCAAGGTCAAATTAAAGATAATAGCCCAGAAGAAGGCGTTTGGTCGATTACAACAATGCCTGAAGGTGCGGGAAACTGGGGTGGCTCTTACTTAACTGTTCCTTCAGAAAGTGAACATGCAGAAGAAGCTTACCAATTTATCGAGTGGTTAACGGCACCAGAACAACAATTAAAAGCATTTTTAGACTATGGACTGTTCCCATCATCACCTCAGGTATATGAGATGTCAGAATTTATGGACTATGAAGATGATTATTTTGGTGGAATTGCGACAGCGCAAGTGTTTTCGGAAGCTGCTCAACAAGTTATTCCTGTATACAAAGGGCGTTTATACTATCCAGTAGATGAAGAATTAAAGCAAGCAATTGATAATATATCTGCTGGTGATGATCGAGATGAAGAATGGGAAGCTGCTTTACAACGAATTGAACGCATTTTGCAGCGTTAATTATTGATTTCTAAGTGTGTCCTGAAAGGTTCAAAATAGTCCTTTTGGGACACGCTCGTTATTATCGGATTTCTAGGTGAGAGCTATTTTCTCCCCATTCGAATAGATCAAGTTCTAGGGAAGCAGTATATTACTTTTTGCAAGGGGGTAGCAAAGTTGAAGATGACGAAAAAAGCTAATCAGCTTACTGAAACAAAGCGTACGACGATAGCGGCATATCTCTTTATCTCTCCATTTTTTATTTTATTTGCTATTTTTGGGTTATTCCCGATGATATTTAGTTTTTACTTATCGTTTTTTCGTTGGGATGGTTTAGACCCAATGACCTTTAATGGTTTGAACAACTTTAGATTTATTTTTTCTGATCCGATTTTTTACTCTTCGATAAAAAATACGTTTATTATTGGGTTGTTAGGAACGCTACCACAAATCATTGTATCCATTTTAATTGCATTTGCCTTAAATTCAGCACTTATCCGCTTTCGTAATACGTTTAGAACACTGATTTTTTTACCGTATATTACGTCAATAGTTGCTGTGGCGATTATCTTTGGGCTTGTTTTTAATAACCAGCCTTTCGGTTTTGCTAATTACATTCTCAGTTTTTTTGATGCAGGTCCAATTCGTTGGAGTGCGGAGTACTGGCCGGTTAAGTTTGCCATTGCAACAATGGTATTTTGGCGTTGGGTCGGATACAATACCATTATTTTCTTAGCTGGCATGCAGAGCATTTCGAAAGAATTGTATGAAGCAGCAAAAATTGATGGAGCAACTATTGGACAGCAACTGCGTCTAATTACGCTCCCGATGTTAAAACCTATTGTTATGTTTGTTGTATTTACATCAACAATTGGAAGCTTGCAACTATTTACAGAGCCGTTGATTTTCTTGGGGCGTGGCTTGAGAGAAGAAGGTATTACGGTCGTTGCGTATTTATGGAGAGATGCATTCGTATATAATACATTCGGAACGGCATCTGCGGCAGCAATCGTGTTATTTGTCATTATTATTACCTTAACTGCAATTAATTTAGCGCTATCTAACCTGATCGGTCGCTCAAAAAGAAAAGTTAGTTAGGAGGGATGGATATGTCAACAAAAGAAGTAGGAGAAGGAAAATTCTCTGTTAAGAAATTTTTTGTTTATTTCGTTTTAGTAGGTGGAGCATTAGTTTCTTTGTTTCCTTTTTATTACATGTTTGTCATGGCGACACGTTTGAATCGGGAAATTAACTCTGTACCACCACCGTTTACGCCGGGAACTCATTTGGTTGAAAACTTTCAAAAGGTCACAGAAAACATTGACTTCTTTGGAGCGATGGGGAATTCTTTGTATGTTGCTACAACAGTTACGCTTGGAACTTTATTTCTTTGTTCATTAGCAGGCTATGCATTTGCTAAATTGCCTTTTAAAGGAAAGAAAGTATTTTTCGTAATGATTTTAGTGACAATGATGGTTCCTCCCCAACTCGGGTTAATTCCACAGTATTATATTATTACAGCACTAGGTTGGTTAAATGATTTTAAGGCGATTATTGTTCCAGGACTAATTAACGCTTTCGGTATTTTTTGGATGAGGCAATACATTGCAGAGGGTGTACCCTATGAAATTGTTGAAGCCGCCAAAATTGATGGATGCTCAAATTTTCGAATATACTGGAATGTTGTTGTACCAATGATCCTTCCTGCTTTTGCCACGCTCGGCATTATTGTTTTCATGCATGTGTGGAATGATTTCTTATGGCCACTTGTCGTATTGAGAGATCCAGCTGTACACACGTTACAAGTTGCATTACGTGCACTAAATGACGCGAGACAGATGGATTATGGTATGATTATGTCAGGGACGTTTTGGGCAACTGTACCTTTGATTTTTGTGTTTTTAATGTTTAATCGTTTGTTTATTCAGAGCTTGTCTGAAGGAGCAGTTAAATAAGTTGAAGATAAATGAGTGGGTGCGAGGAAATATGCTTTTTCAGGTGATTTCTAATTTTTAGTAATCACCTATATTTTCTCCACTTATAATATATGAGGTGATGATGATGAACAGGATGATTTATAAGATCGCTGATATGGCCTATCGCTTCATCGTGTTAAATATTTTGTGGATTGTTTTTTTTCTTGCTGGGTTAGGTGTGTTTGGGTTTATGCCTGCAACAGTGGCTTTATTTCGCTGGATTCGGGAATGGTTAAAAGGAGCGGACGATTTGCCGTTGTTCCGATCTTATCTAGCTTATTATAAAGCAGAGTTTATTTCATCTAATCTTTTAGGTGTATTATTTCTTATTTTGTTTTATATTATTTATGTGAATGTTTCTTTTGTATCTTATTTTTATGCTAGTTCAGTTCATATATATATCTACCTTATTATCTTTAGCATTGCAATGGTTGTTGTGTTAAGCTTTTTAAACATCTTCTCCGTTATGGCGCACTTCGAACATAAAAAGACGATTCGCTATTTTAAATCAGCGATAGGGCTTGTTTTTGCAAAACCATTGTTGTCTTTATTGCAGTTGCTGTGGCTTTTTGCGTATGTACTTGTTGCTGTAAATTACCCGAGAGTATTTATTGCGATAGGGATTAGTGTTTTTGCATATGTTTTGATGAGCCTAAATTATTCGATATTCAGAAAGTTTAATGCAGTCTAATTAAAGAAAAAACATTATTATGATGCAAGGAAGGGAAATAAGCTATGGTTACGATTTATGACATCGCTAAGAAAACGGGCTATTCTATAAGTACGGTTTCCAAGGTGCTCAATCATTATTCTGATGTTGGAGATAAAGCAAAAAAAATAATTAATGAAGCCGTGGATGAATTAGGCTACTTTCCAAGTTCAAGCGCTAGAACACTTTCGACGAAAAGGTCTTGGACCATTGGTGTCGTTTTTGTTGAAGATTCAGGTATTGGTATTGAACACCCTTTCTTTAATGCTGTTATTGAAAGCTTTAAAAAAAGTGCTGAAAAGGAGGGCTATGATCTTCTTTTTGCATCGAATAATATCGGAAATGAACCCAAAACATATGTCGATCACTTCCGTTACCGTGGTGTTGACGGTGTTGTTGTGGTCTGCTCTACGTTAAATTCTCCTGATATGGACAGATTGATGGAATCAGATATTCCTTCTGTTGTCATCGATCTTGATATGAGAGGAGCAAATGTCGTCTATAGTGATAATCTTCTTGGAAGTGAATTAGCAGTCGACTACTTGTATTCATTGGGACATAAGAAGATTGCTCATATTTATGGTAGTAAAACATTATTTGTTGGAGAACAACGCTTAGAGGGTTTTATTAGTGCAATGAAAAAAAATAAACTGACGGTGCCTGAAGAATACCTTATAGATGGGGGTGTTTTTACATATGAAGGCGGAAAAAAAGCAATGGAACAGATGTTGAAACTAAAGGATTTACCAACTGCTGTTTATGTAGCAGGTGATTTAATGGCAATCGGAGCTATTGCTGCGATTCAGGAGGCCGGGTTAAAGGTGCCAGATGACTTTTCTATCATTGGCTTTGATGATATACAAATTGGAAGATACATGACGCCAGGGTTAACAACGATTAGACAAGAGACGACACTTATTGGTAAAACGGCTGCAACTCTACTTATTGAGCAAATCAATGCAAAGGAGAAGCAATCGATGTCTGTCAAAATTCCAGTACGCTTGATTGAAAGAACATCATGTAAAGCTATAATGGAAATGGTCGAGTAGTTTTCTATAGTATACTCGATGCATTTCCTGCTTGGGCTTATCTAATGAAAACATTCTATAGTCTAAGATTTTTCTAATTGAGTAGAATGTTGTCTATTTACTAATTCAAATTCTTAGTGTGAAAGAAGGATTAACAGCACTTAATCTTATAAGAATAACATAAAGCCCCGTTCTTCCACCTCGAAATAGCAACTTTTAGCATCTTTAGTATGCTTACTCCTTTTAATATCTCCCTTAGCGGATTATCGGAGACGATCGTTTTTTTTTGAAACCGCTCGTTATATTTGTAGATTTTGATAATCGCATCTTTGTATACTTATCCTAAAAAAGATTCTTTGTTAGTAAAGATTCACAAATAACCCTTGTTTCAGTTATAATAGAGATGAATGCCGACCAAAAGAAAGGATTAAGCAAATCATGAGCTATCAAGCCCTTTATCGTGTTTGGCGACCACAAACCTTTATTGATGTCGTTGGTCAATCACATATAACGCGAACGTTGCAAAATGCAATTGTTCAGGACAAGTTTTCACATGCTTACTTGTTTTCTGGACCTCGAGGGACAGGGAAGACAAGTGCAGCAAAAATTTTCGCTAAAACAATTAATTGTAAACATGCTCCAACCAAAGAGCCTTGTGGAACATGTGAGGCTTGTGTAGGAATTCAAACAGGTGCGATTGCTGATGTTATGGAAATCGATGCTGCTTCAAATAATGGTGTTGAACAAATCCGAGATATTCGCGATAAAGTAAAATATGCACCTAGTGCGGTGACTTATAAAGTTTATATTATAGACGAAGTGCATATGCTTTCTATAGGTGCATTCAACGCGTTATTAAAAACGTTAGAAGAGCCACCAAAACATGTTGTTTTCATTTTAGCGACAACAGAACCGCATAAAATTCCGTTGACGATTATATCGAGATGTCAACGCTTTGATTTTAAGCGAATTACGCAGCAAACCATCGTTCAACGCATGCAATCGATTATGGAAAAAGAAGAAGTCGATGTATCAAATGAGGCTTATCATGCGATTGCTTTAGCAGCGGAAGGCGGAATGCGTGATGCCTTGAGCTTATTAGATCAAGCCATTTCTTATAGTCAGGAAACGGTGCAACTTGACGATGTTTTAGCAATTACTGGCTCGGTTTCACAAGCGAATTTAATGCGATTAGTTGAAGCACTTCAAAATAATGATGCTCGATTGGCTTTGACATTAGTTGATCAGTTCATTCAAGAAGGAAAAGACCCAGCAAGACTTGTTCATGATTTGATTTATATCTTACGTGATCTTTTGCTTTATCAGACAGTACCAGCATTAGAGGATACAATGGAACGCGCTTTGGTTGATGAGCACTTTCAATCCGTAGCCACACAACTCTCAGCTACTTGGATTCAACAAACAATTGGAGAGCTAAACCAATGCCAACAAGACATGAAATGGACCAATAGCCCGAAAGTTTTTATTGAAATTACTTTGTTGAAAATAACGGAACAAAAAAATGAAACTCAATCTGAGGGTCCTCATCGTGAGCAATTTTTGCAGTTAACGGAAAAGCTTGATAAACTAGAAAAAGAGCTAACTCAGCTTAAGCAACAAGGGGTAACAACAAATCAAGTGACACAAGGAAACACCACCACTGTTAAGAAGCGAGTGGTTCCTTCAAAAAACCATTATAAAGTACCGTTTGAACGGATACGTCAAGTGTTAGAACAGGCGGAAAAAGCTCACTTAAAACAAATTCATAGTCAATGGGCAACGTTTATGCAAATGTTAAAGCAGCAAAACGCGCCAGCACATGCAACCTTACAGGACGCTAAGCCGAGTGCAGCTTCAGAAGATAGCTTAATTATTGCGTTTAAATATGAAATCCATTGTTCGCTTGCTCTTGACCATAAACAGACCATTGAATCTTTGTTATTGGAGTTAATCGGTAAAACTATTTTGATTATTCCAATTCCAGAAGTGAATTGGCAAGAAGTGCGTCAAGATTTTATTGAAAAACAACGCCAACAGAATCAAGATCAACAGGAGCAAGATGTAGAAGAAATTGAAGAAGATAAAATTATAACTGAAGCCCGTAAACTTGTTGGTGATGATTTATTAGAAATTCATGATAAATAAAAGAGATTTATGATCCTTAAAGGAGGAAACAAAATGCGTGGAAACATGGGAAATATGAACAAAATGATGAAGCAAATGCAAAAAATGCAAAAAGATATGGTAAAGGCTCAAGAGGAACTGCAAGAAATGACGTTTGAAGCTACTGCTGGTGGTGGTATGGTAAAGATAACTGCTAATGGTAAAAAGGAAATATTGGACATAGAAATTAATGAAGAGGCCGTTGACCCGGATGACGTGGAAATGCTTCAAGATTTAATTATCGCAGCAACTAATGAAGTTTTAACTAAGGTAGAAGAAACATCTAACGAAACGATGGGCAAATTCACACAAGGTATGAATCTACCTGGAGGCATGTTCTAGGAGGGGTAATAGGTGTACTATCCAGAACCGATTTCAAAGCTTATTGATAGCTTTACTAAGTTGCCAGGGATCGGACCGAAAACAGCGGTTCGTCTGGCTTTTTTTGTACTTAATATGAAAGAAGACGATGTATTGGACTTTGCAAAGGCGTTGGTAAATGCGAAGCGAGAGTTAACACATTGCAGTACTTGTGGTCATATTACGGATCAAGACCCTTGTGCAATATGTGGAGATCATACGCGTGATGACTCTGTCATTTGTGTGGTTCAAGATCCTAAAGATGTCATTGCAATGGAGAAGATGAGGGAATTTAATGGACGTTATCATGTCTTACATGGAGCGATTTCTCCAATGGATGGCATTGGACCTGAAGACATAAATGTCCCTCCTTTACTTAATCGGTTGAAAGATGAGAAAGTAAGCGAACTTATTTTAGCAACCAATCCAAACGTGGAAGGCGAAGCAACTGCTATGTATATTTCGCGTTTAGTAAAGCCTTCGGGGATTAAAATCACACGCATTGCTCACGGACTACCAATGGGTGGAGACTTAGAATATGCGGATGAGGTAACACTTTCGAAAGCTTTAGAAGGAAGACGTGAACTTTAAAGGAAGTGACTTTATGGCATTTGGAAAACGAAAAAAACAAAAGGAACGAGAAGAACAACTATTGCGTGATATCTTTAAATTGCAATCGGAATGGATGAAATTAAAGAATATTATTGAAAAAAGTGTAGAGCCAAGTGAAATTGGTCGTTATGATTTAATGGTTGCTCAAGCGAAATACTTTTTCTTGTTAAGAGAAGCAAGGTATCGCAATATTAACGCACGCCACCTTTAAAGGTGGCGTTCTTTTTTTGATTTTCAAGCATATATTTTGTACTAGTCCTACATTAATAAAAAGAGGAGGGATTAGTATAGATGCAACAAATAATTATTGTGGCAGTCGTTTGTATAGTATTAATGGCCCTATTCCATTTGCCGGCGTTAAAGTGGATGTCAACAGGGTTTGTTAAAATAGTCATAGGGGCATTGATGTTGTTTTTTCTTAATATTTTAAGTGGCTCATTTGGATTACATATTCCAATTAACTTTTTTACGGCTACAACAGTCGGCTTTTTAGGTTTACCTGGAGTAGTGGCATTGAGTTCACTACATCTTTTTGTTATTTAGGACAATCTCTGTTTAAATTTGATATTAACGGGTAATATCAAAGTGTTAATGGTGATGCATGAATCAGTTAGCTATCATGATATTTTATGATGGTTTTTCTTTTTCAATTTATTAATAAAAAAATGTTGACTATTACAAGTTACCTGTGATAATATATAGAAGTTGTCGCGAAAAGACGGCAACCAAATTGATCTTTGAAAACTGAACAAAACAACCAGTATGTTAAGAAAAGAAGTAAGAAGCAAGCTAGTGCTTTAAACGAGCAAAGGGTGATAGATAGTTGAGACTATTTATACACACCAAACTTTTAATGAGAGTTTGATCTTGGCTCAGGACGAACGCTGGCGGCGTGCCTAATACATGCAAGTCGAGCGCAGGAAGCATGATTGATCCCTTCGGGGTGAGCTCGTGTGGAATGAGCGGCGGACGGGTGAGTAACACGTGGGCAACCTACCTGTAAGACTGGGATAACTCCGGGAAACCGGAGCTAATACCGGATGATCCT